>NZ_JODT01000014.1 GCF_000720835.1 Streptomyces achromogenes subsp. achromogenes | reverse complement strand
GGGTTCGGTGGGTGCGGCTGCCGAACGGCGGGGGGTGGACGGGGGTTCGGCGGGCGGGGCCGCCGAACCACGGGCGGCGGACGGCGATTCGGCGGGCGTGACCGACGAACCTCGGGCGCCTGCCGAGGAGTCGGCGGGCGCGGCGGCCGAACCACGGGGCGCGGACGGGGATTCGGCGGGCGAGGCGGTGGAACCCCGCGCGCCCGCCGGTGCATCGCCGGACGCCGCTGTCGAACGGCGCGCGTCGGCGGGCCGTTCCGTGCCCGTCGCGGCCGAACCGGACGGCTCCGTACGGGCCTTGGAGCCCGACTCGCCCGACGACGTGTTCGCGGGCTCGGCCCGGCCGGAGGTCGCGGGCTCGGCCCGGCCAGGGGTCGCGGCGGGAGGCTCGTCCCCGGAGCGGGTGCTCCCGGCCGGCCTCGGCTCCTCCGGCCTGGTCTCTCCCTGCCCCGGCTCCCGACCCGACTGCTCCTGCCCCGGCTCCCGCGCCGGCTGCTCCGGCCTCGGCTCGCCACGGGTCCGGCCCGTCAGGCGGGAGCGCAGCGACGAGGCGCGCGGCGGCGGCGCGGGCCGCGCCGGCTCGTCCGCCGGGGCCGGGTCCGGTGCGGGGGCGGGCTCGGGTGCCGGCTCCGGGGGTGTGTGCGGGGCCGGGCCGGGGTCCGCGGGTGCGGGCGGCTCGGGCGTGCTGGTCGCCGGGCTCGTGTCCGACCAGCCCAGATACGTGCCGCAGTTGCCGCAGAAGTCGTCCGTGGGGCCGTTCGACGCCCCGCACGAGGGACACGCGCGCATGGCGTCACCTCCCTTCGTCGGTGGGCGGACCGGACAGGATCTCCACCCGGCAGTCGGTGTGCACCGGGCACATCACCCGGACGATCTCGCGGACCCGGGCCGGGTCCACCCCGGGCCCGTCGGCGGCCCCTTCCGCCGGCCACACCCGCACCACGGGCCCCGTCTCCGACTCCGGCGGCAGCTCCGTGCCCGGCGTCGCCGACCAGGTCGCCGCGCCCGCCCCGGTCACCTCCGCGCGGACGCCCAGGGCGAGCCGCAGCGCCTCGGTAAGACCCCGGGCGGTACCGCGCCAGCGGTGCAGTTCCACCGCGCGGGTGACGGCCTCGCGGCGCCGCTCCTCGGGCCACTCGGGGTCGTCGGTGGCACCCACCCAGGACCCGAGCCAGGTCAGGAAGTCGGCCGGGGCCAGCCGGGGGTCGAGATAGGCGGGCAGGGTGTCCAGGGTCAGGAAGACGGGGGCCAGGACGGTGTCCAGGCCGGCGGTGAAGCGCTGGGCGAAGTCGTCGTCGGCGTACAGGGCCGGCAACTGCTCGCCGATCGGGTGGCGGCTGGGCAGACCGGGGACGGCGGCACGGCTCATCGTCCGCCCTCCGGGTCCACGGCCGTGACGACCACCTGGTGCTGGTACGAGAAGACCAGCGCGCCCTGCGCCAGGTCGATGCGGTCCGTCGGGGCGCCGCGCCGGCCGGTGATCGGGTCGGCGGGGAAGAGCCGGATCTCCTCCACCAGCGCGGTGCCGATGGCGCGTTGCAGCACGCCGAACAGCTCGCCGTACTGCACCGGGCGCCCGAACGGCCAGCCGGTGCCGTCGAGGCCGCCGTGCAGCGGGTTCAGGTGCCGGTACAGCGCGGCGAGGGCCGCGTCGCGCACCCGGTCGGTGTCGCCCGGGGCCGCGGCGAGCCGGGTGACCACGGTGACGCCCTGGTAGACCGGCGGCTCCACCACCAGCCGGGTGCCGATCAGGCGCCGCTCGTCCAGGGCCGCGGTGATCGCCTGGAGCACCTGGTCGGAGGGGATCAGCTGCTCGAAGCGGAGCCGGTCGTCGCCCTCGTCGGCCACGGCGTCCGGCACCACCAGGACCCGTACCGCGCCCGCGCCCTGAGCGGCGGGCAGGCAGCGCACCCGGCGCACCGAGGGCGCGGCCTGGCGGCTGATGATCTCGTAGTCCTCGGCGGTCACCGCGCGCTCCTGCATGCGCAGCGCCTGCGGGGCGCGCAGCCTGGCGTTCTCGATGGTCTCCCCGGCGACCCCGCCGCGCGCGGCCTCCCGGTTGGTGATCCGGGCGACGTACGGCACGGAGCTGCGCAGCACGGAGATCGCGCCGCGGGCGACGTTGCCGGCCGGGCCGCCGCCGGTGCGGTAGCGGGCCACCCGGATGTGGGCGCCCTTGGGCGGCACGGCACCGCACTGGCGCAGTGTGCCGTCCGGTTCGCGCAGCGCGGGCGGGAAGCCGAACTCGCCGGTGGTGGCGTCGACCCGGACGTGCCGGTCGGCGGGTCCGGAGCGGCCGAAGTGCTCGACCACCTCCCAGCGCTCCCAGCCGTCGGCGGTGGACACCTCCACGACCGGGGGTTCGCGGTCGAGCAGGACCGGCGGGCGGCCGAGCCGGAAGGTCTGCCCGGGCACCCCCTCGGAGGTGCCGAGCGGTACGTCGGTGACGGTCTCGGCGTGCTCCACGGTCATGGTGCCGCCCACGGTGAACACCGCGGCCTCGCGCACGGTCGGGGACTCCGAGTAGAACGGCTGGCCCGGCTCCGGCTCGGTGACCCGGCAGCGCAGCCAGCCGGCCCGGGTGCCGCCGATCACCGAGGCGGTGTGCCCGGCCGGGACGTACACGATGACCTCGCCGGGCCGGTTGAGCCCGCCGGTGGTGTCCGCGCCGGTCTCGCACACCCGCCAGCCGCCGCCGTCCCACGCCTCCCACACCAGCGGGGGCTGGCGCGGGTCCACGCCGACGCCCTCCACCCGGCTGTCCAGGCGGACGGCGACGATGCACCGGGGCACGGCCGTCGGCAGGCCGAACAGCAGGGCGTCGCCCGGCTCGGGCGCGGCCTGGAAGCAGGGGATGTCGCGGCCCTCGGAGAGCGTTCCGGTCCGGTCGGTCTGCTCGCCGGTGCGGTGCGCGGTCACCAGGCGGGTCAGCTCGCTGGGCAGGATGTCCAGGTGGTCGGTGGTGGTGAAGACCACGGACTCGTCGCTCTCGCCGCGCGCGGTGGTCACCTCGGTGCCGGTGGGCAGCTCGACGGTGTCGGGCTGCGGTGCCGACAGCCAGAAGTCGACCTCGGCGACGGCGGCGGCCGGCGGGAACAGCCGGATGCCGAGCAGGTCGAGGAAGGCGGTGTAGTTCTTGTCCGGGACCCGGTTCAGCCGGTACAGCAGCTGGTCCACCAGGTAGGCGAACGTCTCGATCAGGGTGACGCCCGGGTCGGAGACGTTGTGGTCGGTCCACTCCGGCGCGCGCTGCTGCACGTACCTCTTGGCCTCGTCGACGAGTTGCTGGAACCGCCGGTCGTCCAGGTTCGGGGAAGGCAGTGCCATCAGGGCGCGCCCCCGTCCTCGGCCCCCTCCTCGGAGGGGATCGTGTAGAAGGGAAAGACCAGGTTGCGCCGGTCGTTGGTGGAGCGCACGGTGTAGTGCACGTCGATGTAGAGGGTGCCGTCCTCGACGGCGTCGAAGGCGACGACCACGTCGTCCACCGAGATGCGCGGCTCCCAGCGTTCCAGGGCCTCGCGCACCTGCTGGGCGATGCGGCCGGCGGTGGCGCCGTCGCCGGGGGCGAAGACGAAGTCGTGGATGCCGCAGCCGAACTCGGGGCGCATGGGGCGCTCGCCGGGCGCGGTGCCGAGCACCAGGCGGATCGCCTCCTCGATCTCCCGCTCCCGTTCGACCAGGGCGATGCCGCCGGTCGGGCCGACCCGCAGCGGGAACGCCCAGCCGCGGCCGATGAACCGCTCGCTCATCACAGGCCCCCGATCAGGACGTTGGGGGCGCCGGTCACGATCATGGCGCCGCACGCGGTCTTGTCGCGCGCCCGCGCGGCGGGCAGCCCGCCGATCAGGACGGTGGCCGCGACCGGGTTGGGCAGGATCACGTTGGCCGGGCCGGTGAGCGCGTGCGGGGGGATCGGGCAGGTGTGCAGGCTGCCGACGACGGCGGCGGGCCGGCCGCCGATCAGCACGCGGGCCACGGTCGCGGCGGCGCCGGGCGGCGGGGTGGCGATCACCCCGCCGTGACTGGTGGGGTCACCGGTACGGGCTGCGGCCGGCATGCGTTGCTCCTCGGAAGGTTCGGGTTGGACTGCTGCTGGTCACGGGTCAGTTGATGCGGATGAGCTTGGCCTTCAGGACGCCGAGCAGGCCGCCGTCGACGGTGACGTCCGAGCTGCCGGTGACGCTCACCGACCGGCCGCCGACCTTCACGCCGACCCGGCCCTGGATGTCCACGTTCCGGCCCGAGACGCTCACATCGCCCCGGCCCGCGTCCAGGGTGATGCCCTTGGCGTCGAGCACGACGGAGGTGAGGGGCTGCCGGCCCCTGGCGTACACCGTCAGCTCGATCCGGTCCCGCCGGTCGTCCAGGAACACTTCGAGGCGCTCGTCGGCGGTCCGCAGGCGCACCCCGGACGGCCCCGGGGCCCTGGCGTCCAGCAGCTCCACCCGGTGCCCGGAACGGGAGACCAGGGAGCGCCGGTTGACCTTGCCGGTGGTGCCGTCGATCAGCGGGACGTCGTGCGGCGAGGGCTTGTCGACGCCGTTGTACAGCCCGCCGATGACGTACGGGCTGTCCAGCAGGCCCTGTTCGAAGCCGACCAGCACCTCGTCGTTGACCTCGGGGCTCACCACGCCTCCGCCGCCCTTGCCGCCCCACTGCACGGTGCGCACCCAGTCGGTGGTGTACGTGTCGTCCAGCCAGGGGAACCGCAGCGTCACCGCGCCGCTCTCCGCGCCGCCCGGCTCGCGCACGTCCGTGACCACGCCGATCGCCAGGCCGGGCATGCGCGGGCCGCGGCTCGGCGCGTTGGCGCCGGTCACCAGGCCGGTCAGGGAGCGGTCGGGGCTGGCGCTCACCCACACCGTGGTCCGGTACCCGCCGTGCGGCTCCAGGACGTGCTGCACGGCCGTCGCCGTGTACTTGCCGGAGAACGCCGGGCCGACGTTGCCGAGCGCCACCGGCTTGCCCGCCCGCAGCCGGGGGTTGCCCTCCGCGACCGCCTCCAGGTCCCCGAACCCGGCGCTCACCTGCGCGGCCACGGCGTCGGCGACGGCGGTCGTCTCGGCCTGGGTGCGGTACGGGGTGTCGGTGACGGTCAGCTTCGACTGCCTGCCGAACCGGGCGGCGAACGCGGGGCTCAGTCCCGGCACCACCGTGTCGCTGTCCACCGACGGCTGCCGGGCCACCAGCGGGCGTTTCGTGGTGACGTCCCAGCCGCGCACCTCCACCTGCGCGGCACCGTCCGCCGCCGACAGCGAGGCCCGCAGCGCCAGCAGGTTCCGCCCGTACTCCAGCACCATCGGGTCCCGGGTCGCCGAGGTCGACGGCGCGGGCGCCCCGGACGCCTTCTTGGGCTTGGTGAACTGGAGCACGCCCTTGTCGTCCACGCGCACCTGCGCGCCGCTCTCGGCCGCGAGGTACTGCAGGAAGTCCCAGTCGGACACGTTCGCCTGGGACAGCTGCCGGTACGTGACCGGCGCGGCCTCCACGGTGCCGCAGGCCAGCCCGGCCCCGGCGGCCACCTTGCGGACGATGGCCGCCGTCGTCATGTTCCGGTACGCCACCACCTTCCGGCCGCGCTGGAGGCGGTGCGCCTTGGAGTAGGCGCGCACCACCGTGAACGAGCCGGTACGGTCCCGGTCCACCTCCAGGGCGGTGACCTCGCCGTCGAAGAGCCGCTCGCGGGCCTGCCCGTTCACCGTCACCACCGACACCCTGAGCGGGGTGCCGATGGTGATGCCGACCGCCCGCAGGAACTCGTGGTCGGGGTCGCGGAAGGTGAGCTGTGCCGCGTCCGGCAGGCCCACGTTCTCGTCCACCACGCAGCTCACCAGCTGGGCGGCCCAGACCTGCGGCAGCTCGCCGGGCGTCTCGATGACGGGGTCCGCCGCGAACGACCGGCCACCCCGCGCCTCGGATGTGCTCACCGCTCCTCCTCACCGCCGGCGTCCCGCAGCCCCGGCACCACCAGTTCGGTGCCGGGCACGAGCGCCATCGGGTCGTCGATTCCGTTCGCCTCCGCGATGACCCGCCAGGCCGTCGCGTCGCCGTACTCCCGCCAGGCCAGCATCGCCAGGCTGTCGCCCGCCACCACGGTGTGCGTGCTGCGGGCGGTGCGCGCGCCGGAGGTGGGGTTCTGGCCCGCCGGGTCGACGCTCGCCTCCTCGATCGACAGCGCGCAGGTGGCCCGCAGTGGTTTTCCGTCCACGTCGAAGAGGGTGTACGACACCGAGAGGCTGGAGAGCACCCCGTCGAACGAGGTGGTCCGCGCGGTGCCCCACTCGAACCGCACCCAGGGGCTGGCCGGCTTCTTCCGGCCCAGGCTGGCCGGGGTCGGCACACACCCCTTCATCAGCTTCTCCACCGCCTGCTCCACGGAGTTGTCGTGGGTGGCGGTGGCGTCCAGGAACACCTCCAGGCTCAGCTCGCGCGGGCCGCTGCCGACGAACTCGGGCAGCGCCGACTGCCCCGCCATCCGGGACGGGGTGCGCCGCCACTCGGTGGTCTTGCGCAGCTCCAGGGTGGAGGGGTTGAACTGGAGGTTCAGCCGCGCGATCGTGCCGCCGGGCTTGGCGCCGACCGAGGCGGGGGGCTCCATCAGGGTCAGCTGGGCCCTGGCCCGGCTGGAACGGATCGCTGGGGACATGCCGGGACTTCCTTTCTCACGGGCCTTACGGGCACGGACGGGTACGGCTCGACGGGCGGGCGGGTCAGGAGGGGCGCAGTCCCTCGTGGGCGATCTCCAGCGTCTCCACGGCCGGTTCGGGGCTGCTGGGGTCGAAGGAGGGCCCCTGCCAGCGCACCGGGACGATCCCGAACACCTGCCAGCTGATGATCGGGGTCAGGTCCGGCCGCAGCGCGACGATCTCGCCGTCCTTGCGCTCCACCCGCTTCAGCGTCTCGTCCAGCCAGCGGCCGATCTTCACCGTGTCGGCGGTGACCGGCCGGGTGAGCGTGATGTTGGACCAGGTCACACGGCCGGGCAGCTGCCAGGTGAAGCCGTTGTTGCCGCCCTCGGCGTAGCTCTCGATCTCCACCTCGGCACCCATGCCGGAGCAGGTGTGGAAGGCGCCCAGGTCGTCACCGCCGATCGCGAGCCGGAAGAACACGCTCGTCGCGAAGATGTTGTCCGTCATCCGTCCGTCATCCGTCCGTCATCCGTGCCGTGGCCCCGGGCGGGCCTTCTTTCCCCGGCGTGGCGTCGTTCATCGGGTCGCCTCATCCATGTCCGTGGTCTGCGGTGGTCTCAGCGGCGTCCGTCGTGCGGACGGCCGGTACGCTCCCGGCCGCGCCGCAGCTCGGCACGGAGCAGCCGGGCCACCGGGTCGATCAGCCGGCGCGCCAGCTCGTCCAGGTCGTGACCGGGGTCGGGCGGGGTCTCGGCGGACCGCCGGACCGCGTTCTTGCCGCCGGACGACGAACGGGACGACGCAGCGGACGCCGAGCCGGACGACTCACCGGACGACGTGCCGGATGACGTTCCGGGCACGGAGGCCGACCGCCGGTGGCCGCGGGTCGGCGCGGCCGGGGTCGTGGCGTCACCGGTGCGCTGCACCACGGGCGCCTTGCCCCCGGTGGCACCGGCCCGCGCGGGGTTCTGCCACCGGACCACGGGCACGGGCGCCGCCGGTGCCGGGGCCGGCACGGCCGGCGGGCGCTCCGCGAGCGGCGGCGCCTGCGGGCCGGACACCGGGAGGGCCCGCGCGGGTACGGACGCGGAGGGGGCGGAGGAGGAGGCGGAGGTGCCCGGCCCCGGTGCCTGCGCGCCAGGCGGTGCGGGGCGGACGACGGGGACGCGCTGGACCGTGGCCGAGGGCCGCGGGCCCGGGCGCGCGGGGTCGGGGGCTCGTACGGCCGCCGGTCCGGGGGCATGGTGAACGGGGCTCCGCGTAACGGGCGGTGACGCGGCCGGGGCCCGCTGGACGGTGGGGGCGGGGGTGCCGGGACCCTCGTGGTGCGCGGCGGCCGGGGCGCCGGGCCAGCGGACCGGCACCACGGGACGGCCGGCGGGACGGGGGGCGGCGGGCGCGGCCGCTGTCTGCGCGGGCCGGGTGTTCAGGGTGAGCGGGCGCGCGGCGAGCAGGGAGAGGGTACGGGGTGCCGCCGGGGCGGTACGGGTCACGGTGAGCGGGGGCTGCCCGGCCGCTCCCGGACGCCGGACGCCCGGACCGCCGGACGTGCCGCCGGCCACGGCCCGCGCGACGACGACGGGGGGCCCGGCGGCGGAGCCGGCCTGCCGCCGCCCGCCGGAACCCGGCCGGGCACCGGGGGCCGTAGCGGGGGATCGCGTGTCTCCTGCCCGGTCCGGGGCCGCCGTAGGGGCCGACGCGCTGCCCGTGCCGGAAGCCTGGGAGGCGGCGGCCGGGCCCTGGGGTGGTGTCACCAGCGGCGTGGCGGGGCCGTCCGCGGAGTGGGTGACCGTCTCCGGGGTGCTCCCGCCGGCGGAGTCCGCCGTCAGAGCGCGCTGCACCACACCCTTGCCCAGCAGCGGCGTGTCCGGACCGCCGCCGGAGTGCGACGGCGCGCCGGCCCCGGGAGCGCGCCCCTCGGCGGAGTCCTCCGCCGGACGACGCTGTACGACGCCCCTCTCGGCCGACGGCGCGTTCCGAGCACTGCCCGAGCGCGACGGCGTACCGGCCCCGGGAGCACGCTCCTCACCGGGACCTCCCGCCGGACGACGCTGTACGGCACCCTTCTCGGCCGACGGCGCGTCCTGAGCGCCCCCGGAGCGCGACGGCCGGCCGGCCTCCGGGGCGCCCGTGTCCGTCCCCGCGCTTCGCCGCACGGTGGGCTTCTCCACCAGGGGCGCGTCGAGGCCGCTTCCGGGACGGGTACCGGCCGCCGGGTCCGCCGCCGCACTCCGCTGCACGACGCCCTTGTCCGACAGGGGTGCGGCCAGGCCGTTTCCGAGGTGAGCACCGGCTTCCGGGGAGCCCCCGCCGGCGGAGTCCGCCGCCAGGCCGCGCCGCACCGGGCCCTCGCCCAGCAGCGGCGCGTCCGGACCGCTTCCGGGGTGCGCCGGGGTACCGGCCCCCGGCCCGCTCCCGTCGGCGGGGTCCGCCGCCGGACGGCGCTGTACGGTGCCGGGGCCCGCCGGCGGAGCGCCCGTGCCGTTGCCTCCGGTCGCGGGCGACGCGGCCCCGGCGGGCGTACGTCCCTGGTCAGGCGTGGCTCCGGGTGCCCGGTCCTGTCGTACCCGAGTACGCCGGTCGCCCCGGCCGCCCGGGATGTCGGCGCTCGGCGGCAGCTCGGGCAGCGGCGCGCCCAGGCCGCCGCGTGCGCGTGCCCCGCTGCGGGCGGGGGTACCGGCGGGCGTGGCGGGGCCGCCCGGGGTGCGCCGGGCCGTGCCCTTCGGCCCGCCGTCGTTCGAGCCCGGCGTGCCGGACGCGCCCTCGGCCTGGCGCTGGACGACGGGGAGCGCCGGGCCGCCCGTACCGGTCGTGGCGCGCTGGACCGGGTTGCCGTCCGTCAGCGGCCGTGCGGTGGGCGGGAGTTCGGTGAGCGGCGCGCCGAGGGGCGCCCGGGTCGCCGTACCCTGCGCGGGGCCGGCCGGGCGGGCCCCCGCCCCGGTGTCGGCGGGCGTCTCGGGGGCCTTGTCCGCGGTGGGGCGGACCGGTGCCTGGGCACCCCTGTCCGGAGCCGGAGCCGCGGCCGGGGCCGGGGCCGGGGCCGGGGCCGGGGGACGCAGTGCGGGGACGCGGCGCACGGGGCCTGCCGGGCGGCGGGCCACGGTCAGCGAGGGGCTCGTCGGACGCGGCCGGACGGCCGGACGGGGCACGTCGGACACGTCGGGTCCGGGCGCACGGGACGCCTGCGGCTGCGCGACCGCGCCCGGGACCGCCGTCACCCGCCGCACCACCGGAATCTCCGGCGCGGTGGGCCGGCTGCCGGGGCCGGCCGGAGTCACCACCGGAGCGGCGCCGGGCTCGGCCGCCCGCTGGACGACGGGAGAGGGCGAGGACAGCACGGCGGGCGAATCGGTGGACGTGAGGGCACGGCTCGACGGGGCGTCACCCGTACGCCTCGCCCCCGCGGCCCCACCACGGGACGCACGGGAAGGCCCTGCGACCGGACCAGCCGGACCGGAGGACATCGCACCGGAGGACGCCGAACCGGAGGACGCTGAGCCGGAAGAAGCGGAATCAGCCGGCACCGGAGCCGGCCCCTCCGGCGCCTCCCCGTCCCCCTCCCGCCGCAGCGCCCGCAGCAGCAGCGGGCCGCCTTCGACGCCGGCGGCCCGAGGGGTGGCCGGGCGGTGGGTGACGCCGTGGACCAGGCCCGTCGGGGCCGTGGGCAGCAGGGCGTGGGCGAGGCCGGAGTCGAACGACGGGTTCTGCCAGGCGGCGAGGCCGGACCGGAAGGCGAGACCGTCGCTGACGCCGAGCGGCGCCCGGGACACGGTCAGCTCCGGCGGCGCGGTACGCCGCCAGCCCCCGTCCCAGTCGGCGGGCACGGAGGCGGCCGGAGCGTCCGGCGCGGCGGCGGCCGGGGCACCGGGCACGGCGGCAGCCGGGGCGCCGTCACGCTCCCCGCGCCGCACGCCCCCCGTCCCGGCGGACCGGCGGCGCAGCCTGTCCCGCCATGCCATGTGCTCAACCGCCTTCGTTCACGCGGGTGTTGATACGGGCGATCTCGGCCACCCACTGCCGTCGTTCGTCATGCGTCAGGTCGAGGATCTCCTCCCTCGACCAGTGGAAGTGATAGGCGATGTACGCGACTTCCTCCCGGAGCCGGGGAAGGGCGTACGTCACGATTCCCCCAGGCGCCCACCCGAGAGGTCGACCTCGAAGCCGCCTTCGCAGTGCGGGCAGGTCACCGCCGCCCGGGTGTGGCCCTCGCTGTTCACGCGGCGGTAGAAGTCCTGGAGGAAGGCGACGTCGGTGGCGTACATCCGTTCCACGATCCCGGCGTGCACATCGGTGATGGTGCCGAGCCGGGTGATCACCTGGCTCAGCAGCACCACGCTCAGGTACGCCGGGTTCTCCTTGACCCGCAGGTCGATCTGCGGCCGCAGCTCGTCCCGGGCCGTGGCCAGGCGCATCGCGCCCTCGCGGTGCACCGTGCCCGCCTCGTCGACGTAGCCGCGCGGCAGCACGAACTCGAACTCGGTGCGCAGCCCGTGCGGTTCCTCGCGGGGCGGCGGGGCCGGGGCGGCGGCGGGGGGCGCCGCCGCCTGCTCGGTCGCCGGGGCGGGCGTGGTCAGCTGGAGGATCTCCTCCAGGTTGCCCGCCGTCACGGTACGACGCCTCATTCGACGATGATCTCCTCGAACACGATGGTGACGGACTCGGTGGCCGCGGCCGACTCGCCGGCCTTGAGGGAGGGGCCCTCCCACTTGGAGGCCCAGCCCTGCATCAGCTGGATACGGCGGACCGTGTTGCCCTCGCTGTCCTTGATCTCGATGGTGAGGTTCTGCCGGGCGGTGTTGACGGCCCCGTTGTTCAGGGTCTCCTTGATCCAGTTGGTGAACTCGCTGCTCTGGTCGAGTCCCCGGGTGATCGTGATCTCACCCGCCTGCCGGCCGCCGGGCTGCTTGCGGATGATCTGCTTGCCCTCCGCGGTGACCTGCTTGACCTCGACGACGTCCTCCTCGACGGTCAACCCGCTGATCTCCTGGATCGACTCGACCAGGTAGCCACCGAGCTGCACGCCGAAGACGTGGGTGGAAAGAGCATCGCCCGTTGCCATGACTGTCTGTCACCTTCCGTTGCTGGACCCGCGGGTCACTGGTCTGGCTCGTCTCACTCGTCGATGAGACTGGTGCTGTCGGAGAACTGGGCCAGCCGGAACACCACGAACTCCGCGGGCTTGACCGGCGAGACGCCGATCTCGCAGACGACCCGGCCCTGGTCGATGGACTCCTGCGGGTTGTTGTCGCGGTCGCACTTGACGTAGAACGCCTCGTCGGCGGTGCGGCCGAACAGCGCGCCCCGGCGCCACTCCTCGGTGAGGAACGCGGTGACGTTGCGCCGGATGCTCGACCACAGCCGGTCGTCGTTCGGCTCGAAGACCACCCACTGGGTGCCCAGGAGGATCGACTCCTCCAGGTAGTTGAAGAGCCGGCGCACGTTCAGGTAGCGCCAGGCCGGGTCGGAGGAGAGGGTGCGGGCGCCCCACACCCGGATGCCCCGGCCCGGGAAGGCGCGTACGCAGTTCACGCCGATCGGGTTGAGCAGGTCCTGCTCGCCCTTGCTGAGCCTGAGCTCCAGGTCGACCGCGCCGCGGATCACCTCGTTGGCGGGCGCCTTGTGCACACCGCGCTCGGCGTCGCTGCGCGCCCACACACCGGCGATGTGACCGCTCGGCGGGACCGTGGTGTTGCGTCCGGCGGCCGGGTCGAAGACCCGCACCCACGGGTAGTAGAGGGCGGCGTACCGGGAGTCGTAGCCCGCCTCGTCGTTGCGCCAGGTGCGCACCTGCTGGGCGTTGAGCCCGGGCGGGGTGTCCAGGACGGCGACCCGGTCGCCCATCTGCTCGCAGTGCGAGATCACGGCGAGCTGCACGGTGCGCACGCCCTCGGCGTCGATGTCGCCGCGCTGGTAGGCGCTCATCAGGTCCGGCACCGCGACCATGGTGATCTCGTCGATGGTCTCCAGACCGCCGAACCCGGTGCGGGCCCCGGCGTCACCGACGTACTCCGACGGGTCGAGGCGGGCCACCGCGCCGTTGCCGGCCGGGGCGGGCGCGGCCGGGGCCTCGGCGAGCGGCACGGTCTGGTTGGCGGGCCGGGTCTGGGTGGCGCCCTGCTGCTCGCTCACCTCGATCAGCCGGGAGCCGCGGGCCTGGGTGACCAGGTAACCCTTGACGTTCTTCCGGGTGGAGGCCTCGTACGTCTCCGCGACCTGGTCGCCCTGGCGGACCAGCACCTTGAAGCGGTCCTCCGGCGGGTTCTCGCCGTCGGCGTCGGCGATCTCCACCGACACGCCGGTGGCGCCCGGCCGGGCCGCGATCAGGAAGCCGCCGAGCTCCACGGGCTGAGCCGCCCGGGTCCCGGGCCGCCCGCCGGCGGCGGCCGCCGGGGCGGAGGCGTCCTCGGCGCTGCCGCCGATGCGCACGATGTACGCGGCGCCGCCGCCGTTGGAGAAGTAGCCGTAGACCGAGTGGGCCAGGTAGGTGCCCTCGGTGAAGCCGCCGAACAGCTGGGTGTACTGGTCCCAGCTGGTGACCAGCGTCGGGGTGTGGAACGGGCCGGTCTCGGCGAACCCGACGAACGCGGCGACGGCGGTGCCGACCCCTTCGATCGGTCGGGCACCGGACTGCACCTCCTCCACGTACACGCCCGGGGTGAGGTACGTCGGCATGCTCGCTCCTTCGGGGTCCTTGCGGGTGGGTCACCTGTGTCCAGGCCGAGTCTGCGGGGCGGACGTGCCGGGGGAACAGGGACGTGCGGACCCGACCGGGGGCAGGACCGCTGCCTTTCCCAGCCCGCCCCGACCGCCCGTCCGCCCTCCGGCCTTGCCCCCGCTCTGCCCCTGCGCCCCTGGACATGCCGGACATCCGGGCGGTGCACTGGGGCCGCCGACGGAGCGGTGCCGGGCCGCGTCAACGAGGGGGCAATCGATGCGGACGTCGAGTTCACGTGCCGAGCAGGCCGAGAACGAGCAGGCGGCGTCCGTTCCGGCCACCACTCGGCAGGTGCCCCCGGCGGGCGCGTCCATGCCGCTCCCGCTCACCGCCGGAACCCTCCTCGCGGTCCAGCGCGGCGCGGGCAACGCCGCGGCCACCGCCATGATCTCCCGCCGGGCCCGTCCGGAGGGCGGAGCGGAGCAGTCCGATCCCGGGGTGCACGAGGTGTTGCGCTCGTCCGGCAAGCCCCTGGCGGCGCCGGTGCGTCAGGACATGGAGGCGCGTTTCGGCACGGACTTCTCCGACGTACGCCTGCACACCGGGCCCGTCGCCGCCCGCTCGGCCCGGGCCATCGGGGCGCGTGCCTACACCTCCGGCAGCCATGTCGTCCTCGGTGACGGCGGCGGCGACAAACACACCCTCGCCCACGAGCTGACGCACGTCGTGCAGCAGCGCCAGGGCCCGGTGGCGGGCACCGAGCACGGTCACGGGCTCAGGATCTCCGACCCGTCGGACCGCTTCGAGCGCGAGGCGGAGGCCAACGCCACCAGGGTGCTGCGCGCTCCGGCCGCGCTCCAAGGGCGCTCGGCCGGCCCGGACGCGCAGGCCCCGGACACCACGTCCGCGCCCGCCGTCCAGCGGATGGAGGCGTCCTCCGGCGCGGGGCCCGCCCCGGACGCGCGGCCGAAGCCCGGCAAGGTGCTCCACCAGCCGGCCTACGCCTCCGGGGACCAGTTCGCCGTCGCCGCGATGCTCATCGCCGACCCGGAGGTCCGCCTCTACGTCACCCACACCCCGGACGAGGAAGGCGTCGCCCGCAAGCTCCAGGAGTTCTACACGCAGTCGGGCATAGCCTCCTCCCGGATCACGCCGGTTCCGGTCGCGGAATCGGACAGCCGCATGACGGCCGTGAAGAAGGCCTCCGGACAGAAGCCCATCGGCGTCGGCGACGCGACGAAGTACGTCGGCGAGAACTTCAGCGAGGAGATGCGCGAGAAGATCCGGGCCGGCTGGGGGCTCGACGGAGACGGGGCGGACCGGGCCGCGGACCCCGTCGAGGAGTGGCTGAGGCTGAAGAACGTGGACGCGAAGGGCAAGCGGGTCGCGGTCCTGTGGTCCAGGTTCAGCGGCAAGGGCGGCGAGGTCCACATCGAGCACGATTCCAGCTACCTCGGCATGGCGCAGATCATCGCCGGACTCGGCAGCCTGGACCTGGTGCTGATCGTGGGTGACGCGGCGCCGAAGAACCGGCAGGGGAGCGCCGCGGGGGGCGAGAAGTCGAAGTACGCGTCCATCGCGGACGCCTACGCCCCGAAGCCCGAAGAGGACGACGCCCACGACGAGGAGATGGGGAGCTTCAACGCCAAGGTCGTCGACCTCACCCAGTTCTGGACCGACGGCGACTTCAAACGCCTCGTCGGTACCACCCGCAACGACCAGTTCCAGGTGTTCGACTACTTGGACCGCAACGCGACCACGCGTCACCTGGGCTTCCGCAGCGGGAACCTCGAAGCGATGGCCCTGATGGGATTCACCGTCCGGTACATGGAGGAGCCCGACAGCTTCGCCGGGGGCAGCCGCATGGAGGCGTGGCACGCCGACGGCGACACCGGCCGCACGCAGACCGGCGGCCTGGCTCCCGGTTACGAACGCATCCGGGTCAGCGCGCCGCCCACCCGCTCCGGCAAGCACCAGAAGTCGCTCCCGGCCGAGGAGCAGACCGAAGCGCAGAAGCACGCCGCATGGCACCAGCAGGACAAGGACGCCTACGGGCCCTTGAAGAGGGCCGGGCAGAGCCCGGAGGGAAGGTCGCTGCCGAAGGGGTTCGCCGAGGAGGACCTCGCGAACATCGACGCCTACCTGCGCACCGGAAAGAGCGAGGAAGGGCTCGCCCCCGAGCTGATCACCGCCATGAAGGAGATCGCCCGGGATTACACCGACGCGCTGAAGGAACTGGACCGGGCCGAGAAGGCGGCGGCGCAAGCGGTCAACGCCGCCAGGAAGGCGGCAGACGACCCCAAGAAGTCCGCCCAGGCCAAGAAGCTCTCACAGCAGAACGCGGAGAAGCGGCTGAGCGAAAAGGACAGCGCCGAGGAACAGTCGCGCACGGTCACCGAAGCGGTGGAGAAGCGATTCCGCGAGCTGTGTGACACCTACGGCCTGCTCGACACCCTCCGGGCACGCAACCTCTTCGCCCAGAACCACGCCCACCTTCTCCCGCCGGACGCCCAGGGCTGACCCCCTCCGCCGGCGTCCGGTCCGGCGTCGCCCTCAGGCGCCCACGGCCTCCGGCAGATAGGGGCCGAACTCGGTCTCCAGGACCAGGCGGCCCAGCTTGCGGTACTCCTGGGCGATCGCCGTCACCACCTGGCTCATGGTGAGCGGTGCCCCGGACTCCGCCGCGAGGTAGGCCGCGGTCACCGCGCAGGCCCGGATCGAGCCGCCGGCCAGCTCGAAGCGGTCGGCGCAGAAGCCGAGGTCCAGGTCGCCGGCCCGGGGCAGACGGTCGCCCAGACAGCGTTCCCACAGGGCGAGCCGCTGGGCGGCGTCGGGCACCGGGAAGTCGGCGATCACGTCCAGCCGGCGGGTGAACGCCTCGTCCAGGTTGGCCCGCAGGTTGGTGGTCAGCACCGCGATCCCGTCGAACGACTCCATGCGCTGGAGCAGGTACGCCGACTCGATGTTGGCGTGCCGGTCGTGCGCGTCCTTCACCTCCGAGCGCTTGCCGAAGATCGCGTCGGCCTCGTCGAAGAGCAGCACGGCGTTGACCGCCGACGCCTCCGTGAAGATCCGCTCCAGGTTCTTCTCGGTCTCGCCCACGTACTTGTCGACCACCGTGGACAGGTCCACCACGTACAGGTCCATGCCCAGGTCCGCCGCGACGACCTCGGCGGACATGGTCTTGCCGGTGCCCGACTCGCCCGCGAACAGCGCGATCACCCCGCGTCCGCGTCCGCCGCCGGGCCGCATCCCCCACTGCCCGAGGACCTGCTCGCGGTGGCGGGCGCGCAGCGCGAGTTCACGCAGCCGCCGGTGGGTGAGCGGTGGGAGCACCAGGTCGTCCCAGCCGACCGAGGGCTCCACCCGGCGGGCCAGCCGGTCCAGGCCCGCGCCGTTCTGCGCGCGTACGGCGGTGCGCAGGTCGTCGGGGTGGACCGGGCGGCCCGCGAGGGCGGCCGTGCGCACGGCGACGTCGGCGGCGCGGCGCACCTGCCCGGAGTCCAGGCGGTGCGCGGCCACCGCCCGGGCCAGTTCCCCGGTGTCACCGGGTACGGAGCCGTCACCGGCGGCCCGCTCCAGGGCGTGTCGCCAGCGGGCCGCCTGCCGCTCGGGCGAGGGCGCCGGCACGGTCAGGACGACGGGGGTGTCGGCGGCCCAGGCCGGGTCCCAGCCGAGGGTGCCGTGCATCAGCAGGGGGATGCCGCGCAGCGCCGTGCACAGCGTGCGCAGCGTGCGGGCCCGTTCGGCGGGTTCGTCGGGCAGGGCCTCCAGCGGGCCGAGGACCACCCCGGCGCCGGTCAGCCGGGCCTCGCGGGCGGCCACCCGCGCCAGCTCCGGGATGTCGCCGGAGCGCCGGGCGAGCGCCGCCGCGTCCAGCACCAGGGGGCGCAGGTCCGCCGCGCCGAGCGCGGCGACGGCCAGGCCGGCGGTGTCGCCCCGGCCGCGCAGCTGGACCAGGCCGCTGCCGGTCCGGGCGGCCGCCGCCGTGCGGCGCACCGCCTCGGGCTCGGCGGTCGGGTCCGCGCGGGCCTCGTCGAGCACGCCCGCCAGCCGGGCGTCGGGCCAGGCGTTGCCGAGGAGATGGGCGGTGACCCGGTCGGGGACCACCAGGAGCCGGGACAACGGCGGCCGTTCCGGCTCGGTGACCTCCACCAGGCCGCCCGCGACCAGCGGGGCGCCGGGGGCGAGCCGGAACCGCGCGGGGGCCGCCCCGGCGAGCCCGCACAGCTCCAGGGCGAGTCCGACGGTGGGCCGGCGGCGGGTCAGGTCGTCGTTGAGGTAGCCGTAGAGCCGCTCGAACCGCGCGTCGAGATCGGGCGCCACCGCGACCAGGAGCAGGTCCAGGTCCAGCGGTGACAGCCCGAACCGCGCGGCGAGGCCGGCGAGGACGGAACCGGCCGGCGGCTGCCAGGGGTCCGGGTCCGGTAGGCCGAGCCCGCCCGGCTCGTCCAGGATGCGGGCCGCCGCCTCGGGGGTGAGGTACTGCCCCCGGTACGGGTCGTCGGGATCGGGATCCCCGGCCCGCCGCACCTGAACGGCCCACCGCACCCGCTCCTCGACGTCCCGCAGCCGCTCCCACAGGGGGTCCACCCGGGTGCCCGGCTCCCCGGCGGCGGCGCGGTCGGTCACGGACGTCCCGGTGGTCTCGTTCGTCTCGGCGCTTTCAGCGCTTTCCGAGGTGTCAGGTGTTTCAGGCGTATCGATCGTCTCGGTCGTCCCGGTCCCGCGGGTCACGGCTGGCGGTCCCCCCGGTGGCGGCGGCGGGCGGGGGCCGGGCCCCGTTCGCGGGGGCCGGCGAAGCCCTGCGGGCCCGGGTCGCTCACCTCCGTGTAGCGCAGCCGCCGCCCGGAGTCCGCCTGCCCGTCGGCGCGCCGGGCGGCGGACCGTACGACGAGTCCCTCGGTGACCGGCGGCGCGACGGCCGTGACCGCCCCGGCGAGCGGCGCCCGCACCCGTACCCCCAGCGACGCCTTCAGTTCGCCGCCGAGCGCCGACCACACATCGGCGGCGGCCGGTACGTCGGCGGCGGCCCCGGCGACGTCCAGGCCCACGGTCAGGCCCAGTTCGGCGAGCGTGCCGGTGAGCAGCCGGGCGGGCAGCGTGTCGACGGCCACCAGGCAGGAGAGCACCTGCGACAGCAGCCGGTGTTCGTCCTGCGGGCGGCTCGCCCACGCCGTGACCAGGTACGTCAGGTCGAACCAGCGGGGCGGGGTGCGCCGCCCCACGAGCTGCCCGTCCGCGTCGTACACCTCCCCCGCGCCGCTGCCGCGCCGGGTGGCGTCCTCCCGGATGTCGTACAGGAAGGCGCAGACCGTGGGCGCGCTGCGGCGCGCGGCCCAGTCCCGGGTGGGGGCGTCGAGGACGACCTCGACGCCCGACGCCTCCAGGCCGGACTCGGCGAGCAGCCGGCGCAGCGCCTCGTCGACCTCGTGGATCACCGGCGGGTCACCTCGTCGGGCGGCTGGATGCTGCCGCTGACCACCAGGAAGTCGGTCTGCACCGGGGAGAATCCGGGGCCCTTGGCGATGATGACGCGGGGCCCGGTCTGGTCCTTGGCGAGGATGAGCAGCTGGCCGATGAACGTGCCGTCGGGCTTGGGGACGGTCGGCGCCGCCGCCGCGGTGATCCCCGGCTTCCAGGTGAACCGGACCGGCACTCCGGGCGGGAAGTCCTTGCCGCGCACGGAAGTGACGAAGCCGGGCTTGCCGATGGGCGGTACGGCGATGATGCGCGGCTGGAGGATGCGCAGCCGCTGCCGGGCGGTGTTGTCCCCGCGGTCGGCGTCCGTGCCGGTGGTGGTGAGCACGCCGGTGACCTGGCCGGTCATCGCCTTCTTGGGGCTGAGGACGACGCGTACGACGGTGCTCGCGCCCGGCGGGAGGTCCGGCAGCGCGCACAGCCAGGAGGCGTCGCAGCCCGGCGGCGGCCCGCTGTCGGGGATCCCGGCGGGCAGCCCGATGCGCAGCCGCAGGCCGGTGGCCAGCGCGTTGCGGCCGTTGCGGACGGTGTACGTCACCACGACCCGTCCGCCGACGTAGCCGGGGTTCGGCTGGGCCGTGACGCGCACGCTGGGCCCGGCCTTCGGCGCCGGCGGCTGCGGCGGCACCGGCGGCACGGTGGGCGGCGGTGTCGGGGCCGGAGTGGCCGGCGGAGGAGTCGGGGTCGGCGTAGGGGTGGGAGTGGGAGTGGGCGTCGGGGTCGGCGGCGGGGCCGTGCGCACCGGCACCACGGTCCGGCCGTCGTTGTCGCTGGGCCGCGGGTCGAGGACCGTACCGGTGACCGACCAGCCGACCGGCGCGTCACCCGGGGTGACCCCGGTGAGCGTGACGTCCACCGGAACGGTCTTGCCGGGCCGCACCACGCCGAGGCCGCACTGGAGGGTCGTGGGGACGCAGGAGCCGTCGGGCCCGGTGATCCGGGTGACGGTGACCCCGGCGGGCGGGGCGATGGTCAGCCGGGTGCCGGGAGAGGCGGCGGGGCCGTTGTTCACCACCTCGACGCGGACCGTGGTCGAGTCGCCGACGGTCACCTCCGGGACGGTGCCGGGTGCCCGGACGGCGAGGTCGACGGACTGCTGGACGCTGGGCTCCTTGTGCCGGCCCGGCAGGTCGTTGGTGAGCTTGGTCAGCTCGCCGGTCACGACGTTCAGCACCTTGAGCTTCTCCGGGCTGTTGACCGGCCGGCTGGGGCGGGAGCTGAGCACCAGGGAGGTGCCGTCGGGCGTCCAGGCGGCGTCCCGGGGCTGGAACGGCCCGGGGTTCTCCGGCAGTGCGCGCAGGCAGGCGTCGGGCACGTCGCGGGCGGAGCCGGGCAGGAGCACCCGGCAGTCCTTGCCGTCCACGGAGGTCACGATGATGCCGTTGTGCTCGCCGGTGTCGACCACACCGCCGCCGTTCTTCCGGTTGAAGGCGATGCTGAGCCCGTCGGGGGAGAACGCGGGGCTGTCGTCGATGACCGCGCAGGTGCCCGGGCAGATCCTCTCGCTCAGGTCGATCTGCTGGGCCGGTTCCTTCACCTCATTCACGGGCACGGTCCAGATGTGCTTGTTGCCGCCGACGCCGTAGACCAGCTTGTTGCGGGTGAAGGCCAGCATGGTGCCGTCGGAGGACCAGGTGGGCTGGGCGTCCTGGCCCGGGAGCTCTGCGTCGGGCCGGACGATCTCGCCGGTGATCTTGCCGGAGGCGACCTCCGCTATGAGCACCTTGCTGGTCGCCGCGGCCCCGTCGGTGCCCGGCGTGATCCGGGTGAAGGCGAGGTACTTGCCGTCCGGGGAGAACGCCGGGTCGGTGTCCCGGACGCCCGGTCCGCGTCCGTCGAGCTTCAGCGCCTCGGGGTGCGTGCCGTCGGCGTCCGCCAGCCAGATCTCCTCGACGCGGCTGCCGGGGTCGCCCAGGAAACGGGTCACCACGATCCGGCGGCCGTCCGGTGTGTAGCTCTGCCGCTCGGTCCACGGGTCGTAGCCGGGCCGGGGCTGGAAGAGCGGGTCCTTGCCCGCGTCGGTGTTGGTGTCGGCCTCCGGATCCTCGTTCAGGATCGTCAGGTTCAGGTCGCGGGGGTCGGCCCCGTCCGCCCGGATGTCCTGGAGCGTCACGGTGTGCGGGCCGTCGGCCGTGATGTGCTCCACCACCGCCCGGCCGCCGTCCAGCGGGCCGAGCCAGGTGGGCGAGGAGACCTCCCGGTTCTCGTCCAGCACCAGTCCCGGTGTCCCGGTGCCGTGCCGCTTGGCGCGGAACACGTGGTCGTAGTTGCCCTCGCACTGGCAGGTGATCTCGGGGCTGAGGAACAGCACCTCGTCCCCGCCCGGCATCCAGGCCGGCGCGTGCGCCCGCCACTCCTCCCGGCCCCCGCCGAGCAGCGGCCCGTCGGTGGTGCCGAGGACGTTGGTCTCCCGCAGCTGGGACCGGTCGCCCTTGGTGGCGGTGTACGCGATGAGGCCGCGGTGGGTGTCGTCGTTCACCGGGTTCCACACCGGTTCGGTGGCCGTGCCGTTCACGGGATCGGTGACCCGGGTGGGGGCGTCCTGGGTGGGGAGGCCCTGCTCGTCCAGCGACCGTACGTAGATCTGCGCGCCGGCCGCCGAGCCCTCGCTACTGGAGTACGCGAGGTGCTTCCCGTCCGGGGAGACCGTCGGGTACGTCTCGTCGGCGGAGGTTTTGGTGAGCTGGGTCGGCCCGGAGCCGTCGGTGCCCACCCGCCACAGATCGCGCTGGGTCTTGCCGTCCGGGCCGCCGGGCGTGGCCGCGTCGAAGACCACGGAGGTGCCGTCCGGCGTCAGCCGGGGGTGGGCCGCGTCCATGCCGAAGGTGAGACGGCTCACGGAACCGTTGGCGGCCCGCAGATAGATCTGCGGGTCCTTCTCGTCGCGGCGGCTGGCGAAGACCAGCTGGTCGCCCAGGGCGGACGGCTGGATGTCGTTGTGGACCGGGACGTCGTTGTAGACCGGGCCCTCGTCGAACAGCGGGACGCTCTTCTTGTTGTCGGAGGTGGGCACGCCGAGACTGCGGTGCCGGGTGCCGGCGAACGCGATCCGGGTCTCCGGGGCCGTGGTGGCCACCCGCGGCGAGGCGTCGGCGGTGCCGTTCTCGCCGGAGGCCGCGGTCGCGACGAGCAGGGGGATCAGCAACAGCGCCGACGCGCCGAGCCGCCCCAGGCGGTACCGCCCGCCGGGGCCAGCGGTTCCCATCAAGGTCCCCCTCGCAGTCTGGTGCGGCAATCCGGGTGTGCCCCCGCCACCCTGTCCCGGGCGCGCGCGAGAACGGGAGGGCGGCGGGGCTATACCCGGGGGAAACGCGCGGTGCGCTTTCGGGCAGCGCGCGTTGCCCGGCCGGACCGCGCCCGTGCCGCCCCGCCGACGCGCGCCGCCCAGGCCGGGTCCTCGTGTCAGATCAGCCCGTTGCGCAGCGCGTAGCCGACCGCGTGGGCCCGGTTGCGCAGCTGGAGCCGGGTGATGACCTCGTGGAGGATGTTCTTGACGGTCCGTTCGGAGTACGAGGTCTTGCGGGCGATCTCGGCGGTGTCCAGGCCCTCCGACACCATCCGCAGCATGTCCGCCTCCCGGGTGGTCAGCGTGGACAGGGACAGCCCCCGCGGATCGAGCGCCGACCGCTGGAGGCCGCCCACGTGGCTGAGGAGCTTGCCGAGCAGGTCGCCGGGCAGGACGCCCTCGCCGTTCGCTATGGCCAGCACGAGCCGCAGCAGCTGGTCCTGGTCGGCCTCGGCGCGCCGCAGCACCGCCGCCACCCCGCACTCGATGACGCGTTGCAGCGAGCCGGAGCCGAGGGTGGCGACCACCAGGCCGGTACGGGTGGCGGTGTTGTGCCGCAGCCGGTGCAGCAGCGCGGCGACGTCGTCGTCGACGTGGTCCACGACCACCAGCGACACCTCGGCCCGCTCGGCGTCGGCGTCGGCGAGCAGGTCGATCTCGGGGCGCTGGCGCAGTTGCTGGACGACGCCCAGGCGCAGCACCGGGTCGGCGGCGTACACGGCCACGGTGACCCGGTCGGGACGGTCGGCGGAAGGGGCCCGGTGCGAGGCCCAGGCCGGGGCCGGCCCAGGGGAGGTGGCGGCGGGCACGGCCGGCCCGCCTTGTTCGAAGCTGGACATGAGGGGTACCTGTCTGATGAGTGCTGGTCGGGTGATGCGAGGGCGGGGACGAGCGCCGCGGGGCGGCGCACCCGGGACAGCGGCCGGTCAACGGTCCGCTGTCCTCGGGGAGTTGATGGGTGACCGCAGGGGCACCACGACTGCCCGGGCATTGCCCTCGCGCTTCTCGCGGGGCGCCCGGGCCCGGTCTACCGTGCTGGCGTGACGCCTTCTGCAGCCTCTTCCAGCCCCGGCGCTCCCGGCCTCGACATTCCGGAAGTGACCGTGGCGCCGGGAGACATCGCCACGACCACCGTGACCGTGCGCAACGACAGCGACATCGTCGAGGCGTACAGCCTGGAGATCGTCGGGGACTGCGCCGCCTGGACCACCGTGGAGCCCGCGCGGGTCTCCCTGTATCCGGGCACCTCGGAGACGGTGACGCTGCGGCTGGAGCCCCCGCGGTCCCCGGAGGTGCGCGCCGGTGCGGTGCCCCTCGGGGTACGGGTGCTGCCGGCCGAGCACCCCGAGTCGGTGCGGGTGCTGGAGACCACCGTGCACATCGGGGCGTTCCACGAGCTGCACAGCGAGCTGGCCCCGCGCCGCCGGCGCGGCTGGCTGCGCGGACGGTACCGGCTGGCGGTGCGCAACCAGGGCAACACCCCGGTGCGGGCCGGCTTCACCGCCGGACAGGCGGGCGAGGAGCTGGCGTTCGCCTTCACGCCGGCGGAACTGCCGCTGGAACCCGGCGAGTCGGCGGAGATCGGCCTGCGGGTGCGCACCGGCAAGCCGGTGTGGTTCGGCGCACCGGTGGTCTGGCCATTCACCGTGGACGCCGCCGAGACCGGCGAGCAGGACGCGCCCCGGCCGGACGAGCCCGCCGTACGGGCGCCGCTGGACGCCGAGTTCGTCCAGATCCCGATCTTCCCGAAGTGGCTGCTCGCCCTGCTCGCGGCGCTGCTCGCGCTGTTGCTGGCCTGGTTCATGCTGGTCCGCCCCGCGGTGCGCAGCGCCGCCAAGGAAGCGGCCACCGAGGCGGTCCAGCCGCGGCCGACACCCGCCGGGGAACAGGGCGGCGACGGGCAGACCCCGGGCACTTCTCCCGGCACGGGTACGGGGACGGGCAAGGGCACGGCGCCCGGCGCCGGTTCCGGAGGCCAGGGCACGGGCGGTCCGGGCGCGACCGGCGGCGACGGCACGTCGGTCGACGACGGGACCGGGCTCGGCGGCGGGCGGCAGACCTCGCAGACCATCGACGTGCAGTCGGCCGGCGGGGAGACGAAGCCGGGCACCTACCAGGTGCCCAAGGACAGCGTCTTCGGGGTCACGGACATCGTCATCGCCAACTTCCAGGGCGACGAGGGACTGATGACGATCACCTTCGGGGACCGCAAGATCACCACCATCGCGCTGGAGACCTTCCGCAACCAGGACTACCACTGGGTGACCCCCATCAAGATCCCCGAGAACGACACCGTGACCGTCGAGGTGACCTGCGAGAAGCCAGGAACTCCGGCGACCGGACGCCAGGCGCAGGGGTGCCACGAGGTCGTGAACGTGAGCGGGGTACTCAGCCGTACCGCCCGGTAACTCCAGCCTCATGCTCTGAGGCATTGTGGCCCGATATTGGGTGTATCTGCCAAGAGTTTGATCTTGTTGCGTCCGGAAACAGCCAGCATGGGACCGAAAACCGCCGCTCCAGGGACCGCGAAGCCGGTCCGGGAGCGGCGGTTCCGTCATGCGCGGCCCGGTGTCCGGTGAGCCGGGCGCCGGGCGCGGCGGGGCCGCGGACGGCGAATCTGTCACGGCGGCACCACATACGCGTACGCGTCGCCCTTAGGGTTGAGGGGACCGGGGACCACACGGACCCTGCCCCCCGACCGAAGGCGCCATGCCCGACAACCCACCCGCCGGCCATCTGGACGACGACGACTACCCCGCCTACACGATGGGCCGCGCCGCCGACCTGCTCGGCACCACGCCCGCGTTCCTCAGGGCCGTCGGCGAGGCGGGGCTGATCACCCCCCTGCGCTCGGAGGGCGGCCACCGGCGCTACTCCCGCCGCCAGTTGCGCATCGCCGCCCGCGCCCGCGAGTTGGTCGGCCAGGGCACCCCCGTCGAGGCCGCGTGCCGCATCATCGACCTGGAGGACCGGCTCGGCGAGGCACTGCGGCACAACGAGGAGCTGCGGCGCGACGAGGAGCCGCGGGGCCGGCCGGACGGGCCCGCCACCGGCGACGGCCGCTGAGCACGGGCGTAAATCTGTTCCCGCCACTGGAGAATTGCCCACGGGGTGCCGAAAGGTTTCCCTACGGAAGCGCGCCAGAATATCGCCCCCACCGGAACCGGGCGACAAAAAAGCCGGGCAGGCGGGGCCGGACCGTGTTACCGTGATAACAGTTGCAGTTTTGATTGCCGGACTTTCCGGGCCCCTTAGGGGTGATCATCGCGGCGACTCGGGATCCGCACAGTGCGGGTCACGGCATGCCCCTAGGGAGATTCAATATGGCATCTGGCACCGTGAAGTGGTTCAACGCGGAAAAGGGCTTCGGCTTCATCGAGCAGGACGGCGGCGGCGCCGACGTGTTCGCGCACTACTCGAACATCGCCACCTCCGGCTTCCGCGAGCTTCAGGAAGGCCAGAAGGTTACCTTCGACGTCACGCAGGGCCAGAAGGGCCCGCAGGCCGAGAACATCGTTCCCGCCTGACGCTGACGCGTTCTACGAGGACGGGGCCCGCGCTCTTGGGGTGCGGGCCCCGGTCCGTATGTCCGGCGGACGCCGGGCCCTTTTACCCGCCGACCAGTCCTTCTACGGCCTTTCGGCTTCTTCTTCGGCTCATTCTTGTGAATTCTGCCGCGGTTGTGCACCGCCGAGAGGAATTCCTCGACACGTGCCGTGCACATCGAGGAGGTTCCTCATCATGAACCGCACCCGTCCTACCCGTGGCGCCGGCGGTACCGGTCGCCGCGGCGGCAACGACTCCGCCCCGTTCCGGTCCGCACGGACCAGCACGCGCGGAAAGGGCCCCCAGGGGAAGAGCCCCGGTGCCCGCCGGGCCCCCAGCGGTGAGTTCGCCCTGCCCGTCACCCTCACCGAGGCGCTGCCGCCGGTGGAGAGCTTCGCCGACCTGGACCTGCCCGCGCCCCTGCGGGACGCGCTGCGCGCCGAAGGCGTGACCGAGCCCTTCCCCATCCAGGCGGCCACGCTGCCGAACACGCTGGCCGGCCGGGACGTCCTGGGCCGCGGCCGTACCGGATCGGGCAAGACCCTCGCCTTCGGTCTCCCCCTGCTGGCCCGCCTGGCCGGACAGCGGGCCGAGCCCCGGCAGCCGCTCGCCCTGATCCTCGTACCCACCCGGGAACTGGCCCAGCAGGTCACCGACGCCCTCGCCCCCTACGCCCGGGCACTGCGCCTGCGCTCGGTCACCGTGGTCGGCGGCATGTCGATCGGCCGCCAGACGGCCGCGCTGCGCGCCGGTGCCGAGATCGTCGTGGCGACCCCCGGACGGCTCAAGGACATCATCGACCGCGGCGGCTGCCTGCTGGACCGCGTGTCCGTCACCGTCCTGGACGAGGCCGACCAGATGACCGACATGGGCTTCATGCCCCAGGTCACCGCCCTGCTCGACCAGGTCCGCCCGGACGGCCAGCGGCTGCTGTTCTCGGCCACCCTCGACCGCAACATCGACCTCCTGGTGCGCCGGTACCTGCACGACCCCGTCGTGCACTCGGTCGACCCGTCGGCGGGCGCGGTCACCACGATGGAACACCACCTGCTGCACGTCCACGACGACGACAAGCACGGCACCGCCACCGAGATCGCCGCCCGCGACGGCCGCGTGATCATGTTCCTGGACACCAAGCACGCGGCGGAGCGGCTGGCCAAGCACCTGCTGTCGGTCGGCGTACGGGCCTCGGCGCTGCACGGCGGCAAGTCCCAGCCGCAGCGCACCCGCACCCTCGCCCAGTTCAAGGACGGCCACGTCACCGTCCTGGTGGCCACCAACGTCGCCGCCCGCGGCCTGCACATCGACGACATCGACCTCGTGGTGAACGTCGACCCGCCCGCCGACCACAAGGACTACCTGCACCGCGGCGGCCGCACCGCCCGCGCCGGCAAGTCCGGCACGGTCGTCACCCTCGTCCTGCCGCACCAGCGGCGCGCCGTGGACCGCCTCATGAACGACGCCGACATCACCGCCCGCACCACCCGCGTACGCCCGGGCGAGCCCGAGCTGAACCGGATCACCGGCGCCCGCACGCCCTCCGGAGTGCCCGTCACGATCGCCGTACCGGCCGCCGAGCGCCCCCAGCGCACCGGCGCCTCCGGAGCCGGCGGACGTGGCCGGGGCGGGCGGTCCCGGCGGGCCCGCGGCCCCCGGCGCGCCCCGACCGGGCGTCCCGCCGCCGAGGGAAACCGCTGACCCGCACGCACCCCGTGACCGCCGGGCGGCCCCGCGCCCCCCGGCGGCCCGTCCCCACCCCGACCGCTCCGCTGGAGGCACCATGCGCTGTGTCATCGCCCGTTTCCCCTTCGACCTGACCAAGTCCGAGGTCGAGCAGTCGATGGAGGGCGTCTCCCCCGAGCCCGCCGTCGGCATCTGCGCGACCGTCGGCGGCCGGGTCTACCCGGTCAAGCAGATCGGGCAGATCATCACCGGACAGGACCGCCGCGACTTCACGGCGGCCGAGGTGAGCCGGGCGCTGACCAGGCTCGGCTTCACCTGCCACGAGGCCGCGGCGGCCCGCCCCCAGGAGTCCCGCGAGTCCTCGGCACTCCCCTGGGCGGACAGCCCGCTGGGCTGACCCACTCCGGCGCCACGACGCAATCGGGCGGCCCGCGGTCCGTCCGGGACGGGATCGTACGCATGGACAGGAACGACAGCTCCGCCGGGCACCCCTCGCCGGCCGGGCCGCACACCTACCGGATGCCCCTGCCCCGGCTCGCCCTGGCCCCGGACGGCGGCCACGGCCCGCTGGACGGCGCCTGGTGGCCGCGCTGTGACGCGCTGGAACTGGAACTGCCGGCCCTGGCCGGCGCCCTGGCCGCCGGTCTCGGCGCGGTCGTCCATGTCACCGTGGACACTGCCGCCTGGCCCGACGTCCCGCACCGGGTGCCGGTCCCCGGCCACCTCATCCTGGTCTCCCTGTCGGCCGTCGACACCGAGGCCCACACCATCACCCTGGACACCGGCGCCGGGGAACAGCGGGCGCTGCTGGTGGTACCGCCCGGCGAACCCGCCGACGCGGCGCGCTGGCTGCTGACCACCGCCGCCGATCCGTGGAACGCCCTGTCCGCCCCGCACATGCTGGCCCTCGCCGACGCCACCTGGGAGCGCTGAGGCGCGCCCGGTGCGCATCCCGGGAGCGGGGCCGGGTACCCGGCGGTCGCTGGAAGCCCGGGCTCTGCGCACAGAGCCGAAGCGACAGGAGTCGGAGGCCGGAAGACCATGCCTGGTCCGGCACGCACCACCACGGCCGACCCGCGGCAGCGCCGCCGCAGCGCGGCCCGGTCCGCCCGCCCGCGGAGCCGGGTCCCCGAAACCGGCGACGAGGCCGATCTGCTCGGCCAGTACCTGAACCAGATCGCCGCGACCCCGCTGCTCGACGCCGAGGACGAAGTCCGCCTCGGCGGGCTCATCGACGCCGGTCAGTACGCCGCCGGGGAACTGGAGCGGGACGACGCGCACCGGCTGCCGGCGCACCGGCGCCGGGAGCTGGAGGCGGCCGTACGGGACGGCCGGCACGCCAAGGACCACATGATCCGGGCCAATCTGCGGCTCGTGGTGTCGATCGCCAAACGGCACGCCCACCGCGGGGTGCCCCTGCTGGACCTCATCCAGGAGGGCAACCTCGGGCTGATACGGGCCGTGGAGAAGTTCGACCACACCAAGGGCTTCAAGTTCTCCACGTACGCCACCTGGTGGATCCGCCAGGCGATCGAGCGGGGCCTCGCCCAGCACGCCCGTACCGTCCGGCTGCCGATGCACGTGGTGGAGCAGTTGCAGAAGCTGGCGAAGGTCGAGCGGCAGCTCCAGCTGCGCATCGGGCACGAGCCGACGGACGACGAGGTCGCGCGGGAGAGCGGCCTGGCCGAGGACCGGGTCGCCTGGCTGCGCCGGGTCGGCCGGCAGACGATCAGCCTGGACACGCCCGTGGACGACACCGGCGAGACCGTGGTCGGCGACCTCATCCCGGCCACCGACATCCTCCAGGCGCCGCAGGTCGCCGAGTACCGGGCGCTCGCCGAGGACCTCCGGGACGCGCTGGGCGTGCTCGCCCCGCGCGAGGCCATGATCCTCAGCCTGCGCTACGGGCTGCACGACGGGCATCCGCGCACCCTGCAACAGGTGGCCGAGCAGGTGGGGCTGACCCGGGAACGCGTACGCCAGCTGGAGAAGGAGTCGCTCGGCCGGCTCCGGGCGCCCGAGACGGGCGAGCGCCTGCTGGACTGGGCGGGCTGACCGCACCCGCCCCCGGCCCACGCGTCCGGGTCAGCCCGTGAAGAACGCCTTGTCGAGCGCGATGCCCCGCAGCAGCTCCAGGCTCAGCGCGGGCCGGGGCCGGGTCACCGGGCCGGCCTCGGCGTAGGAGTTCACCTCGCGGGCCACCACCCGCCGGCCGTCCGGGTACAGCACGTCGACCTGCCACACCTGGGCCGAGCCGCCCTTCTCCGACCGTCCCCGGACCGTCTTGACGCGGGTCCCGTCGCCCAGCGTCTCGGACCGGCAGTCACCGGCCACCCCGGCGCAGCCCATGTGCCCGGCCAGGGCGTCGGCCATGTCGTACTGCGCGTCGGCCTCGACCATGGTCCGGCCGTGGCCGTCGTCGTGGACGAGCTGGACCAGCCCGTCCCCGGCGTTCACGTCGGAGACGGTGCCGCCGCGGGGGAGGTGGGACTTCAGCACCCGGGTCATGCGGTCGCCGGGCACCCCCTCGCGGCCGGTGTCGGGGGCGCGCGGCGGGGTGGGCAGCGCGGCGAGCGCGCTCTCCCAGCGGGGGCTGCGCACGATGGCGGACAGCTCGGCGAGGGACAGCAGCGGATCGGCCGGGCCGGACGCCTCCTTCTCCCCGCCGCCGGCGAACTCCTGCACCGTCACCTCGGCGCCGTCGGCGGTGGTCAGCACGGCGTACCAGCGCTTCTGGCCGGTGTCCCGGTTGGGGTAGGTGAACGACTGGACGATGGTGAGCACCGCTCCGCCGGGGAGCTTCTCGGTGGCGCACCGGTCGTAGGGGCGCACCTGCACCGGCAGACAGCCGCCCTGGCTCTCCTGGTCGGCGGGGATGCCGGGGGTCGGGCGGGTGAGGGTCACGTCCAGGGCGGTGCTGCCCCGCGCGGTGGTGTAGGTGAGCCGGGCCATCGGCCAGACGATGCCGGGCCCCGTCTGGGTGTCCCGGCCGGTGGCGGCGGAGACGGTGCCGCCGGGCGGAAGCAGTGCGGTGAGCGTGCGGATCATCTCCGCGCCGCTGGGGGGCGCGGGCTTCGGGGACGACGGCTGCCCGGTGACGCGGGCCTGGGTGCCGGTGCGCAGCCGCTCGGGGGTGCCGTCGCCGTGCCCGCCGAGCGGGCCCACGGCCAGCAGTCCGCCGCCCGCCGCGACGACGGCGGCGGCCGCGGCGGTGGTGCGGACGGCGGCGAACAGCCGCTTGCGGCGGCCCCGGCCGACGGAGCGCCGCACCAGGTCGGGGGCAGGCGGCGGGAACTCGCCGGCGGTCCGGCGCAGGGCGCGGGCCAGCCCGGTCTCGAAGTCCTCGTCGCGGGACGTCTCGTCGCGGGACATGCGGGGTCTCCGTTCTTCACGTCGGCCGCGGCGCCGGGCGCCGGCGGGCCGCGCTCCTCAGGTGGTCAGGTCGGCCAGCTCGGCGCCGAGCAGATCGCGCAGCCGCCGCAGGGCGCGCGTGCTGCGGGTGCGGACGGCGCCCGGCGACAACCGCAGCGCCTGCGCGGTCTCCTCCACCGAGCGGTCCTCCCAGTAGCGCAGCACCAGGACCGCGCGGTCCCGGGCCGTCAGCCGCGCCAGCCCGTCCAGCAGGGCCATCCGCAGCTCCGCGTCCGGCGCCGGCCCGGCCGTGTCGGGCATCCGGTCGCTGGGGCGCTCGGTGGAGCTGCGGCGCCGGCGCTGGGAGACGAAGGTGCGCACCAGCACGGTGTCGGCGTAGGCGACCGGGGACTGCGCGCGGTTGATCCGCCGCCACGAGCGGTACATCTTGGCGAGGGTCTCCTGGACCAGGTCCTCGGCGAGGTGCCAGTCGCCGGTGAGCAGGCAGGCCGTCCTGAACAGCGGACCGCTGCGGGCGACGGCGAACTCCAGGTAGTCCGCGGGTGCTTCCCTCACCGTGTGTCCTCTCGTGGCCGGCGTCATCTCTTACACGCGGTGGGGGTGCGCACGCGTTACACCCGGGACGGATCCGGTGTCCGCCACCGGCTCCCCGGCGCCGGCGCGACCCTGCCGGGCGGGCGTGCGCCGTCCGGTGCGCTGCTGCGTCCGGGTGTATCGCTCACCCGGACGGCCGCACAACGAACCCTTTGGGACCCCCTGGTGCGGGCCCGGACGGTGAGGATGGCGGGTGGACCGCCGTCACCGCACGGGCGGACGCGAGCATCGGGAGACGGACGACTTGTGAGCATCCTGAACGAACCCCAGGGCGGAGGCGCGGCGGCCGAGGACTCGTACGAGAACGAGCTGCCCATCCGGCGCAAGCAGCCCGGCAATGTCGTGGTGAAGTGGCTGACGACCACCGACCACAAGACGATCGGCACCCTCTATCTGACGACGTCGTTCGGGTTCTTCCTGGCCGGCGGGGTGATGGCGCTGCTGATGCGCGCCGAGCTGGCCCGCCCGGGCCTGCAGATCATCTCCAACGAGCAGTTCAACCAGATGTTCACGATGCACGGCACCGTGATGCTGCTGATGTTCGCCACCCCGCTGTTCGCCGGGTTCACCAACTGGATCATGCCGCTCCAGATCGGCGCGCCCGACGTGGCCTTCCCGCGGCTGAACATGTTCGCCTACTGGCTGTACCTGTTCGGCTCGCTCATCGCGGTCGGCGGCTTCCTCACCGCGAACGGCGCCGCCGACTTCGGCTGGTTCGCGTACACCCCGCTGTCGGACGCCACCCGCACCCCCGGGCTCGGCGGGAACCTGTGGATCCTGGGCCTGGCCTTCTCCGGCTTCGGCACGATCCTCGGCGCCGTCAACTTCATCACCACGATCATCTGCATGCGCGCCCCCGGCATGACCATGTTCCGCATGCCGATCTTCACCTGGAACGTGCTGCTGACCGGTGTGCTGGTCCTGCTGGCCTTCCCGGTGCTGGCCGCCGCCCTGTTCGCCCTGGCGGCCGACCGCATCTTCGGCGCCCATGTCTACGACCCGGCCAACGGCGGGCCCCTGCTGTGGCAGCACCTGTTCTGGTTCTTCGGGCATCCCGAGGTCTACATCATCGCCCTGCCGTTCTTCGGGATCATCACCGAGATCATCCCCGTCTTCGCCCGCAAACCGATCTTCGGCTACATGGGCCTGGTCGCCGCGACGATCGCCATCGCCGGCCTGTCGGTCACGGTGTGGGCCCACCACATGTACGTCACCGGCGGGGCGCTGCTGCCCTTCTTCGCCTTCATGACCTTCCTCATCGCCGTGCCGACCGGGGTGAAGTTCTTCAACTGGATCGGCACGATGTGGAAGGGCAGCCTCTCCTTCGAGACCCCGATGCTGTGGGCGGCCGGCTTCCTCGTGACGTTCCTCTTCGGCGGGCTCACCGGCGTCATCCTCGCCTCGCCGCCGATGGACTTCCACGTCTCCGACACGTACTTCGTCGTCGCCCACTTCCACTACGTGGTCTTCGGCACGGTCGTCTTCGCGATGTTCGCCGGATTCCACTTCTGGTGGCCCAAGTTCACCGGCAAGATGCTCGACGAACGCCTCGGCAAGATCACCTTCTGGACGCTGTTCGTCGGCTTCCACGGCACCTTCCTGGTCCAGCACTGGCTGGGCGCCGAGGGCATGCCGCGCCGGTACCCCGACTACCTGGCCTCCGACGGCTTCACCGCGCTGAACACGCTGTCGTCCATCAGCTCCTTCCTGCTGGGCCTGTCCATGCTGCCGTTCCTCTACAACGTGTGGAAGACCGCGCGGTTCGGCACCCCGGTCGGCGTGGACGACCCGTGGGGCTACGGCCGGTCCCTGGAGTGGGCCACCTCCTGCCCGCCGCCCCGGCACAACTTCGTCACCCTGCCCCGTATCCGCAGCGAGTCCCCGGCCTTCGACCTGCACCACCCGGACATCGCGGCGCGGGAGCAGGAGGGCTACGAGATCGCCACCGGCGACCGGCCCCGCGGATGAGCGGCCTGCGCAAGCGGGGGACCGGAGCGGGCGGCGACCTCGGCAACGAGGTCGAGGGTTATCTGCTGTGGCAGGCCCGGGTCGCGGAGGCGGAGCAGCGCGCCCGCGAGTTCACCGGCCCCCTGGACTGGCTGACGACGGCCCAGCGCGAGGAGATCGAGCGGCAGTACACCGCCGACAGCCTGCGCCGGGCCCGCGCCGACCTGGAGCGCGTCGCGGCCCGGTGCGTGTCGCTGCGGGCCGAGTACGAGCACCGCTACCAGGAGCTGCGGCGGCGCTGCCTGGCCGTGGTGCTCGCGGTGTGCGCGGGCTGCACCGCGCTGACCGCGCTGCTGCTCACCCTGTGACGCCCGCCGCGCCGGAGCACCCCGGCGCCCCGGCGCCTCAGCGTCCGCCGTCGGCGTGCCGGGTCGCGCTGTGGGCGAGCCACTCGGACCAGGTGAGGTTCCAGTCGCCGTAGCCGTTGCCGGCCTCGACCGTGTCCTTGGAGCCGGTGACGCGGATGACATCACCGGGGATCACCCGCCGGTAGAAGCGTTCGGCGGTGCCGTCGGTGGCGAGGCCGACACAGCCGTGGGTGACGTTGGCCCGGCCCGCGTAGGTGTTCGCGTTGGGGTTCTGGTGGACGTAGGTGCCGGAGGTGGTGGTGTGCACCGCCCAGGCGTAGTAGCCGTGGTAGGCGTCGCCGAGGCCGACGGTCCGGGAGTCCATGTAGACCTTGGGCTGCTTGTCCATCACCACCATCGTCCCGTTCCAGGTGTCCAGGCCGGGGCGGCCGGCGGTGACCGGGATCCGGGTGTCGGGCCTGCCGTCCTCCGTGACGGTCATCGTGTGGGTGCGCACGTCGACGGTCGCGGTCAGGGAACGGCCGATGGAGAAGTGCCGTACGGCGTGGCCGCCGACGCGCAGGGTGACGCGCGTGCCGGGCTTCCAGTAGGCGGGCGGGCGGTAGTCGACGCGCTGCCCGTCGAGCAGGTTGCGGTCCTTGACCCAGCTCCAGGCGCCCGTGACGGCGGGCTCGGTGCGGACGCCGAGCCAGTGCTCGACCGCGGCCCGCTCCGCGCGCGGCACCGGGCGCGGGAAGGTGACGGATATCGGCATGCCGACCCCCACGGTGGCCCCCTCGGCGACGTTGACCTTCGCGTCGGCGAGCGCGGCCGGCTCGGGGACGGCGGGCGCGGCGGAGGCGGACGCGGTGGACGGGTGCGCGCCGGACGGGGCGGCCGGCCCGGTGGCGGCCGTGGAGGTGGCCGCGGAGGTGGTGGCCGCGCAGCCGGTCGCCGCGAGCACCAGCGCGCAGGCCGCCGCGAGGGCACCGGCGACGGCTTTCGGGCGGCGGCCGGGCGGGCGGCCGGAAGCCGGGTGGGCCGGCGGGTCGTGCGGGATGCGGGTGCGAGGCGCGTGCGTGGACACGGAAGTTCCCCCCTGGGATGCGTACGGACATCGTCTGTACGCACGGCGCGGCGCCCCGGTTGCACCGGTACCGGGAACACTTCCCGGGCCCTCGCCCGCCGTAGGATGCAGCCCTTCGGGACGAGGAGCACGGGGGCGGGGATGACGGAGGAGGAGTTCGACGCCTTCTACACGGCTGCCTTCCCGCGGCTCGTGGGACAGCTCTACGCCTTCACCGGAGACCACGGCGAGGCGCAGGACGTCGTCCAGGAGGCGTTCGTACGGGCCTGGGACCGGCGGACGTCCTTCGACGCGGCGCAGGCTCCGGAGGCGTGGATCCGCACGGTGGCCACCCGGCTCGCGGTCAGCCGGTTCCGACGCGCCCGGCGCTGGCTGGAACTCGTCCGCGCGGACACCCCCCGGGAGCAGGTCCCGGGGCCCGGCCCGGAACACGTCGCCCTGGTCGCCGCGCTGCGCGAACTGCCCCCGGCACAACGGCTGGCCGTGGTCCTGCACCACGTGTGCGACCTGAGCGTGGAGCAGATCGCCGCGGAGACCGGCGCGCCCGCCGGCACGGTCAAGGCACGGCTGGCCCGGGGCCGCGCCGCGCTCGCCCGCCATCTGTCGCCCGAGGAGGCCGAGACCATGACCGGGACGAAGGAGGCCACGCATGCCCCATGACCCGACGGGCCCGGCCGCGCCCGGGGAGGGCGCCGACCGGCTGACGAACGCCCTGCGCGAGGTCGCCGAGCAGGGCCGGCGCCCCGCGCCCGGCCCGGGTGCCGCCGTGCGCCGCCGGGCCGTGCTGCGCCGCCGTACCCGCCGGGCCGGGCTGGTGTCGGCGGGTCTCGTCGTCGCGGGCGCGGCCGTCCTGACCGCCACGACCCTCCTGGACGGCGCGAAACGGCCCGCGCCCCCCGCCGCGACCGCCACCACCACCGCCCCCGCACCGCCCCCGTCCCCCGACGGGGACACCGCCGTCGACGACATCCGGATCGACCTGTCCACGCTGGAACTGCGGGCCGGAGGAAGGACGTTCCCCGTCTCCGCCCCCGGTATGAACCAGCCGTTCCGCGGCGACGCGGTCACCCGGGTCACCGAACGCCTGCGGCACGCCCGGTTCAGCGTCTCCCCGACCGGCGAGATCGAAAGCCACGACTGGGTGCTGGCCTTCGGCCGCCCCGAGCGCGAGCCGCACTACCTCTACGGCGCCGGCACCGCCACCGACGTCCCCGGCCGCCGCCCGTCCACCCTGAGCGTGATCGGGCTGCGCACCGCCGACGCCCGCTGGCTGTACGAACACACCCCCGTCGGCACCCGGATCACGATCACCGGCACCGGCACCTAGCCGGCCGGGCCGGCCGTCTGGTCGGCAGCCGGTCACCGGGGCCACGCTCACCGCGTCGCGCTCCCGGGTGAGGTCATTCCTCGGGGCGGGTGCGGGTCGGGGTGGAGCGGCCCGGTGGGGGCAGTTGGGCCAGTTCGGTGCGGGCGAGCAGGATGTCGCCGATGAAGAGGTCGTAGAGCAGGATGCCGATCGCGCCGCCGATCAGCGGGCCGACGATCGGGATCCACCAGTAGCCGCTGAAGGCGCCGGACACGCTGCCCGGGAAGGCCAGGCTGCCCCAGCCCGCCGCGTAGGTGAACAGGCGGGGGCCGAAGTCGCGGGCCGGGTTGATGGCGTAGCCCGCGTTCGCGCCGTAGGACATGCCGATGGCGGCGACGACGAGGCCGATGATCAGGGGGCCGAGGTTGGCCTGCACGGCCTGGTTGCGCAGGTCGATGACGGCGGCGATCAGCATGAGCAGGAAGGCCGTGCCCACGATCTGGTCGATCAGCGGGCCCCAGACGCCGCCGTGGAAGTAGGGGGCCGGGAAGGTGGCGAAGATGGAGAAGGTGGTGTTGGTGTGCCCGTTCACCTTCGGTCCGGCCACGGTGCGGTCGAAGGTGTTGATCGCGTCGTGGTAGACGAGGTAGACCAGCGCCGCGCCGGTGAGGGCGCCGACGACCTGGGCAACCCAGTACGGCAGCACCTTGGCCCAGGAGAAGCCCCGGCGCAGGGCCATGGCCAGGGTCACCGCCGGGTTGAGGTGGGCGCCGCTGATCCCGCCGGCGACGTAGACGCCGAACATGACGGCGAAGGCCCAGCCCCAGGTGATGAGCAGCCAGTCGCCGGCCGCCAGGAAGATCGTGGTCGTGGTGGCGGCCCGGCCGGAACCGGGCAGTGCGGCGACCGCCATCGCGACCACGCCGCAGCCGAAGGAGATGAGGACGAAGGTCCCGAGGAACTCCGCCAGGCACTCGCCCAGCAGACCGCCCCGGCTTCTGAGCCGGGACGTCTTGACGAGCGGTGGGATGTCCACAGCCATGGAGGCCCCCTTAGAAGAGAGCAATGCGGCCAATGTCACCATATTGGCTCACAACGTCACTCCCCGCAGGGTGAACGCTCCCCGGCCACCCGCAAGGGCGACCGGCGAGGGCGACCAGTCGGGGCGCCCGGGGGGCGACCGACGGGTACCACCGGCGAGTGCGGGTACGGCGGTCTCAGCCGCCCGTCTGCCGGACCACCGACGCCGGTGCCTGCGGGGTGTCGGCGGCGCCGGCCGGGCCGACGTTGGCCGCCAGCAGCAGCCCGGACGCGGCGATCACGGCCGCGACGACGCCCCGGGCGGCGGAGGCCCGGCCGGACGGGCGGGGGCAGGGGCGGACGGGGGGTGCGTAAGGTGCGGATGTACGTCCGGACACGGCGACCTCGCAACACAACAGCGGAGTGTTAAGCATGCTTAATCCGCCGTTTAACCTAGGTGCTGTCGCCGCCCAACGGCAAGGGCGGCCGGGGGAGTTGGGGGCACGCGAGGATGCGGGAGCGGGACGAACCCGAGGTCGTCGGGCGGCGGGTGCAGCGGCTGCGCGCCCAGCGGGGGCTGACCCAGCGGCAGCTGGCGGAACCGGCGTACACCCCCGCCTACATCTCCACCCTGGAGGCGGGCCGGGTCCGGGCCTCGGACGAGGCGCTGAGGCATATCGCGGACCGGCTCGGGGTCACCTTCGAGGAGCTGGCCGTCGGCCGCCCCGCCCACCTCGCCACCGGCCTGAGGCTGCGGCTCACCGAGGCGCAGCGGCTCCTCGCCGACGGCCGGGCCGAGGAGGCCGCCGTCCAGTACGGTCTGGTGCGCGCCGAGGCGGAGGCCCACGGGCTCGGCTGCGAACAGGCCGCCGCGCTGCTCGGCCTCGGCGAATGCGCCCTGGAGACCGGTGCGTTGAGCGAGGCGCGGGAGTTCTTCGAGCGGGCCGAGGAGCAACTGGACGGCCAGACGCTGCCGATGCGGGTGCCCGCGGTGCGCGGCCGGGCCGTCGCCCACTACCTCGCCGGTGAACTCCGGTACGCCGTCTATCTGCTGGAGTCCACGCTCGACGAACTGAACCGCGGCGGGCTGCACGACCCGGACGCGCTGCTGCTGCTCTACGCCAGCGTCATCGGCCCGTACATGGACATGGGCGCCCACGCCCGCGCCGCCCAGGCCGCCGAGTTCGCCCTCGCGCTCGCCCCGCGGGCCGGCGATCCCGCGCTGATCGCCCGGATGCACCGCTCGGTCGCCCGCACCCTGCTCGCCGAGGGCCGGATCGCCGAGGCCGACGCCTCCCTGGCCAAGGCGGCCGAGCTGTACGCCCAGCTGCGGCTGCGCACCGAGCTGGCCAACTGCCACTGGATGCGCGGCTACGTCTACGCGCAGAACGGCGAACTGGATCGCGCGGAGGAGGAGTTGCGGCAGGCGCACACCATGCTCGCGCGGACCCGGGCCGCCCTGTACCGCAGCCAGGCCGCCGTCGAGCTCGCCGACGTGCTGCACCGCCGGGGCCGCTCCGAGGAGGCCGCCGAGCTGCTTCAGGGCGTCCTCGGGGACTTCTCCTCCGAGCGCGGCGCCGTGCACGCCGCCGCCGCGCACCGCCTGCTCGGCATCATCGCCGAGGACGCCCGGGACACCGAGGCCGCCGAGGAGCACTACGTCCGCGCCCTCAGCCTCCTGGAACGCGCGGGCGCCGCCGGCGACCTCGCCGACCTGTGCCGGCTGCTGGGCGACCTGCTGCGCCGCACCGGCCGGACCGAGGCCGCCCTGGACGCCTACCGCACCGGCCTGGGCCACCGCACCGCCCCCGGCACCACCACCCTGGGCCCGGCCCCGGCCCAGCCCCCGCTGTGGCCCGTACCCCCCTCCCCGGTTCCTCCCCCGCTGTGACCCTCACACCTCCGCCCGGCCCTGCCGGCGGATGTCCGCCAGCCTCAGGGCGCCGATCTGGACGGCGGCCTGGGTCGCCTCGTTCGGTACGTCGCCCAGGCCGCCGTTGGTGAGCGCGAAGGCGTCCTCGCCGACCCGGACGGCGGCCACGTCCATCGTGAGCAGGAACCGCTGCCCGTCCGGATCGGTGGCGGCGCAGGTGACGCGCAGTCCCTGGCGCGCGTCCCCGACCTCGGGCAGCGGGGCGTCGCGCACCTGCACGTCCTCCAGCAGCCCCAGCTCCGTGGTGGCCGTGAACCGGGCGCAGCGCACCGGCATCTCCCGCAGCCAGGCCAGCGTGGCGTCGACGTCCGCCGGGCGGCGGGCGCCGATCTGGAACCGGAGCTGGGCCTCGGTGTCGGCGTCGTCCAGGCCGACGGCCACGCGCGCCGGGGCGCCGAGGAGTTCGTCGCTGTAGAGGGCGTCCAGCAGCCGCTGGCACTCCCCGGCCGTGGTGCGGCTCTTGAGCAGCCCGTCCCGCCAGGTGGCCGCGCCGCGCGTGGCGGTCCAGGGGGCGCCGAGGTCGGTCTGGGTGATCAGCGCGGCCTGCGCCTGCTCGTCGCTGAGCGTGGAGCCGTCGGCCCGCCGGGGCGCCTTGGACACCGGTGCCGGCCGGTCGAGCGTGGGCAGCGGGTGCGGGGCGCTCGCCGGGTGGTTCAGCCCGAGGGCCGCGCAGCCGCCGCCGAGCAGCAGACCGGTGGCGAGCAGGGGGAGCGCGACGGCACGGGGGAGGCGGGGGACGCGCGGGGATATCGCGGGGGACATCGGTGCCTCCTGGACTGCGTGGCGGCCGGGGTGCCTGGTCTCACGGCACCACCGGGCCGGGCGGCCCACCAGCGCTCGGAGCCGTACGGGTGAGGGCTACGGCCGGGTGGCGCGGGGCGCCGGCGGAAATTCCGTGGAACGGCCCGTACGGCCGCTGTTACCGTCCCGTCCATGCAGCGCGCCCCGCAGTGCCCGTCGAGCACGACGACGCCGGAGACCGTCCCGGCGCGCTGACACCTGACCAGCATCGAAGCCCCGGGGCGCACGCCCCGGGGCTTCGCCGTGTCCCGGGCCGTCCGCCCCCGTCCACCCCGACGGAGGGACACCCATGGACCGCCACCCCGGCCACCCCGACCAGCCCGATCACCCTGACCGCCCCGACCACCGCCGCCTCGGCCGCGAGCTCGGCCTCTTCGGCACCGACCCGCTGATGGGCGCCGGACTGCCGTACTGGCTGCCCGACGGCGCGGCCGTCCGGCACGCCCTGGAGGAGTACGTCCGGGAGGCCGAACGCCGGGCCGGCTACCGGCACGTGTACTCGCCCGTGCTCGGCAAGCGGGAGCTGTACGAGATCTCCGGGCACTGGGACCACTACCGCGACGACATGTACCCGCCGATGCGGCTCGGCGGCGAGGAGGTCGTCCTGCGGCCCAGCCTCTGCCCGCACCACGCGCTGATCTACCGCTCCCGCGCCCGCAGCCACCGGGAACTGCCGCTGCGCATCGCCGAGCTGGGCGCCATGCACCGCGCCGAGCTGTCCGGCGTGCTCGGCGGCCTGACCCGGGTGCGCGCCATCCACCTCAACGACGCCCATGTCTTCTGCACCCCGGAGCAGGCGGTGGCCGAGGCCCGCGCCGCCCTGGAACTGATCGGCCGCGCCTACGCCGACCTCGGCATCAAGGCCGTACGCCACCGGCTGTCCCTGCCCGGCGCGGGCGGCAAGTACGTCGCCGACCCCGCGCTGTGGCGGCGGGCCACCGCGATGCTGCGGCAGGTCCTGGCCGAGGCCGGGGTGGCGTACGAGGAGGCGGCGGGCGAGGCCGCGTTCTACGGCCCGAAGATCGACGTGCAGATCGCCGACCCGGCGGGCCGCGAGTCCACCTTGTCCACCGTGCAGATCGACCTCCACCAGCCCGCCCGCTTCGGCCTGCGCTACACCGGTCCCGACGGCGCCGCGCACCGGCCGGTGATGGTGCACCGCAGCGTCGTCGGCAGTGTGGAGCGGGCCGTCGCCCATCTCGTCGAGACCCACCGCGGCGCGTTCCCGGCCTGGCTGGCGCCGCTCCAGCTGGTCGTGCTGCCGGTGGCCGACGACCAGCTGGAGCAGGCGGCCGAGCTGGTCCGGGAGGCCGTCGCGCTCGGCCTGCGCGCCGAGCTCGCCGGGCCCGCCGAGGGCACCCTCGGGGCCAGGATCCGGGCCGCGCGGCTGGTGCCGTACCAGGCGGTGGTCGGCGCCCGGGAGGCCGGCGCCGGGCTGGCCGCCGTACGCCTGCGGGACGGGCGGCGGCCGGGCCCGCTGCCGGTGCCGGAGCTGCTGCGCCGGATCACCGCGCGGGTGGCGGCCCGCTCCAGCGCCCTGTGGGACGAGGCGCCCTGATCTAAGGTCGGCTGGACGGAAGGAGACCGCCGTGACCGGTCAGCCCGTGCCCGTGATCATCGACTGCGACACCGGTGTCGACGACGCCCTCGCCCTGCTGTTCGCCGTGCGCCACCCGGGGCTCGACCTCAGGGCCGTGACCTGCGTGGCCGGGAACACCGACGTGGACGGGGTGGTCCGCAACACCCTGACCGTGCTGGAGCGGGCGGGCGCCCCCGCCGTCCCGGTGGCGCGGGGTGCCGGGCGCCCGCTGATCGAGCCGGCCCGCCACGCGCCGGTGCACGGCGCCGACGGCATGGGCGACCTGGGGCTGCCGGCACCCGCCCGGGGCCCGGCGGACGTGGACGCCGTCACCCTGCTGCGCCGGGAGATCCTCGCCTGCCCGCGCCCGGTGACGCTGATCCCGACCGCCCCGCTGACCAACATCGCGCTGCTGCTGCGCACCCACCCGGAGGTCACCCGGAACATCGAGCGGATCGTGTTCATGGGCGGGGCGGTGACCACCGGGAACGCCACCCCGGTCGCGGAGTTCAACGTCTGGCACGACCCGGAGGCGGCGGCGGTGCTGCTGACGGCCGGGGTGCCGATCACCATGTACGGCCTGGACGTCTTCCGGCGGGTCGTCGTGCCCGGCGCCGAGGTGCGCCGGCTGCGCGCGAGCGACGAGCCCGGCACCCGTCTGGCCGGGGAACTCCTCGCGTGCCGGCCGGCCAGGCAGGGCGGCGAGCCGGGCGCGGAGGACGCCGGTGGTCTCGGGGACGCGGGCGCGGTGTGCGCGGTGGCCGATCCGGCGGGCCTCACCACCCGGCTGCTGCCGGTCGAGGTCTGCCTGGCGCCCGGCCCGGCCCGCGGCCAGACCGTCGTGGATCTCAGACCCGGCCCCGGCGAGGCCGAGTTCCACGACGACGGCTCCGAACGGGCCCTGGTGAACGTGGCGTTGGACGTGGACGTGGACCGGTACGTGCGGCTGTACCTGGAGACGGTGGAACGGCCCTAGCGTCCGTCGCCCCGGAAGGTGCCAAGGCCCTTGACAAAAAGGGTGTCCGGCTCGTCGGCGAGACCCGATCCGGCCATCGTGCGGACCCTCGGTCCGGTCGGGAATCACTCGGTCACATGGGTGAGCATGCGTTCACGTGCCTGAACCGGCGTTCCGGAACGCCACGTTTCGGACCGCCATCGCAAAGAGATGGTTGTGACTCGGCAAAGTGTTTCCTAATCTGCGGGCCACCGGGCTGGACAGCTGTCGACCGGGCGCCTCTCACAAGGAAGGGCACCCGGCCGGTCTGGTGCGGAACATGCCACGCGGCCAACAGCTTTGGCGGGCAGACGGTCGCAGCGGCACACAGCCCACGCAACCAGTAACCACGGAGGATACCGTGAGCCACCCCAACCGGCTACGCGATGCCGTCCACGCGGACGGCACGACCCCTCTGATCGGCGTCTTCGACATGTTCTCCGCGTCCGTCGCGGCGCAGCACTACGACGGGATGTTCGTCTCCGGCTTCGGCTTCGCCGCGTCCCACTACGGCCTGCCCGACATCGGCTTCATCGCCTGGCCCGACATCATCGCCTTCGTCCAGCGCCTGCGCATGGCGTTCCCGGCGCAGCACCTGCTGGTGGACATCGACGACGGCTACGTGGACCCGGAGACCGCGTGCCACGTCGTACAGAACCTGGAGGCCGTCGGCGCCTCCGGCGTCATCCTGGAGGACCAGAAGCGGCCCCGGCGCTGCGGTCACGTCGACGGCAAGCAGGTGCTCCCGCTGGAGGAGTACCTGGAGAAGCTGGAACTGGTCCTCCAGTCCCGCCGGGACCTGGTGGTGGTGGCCCGTACCGACGCCACCGAGGAGGACGAGATCCTGCGCCGCGCCAAGGCGCTCGCCGCGACCGACGCCGACGTGGTGCTGGTCGACGGGGTGCGCAGCGTCGACTGGATCCACAAGGTGCGCAAGGTCATCGGGGACAAGCCGCTGCTGTTCAACCAGATAGCCGGGGGCAAGTCGCCGCGGCTGTCGCTGAGCGAGCTGTCCGCGCTGGGCGTCGACGTCGCCATCTACAGCACGCCCTGCCTGTTCGCCGCCCAGACCGCCATCGACCGCGCCCTGACCGAGCTGAAGGAGGCCGACGGCCGCCTGCCGCAGACCGGCCCGGACAGCGTGGGGGTCGCCGAGTGCCTGGCACTGCTGGAGAAGAACATCAGCCGCCACCACGTCCACGCCCCCGCGTGACCTGAACCACCCCAGGGGCCCGCGCGCACCCGGCACGCGGGCCCCTCCACGCGGGCCCCTCGGCGGGCGAGGGGCGGGGTCCGGGCTCCGGCCCCCGCACCGGACCCGCACTCGCACTCGCACCGACCCCCGTCCCATGCCACCCGCTTCCAAGGCAGGAGCGCATGTCTCAGACGCTCATCGGACCGGTCCGCGGTCTGGCGCGCCGTGTCGACTGGTACATCGTCGCACTGTTCGGCGCGATCGGGATCGCCGCGCTCGTCCCGGCCGAGGACACCGCGGCCGAGGCCGTCTCCTGGCTGACCAAGCTGGCGATCGGCCTGCTGTTCTTCCTCTACGGCGCCCGGCTCTCCCCGCAGGCCGCGCTGGACGGCGTACGGCACTGGCGGCTGCATCTGCCGGTGCTCGCCCTGACGTTCGCCGTCTTCCCGCTGCTCGGCCTGGCCGCACGGCTGCTGCCGGACGGGCTGCTCGGCGCCGAGCTGACCGCCGGCGTGCTGTTCCTCGCGGTGCTGCCGTCCACGGTGCAGTCCTCCATCGCCCTCACCTCCCTGGCCCGCGGCAACGTGGCCGCGGCCCTGTGCTCGGCGTCCTTCTCCACGGTGCTGGGCGTGGTGCTCACCCCGGTCCTGGCGGTCGCGCTGATCGGCGGCGGCGAGGGCGACGGCATCCCGATCGGCATGGGGCAACTCGGCGACATCGCACTTCAGTTGCTGCTGCCGTTCCTCGCTGGGCAGGCGGTGCGGCGGTGGATCTCCGGCTGGCTCGGCCGGCACCGCAAGGTGATCGGGCTCTGTGACCGGGGCTCCATCCTGCTCGTCGTCTACGCCGCGTTCAGCCGGGGCATGACCACCGGCATCTGGCAGCGGGTCTCCCCCGGCCGGCTGGTCCTGCTCGGGGTACTGGTGGCGGTGCTGCTCGGCGCCGCCCTGCTGCTCGCCGACCGCTCCGCGCGGGCGCTCGGGCTGCCCCGCGAGGACCGGGTGACGGCGGTCTTCTGCGGGGCGACCAAGAGCCTGGCCAGCGGGCTGCCGATGGCTTCCGTGCTGTTTCCCGCGGACGAGGTCGCCATGACCGTCCTGCCGCTGATGCTCTACCACACCCTCCAGCTGGTGGTCTGCGCCGCGCTCGCCCGCCGGCTCAGTCGGACGGCGCCGCCCGCACCGACCAGCGCTCCTCCACCCGTGCCAGCCGCCAGTACGCCAGCGCCGCCGCCCACACCGCCACGAACAGGCCGACGATGAGATAGCCGACGTTGTCCAGGTCCAGGCCGGCCACCCAGTCCGTCACCGGGTCACCGAGATCGAACTTCTCGTGCAGCACGCCGACCAGTTCGATGGTGCCGATGAAGAAGGCCACGGCGATGGACAGACCGGTGATGGCGAGGTTGTAGAAGACCTTGCGGACGGGGTTGGCGAACGCCCACTGGTAGGCGAAGTTCATGAACGTGCCGTCGAGGGTGTCGAACAGGCTCATCCCGGCGGCGAACAGCAGCGGCAGGCACAGGATCGCGTACCAGGGCAGGCCGGCCGCCGCGCCCGAGCCGGCCATCACCATCAGGGTGACCTCGGTGGCCGTGTCGAAGCCGAGGCCGAACAGGAAGCCCAGCGGGTACATCTGCCCCGGCCGGGACACCGACTTCGTCAGCCGCCCCAGCAGCCGGTTCATGAACCCCCGCGAGTCGAGGTGCCGTTCGAGCTCCGTCTCGTCGTACCCGCCCGCGCGCATCGCCCGGAAGACCTTCAGGATGCCCACCAGGGCGACCAGGTTCAGGGCGGCGATGAGGTAGAGGAAGGACCCGGAGATCGTCGTACCGAGCACCCCCAGGACCTGGTGGGTGGTGGAGCCCTCGTTCATCACCTTCCCGGCCAGCGAGGTGCCGCCCGCGATCAGCAGGGCCAGCAGCACGACCACGCTGGAGTGCCCGAGCGCGAACCAGAACCCCACCGACACCGGCCGCTTGCCGTCGGCCATCAGCTTGCGGGTGGTGTTGTCGATCGCCGCGATGTGGTCGGCGTCGAAGGCGTGGCGCATGCCGAGGGTGTAGGCGGTGATCCCCAGCCCCACGCCGAACACCTGGGAACCGACCTGGTAGTGCCTCGGTGCGACCAGCAGATAAAGGATTCCGAAGGCGACGACGTGCAGGGCGAGGATCACCACCAGCAGCCCCGCCGTCTTGACGGTGTCCTCGCGTCGCCAGCGGAAAGTAGCGGCATCAGCCATCGGGTTCACGCTCCAGCACCTCGTGGATCACTTCGTGAGCTGCCGTGGCCGGTCTCCTGGCTTACGGGTCACACGTCCGCCGTTCCTGCCTTCCCGGCCTTTCGGCCAGTGGCCCGGCGGTTGCCGGACGGAACGGGAACTCCCCGATCACAGTGGCGAGGGCCGCTCCGGTCTCACACCGGCTTCCCGAACACCACGGCCCGCCCACCGTAGAGGGGCACGCGGTTTCCTGCATAGCTGCACACCTGAGCAGGTATGCAAGATCACATCGGGGCCTGCCAGGATGGGACCATGCATCTCGTTCCTGCCGACCGTGCCGATCGTCGGACCATCGACGGTCACCGGGTGTGCGAGGCGATCGCCGCCATCGGCGACGCGGGGCGTCTGCGCGCCTGGGCCGACCGCTTCTCGCTGCTGGCCGACGCCAACCGGCTCGCGCTGCTGCTCGCCCTGCACCGGACCGGGCCGCTGGCCGTCTCGGACCTGGCGATCGCCACGGGCATGAACGACCCGGCCGTCTCCCAGGCCCTGCGGCTGCTGCGCGCGGCGGGGGTCGTGGCGGGGGAGAAAGAGGGGCGCGTGGTGCGCTATCGGGTGGTGGACGAGGACGTAAGGGGCCTGTTGGAGCACTGCGCCGCCTGAGCGCCCCGGAAAAGGTTCCCTTTCGGGCAATGTGGACAGATACAGATTCCGTACTCTCGTCCGTCCCAGGGAGCCCGTATGGCAGACCGCCCGCCGGACCTCTCGTCCAAGAACCCCGACTGGTGGCGTCAGGCCGTCATCTACCAGGTCTATCCCCGAAGTTTCGCCGACGCCGACGGCGACGGCCTCGGTGACCTGAGGGGCCTGACCCAGCGGCTGTCCCACCTCGCCGCGCTCGGCGTCGACGCCCTGTGGCTGAGCCCCTTCTACCCCTCCGAACTCGCCGACGGCGGCTACGACGTCATCGACCCGCGCGGGGTCGACGAACGCCTGGGCACCCTGGACGACTTCGCCGCCCTGGTGGCCGAGGCGCACCGGCTGGGCCTGAAGGTCGTCGTGGACATCGTCCCCAACCACACCTCCCACCTGCACCGCTGGTTCCAGGAGGCGCTGCGCGCCGGGCCCGGATCGGCCGCCCGCGAGCGGTACGTCTTCCGGCCGGGGCGCGGCACGCGCGGCGAACTGCCGCCCACCGACTGGCAGTCCGTGTTCGGCGGCAGCGCCTGGCACCGGGTGGCCGACGGCGAGTGGTACCTGCACCTGTTCGCCCCCGAGCAGCCCGACCTGAACTGGGACGACGAGGAGGTCCGCGCCGACTTCCGCGCCACCCTGCGGTTCTGGTCCGACCGGGGTGTGGACGGCTTCCGCGTGGACGTCGCCCACGGCCTGGCCAAGGACCTCACCGAGCCGCTGCGGGACCTCGGCGCCCTCGGCGCGAGGGGCGAGGAGGCGCTGCGGCACCTGCCGCCGGGCAGCCACCCGTACTGGGACCGGGACGAGGTGCACGAGATCTACCGCGACTGGCGCAAGATCTTCGACACCTACCGCCCGCCCCGCATGGCCGTCGCCGAGGCCTGGGTCCCGGGCGACCGCCGGGCCCGGTACGCCCGCCCCGACGAGCTCGGCCAGGCCTTCAACTTCGAGTACCTCCAGGCCGGCTGGGACGCGGCGGAGCTGCGCGCGATCATCTCCGGCGAGCTCGCCACGGCCCGCTCGGCCGGTGCCTCCGCGACCTGGGTGCTGTCCAACCACGACGTCGTACGGCACGCCTCCCGGCTCATGCTGCCGCCCGGCACCGACCCGGAGGCCTGGCTGCTCACCCACGGCACGGCACCCGCCGTCGACCCGGCGGCCGGGCTGCGCCGGGCCCGGGCGGCGACCCTGCTGATGCTGGCGCTGCCCGGCTCGGCGTATCTGTACCAGGGCGAGGAACTCGGCCTGCCCGAGGTCGCCGACCTGCCCACTCAGGTGCTCCAGGACCCGATCTGGGAGCAGACCGGCCACACCCGCAAGGGCCGCGACGGCTGCCGGGTGCCCCTGCCGTGGACGACGACCGGGCCGTCGTACGGCTTCGGGCCCGGGGCCGGCTGGCTGCCGCAGCCCGCGTCCTTCGCCGCCTACGCGGTGGAGGCGCAGAGCGGCACCGAGGGCTCCACGCTGGAGCTGTACCGCACGGCCCTGCGGCTGCGCCGCAAGCTGCTGGACGGCGAGACGCTGACCTGGACCCCGGACGCGCCGGACGGCGTACTGGACTTCACTCGCACCGAGGCCTGGCGCAGCGTCACCAACCTGGGCACCGAACCGGTGCCGCTGCCCGCCGGCGAGGTCCTGCTGAGCAGCACCCCGCTGCCCGGCGACGGGGTGCTGCCTCCGGACACCACCGTGTGGCTGGCCTAGGCACTCCGGCGCTCCCGGGGGCGGCTAGCCGGCCGGCGGGGCCGGGCTCGGCCCCGCCCCGGCGGTGCCGCCGCCCGCGATGCCGTCGATGTCCACCGGGGTGGAGGTGGCCGACGGCGGCGGGGTGAGAACCACCTGCGGCCGGCCGGCGGCCGGGGGCGGCGGGGTCAGGTCGGAGTCGGGCAGCTTGGGCGGGGTGGTCTGCTGGAACAGGGTCTGGTCGAAGTCCACCAGGCCCGTCCGCTCCATCACGGAGATGTGGTCCAGCACGGTGTCGTTGGCCTGGTCGGCCAAGGCCCGCACCAGCGAGTTCTTCGTGGTGGAGCGGATCTTCGCCACCGTGTTGAAGATGGAGCCGTGCGTCATCCGCAGGATGTTGGCGAAGTCGGTGTCGAACTGCCTGCCGCTCTCCCCGTTCAGCTGCCGCACGAAGCCCTGCTGCTGGGGGCTCGCCTCGTCGGGCAGCGTGATGTTCAGCATCGGGGCGATCTTCCGGCAGGTGGTGTCGAGCGCCGCGTGCCCGTCGACCAGGTGCCGGCTCGCCGTGATCACTCCCTTGGAGCCGCCCTTGCGCAGCCCGATCTGCCCGACCGGGTACTCCCACAGCCCGGCCGCCCGCACCTTCACCACGAAGTCCCGGTCCTGCTCGGTCAGCGGCCCCCACTGGGTGCTCGCGATGACACGGTCCTGCGCACCGGAGACCTTGCTCAGGCCGAGCATGCCCGGGTAGGCGAGCGCGGCGAGGGTCAGGGCCATCGCACCGCCCACGAACACCGTTCCCGTCGCGTTCCGCGAAAAGCGCACCGTGCCTCCTGCCGGGGATCTTCCGTCGTCGGTCCGGACGCGCGGCGGTACGCGGGCCCGGACACCCAAGCGGTACGGACACGGGGCCGGTTCGTATCAGCGCACGCGGGTAAAGAATCGGCCGGGTGCCTCGGCCGTGGCCCTCGTCAAGGCGCGGGCCCGTATCCGGCCCGGCCGACGGCCGCCCTCGCTACGGCGCGGCCTGGAGCCGGCCCAGCTGCCGCTGGACGTTCTCCAGCGCGCCGCGCCGGCGCCCGGGCACCGTGAGACGCAACCGCGCGAGCGCGAGGCCCAGTTCGCGGGCCCGCGCGGGGTCCTCGACGCGGCCCCACTGGTGGTGGGCGCGGTCCACGGCCGCCTCCACGGCGGGCGCGTCCGCCGGCTGCCCGGCGGCCAGCCGTGCCTCGGCCACCGCGAGCCAGGCCCGGCAGCTGCGTACCGGGTCCCCGGCGAACATCGCCAGATCGGCCCGCACCTCCCGCCAGTGCAACGCCTGCTCGGACCCGGCGCCGTGGGCCCGCACGGCGGCCTCCTCGTACCGCGCGGCCAGCCCGTCCGCCTCCTGGTGCAGGCCACCGCGAACGGCGGCGCTGATGGCGGCATGCGGATCCGGATCGGGGTTGGGATCGGGATCGGCGGGCTGCCGGCCGGGCGACTCGCCGGGCCGGTCCGCGAGGGGATCACCGGAGCGGTCCGCGAAGGAATCCCCGGACCGGTCGGCGGCCGGGCCCCACGGCGCCGGCGGCTCCGGCGCCGACAGCCCCGGCACGGGAAACCCTGGTGCCGGAAGCCCCGTCGCCGCCGCCCCCGGTACCCCACCGGCCGGCCCCGCGCCGAGCGGTACGGCGGGCCCGGCCGGGGCCGCCGGCGCTGTCCCTCCCGCCGGCGCCGTCCAGCCTCCCGCGTGTGCCAGCAGCAGGTTTCCCCGGGTCTCCTCCGGGATCCGGCCCAGGGCCTGCTCGTGCAGGGCCCCCAGCGGGGGGCGGTGGCCGCTGCGCAGCAGGGTGGCGACCGTCTTCATGTACGCCGGCTCGGCCAGGCCCCGCCGGGCGGGCGGGGCGACACGGCCGTAGACGGCGGTGTACGGGCCGCAGTCGAGGCCGTGCTCGGTGATGTGCTTCCAGGCCTCGGCATCGGCGTGCAGATCGACCACCAGCGCGGTGTCCGCGGCCGAGCGCAGCCGCAGTTCCTCGCGGATCCAGTGCCAGGGCAACGCGGTGTAGCGGACGGTGGCCGCCGTGGTGCGGGCCAGGGCCAGATGGGGCCGGTGCTGGCGCCGGTCCAGGTGCAGTTGCCCGGTCAGGTACACGGTGAGCGGTCCGGGCGCCGCCGCCGCGGCCCGCAGCCGGGTCAGGACGGCCTGCGGTTCCAGCGGGTCGGCGAGCTCCACGACGTTCGCGGTGTCGGCGCCGGACAGCACGGCGGGGGCGACGGCCGCCAGCACCGGCAGGACACCGGCCGCGTCCACCAGGCGCCCCCGGCCCACCGGCGAGGCCGCGAGCAGCAGCACGGTTCCGGGCATCGTGCCTCCCCCTGTCACCCCGTGGGCCCCGTCGGTCCCGAGGGCTCCGTAGATCCGCTCTCCAGCCAGCACCGTAACCGCTGGCGCCGCGCACCGGGGCCTCAGTACCGCAAACATCCCTGTTCGAGGTCTTTCCCCGGCGGGCCCCCGCCGCCGGGCAGCCGGCGCACCGCGAAGATCGTGGTGTCGTCCGCCAGCCGGCCTCCGCTGTGCCGCAGCACGCCGTCGCGGACCCGGCGCACCAGCCGGTGCGGGGCGGCCCGGCGCGGATCGGCGCGGACCGCGCGGGCGACCTCGCGGGTCAGGTCGTAGAACTCGCCGGGCCCGTCGCGGGCCTCGGTCACCCCGTCGGTGACCAGCAGCAGCGTCTCGTCCATCGCCAGCGGCACCCGGCGCACCGGCGGCAGCAGACCGCCCGCGAGGTCGGCGCAGCCCAGCGGCACGCCCTCGCCGCTGGGCAGCTCGCGGACCCCTCGCGGGCCGACGACCAGCGGCGGTTCGTGGCCGAAGTTCACCAGTTCCAGGGTCTGCGGCGTGTCAGCGGGGAAGGCGATCAGGACGGCCGTGGCGAACCGGTCGCCGTCGGCCCCGCCGAGCGCGACGGTGTGGGCGCGGTGCCGCAGCATCCGGATCTCCAGCCGTTCGGCGACGGTCGCGAGATCCTTCTCGTGGTACCCGGCCTCGCGGAACGTGCCGAGCAGCGCGGCGGCGGCCTCCACCGCGCCGAGGCCCTTGCCCTGCACATCGCCGACGAGGACGCGGGTGCCGTGCGGGCTGGGCTGGATGTCGTAGAAGTCGCCGCCGACCCGGGCCTCGGTGTCGGCGGCCAGGTACACCCCCGCCTGTTCCAGCCCGGCCCAGTCGGGCGGCAGCGGGCGCAGCACGGTGCGCCGGGTGGTGTCGGCGATGTCCCGGATGTGCAGCACCTGCCGTTCCCGGCGCACGCGCACGGCGGCGGCGAGGGTGGCCAGGGCGCCGCCGACGGCGACCAGGATGAAGTCGCCGAGCCCGGCCTGGTACTGCTCGGGCCAGGCGCTGTCCACGAAGACGTACGCGGCCACCGCCAGCAGTCCGTACCCGGCCGTCGTCCACGCCCCGCAGATCGCCGAGGAGATGCCCGGGACCAGCACGATCCAGGAGATCATCCGCAGTCTCTCGCCGGTGGAGAAGTCCGCCACGACGACGCCGGCGAGGAGCAGCAGCGGGGGCAGCCAGGCGACGCTCCGACCGCCCACCCGCAGCAGCGGTCGCCGCCCGTACTCCATCCACGTCACGGCCGGCAGCCCTCCATGCCCTCAGCGAAGCACGGGGGAGCACCGCACGCATCCGGGCACCCGGCGATCCTCCCGGCCGAGTTGCCGGGCCCTGCGCCCCGGTGTGCCCTGGTAGCGGAGGCAGATCGGGGGCGAGGAGAGAGAGGAGTGCTCTCATGGCTCAAGCGGCACCCGCACCCGGCGGCATGTCCCGGCCCGGCCGCACGCCCGAGGTGGAGGGCCGGGCGACCGATGTGCGCGCCCGCCCGCCCGACGTCTTCGACGCCCGCACCCACCGACTGGCCCGGATCGGCGTGCCGGTCGTGCTGGGCCTGGTCTACGGCTACTGGGTGGCGGCCAACAACCGTTCCGGCAGCCCGATCACCGGCTGGAACCTGCTGCTCGGCTTCGTCAGCGCGCTGGTGTTCGCGGTGCTGTGCATGGCGCTGCTGGCGCTGGCGCCCCGGATGCTCCGGGAGGTGCACGCGCTGCTGTGGACGGCGTTCGTCGGCTGCGCGTTCGGCTTCCTGTACGCCCAGTCCGGCAGGCCGGTGCTCCGGGCGATCATGATTTCCCTGCTGGTCGCGGCGGCCACCTTCGCCGCGTTCTTCTACCGCTACTACACGCGGGAGGACGCCTTCGGGCGCCGGATCCGCTGAGCGGCGCGCGTACACCGAGTGGCGCCCGTCCGCTGGGCGCCGTACACCGGCGCGCGCGGGCGTGGTTCCGGGCCCGGTCCGGCTCCACGACCCATGAGAAGCCGGCCGCGCCGGAACCACCCAGCACCAGCAAACACCCGTACGGGTGAACGCTCCACCGGAGAGCGGGACGCAGCGGAACCTCTCCGTCCCGTCCCGCGGGTCCGGCGTTCCGCCAGGTGGGTACACGATTGCGCCGAGCGGGTGCCCCCGCCGCCCGAACGCAGGGCTCCCGCTCGCGCCCGGCCCCCCGGGGCCCTTGGCTGGACCTGTGCCCTCACGACGCCTCAGGAGCGCCCTGTCGGCCGTACTGATCAGCCTGTCCTGCCTCCTCGTCCCGTTCGGCGCGCTGGCGGGCTGGGCGGCGTACGGGCTGGCCGACACGGGCCGGTACGTCACCGCCATGGCGCCGCTCGCCGCCGACCCGGCCGTGCGGGAGGCCGTCGCGGACACCATCGGCGACGGCCTCCTGCGCGCGGTGGACCAGCGCCTCGACGGCCGCCCGGCACCCGGCCCGGTACGCCCCTTCGTCCGCGACGCGGTGCGCTCCTTCACCCAGACCCGGGCGTTCCGGCTGGCCTGGGACACCGGCAACCGGGTCACCCACGACGCCGTGCTGCGCGCCCTGCGGGCCCGGGACGAGGGCACCGTCACCGTCGACCTGGCACCCGTCACCGCCCAGGTCAAACGTCAGCTCGCCCGCGACCACGTACCGCTCGCCGCGCGCATCCCGGTGGAGCACACCGCGGTCGCCGTGCTCCCGGCGCACCGGCTGGCCGCGTTCCGGAAGGGGTTCCACGTGCTCGAAGTCGCCGGTACCTGGCTGCCGGCCGCCTCCGTGGCGTTCGCCGTCGGCGGGATCGCGCTCGCCGTCCGCCGCCGCCGGGCGGTGGCCGCCACCGCCCTGGGCACGGCCCTGGGCGGCGCGCTGCTGGTCCTCGCCCTGCGCGTCGGCCGCGCCCTGACCCTGGCCGACCTGCCCGCCGGTGTGTCGCACGGCGCCGCGGGCGCGGTCTACGACGCGCTGACCGGCTCCCTGCGCACGGCCGCCTGGCTGCTGCTCGGCCTCGGCGTCGCCGTCGCCCTCACCGTCTGGCTCACCCGCCGGCTACGCCTCCCCCGCCCCGCCCGACACCGCCAGCCGTCCCCGGCACCCGCCCCGGCCTCCGCCCCCGCACCGACCCGGGCCCGAGCCTGACCGGCACCGGCGCCGAAGGCCGTCTCGCCCCGTACCCGGGCCCGCCCCGGCCCCCATCCGGCACCGACAGCGAAGGCCCTCCCCGACCGGCCAGGCCCCCGGCCCGGCGCGACACCCACGAACGCCCGCGACCACCCCCGCACACCCGCGAGAACACCCACCGCCTCACCCCCCGGCCCCGGCCGCCCCCTCCCGCGCGAGGCCGGCCAGTGTCACCAGGGCCCGTGCCAACTCCCGTTCCGGCGCCGACCCGAGGCCGATCCTGACCGCGTCCGGGGCCCGGCCGGTGCCGACGGCGAAGGCCGTACCCGGGGTGACGGCGATCCCGTGGTCCAGCGCGGCGGCCGTGAAGGTGTCCGCCCGCCACGGCGCCGGCAGCTCCCACCAGGCGAAGTAGGCGGCCGGGTCGGAGCGTACGGCGAACCCGGCCAGCTTCTCGGCGAGCAGCCGCTGACGGCGCCGCGCGTCCTGCCGCTTGGCGACCACCAGCCGGTCCACGGTGCCGTCGCCGAGCCAGCGCACCACCGCCTCCAGCGCGAAGCCGCCCGCGCTCCACCCGCCGGACCGCACGGCCCGCGCCACCGCCCCGGCCCGGTCGTGGGGCGCGACGACGAAACCGGCGGTGAGGCCGGGCGCGATCCGCTTGGACAGGCTGTCCACCAGGTGCACCAAGCCGGGCGCGAGCGCGGCGAGCGGGGGTGTGCCGCCCGGCTGGAGGAAGGCCCAGATCCGGTCCTCCACGACCGGTATCCCCAGCCTGTGGACACAGTCGGCGAGCTGCCGCAGCCGCCCGGCGCCCGTGGTCAGCGAGGTCGGGTTGTGCAGGGCGGTCTGGAGGTAGAGGGCGGACAGCGGCGCGGCCCGGTGGGCGTCGGCCACCGACTCGGGCACCGGCCCCTCGGCGTCCGTGGCGAGCGGCACGAGGACCAGGCCCAGGCGCGCCGCGATCTCCTTGACCAGCGGATACGTCAGCGGCTCCACCCCGACCCGGCCGCCGGGCCGCACCAGCGAGGCGAGGGCCGCGGCGATCGCCTGGCGGGCGTTGCCGGTGAACACGATCCGCTCCGGCCCGGCCCGCAGCCCGCCCTGGGCCAGCAGCGCGGCGACCGCCTCCCGGGCCGCCGGGGTGCCCGCGGCGGCGGCCGGCCGCAGCGCCTGGCCGAGGGCGTCCGGCCGCAGCAGGGTGGCGAGGGCCGGGGCCAGCAGCTCGGCCTGGCCGGGCGCGGTCGGGTAGTTCAGCTCCAGGTTCACCAGCGGGGCGCCGGCCGCCTCGGTGAGGGCGAGGCCCGGCTGCCCGTCCGGCGCGGTGGCCCGGACGAACGTGCCGCGCCCGACCTCGCCCACGACCAGCCCCCGGCGCACGAGTTCGGCGTACACCCGGCCCGCCGTGGAGGGCGCGATGCCCCGCCGCCGGGCGAACGCCCGCTGCGGTGGCAGCCGTTGGCCGGGGCGGAGCCGCCCGCCGGTGATGTCGGCCGCGATCCGGTCGGCGATGCGCCGGTAGTCGTCCACAAGTCCCCCTCTTTCTCCGGCGCGTTGGATTGCACCGAGGGCAAAGATCTTATTGCGCCGAGCGAAGGGCCGCGCCTAGGGTCGTACGCATGCCCCCCTTCCTCGCATACGCCGACAAAGGCCCCGAAAACTCCGACCGGGTTCCCCTCGTCCTCGTCCACGGCCACCCCTTCGACCACACGATGTGGGACCCGCAGCTGGCGGAGTTCTCCGCCGGCCGCCGGGTGATCGCCCCCGACCTGCGCGGCTACGGCGCCTCCCCCGTGACCCCCGGCACGGTCCCCCTCTCCCGGCACGCCGAGGACATCGCCGAGCTGCTGGACCATCTGGCCGTGGACTCCTTCGTCCTGGCCGGCCTGTCCATGGGCGGCCAGATCGTCATGGAGTGCCACGACCGCTTCGGCGACCGGATCCGCGGCCTGGTCCTCGCCGACACCTTCCCCACCGCCGAGACCCCCGAGGGGAAGCGGGGCCGCAACGCCATGGCGGACCGGCTGCTGGCCGAGGGCATGCGGGGCTACGCCGACGAGGTGCTGGAGAAGATGGTCGCCCCCTACGCCGATGCCGGGGTCAAGGCGCATGTGCACCACATGATGACGGCCACCCCGCCCAAGGGTGCCGCGGCGGCCCTGCGCGGCCGGGCCGAACGCCCCGACTACCGCGCCCTGTTGACGCGGGTCACCGTGCCCGCCCTGGTCCTGGTCGGCGCCGACGACACCTACACGCCGGTCGCCGACGCCGAGGAGATGCACGCGGCCCTGCCCGACTCCGCCCTGCACGTCATCGAGGGCGCCGCCCATCTGCCCAACCTGGAGCGCCCCGAGGAGTTCAACCGCCACCTCGCCGCGTTCCTGACCCGGCTGGACGAGGACGCGTAGCCCGCCGCCTCCACGGGCCCCCACCAGAGGTCCCCCGGGCCCCCGGGCCCCCGCCCGACGGGAAACGCCCCAAAATTCACCACTCCCCCATAATGGGCCCATGCCCCGAGAGTTCCCCATCGGCCTGACCCCTCCCGACTGGCTGGTGCGGAACCTCAGACCCCAGCAGGCGCCGGTCAACTGGGCCGCCGTGGCCCGCGCCGCCGTCGCCATGGCCGTCCCGCTGGCGGCCGGCCTCGCCGCGGACCGCCCGGCGTACGGCGCCCTCGCCTCCATGGGCGCCCTGTCCGGGGTCATCGGCGACACCGCCGACGCCTACCGGATGCGCATCCTCAACATCGCCGTCCCCCAGCTCTTCGGCGCGGTCGGGGTGACGCTGGGCACCCTGGCGTACGGGCACGGCTGGTACGCGGTCGCCGCGGTCACCGGCGTCGCGCTGGTCTCCGGCATGATCTCCACGATCGGCGCGGTGGCGTCGGTCTCCGGTCTGCTGCTGCTCCTGAACTGCGTGGTGGGCGCGGGCCTGCCGATGCCCTCGCCCTGGTGGCTGGCCCCGGCCCTGATGACCGGCGGCGGCCTGCTGGTCCTGCTCCTCGCCCTGCTGGCCTGGCCGCTGCGCGCGGGGATCCCCGAGCGGACCGCGGTCGCCGCCACCTACCGCGCGGTCGCCGACCTGCTCGCCACCGCCGGCACGGACCGCGCCGAGGCGTACGAGGAGGCCCGCCGCGCGGTCACCCAGTCCCTGAACGAGTCCTACGACCTCATCCTCGCCCGGCGCGCCCGCCACCACGGCCGCAGCCCGGACCTGACCCGGCTGCTGGCCCAGCTGAACGCGATCACCCCGGTGATCGAGGCGGCCCCCGCCGCCCATCTGGCGGCCCGCCCACTGCCCCCGCAGATCCCCGAGGCGGTCCGCGCCCTGGCCCGCGACGTGGCGGCGGGCACGGCTCCCGAGCCCGCCCCGGAACTCCCCGTGCCCGCCACGGAGACGGCCCGGGCGGTGGACCACGCCCTGCGCCACACCGCCGAGGTCGTCGCCGCGCCCGACGTGGACCCCCGGGGCATCGACGACCGCCTGGGCAGCCCGGCCACGCTCGGCGTCCGCACGGCCCGGGCCGCGCGCAACGTCATGCTGTCCGCCAGCTCCTGGCGCTACGGCGTCCGGCTGGCGCTGTGCATCGGCCTCGCCCAGGCGCTGGTCTCGCTGGTCCCGGTCCCCCGCTCCTACTGGGTAGCGCTCACCGTCACCTTCGTCCTCAAGCCGGACTTCGGCTCGGTGTTCTCCCGCGCCCTCATGCGCGCCGTGGGCACGGTGGCCGGCCTGGTGGTGGCGGCGGTGGTCCTCGCCGAGGTCCCCCTGGGCTGGTGGGACGTGCCGGTCCTGTTCCTCCTCGCGCCGCTGATCCCCGCCCTGACCCCGCGGGGCTACGGCCACCAGACCGCGGCCATCACCCCGGTGATCCTCCTGCTGTCCGACGTCCTCAACCGCCAGGGCACCGCCCTGCTGCTGCCCCGGCTGAACGACTCGCTGCTGGGCTGCGCGATCGCCCTGACGGCCGGCTACCTGTGCTGGCCGGAGAGCTGGCACACCCGGGTCGGCGACCGGCTGGCCGACGCGGTGGCCGACACGGCGGTCTACGTCGAGCGGGCGTTCGGTCCCGGCACCGACCCGGCCGCGCGGGCCCGGATGCGCCGCCGCCTCTACCGCGACCTGTCCGTCATCCGCACGGAGTTCCAGCGGGCCCTGACCGAACCGCCGCCGACCGGCCGGCGGGCCGCCGCGTGGTGGCCGCTGGTGGTGGCGGTGGAGCGCATCGTCGACGCCACGACGGCGGCCCGGGTCCGCGTCAAGCACGGCGCGGCGCCCCCGTCACCGGCGGAGATCGCGCAGGTGACCCTGCAACTGCGGGAGCTGGCCGAAGGCGTACGGCGGGCGCGGACCCTGACCGCCGTACGCACCGATCTCACCGGGCCCGCGGACAGTGTGCTGGAGCCGTTGCGCCAGGAGGTGGCGGCGGCCCGCTCGATCACGTCGCCGCGTTGACCGGTCCGGCCGCAGGGGGCCGCTAACCTTACGTGTCCGTCCTGGCCAGCGATCGACGGGCTACAACTCACGCGAAGGGTTGCGCACATGGGCATTCTCACTCTCCTGCGGAACGCGTTCGGCCGCTCACGCAAGCCACGAGCCACCGAGCCGGAGGGTGCCCCCGAGACCCCCGAGCAGCCCCCCTTCCCCGAACCCCGCCACTCCCCCACCGAGGAACACGACCTGGTGGCAGCCGCCTTCGACAACGTCAAGGTCCCCCACCAGACTCCTCCGGAGACGACGGCGGAGGCGACGGCGGAACCGGAGACGGCTAAGCCGAAGCCGACGGCCGAGCCGGGAACGTCGGAACCGAAGGCGGCGGCGGAGCCGGAGGCGGCGCAGTCGAAGACGACGGCAGAGCCGGGAACGGCGGAGCCGAAGGCGGAAGCCGACGCAGAGCCGACGGAGCCGGAGGTGACGGCGGAACCGGAAACAGCGCAGTCGAAGGCGGCGGCGGAGCCGGGAACGGCAGAGCCGAAGGCGGAAGCCGACGCAGAGCCGACGGAGCCGGAGGTGACGGCGGAGCCGGAGGTGACGGCGGAACCGGAAACGGCGGAACCGAAGGCGGTGGCCGAGCCAGAAACGGCAGAGCCGAAGGCGGAAGCCGACGCAGAGCCGACGGAGCCGGAGGTGACGGCGGAGCCGGAGACGGCTAAGCCGAAGCCGACGGCCGAGCCGGGAACGTCGGAACCGAAGGCGGCGGCGGAGCCGGAGGCGGCGCAGTCGAAGACGGCGGCCGAGCCGGGAACGGCAGAGCCGAAGGCGGAAGCCGACACCGCCCCGAAGGCGGAACCGGCAGCCGACGCAGAGGCGGAGGCGACGGCGGAACCGAAGGCGGCGGAGCCGAGGCTGACGGCCGAGCCGGAAACGGCAGAGCCAAAGGCGGCAGCGGAACCGGAAACGGCAGAGCCGGAGGCGACGGCCAAGCCGGAAACGGCGGAACCGAAGGCGGAAGCCGAGCCGGAAACGGCGCAGTCGAAGACGGCGGCCGAGCCAGAAACAGCGGAGCCGAAGGCGGAAGCCGACACCGCACCGAAGGCGGAGCCGGAGGCGACGGCCGAGCCGGGGGTCGACGAGCCGAGGGCGACTGCCGAGACGGCCCCGCATCCGGAAGAGGCACCGGAGAAGGCGCCGGAGGCAACGGCCCCGACCGAACCGGCGCCGGAATCCGTGACGGAGACCGGCCGCGAGCCGGAAGCAGCAGCGGAGACGGCAGCCGCAGCCGAACCGGAGCCGAGGGCGACAGCCGAGTCAGAGTCCGTGCCGGAAGCAACGGCCGAACCCGAGCCGGAGCCGAAGGCGACCGCCGAGCCGGAGCCGAAGGCGACCGCCGAGACGGAACCCGTGGCGGCAGCAGCAGCCGGGTCCGAGCCCGAACCGGAGCCGGAAGCCGACCCCACGCCGAAGCCGGAGGCGGCGGCCCCCGCGGACCCGGAGCCCGAACCGCCGGCGGAGACGGACCCGCAGGCCGCCGACGGCGGGGACGCCCCGCAGGGGCCACCCGCACCCGACGACGAAACCCGCACGGGTGGTGCGGGTGGGAACACGACCGCCGAAGGCGAAGCCGAGGCGCCGGCGCACACCACCCCGCAGGCCGCCGACGGCGGGGACGCCCCGCAGGGGCCACCCGCACCCGACGACGAAACCCGCACGGGCGGTGCGGGTGGGAACACGACCACGACCGCCGAAGGCGAAACCCACACCCCACCCAAGCCCAAACCCGCCACCCCCCTCGCCAAGGTCAAGTCCCGCACCCCCGCCCTCACCACCGCCTACAAGGCCGCCACCACCACCCTCCGCAAAACGAACCTCACCGGCACCCGAGCGAAGCTCTACCTCGTGCTGGACCGCTCCGCGAGCATGCGCCCGTACTACAAGGACGGTTCCGCCCAGTCCCTCGCCGACCAGACCCTCGCCCTCGCCGCCCACCTCGACCCCGCCCCCGACCCCTCGGTCCACGTCGTCTTCTTCTCCACGGAGGTCGACGGCACCACCGACCTCACCCTCACTCCCGATCACGACACGAAGATCGACGACACGCACGCCGGCCTCGGCCGCATGGGCCGCACCAGCTACCACGCCGCCGTGGCCGCCGTACTCGACCACTACGACAGGCACGTCGACAAGGACGTCGACAAGGACCCGGTCCCCGCCCTCGTCGTCTTCCAGACCGACGGCGCCCCCGACGCCAAGACCCCCGCCACCCAGGCCCTCACCGAGGCCGCGGAGACCCACCCGGGCGTCTTCTTCTCCTTCGTCGCCTTCGGTGACCACGACAACAAGGCCTTCGACTACCTCCGCAGGCTGAAGACCCCCAACGCGTCCTTCTTCCACGCGGGCCCCACCCCCCGCGAGCTGACGGACACCGAGCTGTACGAGGGCGTCCTCACCGACTGGCGCCCGTAACGCTTCGTAACGCTGGGTAGCGCCCTGGCCGCCCCTTCCCGGTCCGCGAAACGGGAAGCGGGCGGCCCACCCGTGTCGGCTACGATTTGAAGGTTCGAAACCGCAGAAAAGCAGCGACCTGGGAGCAGCCACGATGGCTCGACACCTCATCACCAGCGCCCTTCCGTACATCAACGGGATCAAGCACCTGGGCAACATGGTGGGGTCCATGCTCCCGGCGGACGTCTACTCCCGCTATCTGCGCCAGCGCGGCCACGACGTCCTCTACATCTGCGCGACCGACGAGCACGGCACCCCCGCCGAGCTGGCCGCCAAGGAGCAGGGCCTGCCCGTGGCGGACTTCTGCGCCCGCGCGCACGACGCGCAGAAGGCGGTCTACGACGGCTTCGCGCTCGCCTTCGACTACTTCGGCCGCAGCTCCAGCCCGGAGAACGTCGAGATCACCCAGCACTTCGCCCGCAAGCTGAACGAGAACGGCTTCATCGAGGAGCGGGCGATCCGCCAGGTCTACAGCCCGGCCGACGGCCGCTTCCTGCCGGACCGCTACGTCGAGGGCACCTGCCCGCACTGCGGCTACGACAAGGCCCGCGGCGACCAGTGCGAGAACTGCACCCGCGTGCTGGACCCGACCGACCTGATCGACCCGCGCTCGGCGATCTCCGGCTCCACCGAGCTGGAGGTCCGCGAGACCAAGCACCTCTTCCTGCTCCAGTCCAAGCTCCAGCACGAGGTCGAGGCGTGGGTCGCCCGGCACGAGGACGACTGGCCGCAGCTCGCCTCCTCCATCGCCCGCAAGTGGCTGAACGAGGGCCTGCACGACCGCGCGATCACCCGCGACCTGGACTGGGGCGTCCCGGTCCCGGCGGACACCTGGCCGGAGCTGGCGGCCGAGGGCAAGGTCTTCTACGTCTGGTTCGACGCCCCGATCGAGTACATCGGCGCGACGAAGGAGTGGGCGGACCAGGACCCGGAGAACCGGGACTGGAAGGCGTGGTGGTACGAGGCCGACGACACCGTCCGCTACACCGAGTTCATGGCCAAGGACAACGTCCCCTTCCACACGGTGATGTTCCCGGCCACCGAGCTGGGCGTGCGCGAGCCGTGGAAGAAGGTCGACTACGTCAAGGCGTTCAACTGGCTGACGTACTACGGCGGCAAGTTCTCCACCTCGCAGAAGCGCGGCGTCTTCACCGACCAGGCCCTGGACATCCTGCCCGCCGACTACTGGCGCTACTTCCTGATCGCCAACGCCCCGGAGTCGGACGACTCGTCGTTCACCTGGGAGCACTTCACCGCCACGGTGAACAAGGACCTGGCCGACACCCTCGGCAACTTCGTCAACCGCGTGCTGTCCTTCAGCAAGAAGCGGTTCGGCGAGGAGGTCCCGGCCGGCGGCGAGCCCGGCGAGGCGGAGGCGCGGCTCGGCGAGGAGATCGCCCGGCTGCTCGCCGAGTACGAGGAGCAGATGGAGGCCCTCCAGTTCCGCAAGGCCGCCGCCGCGCTGCGCGCCCTGTGGTCGGCCGGCAACTCCTACCTGGAGGAGAAGGCCCCCTGGCTGGAGATCAAGACCGACAAGGAGGGCGCGGCCCTCACCCTGCGTACGGCGATGAACCTGATCCACCTGTACGCGGTGGTCTCCGAGCCGCTGATCCCGGCCACCTCGGCGGCGATGCGCGGCGCCTTCGCCCTGCCGGACGACACCGCCACCTGGGTCGGCGCCGAGGAGGCCAGGGCGCTGGCCGCCGTCCCGGCCGGCACCCCGTTCACGGTGCCGCCGGTGCTGTTCGCCAAGCTGACGGACGACGACCTGGCCGCGTACAAGGAGCGCTTCGGCGGCGAGGAGGGCTGATCCCCCCGCTCCCGTCCGCGTGAGGAGGGCGCCGGGCCGTCGCGGCCCGGCGCCCTTTCGCGTACGGCGGGGTTACTTCAGCACGCCCGCGCCGGTGGTGTCCGCCAGCTCCGCCGGCAGGTTCTTCGCCGAGGTCTGGAGGCCCGCGGTGAGCGCCGGGGTCCAGTTCACGGCCGTCTTGATCTTCTTGGAGCTCGCGGCGTTGTACGCGGCGACCAGGTCGGTGACGGTGCCGTTGACCAGGTTGCCGCTGCCCGCGACCGAGCCGGTGCCGTCACCGCTGAGCAGCTTGGCGACCTTGCCGCCGCTCGGCACCGTCCAGTAGTTGGCCTGCGCGACGACCTGGGCCTTGGCGCGCGAGTTGATGCTGTACTGGGGCGCGTAGCCGTTGACGGTCGTCGTGTCGTACAGGTTGTTGTAGAGGTGGATCTGGCCGAGGCGGGCCAGCGGGGCCCGCTGCACGATGCCCTTCCACACGTTGTGGTGAATCGTCACGCGCAGCTTGCCGGTGCTGTCCTTGTCGCTGGAGCCGATCAGCATCGTCTTGTCGTGGTCGGTGAACCGGTTGCGCTCGACGGTCACCAGGTCGGAGCCCTTGGTGATGTCCAGGGCCCCGTCGTGGATCTGGTACTCGCGGCCGAAGTACTTCGGGTTGGCCTTGTCGAAGTGGGGCGCGTCGGTGAACGTGTTGTGGTCCGCCCAGACGTGGGTCGCGCCGCGCAGGCTGACCGAGTCGTAGTTCGAGTTCCAGTTGCCGTCGTCGCCGTCGGTCGGGTCCCACTGCGGGAAGCAGTCCTCGGTGGCGGAGAAGGCCAGATTGCGGACGATGACGTTGTCGACGTTCTGGATCTGGAGCATGCCGCCGGTGATCCCGGCGCCGGTGCCGGGCACGCCCACGATCGTGGTGTTGGCCGGCACCTTGAAGACGACGTTCTTCGCCTGCTTGTCCTGGGCGGCGGCGCGGGCCTTCTCCTGGGTGCCCGAGGGCAGCTTGGAGCGGCCGTAGACGGCCGGGTCGTAGGCCTTGAGGTAGGCGGACAGCGAGTAGCCGGTGTCGGCCGCGTAGTCGGCGCAGGTCAGCTTCCTGCCGCTGTCGTCGGTGTTCGCGTCGATCGTGCCCTTGACCTTGATGATGCGGGGCGTGGTGTCCGAGGCCGAGCCGAGCGCCTTCACGAGCTGGGCGCGGGTGGAGACGGTGAAGGTGTGCGCGGAGTCGGCCTTCGCTCCGCCGGTGGTCCCCGTGCCGGAGGCGGCCCAGCCGTCCTTGGCGGGGAGGGTCTGGTGGTACAGGTCGACGCCGTCGGCGTTCGCGTTGAGCACGAACACCCCGGCTCCGACGCCCGCGGCCACGACGGCGGCGGACACGGCGAGGACGCGCCGCTTGCGGAGGGACCGGCGGTGGGAGGGAGCTGCCACGGAAGGAGTCCTTAAGGTCTGTCGTACATGCCTTACGTCTCCTCAGTTGCCGCCCGCCGCCGGGAGGTTGCCGTCGTCGCGGGAATTTTCCGTACGGCCCGGCCGGGCGTCGCGCCCCGGGCCCGGCAGACCGGAGAATCGGTGCCGTGGACATTCCCGAACCCCATCGCCGGCTCCTCGAGGACGCCGTACGGGCGGGTGCCCCGTACGGTCTGGTGCTGGCCGGCGGCTACGCCCTCCAGGCGCACGGTCTGCTGACCCGCCCGCACGCCGATGTCGACCTGGCCACCGAGAGCGCCGAGAGCATGGAGCGGATCGCCGCCGCCGTCGGCGCGGCCCTTGAGGAGCGGGGGTCGCGGGTGGCGGCCGGCGCGGTGACGGCGCTGACCGCGCGGCTGACGGTGACCGACCCGCCCACCGGCGAGCCGTGCGCGCTGACACTGCACAAGGAGACGTTCTGGCAGCCGCCGGAGCCGACCGGCTACGGCCCGGCGCTCTGCCTCGCGGACGCCGTGGGGACGAAGATCCGGGCGCTGTACGACCGGGGCGCGGCCGTCGATCTCGTCGACGCCCGCGCCTGCGCGGCCCGGTTCTCGCTGCCGGACCTGGAGGAACTGGGCCGCCGGCACGCGCACGACCCGTTCGACCTGCCCACCCTCCAGTCACGGCTGACGGGCACGGACTTCTACGCCGACCGGGACTTCCTCCGCTGCGGCCTGGCCGAGGACGGCATCGCCGCCCTGCGGGCCTGGGCGCAGGCCTGGTCCGACGACATCGCCGAACGGCTGCTGGAGGACGGCGCGTCCCCGGACGCGCCGTCCGACGACCAGGGCGGCTGAGGCCCCGGCGCCTTGCCCTACTTCGGCTGCGGCTTGCGGATGTCCAGGTGCAGCTCGCGCAGGCGGGACTCCTCCAGCTCGGTCGGAGCGCCCATCATCAGGTCCTGGGCGTTGCCGTTGAGCGGGAAGGCGATCGTCTCGCGGATGTTGGGCTCGTCCGCGAGGAGCATGACGATACGGTCCACGCCCGGGGCGATGCCGCCGTGCGGCGGGGCGCCGAAGCGGAACGCGCGGAGCATGCCCGCGAACTCGCGCTCGGTGGTCTCGCGGTCGTAGCCCGCGATCTCAAACGCCTTCAGCATGATGTCCGGCTCGTGGTTCCGGATCGCGCCGGAGGACAGCTCCACACCGTTGCAGACGATGTCGTACTGCCAGGCCAGGATGTCCAGCGGGTCCTGCGTCTCCAGCGCCTCCATGCCGCCCTGCGGCATCGAGAACGGGTTGTGCGAGAAGTCGATCTTCCCGGTGTCCTCGTCCTTCTCGAACATCGGGAAGTCGACGATCCAGCAGAACCGGAAGACGTTCTCCTCGAAGTGGCCGGCGCGCTTGGCGGCCTCAACGCGGACCGCGCCCATGATCTTGGAGACCTCGTCGAACTCGCCCGCGCCGAAGAAGACGGCGTGGCCGGGGGCCAGCGACAGGCGCTTGGTCAGCTCGGCGACGTTCTCCTCGGTGAGGAACTTCGCGATCGGGCCGGACAGCGTGCCGTCCTCGCCGACGCGGACCCAGGCCAGGCCCTTGGCACCCAGCGACACGGCGAAGTCGCCGAGCTGGTCGAAGAACTTGCGCGGCTGGTCCTGGACGGCCGGCACGGGCAGGGCGCGCACGTGCTTGCCGGCGAACGCCTTGAACTCCGAGCCCTCGAAGACGTCGGTGATGTCCACCAGCTCCAGCTTGGCGCGCAGGTCCGGCTTGTCGGAGCCGTACTTGAGCATCGCCTCGCGGAACGGGATCCGCGGGAACGGGGAGGTGACGTGGCGGCCGCCGCCGAACTCCTCGAACAGCTCGGTCATGAGCTGCTCGATGGGCTGGAAGACGTCCTCCTGCTCGACGAAGCTCATCTCGACGTCGAGCTGGTAGAACTCGCCCGGCGAGCGGTCGGCGCGGGCGTCCTCGTCGCGGAAGCAGGGCGCGATCTGGAAGTAGCGGTCGAAGCCGGAGATCATCAGCAGCTGCTTGAACTGCTGCGGGGCCTGCGGCAGGGCGTAGAACCGGCCCGGGTGCAGCCGGGAGGGGACCACGAAGTCACGGGCACCCTCGGGGGAGGTCGCCGTCAGGATGGGGGTGGCCATCTCGTTGAAGCCGAGCGCCGTCATCTTCTGACGGATGGCGCCGATGACCGCCGTGCGCAGCATGATGTTGCGGTGCATGCGCTCGCGGCGCAGGTCCAGGAAGCGGTACTCCAGGCGCCGCTCCTCGTTGACCCCGTCCTCGGTGTTGATCGTGAAGGGCAGCGGCTGGGCCGCGCCGAGCAGCTCGACCTCGGCGACCTCGACCTCGATCTCACCGGTGGGCAGGTCGGGGTTCACGTTCTCGGTTCCACGTGAGACAACGCGGCCGTCGACGCGGACCGTGGACTCCTTGGAGATCGTGTCCAGGGCCTCGTACGCGGGGGTGCCGGGGCGGGCGACCAGCTGCGTGATGCCGTAGTGGTCGCGCAGATCGATGAAGAGGATGCCGCCCAGGTCGCGCCGATTGTGCAGCCAGCCACTCAGCCGGACGTCGGTGCCGACGTCAGAGGCGCGGAGCTGGCCGCAGGTGTGGGACCTGTACCGATGCATCGTCGTTCATCCAGTCTGTGCGGATCGGGTGTCGCCAGGCGGGTACGGCCTAGGCCATCCCAAGGGTACCGGGCACCCCAAGAACGGCTCCCCGTGATTCCCGTCCGCCCGCCTAGGTGGCACCTGTCGGTCACCTCTCCATAAAGTGGGGCAATGCGCACAGGCGAGCCCCTGCCGTCCGTCGGGGAGGTCCTCGCCGCCCTCGCGACCGGGCTGTGGCACTGGGACACGGCCGCCGGGCGGGTCACCCTGGACGCGGAGGCGGCGCGGCTGCTCGGGCTGCCCGCGCGGCCGGTCACCCTCACCGAGGCCCAGACCCGGGCCCGGCTGCACCCCGTCGACTGGAACGAGGTCGCCGGGGTGGTGCGGCTGGCCGCCGCCGAGGGCACCCTCGCCGAGGTCCGCATCCGCGTCGTGGACGCCGGCGGCCACGTCCTGCGGGTCGTCCGCAGCCGCTCCAAGCCGGCCTTCGACCCCGAGCGGCACACCTACGAACTGATCGGCACCCTCCAGGAGGTGACCGAGCCCGCCCCGGGCACGGCCGCCGCCCGCAACGCGGTCACCGGCGACTGGCGGCGCTCCCGGGAGGCGTTCCTGCTGGACGCGGGCCGGGCACTGGCGGAGGCGCGGTCCACGGCCGAGGTGCTGCGGGTGGCGGGGGGCCTGTCGATGCCGGGTTTCTCCCCGGACGGGCTCGTGGTCTACGGCGTGGAGGGCGACCGGCTGACGATCACCGGGCAGCACGGACACCATCCCGGCGACATGAACCCCTTCTCCCACATGCCACTGGACACCGACTACCCGGCCGCCGAGGTGGTCCGCACCGGGCGGGCCGTGTACCTGTCCTCCCCGGAGGAGTACCGGGAGCGCTACCCGGCCACCTGGCCGCTCGCCCGGCGCTTCGGCCGCCACTCGTGGGCGTTCCTGCCGCTGACGGCCGCCGGACGCACGAGGGGCGCGTGGATGGCCGCGTTCACCTACCCGGTGGCGTTCACCCCCGACGAACGCGCGGTGCTGACCACGGTCGCCCGGATGCTCGCCCAGGCGCTGTCCCGGGCCGGCGCCGCCGAGTCGGAGCGGGAGCTGACGGAGGGCCTGCAACGCTCCATGCTGCCGTCGCTGGGCCCTGAGGTCCCGGGGCTGCGGATCGCCGCCCGGTACATCCCGACCGGCGGCGGACTCCAGGTCGGCGGCGACTGGTACGACGTGATCCCGCTGCCCTCCGGCCGGTTCGCGCTGGTCATCGGGGACGTCCAGGGCCACGATGTGCGCGCCGCCGGGATCATGGGCCAGCTGCGGATCGCGCTGCGCGCCTACGCCGCCGAGGGACACCGCCCGGACGCCGTGCTCTCCCGCGCCTCCCGCTTCCTGCACGGGATCACCGACGGCTCCGGGCCGGACGCCCTGGCCGACCCGCGGTTCGCGACCTGCCTGTATGTGGAGGCCGACCCGGCGACCGGCCTGCTGGAGGTCGCCCGGGCCGGCCACCCGGACCCGGTGATCCGGATGGCGGACGGCACGGTGATGATGCGGCCGACGGCGGGCGGGCTGCCGCTGGGCGTCGACCCGGACGCCGACTACCCGACGACCCGGTTCACCCTGGAACCCGACGAGACGCTGATGCTGTGCACCGACGGCCTGATCGAGACCGGCGGGCACGACCTGGAGAGCGGCTGGCGCAGGCTGCGGGTACTGCTGGAGGACCACCGGGCGGGCGAGTACCGCCAGGAGGACCTGGAGGCGCTGGCCGACGCGCTGGTGCAGGCGGTGCACGGGCCGTCCTCGCACCACACCACCGGACCGCTGGCCGACCGCCGCGAGGACGACATCGCGCTGGTGCTGCTGTGCCGGCCCGCCGCGGCCCGCGGGCGCGACGGCACCGCCACGGCGGGGCCCCCGGTGCGGCGCACCCTGCTGTCGGTGGCCCAGGACGAGCCGGACCGGATCGCCGAGGCCCGCCAGCACCTGCGCGAGCTGCTGCACGACTGGGCCTCGCCCGACCAGGTGGACTCGGCGGTGCTGCTGGTCTCCGAGATGGTCACCAACGTGCTGGTGCACACCGACGCCGACGCGCTGCTGCTCGCCGAGGTCCTGTGCGGGGAGGGCGGACGGCGGCTGCGGGTGGAGGTCTTCGACACCGGCGACGACCTGCCCCACAAGCGCCGCCCCGGCGAACTGGCCTCCTCCGGCCGCGGCCTGATGCTGATCGAACTCCTCGCGGACGCGTGGGGGGTGGCCCCCCGGGGCGAGGGCAAGAGCATCTGGTTCGAACTGAGGGAACGGACGGGGGCGGGCACGCCGGGAACCCCGCCGGAGTCGTACGTCCCGTAGGCGGCGCTAGCGGGCGGCCGGCGGTTCCTCGCGGCGCTCCCGCAGTTCCGCCCAGACCCCGAGGGCCGCCGCGGTCACCGGTACCGCGAGGAGCATGCCGAGGATGCCCGCGACGGAGGCACCCGCGGTGAGCGCCACCAGCACCGCGGCCGGGTGCATCCGCACGGTCCGGCTCTGGATCACCGGTTGCAGCACATGCCCCTCCAGCACCTGCACCGCGAGCACCACCCCGAGCACCCACAGCGCGATCACGAGGCCCCGGTCGGCGAGGGCGACCAGCACGGACACCGCGCCGGAGAGGAAGGCGCCGAGGTAGGGGATGTAGGCGCCGACGAAGACGAGCGCGCCGAGTCCGAGCGCGCCGGGCACCCGGAGGACCAGCAGGCCGACGGTGATGCACAGGGCGTCGATGAGCGCGATGAGGGTCGTGCCGCGCATGAACCCCTCCACCGCGGCGAAGGCCCGCCGGGCGATGGCCTCCAGGACGTCGGCGCTGTCGCCGGGCGCGAGGGTGCGCAGGGCCGCGAGGGCGCGGTGGGAGTCGCGCAGGAAGAAGAAGACGAGCAGCAGCGCGAGGACGGCCATGGCGATGCTCTCGGCGACCAGGCCGACCCCGCTGACGACGTTGGACGCGGCCGTCCCGCCGAACCTGCGCAGCAGCTCGGGCACCTTGGCGGCGAGATCGTCCAGCCCGGTCCCCGCGGCCCCGAAGTGCCGGGCGACCCCCTGGGCGGCGTCCCGCAGCGAGGCGAGGATCTCCGCGCCGCTGTCGACGAGCGCGGCGACGACGATGTACACGGCGCCGCCGACGACGGCCACGACGGCGGCACAGGTGAGCCCGGCCGCCAGCGACGCCTGTACCCCCGCCCGCACCAGCCACCGGTACAGCGGTCCGAGCAGCGCGGTGCCGAGCAGGGCGAGCAGCACCGGCGTGACGGCCGTGCGCAGCTCACCGCACAGCCGTACGCCGACCCAGCCCACCCCGGCGACGAGCAGCAGCACGGCACACCAGGCGGCCAGCCGGCGCACGGATTCGGGCAGCGGTAGCACGGTCCCAGCCGATCACGCGCGCGGCCCGCCGTCCCGCCGCGCGGGTCCGGACGGGTGAGGCGCGCCGGTCCGGACCCGCAGGCCCTCGGCTCCCGGACCGGCCGGCCGCCGAGGAGTCCGGTCGTGCGGACGGCGGTCGTCACGTACCGCGGCCGTCCGGGAGGCCGGGACGGCGGAACGGCTCCGGCTCCGGCTCCGGCTCCGGCTCCAGGACGTCGACCACGGCGATGTCGACGGCCGTGACCGCCATGCCCAGGTCCTGTCCGGCCGAGTGGAGGACCGTTCGGCGTACCTGGCGGACCCGCTCGGGCAGCGGCTGGTCGAGAGCGGCGGCCAGCGTCATGGTCACCCGCACGCCGGTGCCTGCGCCCACGGGGACGAGCCGGCAGGTCGCGGCCCAGGCACCGGGGACCGTGTCGGCGGCCCGCCGGAGCACCTTCGCCGCGGCGCTCTCCGCGATGCGCGGTTTCCGGCCGGGGCCGGACAGGGGCAGCAGCCGTCCGCGCCGTACCTCCGCCCTGACGATGTCCATGACGCGTGCGGCGAGCGCGAGGAGGCCGGGTGCGGTCTCAGCGCGCAGTGCCCGGGCGGCCGCGCTCACCGCGGCCAGTCCCTCGGCGGCCTCGCGGCAGTGTGGGCAGGAGAGGGCGTGCGGGTCGGCGGCCGGCACCGCGTCCCGGGCCTGTTCCCAGGCCCGGCTGAGCAGCCGGCCGCAGGAGAGCACCTGGTCGCCCTCGAACGGAGGACCGTCGGCGGCGGGCGGTTCGGAAGGCCGCGTCCGCGGGCCGTCTAGCGCCATGGGCTCATCGCCTCCTGGAGGGACCGGCGTGCCCTGAACAGTCTGCCGCGCACCGTCTGTTCGCTGCTCCGGGTCACATGGGAGATCTCCTTGTAGGACAGGCCCTGCACCTCCCGCAGGATCCAGCAGATCCGCTGCCCGGCGTCCAGACCGTCGAGCGCGCGCGACAGGGCGGCGGTGGCCGCGTCCTGCTCGGCGGACCGGGCGGGCTGGCTCCAGGCGTCTTTCGCCGCGCGCTCGGCGACGGCGTCCAGCGGCAGGGGTGGCGGCCGGTGACGGCGCATGGTCAGGCAGCGGTTGACGGTGATCCGGTGCATCCAGGTGCGGAACTCCGCGCCGTGGCGGTATTCGGGAAGTCGCCGCCAGGCGCTGACGAAGGCGTCCTGGACCGCCTCCTCGGCGTCCTGCGGGTCGCCGAGCATGCAGCGGGCCAGGGCCAGGAGGGGTCGGCCGTGCCGCTGGACGAGCACGGCGAAGGAGTCCTCGTCCCCCTCGGCCGCCCGTGCGGCCAGCAACCCGTCCGGCAGGTCGCGCCCCGGGAGGCCGGGTTCCGGCGGTGTTGGGACAGTGCGTTCGAACATGACGCCCCCGCACGAGACTCGGGACCGTCCGTGTACCCAGAAGTGATATGTGATGCACATCACACTCCACTCGCGTGAGAGATGCGCCGCCCGATGTGTCCAACTTTGCGAGGGGCGCCGCACCGGTGTCCGACCGAGCGACCGATCGAGGCGACCGCCATGACGGAGAACATCACCAGCGTCGGCGGGGGCGGCAGGCCCGACGCGGGCGTGAGCGCGCTCAAGGGGCGTACCGGGGCCGGGGCTCCGGCCGAGACACGGGGGAAGACCACCATCGCGGACGGCGTGGTGGCCAAGATCGCGGGCATGGCCGCCCGCGAGGTGCCGGGCATCTACAGCCTGGGAGCGGGGATGGCCCGCGCCTTCGGCGCCATGCGGGAACGCGTTCCCGGAGGCGGCGGCGGAGCCGTCACGCGAGGAGTGAAGGTCGAGGTCGGCGAGCGTCAGGCCGCGGTGGACCTGGACGTCGTCGTCGAGTACGGCGTCTCCATCGTCGACGTCGCCGGCGGCGTCCGCACCAATGTCATCGGCGCCGTGGAGCGGATGACGGGCCTGGAGGTCGTCGAGGTGAACGTCGCCGTGGACGACGTCCACCTGCCCGACGACGAGGAAGAGGCCGAACCGGACGAAGGCCGCGTGAGGTGAGTACACGATGAACGCAGCGACAACGGGCCTCGTGGCCGGCATGGCCCTGGGCTTCGCCGGATACTTCGGTGGCTTCTGGGCATTCCTGCTGGTGCTGGTCCTGGGGGCGGTGGGGCTGGTGGTCGGTCTCGCCGTGCAGGGCGACCTCGACCTCCGGTCGCGGAGGCAGCGGTGAAGAGCCGGCCCGGATCCCCCGGCAAGGCGCCGGGTCCGCCGGCGGGCGCCGGTCTGCCGCCCCCGGCCGAGCGGGGCGCCACCGTCATCCCGGACCGGGTGGTCGCCCGTATCGCGACCCAGGCCGCGCGCACGGCCCAGTCCCGGCGCGCCGCCGTACCGCCGGACCGGGGCGGGCCGACGTCACCCAGCGCCACCGCCGCCGTCCGTACCGGATCGGTGCGCCTGCATCTGGCCCTGGATCTGCCCTATCCCACCGACATCCCCCATGTCTGTGAGCGGATCCGGCGGGACGTCGCCGAACGGGTGGCCCAGCTGACCGGTTTGCGGGTGGGAGAGGTCACCCTCACCGTCCGGCGGCTGGTGACCGCCGCCGAAGCGGGCCGGGGGCGGGTCCGGTGACCGGCCGCACGGCGGTGTCGGCCACCGGGCACGCCACGTGGGAAGGGGCATCCCGATGACACCCGACCCCGGTCCTCCCGGCCGCGGCTCCGCGCGGCGTGCCACGGTGCCGCTGACGAAGGAGCCCGGTCCGCCGGAACGCGACGTGCCGGCCGGCGAGCGCGACAGCGGGCACCGAACCCGCCGGCCGTGGTCCGCGCGCCGCGTCCCGGCCGCGCTGGTCGCCGCGGTGATCCTCGTCGCGGCGGTCGCGGCACTGGCCGACGTCATCGCCGTACGGGCCGGACGCCCGGCGGCGGAGTGGCGACGGCGGCTGACCGACGCGCTGGCCACCCGCTCCGTGGACGACGTGTGGATGCTCACGGGCGCCGCCGTGGCCGCCGCCGTCGGCGTCTGGCTGATCATCTTGGCCCTCACCCCCGGTCTACGCCGCTGGCTGCCCCTGCGCCGCCCCGCGGACTGCCCCCGGTTGCGGGCCTCCCTGGACCGGGACGGGGCCGCCGCCCTGCTGCGCGACGCCGCGACGCGGGTCCCCGGAGTCGGCGCGGCGCACGTCCGGGTACGCCGCCACCGCGTCAAAGCGCGCGTGCACGTCCGCTTCCGTGACCCCCGGCAGGTGAAGGAGGACCTCGTCGCCGCCCTCGACGAGGAGTGCGACCGGCTGGCCCTCGCCCGTCATCCCCGCGTCGCCGTACGCACGCGGCGACACACCGACTGACCGACCTCGCAGCACCGGAGCCCGCCATGACGCCGCGATCCACACTCAACCGCAGTCTGCTGGGCCTCGCCGGACTGGTTCTGCTCGGCGGCGGACTGCTGATCCTCTTCGCCGGACTGGACCTCTACCGGCGGCGCGAGCTGGTCCCGCCCGACGGCTGGCCCCTGACCGCCCCGGCCGACGTCCTGCTCGGCTCCGCCGACCGGACCCGCTGGAGCGGCCAGGGCTGGTGGTGGTGGCCCGCGGTCATCGCCGCACTCGCCCTCGTCGCCCTGCTCGCCCTGTGGTGGCTGCTCGCCCAACTGCGCCGGCACCACCCCGGCTCACTGCCCGTCGGCGGCACACCTCCGCAGGAGGGTGTCGAACTGCGCGACCGCGCGCTCAGCGACGCGATCGAGACCGAGGCCGGGGCCCTCCCGGGGGTCGACCACGCGACCGTACGCATCACCGGCCGCCCCACCCGCCACCACACCCGCGTCGGGCTCACCCTCACCCCCGAGGCCGCGCCGGGCGCCACCCTCGGTGCCCTCTGCGAAGGCCCGCTCCGCACCGCTCGCCGGTCCACCGGCCTGCCTGACCTGCCCACCGAGGTCCGTCTCCACGTCACCCGCCACAAGCCCCACCGCGCGGAGTAGGAAGGAAGGAAAGGGAGGAAGAGAAAGGAGGCCGACCGTCCCCGTTCGACTTCAGCGCCCCCGTGGTCGTCCGCGGCACGCGGGGGAACCGGCACTGCTCCCCTGAACCGGCACTACTCCCCTAGGGAGAGATCATGATCGTCCTGGGCATCATCCTGCTCGTCATCGGCTTCCTCACCGGGATATCCATCCTGTGGACCATCGGGATCATCCTGGCGGTCGTGGGAGTCATCCTGTGGATCCTCGGCGCGATGGGGCACGCCGTCGCCGGTCGACGCCACTACTGGTGACCGGGGGCGACGTCCCTGCGGGTTTCCGCGGCCGGGCCCGGCGCGCGCCGGGCCGACGGCCGGGGGACCGGGCGGTCGACGCCGGCGGTGTCGATGAGGATCTGTTCCGCCCCGGAGGTGTTGTCGGCCCGGACGGCCCTGGCCATCGCGGCGCGCGCGGCGTCGGGCGCCGTGCCCGGCGGGACCACCAGCAGGGAGAAGTGGTCCTGGTCGCCTCGGGTGACGAGGACGGTGCCGTCGCCGACCGGGAAGGAGTCGAGGTGCACGACCCGGCCGTCCACCGTCAGCCGTGCCGGCAGTCCGTCCCAGGCACCGCTGTCCAGACCGACGCGGGTGACGGGTCCCAGGTACTCGGTCAGCGCGCTGATCAGCGGGGGCAGTTCGGCACCGATGTCCCGGGACCGCGGCCACCAGGCACCGTCCAGGATCCCCTCGCGTGCGTGGGTCGTCTCCAGCCGCAGCAAGGCCGTGCCGGGACGCATCGCCGTGTGGACGGCGTCCGGCAGCGGCCGGGGAGCGCCAGGGGTGCCGGGGCCGGTCATGGTGTCGCCCGTCCTTCCGGGGAAGCGGCGCTTTCCTCGTCCGTCTCCATCCGCCGGATCCCCCGGTGTGTCAGCGTGATCATCTCCGGGGTGTTGTCCCTCCCCCAGTCGACGACGACCCAGCCTTCGCCCGCCAGGTACGAGCAGGCGGCGGCCAGATCCGGTGCGGGGATACCGAGGTCGTCGCGGAGCTTCGCCCCCTCGACACCCAGGAGGCGATTGTCCTCGGCGGCTTGGTACAGAGCCCGCATGATCTTCTCGCGGTACCCCTTCCGCTCGCGCAGCATGGCCATCATGTGCTCCCTCCGTCCCTCTCGTCCGGGCCGGAGTCGCCGTCCTCCGCGGGCGCCGTCGCGGTGGGGCCCGGCGGAACGGCCGGGTCCACCGCCGGCCGGCGGTGCCTCCGTGGCCGGCGGCCGATCCCCGGCAGGGCGTCGCTGTAGTGGAAGCCGGCGATCCGCTCGTCGTGCTGGGCATTGAGCCGGTGGATCAGAACGGCTCCCACGGCGATCAGCACGAGCAGCACGGCTACGACGATGACCGTCATGTCCCTTCACCTCCGTCGCTGCTCCACCGGAGCCCCGGCGGGCCGATGGGCGCGGGCCGGGACGGCGGCGGACCCGCTCCGCCCTCGGTGTCCCACGCCTCCTCGCTCCCACGGGCATCGGCCCTGTCGGCGGGGCTCTCCTGGGCCCGGGCATCGATGCCGTCGCCGGCCATCAGCCGGGCGGCGGCGTCCGCACCGGTTTCCGGCGGGATCACCAGCAGGTCCCGGCGGCCGTCGGCGGAGAAGAGAGTGAGCCGGTGCGGATCCTGCTCCTCGGTGGACCAGCTCACCCGCACGGTGCGCCCGGAGTCCGACACCCGGTGCGGGAGGACGGGCCAGTGGGCAGGGTTCACGGTGACATCAGTGACACGGCAACCCCAGAGAGCGCCCAACGCGGCCGTCAAGAACGGCAGTTCACGGGTGAGGTCCCGAGAACGGGGCCACCACACGCCGTCCAGGCCGCCCGGCGCGGGCGTCAGGGACAGCCGGGCCGGTGGCGCGGCCGTGCGCCCGCCGGCTGTCGTACGGTCCATGGTCACGGTCATGGTGCGGACCCGTCCCCGGGCCCGTGGTGCGGCCCGGCGCTGTCGATCACCGGAAACGGCACCCGCGGCTGAGCCGGTGCGCGGAGAACTCCCGGTGTCTTCACCGTACTCCGCCCACGGCCCGAAAAGCCGGGTATGACCAGCTATTTCCCCGCCATCGGCACCCCGCCGCGGGCGCCCGTCACCAGGGGAGGGGAAGACGGCCGGCGCGAAGCCCACGCACCCGTGGATTCCGCGCCGACTCGCCCCCACGGGGTCCCGGCGGACCCTACATTCCGCGCTCCGTCATCCCGTGCACGGCCGGAACGGTCCCCAGGCGGCCCTTCTGGAAGTCCTCGAACGCCTGCTGGAGCTCCTCGCGGGTGTTCATGACGAACGGGCCGTAGTGGGCCATCGGCTCACGGATCGGGCGGCCGCCGAGGAGGACGACCTCCAGGTCCGGGGTGTGCGAGTCCTGTCGCTCGTCCGCGCGCACGGTCAGCGAGCCTCCGGCGCCGAAGACCGCCGTCTGACCGAGATGGACCGGCCGGCGCTCCCTGCCCACGCTGCCGCGGCCCGCGAGGACGTACGCCAGCCCGTTGAAGTCCTCCCGCCACGGCAACGTGACCTCCGCACCCGGCGCCACCGTCGCGTGGACCATCGTGATCGGCGTGTGCGTGATGCCGGGCCCGGCGTGCCCGTCCAGCTCGCCGGCGATCACGCGCAGCAGCGCGCCACCGTCGGGCGTGGTCAGCAACTGGACGGTGCCGCCGCGGATGTCCTGGTAGCGCGGCGCCATCATCTTGTCCTTGGCGGGGAGGTTCACCCACAGCTGGAGGCCGTGGAAGAGGCCGCCGGACACCACCAGGGACTCCGGCGGGGCCTCGATGTGCAGCAGGCCCGAGCCGGCCGTCATCCACTGGGTGTCGCCGTTGGTGATGGTGCCCCCGCCGCCGTGCGAGTCCTGGTGGTCGAAGACGCCGTCGATGATGTAGGTGACGGTCTCGAAGCCGCGGTGCGGGTGCCAGGGGGTGCCCTTGGGCTCGCCCGGCGCGTACTCCACCTCCCCCATCTGGTCCATCATGATGAACGGGTCGAGGTGGCGGTAGTTGATCCCCGCGAACGCCCGGCGCACCGGGAATCCCTCGCCCTCGAAACCGCTCGGGGCGGTCGTGACGGCGAGCACGGGACGTGCCACGGCATCGGCGGGAGCGGTCACACGGGGCAGCGTCAACGGGTTCTCGACGGTCACTGCGGGCATGGCGGGTACCTCCTTGGTACGCCCACTTTAGTTGAGCGTTGAACTTCTCGCCACCGACAACAGAAGAGGCCCGGAGGGAATTCCCTCCGGGCCCGCGTTCACGGGTGCCCGCTCAGCCGCCGCCGTACATGCGCCGCATCGCGAAGTCGACCATCTGCTCGACCGCCTTGGCGTCGAACACGATCCGGTGCTCGCCCTCCATGTCCAGGACGAAGCCGTAGCCGGTGGGCAGCAGGTCGATCACCTCGGCGCCGGTGATGACGAAGTACTTGGACTCCTTGCCCGCGTACCGGCGCAGCTCCTTCAGCGAGGTGAACATCGGGATCACCGGCTGCTGGGTGTTGTGCAGGGCGAGGAAGCCCGGGGTGTCGCCGCGCGGGCAGTACACCTTGGAGGTGGCGAAGATCTGCTGGAAGTCCTCGGCGGCCATCTGCCCGGTGGTGAAGGCGCGCACCGCGTCCGCGAGCGAGGGCGGGGACGGCTCCGGATAGAGCGGCGGCTGCTGGCCGTACCCGCCGACACCGCCCGGCATCTGCTGCTGCGGCGGGGCGTACTGCTGCTGAGCGCCCACGTTCTGGTCGTAGCCGTACATGGGGAGAAGCGTACCGAGCCGGCCCTTCACCCGGACGGGTTACGGCGCCGGAACCTCGCGCGTCAGCTTCGAGGACCAGGGGCACCAGTAGGCGCCGGGCAGGAAGGCGCCGCCCGCCTCGTCCAGGTGGTCCTCGACGTAGGGGAGGGTGGCGTCGCAGACCTCGATGGCCACGTCGAAGAAGCCGACGGTCGCCGGGTCGTAGTGGAAGGACCAGCGCGGGCTGTACGGGGCCCACCGTAGGGATCTTGTTACGCGGCACCCGTGGGCCGGAGGCGCCGATTCACCCGGATGGCCGGAGCGCGCGGAAGTGTTCGCGGGGCGCCCGGAAGGGGCATGCACCTGGCATGTACAAGGCGCCCGCCACGGCACTTGAGACGCGTCACAGATGCCCGGCTCGGGGTTGCGTCTTATTACCGGCGGGTAGCATCATCGTAGCTACTTGTTGGTACGTGAACTAGGTGCGAGGAGTCAGTGCCTCGCCGATCCCTCTACGGAGCCGTCGCCATGGGGCACTACAAGTCGAATCTGCGCGACATCGAGTTCAACCTCTTCGAAGTACTCGGGCGCGACAAGGTGTACGGCACCGGCCCGTTCGAGGAGATGGACGTCGACACCGCCAAGAGCATCCTGGAGGAGATGACCCGCCTCTCGGAGAACGAGCTGGCCGAGTCCTTCACCGACGCCGACCGCAACCCGCCGGTCTTCGACCCGGAGACCAACACCGCGCCGGTCCCGGCGTCCTTCAAGAAGAGCTACCAGGCCTTCATGGACTCCGAGTACTGGCGGCTCGGCCTGCCCGAGGAGATCGGCGGCACCACCTCGCCGCGCTCCCTGATCTGGGCCTACGCCGAGCTGATCCTGGGCGCCAACCCGGCCGTGTGGATGTACTCCTCGGGCCCCGCGTTCGCCGGCATCCTCTTCGAGGAGGGCAACGAGGTCCAGAAGCACATCGCGAAGATCGCCACCGAGAAGCAGTGGGGCTCCACCATGGTCCTCACCGAGCCCGACGCGGGCTCCGACGTGGGCGCCGGCCGCACCAAGGCGATCCAGCAGGAGGACGGCTCCTGGCACATCGAGGGCGTGAAGCGCTTCATCACCTCCGGTGAGCACGACATGTCGGAGAACATCCTCCACTACGTGCTCGCGCGTCCCGAGGGCGCCGGCCCCGGCACCAAGGGCCTGTCCCTCTTCCTCGTGCCGAAGTACCTGTTCGACTTCGAGACCGGCGAGCTGGGCGAGCGCAACGGCGTCTACGCCACCAACGTCGAGCACAAGATGGGCCTGAAGGCCTCCAACACGTGCGAGATGACCTTCGGCGACAAGCACCCCGCCAAGGGCTGGCTGATCGGCGACAAGCACGACGGCATCCGCCAGATGTTCCGCATCATCGAGTTCGCCCGCATGATGGTCGGCACGAAGGCGATCTCCACGCTCTCCACCGGCTACCTGAACGCGCTGGAGTACGCCAAGGAGCGCGTGCAGGGCCCGGACCTGGCGAACTTCATGGACAAGACCGCGCCCAAGGTCACCATCACCCACCACCCCGACGTGCGCCGCTCGCTGATGACGCAGAAGGCGTACGCGGAGGGCATGCGCGCCCTGGTGCTGTACACCGCCTCGGTCCAGGACGCCATCCAGATCAAGGAGGCGAACGGCGAGGACGCCTCCGCCGAGCACGCGCTGAACGACCTGCTGCTGCCGATCGTCAAGGGCTACGGCTCCGAGAAGGGCTACGAGCAGCTGGCCCAGTCGCTGCAGACCTTCGGCGGCTCCGGCTTCCTCCAGGAGTACCCGATCGAGCAGTACATCCGGGACTCCAAGATCGACACCCTGTACGAGGGCACCACGGCGATCCAGGGCCAGGACTTCTTCTTCCGGAAGATCGTCCGCAACCAGGGCGCCGCGCTGAACTCCCTCGCCGAGGACATCAAGAAGTTCCTGGCGCTCGGCACCGGCGGCGAGGAGCTGGCCGGCGCCCGCGAGCAGCTCGCCAAGGCGGCCGTAGAGCTGGAGGCGATCGTCGGCGTGATGCTGACCGACCTGGCCGCCACCGAGCAGGACACCAAGAACATCTACAAGGTCGGCCTGAACACCACCCGCCTGCTCATGGCCTCCGGTGACGTGGTCGTCGGCTACCTCCTCCTCAAGGGCGCCGCGGTCGCCGCCGAGAAGCTGGCCACCGCCTCGGCCAAGGACCAGGCCTTCTACACCGGCAAGATCGCCGCGGCGAAGTTCTTCGCGGCGAACGTCCTGCCGGGCGTCACCCTCGCCCGCAAGGTCGCCGGCAACGTGGAGCTGGATCTGATGGAGCTGGACGAGGCCGCCTTCTAGGTCCGGGCGTTCCGGGCGTCCGGTTTTCCGACGTTCCGGACGTCCCCGTCGATTCCTCGCGCGGGCCCGCTCTCTTTCCGGGAGCGGGCCCGTGCACGTCGTTAAGGTGAATCCCATGAGCGCACCATCCCGCCCGTCACCCGCCGCCGCCCCTTCAGCGAGCGCTGCGCGCGCCCCTCTCACCTTCGACCGCGGCCACACCGACGACCTGATGTCCTTCCTGGCGGCGAGCCCGTCGCCGTACCACGCCGTTGCGAACACCGCCGAGCGGCTGGAGAAGGCGGGCTTCCGGCAGGTGGCGGAGACGGACGCCTGGGACGGGACGCACGGCGGCAAGTACGTGCTGCGCGGCGGCGCGATCGTGGCCTGGTACGTGCCCGAGGGCGCCGAGGCGCACACCCCCTTCCACATCATCGGCGCGCACACCGACTCCCCGAGCCTCAGGGTCAAGCCGCGCCCGGACAGCGGGGCGCACGGCTGGCGCCAGGTCGCCGTGGAGATCTACGGCGGTCCGCTGCTCAACTCCTGGCTGGACCGGGACCTCGGCCTGGCCGGCCGGCTGACCCTGCGCGACGGCTCCTTCGTCCTGGTCAACGTGGACCGGCCGCTGCTGCGGGTGCCGCAGCTCGCCATCCACCTGGACCGCTCGGTCGGCTCCGAGGGACTCAAGCTCGACAAGCAGCGGCACCTCCAGCCGGTGTGGGGCCTCGGCGACCAGGTGCGCGACGGCGACCTCATCGCCTTCCTGGAGCAGGAGGCCGGGCTGACCGCGGGCTCGGTGACCGGCTGGGACCTGATGACCCATCCCGTGGAGCCGCCGGCCTACCTCGGCCGGGACCGCGAGCTGGTCGCCGGCCCGCGCATGGACAACCTGCTGTCCGTGCACGCCGGTGCCGCCGCCCTCACCGCCGTCGCGGCCTCCGGTGCCCCGCTCACCCGCATCCCGGTGCTGGCCGCCTTCGACCACGAGGAGAACGGATCCCAGTCGGACACCGGCGCGGACGGCCCGCTGCTCGGCTCCGTCCTGGAGCGCTCGGTGCTCGCCCGCGGCGGGACGTTCGAGGACCGGGCCCGCGCCTTCGCCGCCTCGGTCTGCCTGTCCTCCGACACCGGTCACGCCGTGCACCCCAACTACGCCGAGCGGCACGACCCGACGCACCACCCGCGGGTCAACGGCGGCCCGATCCTCAAGGTCAACGTCAACAACCGCTACGCGACCGACGGTTCGGGCCGCGCGGTGTTCGCCGCAGCCTGCGAGAAGGCGGGCGTGCCCTTCCAGAGCTTCGTGTCGAACAACTCCATGCCGTGCGGCACCACCATCGGCCCGATCACCGCGGCCCGGCACGGCATCCGCACGGTCGACATCGGCGTGGCGATCCTGTCCATGCACAGCGTGCGCGAACTGTGCGGCGCGGACGACCCGTTCCTCCTCGCGAACGCCCTGACGGCCTTCCTGGAGGGCTAGGGCCCGCCCTCGAACTCCCGCCGTGCGCCCCGGATTCGGCGGCGGGGCCTAGCCGCGACCCCGCCGGGTACCCGGACGACACCGGAGATTCCGGAACCGGAAGGGGAGGCGAGGTCTCATGGGTCTCGGCGGATGCATCATCCTCATCGGCGTGGGGGCCATTCTGACGTTCGCGACCGACTGGCACATGAAGGGCGTCAACGTCACCGTCGTCGGCCTGATCCTGATGGCCGTCGGCCTGATCGGCGTCGCGACGTTCAGCGGCATAGCCCGCCGCCGCCGCGTGGTCGTCCCGCCGACGACACCGGTGGTGGAGGAGGAGCCCCACCGCCACCACCGCGTCGACGGCTACTCGGACGGCTACGGCGTCTGACGCGCCGTCCGTCTACTGCTCGTCCATGCCCGCCAGGACGAGCGGCAGACGGTCCGTCCCGCCCGCTGTGAGACGCAGCGGGACGCCCCAGTCCTGCTGGTGCACATGGCAGGCGGGGTACTCGTTGGCCGGGTCGTCGTCGCAGCTGGCGGCCATCGCGGAGACGTGCAGGACGCCCTCGGGCACGGCGGGGTTCAGCTCCAGCTCGCGGGACAGGTCCGTGTCCGCTCCTTCGCCCTTGAGCAGCAGCTCGGGCGGGGTGGCGGAGACCAGCAGCCGGGTCGAGGGGCCGTAGCGGGTGTCGAGCTTCTGGCCGGCCGGGGCCTGGAAGATCACGTCCAGGCGGAGGCGGCCGGGGGCGACCTCGGTGGCCGCCCGCCGGGTGCGGTGGGCGACCGACTCCACCCGCACCGCCTCCTCCGGCAGCCGCAGCCGGGTCAGCCGGTGCCGGGCCGACTCCACCACCACGATGTCCTCGCCGGCGAGGACGGCGTCGCTGGGCTCGCGCAGATCGGTGGCGAGCGTGGTGACCTCGCCGGTGGCCGGGTCGTAGCGGCGCAGGGCGTGGTTGTAGGTGTCGGCGACGGCGACCGAGCCGTCCGGCAGCGCGGTGACGCCCAGCGGGTGCTGGAAGAGCGCCTGGCCGGCGGCGCCGTCCCGGTGGCCGAAGTCGAACAGCCCGGTGCCCACGGCGGTGTGCACATGTCCGTCGGTGTCCACCCAGCGCAGGGCGCTCGTCTCGGAGTCGGCGAGCCACAGCCGGTCGGCGGTGGCGGCGAGGCCGGAGGGCTGGGCGAACCATGCCTCGGCACCGGGGCCGTCCACCAGGCCCTCGTTGGTGGTGCCGGCCGCCACGGCCACCGTCCCGTCGGCCGGGTCGTAGGTCCACAGCTGATGGACGCCCGCCATCGCGATCCACACCTTGCCGCCGAAGACCGCCACGTCCCACGGGGAGGAGAGGTCCACCTCGCGGGCCGGGCCGGAGGTGGCCGAGCCCTGCCACCACTGCCTGCCGGTGCCCGCCAGGGTGGTCACCTCGCCGGTGGCGAGGTCCAGGCGGCGCAGGGCGTGGTTCACCGTGTCGGCGACCACCACCGAGCCGTCGTCCAGCAGGGCGAGGCCCTGCGGCTCGTTGAAGGACGCCTGGTCCGGGCCGCCGTCGGCGAAGCCGCGCGTGCCGGTGCCGAGCCGCCGCAGAGCCGTCTCGGCGTCCTCGGCCAGCTCCACCAGCTGGTGCCGGGTGGTGTCGCTGACCAGGAAGTTCCCCGACGGCAGCAGCAGCGCCTTGCCGGGGAAGCGCAGCGTCGTCGGCTCGGGCTCCGGCGGCACGTACGGGCCGTCGCCGCGGCGCAGGGTGCCCTTCGTCTCGTGCTCGGCCTCCAGCTCCTCGACCAGCCGCTCGATGGCGTGCGCGTGGCCCTCCCCGGCGTGCTGGGCGACGACGTAGCCCTCGGGGTCGATCACCACGAGGGTGGGCCAGGCGCGCACCGCGTACTGCTTCCAGGTGGCCAGCTCGGGGTCGTCCAGGACCGGGTGCGCCACGCCGTAGCGCTCGACGGCGTCCATGACCGCCTGGTGCTCGGCCTCGTGCACGAACTTCGGCGAGTGCACCCCGATCACCACGAGTGTGTCCCGGTGCTTCTCCTCCAGCTCGCGCAGCTCGTCCAGGACGTGCAGGCAGTTGATGCAGCAGAAGGTCCAGAAGTCCAGGACGACTATGCGTCCGCGCAGGTCGGCGAGGGTGTACTGCTGGCCTCCCGTGTTCAGCCAGCCGCCCTTGCCGATCAGCTCGGGGGCACGTACTCGGGCGCGTCGGGGTGCGGAGTCGGTCATGGATCCAGGGTGCCACCTCGTGCCGACGGACGTTTCGGCGCCTGTGGACAACCCTCCCGGCCCGACCCGGCTGTGGATAACTTCCCGGTGCCCTCAGTCCTGGCGGACCACGTTCCTGCCGGGGCCGCCGGAGAGGGTGTCGCGGCCCGGGCCGCCGTAGAGCCGGTCGTTCCCGCTGTTGCCCCAGAGCTTGTCGTCGCCGCCGTTGCCGTACAGGACGTCGTCGCCCTTGCCGCCGTACAGCTCGTCGGCGCCGGCCCCGCCGGTGATCGTGTCCCTGCCGTCGTCTCCGGCCAGCGACTGGGACCCGGCACCGCCGTGCAGCGTGTCGTCGCCCTTGCCGCCCTGCGCGATGTTGCCGCCACCGGCCGCGGTGATCGTGTCGTTGCCGTCACCGCCCCAGGCCAGGCCCTCCTTGCCGACCGTGAGGGTGTCGTCGCCCGCGTCGCCCGAGACGTAGGCGCCGTCGAGGCGGCCGGAGCCGGTCGCCTTGTCGTTGCCGGCGCCCAGCGAGATCTGGGCGTAGGAGAAGATCTGGTCGGTGGCGTTCTTGCAGGCGACCGTGTCATTGCGGTCGCCGAGGTCCATGACCAGGGCGGCGTAAGGGTCCTGGCTGTCCACGACGGTGACCGTGCAGGCGACCTTGGTGGGGTCCGCGGCGACGGGGCGGGCGCAGCCGTGGCCCGCCTCGATCCGCACCACGTCGTCGATGAGATAGGTGATGCCCGTGCGGTCGGCGGTGAGCGTGGCGGTGACGGTGGCCTTGTTGGCCTGGCCGGCGGCGGCCTTGTAGGTGAGCTGCCAGTCGTACCCGTTGACCTCGGCGGTGGCCGGCGCCGTGGCGGCACCGGCCGGGCCGGCCAGGGTGAGCGGTACGGCGAGCGCCGTACCGAGGAGGAGGGCCGTCGCCGGGACGGCGTGGAGCACCCTGCGGCGGGCGGGGCGAGCGAGCATGGCAAACCTCCGAGAGGACGTGCGCGGCCGTGCGCCTTACACACCTTCCGACTCGGGCTGCTCCCGTTCGGTTGGGCAACTGACCCGAGAGAGCGGAAAGTTCACCGTCCGGCCGCCTCACCGCCGGGTGGATTCCACCGTCCGGTCAGCGGAGGGCGTGGCCCGTGGTGGCGTCCACGTGCTCCGGCACCTCCTCGTGCCGGTCGCCCACCGTGAGGGTGCCGGTGGGCTCGAAGAGCATGATCTCGGTGGGCACGCGCGCGTACGGCTTGTGCTCGGTGCCGCGCGGGACGGTGAACACCGAGCCCCTGGGCAGCACCACCGTGCGCTCGCCGGCCGGCTCGCGCAGACCTATGTGCAGCTCCCCGGTCAGGACCAGGAAGAACTCGTCGGTGTTCTCGTGCACGTGCCAGAGGTGCTCGCCCTCCACCTTCGCCACGCGCACGTCGTAGTCGTTGACCGTGGTGACGATGCGGGGGCTCCACTGCTCGGTGAAGGAGGCGAGGGCCTGCTCGAGGGAGACCGGTGCGGTGTGTTCCGTGTGTGCCATGTGCTCATCGTGCGGGTGGCCGGGCCGCCGTACGAGTGCTAGGAATCGCACATGCCGCAAGAATCCTCTCAAGCCCCGCACCGGGTGGCGGTGCTCGTGGACGCGGGCACCAACCCCTTTGAGGTCGGTGTCGCCACCGAGATGTTCGGGCTGCCCCGCCCGGAACTGGGCCTGGACGGTGCGCTCTACGAGGTGACGCTGTGCGCGCCCGGTCCCGGGATCCGGATGAACCACGGCTTCTTCACCATGAGCGGGCTGCCCGGCCTGGAAGCCGTGGACACGGCCGACACCCTGATCGTGCCCGGCCGCCCGGACAACGTCGTGCCGCGCGGGCCGGACGTCCTGGCCGCGATCCGCCACGCGCACGCGCGGGGCGCCCGCGTCGTCAGCTTCTGCACCGGCAGCTTCGCGCTCGCCGAGGCCGGACTGCTGGACGGCCGCCGGGCCACCACCCACTGGATGTGGGCGCGGGCCTTCCGGGAGCTGCATCCCGCGGTGCGGCTGGAGCCCGATGTGCTGTTCGTCGACGAGGGCGACATCCTCACCGCGGCGGGCAGCGCCGCGGCGCTCGACCTCGGGCTGCACATCTGGCGCCGCGACCACGGGGCCGAGACGGCGAACGCGGTCTCCCGCCGCCTCGTCTTCGCCGCCCACCGCGACGGCGGGCAACGCCAGTTCGTGGAGCGCCCGGTGCCCGAGGTGCCCGACGACTCCCTCGGCCCGCTGCTGGCCTGGGCGCAGGAACGCCTGGGCGAGCCGCTGACCGTCGCCGATCTCGCCGCCCGCGCGGCCGTGTCGCCCGCCACCCTGCACCGCCGCTTCCGCAGCCGGCTCGGCACGACTCCGCTGGCCTGGCTCACCGGGGAACGCGTGGCGCTGGCCTGCCGGCTGATCGAGCGGGGCGAGGAGCGGCTGGACGTGGTGGCGGCGCGCAGCGGTCTGGGCACGGCGGCCAATCTGCGCGCCCGGCTGCGCCGGGAGACGGGCCTGAGCCCGTCGGCGTACCGCAAGCGGTTCGGCGGGGCGCCGGGAAACGGGACCCCGCCCGGATCACGGGTTGCCGTATGACGGGTTTGTGACGATCGCCCGGTCCCGGGGAAGCATGCTCCGTATGAGATTCCTCGTACGCGACCGGATCCTCGGCATCGGTGACGACTGGTGGATCGAGGACGAGCACGGCCGGAAGGTCTACCTCGTCGACGGCAAGGCCATGCGGCTGCGGGACACCTTCGAGCTGAAGGACGCCGGGGGGCGGGTCCTGATCGACATCCACCAGAAGATGTTCGCGCTGCGCGACACCATGGTGATCGAACGGGACGGCGAGGTCCTCGCCCGAATCCGGCGCAAGCGGCTGTCCCTGCTGCGCAACCACTATCGGGTGGCCCTGGTGGACGGCACCGAGCTGGACGTCAGCGGTAAGATCCTGGACCGCGAGTTCGCCGTCGAGTACGACGGCGAACTCCTGGCGGTGATCTCCCGTCGCTGGCTGACCGTCCGCGACACCTACGGCGTGGACGTCGTCCGCGAGGACGCCGATCCGGCGCTGCTGATCGCGGTGGCGGTGTGCGTGATCCACCTCGCCGAGAAGGAGGGCGAGGAGGACTGATCCCCTGCGGCGGGTGGTGCTCAGCCCCGGCGCCGGGGCGGCTCCAGGCCCAGCACGCGGTCCTTGAGGGCCGGGAACTGCTCGCGGGTCGCGGCCGGCTTCGCGGGGTCGATGTCGACCGTGAGGACCTCCTCGCCGGGGCCGGCCTCCGCGAGCACCTCGCCCCACGGGTCCACCACGATCGAGTGACCCGCCTGGGGAACTCCGGCGTGCGTCCCGGCCGTTCCGCACGCGAGCACGAACGCCTGGTTCTCCACCGCCCGCGCCCGGGCCAGCAGCGTCCAGTGCGCGCGCCGCCGCTCGGGCCAGCCCGCCGGGATCACCAGCGTCTCGGCGCCGGCGTCGGCCAGTGCGCGGAACAGTTCGGGGAAACGGAGGTCGTAGCAGGTGGCCACGCCGAGCGTGGTGTCCGGCAGCCGGACCGTCACCAGGTCCCGGCCCGCGCCCATCAGCACGGCCTCGCCCTTGTCGAAGCCGAAGCGGTGGATCTTGCGGTAGGCCGCGGCCAGCTCACCGGAGGGGGAGAAGACGAGCGAGGTGTTGTAGAGGGTGCCTTCGGGGTCGCGTTCCGGGATGGAGCCCGCGTGCAGCCACACGCCCGCGTCGCTCGCCGCCTTGGCCATCACCTCGTAGGTGGGCCCTTCCAGCGGCTCGGCCTCGCGGCCGAACTCCTCGTAGGCGAAGGCACCGGTGGTCCACAGCTCCGGCAGGACGACGAGGTCGGCGCCGCTCTGCTCACGCACCAGCGCGGCCAGACGCCGCCGCCGGGAGGCGACCGGTTCCCGCTCGTCCACGGCCACTTGGATCAGCGAGGCGCGCACACTACCACCGTCCTGGGATTGGAGTCGTCCATACGGGCCTACGATCGTCACACGAAAGCACTGCCGGGGTGCCTTTCCGCAGCGTAACTTAGCGTCTCAAGACACCCGCCGAAGTGCAGCCGCCGTCCGCCGGCAACGCCGCCGTCAACCCGCCCGTGTACCGACCGCCGAGGGGTCCCGTTCCGTGAGTCTGCATCCCACTCTCCAGCCCTACGCCGACGCCTGGACGCACTCCATCGAAGCGATATCCGAGATGGCGCAGTCACTCGTCGAGGGCGAGTGGAACCGGCGGACCCCGTGCCCCGGCTGGTCGGTGCGCGACATCGTGTCGCACGTCATCGGCATGGACTGCGAGATGCTCGGCGACCCGCGCCCCATCCACGCCCTGCCGCGCGACCTCTTCCACGTCGCCACCGATCACCAGCGCTACATGGAGATGCAGGTCGACGTCCGCCGGCACCACACCGCGCCGGAGATGACGGCCGAGCTGGAGTACACGGTCATCCGCCGCAACCGCCAGCTCCGGGGCGAGTCCCGGGACCCCGCCACCCTGGTGCGCGGCCCGCTCGGCAAGGAGATCACCCTGGAGCAGTCCTACCGCATGCGGGCGTTCGACGTGTGGGTGCACGAGCAGGACCTGCGCACCGCCCTCGGCCGCCCCGGCAGCCTGGACTCGCCGGGCGCGTACGTCACCCGGGACGTGCTGCTGGAGGCGCTGCCCAAGGTCGTGGCGCACGACGCCGGCGCCCCGCGCAGCTCGGCGATCGTCTTCGACGTGCACGGCCCGGTCGAGTTCCTGCGCACCGTCCGCGTCGACATCCAGGGCCGCGGCACCCTGGAGGCCGTCCCCGCCCTCGGCCCGGCCGCCACCCTGACCCTGAACTGGGAGACCTACGTCCGCCTGGCCTGCGGCCGGGTCTCCCCCGAGGCGGTGGCGGACCGGGTGAAGACGGAGGGCGACCAGGAGCTGGCGGCGGCCATCCTGCGCAACTTCGCGGTCACGCCGTAACGCGGGCTACGGGGAAGCGCGCTCCCGCCGCGGGGCTACGCGGGTACGTGCACCGTCTCTACGCGGCTGGAGATCAACCGCTCCCGCTCCCGCCGGGCCGCCCGCCCCCGCAGCCGGAGGATCTGGCTCACCCCGAGCGCCTGGAGCACGAACACGGAGCCGAACGCCACGGTGTAGTCGTCCCCGGTCGCGTCCAGCAGCACGCCGATCGCGAACAGCGTCGTCATGGAGGCGATGAAGCCGCCCATGTTGGTGATGCCGGACGCCGTGCCCTGCCGCTCGGGCGGATTGGCCGGCCGGGCGAAGTCGAAGCCGAGCATGGACGCCGGCCCGCACGCGCCGAGCACCGCGCACAGCACGACCAGCAGCCACATCGGCGCGTGCCGCCCGGGGTAGGCCAGGGTGGCCGCCCACAGCAGCGCGGTCGCGCCCACCGTGCCCAGCGCCAGCGGCAGCCGCGCCGCGTGGTGCCGGGCGACGATCTGGCCGTAGACCAGGCCGATCACCATGTTGGACAGCACGACGAGGGTGAGCAGCTCGCCGGCCGTGGCGCGGCTGAGCCCCTGCGCCTCGACGAGGAACGGCAGGCCCCACAGCAGCAGGAACACCATCGCCGGGAACTGGGTGGTGAAGTGCACCCACAGGCCCAGCCGGGTGCCCGGCTCCCGCCAGGCCGCGGCGATCTGCCCGCGGACGTAGGCGGCGCCCCGGTGCGGGGACGGCTCCGGCTCCATGCCTTCGGGGTGGTCCTTCAGGAACAGCAGGGTCAGCGCCAGGACGACCGCGCCCGCCAGCGCGCTGCCCGCGAACGCCGGGGTCCAGCCGATGCCGTGCAGCAGCCGGGCCAGCACCAGGGTGGAGACCAGGTTGCCCGCCATGCCGACCAGCCCGGCGAGCTGCGCGACCATCGGGCCGCGCCGGGCCGGGAACCAACGGGTGCCCAGCCGCAGCACGCTGATGAAGGTCATCGCGTCGCCGCAGCCCAGCAGCGCCCGGGAGGCGAGCGCGGTGCCGTAGGAAGGGGAGAAGGCGAAGCCCAGCTGTCCGACGGTGAACAGCAGCGCGCCGATGCTCAGCACCTTCTTGGTGCCGAGCCGGTCGACCAGCAGGCCGACGGGTATCTGCATGCCGGCGTAGACCAGCAGCTGGAGTATGGAGAAGGTGGACAGGGCGGAGGCGCCCACGTGGAAGCGGTCGGCCGCGTCGAGCCCGGCCACCCCCAGCGACGTACGGAAGATGACGGCCACGAAGTAGACCGCCACGCCTATGGACCAGACGACGACCGCCCGGCGGCCGCCCGGGGGATCGCCGGGCAGGGAGGCCTCGCGCACGGTGGCGCTCATCGGACCTCACCCCGCGCGAGGTGGGAGAACCAGCTCACATGCCGGTGCACGACCCCGACGGCCGCCTCCGCGTCCCCGGAGCGCAGCGCGTCCAGGATCTCCTCGTGCTCGGCGAGCGTCTTGGCGATCCGGTCGGGGTGGGAGTGCAGGACGGCGACGCCCATCCGCAACTGGCGGTCGCGCAGCTGGTCGTAGAGCCGGGAGAGGATCTCGTTGCCCCCGCTGCGCACGATCTCGGCGTGGAAGGAGCGGTCGGTGACCGCGGCGGCGGCCAGGTCACCGGCGGCGGCCTGCGCCTTCTGCCGCTCCAGCAGCTCGGCCAGCCGCTCCAGCAGGCCCGGCGGGGCGGGTACGGCCTTGCGGGCCGCGTGCTCCTCGACCAGCAGCCGGGTCTCCACCACGTCCGCGATCTCCTGCGCGGAGACCGGCAGGACCAGGGCGCCCTTCTTCGGGTACAGGCGGATCAGGCCCTCCACCTCCAGCCGCAGCAGCGCCTCCCGGACGGGCGTGCGCGAGACCCCGACGGCCTCGGCCAGCTCGCCCTCGGTGAGCAGGGTGCCGCCCTCGTAGCGGCGGTCGAGCACACCCTGCTTGACGTGGGTGTACACGCGGTCGGCGGCGGGTGGCTGTTTGAGGGACTGGGGCGCGGAGTGCTCGACGGCCGTTCTCATGCCCACAGGATAGATACAACACGTACGCAAGCGACGGACCGTCCGTCATACGGACCGTCGCGGCCGGGAAGCGCCCCTTGCCCGGCACCCGCACAACCTTCTGTGCTACTTACGTGTCACACACATGCGGCCCTCCTCTGCACCCACCTCAACTCGGCCGCACACCAGGGGCATTCAACACATTAGAGGTACATCAGTTGATTACCGGCATTATGGGCACCAGTGTTCGCAGGGCTGCCGTCGTCACCGTCACCGCCGGCGCGCTGGCCACCACCGGCGCCCTCACCGCGGCGCCCGCACAGGCCGTCACCGCGCCCTCGATCGTGGCCAAGGGCGGGTACCTCATGAACAACGCCAACAGCTCGTCGCTGTACACGAAGAAGGCGGACACCCGGCTCGCCACCGGCTCCACCACCAAGATCATGACCGCCAAGGTCGTGCTCGCCCAGTCGAACCTCAACCTCGACGCCAAGGTCACGATCCAGAAGGCGTACAGCGACTACGTCGTCAAGAACAACGCCTCCCAGGCCCACCTGATCGTCGGCGACCAGGTGACCGTCCGGCAGCTGCTGTACGGCCTGATGCTGCCGTCCGGCTGCGACGCCGCCTACGCGCTCGCCGACAAGTACGGCTCCGGCTCGACCCGGACGGCACGCGTGAAGAACTTCATCGGCAAGATGAACACCACCGCCAAGAACCTGGGCCTGAAGAACACCCACTTCGACTCCTTCGACGGCATCGGCAACGGCAGCAACTACTCGACACCGCGCGACCTGACGAAGATCGCCAGCAGCGCGATGAAGAACGCCACCTTCCGCACCATCGTCAAGACCAAGACGTACACCGCCAAGACCCGCACCAAGTCGGGCGGCACCCGCACGATGGCCCCCTGGAAGAACACCAACGGGCTGCTCAGCAGCTACAGCGGGACCATCGGCGTGAAGACCGGCTCCGGCCCGGAGGCCAAGTACTGCCTGGTCTTCGCCGCGACCCGGAAGAACAAGACGGTCATCGGCACCGTCCTCGCCTCCTCCTCCATCCCCAACCGCGAGGCGGACGCGAAGAAGCTCCTCAACTACGGCTTCGCCCGCCTGGGCTGACGCCAAGTCATTCCCCGAAAGGGGCCCGTCGTCCGCGGACGACGGGCCCCTTTCCGTTGCGCGCTCCGTTCCTCGTTTCGTTGCGCGCCCCATTCCTCGATGGAACGTATGGTGCTACTTTCATTGTCACCATGCTGCTGCGTCTGGACACGTCCGACACCCGCCCGCTGCACGAACAGGTCGCCGCGGCGGTCCGGCGGGCCATCGCCGAGGGCGAGTGCCGCGCGGGCGACCGGCTGCCCTCCGCCCGCGATCTCTCCGCCGCCCTGGACATCAACGTCAACACCGTGCTGCGCGGACTGCGCGAGCTGCGGGACGAGGGCCTGCTGGAGTTCCGGCGCGGCCGGGGCATCACGGTCGCCGAAGGGGCGTCCCGCCGCTCCGGTCTCCAGATCAGGGTGCGCGAGCTGGTCGCGGAGGCGTCCCGGCTGGGCTACAGCCGGACCGATGTCATCGACATGATCCGGGGGTTGACGTGACGGGTGCGGAAACAGGGCCGAAGCCCCGGGGCCGGTGGTGGCCGACCGGTGCGGCGGTGGGCGTCACGGCCGTGCTCGCCGGACTGCCCTGGGCCCTGCGGGACCGGCTGCCCGACCGGCCGGCGACCCACTGGAGCGGCGGCGGCACCCCCGACGGCTCCCTCCCCCTGTGGGCGGCCTGCCTGGTCCCGGCCGGCGTCTGGCTGCTGACCGTCCTCGCGACGAGCGTGCGCCCGCGCCGCTCCGGCGCCACCGCGCGCCCCTGGCGGCTGATGACGCTCGCGCCCACGGCGGCGGTGCTCGTCGGCGCCCAGGTGTCCGTCGTCCGGGCGAACCTGGACCACACCGACTGGCACCAGGCCCGCCAGCCGGTCCTCGGGGTGGTGCTGATCGGCGCGCTCGCGGCGGTCGCCGCGGTGGCCGCCTGGCGGTTCACCCCGCGGCCCGCCGCCGTCCCGGCCGCCGCGCCCACGCTGGAGGTGCCCGAGGGCGAACGCCTGGTGTGGTTCTCCCGCACCGCCAACCCCTGGCTCCTCCTGCTGGCGGCGATCGCCGGGCTGGTGGCCGTCGTCGCGCTGGCCGCCCTGGCCGTCGGCCTGGCCGACCCCGCCGGGCTGGGGACGGCGTGCGCGGCATCCGCCGTCGTCGCGCTCGGCTGTGCCTTGTTCTCCTCGGTCCAGGCGAAGGTGTCGGAGGCGGGCCTGGAGGTGTCGTTCGGCCCCCTCGGCTGGCCCGTCCGCCGCTGGTCCCCGGCCGCCATCGAGACCGCTCGCGCCGAGCGGCGGCTGCCGTCCCAGGTCGGCGGCTGGGGGTACCGGATCAGCGGCCTCGGCACGACGGTCATGCTCCGCGCCGGCGACTGTCTGGTGATACGGCCCCGGGGCCGCCGCGCCGACTTCGCGGTGAGCGTGGACGACGCGGAACGGGGCGCGGCCCTGCTCAACACCCTCCGCTCCCGGCCGTCCACCGACTGACCGAGCTACCTCGCCATCCCTGAATGACGAAGGGGGCGGTCGCAAGCAGAAATTGCGACCGTCCCCTTCACGTGTCAGAGGTGACCCACCTACGGGGCCTCAACCCCAGGTGATCAACCGCTTCGGCTGCTCGAGAATCGCCGCCACGTCCGCGAGCACCTTCGAGCCCAGTTCGCCGTCGACCAGACGGTGGTCGAAGGAGAGGGCCAGCGTGGTGACCTGGCGCGGCTTCACCTTGCCCTTGTGGACCCACGGCTGGAGCTTGATCGCGCCGACCGCGAGGATCGCGGACTCGCCGGGGTTCAGCAGGGGCGTGCCGGTATCGACGCCGAAGACACCGACGTTGGTGATGGTCACCGTGCCGCCCTGCATCGCCGCCGGTGAGGTCTTGCCCTCGCGGGCCGTCGTCACCAGTTCGCCGAGCGCCTCGGCCAGCTGCGGGAGCGTCTTGTCGTGCGCGTCCTTGATGTTCGGCACGATCAGCCCCCGGGGGGTGGCCGCCGCGATACCCAGGTTGACGTAGTGCTTGAGCACGATCTCCTGGTTGGCCTCGTCCCAGGAGGCGTTGATCTCCGGGTTGCGCTTGATGGCGACCAGCAGGGCCTTGGCGATCAGCAGGAGCGGGTTGACCCGCAGGCCCTGCATGTCCTTGTCCTGCTTCAGCTCCTCGACCAGCCGCATCGTGCGGGTCACGTCCACCGTCACGAACTCGGTGACGTGCGGTGCCGTGAACGCCGACCCGACCATCGCCTGCGCGGTGGCCTTGCGGACGCCCTTGACCGGTACGCGGGTCTCGCGCGCGGTGTCGTACGACGCCGCGGGCGCCGCGGCGGCGGGGGCGGCGGCCGGTGCGGCCGGGGCCGGTGCGGCGGTGGGGGCCTGGGCTGCCGGTTCGGCGGCGCTCGGGGCGGCCGCCGCGTGGACGTCCTCGCGGGTGATGACGCCGTCCGGGCCGGACGGGGTGACCGAGGCCAGGTCGACACCGAGGTCCTTGGCCAGCTTGCGCACCGGGGGCTTGGCCAGCGGACGGGGCTTCTCGGCGAGCGTGGCGCCGTGGCCGTTCAGCTCGGCCTGGATCGCCTGCGCCGGTCCCGGCACGTCGGCCTGGGGGCCCTTGCGGGGGCGGCGCTTGGTCGAGGAGGTGGCCACGCCGTAGCCGACCAGGACCGGCTGGCGGCCCTCCGGCTTCGGCTCCTCCGCGGCCGGGGCGGGCTCCGCCCGCTGCTGCTCGGCGGGCGCCTCGGGGGCCTCGGGCGCGGCGGCGCCGGCCACGGCGACCGTGATGATGGCCGTGCCCACGTCCACCGTGGTGCCCTCGGGGAAGCGCAGCTCGCGCACCACGCCGTCGTAGGGGATGGGCAGTTCGACGGCGGCCTTGGCCGTCTCGACCTCGCACACCACCTGGCCGTCGGTGACCGTGTCACCCGGCTGGACGTACCACTTGAGGATCTCGGCCTCGGTGAGGCCCTCGCCCACGTCGGGCATCTTGAACTCGCGTACGGACGCATCCGTCATCGTCGTCACGACCCCCTCCTCAGTACGCCAGCGAGCGGTCGACGGCGTCGAGCACGCGGTCCAGGTCGGGCAGGTACTCCTCCTCCAGACGGGCCGGCGGGTACGGGGCGTGGTAGCCGCCGACCCGGAGCACCGGTGCCTCCAGGTGGTAGAAGCAGCGCTCGGTGATCCGCGCGGCGATCTCCGCGCCGGAGCCGAAGAACACCGGCGCCTCGTGCACCACGACCAGGCGGCGGGTCTTCTCCACCGAGGCCTGGATCGCGTCGAAGTCCAGCGGGCTGACCGAGCGCAGGTCCAGCACCTCCAGGTGCTTGCCCTCCTCGGCCGCCGCGTCCGCGACCTCCTGGCACAGCTTCACCATCGGGCCGTAGGCCGCCAGGGTCAGGTCCGTGCCCTCGCGGACCACGCGCGCCTTGTGCAGCGGGGCCGGGATGGCCTCGGGGTCGACCTCGGCCTTGTCCCAGTAGCGCCGCTTGGGCTCGAAGAAGATCACCGGGTCGTCGCTCTGGATGGCCTGCTGCATCATCCAGTACGCGTCCGAGGCGTTCGACGGCGAGACCACCTTCAGGCCCGCCACGTGCGCGAACAGCGCCTCCGGCGACTCCGAGTGGTGCTCGACCGCGCCGATGCCGCCGCCGTAGGGAATGCGCACGACGACCGGCAGCTTGACCTTGCCCAGCGAGCGGGCGTGCATCTTCGCCAGCTGGGTGACGATCTGGTCGTAGGCCGGGAAGACGAAGCCGTCGAACTGGATCTCCACCACCGGGCGGTAGCCGCGCAGGGCCAGGCCGATCGCGGTGCCGACGATGCCGGACTCGGCCAGCGGGGTGTCGATGACCCGGCTCTCGCCGAAGTCCTTCTGCAGCCCGTCCGTCACCCGGAAGACACCGCCGAGCTTGCCGACGTCCTCACCCATGACCAGGACCTTGGGGTCGGCGTCCAGGGCGCGGCGCAGCGACTCGTTGATGGCCTTGGCCATCGCCATCTTCTCGGCCATCTCAGTGACCCCCTTCATCGGCGAACGACGCCTGGTAGGCGGCGAACTGGGCGCGCTCCTCGTCCACGAGCGCGTGTCCGTCCGCGTACACGTTCTCGAAGAGGGCGAACCGGTCCGGGTCGGGCATGGCGCGGACCGCTTCGCGCACTCGCTTGCCCAACGCCTCGGACTCGGCCTCGAGTTCCGCGAAGAATCCCTCGTCCGCGTGGTTCGAGGCCTCCAGGTAGCGGTGCAGGCGCAGGATCGGGTCCTTCGCCTCCCAGGCCAGCCGCTCCTCGTCGCCCCGGTAGCGGGTGGGGTCGTCGGAGGTGGTGTGGGCGCCCATGCGGTAGGTGTACGCCTCGACCAGGGTGGGGCCCTCGCCGTTGCGGGCGCGCTCCAGCGCCCACTTGGTGACCGCCAGGCAGGCCAGCACGTCGTTGCCGTCGACCCGGACGCCCGGGAAGCCGTAGCCCTGGGCGCGCTGGTACAGCGGGACGCGGGTCTGCTTCTCGGTCGGCTCGGAGATCGCCCACTGGTTGTTCTGGCAGAAGAACACGACGGGGGCGTTGTAGACCGCGGAGAAGGTGAAGGACTCGGCCACGTCGCCCTGGCTGGAGGCGCCGTCGCCGAAGTAGGCGATGACCGCCGAGTCCGCGCCGTCCTTGGCGATGCCCATCGCGTAGCCGGTGGCGTGCAGCGCCTGGGAGCCGATGACGATCGTGTACAGGTGGAAGTTGTTGCCGTTCGGGTCCCAGCCGCCGTTGTTCACGCCGCGGAACATGCCGAGCAGGTTCGTCGGGTCGACGCCGCGGCACCAGGCGACGCCGTGCTCGCGGTAGGTCGGGAACACGTAGTCGTCCGGACGGGTGGCGCGGCCCGAGCCGATCTGGGCGGCCTCCTGTCCCAGCAGGGAGGCCCACAGGCCCAGCTCGCCCTGGCGCTGCAGGGCGGTGGCCTCGGCGTCGAAGCGACGGGTGAGCACCATGTCGCGGTAGAGGCCGCGCAGTTCTTCGGGGGTGATGCCGGCGACGTAGGCGTCGTACTCGGCGTGCTCGACCCGCTTGCCCTCCGGCGTCAGGAGCTGCACGAGGTCGGGGTCGGTGCTCTTCTTCGCGGTACTGCGGGTGGTACGGGTGGTGCGCTTGGTGCCGGTGGTTCCGGTCTTGCCGCCGGTCGTGCCGGCTTTGCCTGCGGCGGTGCGTCGCGGCTTGCGCGCGGCACTGCTCTCCACGGTCACGTGTGCTCCTCCGTCGTTCCGGCCCCCGGGGTTGCCGGTAGGCCAGTGCGGCTCACCTGTTTCGACCACCGGGCACGGGGTGGGTGCCACTCGGCCGGGAACAGGCGTGACAGGTGCCCCGGCGAGCGCCCTGCAACCATCACGTTACCCAGTGCCCCACATTTCTGTGAAACCCCGTTTGACCTGCGATTTTGCTTGGATTTCCAAGTAAATCGAGGTGGTGGGAAAGCGCGCTGGTCACAGCCTTGCGACAGGCCCGAGCAAGCGCACGTTATCCCGCCGACCCAGGTCACGGGAAGAGTTCAATGTGAGACGGGACTCGTACGCGAAGCAGGAGAAATCCCGCTATTACCGCCCGGTTGCCCGAGTCCGGAATGCGAGGGCGTTACCGGCGGCCCCCGACTATCACCCGGATGTACGAGCACGCACCCACCCGATGACCGAATGCGACCAGCAACGACTGCCTGTGACAACACCCAGCTCACGGGCTCTCCACGTGCCCTAACATCTGGCGCGTGCCGCGCTCATGTGTACCACCCGTCGTGCCTCACGCGCCCCCTCTGGGCGCCCTGCTGCGCCTGTACGCCGCGGGTACCGCCCTCACCTGTGAGCCGGTCGACCAGGGGCTGCTCAACCGCGGCTACCGGCTGTGCACCACCCGCGGCCGTTACTTCCTCAAGCACCACTTCGATCCGGACACCGCCGACCCCGCCGCCATCGAGCGCCGGCACCGGGCCACCCAGCGCCTGGCCGACCTCGGCGTCCCGGTCGCCCCGCCGCTCGCGCACCGCGAGGGCCGCACGGTCGCGGTCGTCGGCGGCCACGCCTACGCCCTGCACCCCTGGATCGACGGCGGACACCGGCACGGCGGTCAGCTCACCCGCGCGGAGAGCGCCCGCCTCGGCGCACTCCTGGGCGCCGTCCACGCCTGTCTGGAGCGGGTGATGCCGCCCAAGGGCCGTACCCGCCCGGCGACGAGCCCGCACCCCGTGACGAGCGCCGACCCGGCCGACACCTTCGCCCTCATCGACGACCTGCTGGCGCACGTGCGCCGGCACCGGCCCGCCGACGCCTTCGACGAACTCGCCCGGCACCGGCTGCTGGAGCGCCGCGCCCTGCTGGAGCAGCACGCGGACCGGCGCCCGCCGCGCGGCGGCCCGGTGGGCTGGGTGCACGGCGACTTCCACCCGTTCAACCTGCTCTACAAGGACGACGCCCCGGCCGCGATCGTGGACTGGGACCGGCTCGGTGTGCAGCCGCGCGCGGAGGAGGCCGTCCGCGCCGCCGCCATCTTCTTCGTGCGGCCCTCCGGACGACTGCACCTGCCGAAGGTACGGGCCTACGCGCGCGCGTACCGGCGCGCGGCCGGTGCCACCCCCTCGGAGCTGGCGGCGGCCGTGCACCGCGTGTGGTGGGAGCGGCTGAACGACTTCTGGATGCTGCGCTGGCACTACGAACGCGGCGACACGCGCGCGGACTGCCAGTTCCCGGCCGCGTCGGCGCTCGCGGTGTGGTGGACGCGCGAGTACGACGCGGTGTGCGACGCGTTCGCGCGGTGAGCGGCCGGCCTCGGCCGCGTCCGGTGAGCGGCCGGCCTCAGCGCGTGCGGTGGGCGGCCGGCGCGGCCTCGATGCGTCCGGTGACCGGGCCGGCGTCGCCTCAGGGCGTCGCCGGCCCGGTCACCGGGGGTGCGCTTCAACCGGCGGTGTCGCCGGCGGTGGTGCCGACGGTCGTGGTCCCCTCGGCGGTGTTGCCCTCGGTGGTGGTGCCCTCGTCCGTGCTGCCGCCCTCGGTGGTGCCCTCGTCCGTGTTCCCCTCGGTGGTGCCGGCGTCGGTGCCGCCGTTCACCGGGTCCGTGGGCTGCGACGGCGTGGTCTGCGGGCTCGACGGCTGGTTGCTCGGGGGCGGGGAGGCCGACTGCGACTGGGGGTACGACGGCGTGGTCGCCGGCGCCCCGCCGGAGCCGCCGCCGCTCGTGTTCCACTCGCCGGTGCCCGCCGAGGTGTCCGACGGCTCGCCGCTGGTGGCCTCGTCGGACGGGGTCGGGGAGGGCGACTCCTTCTCGGTGCTCTTGGAGTGCGTCGCGGACGGCTTGGTGTCGCCGTCCTTGCCGCTGCCGCCGTTCGTGTTGTGCAGCGCCAGCGCCACGCCCGCGGAGATCGCGATGACCGCGAGCACGGCGAGGATCCACAGCTTGCCGCGCCCGCTGCCCCGGTTGCCGCGCCCCTCGAAGCCGCCGTCGTCGTCGCTGCCGTAGCCCGTGGGCAGGATCGGCTGCGGGATCTGGGCGGTGCCGCCCGCGTCCACCGGGTGCGGCATGACGGTCGTGCCCGCGAAGCCGGCCGACGGGGTGTGCCGGCCCTCGTGCGCCGCCACCGGGCCGGTGTTCCAGGTGCCGGTGTGGGCGCCCTGCTCGTACAGCATCTGCAGGCCGTACTGGACCAGGCCGCGCATCTCCTCGGCCGTCTGGAACCGGTCGTCGGGGTCCTTGGCGAGGGAGCGCATCACCAGGCCGTCCAGCTCCGGCGGGCAGGTGCCGTCGACGACCTGCGACGGCGGCACCGGCATGTCCTGGACGTGCTGGTAGACCACGGAGAGCGGCGTCTCACCGGTGAACGGCGGCCTCAGCGAGAGCAGTTCGTACAGCAGGCAGCCGGTCGCGTACAGGTCGGAGCGGTGGTCGACGGCCTTGCCCAGCGCCTGCTCCGGGGAGAGGTACTGCGGGGTGCCCATGACCATGCCGGTCTGCGTCATCGTCGTGGACGCGCCGTGCAGGGCGCGGGCGATGCCGAAGTCCATCACCTTGACGGCACCGCTGTGGGTGATGATGACGTTCGCCGGCTTGATGTCCCGGTGCACGATGCCGTGCTGGTGCGAGTAGGCGAGCGCCTCCAGCACCCCCGAGACGATGATCAGGGCCTGCTCGGGGCCCGGCGCCTCGGCGTTCATCAGCAGATCGCGGATGGTGCGGCCCTCGACCAGCTCCATGACGATGTACGGCACGGACTGGCCGCCCACCGTGTCCTCGCCGGAGTCGTACACGGCGACGATCGCATGGTGGTTCAGCCCCGCGACGGACTGCGCCTCGCGGGTGAACCGCGCCTTGGATACGGGGTCTTCGGCCAGGTCCGCGCGGAGCAGCTTGACCGCGACCGTGCGGCCCAGGCGGACGTCCTCGGCGGCGAACACCTCGGCCATGCCGCCCCGGCCGAGCCGGTGCGTGAGCCGGTACCGCCCGTCGCCGACGAGCCCGCCGTTGCCCCACAGCTCCGGCGCGTCCGACATGCCGCCGCCAGTCGCCTCGGGGTCGGACGGGCCCTGAGAGCGCTGCGTCTGTGCCATCAGTCCTCGCCGTCGTTTCTGCCCGCGGTGCGCGCGGTGTTGTTACGGTCTCCGTCGGCCACGCTACAGCCTCCGTGGGGGCCACCGGTCCGGAACCGCGACCGGGACGGACCCGAGACGGACCGGTCATGAAACCTCCAGCAGGCGCTGTCGTGCAAATTCTGTGCGCCGGTCGTACGTCCCCTGTAACGCTTGCGCGACGCTTCTTGCGCGTACGGTCACGGAACGGGCACCGAGCTTGACGTGTCGGTGCCCTCCGGCAGACTTGGCCGGGAATGAGACATTCGATCAAGGCCTGTTCGCTGGATCACGGCGCCGGACGGCCAGTGGGGGACGCGGAGAGATGAGCCAGCACGGCGCACCGGGCCGGTACGCGGGGCAGGCCCTGGCGCAGGGCCGCTACCAGCTGCGCGACCTGCTCGGCGAGGGCGGCATGGCCTCGGTGCACCTGGCGCACGACACGGTGCTGGACCGTCCGGTCGCGATCAAGACCCTGCACACCGAACTCGGCCGGGAACAGGCGTTCCGCGAGCGCTTCCGCCGCGAGGCGCAGGCCGTGGCCAAGCTCACCCACACCAACATCGTCTCCGTCTTCGACACCGGCGAGGACGAGCTGAACGGCATGGCCACGCCGTACATCGTCATGGAGTACGTCGAGGGCCGGCCGCTGGGTTCGGTCCTGGAGGCGGACATCCGGCAGTACGGCGCGATGCCCGCCGACAAGGCGCTGAAGATCACCGCCGATGTGCTCGCCGCCCTGGAGATCAGCCACGAGATGGGGCTGGTCCATCGCGACATCAAGCCGGGCAACGTGATGACGACCAAGCGCGGTGTGGTCAAGGTCATGGACTTCGGCATCGCCCGCGCCATGCAGTCCGGCGTCACCTCGATGACGCAGACCGGCATGGTCGTGGGCACCCCGCAGTACCTCTCCCCCGAGCAGGCCCTCGGCCGTGGCGTGGACGCCCGCTCCGACCTGTACTCGGTCGGCATCATGCTGTTCCAACTGGTCACCGGCCGGCTGCCGTTCGACGCGGACTCGCCGCTGGCGATCGCGTACGCGCATGTGCAGGAGGAGCCGGTGGCGCCCTCCTCGGTCAACCGCGCGCTGCCGCCCGCCGTGGACGCGCTGGTCGCCCGCGCGCTGAAGAAGAACCCGAACGAACGCTTCCCGACCGCCGAGGCCATGCGCGCCGAGTGCCTGCGCGTCGCGGCCTCCCTCCAGGCGGCGACGCCGAGCATCGTGCCGGACGCCGGGCCGCGGCAGAGCGGTTCGGGCGTCGGCGCCGCGGTGTTCCCGCCGGTCGACCGGGCGGCCTCGGCCCCGCAGGGGCAGCCGATGACGCCGTACCAGCCGGCTCCCGCCCCGGCACCGAACCCGTACGGCTCGCCGACGCCACCCGCCCCGGCCTACGGCTACCCGCCGCAGACCGGTTACCCCGCCCCGCCCGCCGCCTACGGCCCGCAGGGCGCCGCCCAGACCCCGCCGCCGTACACGATGTCGCCCCGGCCGGCCCAGTCGTCCCGGCCGTCCGGCGGTTCCGGGCGCGGCAGGCGGCCGGTGGTCATCGCCTCGGTCGCGGTGGCGGCCATCGTGGTCGCCGGGGTGACCGTCGCGCTGACGCTGAAGGACGGCGGCGAGGACGTCAAGGGCGGCGGCGCCGTCCCCTCGGCGTCCGCGTCCCACCGGGCGGGCTACCGCGGGCCGGACCACACGCGGCGGATCGACAAGAGCGAGTGCACCGACCCGCAGGAGTCGTGGCAGGACTCGGCCAAGATCGAGCTGCCCGACTTCCGGTACAAGGACATCGACTCCGTGAAGCAGTGCCTGCAGGCCGCGGGCTGGAAGTGGAAGATCAACCACGAGGACGACAACACCTGGGGCGAAGGGACCGTTCTGAAGCAGTTCCCCGCCCAGGGCACCGACGCCGACCCGGACGACGTGGGCACCATCGAGCTGAGCGTGTCGACGGGCAATCCCCCGGAGTAGCCGGCAGCCGGGCGCGCCGGTGCCGACAGCCCGTCCCGCGCCGGTGCCGACAGCCCGGACCGTCCCGCGCGGTGGCCTACGGCCCGGACCGTCCCCCGCGGTGACCGGCAGGCAGGACGCGGTCCCCGCGCGCACGCCCCACGGCCACGGAACAGGCCACGGAACAGGACAAGGGCCCGGCGGTCGTCCGCCGGGCCCTTCGGTGTCGTGTCGGATCGCGCGGGCCGCTCCGCGGGTGAGTGACGCGGATCGCGCGGGTTACAGGTACGGGCCGCCCGAACGGCCGCCCGCGTGGTGCTCGTCGCCGCCCTCGGGGCCGGCCACTCCCGGCGGGAGCGCGCGGCGCATCTGCTCCAGCTGGGCCCGCGCGGCCATCTGCTGGGCGAACAGCGTCGTCTGGATCCCGTGGAAGAGGCCCTCCAGCCAGCCCACCAACTGCGCCTGCGCGATCCGCAGTTCCGCATCGCTCGGGGTGGCGTCGTCGGTGAACGGCAGGGACAGCCGCTCCAGCTCCTCGACCAGCTCGGGGGCCAGGCCGTCCTCCAGCTCCTTCACGGAGCTGGCGTGGATCTCCTTCAGCCGCACCCGGCTGGCCTCGTCGAGGGGAGCCGCCCGCACCTCCTCCAGCAACTGCTTGATCATGCTGCCGATCCGCATGACCTTGGCCGGCTGCTCCACCTGCTCCGTCAGCGGGGTCTCACGGGAGTCCTCGTCCCCGCCGCCGAGTGCCATCCCGTCCTGACCCACGACGAGAATCTGGGGATTCTCCGGCGACCGTTCGTTCCTCGGCATCTCCATGCCGTCATTCTCTCGCACGCCCCCACCTCGTCACCGTGGTGCCCCCGCGTGGCGCGGATCCACCGGTTCCACCCGACGGCCCAATCCGGAATGCCCTCTTCGGGAGGGGATGTGAGGCTGGTTCCCGTCGGTTATCCATCGGTCACGACACCTGGGCTCCGGGAGGTCACCGACGTGACTCCACGCCTGCGACTCACGCTCCGCTGTCTGCGGCTGCCGGCCGTCCTCACGGCCGCGGCACTGCCGTGGTACGGCATCGCCGTCGTCCACGGCAGTCCGCCCGCGCACGCCGCCGAGGCGGACCCGGCCCCCGCGTCCGCCCCGGGCCACGGCGAGGGCCGGCCGGGACCCGCCCGGGACGCGCCGCCGGGCCGGTCGGTGCCGAAACACCCGTCCCCGGGCCACTCCGCCGGTGCCCACTCCGCCGGTGCCCACCCGGCCGGGGCGCGCCCGGACGCCCGGCATCCCGACGCGGACCACGGCACCCCGCAGCGGGAGCACCCGAAGCAGGACCACACGGACCCGGACGACGGCGAGCGGGACCACTCGGGCCAGAAACACCCAGGCCACGACCGGCCCGGCCGGGGGCCGGCCGCCTCCGCCGGCCATGCGCAGAAGGACCCCGAGGACCCGGCCACCCCCGTCCCCACGCCGTCCGACTCCGCCTCGGCCTCGGTCCATCCCTATCGCTCCCTCGCCTGGACCGAGCCCACCCGGGCGGGCAGCCGGGCCGGTGAGGGGCGGATGCGCCCCGGCCGGCCGGACCGGCCCGCGGCGGAGGACGAGGACGACTCCGCCACCGCCACCCCGGCCGTCCAACCGGCCGAGCCGGAGACCACGGACGTGCCCGCCGCATCCGAGGGGCCGGGCCGGGAAGCGGGCCCGGGCTCCGTCCCGCCCGCGCCACGGCCCGGCACCCGGCAGGCGAGCCGGCAGAGCGAGGCCGTGACGGAGCCGGGCCTGCGGTTCCTGCCGCTCGGCAGCGGCCTGGTGCTCATCGGCCTGGGGCTCGGCCTGGCCCTGCTGGGCCTGAGGCTGCGCAGGAGCTGACCGGACGGCCCCGCCGAGGCGGGGTCCGTCCGGCTGTGCCGAGGCGAGGTGCGTCCGGCTGTGCCGGCCGCTACGGCGCCACCAGCAGCACCTTGCCGATGTGACCGCTGGCCTCCACCAGCCGGTGCGCCTCGGCCGCCTCCGGCATCGGCAGCTCGCGGTCCACGATCGGCCGTACGTCCCCGGCGGCGAGCAGCGGCCACACATGCTCGCGGACGGCGGCGACGATGGCCGCCTTCTCGCCCAGCGGACGGCCGCGCAGCGAAGTCGCGCTGATGGCGCCCCGCTTGCCGAGCAGCGCGCCGATGTTCAGCTCGCCCTTCACCCCGCCCTGCATACCGATGATCGCCAGGCGCCCGTTGACGGCGAGGGCCTGGACGTTGCGGTCCAGGTACTTGGCCCCCATGTTGTCGAGGATGACGTCGGCGCCCGCGCCGTCGGTGGCCTGCTTGATCTCGGCGACGAAGTCCTGCTCGCGGTAGTTGATGAGCACGTCCGCGCCCAGCTCGGCGCAGCGCTCCAGCTTCTCCTGGGTGCCGGCGGTCACCGCGACCCTGGCACCGAGGGCCTTGGCCAGCTGGATCGCCATGGTGCCGATGCCGCTGGAACCGCCGTGCACCAGCAGCGTCTCCTCCGGCCGCAGATGGGCGACCATGAACACGTTGGACCAGACCGTGCAGACCGCCTCGGGCAGCGCCGCCGCCTGCCGGAGGGACAGGCCCTCGGGCACGGGCAGCAGCTGCCCGGCCGGTACGGCGACCTTCTCGGCGTAGCCACCGCCCGAGAGGAGCGCGCACACCTCGTCGCCGACGGCCCAGCCCGAGACGCCGGGGCCGAGCGCGGCGATCCGGCCGGAGCACTCCAGGCCGGGGTAGGGGGAGGCGCCGGGCGGAGGGGAGTAGGAGCCCTGGCGCTGGAGGATGTCGGCACGGTTGACGGCGCTGGCCGCCACCTCGACCAGCACCTCGCCCTCGCCGGGCACCGGGTCGGGGACGTCCGTCCACACCAGAGCCTCTGGACCACCGGGTTGGGGAATCGTGATCGCATGCATGCCGGTGACGCTACTCCCCACCGGGCCGGTCAGCCGTGTGGCAGGGGGCGGGTGTCCGGAGTGACCTGGTTGCCCGGAGTGGCCCGGACGATGGTGATGAGCCGGTCGGTCAGCTGGAGGGCGCCGACGGACGGGTCGTCGTAGCCCAGCACCCGGTGCCCGCGTACGACGCTCACCACCAGGTCGTCCGTCTCGCGCGGCGTCTTGCCCACCTCGCCGCGCACCACCGGACGTTCGACGAGGTCCAGCCCGCTGCCCTGCTGGATGAGGTCCTCCATCACCATGCCGGCGGCCGGGCTCAGCACGGACAGGCCGAGCAGCCGGCCGGCCGCGCCGGAGCTGGTGATGACGGCATCGGCGCCGGACTGCCGCAGCAGCGGGGCGTTCTCCTCCTCGCGGACGGCGGCCACGATCTTGGCGCCGCGGTTGAGCTGGCGGGCGGTCAGGGTGACGAGGACCGCGGTGTCGTCGCGCTGCGGGGCGATGATGATCTGCCGCGCCTTGTGCACCTCGGCCCGCTTGAGCACCTCACTGCGGGTGGCGTCGCCCACCACCCCGGCGAACCCCTCGGCGGTCGCCGCGTCGATCGCCTTGGAGCTGGGGTCGACCACGACGACCTGCTCCTTCTTCAGCCCGGTCGCGCAGACGGTCTGGATGGCCGACCGCCCCTTCGTGCCGAAGCCGACGACAACGGTGTGATCGCGCAAGACGGACCTCCAGCGGTTCAGGCGCCATTCCTCACGGGTGCGTTCGGTGAGGACTTCCAGCGTGGTGCCGACCAGGATGATCAGGAACAGCACGCGCAGGGGCGTGATGACGAAGATGTTGGTGAGCCGGGCGCCGTCGCTGACCGGGGTGATGTCGCCGTATCCCGTGGTGGAGAGGGTGACGGTCGCGTAGTAGAACGCGTCGAGCAGGTCCACGGAGCCGTCGGCGTTGTCGTGGTAGCCCTCGCGGTCGGCGTAGACGATCAGCGCGGTGGCCACCAGCACCGCCAGGGCCATGACCAGCCGCTTGACGACCTGACGGATCGGGCGCTCCACCACTTTTCTCGGCAGCTTCACCCGATGGGTCACCAGATGCTCGTCCGCTTGGCGGGCGATGGCGTCATGGCCCGGAAGTTTCACGTGAAACACACCCCGATTCCGGCGGTCGCCCATGGCAGGTCCAGCAGCTCCGCCTCCTCGCCCTGCCGGGCCCCGCCCGGCGGTACGACGGCCAGCGCGTCGGCGGCGGCGATGCCGCGCAGCATCGCCGGGCCGTTGTAGTGGAGCGGCACGGCGTGGTCCCCGCGCAGCACCACGGGGATGAGACGGGTGTCGTACGGGTGCCCCTGCACCGCCTCCTTCAGGGGCAGGGTGTACGGCTCGGGGGCGGGACGGGCGGCGAGGGTCCGCAGCAGCGGTTCCGCGAGTGTGAGCAGGCCGGAGACGGCCGCGAGAGGGTTGCCGGGCAGGCCGACGAGGTGCTGGTGCTCCTTGGTGCGGGCCAGCAGCATGGGGTGGCCCGGCCGCACCTTGACGCCGTGCACGAGGAGTTCGGCGCCCACGCGTTCCAGGACCGGGTGGACATGGTCGACGGGCCCGGCGGCGGTGCCGCCCGTGGTGATGACGAGGTCGGCCTGGGAGGCGGTGACCGCCTTGCGCAGCGCCCGGGCGTCGTCGCCGATCCGGCGTACGGCCACGACGTCGGCGCCGAGCGCGCGCAGCCAGGGCGGCAGCATGGGCCCGAGCGCGTCCCTGATCAGCCCGTCGTGCGGCAGGCCCGCGGTCAGCAACTCGTCGCCCAGGATCAGGACTTCGGCGCGGGGCCGGGGGACGACGGTGACCGTGTCGTAGCCGGCCGCCGCGGCGAGGCCGAGGACGGCGGGGGTGACGAGGGTGCCGACGGGCAGCAGCTGGTCGCCGGTGCGGCACTCCTGGCCCCTGGGCCGGATGTCCTGGCCGTGGAACATCTCGCGGGTGGGGTGCAGCCGGCCCTGGGTGTCGGTCCGGCCGTGCTCGGTGCGCAGGACCGCGGTGGTGTCGGCGGGAATCCGGGCGCCGGTGGCGATACGGACCGCCGTGCCGTCGGTGAGCGGCTCGGGCTGGGCGTGTCCGGCGAGTACCCCTTCCTCCCGTACCTGCCAGGGTCCGGGCCCGGCGACCGCCCATCCGTCCATCGCGGAGGTGTCGAAGGAGGGCAGGTCGGTGAGCGCGTCCAGAGGGGCGGCCAGCACCAGTCCGAGGGCGTCGCCGAGGGGCACGGAGACGGGGGCGCGCCGGTCACCGGCGGGGGTGTCCGCCGGGCCGTGCCGGCCGTGGGCGCGCGCGGTGCGGGCGGCGCGGGCGGCGATCTCGCGGGCGTGGGGCCAGGAGGTGGCCGTGTGGTGCTCGGCGGGCCGCTCACCGGGCTGCCGTACGGCCGGGCCGCCGGACGAGCGGGCGGGACCGTCGTCCTGGGGCTCGCTGTGGGGTTCCCTGTGGGGTTCCCGCACCAGCGCCAGGGCCTCCTCGACATCGAGGTCGTCGTCGGCGGCGGGTGCCCCGGCCGGGGTGCCGGGGGCGGTCATCCGGCGTCCGGGGCGCTCGGGCCCCCGCCGTTCGCGCTCTTCCCGGCCGCGTCGTTCTCCTCTTCCCAGCGCACCGCCAGCGCGGCGGCCTTGCGGGCGGCCTCGGCGACGGCCTCGGGGGTGCCCGCGCCCCGGGCCGCCGCGTAGCCGACGAGGAAGGTGGTCAGCGGGGCGGCGGGGCGGGCCACGCCGTGGGCGGCGTCACGGGCCAGGTCGAGCAGGACGCCGGTGTCGACGTCCAGGTCGATGCCCAACTCGTCCTTGACTGCGGAGATCCATTCATCCAACACGTGCCCATGCTCCCTGATGCGTGCCCTGGCGTCGGCGATGTCGTCCCAGGTGTCGCAGTCGAACGACGCGAGCGGGTCCGGGACCCGGGTGAGGTGGAGGGTTCCGGTCAGCCGGCGCAGGGGCAGCCCGGTGAGGGTGCCGTGGGCGGCGGCGAGGGCGGCCAGCTCGCGGCGCAGGGCGGCGGTGCGGTAGGCGGCCACGAGCGGCTGGTCGCGGCCGCCCGCGTCGGTGAGCAGCGCGCCGTCGGCACCGGTGTCCCGAAGGACGGTGAGGAGCCGCCGGAGCGTACCGGGGCGGAGGAAGGGCAGGTCGGCGGAGAGGACGACGGTGTGCCCGGCGGTGGTGTGCCGCAGTCCGGCCGCCAGCGCGGCGAGCGGTCCGCCGCCGGGCGGCTCCTCGCGGGTCCAGCGCACCGGGCGGGCGGTGGGCCGGGGCGCGGCCACGACGACGGTGGTCCGGGCGTCCGCGCAGGCCGCGAGCACCCGGTCGAGCAGCGCCCGGCCGCCGACCCGGACGCCGGGTTTGTCGGCCCCGCCGAGCCGCCGGGCGGCACCGCCGGCCAGTACGACGGCGTCGTACGGGGCGGATGTCCCGGGGGCGGCGGGTGCGGCGTCGGTCACCCCACGAGTATGTCCCGCCAGGGCCTGGATCCGGACCGGGCGCGGGTCACAGGATGCGCACGCTCTTCTCCCGCAGGGGGCGCGCGCTCCTTTCGTCAGGTGTCTCCTTTCGTGAGGTGTCTGCTGTCACAAGGTGCGCAGCAGCACCGCCGGCTGTTCCACGCAGTCCGCCACGTAGCGCAGGAAGCCGCCCGCCGTGCCGCCGTCGCACACCCGGTGGTCGAAGGTGAGCGAGAGCTGCACGACCTGCCGGACGGCCAGCTCCCCCTCGTGCACCCACGGCTTGGGCACGATGCGGCCGACGCCGAGCATGGCCGCCTCGGGGTGGTTGACGATCGGTGTGGAGCCGTCGACGCCGAAGACTCCGTAGTTGTTCAGCGTGAAGGTGCCGCCGGTGAGTTCCCCGGGGGTCAGCGTCCCGGCGCGGGCGGCCTCGGTGAGCCGGGCGAACTCGGCGGTCAGGGACTCGGCGTCGCGCGTGTGGGCGTCCCGGACGACCGGCACGACCAGCCCGCGGTCGGTCTGGGCGGCGAACCCGAGGTGGACGCGGTCGAGCCGGACGATCTCGCGGGCCTCGGTGTCGACGGTGGAGTTCAGCTCGGGGAACCGGGCCAGCGCGGCGGTGCAGATCCGGGCGAGCAGCGCGAGGACGGAGATCTTCGCGCCCGGGGTGGCGTTCATGGCGGCCCGCGCGCGCATGAGTTCGGTCGCGTCGGCGTCGACCCAGCAGGTCGCGTCCGGGATCTCCCGGCGGCTGCGCGAGAGCTTGTCGGCGACGGCGCCGCGGACGCCCTTGAGCGGGATCCGCACCCCGTCCTCGGCTCGGGGGGCCGCCGGGGCCGCTGCGGCCCGTTCACCGGCCGTAGGGGCGGGAGTCGGTACGGCGTGATCGGCGACCGTGGCCGCGCGGGCGGCCTGGGTGCGCAGGGCGTTCTCGACGTCCGCGCGCAGGATGAGTCCGTCCGGGCCGGAGCCGGTCAGCCGCCTGAGGTCGACGTCGTTGTCCCGGGCGAGCTTGCGCACGAGCGGGGAGATCACGGGGACCGGCCCCTCGACGGGGGCGGGGGCGGCTGCCGGCGGGGGCGCCGGCGAGGCCACGCGCGCGTGGAGGGCGGCATCGGCGGTTCCCGGCCGCCGGACCTGTCCGTCGGCGGCGGCCGTGCCCGCCCGGACCCGGCGCCGGCGGGCCGCCGGCGCCTGGGTGCCGTAGCCCACCAGGACGTTGCCCGAGCCCTCCGGACTGTCCTCCGGTGCGCCGACGGCGACCGTCAGGAGCGGGGCGCCGACGGGCAGTTCGCTGCCCTCCTCACCGAAGCGGGCGGTGACCACGCCACCGTAGGGGCAGGGCACCTCGACCATCGCCTTGGCCGTCTCCACCTCGACCACCGGCTGGTCGACGGCGACCACGTCACCGACCTGGACCAGCCAGCGGACGATCTCCGCCTCGGTGAGCCCCTCGCCGAGGTCGGGCAGCTTGAACTCCAGCACCTGAGCCATCAGCCCTCGGCCTCCCACTGCAGCCGGGCCACGGCGTCCAGGATGCGGTCGACGCCGGGCAGATGGTGCCGCTCCAGCATGGGCGGCGGGTAGGGGATGTCGAAGCCGGCCACGCGCAGCACCGGCGCCTCCAGGTGGTGGAAGCAGCGCTCGGTGATCCGGGCCGCGATCTCGCCGCCGGGCCCGCCGAAGCCGGTGGACTCGTGCACGACGACCGCGCGGCCGGTGCGCCGGACGGCCGCGCAGACCGTCTCGTCGTCGAAGGGCACCAGGGAGCGCAGGTCGATCACCTCCAGGTCCCAGCCCTCGGCCCGGGCGGCCTCGGCGGCCTCCAGGCAGACCGGCAGGGAGGGGCCGTAGGTGATCAGGGTGGCGCTGCTGCCGGGGCGGCGCACCACCGCGCGTCCGATGGGCGCCACGTCCGTGGGCTGCTCGGGGTTCCAGGTGTCCTTCGACCAGTACAGCCGCTTGGGCTCCAGGAAGACCACCGGGTCGTCGGAGGCGATGGCCCGGCGCAGCAGTCCGTAGGCGTCGGCGACGGTGGCCGGGGTGACGACGTGCAGGCCCGGGGTGGCCATGTAGTAGGCCTCGGAGGAGTCGCTGTGGTGCTCGACGCCGCCGATGCCGCCGCCGTAGGGGACGCGGACGGTGATCGGCAGGGGCATCCGGCCGCGGGTGCGGTTGCGCATCCGGGAGACGTGGCTGACCAGTTGCTCGAACGCCGGATAGGCGAAGGCGTCGAACTGCATCTCCACGACCGGGCGCAGGCCGTACATCGCCATGCCGACGGCGGTGCCGAGGATGCCGGCCTCGGCGAGCGGGGTGTCGGTACAGCGGTCCTCGCCGAACTCCTTGGCGAGCCCGTCGGTGACGCGGAAGACGCCGCCCAAGGTGCCGACGTCCTCCCCGAGCACGTGCACGGTGGGATCGGCGGCCATGGCGTCGCGCATCGCGCGCGTGAGCGCCTGGGCCAGGGTGGCGGGCTTGACGGCGACGGTGGTCATCGGGCGCCGCCTTCCCGCGCGCCGGGCTCCTCGCCTGCCCCGCCGGCCTGCTCCTGCTCGGCTTCCAGCTCGGCCCGCAACAGGGCCCGCTGTTCGCGCAGCTGGTCGGTCGTCTCGGCGTAGACGTGGTCGAACAGGTCCATGGGGTCGAGTTCGGGATCCCGGTTCATGTGTTCCCGCAAGGAGGCGGCCATGGTCTCGGCGTCCTGCCGGGCGGCCTCGATGCCGGCCTCGTCCAGCAGCCCGCGCTCGGTCAGCTCGCGTTCCAGCAGCTCGACCGGGTCGTGCGCGCGCCAGGCCGCGACCTCGGTGTCCTGCCGGTAGCGGGTGGCGTCGTCGGCGTTGGTGTGGGCGTCCAGGCGGTACGTCACCGCCTCCACGAGGGTCGGGCCGCCGCCCGCGCGTGCGTGCCGTACGGCTTCGGCGAGGACTTCGTGCACGGCGGCGGCGTCGTTGCCGTCGACCAGCCGGCCCGGCATGCCGTACCCGACGGCCTTGTGGGCCAGGGAGGGCGCGGCGGTCTGCTTGGCGAGCGGGACGGAGATGGCGAAGCCGTTGTTCTGGACCAGGAAGACGACCGGGGCCTGCCACACGGCGGCGAAGTTCAGCGCCTCGTGGAAGTCGCCCTCGCTGGTGCCGCCGTCGCCGACCATGGCCAGCGCCACCACGTCGTCGCCCTTGAGGCGGGCGGCGTGGGCGAGTCCGACGGCGTGCGGCAGCTGGGTGGCCAGCGGAGTGCTGAGGGGGGCCACCCGGTGGGCGTACGGGTCGTAGCCGTTGTGCCAGTCGCCGCGCAGCAGGGTGAGCGCCTGGACCGGGTCGACGCCCCGGGCGACGACGGCGAGCGTGTCGCGGTAGCTGGGGAAGAGCCAGTCACGGTCCTCCAGGGCCAGGGCGGCGCCGATCTGGCAGGCCTCCTGGCCGGTGCTGGACGGGTAGACGGCGAGCCGGCCCTGCTTGGTCAGGGCGGTGGCCTGCGCGTTGTAGCGGCGACCGCGCACCAGCTGGGCGTAGAGCCTCAGCAGCAGGCCGGGGTCGGTCGTGGCGGCCGACTCGGTGCCGAGGACGCGGTAGGGCTCGGCGTCGGGCAGCAGCGGCGCGGGGTCCGTACGGGGCTGCCAGGCGGGCGGCGGCGAGGGCCGGTACGCGCCCCGCTGCTCCAGAACCGTCATGACGGCACCTCCTCGTGGGAGCGGCTAAGGAGACGGGGCGGCTGTGACCCGTCTCACCTACCGATTGTTCGGTTGACGGCGCATTTTGGCTACAGGCGGCCCAGGGCTGTGGACAAACGGTTCTCCACAGCCTGGAATGAACGCAGGCCGTCCACGGCGAGGAAGCGGGGGAACATGGCGCCTGAACAAATGGCCTACGGACCACAGGAGGGTGGCGCGCTGCCGCCCCCGCGCCCGCTGGACGCCATCGACCAGGCCATCCTGCGGATCCTCCAGGGGGACGGCCGCGCCTCGATACGGTCCGTCGCCGAGCGCGTCCACGTCTCGCGCGCCAACGCCTACGCGCGGATCAACCGGCTCGTCGAGGACGGGGTGATCCGGGGTTTCAGTGCCCGGGTGGATCACGAACGGGCAGGTCACGGTACGTCCGCGTACATCACGTTGAAGATCGTCCAGAACAGCTGGCGCACGGTCCGCGAGCAGCTCCGGCAGCTGCCCGGCGCCTCCCACATCGCCCTGGTGGGCGGTGACTTCGACGTGCTGCTGCTGGTGCACACGCCCGACAACCGGACGCTGCGCGAGCTGGTGCTGACACGGCTCCAGGCGATTCCCGAGGTGCTCAGCACCCGCACGCTGCTGGTGTTCGAGGAGGAGGACCTGGAGCCGGACGGCTGAGGTCAGCCCCGGCGCAGCCCCGAGAAGACCAGCCGGACGACGGCGTCGGCCATCTCCGGGCCGCCGGCGCCGCGCGCCTCCGGCCGGTACCACTCCACGATGGAGTTGATCATTCCGAAGACCAGCCGGGTGGCCAGCCGCACCTCCACGTCGCCGCGTATGTCCCCGTCGGCCGCCGCCGCCTTCATCAGCCCGGCGACCCTGTGGTCGAAGTCGCGGCGCCGCTCCAGCGCCCACCGCTCGGTCTCGGTGTTGCCGCGCACGCGCAGCAGCAACGTCACATAGGGCAGTTCGGCGGTGAGGACCTCGACCATGCGGCGCACGACGTGCTCCAGCCGGTCGGCGGCGCGCCCCACGCGCGCGGGCTCCTCGTCCAGGATGGCGAACAGGCCGTCCAGGGCGCGGCTGACGGCCCGGCGCAGCAGCTCCTCCTTGCCGCTGACGTGGTGGTAGATCGACGACTTGGAGATGCCGGCCGCCTTGGACAGGTGCTCCATGGAGGTGCCGTCGTAGCCGCGCTCGTTGAAGACCCGCACGGCGACGGAGAGCAGCGTCTCGGGGGTGTAGGTGTCGCGTCTGGGCGTGGTCATGAGGTGCTCTCCCGCCGGTCGTTGGCATAGGCGTGACGGTAGAGCGCGAGGGAGGGCGCGTAGCGTCCGGAAGGGTCGCGCTCGTGCATCTCGTCCAGGATGTCGAAGGCGAAGTCGCGGCCGAGCCTGCGGCCCCACTCGAAGGGCCCGAGCGGGTAGTTGACGCCCAGGCGCATCGCGGTGTCGATGTCCTCCTCGGTGGCCACGCCCTTGGCGACGGCGTCATGGGCGAGGTCGATGATCCGGGCGACGGTGCGCGCGACGATCATGCCGGGGACGTCGCCGATGACGCTGACGTCCTTGCCGAGCGCCTGGAAGAGTCCGGTGGCCTCGGCGAGGGTCCGCGGCGAGGTGTCCTGGGAGGCGGACAGGGCGATCCGGGTGGCCGCGCGGTAGTCCAGGGCGAGGTCGAAGTAGACGACGTCCCGGAACTCCGCGGAGGTCTGGCCGTCGGCCAGGACCAGGTCGCCGCCGCCGGGCAGCACCAGACGGGTGCCCTGGTCCTCGTCCTCCTCGCGGACCTCGATGCCCGCCTCGCGGATCAGCGTGAGCAGCTCGGCCGCCGGGCCCAGGCCGCCCTCGGCGACGACGTGGGCGGGCGGCCGCTCCTTGTCGGCGGTGTGCGGCTCGGGCCGCTCGGCGCCCTCGGCGTAGTCGTACCAGCCGCGTCCGCTCTTGCGGCCGAGCCGTCCGGACTCCACCAGCCGGCGCTGGGCCAGGGAGGGGGTGAAGCGCACGTCCTGGAAGAAGGACTGCCACACCGAGTGGGTGACGGATTCGTTGACGTCCTGGCCGATCAGGTCGGTCAGTTCGAAGGCGCCCATCCTGAAGCCGCCCGACTCGCGCAGGACCGCGTCGATGGTCGCGGGGTCGGCGGCCTGGGCCTCGTAGACGGCGAACGCCTCGGCGTAGAAGGGCCGGGCGATGCGGTTGACGATGAAGCCGGGTGTGTCGGCGCAGGCCACCGGGGTCTTGCCCCAGGCGCGGGCGGTCTCGTACGCGCGCGTGGCCGAGGTGACGTCGGTGGCGAACCCGGAGACCACCTCCACGAGCGGCAGCAGCGGCGCCGGATTGAAGAAGTGCAGGCCGACGAAGCGGCCCGGGTGACGCAGGGCGCCGCCGATCGCCGTCACCGACAGCGAGGAGGTGTTGGTGGCCAGCAGGCAGTCCTCGGCGACGATCTCCTCCAGCTCGCCGAAGAGCCGCTGCTTGACGTCCAGCCGTTCCAGGACGGCCTCCACCACCAGGGCGCAGTCGGCCAGCTCCGCGAGGCCGTCCGCGGGCGTGAGGCGGGCGCGGGCCGCGTCCCGGTCGCCGGCGGAGAGCCGGCCCTTGTCCACCAGCCGGTCGAGCCGGGCGCCGATCGCTTCGGCCGCGTCCCGGGCCCGCCCGGGCACGGCGTCGTAGAGCCGCACGGGATGGCCGGCGACCAGCGCGACCTGGGCGATGCCCTGGCCCATGGTGCCGGTGCCGACGACGGCCACGGGGCTGCTGAGGTCGAGTGCTGTCATGTGCGCGATCCTCCCGCACGACGTTTTCCACAGATGCGGCGGACCCCCTTGTCCCGACCGATCGTTCGGTTACTCTAGCTCTGACGGGCAGCCCCTGCCCAGGTCACGGACTCGATGAAGAGGCTCTCCAGACGAGGAGTTGGTCCCGCATGGCCGCCGAACCGACCGCCCACGAGTTGCTCCGAAAGCACCGGCCCACGCTCGACCAGGCACTGGAAGCGATCCGCACGCGCGCGTACTGGTCCCCGCATCCCGAGCACCCGAAGGCGTACGGCGAGAACGGCAGCCTGGACGCGGCGGCGGGCAAGGCCGCCTTCGACGCCCTGCTGGGCAACCGCCTCGACCTCGCCGACCAGCCCGGCATCGACGACTGGGTGGGCGGGGAGGTCTCCCCGTACGGCATCGAGCTGGGCGTGACCTACCCGCATCCGGACATCGACGTGCTGCTGCCCGCCATGCGGGCCGGGCAGCGCGCCTGGCGGGACGCGGGGCCCGAGCTGCGGGCCGTGGTCTGCCTGGAGATCCTGAAGCGGATCAGCGACCGCACGCACCAGTTCGCGCACGCGGTCATGCACACCTCCGGCCAGGCGTTCATGATGGCGTTCCAGGCGGGCGGCCCGCACGCCCAGGACCGCGGCCTGGAGGCGGTGGCGTACGCGTACGCGGAGCAGGTGCGCACCCCCGAGCAGGCGGAGTGGACCAAGCCGCAGGGCAAGCGCGACCCGCTGGTCCTCACCAAGCGGTTCACCGCGGTCCCGCGCGGCATCGGCCTGGTCATCGGCTGCAACACCTTCCCGACGTGGAACGGCTACCCGGGCCTGTTCGCCTCCCTGGCCACCGGCAACGCGGTCCTCGTCAAGCCGCACCCGCGCGCGGTGCTGCCGCTCGCGCTGACCGTCCGGATCGCCCGGGACGTGCTCGCCGAGGCGGGCTTCGACCCGAACCTGGTCGCGCTGGCCGCCGAGCGCCCCGGCGAGGGCATCGCCAAGACCCTCGCGCTGCGCCCCGAGATCAAGATCATCGACTACACGGGGTCGACGGCGTTCGGCGACTGGCTGGAGACCAACGCCCACCAGGCGCAGGTCTACACGGAGAAGGCCGGCGTCAACACGGTGATCGTGCACTCCACGGACGACTACCAGGGCATGCTGTCCAACCTGGCGTTCTCGCTGTCCCTGTACAGCGGCCAGATGTGCACCACCCCGCAGAACCTGCTCATCCCCCGCGACGGCATCGCCACCGACCAGGGGCACAAGTCCTTCGACGAGGTCACCGCCGACCTCGCCCGCGCGGTCGACGGCCTGCTCGGCGACGACGCCCGCGCGAACGCGCTGCTGGGCGCCATCGTCAACCCGGACGTCAAGGCCCGCCTGGAGGCCGCGGCGGGTCTCGGCGAAGTCGCCCTCGCCTCCCGCGAGGTCGCCCACCCGGAGTTCCCGGGCGCGGTGGTGCGCACCCCCGTCATCGTCAAGCTGGACGGCGCCAAGCCGGACGACGAGGCCGCGTACATGAGCGAGTGCTTCGGCCCGGTCTCCTTCGCGGTCGCCGTCGACTCGGCGGCCGACGCCGTGGAGCTGCTGCGCCGCACCGTCCGGGAGAAGGGCGCGATGACGGTCGGCGCGTACACCACGGACGCCGCGACCGAGCAGGCCGTCGAGGAGGCCTGCCTGGAGGAGGCGGCCCAGCTGTCCCTCAACCTGACCGGCGGGGTCTACGTCAACCAGACGGCCGCCTTCTCCGACTTCCACGGCTCCGGCGGCAACCCGGCGGCCAACGCGGCCCTGACCGACAGCGCCTTCGTGGCCAACCGCTTCCGGATGGTGGAGGTGCGGCGGGAGGCCTAGGCCGGTGGCGCGCCCCCGGTCGCGCTCCAGTGGTACAGCGTCATCGCCACGCTGGTGGCGAGGTTGTAGCTGGAGACCTGGGGGCGCATCGGCAGGCGCAGCAGATGGTCGGCGCGGGCGCGCAGCCGGTCCGACAGGCCGGTGCGTTCCGAGCCGAAGGCCAGGACGGCGTCGTCCGGCAGCCGGATGCCCCGGATGTCCTCGCCCTCCGGGTCGAGCGCGAACAACGGCCCGGCGGGCAGTTCGTCGAGGTCCAGCCGCTCCACGGCGGTCGCGAAGTGCAGACCCGCGCCGCCGCGCACCACGGTGGGGTGCCAGGGGTCGAGCGTGCCCGTGGTGACCACCCCGGTCGCCCCGAAACCGGCGGCGAGCCGGATCACGGCACCGGCGTTGCCCAGGTTGCGCGGGTTGTCCAGCACCACGACGGGGGCGGTGCGGGGCGTGCCGGCGAGCGCGCGCAGGTTCGCCGCGCGGGACGGCCGTACGGCGAGCGCGGCCACACCGGTCGGATGCGGGCGCGGGACGAGGGCGGCGTACTCCGGCCCGGACACCTCCGTCAGCAGGGCGTCCAGGGTGTCGCGGACGTCCCCGGCCAGCTCCTCGGCGAGACCGAGCGCGGCCCGCCGGTCGGTGGTGACCGCGACCGGCACCTCGGCGCCGAAGCGCAGCGCGTGCTTGAGGGCGTGGAAACCGTCGAGCAGGACGGCGCCCTCGGCGTGCGCGCGCCAGTGGCTCAGCGGGTCGGTCATGCGGTGAACCCTACGTGGTCGGCCGTGCTCTCCTCCTTGGGGCGCGGTGCCGGGACCGCGCGGCCGGGGCTCCGGGCGAGCCGCCCCCGCGCGCGGCCCGCCAGGTCGCCGAGCCGGCGCAGGAAGGACGTCGGCAGGAACACCGCGTCGGCGGCGATCATCGCCAGCGAGAAGAACGGCAGGCCGAGGACGACCGCGATCACCGTGTGCTCGGCCATCATCACCACCAGCAGGACGTTCTTGACCCGCCGGTTGAACAGGGTGAACGGGAAGGCGACCTGCACGGCGACCGTCCCGTAGGTCACGATCATCATGATCGTTCCGCTGGAGGACATCAGGTCCGCCAGCCCGGGCCAGGGCGAGAAGTAGTCCAGGTGGAGCGGGTAGTAGACGGCGGTGCCGTCCTGCCAGCGCGAGCCCTGGACCTTGTACCAGCCGGCCGTGGCGTAGATCAGGCAGGCCTCGGCCATGATCACGGCCAGGGCGCCGTTGTGCAGGACGTTGGCGATGACGTCCAGCAGAAGCCGGGGACCCTGCCGGGCCGTCCACCGCCCGACGGCCCACCACAGACCGAGTCCGGCCCACGCCGTCCACAGCAGCACCGGGATCTGCCAGCCGTTGTCGAACCGCCCGGTCCCCATCGCGATGACGAGCGCCAGGCCGAGCACCGCCCACAGCGCGGGCCCCGCCAGGTCGGCGGGCACCCGTTCGCCACGCGCGCGTGCCGCCGCCGCGTGGGCCGCGCGGCGGGCATCGAGGGACCACACCTGTCCGCAGCGCGTGAACACCAGGTAGATCGACATCAGGTGCAGGACGTTGTCACCGCCGTCGCCGACGAAGACGCTGCGGTTCTGCAGCGACAGCACGCCCACCATGAACAGCAGGGAGGCGGTCCGGGTGCGCCAGCCGAGCACCAGGGCCGCGGAAGCGAGCACGGCCAGCACGTAGCAGAGCTCGAACCAGAGCCGCCCGTGGGACCACAGCAGCACCGTGAAGGCCTGGTTGTCGGCGGTCAGCTGCTTGGCGAGGTTCCAGCCCCACGGTCCGGTGGGACCGTACAGCTCGTGGCGGTGGGGGAACTCGCGCAGCAGGAACAGCAGCCAGGTCCCGGCGAACCCGATCCGGATCACGGCGCTCTGGTACGGCCCGAGGGCCACGCCGGTGACCTGGTCGACACCGCGCGACAGCGTCAGGGAGAGACGGTTCACCGCACGCCTCCCGCGGCCTCGTCGGGCGTCACGGACCACCAGGGCAGCAGGCGGTAGACGGGTTTGTCGGACACGCGCTCACGGCTCCAGGACGGCGGCTGCACATTGGTGGTGCTGGAACGGACCTGCACGCGCTGGATCACGCCGATCCGGCTCGCCGGATCGCTCCGGTACAGGCGCATCACCACGATCCGGCGCAGATACTGCTCGGACAGCGAGCCGCGCAGGCCGATGGCGCGGTTGTCGGCTCCGTGCGTGGCGGAGAAGAAGTCCCAGGCCCGGCGCAGCTCGTTCTGCTGGGTGTGGCTCGGCGCCGGATTGCCGTCGATGGCGGCGCCGTCCTGGGCGGACAGGTCGGTCCACGCGGTGGTGAGCAGCCCGCCGTCGCGCATCCGCACCTCGGCGCGGACCTGTACGGCGATGTTCTGCTGGAGCGGGTTCGGGGCGAACAGCTTCCAGTTCTGCTCGAACTCGGGGTACACCCACTCCTCTATCGCCTTGCCGTGCTGCTTCGTCACGGTGTTGGAGGGCGCGAGGCTGAAGAAGACCATCAGCAGATGCACACAGGCGACCACCGCGATCACGGCGAGCGCCAGCGCGGCGACGACCTGGTAGCCGGGGGAGAGGGCGGCCACGCCGGTACGGGGCCTGGGCACCGCCTGGCCGGGACGCGACGCGGCCCCGGGCCCGACGGCACCGGCGTGGGGCCCGGGCGCGGGCCCGCCGGTGCGGGGGCCGGCGCCGGTGATACCGGCACGGGGCTCGGACGCGGGCCCGTTGGTACGGGGACCGGTGTCGGCGGTGCCGGCGTGGGGCCCGGGCGCGGGAAGGTCGGCGCGGGCACCAGGCCAGGTGACAACGGCGCGGGGTCCGGGCGGGGGCACGGGGGCAGGGGGCTCGGGCGGGGACACGGGGGTTGGGGGCTCGGGCGTGGCGGCCGGTGGCGGGGCCGGCCGTGGTGGCTGATCCGGGAGACGCGTCCCGGCCGGCCCGTCGGGAGCCTGCGGTTCCCGCGAGTCCTCGTCGTACGCGTCCATTGGGTCCCGTCCCCCGTTTCGGCTCATTCTCGTTCGGCCCGGTCGTTCCGCTAGGTCTCGTCCGCCCGTCGTCCGGGCGGGGGCAGCCGTCGGCGCCGGGTTCGTCACAGGCGCCGCGTGCCGCACGGGCGCCGCCTCTCGGCGCCCGCACGGAACGGAACGGTACTCAGCCGGGGGCACCGGGCGCAGCCCCGGGTACGAACCGAGGAGGTGACCCTCGCTCCGGGCGCGACGCGGGACCACGGCGGATACGGCTCCGTCGCTCCGGCCGGCGCCTTGACCGGGCACTGCTTGCTGCCGTCCCCGCCCCTGCCAAGCCGGGCCTCGCTTCCGTCTTCACCCCGCGGGGGCGCGCCCCGCCCCAGCCCCTCGCGACGCCCTCCCGGCCCCTCCCACCCCTCCCCGGACCCAGCCCGGACCGGCCCGCCCGCCGCCTTCCCGCGCGTTGTCCACAGGTCGCGGCGGGAGTTTTCCACAGCGGTTGACACCCCGTGGCGGCCCGGCACACCATGGATTGCGCACGGACCGAACGATCGGTCGGGCCGGGCGGAGAGGACAGTGTTCACCGCAGAGCCGAGGTCAGGGGGACCGCATGGCCACAGCAGCCGCGCAGCGCACGGCCCGTACCGGGACGGACGGCGCGCCGGACACGGCCGACACGACGGCCTACCAGCGCGCCTTCGACGCGGCCGTGGCCGCCGACGAGCGCATCGAACCGCGCGACTGGATGCCGGACGCCTACCGCGCGACCCTGGTCCGGCAGATCGCCCAGCACGCGCACTCCGAGATCATCGGCATGCAGCCGGAGGCCAACTGGATCACCCGCGCGCCCTCCCTGCGCCGCAAGGCGATCCTGATGGCCAAGGTCCAGGACGAGGCCGGCCACGGCCTGTACCTGTACAGCGCGGCCGAGACGCTCGGCACCAGCCGTGACGAGCTGCTGGACAAGCTGCACGCCGGCCGCCAGAAGTATTCGTCGATCTTCAACTACCCGACCCTGACCTGGGCCGACGTCGGAGCGATCGGCTGGCTGGTGGACGGCGCCGCGATCACCAACCAGGTCCCCCTGTGCCGCTGCTCCTACGGCCCGTACGCCCGCGCGATGGTCCGGATCTGCAAGGAGGAGTCCTTCCACCAGCGCCAGGGCTACGAACTGCTGCTGGCCCTCAGCAAGGGCACACCGGAGCAGCACGCCATGGCCCAGGACGCGGTGGACCGCTGGTGGTGGCCGTCGCTGATGATGTTCGGCCCGCCCGACGACGAGTCCCAGCACTCCGCGCAGTCGATGGAGTGGAAGATCAAGCGCCATTCCAACGACGAACTGCGCCAGCGTTTCGTGGACATCTGCGTCCCCCAGGCCGAGTCCCTGGGCCTCACCCTCCCCGACCCGGACCTGCGGTGGAACGAGGAGCGGGGGCACTACGACTTCGGCGCGATCGACTGGACGGAGTTCTGGGAGGTCCTCAAGGGCAACGGCCCCTGCAACGAACAGCGCCTCACCCAGCGCAGGCGCGCCCACGACGAGGGCGCGTGGGTACGGGAAGCCGCCGCGGCCTACGCGGCCAAGCACACCGGCGACACCGGTGGGACGGGAGCGACGCGAGCATGAGCACCACCGACTGGCCCCTGTGGGAGGTCTTCGTCCGCTCCCGGCGCGGCCTGTCCCACACCCACGCCGGCAGCCTGCACGCGCCCGACGCCGAGCTCGCCCTGCGCAACGCCCGCGATCTGTACACCCGGCGCGGCGAGGGCGTCTCCATCTGGGTCGTCCCGGCCGCCGCCATCACCGCCTCGTCGCCGGACGAGAAGGACCCTTTCTTCGAGCCGGCCGCCGACAAGCCCTACCGGCACCCGACCTTCTACGAGATCCCGGAAGGGGTGAAGCACCTGTGACCGCCACCGGCCCCGCCACCGTCCCGGTGACCGCCGCGCTCGCCCTCGGCGACGACGCCCTGGTGCTCTCCCACCGCCTCGGAGAATGGGCAGGGCACGCCCCCGTCCTGGAGGAGGAGGTCGCCCTCGCCAACATCGCCCTGGACCTGCTCGGTCAGGCCCGGGTGCTGCTGTCGCTCGCCGGCGACGAGGACGAACTGGCCTACCTGCGCGAGGAACGGGCCTTTTGCAACCTCCAACTGGTCGAGCAGCCGAACGGCGACTTCGCGCACACCATCGCCCGCCAGCTGTACTTCTCCACATACCAGCACCTGCTCTATGCCGACCTGGCCGCGGGCGACGGCCCGTTCGCACCGCTGGCCGCCAAGGCGGTGAAGGAGGTCGCCTACCACCGCGACCACGCCGAGCAGTGGACGCTCCGGCTGGGTGACGGCACGGAGACCAGCCATGAGCGGATGGCCCGGGCGTGCGCCGCGCTGTGGCGGTACACCGGGGAGATGTTCCAGCCGGTGGAGGGCCTGGCCGCCGACTGGACGCGGCTGGAGGAGCGGTGGCTGGAGTCCGTCACGGAGGTGCTGACCCGTGCCACCCTCACCCTGCCCGAGGGGCCGCGCACCGGTGCCTGGTCGGCGGGGGCCGGCCGGCAGGGCCTGCACACCGAGCCGTTCGGCCGGATGCTCGCCGAGATGCAGCACCTGCACCGCAGCCACCCGGGGGCGACATGGTGACCGGCACCGCCCTGGAGGCGGAACTGCTGGAGCTGGCCGGGTCGGTGCCCGACCCCGAGCTGCCCGTGCTGACGCTGCGGGAGCTGGGCGTGCTCCGCGCGGTGCACCTCCACGACACGGACGCGGTGGAGGTCGATCTCACGCCCACCTACACCGGCTGCCCCGCCATCGAGACGATGAGCGTCGACATAGAGCGGGTGCTGCGCGCCCACGGCATGCGCGAGGTCACCGTCCGCACGGTGCTCAGCCCCGCCTGGTCGACCGACGACATCACCCCCGAAGGGCGCGAGAAACTGCGGGAGTTCGGCATCGCACCGCCCCGCACCCGACGGGCCGCCGACCCCGTTCCGCTGACCCTGGGCCCGACCCGCACACGGACCACGACCACGGCCACGAACGCCACCGCAGCCACGGATCCGGCCATGGACGCGGGCACGAGCGCGTCCCCGCCCCCCACGTCCGGCACCGAACCGGTCCGCTGCCCGCACTGCGGCTCGGCCGACACCGAGCTGCTGAGCCGGTTCTCCTCGACCGCGTGCAAGGCGCTGCGCCGGTGCCTGGGCTGCCGCGAACCGTTCGACCACTTCAAGGAGTTGTGATGGCACGCTTCCACCCGCTCCCGGTGGCCGCGGTCGACCGGCTCACGGACGACTCCGTCGCCCTCACCCTCGCCGTCCCGCCCGGACTGCGCGAGCAGTACCGGCACGCTCCCGGCCAGCACCTCACGCTGCGCCGCCGGGTGGACGGCACGGAGATCCGCCGCACGTACTCCATCTGCTCCCCCGCCCCCGATCCGGCCGGCGAGGGGCCGGCCATCCTGCGGGTGGGGGTGCGGCTGGTGGACGGAGGAGCCTTCTCCACGTACGCGCTGAAGGAGATCGACGTCGGGGACGAGCTGGAGGTGATGACCCCGGCGGGCCGCTTCACGCTGGACCCGGCTCCGGGGTGGTACGCGGCGGTGGTCGGCGGCAGCGGCATCACCCCGGTGCTGTCCATCGTCGCCACGCTGCTGGCCCGCGAGCCGCGGGCCCGGTTCTGTCTGATACGCAGCGACCGGACGGCCGCTTCGACGATGTTCCTGGAGGAGGTCGCCGACCTGAAGGACCGCTATCCCGAGCGGCTTCAGCTGGTGACCGTGCTCTCCCGGGAGGAACAGCAGGCGGGCCTGCCGTCGGGCCGGCTCGACCGGGAACGGCTCACCGGGCTGCTGCCCGCGCTGGTGCCGGTGGCGGAGGTGGCGGGCTGGTTCCTGTGCGGGCCGTACGGGCTGGTGGAGGGCGCCGAGCGGGCGCTGCGCGACCTGGGCGTGGCACGGGACCGGATCCACCAGGAGATCTTCCACGTGGACGCGGGCCCGGCCCCCACGGCATCGGTGACGGCCCCCGCGCACAGCACCGTCACCGCGCGGCTGGACGGGCGCGGTGGCACCTGGCCGGTACGGGAGGGCGAGTCGCTGCTGGAGACGGTGCTGCGCAACCGGCCCGACGCGCCCTACGCCTGCAAGGGCGGGGTGTGCGGGACGTGCCGGGCCTTCCTGGTCGCGGGTGAGGTGCGCATGGACCGCAACTTCGCGCTGGAGACGGAGGAGACGGAGGCCGGGTATGTGCTGGCCTGCCAGTCGCATCCGCTGACGGAAAGGGTGGAGCTGGACTTCGACCGCTGACCCGCCGCCCTCGACCGCTGACCCGCCGGCCTCGACCGCCGACGCGCCGGCTTCAACCGCCGACGCGTCGGTTTCGACCGCTGATCCGGGCGGCGGAGTGGCTGCGGCGGCGCCCATCCACTCGGCTGACGGGAAGGGCCCCCAGGGGTCGGCCGAACCCAGAGGACGGCCGAAGCCTGAGGACGGGGCTAGACGACGAAGCCCGGGGTGCCGTCGTCGGTGACGACCGGACGGCCGGCCCGCTGCCAGTCCTGCATGCCGCCGTCGACGTTCACCGCGTCGATGCCCTGCTGGACCAGGTACATGGTGACCTGGGCCGAGCGGCCGCCGGAGCGGCAGATGACGTGGACGCGGCCGTCCTGCGGGGCGGCCTCGGTCAGCTCGCCGTAGCGGGCCACGAAGTCGCTGAGAGGGATGTGCAGCGCCCCCTCGGCGTGGCCCGCCTGCCATTCGTCGTCCTCGCGGACATCCAGCAGAAAGGCATCGTCCTTGACGTCCGTCACCTGGACCGTGGGCACACCAGCTCCGAAATTCATGGCTCCGACGCTACCCGAAGCCGGGCTCAGCCCTGTCCCAGCAGCCCGGCCAGTTCCGCCTCCCGCTGGGCGATGTCGGCGCGCAGCCGGCCGGCGATCTCGTCGAGCAGCCCGTCGGGGTCGTCCGGGGCGAGCCGGAGCAGCCCGGCGATCGCGCCCTCCTCCAGCTCGCGGGCGACGAGGCTGATCAGCTCCTTGCGCTGGGCGAGCCATTCGAGGCGGGCGTACAGCTCCTCGGCGGGGCTCGGCCGGCGTTCCGGCGGCACCGGACCGGCGGCCCACTCGGCGGCCAGCTCGGTGAGCAGGGCCTCGTCGCCGCGCGCGTAGGCGGCGTTGACCCGGCTGAGGAACTCCTCGCGCCGCTTGCGCTCCGCTTCCTCCTGGGCCAGGTCGGGGTGGGCCTTGCGGGCGAGGTCGCGGTAGAGCTTGCGGACCTGCTCACTGGGGCGCACCCGCTGCGGGGGCCGTACGGCCTGGCCGGTGAGCATGGCGGTGGCCTCCGGGAACAGGCCGTCGCCGTCCATCCAGCCGTGCAGCAGCTCCTCCACGTCCGGCAGCGGCAGCACCCGGGCGCGGGCCTCGGCGGCGCGGCGGACGTCCTCGGGGTCACCGGTGCGGGCGGCCCGCGCCTCGGCGATCTGCGCGTCCAGTTCCTCGATCCGGGCGTACAGCGGGCCGAGCCGCTGGTCGTGCAGGCGGGAGAAGTTCTCCACCTCGACGCGGAACGTCTCCACGGCGATCTCGTACTCGATCAGCGCCTGCTCGGCGGCCCGGACGGCCTGTTCCAGCCGCTCCTCGGGGCGCGGCGCCTCGGACTGGCCGGCTTCGGGGGTGGTCACGCGTTCAGCGTATCGCTCCGCCGAGCCCGGCCGAGGCCTGGTGCTGGGCTCTTGGCAGCCTGGCCTGACGGACGTAGGCGGGGTGTGTCGCCGTAGGGGTGCGGGTGAACCGCCGAGTGCGGGTGCATGGGGCTCATACCCCCGTCTCCGCGGCGATGCGGCCCGTTCGGATGGCGGTCAGGAGGTGGGCGTGGTCGGATTCGGTGCGGTCGGCGTAGGTGACGGCGAACGCGGCGACGGCCTCGTCCAGTTCCTCGTTCTTGCCGCAGTAGCCGGCGATCATCCACGGGTCGGCGCTGTGGGAGTGGGCGCGGGCCAGCAGGGCGCCGGTCATCCGGCCGTAGTCGTCGAGCTGGTCGGCGGGGAGCGCGGCCGGGTCGACGCTGCCCTTGCGGTTGCGGAACTGCCGCACCTGGTACGGGCGCCCCTCGACGGTGGTCCAGCCCAGCAGGATGTCGCTGACCACCTGCATCCGCTGCTGGCCGAGGACAACCCGGCGGCCCTCGTGCGACACCGGCCGCACCGGGAAACCGGCCGTGGCCAGGTGCGGGACGAGCGCCGAGGGGCGGGCCTCCTTCACCTGGAGGATCAGCGGTTCCCCGCGGTGGTCGAGCAGCAGGACGACGTAGGAGCGGGTGCCGACGCTGCCGGTGCCGACCACCCGGAAGGCCACGTCGTGCACGGCGTGCCGGGCGAGCAGCGGACGGCGGTCCTCACCGATCGTGCCGAGGTACTCCTCCAGGGCCAGGGCGACCGCCGTGGCCTCGGCGTCCGGGATGTCACGCAGCACCGGCGGGGCGGGCACGAACCGGCGTCCGCCGCCCGCGACGGGCTCCGTCGACTTCGCCGCGAACCGGCCGCTGGTGTTGGACCGGGCCTTCTCCGAGACCCGCCGCAGGGTGCCGAGCAGGTCGTGGGCGTCGGTGTGGGAGACCAGTTCCTCGTCCGCGATGGCGTTCCAGGCGTCGAGCGCGGGGAGTTTGGCGAGCAGTCGCATGGTGCGGCGGTAGGCGCCGGCGGCGTCGCGGGCCGCCGCTCGGCAGGTCTCCTCGTCGGCGCCCGTCTCCCGCCCCGCCAGCACCAGGGAGGCCGCGAGCCGCTTCAGGTCCCACTCCCAGGGGCCGTGCGCGGTCTCGTCGAAGTCGTTGAGGTCGATGACGAGGTCACCGCGGGCGTCGCCGTACAGGCCGAAGTTGGCCGCGTGCGCGTCGCCGCATATCTGGGTGCCGATCCCGGTCATGGGGGTGCGGGCGAGGTCGTACGCCATGAGCCCGGCGGAGCCGCGCAGGAAGGCGAACGGTCCGGCCGCCATCCGGCCCACCCGCAGCGGGATCAGCTCGGGGATGCGGCCGGCGTTGGACTCCAGGACCGCGGTCACCGCGTCGGGGCGGCCGGCGTCCGGGTCGAGCGCGCTGTGGGCGGCACGCGGCACGCTCCGCCGCAGAGCCTTGCCCTCCTTCTTCGGCGAACCCGGCGCGCCCTGCGGCGGCCAAGGGGCGAATCCCCGCACCCCGGGCAGCCGGCGCGCCTCCCGGTCCGCCGTGTCCGCCGCCCGCTCACCGCTTCCGGTCATCGCGACCGCCTCCCCCGCACTGCCCGCACGCCTTCGAACAGGCGTCGGTACGAAATGAACTCGGAGAGACGGTACAACCGGTGGCCGAAACGCATCAGCCCCGCCGGGCGCCGACCATCGGCCGCCCCCGCCCGGCCCACAGGCCGCCCCGGACCTCCGCCCCCCGATACCGGCCGCCCCCCCCCACCGGTCCGGTTCCGGGAACCGCCCCACCCCCGCGCTGCCCACCACCCCCACGGCCGAAAGGACGCCGCGGCGCCGGTGGGACAATGGGCAGCGGCCTCATGCGTCAGGAAGGGGGAAGGTACCGGCCCATGACCACCCGACCCGGCCTGCGGGAGCGGAAGAAGGCCAAGACCCGCCGCCTTCTCCGGCAGGAAGCCCTCCGTCTCTTCGTGGCACAGGGGTACGACCACACCACCGTCGAACAGATCTGTGACGCGGCCGACGTCTCGCCGAGCACGTTCTTCCGGTACTTCCCGGCCAAGGAAGACGTGGTCCTCATGGACGACGACCCCGGCCCGTACCCCGAGGAGCCGGCCCGCGCGGCCGGTCCGGCTCGGCCGCCGGCGGACGACGCGGTGCGGGCGACGCTCCGCGACCTGCTCGCCCGGCGCGTGGGCCCCGACCCGGACACCACGCTGGCGCGGCTCAGGCTGGCCGCGCGGGTGCAGCCGCTGCGCGCACGCCTGTGGCAGCACCAGGAAGCACAGGTGACGCACACGGCGGCGCTGCTCGCCCGGCGCGCGGGCAGGGACGCGAACGCGTACGAGGTCCGGCTGAGCGCGGCCGTCCTCGTCGCGGTGACCACCGAGACGCTCATGTACTGGGCCGAGCGCGACGGGGAGCCGGACCTCACGGCCCTCTGCGCGCGGGCACTGGACCACCTCGGCGCCCTCCCCCTGTGACCGGCCGGGCCGCACCGCCCCCGGCCACACCGCCCCCGGCCGCACCGCCACCCGGCCATGGACACCACACGGCACGGCGCCCTGTCCGCCCTTTTCGACTTCCAGGGGCTTTCATGAATTCCACGGTATCCCTACCATCGAGGGATGGTAGGTTTTATCGATGGATAAGAAGCCGCTTCAGAATGCCGGGTTCTTGTGTACGAGGGTCCCGCGAGCCGCCATAAGGCAGACCGGCAGCCACCACGGCGATCAGGATATGGCGGCGTTGCTGGCTTTCCAGAGCTGGTTCAATTCTCTCGGCTCCCGGGTCGGTCCACCGGAGGCCACGCCCTTCATCGGGGACGACGTCGAACTGTGGTGGATCGACTCGGATCTGTGCGTGGAGCGCGGAGCCGAGCAGGTCAGAGCCCTGCTGGTGGACGCGACGCCGGAGCATCACCTCTCCCTGCACGCGACGGAAAGACGCGAGGGGCGCCTCTTCGGACTGTTCCGTCCGGCCACTTTCGGCGGGGAAACGGAACTCCACGTCATAACGGAGAACGGCCGGGTGATCCGCATTGTCGTCGCGATTTCCCCGGAGCGGGGCTGGGTCACCCGTCTGACCCGCAGCCGGTCATGGAAATAAGGCAGCGATTCGGCCGGCCGGGACATTCGCCCCGGCCGGCACGAAATATCCGGTGCGCCGAGATTATTTCCCGCCCGCCGCGATCTCCCGCATGCGGTCGGCGACCGCCTTGCCCAGCTCGGCCGTCGTGACGGCCGGCCCCGGCCCGCTGATGTCCGCGGTCGCGCGGCCGGGGATCGTGGCGAGCACGGCGGACTCGATGAGCTCCCTGGCGTCCACCCTGCCGAAGGCGTGCTCGCACATCATCGCCACCGACAGGATGGAGCCGACGGGGTTGGCGATGTTCTTCCCCGCGATCGTCGGCGCCGTGCCGCTGACCGGCTCGTAGAGACCGAAGCCCCGGTCGTTCAGGCTCGCGGACGGCAGCAGGCCCAGCGAGCCGACGAGCCCCCCGGCGAGATCGCTCAGGATGTCCCCGAACAGGTTCGGCGCCAGGATCACGTCGAAGTCCGCCGGGCGCAGACAGAGCTGGGCGGCCATGTTGTCCACGTAGAAGTCGTCGAACTCGACATCGCCGTACTGCTCGCGCAGCGGTTCCAGGACCTTCCACCACACGGAGAACACGGGCCCGATCGCGTTGGTCTTGTGCGCGAAGGTCAGCCGCTTGCGCCGGCGGCGGGCCTGCTCGAAGGCCACCGCCGCGATGCGCCGGGCCTGGTGCTCGTCGTAGTACATCTCCTGTGACGCCCACTCGCCTCCGCTGCCGTGGCCCTGCCGCTGTCTGCCGTAGTAGACATCGGAGGTCAGCTCGCGCACGACCAGCAGGTCCGTCCCCTCGATGACCTCCTGTCTCAGCGGGGAGACAGCGCTCAGACCCGGGTACGACCGCACCGGGCGGAGATTGGCGTACAGGTCGTAGCGCTCCCGGAGCAGACCGATCGGCTCGGACGGGACCGCCCCGAACAGGATCGAGGTGTCCCCCGCGGCCTGGCCCTCGTCGCAGGCGCGCAAGGCGTCCTCGGAGATGAAGTCGCCGCTTTCCTGGAAGGCGGCCTCGCCGACCTCGAAGTGGCGCAGCGCCACGTCGAAGCCGCAGATCTCGGCCGCGGCGGTGAGCACCCGCACGCCCTCGCGCGTCACCTCCGGCCCGATGCCGTCGCCCGGCATCACGATCACGTTCATGGGCATGCGGTCATTTCCCGTCCGTGATGAAGCCGTGCAGCGCGGTGTGCCCGGCGGTCAGGGAGGACGCGAGGTAGACGGAGGCGTTCGGGGAGCCCATCCGGCCCCGGAAGTTGCGGTTGATCGTCGCCAGGCAGACATCGCCGTCGCCGAGGACGGCGCCGTGCGCGCCGAAGCACGCCTTGCAGCCAGGGGACTCCACGTTGACGCCCGCCAGCACCAGGTCCTGGGTGATGCCCTGCACCGTCATCGCCCGGTAGACCTGCATCGTCGCGGGCACCACGACGACCTGGACGCCCTTGGCGACCCGGTTTCCCCGGACCACGTCGGCGAAGATCTTGATGTCCTCGAGTTTGCCGCCCGCGCATCCGCCGACGTACACCTGGTCCACCTTGATGCCCTTGCGCACGACTTCGCCCAGGGGCACCCCGTTGTCCGGCTTGTGCGGCAGGGCGATCATCGGCTCGATGTCCTCCGCCCGGTAGGACACGACCCTCTCGTACACGAAGTCCGGGTCCGGCGTCACCGCCTCGTACGGCCGTTGGGCGACCTCGGCGAGGTACTTCTCCACTTCCGGGGTCAGGGTCATGATGCCGTTCATGGCCCCGCCCTCGACGACCATGTTGCACAGCGAGATCCGCTGGTCCAGCGTGAGGTCGTCGATGGTCGACCCCGCCCACTCGATCGCCTTCCCGGACGCGCCGCCCATTTTGATGTCGCTGAGCAGCCGCAGCATGATGTCCATCGCCTGCACGTCCGGCTTCAGCCGGCCGTCGATGCTCACCTGCATCACCTCGGGCACCGAGAACCACAGCCGGCCGGTCTTGAGCACGGCCGCCATGTCCACGATGCCGACGCCGGTGGCGAGCGCGTTGAACGCGCCGCCGGTGACGGTGTGCGAGTCGTTGCCGACCAGGAGCTCGCCGGGCAGGGTCAGGCCCTGCTCGATCAGTACGGTGTGCGAGACGCCGTAGTTGGGGCCGTACGGGAAGTAGTGCTGGATGCCCTGTTCCGCGGCGAACTCGTCCATGATCTTGACCAGGTTGCGCGACGCGGGGTCCTTCGCGGGCACCAGGTGGTCCTGGAAGAGGGCGACGCGGGAGGGGTCCCAGACCTTCGCGTCCCGGCCGAAGCCGTTGTAGAAGGTCTCCGTCAGCACGGCTATCCCCGGGTCGTGGGTGAAGCTCATGTTGATGCGGGCCTCGATGAACTCGCCCGATTCGACGTGGTCCCTTCCCGCCTGACGCGCGAAGATCTTGTGAGTCATGCTCTGCGGTGTCATCGCTGGTCTCCCTGCTGGAGCGCGTACGGGATCAGGCCTCCGGCGTTCATGATGGAAAGGAGCGGGCCGAAGTCCTTGAACGTGTGGGTCCGGCCGGCCACGGTGCAGCGCCGGGCGTCGAGGTCGACCTCGACGGACGCGCCGTGGACCGACTCGTCGAAGTCGTGGTCGATCCGGATCGGCAGCAGGATGCCCATGTTGATGCAGTTGCGGAAGAAGATGTTGCCGAACGACTTGGCGATGACGACCTTCACGCCCGCGAGGCTCAGGGCCTGCGGCGCCGTCTCCCGGCTGGAGCCGCAGCCGAACTCCCGGCCGGCGACGATCACCTGGAAGTCCGAGCGGCCCGTCTTCTCGTCGACGAGCGGTTCGAGGCCCTGGTAGTCGATCAGGGCGATGCGGGCGAGCTGCTCGTCACTCTCGATCGGCTCGAACCTGCCGGGTGCCATGAGGTCCGTGTTGACGTAGTCCCCGCAGTGATAGGCCTTGCCTGTCATTAGGTTGGGCACTTGCACTCCTTGCCTTCATGGATGGGATGGCTTCTCCCGCGGACGGCCCGTGGTCAGGCGCGGGGACGGTGCGTTCCGCACCAGGGGTGCGGCCAGCAGCAGGACCGGCAGGGCGAAGGCGGCGCCGACCGACACCACCGCCCACGTCGTGCCGATCGCGGGGGTCAGGAACCCGCCCAGCGACCGGCCGAGCAGCTGGCAGGCGTCACCGACGGAGAGCACGGTCGCGTAGTACCGCCCCGTGTACTCCGCGGGCAGGAGGTGTTGCACCTCGGTGAAGTAGAGGACGGTGGCGGACGATTCGAGCGCGCCCGCGACGAACATCAGCAGCACCGCGCCGACGGCGCTGCCGGTCCAGGGCAGGACCAGCCAGGCCACCCCTTCCAGGACGCTGGCCAGGACGTACACGACCCCGCTGCGGTATCTGCCCAGCAGCGGCGCCAGCATGGCACCGGCGATGCCGCCCAGCCCCAGCGCCCCGAACAGGTAGCCGAGCATGCCGGGTACGGCGTGGAACCTCCCCAGCGAGTAGGCGGCCAGCAGGACGGTGCCGGCGCCGAACGCGAGGTAGTACGTCAGGACGGTGACGGTCAGCGCCGCCAGCCGGGGGCTGCCGCGCAGGAACCCGGCGACACCGCGGATGCCGCCGACCAGCTCAGCCGCCCAGGCACCGGGGCGCAGGGCCGCCATGATGCCCGGCGCGCGCTCCCCCGGGGCCCGCTCGACCGGCACATGGCTGTCGATCCGGACGAAGAACACCGTGGCGGTCAGCGCCATGGCGGCTTCCAGTACGAAGATCCACGACAGCCCGACCAGGGCGATGCCGGGCCCGGCGACCGCGGGGCCGAGGAAGCGGGCCAGCCGCTGGGCGGTGACGACCAGGCCGTTTCCGCTCATCTCGGAGCCGGCGTCCATCACCTGCGGACGCAGCGCCAGCGCCGCGGGCACCACGAACATGTAGCCGATGCCCACGAGCACGGCCAGCACCTGGACCTGCCACAGCTCCGTGGTGAGCGGGAACAGGGCGACCATCAGACCGCTGAACACCGCGCTGGCGACGAGGACGTTACGGGGGTTGTTGCGGTCGACGACGTTGCCCGCGGCGACACCGAGGAGGATGTTCGGGACGGCCATCAACCCGGTCGTCAGGCCCACGCCGAGGCCGAGGCCGTGGCGTTCGATGACGAACAGGGGGATGGCGACCCAGGTGGCCCACTGTCCGACCTCCATCAGGAGCACCGACACGACGAGCCTGCGCAGACCGGCGTTGCGGCGCAGGAGACGGAAGACGGACAGGACTTCGGCGAGCCTGCCACCCGACGCGGCCGTCGCCCGCGTTTCCTGAGCGGCCATCACCGGACCCGACGCAACTGGGCCCAGCGCCGGTACGGCCGCACCGCGGCTTCGTCCGTCTCGTCCGACACGAAGCACACCAGCCGGAGCCGGCGCGCGGCGTCCGCCAGGTCGCCGGCGGCCGGCGGGGCGTACGGGGCGTCGCCGTCCACGGGGAGCTGCTCGAAGCACAGCACCGGCTGCCGCAGCCCCCGCAGACCGAGCATCTTGTCGGCGACGAGCCCGCAGTCGGGTTCGCCCAGCATGCCGGCCGGCACCGGGATCCCCCCGAGGCGCAGCTTGTACAGGCACAGCCCGGGGCTGAGGACGGCGCCGTAGAAGTTCATCTCGATGCCCATCGACAGCGTCTTCAGCCCGTAGGCCGGGGCGAGGGAGGCGGCCACCGCGTACATCCCGGCCGTGGTCGCCGGCGCGGGCGCGGGCTCGCGCACCGCGAGGAACCGGACGTGCAGGAGGCTGTTCTCCCGGTCCTGCCGGGCGATCATCCCGCAGACCAGGGCGCCCGCCTCGTCCCGCCAGGTGGCGAGGAGGTGGTCGCCGCCGAGCACCGCCTCCCGCAGCTGCCCGGCGAAGTCCAGGCCGCCGTGGATCCTGCCCATGTGCGCGCGGTAGAGCGGGAGGAACTCCTCGTACGACCTCTCCGTCACCGGGTCTTCCAGCGACATCGCGTACCCGGCGAGGGCGTCCATGGCCAGCCTCGTGCGGTTCGGCCGGACCTGCGCCGCCAGGAAGCTGTCCGTGCCCTCCGGCACTTCGCGGGTGAACATGATCCAGTCCGGCCTGATGACGAAGCCCGCGTCGCGCAGCCCGGCGTAATCGGGATCGCGCCAGCCGGCCCGCAGCACGTGGGCCCGAGCCGCCCGGGCCTCGCCCTCGGCCTGTGCGAGTGACGCCGGATCGTCGCAGAGCCTGAACTCGGCGCCTTCGAGGTCGGTCAGTTCCATGGTTCCTTCTCCCGCGTCAGGTCCCCTTGTAGGGGCAGGCGTCCACTGGGAACTCGGTCAGGTCGTCGGGCAGAAAGTACTGCCGCCACTTGTAGTCGACCTGCCGTTCCGCGGAACCCAGATGGGGATGCGGGGGCAGCTCTTCGTATCCGGCCAGTCTGTCGCGGACGTTCTGCTTCGCCTTGCGGCCCGCCGGGGTGTTGCCGGCCAGGCCCTCGAAGATCCGTCGGGTCTGGAAGATCACGGTCAGGCAGTGGCCGATGGCCCTGCTGCGCCGCGCGGCATAGGCCGGGCTGCACATGAAGGTGAACCACGGTTCCCCGGCGAAGCACCAGTCCCATTTCGGGTCCGCCGGATCGCTCGGGCAGTTCTCGGGCCAGGGCGACCGGTCGTGGGCCCGCAGGTCGCCCAGCAGACGCCAGAACCGCTCCCGGTCGTGGTCGAGGTCCGGGACCTCGGCCGGCGGGCCCACGAACACCACGAGCGACTGGCGCCGCGGCCCGGTCCACGCCTTGTCCCGGAAGGCACGCAGGGTCTGGGCCAGCCGTTCCACGCCGTGCGTGTGCGGCAGCCGCGTGTCCAGCGCGGTGAAACTGTTGTGGCCGTTGTTCTGCGCGCCGACTCCGAAGAGGCACGGGAACTTGGCGGACTCGTCCGTCAACGTCCGGTCGAACTCGCGGAAGGCGGGCACGACCCAGCTCCACAGCGGATCGGCCGGGTCGGCCTGTGCCATCTGTTCCGCGGTCCACAACTCTGCCGGGGGCACTGGATTCAGGATCCCTTCGCCGCGTGCTGCTTGTACCAGGCGACGATCTCGTCCTCGTACATGAGGCGGTGCTGTGTCTTGGCGTGGGCCAGGAGTGCCTCGGCGGTGCCCTCGGAGGAATCCATGTTCCCCTTTCGGAGCACGTACGTGGCATTGGCCATGCCGCTCGTCGGGCCCACGCCGATGTCCTGCACCGCGCCGAGCTCGCTCGCCGGAATGCTGCTGAATACGTAGTCCTCGAAATCGGTGCCGATCTCCGCGGCCTTCAGGACCGCGGCCGCGTGGGTGCCGGTGCAGGTGGCGAACGCCTGCTGCCCCACCAGCGGCATGTTCACCGGGATCGGGAATTCCGTCGCGGCCGACAGCTTCTTCAGATACGGGATCAGGTTTTTGACGTCGAAGTTCCCGACACCGTTCTGGTAGAGATACATGATGACCTGTTCCAGGGCGGTGTTCCCGCTCCTTTCACCGATCCCCAGGAACGCACCGCCGACGATGTCGGCCCCCGCCTCGACGGCGGCGATCGAGTTCGCGAGCCCCAGTCCCCGGTCGTTGTGCCCGTGCCAGAGGATTTTCACGTGCGAGCCGCGGTCCTTGATGAGGGACTTGACGTAGCCCACCAGCCGGTGGACTCCCGCCGGCGTGCTCTCGCCCACCGTGTCGCACACCGCGATGCTGTAAGCCGAATACCGCACGGCCAGTTCCACCATGTCCCGCAGTTCGTCGGGCGGTGTCCGGCTCGCGTCCTCGACGCTGAAGGAAAAGGGCAGACCGACCTTTTCCAGGTACTCCATCGTGCCGGTGATGCGCTCCATGATCTGGGCCATGTCCCACTTCTCGACATGGCGCCGGATCGGGCTGGTGCCGATGAAGAAGGCGGCGCCGACGTCCGCGCCGAAGTGGTCGCGCAGCCGGAGCATCGGCTCCAGGTCCTCCCGCACCGCGCGGCCGAGGAACCAGGGCATCAGGGGCAGGCCGTCGTCCCGGATGACGGACAGCAGACGTCGGCTGTCCGAGAACTCCGCGGGCGAGCTGGCGGGAAAGCCCACGACCGCGTGGCGCGCCCCGATACCGGCCGACATCCGGAACAGCTCGGCCTTCTCCTCGACCGTGGGCTTGCGGATGAAGCTCGCCTGCAGGCCGTCCCGCAACGTGTCGTCCTCGATCTCGACGGACGTCCCGGCGGGAAGCCGCTCGTTCCAGGTGAAGAGAATGTCCCCGATGTTCGACATCATCACTCCCGCGTTCTTCGGCGACGGCACGCGCCACTGGCGGTGCACGCGTATCGCCGGACGGTGGATTTCAGGTGCATTGGTCTGCGAGAAACCCGGAAGGCGAAGGAAACGCGCCCCGGTCTCCCCGGGCGCGCCGGCACGTACAACCGGCATACCGGTCCGGGGAGTTATAGAGGGACGACCCGAGGGCGGATGAAACTCACCCGGGGAATTCGAAGATCCGCGTCGCGGGGATACCGGAACACGCAATTCCGGAAGTACTCACCCAGTTGATCACCGGATCGGCTGTCTATCCAATGATCTTCCCCCCACGACGGCGGTCCCTCCGCAGATCACGGTGAAACAGACGCACTCATGATTGATACCGGATGACAAGCTGTCAACGGCCCGGACAGAACAAGTGGGACTGCCTACTCCCCCTTGACCGGCAGGGCCTCCTGATCGATCACGGAACTTCTGTTACACGATTGACAGGAGCTTCACTCGGGATGAAGTATGAGCGGGTCCCTATCACCTTGATCTTCGGAGGGATCTCCCGTCGTGGGGATGAGATCAACAGGTGTTCGAGTAGAGCAGGGCATTCCGCGGCGTAACCACCGTCGTCACCCGGCCGTTCGCCGGTCTTCGCCGTCCGCCGCCGAGAGAAGATCCACTCACGGGTCCGGCAGTCCCGTCCGGCCCGTCCGCGGGTGACCTCGGCGACGCCCCACGACGAGATGACGCTCGTCCGTCCCGGAAGATCCCGACTGCCGTCCCCGCCCGGCACCGAGAACCGCACCTGACGACAACACGCATCGCCGACCTCCTGGGCACGACCGGCATCAGGGCCTGCCGTCAGCCGACCGCGGGCCCCTGCCTTTCCGCACCGACGAGACCGCGCGTGCCGGCACCCGTGTGCCTTCGGCCGGCCGCCTCGGCAGCGGTCCTTGTGGGTGTCCTCGGCACGCTGCTGCGAAGCGACTGTACAAGTGACTCCGGAAGGAAGACGCGGACATGAGCGCTGTGGGTGGAACGCCGGCCGAACCGGTCGTCAACATACACAACGAGTGGGACCCCCTCGAGGAGATCATCGTCGGCCGGCTCGAAGGTCTGCTGATCCCCGCCTGGGAGCCGGACATGCTCGGCTGCATGTACGAGGAGTACTTCGACTTCTACAGGACCCGGGGCGGCGAGGAGTGGCCGGCCGCGGAGATCCAGGCCGCCCAGCGGGAGCTCGACGAGCTGATCTCCATCCTCGAGGGCGAGGGCGTCACCGTACGGCGCCCCGACCTCCGGGAGTACGGCGGACAGCTGCGCACGCCCCACTGGAGCGTGCCCAACGAACTGGGTGTGGCCAACCCGCGCGACTCCCTGCTGGTGATCGGCAAGGACATCATCGAGACGCCGATGGCCTGGCGCAGCCGGTACTTCGAGACGTTCGCGTACCGGTCGCTGATCAAGGAGTACTACGCGCGCGGCGCCAACTGGGTCGCCGCGCCCAAGCCGGAGTTGCGGGACGGCCTCTACAAGGAGTCGTTCACCGCGGCCGGCCCGGGCGAGCCGCCCCGCTTCGTCCTCAACGAGCTGGAGCCGGTCTTCGACGCCGCGGACGCCATCAAGTGCGGGCGTGACATCTTCATGGGCCTGAGCAGCACGTGCAACGAGGCCGGCATCGAATGGCTCCAGCGCTATCTCGACGCCACGCACCCCGACACCTACCGGGTGCACCGGCTGGTGTTCAACGACCCGCACGCCATGCACATCGACGCGACCTTCTACCCGCTGGCGCCGGGGAAGCTGCTGGTGCACCCAGAGCGGGTCACCTCGATCCCGTCCCTGTTCAAGGACTGGGACGTGCTGCGGACTCCGGACCCGTGCGTCCCGGACTCCTACCCCCTGTACTTCTCCAGCAAGTGGATGAACGCCAACGTCCTCATGCTGGACGCCTCGCGCGTGATCGTGGCCGCCGGCGAGGTCAACACGATCAAGGCGTTCAAGGACTGGGGGCTCGAAGTGATCGAGTGCCCGTTCTGGAACTTCAACAACTTCGGTGGCTCGTTCCACTGCGCCACCCTCGACATACGACGCCGCGGCAGCCTCGAGAACTACTTCTGACCGGGCGCGCGGAAGAAGAGAGAACGCATGGACCAGACATCGGTCTTCGACTTCGTCCTGCGCAAGAACGCGGACCTCGTCTCCTTCGCGCTGGGCCTGCCCAACCCGGACCTGTTCCCGGTCGCCGAGCTGACCGCCGCCGTCGACGCCGTCTTCAAGAGCCCCGGCGACGTCTACCAGTACGCCAACCCGCTGGAGGAGTTGCGCGAGCACATCGTGCGGCTGATGGCCATGCGGGGCGTGACCTGCGCACCGGAGCAGATCGTGCTCACCAACGGCGCCCAGCACGGCATCGACATGGCCGTGCGGCTGCTGTGCGGGTCCGGCCGCCCGATCGTGCTGGAGGAGATCACGTACACCGGCGCGCTGTCGGCCGTGCTGGCGGGGGACACCCCCGTGCACACCGTCGGCACGTCGGGGAGCCTCGCCCGGTCGGTGGCCGGCCTGGTGGGGGCGGGGGTCCGTCCCGGCGCCATGTACGTCATGCCCGAGGGACACAACCCGCTCGGCGTCAGCCTGCCCGGACCGGAGCGCCGGGCGCTGGCGGAGCTGGCGCGGGAGCACGCGTTCACGCTCATCGAGGACGACGCCTACGGCTTCCTGCAGTACGACGACGAACCGAGACCGGCGCTGCGCTCGCTGGAGGACCGGTGGGTGTTCTACGTCGGCTCCTTCTCCAAGATCATCAGTCCGGGGCTGCGCGTCGGCTGGATCGTGGTGCCCGACGCCCTCGTGGACCAGGCCCTCGTCGTCAAGGAGGCGTCCACGCTCGAGGTCGCCACCCCCGGCCAGCACATCGTGGCCCGGCTGCTGGACGGGTGGGACCTGGCCGCTCACATCGGCGTCCTGCGCCGCGAGTACGCGCTGCGCCGCGATGTCATGCGGCGCTGCCTCGAAGAGGTCCTCCCCGCCGGAACGCCCTTCTCGCGCCCCGACTCGGGGATGTTCTTCTGGGTGGAGCTGCCGGAGGGAGTGGACACCGGGGAGCTGCTGAAGGTCGCGGCGAGCGAGTACGGGGTGTCCTTCGTGCCGGGCGACCTCTACCTCTCCGGCCCGGTGCAGGCGAAGCGCAACTACCTGCGCCTGTCCTTCTCCTGTGTGTCCCCGGCCGAGATCGAGGCCGGGACCGAGCGCCTCGGGCGGCTGCTCCGGGACCGCGGAATCGCTTAGGAGGAACGGCGATGTTCACCGACCCGGACCTGTTCTCCGACGTGGAACTGCCCGATCTGTCGGCCGCCGAGCTCGACGAGATCACCGGCCGCTTCCCGCACGCCCGCCGGCTTCTGGAGGTGGACGGCACGGTCGGCGACTACTACGCCGGACTCACCGTCGACGGCACCACCTTCCAGGCCGGCCGGGCGGAGCTCTTCCTGGCCGCCCTGAAGCGGCACATCGACGCCCTGTTCCCGCCGGGCACCTCCACGGGCGTCATCGACCAGCTCACGCGCGCACCGGTGCTGTCCGCGGCCGAGCACATGGCCAGCATCACCAATCCCGAGAGCCTGAACGTGGTCGTCAACCAAGCCCTCTACCAGCGGCGGCAGCGGCAGAAGTACGTGCTGGCGCTGCCGATCACGGCGATCAGGCTGGACAACATCCTGCTGTCCAGGGACCTGTTCGTCGGCGATCGCAAGGTGCGGCTGCTGCCGTCCAAGTACCGCGACACACTGGCCACGGACGCCCCCGCGGCCGACGGCGAGTTCGTCCGCCGCAACCTGGAGGCGGTCCTGGCCGACGGGCCCGACGCCGTCCGGGCCCGGGCCGCCGAGCTGCGCCGGTGGTGGGAGCGGACGTCCCGCGACATCTCCTCGCTGGACACGCTCTGGAAGCAACTGGTGGTGCTCAACCACGCGTACTGGAAGGAGCTCGTCCACGCGAACCACTGGGACCTGCCCGACGAGTACGTCACCGTCCCGATGTGCGTCCTGGTCCGCGACGCGATCCTCGCCGAGCTCGAGGCGGGGCACGACGGCTGGTTCCACCGGATGATCCTCGATCCCGCCACGCGCGACACCGTGTACCGCGTCTTCGACGGCGTCCGCTCCTGCTGGGACTCGAGGACCGGGGGCGGCACCTTCCTGTTCTGGACGATGAACAAGAAGGGCGAGCCACGGGCGATGGCCTACGAGGACGGCGCCCTGCGCTCGACCGGCGTGGCCGGCACCCTCCCCCTGACCCGCGAGAGCCTGCTGGAGGCGCTGCGGTCGGGCGCCGTCTACCCCGGCACGTTCCTGGTGATGGCCTACCTGGGTTTCCACCTCGGACTGCAGTTGTTCGGCGGCATCCTCTGCGCCCAGTTCTACCCCGAGATGCACCGGCGCATCACCGAGGGAAACCCGCTGGGCCTGTCCGCCGCGGACCTGCGGACCATCGAGGCGGTGCGCACCGATCTGTACGTCAATTTCGAAAGACGCAAGCTGGCCGACGGCGGCCTTCTCAAATTGTGGTACCCGCAGTCGGCCGACACCTACGACGAATATCGCGACCGGCCCTTCCGCCAAGAGATCATGGGCTGCTTGGGATATCTGCTGGAAATGGTCAGGAAAGGCGAGGGGGCTTAGATGGAGAGGGCCGAGGCGGACTTTGCGCGGGTGTCCGGGATCGAGGAACTGCGCGCGATACTGAACGACATCGACAACAGCCTGCTCCGGGTGATCGAACGCCGGATCGCCTGCTGCGTGCGCATCGCGGAGTACAAGAGAGAGCACGACGTGCCGATGATGCAGCCTCACCGGATCGAGGCCGCTCACCGCAGGGCGGACGACTTCGCCGCCGCCACCGGCCTCGACCCCGCCTTCCTGCACAAGCTGTACGACCTGCTCATCGAGGAGTCGTGCCGAGTCGAGGACCTGGTGATCGACGGAGAGCCGCAACGATGAGGACGCTGCTGATCGACAACTACGATTCGTTCACCTACAACCTCTACCAATTCCTGGCCGAAGTGAACGGACGGCCCCCGGAAGTCGTCCGGAACGATTCCGCCCGCCCGCTGTCCGGACTCGGGGAATTCGACAACATCGTGATCTCCCCCGGGCCGGGCCGGCCGGAGCGGCAGCGCGATTTCGGGATGAGCGCGCAGGCGATCCGGGACAGCGGCGTCCCCGTTCTCGGGGTCTGTCTCGGGCACCAGGGGATCTGTCATCTGTTCGGCGCCGGCATAGAACTCGGCGAGGAACCGATGCACGGCCGCGTGTCCCGTATCCACCACACCGGGGAGGGCCTCTTCAGCGGCATACCGTCGCCTTTCGACGCGGTGCGCTACCACTCGCTCGTCGCCACCCGCATCCCCGAAGGGGAACTGCTCCCGATCGCCTGGACGACCGACGGCGTCAACATGGGCGTGCGCCACCGCACGCTGCCGATCTGGGGCGTGCAGTTCCACCCGGAGTCGATCTGCTCGGAGCACGGCCTGCGACTGCTCCACAACTTCCGGCGGCTGACCGAGGAGCACGCGGGCGGCCCCGCACAGCCACCGCCCACGCCGGTGCCCGGGCCGCGCGAGCCCCTGCCCGCGCCCGCCCGCCGGACCGGCCGGCGGGAGGAACCGGCACGGTATTCCCTGCGGACCCGGACGATCCCGCTGCTGCCGGACACCGAGGCGGCGTACACGGAGCTGTTCGCCGGCGCCGAGCACAGCTTCCTGCTGGACAGCGGCGAGACGGCGACCGGGATGGCGCGCTACTCCTTCATGGGCGACGGGACCGGGCCGCACGCCGAGTTCGTCACCTACCGCCTCGCGGAGCGCGCCGTGACCGTCGACCGCGCCGGACAGCGGATCCGGCGGCAGGAGTCGGTCTTCGACTACCTCGACCGGGAACTCCGGGAGCGCGCGGTCGAACACCCGGGCGCCCTCGGATTCGCGCTCGGTTACGTCGGCTACCTGGGGTACGAGCTCAAGGCCGAGTGCGCGGGCCGCGCGGCCCACTCCGCGGCGGAGCCGGACGCGGCCCTGCTCTTCGCCGACCGCGCGCTCGTCCTCGATCACGTGGCACGGGTCAGCCATCTGCTCTGCCTGGCGGCACCGGGCGAGGAGGCGGCGGCGGACCGGTGGCTGGACACCATGGCGGGCCGGGTCGGCGGGCTGGACCGGGCGGCCGGGCCCGGAGAGGTCGTCACCCCGCCGCTGCTCTCGGCCGGCGAGGACGCCTCCGCGCTGCCGGTGACGTTCCGGCACTCCAGGCAGCGGTACCTGGACCTCATCGCCGAGTGCCGGCGGGAGATCCGGGCGGGCGAGTCGTACGAGATCTGCCTGACGAACATGGCCACGGCACCGATCCCCATCGATCCCCTGGCCACCTACGCGCAGTTGCGGCGGATCAGCCCGGTCCCCTACGGGGCGCTGCTCAGGTTCCCCGGTCTGTCGGTGCTCAGCGCGTCCCCCGAGCAGTTCCTCCGGATCGGCGCCGACCGCACGGTCCAGGCCAAGCCGATCAAGGGCACGCGGCCCCGCGGGGCCACCCCGGAGGAGGACGAGCGGCTCCGGCTCGAACTGGTCAAGCTGGAGAAGGAACGCGCCGAGAACCTGATGATCGTCGACCTGCTCCGCAACGATCTGGGCCAGGTCTGCGAGATCGGCAGCGTGCACGTCCCCGACCTGTTCGCGGTGGAGTCCTACGCGCCCGTCCACCAGCTCGTGTCCACCATCCGCGGTCGCCTGCGGTCCGGTGTCTCGACCGTCGAGGCGTTCCGTGCCGCGTTCCCCGGCGGGTCGATGACCGGGGCGCCCAAGATCCGGACGATGGAGATCATCGACCGGCTGGAGGCGGGGCCGCGGGGCGTCTACTCGGGGGCGCTCGGCTACTTCTCGCTCGACGGCGCGGCCGACTTCAGCATCCTCATCCGGACCATCGTCGCCACCCCGCGGCAGGTGAGTTTCGGTGTGGGCGGCGCCATCACCGCGCTGTCGGACCCCGCCGAGGAGTTCGAGGAGACCCAGGTGAAGGCCAGGGCCATGCTCAGGGCGATCGCGGCGAGCCGGCCTGCGGTCCAGCCCCTTACGGGAGGCCCCGATGCCCACCGAGGGTGACGCCACCATGTCCACCGGGGGTGAGCCGCCGCGCGACCCGGGACCGGCCGCCGGCCGGCTGGCCCGCGCCGTCGTGGTCGGGGGCGGCGGCGCCGTCGGGCACATGTTCACGGAGCGGCTGGCGGCCTCCGGCCTCGCCGTGACCTCGGTCGACATCGCCCCGGCGGACCGCCCCCCGGTCGCCGGCGTACACCGGATCACCGGCGATGTCACTTCCCCCGCGCCGCCGGTCCGGGACGCGGTGGCCACGGCCGACCTCGTGGTGCTGGCCGTGCCGGAGAAGGTCGTGCTGGCCGCCGTACGCCCGCTGGCGGCACTGCTGCGCAAGGACGCGGTGCTGGCCGACACCACGTCGGTGAAGGGCGCCGTCGTCGCGCGCACGCGGGACGCCCTGGCCGAGGTGCCGGGCGGCGGGGGGATCGAGGCGGTGAGCCTGAACCCGATGTACGCCCCGTCGCTGGGGCCGGACGGCCGGCCCGTCGCCGTGGTCCGCCTCAAGGACGGACCCGGGGTGCGGGCGCTGCTCGGCCTCATGGAGTCGTGGGGTGCGCGGATCGTGCCCGTCGGGGCGCGCGAACACGACCGGCTCATGGCCGCGGCCCAGGCGGCGACCCATGCGGCCGTGCTCGCCTTCGGCCTCTCCCTCAAGCACCTGGGCGTCGGCATCACCGAGTTGAGCGCACTCGCACCCCCGCCGCACACCGCGATGCTCGCGCTGCTGGCGCGCATCACCTCCGCCGCGCCCGAGGTGTACTGGGACGTCCAGACCGGCAGCGCGGACGCCGGGCGGGCCAGGGCCGCGCTGAAGGACGGCGTCGGCACCCTCATCGAGCTGGCGGACACCGGTGACGAGGCCGCCTTCGCCGCGACCCTCGCCGAGCTGCGCGCCTACCTGGGCGCGGACGCTCCCCGCCTCGCCGACCTGTGCGCGCGGATGTTCCGCCACACCGGCCGGCCCGCCTGACGGCACTGCTCACCAGCCTCCCGCGCACCCACCGATCAGCGTCCCCTTCCCGGTGCCGGCGCGCCCTTTCCCACACCCCGCCGCCGGCCGCGTCCGGCCCGGGCCCGCCGCACCCGGCTCGGCCATGCCCTCTTCACCCGGTCGACGCGCGCCGACGACCACTGACCAGCAAGCGAACCGATCTGTCCGGGAGGCAGTGAGATGGCAAGCGGCACCCCCGAGGTGTACGAGAAGGAAAACCTCAGACGAGACCTCAAGAGCCGGCACATCCAGATGATCGCCATCGGCGGCACGATCGGCACCGGCCTGTTCTACGGCTCCGGCTGGGCGGTGGCGACCGCGGGCCCGGCGGTCATCCTGGCCTACGTCGTCGCGGCCGTGGCGATCTACTTCGTCATGCGCGCCCTGGGCGAGATGTCGGTCGAGGAGCCCGTCTCCGGGGCCTACGTCTCCTACGCGAACCGGTACATCCACCGCTTCGCCGGCTTCCTGAACGGGTGGAACGCGTTCGTCTTCCTGCTCGCCACCAGCGCGGCCGAGCTCAACTCCCTGGGCCGCTTCGCCCAGTACTGGTTCCCCGGCCTGCCGATCTGGGTGCCCGGGGCGGTCGCCGTCCTCGTGATGTACGCCGTCAACGTCGTCGGGGTGAACTTCTACGGCGAGTCGGAGTTCTGGTTCGCGATGATCAAGGTCGTGGCGATCGTGGCCATGATCCTCTTCGGCCTGGCCATGGTCTTCCTGGGCGTCGGCCACGACGGCCGGCCGATCGGCCTCGGGAACCTGACCGAGCACGGCGGCTTCTTCCCCCACGGCCTGTCCGGGACGGTCCTGGCCCTGGTGATGGTCGCCTTCTCGTTCGGCGGGGTGGAAACCCTCGGGCTGGCCGCCGGTGAGGCCAAGGACGTCACCAGGACGATGCCCAAGGCGGTCAACGCCACCTTCTGGCGGCTGATGATCTTCTACGTGGGCGCCGTCACCGTGCTGGTCACCCTCTTCCCGTGGACCCAGCTGACCGGTGAGGGAAGCCCGTTCGTGACCGTGTTCGCCGAGATCGGCATCCCCGCCGCGGCGACCGTCATGAACCTGGTCGTGATCACCGCCGTGCTGTCGGCGGTGAACGCCAGCGTGTACACCAACAGCCGCACCTTCTACAACCTGGCGCTCCAGGGCAACGCGCCGGCCGTCCTCGGCACCGTCAACCACAGGAACGTCCCGACCCGGGCGATCAGCCTCGTGTTCGCCACCATGTTCGGCAGCGTCCTGCTCAACTTCCTGATACCGGACCAGGTCTTCGAGATCTTCTCCTCGGTCACCGTCTTCGGGCTGCTGTGCGCCTGGTCCTCCATCGCGGTCAGCCACCTGAGGTTCCGCAGGATCAAAAGGCGCGCCGGCCAGGAGGACCGGATCCGCTACAAGATGCCGTTCCACCCCTACGGCGACTACCTCGCCCTGGTGTTCGTGGCCACGGTCCTGGTCTGCATCGCCGTCCTGCCGGAGACACGCACCTCGCTGTACGTCTCGGGCGGCTGGGTCCTGGTGGTCTTCCTCGCCTACAAGGTCCACACCAGAGCCGGCGGAAGGCCGGCGGAGCCGGCCCCGGCGACGACCGAGACCGCGCCTCTCGGCTGAGCCCGGCCGGCGCGGCCGTACGGGCACCGGCCCCGGCGGCTCACCCCGAGGAGCCGCCGCCGGCCTCGTCGCGGGCCGTGGCCGCCGGGTCCCCGCGCCGGGCGGCGGGCCCGGTGCCGCGCAGACCGAAGGCGGAGACCGCCGCCCCCAGCACCACCATCACCACCGGGACGACGAGCGCGGCGCGGTAGGCGTCCAGCACCGCGCCCGGTGACCCGTCGGCACCGGCCGAGGCGATCCCGTACACCGCGGTGGTCGCGGAGATCCCGACCGCCGAGCCGAACTGGGTGAACGTGTACAGCAGCCCGCCCGCCAGGCCCTGCTCCTCCTCGGCCACGCCGTCGGTCGCCGCGATGGTGAGCGGGCCGTAGGCGAGGGCGAAGCCGACGCCCGCGAGGATCAGGCTCGGGAACATCGCCGCGTACGGCCAGTCCGTCCCGACCGGCAGGAACAGCCCGTACGACACGATCGCCAGCAGGAAGCCGCCGAGGATCACCCGGCCGTTGCCGTAGCGGCTCACCAGGCGCGGGGTGAGGGTGGGCGCCAGCACGGCGTCACAGCCCATGGCGATCAGGGCGAGGGCGGCCTGGAAGGAGGACCAGCCGCGCAGCTCCTGGAGATAGAGCGTGACGACGAACTGGAACCCGAAGAACGCGCCCAGGAAGAGCAGCGCGGCGACGTCGGCCCGCATCACCTCGGCCTTGCGCAAGATCTCCAGCCGGACGAGCGGGGCCTCGGCGCGCCGCTCGATCGCGAGGAAGGCCGCCACCGCCGCCGACCCGGCGACGAGCGCGCCGAGAGCCTGCCCGAGCCCCTCCCCGCCGTGTTCGAGCCGGACGATGCCGTAGGCGAGGAGCAGCATCGCGGCGGCGGCGCAGGCCGCGCCGGCCAGGTCGTAGCCGTGCCGAGGGGGCTCGGGGCGGGCCTCGCGCGGCAGCAGCCTGAGCGCCGCGAGGAGGAGGGCGCCGGCCAGGAACACCGGGGCGAAGAACACCCAGCGCCAGCCGAGCCCGGTGAGCAGTCCGCCGATGACGAGGCCGGTCGAGAAGCCGCCGGCGCCGACTCCGGCGAAGACCAGCAGGGCCTTGTCGCGCTGCGGCCCCTCCGGATACGAGGTCGTGATGATCGACATGGCGGCGGGGGTCATGAAGGCCGCCGCCACACCGGTGACGAACCGGGCCACCACCAGCGTCCAGCCGTCGGTCGCGAAGCCGCCCAGCGTGGAGAAGACCAGGAAGACGCCGAGCCAGGTGCGGAACATCCGCCGTCTGCCCAGCAGATCGGCGGCCCGGCCGCCGAGCAGCGTGAAACCGGCGTAGCCGAGCACGTAGCCGCTCATCACCCACGCGGTGGCGCCGGTGGTCAGGCCGAGGTCGGCGCGGATGGCGGGGACGGCGACGGCCAGCATGGCGACGTCGCTGCCCTCGAGGAAGATCGTGCCGCACAGGACGAGCAATAACGCCCAGGCCCGACCGCTCATACGGGCCCCGGGGACGGAGGACACGGACATGCCCCGCCTTTCTCTCAGGCGTGCCGGAAGGAGGGAGCAGGGCCCCGGCAAACCCTAGAAGATCACCCCGGGCACCGACCGCCGAACCGGCGAACCCATCCCCCCGCTCCCCCCAGGACACGACGAAGGCGGGGCCACGCCCCGTGAGTCGACTCACGCGCCACGGCCCCGCCTCCCCCTTACCCGTCACCCGTTACCAGGGGGACCCGGTCAGACGGCGGCGTTGGAACCGGCCGTCTTGCGGCGGCGTACGACGAACATGGCGCCCGCGCCGACCGCGACCGCGGCGCCGCCCGCCAGGGCGATCATCGGGAGCGCCGAGCTGGAGCCCGTCTCGGCGAGGTGGCCCTGGGGCTCGATCTTGGTGTTGCCGGAGGGCTGGTGCTGGGGCAGCGGCTTCTTGCCGCCCTGCGGCTTGGCGTCCCCGGGCTCGCCCGAGGCGGTGCCGGCCTTCAGGATGTCGAACTCGTAGTAGCTGTCGTCACCGGCGAGGACGCAGTTGCCCTGGTCGTCGGCGTACATGCCGATGCTCAGGGCGTAGCCCAGGCCGGCCGGCGCGGACTTGTCCACGGCCAGGCGCAGGTCGACGGAGAAGGACTCGTGGGCCTTGACGTCGGTGTAACCGAGGTAGCCGGCCCCCTCGTCGTTCTCGTCCAGCGAGATGTCGATCCACTCGCCCGAGGACGGGTCCTTGTACTGCAGGGTCAGGTGGCTGGTGTCGATGAAGTACTCCTCCTCGTCCATCTGGGCGGCGAAGACTCCGAGGTCGACGCGCTGGTACGCGCGGTCACCGGTGTTCTTCACGTCCAGCCGGAACCCGTGGAAGCCGCTTCCCGCCACGATCTTCGAGGGCAGACCGGACAGGGCGGTCCGGAGGTCCTCGTCGACCTTGGGTTCGTCGTCGGAGCACTCCACGGGGCCGTCCGACGGGGACGCGGACGCCGAGGGGGACGCGGACACGGAAGCGGAAGCGGAAGCCGAGGCGGAGGCGGAGGCGGAAGCCGAGGCGGAAGCGCTGGGCGAGGACTGCGCGGCAGGCGGAGTGTCCTCACCGGCCGCGGGCGAGGACGCCTTCTCGGCCGGAGTCGTGTCGTCCGCGGGGGACTCGTCGGCCGCAGGGGACTCGTCGGCCGCGGGCGAGGACGCCTCCTGACCCGGTGCCGTCTCGGTGACGGTGGACGCCGGGGTGTCCCCGTCCGCCGCGTGGGCGATCGGGGCCGCGAGGAGAACGGCCGGTGTGATGGCGGCCGTGGCGGCGGCGAGGGCCAGGGAACGACGAAGCTTCATACGAACCTCAGAACGGAAGTGACCAGTGAGTTCGCACTCATGACCCGGAGAAGCCGTAAAGGGTTGCGCCACCCTTACCTCATCCTTATGTGAAGGCCGTCACAGGCGCTGCGAGCGGGGGGCGCCCTGAGACCTTCGTCACGCGCCATTCACGCCGAGCGCGGCCCACTCGAAGAACCGCGAAAACAAGAATGAGCGGCATCGTGATCACGATGCCGCTCATTCCTTCGGTGCGCGAGGGGGGAGTTGAACCCCCACGCCCTTGCGGGCACTGGAACCTGAATCCAGCGCGTCTGCCTATTCCGCCACCCGCGCATTGGGTGTGTCTTCCGGTTCCTTGCCTTTCGGGCTGGCCCCTTCCGACATCGAGAACATTAGCACGTCGTCCGGGGTTGATTCACATCCCTTCCCGGGCGCCCCCGGCGGCCCGCGGGCGCGCCCCCTCCGGCGGCCGGTGCCCGTGCGCCCCCCACGCGCCCCGCCCGTGTCCGTCCGTCTCAGGGAGACACGGTTCACGTATCAACCTCGTACCGGTCCCGGCCGTCTCCCCGGAAGGCGGGCCGGGCGCACAGCCCGGTGCGGGACACTGGTCTTCGCCCGCCTCTACGATCCAGGGGCAGCAGGACACGCACCCGGAGTTCGAAGGGGAGCCGCTGGGGGAACCGGCTGATTGGCGGGCGCGTAGATACGATCAGTAAGCAGTACCCGGCAGTACCCCGGCAAGGCAGCGGCACAGAGCAAGGCAAGACGACGGCAGGGACGGAGGAGGTGCCCCATGGGAGTCCTGAAGAAGTTCGAGCAGCGTCTCGAAGGTCTGGTGAACGGCACCTTCGCCAAGGTCTTCAAGTCCGAGGTCCAGCCCGTGGAGATCGCCGGAGCGCTCCAGCGGGAGTGCGACAACAACGCCACGATCTGGAACCGCGACCGCACCGTGGTGCCCAACGACTTCATCGTGGAGCTGAGCGCGCCGGACTACGAGCGCCTCAGCCCCTACTCCGGGCAGCTCGGCGACGAGCTGGCCGGCATGGTGCGCGACTACGCCAAGCAGCAGCGCTACACCTTCATGGGCCCGATCAAGGTCAATCTGGAGAAGGCCGACGACCTGGACACCGGCCTGTACCGGGTGCGCTCGCGCACCCTCGCCTCCTCCAGCAGCCAGCAGGACCAGCAGGCGCCGCCCGCCCCGGCGGCCGGCCGCCCCGCGACGAGTGCCCCCGGCGGCTACGGCTACCCGCCGGCCGCCCCGCCCGCGGGCGCGCCCCCGATGCCGGCGACGCCGCCGCCCGGCGCCCGCCCCGGCGGCTACGGCTATCCGCAGCCCGCCACCCAGCGGCCCGCCGCGGCGCCGATGGGCGGCGCGCGCACCCGCTACTGGATCGAGATCAACGGCACCCGCCACCAGATCTCCCGCCCGACGCTGGTACTGGGCCGCAGCACCGACGCCGACGTGCGGATCGACGACCCCGGCGTCTCCCGCCGGCACTGCGAGATCCGGACCGGAACGCCCTCGACGATCCAGGATCTCGGCTCCACCAACGGCATCGTGGTGGACGGGCAGCACACCACCCGCGCTACGCTCCGCGACGGCTCGCGGATCGTCGTGGGCAGCACCACCGTTATCTATAGGCAAGCCGAAGGGTGAAGCGGGGGCAATGTCAGAGCTGACCCTCACGGTCATGCGGCTGGGTTTCCTGGCCGTACTGTGGCTGTTCGTGATCGTGGCCGTGCAGGTCATCCGGAGCGACCTGTTCGGTACGCGCGTCACCCAGCGCGGATCGCGTAGGGAGGCGGCCCGGCCGCAGCCGTCCGGGCGCCAGCAGACCCGGCAGCAGGCCCGGCAGCAGGCCGCCCCGCCGCAGCAGCGCGGCCAGCAGGGCGGCGGCCGGCGCGGCCGCAACGCCCCCACCAAGCTGGTCGTGACCGAGGGCACGCTGACCGGCACCACCGTCGCGCTCCAGGGCCAGACCATCACCCTGGGCCGGGCGCACGACTCCACGATCGTGCTGGACGACGACTACGCCTCCAGCCGCCATGCCAGGATCTACCCGGACCAGAACGGCCAGTGGATCATCGAGGACCTCGGTTCCACCAACGGCACGTACCTGGACCGGTCCCGGCTGACGACCCCCACACCGATCCCGCTGGGCGCGCCGATCCGCATCGGCAAGACCGCAATCGAGCTGCGGAAGTAGTGCTACGTCATGAATAAGCGCGAGCGGAGCGAGCACGCCGCGGCAGGCCGCCACCCGGTCTCCGGCGCGCTCCCGACCGGAGGGTGGGCAGTGTGGCTCGACACGACCGGCTGCATTCGGAGCCGACGGGCGAGGTGCGCATGAGTCTGTCACTGCGCTTCGCCGCCGGATCGCACGAGGGCATGATCCGCGGGCACAACGAGGACTCCGGCTACGCCGGCCCGCGCCTGCTGGCCATCGCCGACGGCATGGGCGGCCAGGCGGCCGGCGAGGTCGCCTCCTCCGAGGTGATCTCCACCATCGTCCCGCTCGACGACGACGTGCCCGGCTCCGACATCCTCACCTCCCTCGGCACCGCCGTGCAGCGCGCCAACGACCAGCTGCGCGCCATGGTCCAGGAGGACCCGCAGCTGGAGGGCATGGGCACCACCCTGACCGCCCTGCTGTGGACCGGACAGCGGCTCGGCCTGGTCCACGTCGGCGACTCCCGCGCCTATCTGCTGCGCGACGGCGTCCTCACCCAGATCACCCAGGACCACACCTGGGTGCAGCGGCTGGTCGACGAGGGCCGGATCACCGAGGAAGAGGCCACCACCCACCCGCAGCGCTCCCTGCTGATGCGCGCCCTCGGCAGCAGCGAGCACGTCGAGCCCGACCTCTCCATCCGCGAGGTCCGCGCCGGCGACCGCTATCTGATCTGCTCCGACGGCCTGTCCGGGGTGGTCTCCCACCAGACGATGGAGGAGACCCTCGCCAGCTACCAGGGCCCGCAGGAGACCGTGCAGGAGCTGATCCAGCTCGCGCTGCGCGGCGGCGGCCCCGACAACATCACGGTCATCGTCGCCGACGTGCTGGACCTGGACCAGGGCGACACCCTCGCCGGCCAGCTGTCCGACCAGCCGGTGGTGGTCGGCGCGGTCGCCGAGAACCAGCACCACCTCCAGGACAACGGGATCATGCAGACCCCGGCCGGCCGCGCCGCCCACCTGGGCCGGCGGGGCCAGGGCGGCGGCGAGTTCGGGCCGCCCGGCTCGGGTGACGACGGTTATCTCCCGGCCGGCGAGTACGGCGACGAGGACTTCACCAAGCAGCGCAAGCCGCGCAGGTGGCTGAAGACCTCCCTGTACGGCGCGCTCGCCCTGGCCGTCGTGGGCGGCGGCCTGTACGGCGGCTACCGCTGGACGCAGACGCAGTACTACGTCGGCACCAAGGACGAGCACGTGGCGCTGTACCGCGGGATCAGCCAGGACCTGGCCTGGGTGTCGCTGTCGGAGGTGGAGAAGGACCACCCCGAGATCGAACTCAAGTACCTGCCGCCGTACCAGCAGAAGCAGGTGAAGGCCACGATCGCGGAGGGCGGCCTCCAGGCGGCGCGGACGAAGGTCGAGGAGCTGGCCGTGCAGGCCTCCGCCTGCCGGAAGCAGGCCGAGCGCAAGGCCGCTGACCAGGCCGCACGCGACGCGAAGAACGACCAGGGCAAGACCACCGGCGCCGACAAGGGCAGCGGCACGGCCGGAGCCACCGGCACCGGCGGCACCACGGGTACCGGTACCGGTACCGGCACCACCGCGGGTACCGGCACGCACACCGCGTTCTCCCAGGACCCCGCCGCGCCGGTCGTCGCCCTCACCCAGGTCTCCCTCGTCACGAAGGCCACCCCGGCCCCGAACCCGTCGGCCTCGAAGACGTCCCCGGCGACCCCTTCGAAGGCTCCGTCCACGACCCCGTCCGCGACCCCCAGCCCCGGCCCCACTCTCTCGGAGGATGAGCAGAAGGTCGTCTCGCTGTGCGGTAAGCAGTAGGCAAGCCGTGAGAGGCCCCGTCACACGATGAGCAGTTCTACGAATTCGCCGACGCATCACACGTCCACGATCGGCGCCATCGGCGCGCCGAGCCGCCGCAACACCGAGCTGGCCCTGCTGGTCTTCGCCGTGGCCATCCCGGTGTTCGCCTACGCCAACGTGGGCCTGGCCATCAGCGACCAGGTCCCGTCCGGGCTGCTCAGCTACGGCCTGGGCCTCGGGCTGCTGGCCGGCGTCGCCCATCTCGCGGTACGGAAGTTCGCGCCGTACGCCGACCCGCTGCTGCTGCCGCTGGCCACCCTGCTCAACGGGCTGGGGCTGGTCGTGATCTGGCGGCTGGACCAGTCCAAGCTGCTCCAGTCACTGCCCAACTTCGTCACGGCCGCGCCCCGGCAGCTGCTGTACACCGCGCTGGGAATCGGTCTGTTCGTGGTGGTGCTGATCTTCCTGAAGGACCACCGCGTCCTCCAGCGCTACACGTACATCTCCATGTTCACCGCCCTGGTGCTGCTGATCCTGCCGCTGGTGCCGGGCCTCGGGGCGAACATCTACGGCGCGAAGATCTGGATCAACATCCCCGGCCTCGGCTCCCTCCAGCCCGGTGAGTTCGCCAAGATCGTCCTCGCCGTCTTCTTCGCCGGCTACCTGATGGTCAAGCGCGACGCCCTGGCCCTCGCCAGCCGCCGCTTCATGGGCCTGTACCTGCCGCGCGGCCGCGACCTCGGCCCGATCCTGGTCGTCTGGGCCATCTCGATCCTCATCCTGGTCTTCGAGACGGACCTCGGCACCTCGCTGCTGTTCTTCGGAATGTTCGTCATCATGCTGTACGTCGCCACCGAGCGGACCAGCTGGATCGTCTTCGGTCTGCTGATGTCCGCGGTCGGCGCGGTCGGCGTGGCGAGCTTCGAGTCACACATCCAGACCCGTGTGCAGGCCTGGCTCAACCCGATGCGCGAGTACGAGCTCAGCCGCCAGGTCACCCATGACGGCATCCTCCACTCCGACCAGCTCCAGCAGGCCCTGTGGGCCTTCGGCTCCGGTGGCACCCTCGGCTCCGGCTGGGGTCAGGGGCACTCGGACCTGATCCGGTTCGCCGCCAACTCCGACTTCGTCCTCGCCACCTTCGGCGAGGAGCTGGGCCTGGCCGGGGTCATGGCGATTCTGCTGATCTACGGCCTGATCGTGGAGCGCGGTGTGCGCACCGCCCTGGCCGCCCGCGACCCGTTCGGCAAGCTGCTCGCCATCGGCCTGTCCGGCGCCTTCGCCCTCCAGGTCTTCGTGGTGGCCGGCGGTGTCATGGGCCTCATCCCGCTGACCGGTATGACCATGCCGTTCCTCGCGTACGGCGGTTCGTCCGTGCTCGCCAACTGGGCGCTGATCGGCATCCTGATCCGGATCAGCGACACCGCCCGCCGTCCGGCGCCCGCCCCCGCCAGCAGCCCCGACGCCGAGATGACCCAGGTGGTCCGCCCGTCATGAACAAGCCCCTGCGCCGCATCGCGATCTTCTGCGGCCTGCTCGTGCTGACCCTGCTGCTGCGGGACAACTACCTCCAGTACGTCAGGGCCGACAGTCTCAAGGACGACCCGAAGAACCGTCGTGTGACGATCGCCCGCTACGCCACCCCGCGCGGCGACATCCTCGTCGGCGGCGACCCGATCACCGGGTCCGCCGAGTCGAGCAAGAGCGGTGTGAACGACCTGAAGTACAAGCGGACGTACAAGAACGGCCCCATGTGGGCGCCGGTCACCGGTTACGCCTCGCAGGCCTTCGGCGCCACCCAGCTGGAGTCCATCGAGGACGGCATCCTGACCGGCGACGACGACCGGCTGTTCTTCCGCAAGACCCTGGACATGATCACCGGCAAGGAGCAGCAGGGCGGCAACGTCGTCACCACGCTCAACGCCGCCGCGCAGAAGGCCGCGTTCGACGGCCTGAAGAAGCGGGGCGGCAAGGGCGCGGTGGTCGCGCTGGAGCCGTCCACGGGCAAGATCCTGGCGCTGGCCTCCTACCCGTCGTACGACCCCTCGTCCTTCGCGGGCAACACCAACGACGACGCGGCGGCCTGGAAGAAGCTCCAGAAGAAATACGACCCCGCCGACCCGATGCTGAACCGGGCGCTGCGCGAGACGTATCCGCCGGGCTCGACCTTCAAGGTGGTCACGGCCGCCGCGGCGCTGGAGAACGGCAAGTACACCTCGGCCGACGAGCGGACCGACTCGCCGCTGCCGTGGGTCATGCCGGGCACCACGACCGAGCTGAAGAACGAGGGCAACATCCCGTGCGAGAACGCGACCATGCGGGTCGCGCTCCAGTACTCCTGCAACACCGTCTTCGGCAAGATCGGCTCCGACCTCGGCAACGACAAGATGCTGGAGGAGGCGAAGAAGTTCGGCTTCGACTCCGAGCAGTTCACCCCGGTCCGCGCCACCGCCTCGGTGTTCTCCGACGACATGAACAAGTCGCAGACCGCGCTGTCCTCCATCGGCCAGTACAACACCGCCGCCACCCCGCTGCAGATGGCGATGGTGGCCTCGGCGGTCGCCAACGACGGCAAGCTGATGAAGCCGTACATGGTCGACGAGCTCCAGTCCTCGAACCTGGACCCGGTCGCCAAGACCGAGCCGGAGGAGCTGAGCCGGCCGCTGTCGCCGAAGAACGCGCAGATCCTGCAGGACATGATGCAGACGGTGGTCGAGAAGGGCACCGGTACGAACGCGCGGATCAGCGGCGTCGAGGTCGGCGGCAAGACCGGTACCGCCCAGCACGGCGTGGAGAACAGCGAGAACCCGTACGCGTGGTTCATCTCCTACGCCAAGCTGCCCGACGGCAGCTCGCCGGTGGCGGTGGCCGTGGTGATCGAGGACGAGGGCGCCAACCGCGACGACATCTCCGGTGGCGGCCTGGCCGCGCCGATCGCGAAGAACGTCATGGAGGCGGTCGTCAACGCCAAGAAGTGACCGGCCCGCGCGGGTGACGCGGCCGCACAAGTGAGGCCGCTCACACGCTTTTCACATCGCCGCACGTTGCGATACCGGTCCTGTATCGGGTTACGGGCTTGGCCAGGTCACACAGAGCGAGCCGGGTACGGTAGGCCCGGACGGCAGCGCCTCCGGCCGCGCACAGGGGCGCGGCCGAGACCGACGGAGAGGGCTGGTAGGTAGCTATGGAAGAGCCGCGTCGCCTCGGCGGCCGGTACGAGCTGGGCCAGGTGCTCGGCCGCGGTGGCATGGCCGAGGTCTACCTCGCGCACGACACCCGGCTCGGCCGCACCGTGGCGGTGAAGACGCTGCGCGCGGACCTCGCGCGCGACCCGTCCTTCCAGGCCCGGTTCCGCCGGGAGGCCCAGTCGGCCGCCTCGCTCAACCATCCCGCGATCGTGGCGGTCTACGACACGGGCGAGGACTACATCGACGGGGTCTCCATCCCGTACATCGTGATGGAGTACGTCGACGGCTCCACCCTGCGTGAGCTGCTGCACTCCGGCCGCAAGCTGCTGCCCGAGCGGGCGATGGAGATGACCATCGGCATCCTCCAGGGCCTGGAGTACGCGCACCGCAGCGGCATCGTCCACCGGGACATCAAGCCGGCCAACGTCATGCTGACCCGTAACGGCCAGGTCAAGGTGATGGACTTCGGCATCGCCCGCGCCATGGGCGACGCCGGCATGACCATGACCCAGACGGCCGCGGTCATCGGCACCGCCCAGTACCTCTCCCCGGAGCAGGCCAAGGGCGAGCAGGTCGACGCCCGCTCGGACCTGTACTCGACCGGCTGCCTCCTGTACGAACTGCTGACGGTACGGCCGCCCTTCGTGGGCGACTCCCCGGTGGCCGTGGCCTACCAGCACGTACGCGAGGAGCCCCAGCCCCCGTCGGTGTTCGACCCCGAGATCACGCCGGAGATGGACGCGATCGTCCTCAAGGCGCTGGTCAAGGACCCGAACTACCGCTACCAGTCGGCCGACGAGATGCGCGCCGACATCGAGGCGTGCCTGGACGGCCAGCCGGTCGCGGCCACGGCCGCGCTGGGCGCGGTGGGTTACGGCGGCTACCCCGAGGAGCAGGCGACGACCGCCCTGCGCGCGGACGCGGGCGCGACCACCGTGCTGCCGCCGATGAACCCCGACGACGGCGGTTACGGCTACGACGACCGCCCGGACCGCCGCCGCCAGCAGAAGAAGAAGTCCGGCACCGGCACGGTCCTGCTGGTGATCGCGGGTCTGCTGGTGCTGGTCGGCGCGATCCTGATCGGCATGTACGCGGTCGGCGGCAAGAAGTCGGACGACGGCAAGGTGCCCGTGCCGGCGTTCGTGGGCCAGCCGCAGAAGACGGCCGAGAAGATGGCCGCCAACGTCGATCTCAAGGTGGCGATCACCAAGAAGGACTGCGAGGACCAGGCCACCGGCAACGTGTGCTCGCAGGACCCGCCGCAGGGCGAGAAGGTCGACAAGAACAGCACGGTCAACCTGGTGATCTCCACGGGCGCGCCCAAGGTGCAGGTGCCGGACGTGCGCGGGGCCCAGTTCGACCAGGCGGAGACCCAGCTCAAGGACAAGGGCTTCGAGGTCGACAAGAAGCTGGAGGTCTCGGACCGCACGCCGGGCGTCGTCATCACCCAGGACCCGGAGCCGGGCGTCAGCAAGGAGAAGGGCAGCACGATCACCCTCACGGTCGCCAAGCCGGAGGAGAAGGTCGCGGTTCCCGATGTCACCGGCAAGTCGTGTGACGAGGCCAAGGCCACGCTCCAGGCCCAGGGTCTGGTGCCGAGCTGCACCGAGACGCCGGTCACCGATCCCGCCCAGGACGGCAAGGTGCAGAACACCAATCCGGCGGCGGGCCAGCAGGTCGTCAAGAACACCAATGTGGTGATCAACGTCGGCAAGGCCCAGCAGCAGCAGTCGTCGGTGCCGGGTGTCGTCGGCCGGCGGGTGAAGGAGGCCCGGCAGATGCTTCAGCAGGCCGGCTTCAACAACATCCAGTTCGCGCCCGGCAGCTCCGATGACGAGAACGCGTTCGTCACCCAGCAGGACCCGCAGCCGAACAGCCAGGCGGACCCCAACGGCACCACGGTGACGCTGACCACGGTCGCGTTCGGCCGCGGCAATGACAACGGCAACGGCAACAACACCAACGACGACGGCAACGGGACGGACTTCTTCGGCGGCGGCTGGGGCAACTGACGTCCCCCGCCTCCGTGTGGCCCCGCCGGGACGTCCCGGCGGGGCCACACGCCGTTCCGGCCCGGGGTCAGCGCAGTTCCGCCGGCGGGGTGCGCTCGCCGTCGACCTTCTCCGTCCGGACCAGCTCGCCCCAGACCACGTAGCGGTGGCGGGAGGTGTAGACCGGGGTGCAGGTCGTCAGGGTGATGTAGTGGCCGGGCCGCTTCCGGCCGGAGCCTGCGGGGACCGGGGAGAGGACCTCGACGTTGTACTTCGAGGTCTCGGGCAGGATCGAGTAGACCTTGTAGACGTACCACTCGTCCCGGGTCTCGAAGACGATCGGGTCGCCCTTCTCCAGCTTGTCGATGTTGTGGAACTTCGCGCCGTGGCCGTCCCGGTGCGCGGCCAGGGTGAAATTGCCGTCCTTGCCGGAGGTGGGCAGCGTCGCCTTGACCGGCTTGGTGTAGTAGCCGGCCACGCCGTCGTTGAGGACGTCGGTGCCGGTGCCCTTCTCGACCAGCACCTCGCCGTTGCGCATCGCCGGCACGTGCAGGAAGCCGATGCCGTCACCGGTGTCCAGCGCGCCCGGGCCCGCGTCCTTCTGCCGCGCCCAGTGCTCGCGCACCTTGTCGGCCTTCTGGTCCGCCTTGCGGTCCGCTATCACGTTCGTCCACCACAGCGAGTAGGCGACGAACAGGCCGAGCAACACACCCGCCGTGATGAGGAGTTCGCCGAAGACGCTGACCGCCGTCGCGATCCGGCCGGGGCGCCGGCGGCGCGGGGCCGGTCCGGGCGCGTCCGTGGTCTCTTCGGTCTCGTCGGCGGTCGCTGCCACAGTTCCTCTGCCCCTACTCGGTGAGCCCTATTCGATGAGCGCGTCCGGCTTGCCCTTGGCGCGCGGGCGTTCCTGGACCATCTTGCCCCAGACGATCAGCCGGTACTTGCTGGTGAACTCCGGCGTGCACGTGGTGAGGGTGAGGTAGCGGCCGGGGCGGGTGAAGCCGGAGCCCGGCGGGACGGGGTCCAGCACGCTGACGTTGGACGGCGAGGTCACCGGGAGCATCGAGGTGACCTGGTACACGAAGTAGGTGTCCTGCGTCTCGACCACGACCGCGTCGCCCGGGGTGAGCCGGTTGATGTAGCGGAACGGCTCGCCGTGCGTGTTGCGGTGGGCCGCGAGACCGAAGTTGCCGGTCTTGTCCTGGGGCATCGCCGTCTTCAGCGGGGCCTCGCCGTAGTGCCCGACCATGCCCTTGTCCAGCACCCGCTTGTTGCTGATGCCCTCGGCGATGGGGGCGACCACGTCCAGCTTGGGGATGTGCAGGATGGCGAAGCCCTGGCCCGGCTCGAAGACGCCCGGGCTGCGCTTGCCGCTGGCCCAGTCGTCCTGGAGCCGGTGCGTGGCGCTGCCGGCCTGCGCGTGCGCGCGGACGTTGGTCCACCACAGCTGGTAGGTGACGAACAGCAGCATCAGCACGCCGGTGGTGATGAACAGCTCGCCGACGGCCCGGCTCGCCAGGGTCGCCGGGCCGGGCTTGCGCAGCCGGGCCTGGCGCCGGGCCTCCACCCGGGTCAGGGGACGCTGCGGGTCCCCTCCGGCGGGCCGCGGGTCCCGTCCGGCGGGGGGTGGCGTCGCCGTGCGGCGCCCGCCACGCCGCTTGGCGGCCTTTCTGCGGGCCGCGCGGCCACCGGGTGTGACGGGAGTGGCCATCGTGCCCGGGGCGGCCCCAGAGGCCCCCAGGGGCTCGCTCGTCCGACCGGCCGCCGCCCGCTCCGGCACCACCCGCAGCGCCATCGTCTCGTCGTCGGCGGGCGGAGACGGGTCCGCCGGGGGTTCCTCCGTGATCCGGGGCATCCGCGCGGTGGGGGGCTCGTCCGTGATCCGGGGCAGGGGAGCCGTCAGGGGCTCCCGGGGCGTACGGGCGGGCGCGGGCCCCTCGGTCACCCGGGGCAGCCGTGCCGTCCGGGGGCCGTCCGGCAGGGGGGGCAGGGGGGCCGTCGGCGGGTCGGCGGGCTGCCCGGCGGGGCGGCCGTGCGGGTGCGGGCGCGCACCGGCGGAGGGCTCGTACGGGCTGCCGCCGCCGTACAAGTCCTCGCGCTCGGGGCGCAGCGCGGTCACGCCGTGGCCCTGCCCACCACCGGGGCGAGCCCGGCCGAGCGTGCCACGGCCTCGTGGTCACCGCACTCCGCGAGCCAGTTGGCCAGCATCCGGTGGCCGTGCTCGGTCAGCACCGACTCGGGGTGGAACTGCACGCCCTCGACGCGGTGTTCCCGGTGCCGCAGGCCCATGATGATGCCGTCCTGGGTGCGGGCGGTCACCTCCAGCCCGGCCGGGACCGTGGCCGGTTCGGCGGCCAGGGAGTGGTAGCGGGTCGCCGTGAAGGGGCTGGGGAGCCCGGCGAAGACGCCCTTGCCCTCGTGCTCGACCAGGGAGGTCTTGCCGTGCAGCAGCTCGGGCGCCCGGTCGACCACGCCGCCGTACGCCACCTGCATCGACTGCATGCCGAGGCAGACCCCGAAGACCGGCACGCCGGTGGCCGCGCAGTGCCGGACCATGTCCACGCACACGCCCGCCTCCTCGGGCGTCCCGGGCCCGGGGGAGAGCAGCACGCCGTCGAAGCCGTCCTGCGCGTGCGAGGTCGTCACCTCGTCGTTGCGCAGCACCTCGCACTCCGCGCCCAGCTGGTACAGGTACTGCACGAGGTTGAAGACGAAGCTGTCGTAGTTGTCGACGACGAGAATCCGCGCACTCACTGGTTGTCCACCGTCACATCGTTGAAGGGCAGCAGTGGCTCGGCCCACGGGAAGACGTACTGGAAGAGGACGTAGACCACGGCCAGGATCAGTACGAGCGAGATGAGCGCCTTCACCCACGCGTTCCCCGGCAGATGCCGCCAGATCCAGCCGTACATGCCGTCCCTTCCGTATCCCCTACGGCACCAGACCCACGCCGTACGTCACCAGACTAGCGGCGCGGGGCATCGGGTCGGCCGGTGTCCACGGGCCGGGTGGCGTCGGGATGCGCCCACCCGATCAGCCGGTGGCCGTGGCCCCGGACGGACGGCTACCCCACCGGCTTCGCGTAGTGCAGGTCCACTGTGCCGGAGTAGCCGGGAAGAGTCACCGTGCCGTCGTCGGTGACCTTCCAGCCGAGGCCGTAGACGTTGACGTAGACCATGTAGGTCTGGATCGCCCTGCTGTCCGCGAGGGCCTGCTTGAGCCGGTCCGGGTCGCCGACCGCCGTGATCTTGTACGGGGGTGAGTAGACGCGGCCCTGGAGGATCAGGGTGTTGCCGACGCAGCGCACCGCGCTGGTGGAGATCAGCCGCTGGTCCATGACCTTGATGCCCTGGGCACCGCCCTGCCACAGCGCGTTCACCACGGCCTGGAGGTCCTGCTGGTGGATGACCAGGTAGTCGGGCTGCGGCTCGGGATAGCCGGGGAGCTTGGCGGTGGCGTCGGGCGGGGCGTCGTTCAGGGTGACGGTGACGGCCTTGCCGGTCAGTTCATGGGTGCCGGCGCTCTTCTCCAGCCCGCTGAGCTTCTCGTCCTCGGCCTTGGTGCTGCCGTCGTCGCTCTCGGCCAGTGACTCCACGCTGTCGCGCAGGGTGGCGTTGGACTCGTCCAGCCCCTTGTTCTTGCGGCTGCGCTGCTGGATCAGGTCCGACAGCTTCAGCAGGGAGGCGTCCTGGCGGATGTCGGTGCCCTTGGCCGTGTCGAAGCTGGTGAAGAAGATCAGCCCGGCGAGGGCGAAGACGGCCGCCGTGAGGATCCGCACCGGACGCGGGCGCGGCCTGCGGGCGGGGCCGGAGCCCGTTGCTCCCGTCCCGGGGGAGTCGGCAGAATTGCTCAACGTACCCTTATCTCCTTCGGCGCCACGGAAGCACTACGCTAACGGACGCCCGGGGGAGCACACAGAGTCGTCATGTTGGCCCCTTGTACGCTGCCCCGAGCCCGACCCAGTTCCCTGCGCGGCCACGCAGCGCATCGACAGGAGAGACCCTCGTGCCGAAGTCACGTATCCGCAAGAAGGCCGACTTCACGCCGCCGCCGGCGAAGCAGGCGCAGGCCATCAGGCTGACCAACCGGGCCTGGGTCGCACCGGTCATGCTGGCCATGTTCCTGATCGGTCTGGCCTGGATCGTCGTCTTCTATGTGACGGACGGCTCGCTGCCCGTCGACAGCCTGGACAACTGGAACATCGTGGTCGGCTTCGGCTTCATCGCCGCCGGCTTCGGTGTCTCCACGCAGTGGAAGTAGCCCCGCGCCCAGCTCTGCCCAGGGCTATCCACTGAGTTATCCACAGCCGTTGTCCACAGTGGGGAAAAAGAACGACGATCTGTGGATAACCCGTCGGATGTTGACGCCGGTGTGACTGGTCCAACACCGTTCAGACATCCGTTCGCCCCCCTGTCCTACCTGCGGAAACACATCCGAGCGACAGGGGGCACAGCTGTACCCGCACGGTGTGCACAAGATCGGGCACAAGCTGTGGACAACGGTTCGGGGACAGTGTGTTCCCCCGCCCGGTCAGGTGAGCTGGGCGGTCCTGATCAACGCCAGTGCCAGGGCCAGCGCCAGCACCACGGCGCAGGTGCCGTACTGCACCAGCGCCCGCCGCTCGCGCGGGGCGTGCACCATCGCGTAGCCGGTGACGACACCGGCGACGAGCCCGCCGATGTGCGCCTGCCAGGCGATGTGCAGGGACCCGTTGAAGGTGAAGATCAGGTTGATCACCAGCAGCGCGACGACCGGCCGCATGTCGTAGTTGAGCCGGCGCATCAGCACGGCGGTGGCGCCGAAGAGGCCGTACAGCGCGCCCGAGGCGCCGAGCGAAGCGGCCGCCGGGTCGGTGAGCAGATAGGTCAGCGCGCCGCCGGCCAGCCCGGAGACGAAGTACACCGCCAGATAGCGCGCCCGGCCGAGGGCCGCCTCCAGCGGGCCGCCGACCCACCACAGGCTGAGCATGTTGAAGCCGATGTGCCAGTACTGCTCGTGCGCGAACATCGACGACACGAAGCGGTACCACTCGCCGCCGGCCACGCCCGAGGTCGGCGTGAAGGGCTTCTCGGGCAGGCCGCCGTAGAGCACGACGTCGTACAGGAACGAGGGATTCGCCTTGATCGCGACGAACATCGCGAGGTTGATCCCGATCAGGATCTTGGTGAGCAGCCGGGGGTCGGCCGTGACCGTGCCGCCGGCGAGCGTGCGCGGCCGGGACGCCTGCGGGGCGGGGTGCTCGCCGGAGCCGCCGCGGACGCAGTCCGGGCACTGGAAGCCGACCGAGGCGCTGACCATGCATTCGGGGCAGATGGGGCGTTCACAGCGGGTGCAGCGCACGCCGGTCTCGCGATCCGGGTGCCGGTAGCACCCGGGCGCGCTCTGGGCGTCCTGCGCGCTCCCTGCGGCCTGCTCCATCAGATCCCCTTGCTCGTCGTGTCCGTGCCTGACGGCACTATCCTGCCCCCTTCATCCTTACGGACGAGCGCGGTGTCCGGTTCCCCGCGTTCCCCGCGCGAGCGGTCCGGGGCGGGCGCCGTTCACTCGTCGCGGGTCTCGATCAGCACCGTGTGCAGCACGATGTCGGACAGCGGCCGGTCGTTGCGGCCGGTCGGCACGCGCGCGATGGCGTCCACGACCTTGCGGCCGGCCGGGGTGCTGACCTCGCCGAAGATGGTGCGCTTGCCGTTCAGCCAGGTGCTCGGGGTGACGGTGATGAAGAACTGCGAGCCGTTGGTGCCCGGGCCGGCGCTGGCCATCGCCATCAGGTACGGCGTGTCGAAGGCCAGGTCGGGGTGGCACTCGTCCTCGAAGCCGTAACCGGGGCCGCCGAGGCCGTTGCCCAGGGGATCGCCGCCCTGGATCATGAAGCCGTCGATCACCGCGTGGAAGACCGTGCCGTCGTACAGCGGGTCCCTGCTGCGCACGCCGGTGCCGGGATGGGTCCACTCGCGCTCGCCGCGCGCGAGTTCCACGAAGTTTCTGACCGTGACGGGCGCGTACAGCGGAAAGAGCCGGATCTCGATGTCGCCGAGAGTGGTCTTCAGGGTGGCGTAGAGCTGCTCGGCCACGGTCCGCCTTCCGTCGTCGTTCCGCCGCGGTGCTCCGATCCTTCCACGCCCGAACCCGCCCGACGCCCGGCCGCCGGCGCCCGGACCGCGCCGGGAAGGCCGGCCGGCACCCATATGCCCGCCCGCGCGTGCCGCACCGGCCGTCGGCAGGCATGATCCGTAAAAGGGTGGAAAGTCGAAATACCGTACGCCACCGAGGAGGAGGAACCCGTGACCCGCATTGACAGCGTGCGCGCCGCGACCGGCTCGGCGAAGGACAGCGTGCTGCACGCCGCGGAAGTGGTGGCGCCTTACGCCGACACGGCCAAGGAGCGTGCCGCGTACTACGCGCAGGAGGCACGCGTACGGCTGGCGCCCGTGGTGTCGCAGGCCGCGGAGCAGGCCCGCGTGCAGTACGACGCCCGGCTCGCCCCCCGCTTGGAGCAGGCGCTCACCCATGTGCCGCCGAAGGTCGACCTCGCCGCCCAGGAGGCCGCCCTGCGCGCCCGCAAGGCGGCCCGGCAGGCCGCCCTGTACTCGCGTCCGAAGATCGAGCAGGCGATGGCCGCCGCCGCGCCCGTGCGCGACGAGGCCGCCGCGCGCAGTGCCGCCGCGATGGCCGCGCTGCGCGGACAGGTCTCGGCCGAGGACGTCCAGAAGCTGGTCCGGCGCCAGGAGCGGCGGTCCCGGACCGGCCGGAAGCTGAAGGTCTGCGCGGTGCTGACCGTCCTGGCGGGCGGCGCCTTCGCGGCCTGGAAGTGGTGGGACAAGCAGGCCAACCCGGACTGGCTGGTCGAGCCGCCCGCCGCCACGGAGGTCCCCGCGGACTCGCCCCGGCTCGCCTCCGTGGACGGCACCGAACCCGGCGAGCTCGACCCCGAGGTGCGGGCCAAGCAGGCCGACCAGGACGCGACCGGCCAGGACGACGAGCCCTGAGCCCCGTCCGCCCCTGCCGCGGAGCCTCCGCCGAAGCGGCGGGGGCTCCGCCGTGTCACCGCTTGGCGTACGCGGCGATCGCGGGCTTCATGAAGCGGTTGACCGGGGTCTCCACGAACCGGTGGGACAGCACGGACAGCACGACGCACAGCGCGTAGAAGGCGACGACGAAGAGCACACCGGCGGCCACCGAGTTGCCCCAGGGGTGCAGATACCGCTGGCAGAGCAGGATCAGCGCCCACTGGTACATGTAGATGCCGAAGGTGTACTTGCCGTACGGCGCCACGCTCGCGACGAGCCGGTTCTCCCGGGCGCCCGGGGTGTCCCAGCGGGCCGTCTCCCGGGCCGCCAGGGCGCCGACGAGCAGCACCACCGGCACGATCGTCAGCGCCGACAGGTCGAACAGGATCGGCACCCACAGCTCCTCCGCCACCACGGCGAGCACCAGCAGCGCGGTGGGCAGCCACACGTTCCGCGTCCACCTGCCGCGCCGCACCAGCAGGCAGACCACCATGCCGCACAGCGCCTCCAGGACGCGGGTGAGCGGGAAGACGTAGACGAGCCAGTACTTCCACTCCGAGACCCGGACCGGGTGACCGCGCTCGGTGAACGCCGCGTTCGCGAACGTCGTCCCGTCGGGCAGGAGTTGCAGCACGAGCGGCAGCAGCACCACGACCGCGACCAGGCCGGCCAGCAAGGCGGCCAGGAACCGGTCGCCGCGCCGGGTCAGCCGCCGCAGGACGGCCGGGAACACCGCGTACAGGACGAGCTCGGTCGACAGCGTCCAGGCCGGGGCGTTGGCCGACCAGTAGATGTCGTGGTCCGGGAACCAGCCCTGCACCAGGGTGAGCGTGGTGAACAGGCCGGCGGCCGGGAAGGTGGCCGCGAAGGCGCACACGATCACGGCCCAGGTCAGCAGGTGCGCCGGCAGGATGCGCAGCAGCCGGTGGGCCATGAAGCCGCGGCCCGGCGGGCGCTCGGCGGAGATCCAGGTCAGGATGAAGCCGCTGAGGACGATGAAGAACGACACCGCGTTGAAGCCGGCCGGGTTGAACACCCGGTAGTACGCCCGCTGCACGGTCCGGTCCCCGAAGACCTGGTCGAAGGACAGGTGCGAGGCCAGGATGCAGAACGACGGCAGCAGCCGGGCGGCGGCGATGAAGGTCAGCTGTCTCGCCGCCGGGCGGGCCCGTGGGGGCTCCGCGCGGACGGCGGTGTCGGTGGCTGCGGTCGTCCTCTCAGGGGTTGCCAAGATCGTGTGCCCTCACAGTTCGGTTCAGCTGGCCCGCGCGTAGCGGCTTTCGGGGCGCGGCAGGCGCAGGTGGCCCCGCAGGGTCGTCGCGCCGTACGCCGTGCGGAACGCCCCGCGCCGCTGGAGCTCCGGCACCAGCCCGCGGGTGATCTCCACGAGGTCGTGCGGCAGCGCGCCGGGGCGCAGCCGGAAGCCGTCCAGGCCCGCCTCGCGCCAGTCCAGCAGCAGGTCGGCGAGCTCACCGGGGGTGCCGGTGAACACCTCGGCGTCGGAGCCGAGTGCGGCGCCGTCCAGCTCGTCCAGGCGGGCCTTGCGGCGGGCGGCGGCCCCCGGCTCGGCGTCCAGGAAGACCAGGACCTCCGCGAACCGCAGCAGCGGCCGGGCGCGGGTGTCCCGGCCGGTGCGCCGCACGGCCGCGTCCACCTGGGCGAGGATCGCCGCCGCCTGGGCCCGGTCGTGCGGGGTGACCCACACGGCGTCGGCGGCGCGCGCCGCGAACTCGTACGGCACGCCGGCGTGCGCCAGGCTCATCACCGGTGGCTGTCCCTGCGGCGGGCGCGGGGTGATCGCGGGACCCCGGACGCTGAAGTGCTCGCCCTCGAAGTCGATGTGGTGGACCTTGTCGCGGTCGATGAAGCGGCCGGTCGCGGCGTCGCGGATCTCGGCGTCGTCCTCCCAGCTGTCCCACAGCCGCCGGGCGACCTCCACCGCGTCGGCGGCCTCGTCGAACAGCGGGCTCAGGCGCCGGCCGATCCGCTCCGGGTCGCGCACGTCCTCGTCGGTGAGCCGCGGGGTCGTACGGCGGCCGAAGTGGGCGGCGTCGGCGGCGCGCGAGGCGATCTGCGGACGCAGGCCCGCCCGGCCGGTGCTCGCGTAGTCGAGGGTGGCGATGCCGGTGGAGACGTGGAACGGCTCGGTGTGGGTGACGTTCGCGGTCGGGACCAGCCCGATGTGCGAGGTCAGCGGCGCCACCCGGGCCGCGAGCAGCACCGCGTCCAGGCTGCCGCGGACCTGGTCGGTGCGGTCGTCGGGCCGGTGGAAGGCGGCCGACTGCACACCGAGCGCGTCCTCGAAGGTGACGAAGTCCAGCAGGCCGCGCTCGGCCTCGGTGACCAGGTCCGCCCAGTACCGGGCATCGAACAGGTCGGCGGGGCGGGCGTCCTCGGCGCGCCAGGCCGCCGGGTGCCAGCCGGCGGCGTCCAGGGCGACGGCGAGGTGCATCGGGGGCGCGGTCACGGGGTCTCCTTCGGTACGGGGGTGCGCTCCGGGCGGTGCGGCAGGCCCAGGTGGTCGCGCAGGGTCGGGCCGGTGTAGTCGCGCCGGAAGACGCCCTTCTCCTGGAGCAGCGGCACCACCCGGTCCACGAAGTCGTCCAGGCCGCCGGGGGTCAGATGCGGTACGAGGACGAAGCCGTCGGCGCCGTCGCTCTGCACGAAGTGGTCGATGGCGTCGGCGACCGTGTGCGGGGAGCCGACGAAGGTCTGCCCGCCGGAGACCTCGATGACCAGCTCGCGGATGCTCAGCCCGCGTTCCTCGGCGAGGGCCCGCCAGCCGCGGGCGATCGCGTCGCGGTCGCGGCGGAAGAGCGAGTGGCCCTTGAGCATCTGCGCGTCCGGCACGGGGTCGATGTCCGGCAGCGGCCCGTCGGGGTCGTAACCGGACAGGTCGCGGCCCCAGACGGCCTCCAGATGGGCGATCGCGGTCTGCGGGCTCACCTGGGCGCGGGTGATCTCCTCGGCGTGGGCGGCGGCCTCGGCGTCGCTGTCGGCCACCACCACGGTGGCCGTCGGCAGGATCTTCAGCCGGTCCGGGGTGCGGCCGTACCGGGCCAGCCGGGACTTGACGTCCCGGTAGAAGGCGCGGGCCTCGTCGAGCCGGTTGTACTTGCTGAAGACGACGTCGGCCTCGGCCGCGGCGAACTCCCGGCCCGCCGGTGAGTCGCCCGCCTGGATGATCACCGGGTGGCCCTGCGGCGGGCGCGGGGTGGTGAAGCGGCCGGAGATGCCGAAGTGCTGGCCGTGGTGGGCGAAGCGGCCGGCGCCGGGCCGGACGAACGCGCCGGCCGCCGCGTCGGCGCGCACGTCCCCCTCGGCCCAGCTGTCCCACAGCTCGCGCGCGGTGGCGAGGAACTCCGCCGCGCGCGCGTACCGGTCGCTCTCGGCGAGGAAGCCGCCGCGCCGGAAGTTCTCGCCGGTGAAGGCGTCGAAGCTGGTGACCACGTTCCAGGCGGCGCGGCCGCCGCTGAGGTGGTCCAGGGTGGCCAGCCGCCGCGCCACCTCGTAGGGCTCGTTGAAGGTGGCGTTGACGGTGGCGGCCAGCCCCAGCCGGGCGGTGACCGCGGCCAGGGCGCTGAGCTGGGTGAGGTTCTCCGGGCGGCCCACCACGTCCAGGTCGTACAGCCGCCCCTTGTGCTCGCGCAGCCTGAGGCCCTCCGCCAGGAAGAAGAAGTCGAACCGGCCGCGTTCGGCGGTCCGCGCCAGGTGCTGGAAGGAGGCGAAGGCGATCTGGCTGCGCGAGCGCGGGTCCGCCCAGACGGTCACGTTGTGGATGCCGGGCAGCTGGGCGGCGAGGTGCACCTGCTTGCGGCCCGTGTTCTCGGGGCCGCTCATGCGGTGGGGAGCACGGCCGCGGGGGCCGGGGAGACGTAGCGCACGGTGTTCTCGAAGGCGATGCCGTGGCTCTTGACGTCGATGGCGACGCGGTCGCCGTCGGCGATCCGGAACCCGTCGTGGAAGCTGGCCTCGTCGGCGCCCAGCAGCACGTAGTTGACCAGGCCGGGCCGGCGCACCGCCGGGAAGGAGAACAGGTGCTCGGCCATGTCCCGGATGCGGAAGTACAGCGCGTCGCCGCCGCAGTCGAAGCTGCCCTCCCAGGCCGGCGCGCCGTCCCGGGTGATGGTGACGCGGCCGGTCGCCGAGCGCGGCGGCGCCCCGAGGAACAGCCAGGGCGCGAGCGCGGTGTCGCACAGCTTGCAGTACGGGTTGTAGCCGGGGTCCTTGCGGTGCAGGCCGATGTCGCACAGGTCGTTGCCGAAGGTGTAGCCCGCGTAGTGCGGGGTGCCGTCGGCGTCGTTGACGTAGACGAGCGCGACCTCCGGCTCCTCGATGAGGGCGACGGGGCGGGCGGGCACGGTCAGGTCCTCGCCGGGCAGCCGGGCCCAGTCGCCGAAGCCCTTGAAGAACCACTTGGGCGGGGTGAACTCGGCGTCCTCCGGCTGGCTCCGCCCGTCCCACTTCTTCTTGTGGGTGCCCATGAAGCCGCTCAGCAGCGCGGTGCCGGGCGCCTCGGGCAGCAGCGGCACCCGCGGGCGCACCCCCGGGTCGCCGGCCGGGACGACGACCGTCTCGGCGCCCTCGGTGACGGCGGCCCGCACGGCGTCGGCGGAGCCGTCGGTGGTGAGGAACGCGGCGGCCAGGGCGCCCTCGGCCACCCGGTACAGGGTCTGCGGCTCGCCCGGCTCGGGCAGGCCGAAGGTGACGTGGCGGCGGCCTTCGTAGACCACCTCGGTGAGGACGGGCGGCAGGGACGCGGACATGGGAAGCCTCCAGGGTGCGGTCAGGGTCGGGGGCCGGTCAGGTCGGCCAGGGCGGCGCCGAGGTGGTCCAAGGCCTCCTGGATCCACGGCAGGGCGAGGGGGTCGGGAGAGGTCAGCGCGGTGGTGCGCCGCTCGTCGGTGTCGCCGTACAGGCGGCTGGTGGCGGCTCGGACGCGCAGGGCGCCGTCCGGTTCACCGAAGGCGCTCGCCGGCAGCACGCCGACGCCGTGCCGCTCGACGAGGAACCGGACCAGGCCGGCGCCGTCGGTGATGCCGTGCGCGGCGGCGAGACGGGCCCGCAGCGGCTCGAAGTCCGGGTAGAGGTAGCAGGTCGCGGTCACCGGCGCGAGGTGGGCGCCGGCCCCGGTGAAGCGGGCCGCCGCCGCGCGGGCCACGGTGGCGTGCAGCCGGCGGCTCGCCGCGATCCGCTCGGTGATCTCCGGGGGTTCGGCGAAGGCGTAGGCCGCGGCGGACTGCACCGGGGCGGGCGGGCTGGACCAGATCTGGCTGGCCACGGAGAGCAGCGTGTCGCGCAGCTCGCGCCCGGCGGGGCTGTCGGGCAGCCGGGCCACGCCGGTGCGCCAGCCGCCGACCGCGAGGTTCTTGGTCAGGCCGGTGGTGACGACGGTGCGCTCGGGGGCGTAGACCGCCGGGGAGACGGCGGGCCGGGCCGGGTCGTGGACCAGGTCGCCGTAGATCTCGTCGGAGATCACGAACAGGTCCAGGTCGCGGGCGACCGCGGCCAGGCGGCGTACGGTCGCGGCCGGGGCGACGGTGCCGGTCGGGTTGTCCGGCACCGTCACCACCACCGCGCGCGGGTCCCGGCCGGCGGCGCGCGCGGCGAGGACCGTCTCGCGCAGCCGGGCGGGGTCCGGGACACCGCCCTGGCCGGGCAGGATCGGCACCGGCAGCGGCTGCCCGCCGGCCAGCCGGGCCTGTGCCGCGTAGCTGACCCAGCCCGGCACGGGCACCACCACGTCGCCGCCGGCCGCGAGGAGCAGCGCGTACAGCAGCGCCTTGCTGCCCGGCCCGGCCACCACCAGCCCGGGGTCGGTGGCCAGGCCGCGGCGGCTCCAGTAGCCGGCGGCGGCCTCCCGCAGCGCGGCCGAGCCGGCCACCGGGCCGTAGGCGTTCTCCCCCGCCGCCGCGGCCAGCCGTTCCCGCAGCTCCGGCAGCACGGGCAGCCCGATCTCCCCACTGGTCATCGCCAGCACCCGCTGCCCCGCCCGCCGCCGCGCCTCCAGCGCGGCATCGGCGGCGAGGGTGGCGGACATGGGGACGGCGGCGGCTCGGTGGGGGGTGGCCGGGGGT
>NZ_JODT01000013.1 GCF_000720835.1 Streptomyces achromogenes subsp. achromogenes | reverse complement strand
CTTGGCCATGGCCAGCGAGAAGGAGTGGGCCACGGTCGCGTAGGCGTTCTTCAGCGCCTTGATGTCACCTTCGGGGGGCTTGGGCATGCCCCAGCGTTCGACGCCGATGAAAATGTGGGTTACTCCCGACGGGTCGGGCAATTTGCCGCTCCGGCAGGCGAAGAAGACGTACGCCTTGTCCGCAGCCGCCACGGTTCGCTCTCCCATCTTCAGCGCGGTGAACTTCGGGGCGGGGGTGCCCGTCGGGGCGCCGGCTTCCAGCTTCCAGGTGATTCTGAGCTGGAAATACGGGGTGCCGATGGGCATGTAGACACGGCAGAGGTCCCCATGGTCCAAGAACCCCTCGCCAAGGTTCGCCGCGGCCTGCGCGACCGTGTACTCCTTCCCCGATGCCTCGAACCGCGAGGACCCGGTGATCACCTTCAGGGCCTTGGCCGCGTCGGCGGACACTGCATCGCTACCGCAGAGTTGTGTGCCGCCGACGACCTTGTAGTCCTTCGGCAATCCGTCCTTGTCCTCGCCCTCCCCACAACCGGTGGCCCCGAGAAGCAACGAGCCGGCCACGACCGCGGCGAGGAGTCCCCCGCGTACCGACCCACGTCTGATCACTGTCCGCACCTCACGTCCCTCGGCCGTCCACCGGCCTCAGCAGGTCTCCGGGCCGTTGCCCTGCTGCTTCTCCCGGTCGTTGCCCACCCCGTAGCCGATCACCATCGATTCAAGATGGTGCCGACCACCTGGCTGATGACCTGCTCCGCAGCGCCACTGGCGGTACCGGTCGCCAGTGGGACGAGTACCGCGGCCGTGCCCACGGCAGCGGTCGCGGGCAGGAAGGCCACGCCCGCCCCGTTACCCGCCGCTTGGCCATGGCCAGCGAGAAGGAGTGGGCCACGGTCGCGTAGGCGTTCTTCAGCGCCTTGATGTCACCTTCGGGGGGCTTGGGCATGCCCCAGCGTTCAACGCCGATCTCGATATGGGCCACTTCCGACGGGTCATAAAACTTGGGGCTCCGGCACGCGAACCGGACGTATGCCTTGTCCGCCGCCGCCAAGGTCTCCTCACCCATCTTCAGCACGGTGAACTTCGGGGCCGCCGGACCGTCCGTCGGGGCACCCTCGGCCAGTCGCCAGGTGATTCTGAGCTCGAAATGTGGCGTGCCGATGGGCGTAAAGACGCGGCAGGCGTCGTTGTACATGGTGGAGCTCGGGGGCCCCGCGACGAGGTTCGCCGCGGTCTGCGCGACCGTGTACTCCCTCGACGACGCCTCGAACCGCGATGACCCGGTGATCGCCTTCAGGGCCTTGGCCGCATCCGCGGACATGGCGTGGCCACCGCAGAGTTGCGTCCCCGCGACGACCTTATAGTCCTTCGGAACTCCGTCCTTGCCCCCGTCCTCCCCACAACCCGTGACCCCGAGCAACAACGAGCCGGCCACGGCCGCGGCAAGGAGTCCCCCGCGTACCGACCCACGACTGATCACTGTTCGCATCCTCACGTCTCCTCGGCCGTCCACCGGCCTCAGCCGGTCTCCGGGCCGTTGCCCTGCTGCTTCTGCCGGTCATTCCCGACCCCGTAGCCGATCAGCATCGATTCGTGCAGGTCCTGCGCGAACAAGTCTTTGCTAAGGTCCTTTCCGTTATGCAGCAGGAACTGCTGCATCGGGGCCTCAGCCATGCTCTCACCGGCGGAGTAGATCTTCTTCTTCTCGATGTCGGTGAGATCCTCGATCTTCTCCTTGTACTCATCCACCGAGTTGTCGGAGATGTTGCCGACCATCTGGCTGATGACCTGTTCGGCAGCGCTACTGGCGGTATCGGTCGCCAGCGGGATGAGTACCGCGGCCGTGCCCACGGCAGCGGTCGCGGGCAGGAAGGCCACGCCCGCCGCGACGCCCGCCGTGGCCCCGAACTCGATCCAGCCCGCCCGCTTGGCAACCGCCTTCTCGTAGTCCTCGTGGAGCTTGAGGTTCGTCGCCTCCACCTGGTCGGCCCGGGACTGGTCGAGCATGCCCTGCACCTCGGCGCCTACGCGCACGGTCGCCCTGGCCCTGGCAGTACCCTCCTCGTTGATCTTCCCGTCCGGGCCCACCGTCTCTTCCAGCGCGCTGCGGGTGTAGACCTGTTCCGCGGCCGAGACCGTCGCGTAGGCGTCCGGGTGCTGTCCCAGGGTGCTGAGGAAGCCGCGGACGACGCTCCGCCCGTTCCCGTCCACGGTGTCCGCGAAGTTCACGTGCCCGTCGGGATTCTTGCGCGGCGTGAACACACTGTTCGGATCGTTCCTGTCCAGTGCCCAGTTGATGTCGTCGATGTAGCCGGCGCCCATGACGCCCAGGCTGTCGGCCATCGCCTGGTGGTGCTCCTTGAGCAGGGCCGGGTCATCGGCGTATTTCTCCATGACCTTCCGCATGACCGCGGCGTTGTCCGCGTCGCGTACCACGCCGGCGTCCGGGTGGCCGGCCGGGTAGCCGAGGGTTGCGGCCTCCAAGGCGTGGCCCAAGGCATCGGGCATCTGGTCGAGCGCCGCCCTGTTCTCCTTGTCATCAAGCGAGTTGACGTCGGGGAAGGACTCCCACTCCTCGTCGGTGAAGAAGTCGAAGTAGTTGCCGATCGTCTCGCCGTCCTTGTTCTTTCCGAGGTCGGCCGTGGCGCCGTGGTTGACCGTGCCGTCTTCGTTGTACGCGGTCGGGTGGTCGGTGAAGAACTTCTTCGCCGCTTCCGGACTGTTGCCGAGCGCTTCCAGCATGGCGGTGGCCGGGTCGTAGCCGGCCCCGTTCCTTCCGGAGGGGTTGTACGGGTTCTTGAACGGACTGTTCACCACCTTGTTCTCGGCGAACATGTCCGGGTTCTTCGCGTGCAACTGCGCCACGTGTTCGGCGATCGGGTTGAGGAACTTCGCGTCGTAGTCCCCGTACCGCATGATCCCGCCGAGCAGCTGGTAACCGAACGGGCCGCCGTAGTCGTGCTTGGCCAGCGGAATACGCTCCGTACCCAACTTGCGGAGCTCCGGACCCCACTTGTCGGTGAACTCCTTGTCGTGGGAGGCGGCGGCCAGGTTGAGGCCGAGGTTTTTCTGGAGTTCCTGGACGTCCTTGAGGCGCTCGGCGTCGGCTTTGCCGTACTCGTACGTGTCGGTGGAGAGCTGGCCGAAGAAGGCGAGCGACTTCTCGGGGCCGAGCTTCTCGTAGAAGCCTTTGGAGAACTCAACCGACGAACTGTTGCCCCGTAACAGGTCGTTGAGCTGCTGAAGTTCGGCGTGTGTGATGTCCCGCCCCTTGGCCGCCAGAGCGACCGCGCGGGCGGCTTCCTCCTGGTCCAGCTTCGTGTATGTCGGAGCGTTGAAGTCCTTGCGGTCGGTGACGTTGGTTTCGAGGGAGTTCTTGAGGGCGACATCGGTGTCGTTGCAGTTGTCGACGATGAGGTCGATCCGCTTCTGCCACGACTCGATGTTCCGCTTCTCCTCCCGCAGAAGCCTGCCGTAGTCGGGGTCGTGCTGCGCCACGCGGTTCTGCGACCACGGTTTCCGCGCCGTCACCTTGCCGTTGCCGTCCACGCGGATACCGGCCGCCGGCCCCTCGTGGTCCCGGATGTTGACCAGGTCGTCCTTGGCCTTCTTGATGGCCGCGTAGCCTTCTTCCAGGATCAGCTGCACACCTTTGGCCTCGGCCGCCGCGTCCGCGATCTCCTTGGCCGTCTTACCGATGAACGCCTTGGTGACCCCTGCGTTGACGCCCTCCCAGGCCGCTCTGTCCGCCTTCGCCTTCATCCCGTCGGCGGCGTCCGTGGCGAGCTTGTCCAGCTTCTTCGCCATCTCCGACCAGTCGTCGGCGGCGGCCTTCAGTTTCGCCACCGGGGCATCGATGATGTCCTCGTACTTCAGCATGTCGCGCGTACTCCCCCGGGCCCTATTTCATGTATTCCGTGAGCACGGAGATCTTCTTCAGATCCCCCTCGACCTTGGCCTCGTCCTTGGCGTGCTGGGCCTTGCTGTAATCGAGGTGGTTCGAAATCTGCGCGCAGGCGTCCAGGAGTGTCTTCAGGTGGGTCTCCCAGTAGTCGTGCACCTTCAGCACGGCCGAACCGCTCGCGAAGTTCCCGTTGGTCAGCGCCGTCGCCGCGTCGAGCGTGGAGGAACGGGCGATGTCGCCCTCCTTCGTCAGCCGGCCCAGCAGGGCGTACGCGTCATTGCCGACAGCACCGAGGTCGTCCCGATTGACGACCAGGTCGTTCCTCCCACCGCCTACGCCACCGTCGGCCGGAGCACTGTCGATCCGCATGGCAGTCCGCTCGGCCGCCGCCGCGCGCAGCTCGGCCCACTCTTGCTCGAACGTCATGAATCCCCCAAGTTCATCCCAGCGGATGACTCCACAGTTACTCAGGCAGTCCCCGACCTGACCCGCTGTCACTTGTACCATCAACCTCCCATGCCAAAGGGGCCGTTGATTGATCGCGATTCGGACGACGATGCGCGAATCTCGGCCGCTCGCGATATCGACCAGACCCAGAGCAGTGGGCGTAGTGCTGCACCGAACGCCGAAAATCGGCCATCAAGTTCGTCTTCGGACGACCACGCCCCACCCTTGCGGACACCGCGCCGCCGAAGAGCGGCAAGGAGCTCCCCGTAGCGATCAGCTCGCCCGAGACGGCGAAGTCTGTCCACGGCAAGTGAGGGACTCTCACGGGTACACGGGTACACATACCGCAGGTCACAAAGGTGCCAGGCCCTGTTTCCCACCACGCACGGCCGGCGCTGTGCTCAGGCGCCGGTGTTCGCGCTGGTGGGGCCGGGGATTGCCCAGGCCGAGGCCAGGCGGGACGGGTGTACGTTTCGGCTGTTGCCGTAGAACTCGCAGAATTTCATGATCAGGGGGTCCCAGCGGTCGGCGTCGATGTGGCGACGCTCGCCCGGCACCAGCAGGCTTTCCTCGACGTGGACCCGGACCACGCGTGCCTCCACGGCCACGAGGCCGGAGCCGTCTTCCCCGAACGGATGGACGCGGTCGACGACGGCCTCCAAGTGGACCGGACACTGGGCCACCCGCGGCGGACGTACCTTCTCGGAAGCCGTCTCGGTCAGTCCCGCCGCCTTGAACTTGTCCCGCTCGTACCGATAGCCCTTGCGCAGTTTGTGTTCGGGCACGACAGGCGAGCCGGTGAGCAGCGCCAGGCGGTCGACCGCGCCGACGAGGTCCGACGAGGCGAGATTCAGCACGCATTCACCAGTACTGATGAGGTTCTTCGTGGTGTGCGAGGTCTCGTCCAGGCCCAGCATGCAGGACTGGTCCACCCACCAGGCGGAGGACATGGGCGCCAGATTCGCCGAGCCGTCCTCGTTGGACGTGCTCAGCAGTACCACGGGCGTGCCGAAGTAGAGCACCCTCGGTTCGACGGTCAGATGCATGGGCTCCTCGCGCGGGCAGTGGGGGCGTGCGGTGCGGGCGGCGCGTCGTCCTGGTCACTGTGCCGGGCGGGTGGGTCCGCCCGCTGGCGGGAATCGGACCTCGCCTCCGGCGGGGCTGCCGGCGTCGACGTGGTGATGTGCGCCGGGACGGTGACGCGGAGTCCGGCCGGCGTCTGCTGATCTCCCCGAGCCGGCTACCCGCCGGGCGGTCACCCCGCGTGCGGGCGCGCCGGGCAAGACGGTCCGGGCGGAGCCGCGCGGGACCGGACCCGGCGGGGGAACGCACGGGCCCCGGCCATCGGCACGCACTTTCACGCCAACGACCTGCGAGGCAACGGCGAACGGGGGCTGCGTTGTCAGTGCCGGGCGCTAGTGTCGTTCGCCCGGCAAGGAGCCGTTGGACTCACGGGGAGCACGAGAACGCCATGCCCGACCATCACACCGGATACCGGATCTCCGTCGTCGACGAGGACCCGCTGCGCGCCCGCAAGGAGGCACGCGAACTGCTCGCCGTGCTCGCCGAGGCGGACTCCACGGCCAGGCTCGACCTGCCCGCGCCAGGCGGCCCGGTGGGAGCCGACGACAAGGGCGGCCCGTCCGCCGAGACCGTCGGGGTGCTGCTGAGCGCCGGCTCCTTCGTCGTCGGGCTGGTGCAGACGTGGCTGGCGCGGGTCCCTCAGCGCACCATCGTGGTCAAGCGGCCCGACGGCGCGGTCCTGCATCTCACCGGCAAGGAGGCCCGCGAGGACGACACGCTGATCGAGCGGTTCCTCGCGGACGGCGGCGACGAGGGTACGACGGCGGACTGAGCGACGATGACCGACAACGACCGTCACGCCCTGCTCGTCGGCGTCTCCACGTACGACAGCGAGGCGTACGCCGACCTCCCGGCCGTACGCGCCGATCTGCACTACATGCGGGCCGTCCTGGAGAACACCGAGATCGGCATGTACAACGAGTGCGCGATGGCCGCCGAGCCGACGCGCGCGGAGATGCTGCACGCCGTGGAGACGTTCCTGGAGGCCCGGCAGCCCAGCGAGACCGCACTGCTCTACTTCAGCGGGCACGGCGAGTACTGCGAGCAGGACGGCCAGCTGTACTTCCTGACCCGGGACACCGATCCGGCCGACCTGCCGGGTACCGCCGTACCGGCACAGTTCCTGGAGCGGACGCTGCAGTCCTGCCGGGCCGCCTCCAAACTGGTCCTGCTGGACTGCTGCTCCAGCGGATCCGTCGTACAGGGCTGGACCGCCAAGGGGCCTTCGGCACAACCGGACCGGCCCGCGGCGAGCACACTGCTGCGGCCGACCGGCGTGTACTTCATCACCGCGTCCGACGCCCTCCAGGCGGCCTCCGCGATGGCGCCGCCCGGCTCCGGCCTCGGCACCTCCCGGTTCACCGGGGAGATCGTCGAGGGGCTGCGCAACGGCCGGATCAAGGAGGGCGGCTGGATCACCCCGGACGACCTCTTCGACTACCTGACCGCGCAGATGGCCCGCAACGGCGTACCGGAGGAGCAGCGGCCCACCAAGTCCACGATCAGGGCCACCCGCAGCCTCCCCTTCGCCCGGTCGGTGGCGCGGCCCGTACACCTTCCCGCGCTCCCGCACGACGCCGCCGAGGCCGCCCGGCGCTCCCCCGCGCTGCTGAAGGCCCGGGCGCTGGCCGAAGCGGACGAACGGGACGGCGTCGATGCGCGGCGGCTGCTGCGCTACTACGCGGACTGCCTCACCGCGCAGGCGGCGGCCGGCATGCGGCCCGACCGGGACAGCGGCCTGAACGAGAAGTACTTCCTGCTGGCCCAGGGCGAGGAGACCATCCAGTCGGGCCGTGGACCGCACATCGTCGCGCCCGGATCGCTGCCCCGGCCGCAGGGCGGGCGGGCCGGGTCCGGCACCGAGGCGGGGACGCGGCAGGAGTACTGGTACGGGTATCCGGCGATCACGCTGCCCGCGCGGGACGGCGGCCGGGGGCGGCGCGCGACGGTGCAGCTGGCGCCGCTGCTCGTCCAGCAGATGGAGCTCGCGCCGGACGAGGACGGCCGGGACGTGCTGCGGCCCAGCGGTGTGCCGTCCCTGCACAGCGGGGTCGTCTCCGAGTTCCTGGACGCGGACGACGCCGCCGACCTGATGGCCCACTGGCAGCCGGCCTGGCAGGAGGGCAACGACGCGCAGATGCTGCGCGCGATCAGGGAGTTGCTCCAGAAGCTGGGGCTGCCGGAACTCGAGCCGCTGGACCCGTCCGCGCTCAGCGGGCGCACGGTCAGGCAGGCGCTGCGGCCCGGCGCGCACAACGCGGCCGTGCTGCTGGTGCCGTCCGGCGCGGAGGCCATGGCCACCCAGGCGCTGGTGGACAACCTGCTCCAGATCTCCACGCGGACCGAGCAGATCCCGGGCACCGCCCTGGGCGCGCTGCTCGACGGCGGGGCCGGGCGGGCGCCGGCCACCACCGCCACGGCTGCGGACCCGGCTGCCCCGGTGGCTCCGGTGGCTCCGGTGGCTCCGGGGCCGTGCAACGAGAGCCAGGAGCAGGTGATCTCCTCGGCGATGACCCAGCCGCTGACGGTGGCGACCGGGCCGCCGGGCACGGGCAAGAGCGAGGTCGTCACGGCGGTCGTCACCACCTGCGTCGCCGCGGGGCAGTCGGTGCTGGTCGCCTCCACGAACAACGAGGCCGTGAACGTCGTCGCCGAGCGCTGCGACGGCATCGCGCCGGGTCTGCTGATGCGGACGGGCAACACGGAGGCGCTGGAGCGGGAGGCGGCCAAGCTGGAACGGCTGCTCGCCGAACCGGTCGAGGCGCCGCGCCGCGGATCGGCCACCGTGGGCGGCGAGTTGCGCACCACCCGGGGCACGGCGCAGCGGCTGCGGTCGGAGGCCGCCCATCGCGTCCGCGAGGAGACGCGGCTGGTGGAACTGCTCCGCGACCGGGCGGAACGGGCCGCCGGGCTGGAGCTGTCCCTGCCCCTCCTCGAAAGGGCCTGGGCGGCGGACGCGGACGGCCCGGACACGCTGGACCGGTGGGCGCAGCGGGCTCGCAGGACGGCCGGGGCCCGCTGGTGGCAGCTCGGGGAGTGGCGACGTCGACGGGCGCTCGCCGCGCTGGTCGCGGCGGTGGCGGAGCTCCCCGAGGAGTCCGGACCGGCGTGGCCGGCCTGGGCGAGGAGCCGACCGGTGCCGCCCGAGCTGCTGGAGTCCCTGGCCGGGATCGTGTCCGTGGAGCGGGAGGTGCGGGAACTCGTGCGCCGGCACGGGGAGTGGGACGAGGAGGGCCTGAAGGCGTCCAGGGCCGCGACGGCGGAAGCGCTGTCCGGCCTGTCGGCGGAACTGTCCCGCGCGCTGTCCGCCGAGACCCTGGCACGGGCCACCGGGCTCATGAACCAGCGGCTCCAGGCGCTCCGCCGCCGCTCCGGCTACCAGCGCAGCCAGAAGAACCTGATGACGCACATCAAGGGATGGGCCGTCAGCACCCACTCGGTGGGGCGGCTCGAACTCGCCCCGAAGCTGTTCGACCTCGTCGTCATCGACGAGGCCAGCCAGTGCTCCATCCCGTCGGTGCTGCCGCTGCTGTTCCGGGCCCGCCGGGCGCTGATCATCGGCGACCCCATGCAGCTCGGGCACATCCCCGGTGTGTCACCACAGCAGGAGAAGCAGGCGCGGACGCGGGCCGGACTGAGCGCCGCGCAGCTGGAACACCGCCGCCTCGCCTACCACGTGTACTCCTCGTACCACGCCGCCGAACAGCACGGTGACGGCGCGCTGCTCCTCGACGAGCACTACCGCTGCCACCCGCGGATCGCGGACGTGGTCAACGGCCACTGCTACGGCGGCCGTCTGCGGGTGCTGACCGACGTGCGGCGGCAGGTGCCGGGACACGACCCGGTGGGCGCGGCCGACCCGGCACCGGTGCTCGGCTGGGTCGACGTGCCCTCCGGGGAGTCGGCGCGCGGCGGCGACGGGCGGTCCTGGCGGAACACGGCCGAGGCGGAGGCCGTACGGCGCGTGGTCGACGGGCTGCTGGCGGGGCTCGCGCCGGACGCGACCGTGGGAGTGGTCACGCCGTTCCGGGCGCAGAAGGAGGCACTGGCCCGGATGTGGCGGGACGACGACCGGGTCCGGGTCGGCACCGTGCACACCTTCCAGGGCGGACAGCGCGACGTGATGGTGCTCAGCCCGGTCGCGGCGCCCAACACACCGCCCCGTACGACGCACTGGGTCGCGAGCCAGGTCAACTTGTGGAACGTGGCGGTCACCCGGGCCAAGTCACAGCTGATCACCGTGGGCGGTCTCGCCTTCTGGCAGGAACAGAGCGGCCTGCCGGCCCTCCTCGCCGCGCGCTCGGCGCCGCTGGGGGCGGGCGGCGACGGCACGACGGCCGAGGCCGGCCCGCCCGGACCGGTGACCGAGGCCCTCGAAGACCTCGCCGACCGGCTGCAGCGGTACTTGACCGGACGTGGCATCACCGATCTGGAGCGGGCCGCCCTGGTGGGCGGTCACCCGGTGGATCTGGTGTTCACCGACGCCGGCGAGAACACGGCGGTGCTGGTCGACCCCGGACCGAGGCTGGGCGAAGACCCCGCGCGGCACCTCAGGCTCGTCCACGCGCGAGGCGACCTGCTCATCGGACTGCCCTCCGGGGGACGTGGGGCCAAGGCCGGTCCGGTGAGCCGGACGCTGCGGGTACCCGCATGGCGGATCCTGGCGGGCGAGGCCGCGCTGGCGCCGCTGTTCGACTGAGCCACGCACAGGACGACCGGCCCCACGGGCCTGCCCGAGGGCCCGCTCGGCCACCGGCCAGGCCCCGTACGACGTAGGTCATGTGCTGGAGGTCTCCCGCACGCGGCACAGGGGGCGAGGTCCGGCCTCGTACCGGATCTGTGGCGGAGCCCCGCTCACAGGCTCACAGAGTGCGTCGTACGCCCGCCTGGCGTTCCAGGTCGCGCAGTTGCACCGCCAGGTTGCCCTGCACGGCGTCGTGGGCGGGGCCCCGGCGGCCCACGGGCAGGACCTCCTCGCCCCTCATGTCCTCCAGCATGAGGGCGAACGCCGCGTACAGCGCGGCCAGGGCCAGGAGCATGCCGAGTGCTCCGGAGATGTGGCCGAGCCAGGCGACGCCGGTGAGGTTGGCGAGGGCGGCCACGGCGAACCTCGGGACGGCGACGCAGAGGACCAGCCACATCGACCGCTTCCGATGGGCGACGGACGCCATCATGAGGGCGAAGGCGGCGAACACGAGGTTGAGCACGCCGAGCACGCGCACGCCCGAGGGCGGGTCGAACGCCAGCACGAGGGAGCTGGCCAGCCAGGTGCCGGAGAAGCAGGCCATCAGCGTCGCGGCGAGCACGTCCCGCGCTCCGAAGGCGAGGATGCCGACGATCAGTTGCAGGACGAAGGCCGGGAAGACGGTCAGGGCCACCGCCAGGTGGGCGTCTTCGCCCAGGAGCCCCAGCTGCATGCTTCCGACGATGAACGAGGCGATCGCCACCGAGAAGAAGCCGACCGGCATGGGGGTGGCGATGGGGCGGAGGGTGATGCGGGTCATCGGGCGCAGGTCCCGCTCGAAGTGCCTGCCGGCCTGGTGGGTCGGCTCTTCGGGCGGTTCGGAATCGTGAGGCACGGGTTCTCCTGTGAGGTTCCGCTCGGGGAACGGTACGGATCGGCACGGGCTCCGGGTCCGGGTTCGCCCGGGCGCGGACCAAGACCGGGACCGGGCCCGTGCGCCGATCAAGCGCGGGCCCACCGGTGATGCCGCCGCCGGCGAACACGCCGCACACCCCGGTGGCGTACGGCGGAGCGCCACGGCGCGGGCAAAGCCGCGCGGAGGAACCGGGTTCGTCCGTGCGGCCGGTTCCGCCCGGTGGCCCGGATCTGGTCAGGCGCTGTGCAGGGCTGCGTGGAGGGTGTCGGCGGCCAGTGTGATCGCGGCACCGGCGGCATGGGTCCCGCGCGGGGCGTCGAGCATTCCGGAGTGACCTTCCCGACGGTAATCCCGTCCAGCGCGATGTCTTCTCCGAGAGTGCACCGCTCCTGTCCCCGCCGCGCACCGGCCGCCGGGACCTTCTCTTGCCGGACGTTCCACGTCGCAGGAGAGCGGTGCGCGCTGAGGCGAAGTCCAGTGCACTCGCGTGCGATCGCGCCGGACGGGGCCTGCCTATCGTGACGGTGCGGCAGTCGCCCCCGCACCGTCCGGTGTGTGACCTCGCTTTTCTCGAGGCCTCGCCGTGTGCCGGCGGGCCGATCGCCGTCCGATTCCATCGGCGATGCCTTCCCCGGTGCCGACGTCGCCGGGTCCCGCCTGCCGCGCCACGCAGCGGGTCGAAGCCGCTTTTCCCCAAGGGAGTCCCAGAAGATGTCAACAATGCCCGTCGGCGGGCTGGTTCCCCGGCCCGTCGAGGACGCCGCCGATCTGGTCGTCCGCAACGCGAAGATCCACACCGGGGACCCGGCACGTCCGCACGCCGAGGCGCTGGGCATTCGCGACGGCGTCATCACGGTCATCGGCGACGACAGGGACGTGGCCGGGCACATCGGCCCGGAGACGAAGGTGGTCGACGCGCTCGGGCGCCGGGTGATCCCCGGCCTCAACGACTCCCACCTGCACGTGATACGCGGCGGCCTCAACTACGTGCTCGAACTGCGCTGGGACGGCGTGCGCAGCCTCCGTGAGGGACTGGCGATGCTGCGGGAGCAGGCCGCCCGCACGCCCAAGGGCCAGTGGGTCCGGGTGGTCGGCGGCTGGTCGGCGGAGCAGTTCGCGGAGCGGCGGCTGCCGACCGTGGCCGAGCTGAACGCCGCCGCCCCCGACACGCCCGTGTTCGTCCTGCACCTGTACCAGTCGGCCGTGCTGAACCGGGCGGCGCTCAAGGCCGCCGGCTTCACCAAGGACACGCCCGACCCCAAGGGGGGCCAGATCGTGCGGGGCCGCGGCGGTGAGCCGACCGGCATGCTGCTGGCCGCTCCCAGCGCCCTCATCCTCTACTCGACCCTCGCCAAGGCGCCGGTGCTGGAGGGCGAGGACAAGAAGACGTCCACCCGTCATTTCCTGCGCGAACTCAACAGGTTCGGCCTCACCTCGGCGATCGACGCCGCGGGCGGTTTCCAGAACTTCCCCGACAACTACTCGACCGTCATCGAACTGGCCAAGGCGGGCCGGTTGTCGATGCGCATTTCCTACCATCTCTTCCCGCAGACACCCGGCCAGGAGATCGACGACCTCACCCGCTGGATCGAAACGGCCCGGCCCGAGGACGGGGACGCATGGCTGCGGCTCAACGGCGCGGGTGAGAACCTCACCTGGGCGGCGGCCGACTTCGAGAACTTCACCCAGCCGCGCCCGGAACTCTCCTCCGGCTACGAGGTGGAATTCGAGAAGGCGGTCCGTCTCCTCATGGAGAACGGCTGGGGATTCCGGCTGCACGCCACCTACGACGAGACCATCCGCCGTGACCTCGGCGTCTTCGAGAAGCTCGCCGCGGAAGGGCTGTTCCCCGCCGGGAACCGGTGGCTCTTCGACCACGCGGAGACCGTGTCCGTGGAGAGCCTCGACCGCATCAACGCCCTCGGCGGGGCGATGTCCGTGCAGAACCGTCTCTCCTTCCAGGGCGAGGCGTTCCTGCGACGCTACGGGCCGGGAGCGGCCGCCGACGCCCCGCCGATCCGGGCGATGCTGGACCGCGGCATGACGGTGGGCGCCGGCACCGACGCCACCCGCGTCTCGACCTACAACCCCTGGGTCGCCCTGCACTGGCTCGTCAGCGGCCGCTCCGTCGGCGACCTCACGCTGCGCCCGCCGGCCAACCGCGTCGACCGGCGGACGGCGTTGACGATGTTCACCCACGCCGGAGCGAAGCTGACCGGCGAGGACGACGTCAAGGGCGTCCTCAGGCCCGGCTGCTACGGCGACCTCGCGGTGCTGTCCGACGACTACTTCACGGTGGCCGAGCCGGAGATCGCCGGGATCGAGTCGCTGCTGACCGTGACGGGTGGCCGCATCGTCTACGCCGCCGCCGAGTACGAGGGGCTCGACGAGGAACTCCCGCCGGTACCGGCCTGGAGCCCGGTCGCGCGTTTCGGCGGCTATCAGGCTTCCCGTCGTACGGCGCTCTCCGGCGCCCGGCAGGCGGAACTGCTCGGCGAAGCCGTCGCCGAATCGGAGCGGCACCGCCGGTGGCGCACCGCGCGGGGCCTGGCCCCCGAGGCCACGGGGACCCCCTTCGACCCCTGCTTCGACCTCTGAACCACCGGAAGCCTCCCGCCCGCCGGGCCCTCCTTCCGGTCCACGGCTCCGTCCGCTCGGACGGTTCCGCACGGCACGGTGATCGTCCGCGCCGTCACTTTCCCGAGAAAGGCACCTCGCCATGGTCAACATCGCCGCCGTCACCGCCGCCCCCAGCCCCGACCTGCTCACCCCGGACAACTGCGCGGTGCTGTTCGTCGATCACCAGCCGCAGATGTTCTTCGGCACCGGCAGCGGTGACCGCACCGCCATCGTCAACTCCACCGTGGGCCTGGCGAAGGCCGCGAAGGTGTTCGACGTCCCGGTCGTCCTGAGCACCGTGGCCGCCGAGTCCTTCTCGGGCCCGCTCATGCCGCAGCTGGCCGACGTCTTCCCCGAGCAGAAAATCATCGACCGCAGCACCATGAACGCCTGGGAGGACGTGAACTTCGTCGAGGCGGTCAAGGCCACCGGCCGCGAGAAGCTCGTCATCGCCGGTCTGTGGACCGAGGTGTGCGTGGTCCTGCCGGCCCTCTCCGCGATGGCCCAGGGCTACGAGGTCTACGTCGTCACCGACGCGTCCGGCGGCGTCAGCCCGCAGGCCCACGAGCACGCCGTACAGCGCATGATCCAGGCCGGTGCCGTCCCCGTCACCTGGGTGCAGGTGCTCCTGGAGCTCCAGCGGGACTGGGCCCGCACCGGGACGTACGCCGCGGTGGGCGACGTGGTCAAGGCGCACGGCGGCGCCTACGGTCTCGGCATGGTCTACGCGCAGGCCGTCATCGGCGCCCACGCCGCGGGCTGACCCCCACCACGGACACGTAGGAACAGGCAGGAACAGGCAGGGACTTGATGGACGCTGGACTGTTGATCCTGCGGCTCGTGACCGGACTCCTCGTCGCCGGGCACGGTGTGCAGAAGGTGAGCTTCCACCTGGGAGGCAAGGGACTGGCAGGCGGGACCGAGGAATTCCGCGCGGACGGCTTCCGCGGCGGCCGGCTCACCGCCCTCACCGCGGGAGCCGGCCAGATCGGTGCCGGCCTGTTCCTGGCGGCCGGCCTGCTCACCCCGCTGGCCGCGATGGCCGCCATGGGCGTGATGACGGTCGCCGGCACCGTGAAGTGGCCCAACGGACTCTGGGTGCAGAACGACGGCTACGAGTACCCCCTGGTCCTCGTCGTCGTCTCCGCCGCGCTGGCCCTGACCGGGCCGGGGCGGTGGTCCGCGGACCACGCGCTGGCCGTCACCCCCTGGCCGGTGTGGATTTCCGTGGCCGCGGTCGTCATCGGGCCGGTGAGTGGCCTGCTGACCCGCGTGGTTCTGCACCGGGCGGCTCCCCCGGCAGAAGGGACGCCTCACCCGCGGCCGGCCCCCTGACGGATTCCGGATGCGGCTGCCCGCCCGTCGCCCTGTGAGGCGGGCGGGTGCCTGGGTCCGTACCGGCGCGGGCAGCTCGTACGACCGCGCCGCGGTCGTGGGCCTATTGAGGTCACCCCCTTCGCGGAGCGCATAGGGCATGGGGCATGGGGCAAGTGGCCCGGGCCCGGCGGGGCACCGGTGCCCTCACCTGGGGCCTGTACCATGACGGCCAGGATCCCGGCCACTTCATCGAGAGCCACGTCGTCGCCTCGTGGTCCGAGCATCGCGCGCAGCACCACGTCCGGCTCACCCTCACCGGCCGGCGTCAGGAGGACCGGGCCATCGTCTTCTCGCCCCCCGGCACCCGCCTGGAAGTCCCCCCACGCCTTCGGCACGTCCGGGGACCCTGTCGTACCGGAGGACACCGGGGCGCCCTCGTCCTCGCCGCGACCGGGACCGGGACCGGGACCGACGGCCGACGGCCGACGGCACCTCACAGAAAGGAGACACGCCCGGTGGGCGATGTCGAGAAGAGTCTTGCGAAGTCGTTCGGCGTCACCGCGGCCGAGGACGCACGGGCCGGGAACGACCCGGACATCGACGTCCTCACCCCGCGGGACGTCCCGCTCGGCGGCCCCCGGGCGATGAAGGTACGGCGCACCCTGCCGCAGCGTTCCAGGACCACGATCGGCGCGTGGTGCTTCGCCGACCACTACGGCCCCGAAGACGTCGCCGTCACCGGCGGCATGCACGTTCCGCCGCATCCGCACACCGGTCTGCAGACGGTGAGCTGGCTGTTCAGCGGCGAGATCGAGCACCGGGACAGCCACGGCGTCCACGCGCTGGTGCGGCCCGGCGAACTGAACCTCATGACCGGCGGGCACGGGATCAGCCACAGCGAGGTCTCGACCTCCCGGACCACGGTCCTGCACGGCGTCCAGCTGTGGGTGGCCCTGCCGGAACGGCACAGGAACACGGGGCGCGACTTCCAGCACCACGTACCCGAGCCGGTGCGTGTCGACGGGGCCGAGATCCGGGTCTTCCTCGGTTCGCTGGCCGGAGTCACCTCTCCCGTGTCGTCCTTCACTCCCCTGCTCGGTGCGGAGGTCCTCCTGGAGCCCGGAGCCGGCGTCACGCTCGCGGTGGACCCCTCCTTCGAGCACGGTCTCCTCGTCGACACGGGCCCGGTCCGCCTGGCCGGCACCCTGCTGGCCCCGGCGGAGCTGGGATTCGCCGCCGAGGGGAACACCACGCTGACCCTGGCCAACGCATCGGATGAGAGGGCACGGTGCGTGCTGCTCGGCGGGACACCGTTCGAGGAAGAGATCGTCATGTGGTGGAACTTCATCGGCCGCGGCCATGAGGAGATCGCGCGGGCCCGGGAGGACTGGCAGAACGCCTCCGCGCGCTTCGGCACGGTCGAGGGGTACGACGGCGAACGCCTTCCGGCCCCCGAACTGCCCCACAGCATCCTCAGGCCACGCGGAAACCCGCCCCGCCGCTGACCCCCGGCAACCGAAAGGACTTCCGACCATGACCGACACCGACACCACGCCGACCGTCGAACGCGTCGACACCCGGCACCGCTACGAGATCCACGTCGGCGGACAGCGCGCCGGCCTGACCGCCTATCGTGACCGCGACCGGCAGCGGGTCTTCTTCCACACGGAGATCGACGACGCGTACACGGGCCAGGGCCTGGCCGGCCGGCTGATCCGGGAGGCGCTCGACGACGTGCGCGCCTCGGGCATGCGCATCGTGCCCGTCTGCCCCTTCGTGGCGGCCTACCTGTCGAAGCACGACGCGTACGACGACATCACCGACCCCGCGACCCCGGAGGTCGTCCAGTGGCTGGAGGCGGAACTGGAGCGCTCGTCGAGCCGGTCGTAGGCTGACGGACCCGCGTGCGGGGCGCGACCCGCACACCACCGGGACAGCATGACCGTCGACGGCCGGCACCGGCGGATCCGCGTACGCGCCGACGACCTCGGCGCCCGCTTCCCGGGCCTGCTCGACCCGATCCTCCACTACGCCGCGCCCGCGCCGGCGGCCGACGGGTCCGGATGACCCCGAGCCGGACCGGACGGCGGCCCGGCCCGTCGGCCGCTCCCCGGGACTGTTCGCCGGCCACTCCCCGGGGCTGACGAGTCACCCGAGCCCGGAGCCGCCGGGGAGCAGCAGTGCCGAGTCCGTGTGGAGGGTCATGCGCACGGGTGTGAACGTGGTGGCGGCCACCGGGGACCGGCCGGTGCCGGGGTTGCGGGCGTAGCGCGGATGGGCGCCCGCGCTGATCTGCCAGCGTATGCGGTGCCCGGCGGGGAAGCGGTGGGCGGTGGCGCTCATCGCCACGGCGACCTGCGAGGGCGCGTCTCCGGTCGTCCGAAGGCGGCCCAGCCCGTCACAGACGTTGACGGAGCGGCCCTGCGCGTCCACGTCGCACAAGCGGGTGAAGACGTCGGCGTGCCCGGTGTCCGTGGAGACGCTCAGCCGCGCGGAGACCGGACCCAGGACGTCCACCGGCTCGGTCAGCGGCGGACCGGTGAACGTCAGGACGTCGTCCCGGGCCTCCAGCCTGCTGTTGTCCCGGGGACCGGCGGTGCGGGAGAGCAGCGGGCCGCCCAGGGACGGGGTGGGGTCGGCCGGGTCGTAGCGGAACGTCGTCAGCGGTGCCGAGTCGGTCGGGGCCTGCCGGATGAGCCGGCCGCCGGGGGCGGGGTACCACGGGGTGGCGGCCTCGGCCGGCGGCCAGTCGTCGAGGTCCCGCCAGGCGTTCTCACCGCCGACATGCGCGCGCACCGTGGTGGGACGCAGGCCGGACGGGTCGGCGCACAGATGGGCGCGCAGCCAGGCGAGACTCTCCGCGAACACCTCGGGCCACCCCTGCTGCAGGGCGGAGGTGTGGGTCCAGGGGCCGACGAGCAGGGCGGTCTCGCAGCCGGCCCGACGCAGCCGGCCGTACTGCTCGAAGGTCTGGTCGGCCAGCGCGTCGTGCCAGCCGGTGATCAGGGCCGTGGGCACGCGGAGCCGCTCCGCCGACCGGTCCAGGGACGCGCCGTGCCAGTAGGGGTCATGGGGGTCGGGGTGTGACATCACGTCGTCCAGCCAGGGAATCTCGCCGCCGAGGGCGGACGCGTATGCCCCGCGCAGCGGCCGGGCGGTGGTGACGGCGCGCAGGCGGCGCTGGAGGCGCAGGGTCGCCCTCAGGAACGGCGCCATGCCCTGGTGCTGGTAGGTCATGCCCACGCCGACGGCGAGGGCGTTCTCCAGGCGCAGCGCGCCGTCCGCGTAGAACAGGCCGTAGGGGTCGTGCAGTCCCACCTGCACCACCATCGCCTTGAGCTCCGGCGGCGGGTCCAGGGCGAGGGCCCACTGCACGTACCCCAGATAGCTGGGGCCGACGGTTCCGAGTGTGCCGTTGAACCAGGGTTGCCCGCGCAGCCAGGAGACGGTGGCCCGGCCGTCCGCGGCCTCGTTGCGGCACAGGTCGAACGCGCCGCCCGAACCGCCGGTGCCGCGGCAGCTCTGCAGGACGACGTGAAAGCCCTGTTCGGCGAAGAGCAGGCCGTACATCGGAGACCACGGCAGGCCCCGGCCGTACGGCGAGCGGACCAGGAGGGTGGGGAGGTCGCCCTCCGCGCGCGGGAAGTAGTGGTCGGTGATCAACGGGCTGCCGTCGGCGGCGGGCACCACCAGCCCCGGCTCCCATCCGACGGCGTGCCGCTTCGCCGGCAGACCCCGCCAGAGCGCCCTCATCATCCGTGCGGACAGCGGCGGTCGACCTGCGGGTGGCGCCCAGGCGGATGCGGCCACGGCGTCGGGCGTGGGTGTGGGTGTGGACATGGTTCCCCTCCTCAATTCCGTACGATGTACGAGAATAGAGGATGCTTGGATGGCCCTCACACGAGCCGCCTCGACGACCAGCGGAAAGGAACGCGTGACCGTGCCCCCTGCCGAGGGTTCCGGCGCCCCGGGCGTCGACCCCGCACAGCTCTGGCTGCGTCCCACCGAACCCCGCAGGGGGCGCAGACCCTCCTTCAGCCGGGAAGCGATCACCGCGGCAGCCGTCGCCCTGGCGGACACGGAAGGGCTCGAAGCGGTCACCATGCGGCGGGTGGCCGCCGAGATCGGTGCCGGCGTCATGTCGCTCTACACCTACGCCCCCGACAAGGAGACCCTGCTGGAACTGATGGTCGACCATGTCAGCGGCGAACTGACGGTTACGGACCCGCCCACCGGCGACTGGCGCTCCGATCTGAAGACCATCGCGCACCTACAGCGTGCCCACATGCTGCGCCACCCCTGGCTGCCCGCCGCCCTGGCCACCCGCCGCGTGCCGGGCCCCAACACACTGGCCTTCCTGGAGCACGCGCTCGCCGTCCTGCGGCCCACCGGACTGGACGGTGCGGCGAAGCTGGAGATCTTCGCCCAGCTCACCGCGTTCGTGGCCGGACACGTCGGCCACGAGATCGCGCAGGCCGCGGTCTCGCGGTCCCCGGACAGGGCCGCGGCCGAGGCCCGCTACCTCGCCGCCGTCGCCGCCGACGGCCACCACCCGGAACTCGCCGAAGCCCTCGCCGCCCCCGGCCTCCCCCTCACCCCCGAGGCCACCTTCAGCCGGTTCCTGGGCCGCCTGATCGACGGCCTCGACGTCACTCACTGACACCCGAGGGGCAGCGGCCCCTTCCAGCAGGCCCCGGGACCGGCACGCACTCCACACCGGCGGACCCCAGCCGTCCGGCCGTCGCGTCCCGGCCGGTTGTCCCGTGTTGCTACGGTCCCGTGCGCAGCGGTGTCCGCAGGGCGAGAAGCGCCACGTCGTCGTCATTGGCGGCAGGGCGGACCCTGTGCAGCAACTGGTCGCTGAAGGAGGCGAGAGGACGGCGGACGAGCGCTGCCGCGTGCCGTCGAAGCCGTGACAGTCCCTCGTCAAGGCTGTGGCCCGGCTGCTCGATCAGGCCGTCGGTGTACAGCAGCAGGGTCGAGCCCGGCGGCAGCAGGACGGTTCCGTCGGTGCGGGGGACACGGATTCCGGTGCCCAGCAGAAGCCCATGGCCGTCGGTGAGGTACTCGGCCAGGCCGTCGTGGCTGACCAGGAGCGGCGGGGGGTGGCCGGCGTTGCTCCAGGAGAGTTTCCAGTGGCCTTGGCCGGCCTCTTCGATCCTGGCGAAGACCATCGTGGCCATGGTGACGTCGGTGATGTGCTGGAGCGCCTCGTCCAGGCGGTCGACGATGCCGCTGGGCGGCTCCCGCAGGGCCCAGGCGTAGGCGCGGAGCATGTTGCGCAGCTGCGCCATGCCCGCGGCGGCCTCCAGGTCGTGGCCGACCACGTCTCCGACGGCCAGCGCGGTCGTTCCGTCGGGCAGGGAGAAGGCGTCGTACCAGTCACCGCCGACGTGCGAGGCATCGGGTGCGGGCAGGTAGCGCACGGCCATCTGGAGTCCCGGCACGCGCGGCATCTGCGGCAGCAGATGGTTCTGCGTGGTCTCGGCGACCTTGCGCTGACGTTGGTAGAGGAGCGCGTTGTCCAGGGCGAGTCCGGTCCGGCGGGCGATGTCCTCGATCAGGGGAAGATCGGCCGGAGTGAAGTCTCCCGGTACCTCGGCGCGGCCCAGGGTCAGGGCTCCCAGGACCCTGCGCGTACTGCGGATGGGAACGATGGCCGCCGAGCGGATGCCGGTGGCCTCGAACAGACGGCGCTGCTCGACCGCGATACCGGAATCCGGTTCCCGCCGGTACGTCTGTGGACCCGCCACGGTGGACGCGGCTCCGCGCAGCGCCCTGGACAGGGGCAGGGGGGACTCCTGCGGAATGGGCGGCATGGGCCCTTGGAGGTCCTCGCGGCACACCAGCGTGCCGCCCTCGGCGTGGACCACCGCGGTACGCGAGACTTCGCCCCGCTCGGTGATCAGATCGACGACGGCCCAGTCCGCCAGCCGGGGCACCACCAGGGCCACCAGCCGGCGCAACGCCTCCTCCACGTCAAGCGTCGAGGTCAGCCGTGTGGTGGTCTCGGCCAACAGCGCCAGCCGTTCGAGCTCCGACAGTTTCCGGGGCGCCGACCGCGAGGGCGGTTCCGCCTCCTCTTCGCTCCGCGGCGCGTGGAAGAGGACCAGCGTGCCCGGTTCGCGGCCACCGGTGTCGTACGGGGTGATCAGCCAGGAGATGGGCAGTACGGTGCCGTCTCCGCGCGCGAAGTAGTCCTGCTCCCCCTGCGCGGTTCGCGCCGCGTGGAACTGCTGCCGCATGCCGCACCGGGCGGCCGGCACGGACTGGCCGTGCGCGTCGCGGTGCAGCAGGTCGTGCGCGTCACGGCCGAGCAGGTCCTCGGCACGGCACGCCAGCAGTTCCAGGGCGTGGGAGTTGACGGCCACGATGCGGCCGTTCTCGTCCACCACGTAGGCTCCGGTCCCGATGGCTCGCAGCGCCTCGTCGAGCCCTGGACCAGGTCTTTCCGAAGACCGCCTGCGGGTGGTCCCGGATTGCTTCGGCCCCGCCATCTGCTCATCTCCTTGCTCGTCGTCCACCTCCGCGCAGTCGGCGGCACAGCCCGTTGGACGGCATATGCCTCCTCTGATGCCCGGGGCAGGTGAATTCAGCCACGCCGCTGTCGGCGGCCCGGAGGTCCCTGACGGCGAGGCACCCGGCCACTCCCCGGGTTCCTCCGCTCGGCCCCCGCTACCCCGTCGCCGTTCGCGTGCGGGGCCATGGGCGTAGCGTCGAAGGAGTGAGGACGGGGTGTGTGACGGCCCCCGCCCTCACACGCCGTACCCGGCGGTGCGCTGCGCGTAGTGGATTCCGTTTGCGGCGCTCCCCGGTCACCGACCGTCCGCGACGAACTCGCCACGGTCGGGGAACCCGGGCCACCCACGGTCGTCTCCAGGTTCCAACGTCCTGCGCCTCACCGCTCCCGCCTGGGACACGGCTGCCCGGACCGGACGGGAACTCCTCGGCTACGACGCGGGAGTGATCGTTCCCACGCGCAGATACTCGGCGAACTTGATGTGGTCCAAGGACGCGTAGTCCTCTTCGGTGCCGGGCGGCTCGGAGCCGGACTCGGAAACGAAGGTGAACCGTTCCGAGTTCTTGACGTCGAACGCGCCGTACTCCTGCAATGCCTTGGCGACTATCCGCTCGTACGGTTCGAGCGAGGTGTCGGCGTCGATGTCGTACGCGCGATCCAGCCAGATGAACTGCCCTTCGCGCCAGCGGCCCCCTCCCCGGCCATCGCTTCCGACAGCCGGGAAGACGTACTGGCTGCTGTTGTCCGGGGTGCCGAAACAAAGGGCGTGGTCAATGCGTCCGGCCTTCCAGTCGGCGCGGGTGATCATCCCGGCCAGGCGGGAGAAACCGCTGCCTGTGGCCTGGCCCTTGTCGGAGACCGACGCGCCGCGCGTACGGGACACCGCTCCCCATTCACAGCTCGGCTTGCCGTCATGCACCTCGGCCCGCCAGCATTCCAGCGAGCGCCCGTCCGGTGTGATCACCACCGTCCACTGGCGCTCCTTCGGAGCCTGCCAGGCCGCGTCCCAGGGGAAGTCGATGCCCTCGAATGGATCGGGTCCCCATTGACCGACATGCTTTCGCGGCGTGACCGTGTAGGTCGGGGTGCCGGTGGTGGCTCGGTACACAAGGGGACTGGCCTTGCCGGTATGCAACTCCACGCGCCCCAGGCCGAGCAGGTCGGTGACCATCCGCGCGGAGTCCGACACCGGGCGGGGGTGCGGATGACGTTGATTGAAGACATCGTCGTCGGCGAAGAAACGCATGGCATGACCGGTGGAGTCCGGCCGTGACGACTCGCGGTCGAGCCGATGGGCGACGACGGCCCCGACGGCCGTCAAGGCGAGCGCGACGGCCCCGGCGACGGCGACGACGGGCCACCGGCGCCGCCGCGCCGGTGCGGTACCGAGTCCGGCCTCTGCCGCCCGCCACCGGTGTTCCCATTCCGCCCGATCGCCGCCGCAGGCCTCGGCATAGGCCAACGCGACCTCAAGAGGCGGTAGTTGCCCGCCCCGGGCGGCGGTGGACAGAGCACCGGGCGACTGCCCCGTACGTGCGGCCATCTGACGGTACGTCGGGTTGCCCGCGGAGTCGCGCAGAGCACGTAACTCTTCCGCGAACCGCTTCACCGGATCCTCCACCGGGTCGTCCGATCGAGGCGGTGGTGCTGCGGCCATCTGTCCGCCCTCCAAGCCGTGACCTGAGGTCTTCCACATGTGACATACGGTCAGTTACCGTGATTTTAGGGCTCGTCCAGCCGATGATGTGACTCCTTGCGACCCGATCCGTAGGCGCGGAACGATGTACGGCGGCGTGTCCGAAGACCAGGACGCCGGCTTCCGCGAGCCCGCGCGGCGGGCGTACCGCGGAAGGGTGGTCTGCGTGGATCAAGGATGGGCGGCCGTGGCAGGAGCCGGAGTGGCCGTCGTCGGCACCCTGTGCACCTCGTGGCTGGCCCAGGTGACCGCTCGCCGGCAGACGCGTGACCAGGGCGCGGTCGAACACAGCCGGGTCCTGCGGAGCGAACGTCTGGAGGCGTACCTGGCATTCATGAAGGCAGCGGAACCGGTCGACGGCGTGCTGCACCGGGTCGCGCATCAGGACGGTCCGCGAGTCGCCGTGTGGAATTCCCCGCCCGCGGCCGACGTGCTGGACGAAGCCCTGGTCGAGCTCGGTGCCGCGGTCGACGCGCTCTACAAGGCGCAGGCGCGGCTCGATCTGATGGGGCCGAAAGCCGTGGCCGTGGAAGCCGTGAACGTGTGGTCGGAGGTGAGATCCCTGCGGATGTACCTCGAAGGAGTGCGTCACGACATGCGTGCGGGCGGCCCGTCGGCCGATGGCTATCGCACCGGACTGCAGGCCGCGGTGGACGCGGTGGAGGTAAGCCGGGATCGCTTCGCCCAGCGCGCTCGCGAGGTGCTGGAGGCGCCGCCGTGAGGGCCGTTCACGGCCGGGGGGCCAGGCCCCGGCCCTCGTAGCGGACGTACTCGGGTACTCGGGTCGGGGGCCGGTGCGGCGAGTGGGGCGCCTCCTGTTCGCGGGTGGTGAGCCTGCTCGAAGGTGGTGGGCCTGCTCGGAGGGCCGACTGGTCCGTCATGGCGAGGGCCCGCTGGTCGGCGCATCGCCCGGCCGGCCCTCGTCCGGTGCGCGGCTACCCGGCCGCCCGGGTCTCCGCTTCGCGCCTGAGGTTGTCGACCCACTTGCGCAGGGAGTTGTCGAGCGCGGCCTGCAAGGCTGCCCGGTCGGCGAGGACCGGGGCGCCCGACCAGGACTCCTCGGTGTGGACGAGGACGCCGTTCCTGGTCGGGGTGAAGGTCCACACGTGGACGGCGGTGATGCCCTGGGCCGGGCCGCCCCAGACCAGGCGCTTGCCGTAGTCGGCCTGCTGCACGGTGGAGGTGATGTCCAGGCCCTCGGTGCTCCAGCGGAAGACCGAGCCGGGACGGAGACGGCCGGGAGTGTCCTTGACCACGACGTCCACGTCGGGCTGCCACGACGGCCAATTGGCGACATCGGTCTGCACCTTCCAGATCGTGTGGAGCGGCGCGTCGATCAGGATGCTGTCACGGGTGATCACCGGCGCACTCAAGTCGATGTTCACATCGGCGGTGTGCCGGGTGGCGGCGCCGGCCCTGACGGGGTCTTCGTCGGTGAGGGCGGCGGCGGTGCCGGTAGTCGCAAGGATGAGCGTAGAGGTCAGGACGGCGGACTTGGCCGCGGTGGTGACACGCATGATGCCTGCCTTAGAAAGGGGTTCGAGGAACCGTTGTCAAGTGGGCGACAGGGCGGTGGGGCCGAGGGAGAGGGACGACTCGAGCGGACGCCTCGGGCAGCCGGCGTAGTGGTCAGCCGGTCTGCTCGCCCAAGCCGTGGGTCGTCCATCTGAACGAGTCGCCGGGCAGCAGTGAACCGTCCGGCTTCGCCTCGTCCACGCCACGTCCGCTCCACCCAGGAGTCGATGTCGGCGTGCAGCGGCGAGCGCGAGAGGGGCCCAATCGCCGGGGGACGTGTGTGTGCCGGTCCCGCGTGACGCGTCAGGCGCGCAGGACGACCTTTCCGGCCACGGTGCCGGACTCGGCCAGCCGCATCGCTTCGGCGGCCTGGGCGAGGGGCAGTTCGGCGGCGATCCGGGCGGTGATCTCACCCCGGCGCAGGGCTTCGAAGACCTCGGTGAGGTCGTCGCGCAGCCGGGCCCGGAAGCGGTCGCGGTTCAGGGCGCGGCCGGCCCAGACGTTGAAGAAGCAGGCGTGGCGGCGGTTGGGCAGCGTGTTCCAGAGCCAGACGCGGGCCAGCAGCTTGAGGACGGGCCACTGCTTGGAACCTTCGTCGTCACGGGTGGAGGCGCTGCCGTAGGAGACGAGCGTGCCGCCGGGGGCGAGCAGGCCCCAGGAGTCGACGATGCTTCGGCCGCCGACGTGGTCGAAGACGGCGTCCACGCCGCGCGGGGCGAGTTCCCGGACGCGGGCGGGGATGTTCTCGGTGCGGTAGTCGATCGGGATCACCCCCTGTTCCCGCAGGGCGGTGTGGTGGCGTGCGGAGGCGGTCCCGATCACCCGCGCGCCCGCGGCCAGGGCGAGCTGGACCAGGACGGACCCCACACCACCGTTGGCGCCGTGCACCAGGACGGTCTGACCGGCGCGCACGCGGGCCTTGCGGTGCAGCATCTGCCAGGCCGTGATGCCATTGATCACCACGGTCTCCGCTTCCGCGGCGCCGACCCCGTCCGGGACGGGCACCAGGTCGGCGACGTCGAGGACCACGTGGCTGGCCCATCCGCCGATCTTCAGCAGCGCGGCCACCCGGGTGCCGGCCAGGCCCGCGTCGACCCCCTCGCCGGTCGCCGCCACGGTGCCGACCAGGTCGTAGCCGGGGACGAACGGGAAGGGCGGCTGGTCGTAATAGCGGCCGCGGCGCATCTGCTGCTCCGCGAACGAGACACCGGTGGCTTCCATACGGACGACGACCTGGCCCGGGCCGGCGGTCGGCACCGTCCCGTGCCGCACCTCCAGCCCCTCCGGCTCGACCTTGCCCGGCAGCACGACCTCGACCATCGCTGCGGCGTTCATGATGCCCTCCCTTGACTCCCGCCAGCCCTGTGAGTGGCTGGTGCGTTCGTTAGAAGTTATAACTCCATGCGCGAGTGACGGTCAAGCACATTCGTAATAGGGTCTAACGAAGAACGTCGACGGCCCGCCCGGCCGGCAGCCGGCTCCCCCACCAAAGGAAGGACATCCAGATGACCGCCGCGGCCAAGGAGACCCCACGCGAGCGCTACCGCGCCCAGCTACGGGCGGAGATCAAGGAACGCGCCTGGGAACAGATCGCCGCCGCCGGGGCGCCGGGACTGTCCCTCAACGCCATCGCCAAACAGATGGGCATGAGCGGGCCCGCGCTGTACCGGTACTTCGCCAACCGGGACGAACTGATCACCGAACTGATCCGCGACGCCTACCGCGGCCTCGCCGACACCATCCGCACCGCCGCCGCATCGGGTGCCGATCTGGCCGGCCTCGGGCACACGCTGCGCGCCTGGGCCCTGGACGACCCCCAGCGTTACTTCCTCATCTACGGCACACCGGTCCCCGGCTACCACGCCCCCGACGACATCACCGCGATCGCCTCGGAAATCATGCACGCCCTCCTCGACGCCGCCCAGCCGACCGCCGCTTCAACCCCTCCCGCGGCGGAGGTGGCCCGCCTCGAATCCCACCTAGCCGAACACCGGCAGTGGGCGGGCGACCACCCCGCCTCCCCGACGGCCCTGCGCCGCGCCCTGCACTTCTGGACCCGCCTGCACGGCGCCCTCTCCCTGGAACTGGCAGGCCACTTCACCGGCATGGGATTCGACCCGGCCGAACTGTACGAGAACGAACTGCGGCACCTGACGCAGTGAGGGGGCGGCCACGGCGACCCCGCCGGGGCCGCGGGCGGCACGAGACGGCCCGGGCCGACCGCGGAACGCCGCCCCGGCCAGTAACAAGGCCAGTGACAAGAGGCCCTTGTGACCATCTCGCACCGCACGCAAGGTCCGTACGCCCGACCGGAACACCACGTAGGGCAGAAGCCACACAGCCACGTGCGACGCGACTTGCCACATGGCTGTCCTACAGAACAAGCGCCCTGCGAGCGTCAGCAGTCCGAGGAAGCACGGACACAGCTTGCGACGTTGTCGCTACACCCGCCTGGTCCGCAGCTCAGGAACCCTTCTCGGCAGGCTCCAAAATCGCCACGCACTCCACATGATGTGTCATCGGAAACAGATCGAACGCCCGCAGCGTCCGTACCCGGTAGCCGCCCTCGCGGAAGTACCCCAGGTCCCGGGCCAGCGCAGCGGGATCGCAGGCGACGTAGGCGATGCGGCGGGCGCCGAGGGAGGAGAGGTGGGCGACCGTCGTGCGGCCGGCGCCCGCCCTCGGGGGGTCGAGGACGATGAGGTCGACCTCCGTGATGCCGGTGCGCGGCAGGACCGACTCGACCTTGCCCTGCTCGATGCGGACCCGCGGGAAGTCGGCCAGGTTGTGCCGCGCGTCCTCCACCGCCCGCTTGCCCGACTCGATGCCGAGGACCGCGCCCTGCTCGCCCAGGCGGTCGGCGAGGGCGCCGGCGAAGAGGCCGGCACCGCAGTAGAGGTCCAGGGCCATGTCGCCCTTGCGCGGCAGCAGGCCCTGCATCACCGCCGTGACCAGCGTGTCCGCCGCCTTCGGGTGGACCTGCCAGAAACCGCCGCCTCCCACCCGGTACGTACGGCCGTCCGCGCGCTCGCGCACGAAGGGCCGGCCGTGGACGCGGTGCACACCACCGGACTTCTCGTCCACCCGCAGGACCGACACCGGCCGGTCCAGCTCGACCAGCGGCAGGCGGGCGCCGGGGCGCGGGGTGAGGACCACCTGGCGGTCCTGCGAGCCGGTTGCCGCGATCGCCTCGACCGACTCCATGCCGGTCCAGTCCCGCTTCTCGATGCCCAGCTCGCTCACGCCGGCCGCCGCGATCATGCAGTGGTCGATCGGCTCGACCTCGTGCGAGCGGTGGCGGCGCAGGCCCGCCTTGCCCGTGGAGGCGTCCACCGCGTACTGCACCCGCGTGCGCCACTGCGGCACCTGGCCGGCGGGCAGCTTGTCGCCCTCGGCCGGGACCACCGTGCCGTCCCAGCCGGCCTCCTCCGGGGTGAGGCCGGCCAGCCGCTGGAGCTGTTCGGCGATCACGTCGGCCTTGAGGCGGCGCTGGGCGCCCGGCTTGGCGTGCTGCCAGTCGCAGCCGCCGCAGCGGCCGGGGCCGGCGAAGGGGCAGGGGGCCTCGATGCGGTCCTTGGACGGCTCCAGGATCCGTACGGCGTCCGCGCGCAGGAAACGCGCGCCCTCCTCGCCCTCGGTCACCCGGGCCACCACGCGCTCGCCGGGCAGCGCGTGCCGGACGAACAGCACCTGTCCCTCGGACGTACGGGCGATGCAGTGGCCGCCGTGGGCGACGGGGCCGATCTCGACCTCGTACTCCTCACCCACCAGAGACACCGGAGACTTGGTCGGTTCTGCCTGCATGGTGGGACGACTCCAGATCGAAGAGAGAAGAGAAGAGAAGTGGAAGGAGAGGGGCGGGGTGGTCGGCCGATGGTCGACAGCCCACCAGTCTACGGCCTTCCCGTCCCCCTCGGTTCCCATCGAGCGGCTCGCCTCGGCCCCCGCCGGACGGCCGCCCAGGCCCCGTCGGAGCCCTGACCCGAGCCCCGGCGGACGGCGGCTCCCCTCACTCCTTCCCCGACGGCTCCTTGGGCCGCTCCACGGCGGGGCCCCGGCGGACCGCGCCCGGTGCGCTCCACTCCTGGCGCTTGCGGGCGCGGGCCCGGGCGGCCTCGGAGGAGGCGAGCTGGTAGGGGACGGAGGTGACCATCACCCCTGGCGTGAAGAGCAGGCGGCCCTTCAGGCGCAGGGCGCTCTGGTTGTGCAGCAGGTGCTCGTACCAGTGGCCGACCACGTACTCGGGGATGATCACGGAGATCGCGTCGCGCGGAGACTCCTTGCGCAGGCTCTTGACGTACTCGATCACCGGGCGGGTGATCTCCCGGTACGGCGAGTCCAGCACCTTCAGCGGTACGTCGATGCCGCGCCGCTCCCACTCCTCGCGCAGCGCCTTCGTCTCGGCCGGGTCGACGTTGACGGTCAGCGCCTCCAGGGTGTCCGAGCGCATCAGCTTGGCGTAGGCCAGGGCGCGCAGTGTGGGCCGGTGGATCTTGGAGATGAGGACGACGGAGTGGACCCGGGAGGGGCGGACCATGTCGTCGCTCGGGCCCTCGGGTGCGGCGATCTCCTCGGCGACCCGGTCGTAGTGCTTCCGGATCGCGGTCATCGTCGCGTAGAAGATGCACATGCCGAGCAGGGCCACCCAGGCGCCGTGCGTGAACTTGGTGACCAGCACGACCACCAGCACCAGGCCGGTGAAGAAGGCGCCGAACGCGTTGATCGCGCGGGAGCGGATCATGTGGCTGCGCTTGGCCGGGTCCTTCTCCGCGGCCAGGTGGCGGTTCCAGTGCCGGACCATGCCGGTCTGGCTGAGCGTGAAGGACACGAACACGCCGACGATGTACAGCTGGATCAGGCGGGTGGAGTCGGCGCCGTAGATGAACACCAGCAGCGTGGCCGCGCCGGCGAGCAGCACGATGCCGTTGGAGAAGGCGAGCCGGTCGCCGCGGGTGTGCAGCTGGCGCGGCAGGTAGCGGTCCTGGGCGAGGATCGAGCCGAGCAGCGGGAAGCCGTTGTAGGCCGTGTTGGCGGCCAGGAACAGCACCAGCGCGGTGGCGGCGGCGAGCAGGATGAACAGGAAGCTGCCCTTGCCGAAGACCGCCTCGGCGACCTGTGAGATCACCGGGTTCTGGACGTAGTCGGGGCCGACCGGGATGCCGTGGTGCAGCAGGTCGGTGGCCGGCGTCTCGGCCATGCGGACCTTCGTCGTCATGGCGAGGGCGATGATGCCGCAGAACATGGTGACGGCGAGCAGGCCCATCATCGCGAGGGTGGTCGCCGCGTTCTTCGACTTGGGCTTGCGGAAGGCCGGGACGCCGTTGGAGATGGCCTCGACGCCGGTGAGGGCCGCACAGCCAGAGGAGAAGGCGCGCAGCAGCAGGAAGACCAGCGCGAAGCCGGCGAGGCCCTGGTGCTCGGCCTTGATGTGGTAGTCGGCGGTGGGGGCGCGCATGGTGTCGCCGAGGACCAGGTCCCGGAAGGCGCCCCACAGGATCATGATGAAGACGCCGCCGACGAAGACGTACGTCGGGATCGCGAAGAGCTTGCCGGACTCCTTCACGCCGCGCAGGTTCATCAGCGTCAGCAGCACGATCACGGCGACCGCGCAGAGCACCTTGTGCTCGACGACGAAGGGGACCGCGGAGCCGAGGTTCTCGATGCCGGAGGAGATGGAGACGGCGACGGTCAGGACGTAGTCCACCAGCAGGGCGCTGGCCACGGTGAGCCCGGCCTGGGGGCCGAGGTTGGTGGTGGCGACCTCGTAGTCGCCGCCGCCGCTCGGGTAGGCGTGCACGTTCTGCCGGTAGGAGGCGACCACGGTGAACATCAGCACGACGACCGCGACGGCGATCCAGGGGCTGAAGTGGTACGCCGACACGCCCGCGATGGACAGGACCAGCAGGACCTCCCCCGGCGCGTAGGCGACGGAGGACAGCGGGTCGGAGGCGAAGACGGGGAGTGCGATGCGCTTCGGCAGGAGGGTTTCACCCAGCCGGTCACTGCGCAGTGCGCGCCCGATCAGGATCCGTTTGGGCACGTCGGTCAGTTTGGACACGAGAGAGGATCGTAAGCCTTCGGTCTGGCGCCCGCCCACCCGGCGTGCGCTATCTGTCTCACGAGTGAAATCGGGGGCACGCGGAACTTCGGAATCCGTGGTGGCGGGTGCCCGCCGTGCCCCGGGGGCAAACGCCCCCTGTCACCGCACCCCGGGGGCCGTCCGCGCCCGCCCGCCGCGCCGGTCGGGGCCCCGCCCGTACCGTCCGGCCTCGGAATCCAGACCTCCCGGGCGTGCTCAGGATCACTCGCCGTATCACTCGCCGGCGGCTCGCTCCGTGCCGGGCAGGGGGGTGGGAGGCGCGTGGCGCCCGTGTGTAGCTTTGGGCCTCTGTCTGAGACCCTGATGCTTGAGCAGTAACTTTTGGACACCGGAAGGACGGTCGTGCACATCGTCATCATGGGCTGCGGAAGAGTGGGTTCCGCTCTTGCCCAGACCCTGGAGCAACAGGGCCACACGGTCGCCGTGATCGACCAGGACCCCACCGCCTTCCGCCGGCTCGGCCCCGGCTTCGGGGGCCGCCGGGTCACCGGCGTCGGCTTCGACCAGGACACGCTGCGCGAGGCGGGCATCGAGGAGGCCGGCGCCTTCGCCGCGGTCTCCAGCGGTGACAATTCCAACATCATCTCCGCGCGCGTGGCCCGCGAGATGTTCGGCGTGGAGAACGTGGCGGCCCGCATCTACGACCCCCGGCGCGCCGAGGTCTACCAGCGGCTGGGCATCCCCACCGTGGCCACGGTCCGCTGGACCGCCGACCAGATGCTGCGCCGGCTGCTGCCCTCGGGCGCCGAGCCGCTGTGGCGCGACCCCACCGGCGGAGTGCAGCTCGCCGAGGTGCACGCCTCCGCGAAGTGGGTCGGCCACAAGATCAGCAAGCTCCAGGAGGAGACGGGCGTCCGGGTGGCGTTCCTGACCCGGCTGGGCGAGGCGGTCCTGCCCACCTCCCAGACGGTGCTGCAGGAGGGCGACCTCGTGCACGTGATGATGCGGACGGACGACGTGGACAAGGTCGAGGCGGCGTTCGCCAGTGGCCCGGAAGAGGAGGGCGGTCACTGATGAGGGTCGCCATTGCCGGGGCCGGCGCGGTCGGCCGCTCGATCGCGGGCGAGCTGCTGGAGAACGGCCACGAGGTCCTGCTGATCGACAAGGCGCCGACCGCCATCTCGGTCGAGCGCGTCCCGCAGGCGGAGTGGCTGCTCGCCGACGCCTGTGAGATCACCTCCCTGGACGAGGCGGCGCTCCAGCGCTGCAACGTCGTGATCGCCGCGACCGGCGACGACAAGGTGAACCTGGTCGTCTCGCTGCTGGCGAAGACCGAGTACGGCGTCCCGCGCGTCGTCGCCCGGGTGAACAACCCCAAGAACGAGTGGCTGTTCAACGAGGCCTGGGGCGTGGACGTGGCCGTCTCCACCCCGCGGCTGATGTCCGCCCTGGTCGAGGAGGCGGTGAGCGTCGGCGACCTGGTCCGGCTGCTGCGCTTCAGCCACGGCGACGCCAACCTGGTGGAGCTGACCCTGCCCGAGGAGTCGGCGCTGGCCGGCACCCAGGTGGGGGACGTGGAGTGGCCACAGGACACCTCCCTGGTCACGATCATCCGCGGTACCCGGGTGCTGACCCCCTCCAAGGAGGACTCCCTGGAGCCGGGCGACGAGCTGCTGTTCGTGGCCGCCCAGGCCCGGGAGGAGCAGCTCGAGGAACTGCTGTCGGTGCGGCGCGAGAGCTGAGCCCGGGCAGGCGAGAGCCGAGCCCAGGCACACGGAAGGGCGCCCTTGGTGACAAGGGCGCCCTTCGTCGTCGTAAGAGGGCTGCTCACGCCCTCGCGGCGCTGCCGTCCGTCGTCGTACGCCGGCTGCTCACGCCTCCCGGCGGTGCCGCCCCCCGTGCGGCTCTCCGGTCGTCTCGGCCCCGGCCGGGGTCTCGGCGGCGAGGGCCGCCTTGCGCTCCTTCTCGGCCTTCTGCGCCTCCTCCTGCGCCTCCATCTCCGCGAACACGTCGATGGGCGCGGGCGCCTTGGCCAGGAAGACCCAGGTGAGCCAGACCGCGAGCAGGAACGGCGGGATCTTCAGGGCGATCAGGACCCAGCCGAGCTGGGTGGTGTCGGCCCACCAGTACAGCGGGAAGAGGATCGCGCACTTGGCGAGCAGGATCAGGCCCCAGGCCCAGCTCGCCTTGGTGTACGCCTTCTTGCGGCCCGGATTGCGGGTGCGCCAGGAGAGGTTCTCCTTGAAGACCGGGCCCAGGATGAGGCCGATCAGGGGGACCCCGGCGAGCGCGGTGACGACGTACGCCACCGCCAGTCCGAGCGTGTAGAGCATGCCGGGGAGGTAGAAGTTCTTCGCGTCGCCGGTGAACATCGCGAAGGCGACACCGAAGGCCACGCCGAAGACACCGCTGAAGGCGTGCTTGACCGTGTCCCGCATGACCAGCCGGACCACGACCAGCACCAGGGAGACCGCCAGCGCGGCGATCGCGGACAGGTGCAGGTTCTTGTTGATCGTGAAGACCGTGACGAAGAGCAGGCCCGGCACGACCGTCTCGACCATGCCGCGGACCCCGCCGAAGGCCTCGAAGAGCGCCGCCTCGGTCACCACGCGGGCGTCTTGGGGCTGAGTCTGGTCGGTGTCTTCGGTCGGCTTGTCGAGGGACGTCACCGGCTACTCCCGTCCGAGGGGTCGCAGTTCGTATTTCGGGTTGAACAGCACCCGGCGGCCCCGGCTCATCGAGATCCGGCCCGATGCGATCAGCTTGCGCCCCGGTTCGATCCCGACGATGGAGCGCCTGCCGAGCCACACGACGTCCAGTGCGGCGGAGCCGTCGAAGAGTTCGGCCTCCAGGGCCGGGACTCCGGCACGCGGACGCAGGGTGACCGTGCGCAAGGTACCAGTTACGGTGACGATCTGCCGGTCGTGGCAGTCGCCTATCTTGATGCAGCCCGCCGTCTCGGCGTCCTCGCGCAGCTCCTCCGACTCCAGGTCCTCCTGCGACGAGGAGAGCCGGTCGAGCATGCGCCGGAACCGGCCGGCCGGCTTTTCGGAACGAGGAACAGCAGTCATATGTGAAGCGTACCGGGGCCGCCGACAGGGCCGACAGGGCGCTGAGCGGGCCCGGCGGCTCACTTCTCGAACCGGTAGCCCATCCCCGGCTCGGTGATGAAGTGCCGCGGACGCGACGGGTCGGCCTCCAGCTTGCGCCGCAGCTGGGCCATGTACACCCGCAGATAGTTGGTCTCGGTGCCGTACGACGGCCCCCACACCTCCTGAAGCAGCTGCTTCTGGCCGACGAGGCGGCCGGTGTTGCGCACCAGCACCTCCAGCAGGTGCCACTCGGTCGGGGTGAGCCGGACGTCCTTGCCGTCGCGGTGGACCTTCTTCGCGGCGAGGTCGACGGTGAAGGCCTCGGTCTCCACGGTCGTCGGCTCGTCCTCGCCCGTCCCGGCCGGCTCGGCCCGGCGCACCGCGGCGCGCAGCCGGGCCAGCAGCTCGTCCATGCCGAAGGGCTTGGTCACGTAGTCGTCGGCGCCCGCGTCCAGCGCCTCCACCTTCTCGTCGGAGGAGTGCCGGGCGGACAGCACCAGGATCGGCACGCGGGTCCAGCCGCGCAGGCCCCGGATCACCTCCACGCCGTCCATGTCGGGCAGGCCGAGGTCGAGGACGACCACGTCGGGGTGGCGGGAGGCGGCGAGATCGAGCGCGGTCCTGCCGTCGGGGGCCGCGTCCACCTCGTACGCGCGTGCCTTGAGGTTGATCACGAGGGCGCGCACGATCTGCGGCTCGTCGTCGACCACGAGCACCCGGGTCATATGGTGTGCCTTTCCGGTTCGGTAGGGAATTCCCCGGCGGGGAGCGGCTCGGGGCGCGTAGCCGCCGCGCACAGGCTCAGCACCATGGTGAGCCCGCCGCCCGGCGTGTCCTCCGCGGTGAGGGTGCCGCCCATGGCCTCGGCGAAGCCCCGGGCGACGGCGAGGCCGAGCCCGACGCCGGCGCCGCGCGGGGCGTCGCCGTAGCGCTGGAAGGGCTCGAAGATCCGCTCCTTGGCCTCGTCCGGCACGCCCGGCCCGCGGTCCACCACGCGCACCTCGACCCGGTCGGCGATGGCGCTCGCGGCCACCAGGACGCGCCGCCCGGGCGGACTGTACTTGACGGCGTTCTCCACCAGGTTGGCCACCGACCGCTCCAGCAGCCCGGGGTCCACGGCGACCATCGGCAGCGTCTCGGGCACGTCCAGGCCGACGCTGTCCTCGGGCACGCCGCCCAGGGCCATCGGTACGACCTCGTCCACGTCGATCTCGCGGATCAGCGGCGTCACCGTGCCGGTCTGGAGGCGGGACATGTCGAGGAGGTTGCCCACGAGGTGGTCGAGCCGGTCGGCGCCCTCCTCGATGCCCTGCAGCAGCTCGGCCTGGTCCTCCTCGGACCAGGCCACGTCGTCGGAGCGCAGGGAGGACACGGCGGCCTTGATGCCGGCCAGCGGGGTGCGCAGATCGTGGCTGACGGCGGCCAGCAGGGCGGTGCGGATGCGGTTGCCCTCGGCGAGCGTACGGGCCTGGTCGGCCTCCTCCTGGAGGCGCCGGCGCTCCAGGACCACGGCGGCCTGGGCGGCGAAGGCGGCCAGCACCCGGCGGTCCGCGGCGGGCAGCACCCGGCCGGTGAGCGCGAGCGCCATGTGGTCGCCCACGGGCATGTCCACGTCGGCGTCCTCGGGGCGCTCCAGCGGCGGCCCGAAGCCGGCCCGGCCCGCGCAGGTCCAGGGCGCCACGTCGCCGGCCCGCTCCAGCAGCGCGGCGGACTCCATGGCGAAGGTCTCGCGGACCCGTTCCAGCAGCTCCTCCAGGCTGGTCTCGCCGCGCAGCACGTTGCCGGCGAGGAAGGAGAGGATCTCCGACTCGGCGCGCAGCCGGGCCGCCTGGTCGGTGCGCCGGGCGGCGAGGTCCACCACCGAGGCGACCGACATGCCGACCCCGAAGAAGATCGCGATGGCCACGATGTTCTTGGGGTCGGCGACGGTCAGCCGGTGCAGCGGCGGGGTGTAGAAGTAGTTCAGCAGCAGCGAGCCGAAGGCCGCCGAGGCCAGCGCGGGCAGCAGACCGCCGAGCAGGGCCGCGGCGACCGTGACGGCCAGGAACAGCAGCATGTCGTTGGCGAGGCCGAGGCCGGCGGTGTTCAGGCCGAGCGCGAGGACGACGGGGCCGGCCAGTCCGACCGCCCAGCCCCACAGGATCCGGGCCCGCCCGAGCCGGCCGCCGCGGGCCACGGGCAGCCCCCGGCCCTTGGCGACCTCCTCGTGGGTCACGATGTGCACGTCGAGGTCGGGGCCGGAGTCCCGGGCGACCGTGGCGCCGACGCCGGGCCCGAAGACGTACTGCCAGGCCTTGCGGCGCGAGGAGCCCAGCACGATCTGGGTGGCGTTCACCCCGCGCGCGAAGTCGAGCAGCGCGGCCGGTATGTCGTCGCCGACCACATGATGGAACGTTCCGCCAAGGTCCTCCACGAGCGTCCGCTGGACGGCCAGCTCCTTCGGGGAGGCCGAGGTCAGCCCGTCGCTGCGGGCGATGTAGACGGCCATGACCTCGCCGCCGGCACCCTTCTCGGCGAGCCGGGCGGCCCGGCGGATGAGGGTGCGTCCCTCGGGGCCGCCGGTCAGGCCCACCACGATCCGCTCCCGGGAGCCCCATATCGCCGAGACCCGGTGCTCGCTGCGGTACGCGTTCAGGTACTCGTCGACCCGGTCGGCCACCCACAGCAGCGCCAGCTCGCGCAGGGCGGTCAGATTGCCGGGCCGGAAGTAGTTGGACAGGGCCGCGTCGACCTTGTCCGGCGCGTATATGTTGCCGTGGGCCATGCGGCGGCGCAGCGCCTGCGGAGACATGTCGACCAGCTCGATCTGGCCGGCCCGGCGGACGACCTCGTCGGGGACGGTCTCCCGCTGGCGCACCCCGGTGATCGACTCCACGACGTCGCCGAGTGATTCCAGGTGCTGGATGTTGACGGTGGAGACGACGTCGACACCGGCGGCCAGCAGCTCCTCCACATCCTGCCAGCGCTTGGCGTTGCGGGAGCCCGGGACGTTGGTGTGGGCCAGCTCGTCCACGAGGGCGACGGCGGGGGCCCGGCGCAGCACCGCGTCCACGTCCATCTCCTCGAAGACGGCGCCCCGGTACTCCAGCCGTCTGCGCGGCACCTGCTCCAGGCCGTGCAGCAGCACCTCGGTGCGCGGCCTGCCGTGGTGCTCCACGAACGCCACCACGCAGTCCGTGCCCCGCTCGGTACGGCGGTGTCCCTCGGCGAGCATGGCGTAGGTCTTGCCCACGCCCGGTGCCGCACCGAGGTAGATCCGAAGCGTGCCGCGTCCCATGCCCACATTGTCTTTCCGTGCCCGAACCCTGCGCAGCGTCGACCTTACGGCCGCCCGGCGGACCGATCAGCCCCGGAGGGACGAGCGGGGGGCAACTTTGACGCAACCCTGACGAGACGCGCCCCGAAGGGGCGCGGGGAACTGCGCGAGCGACCACATCGGCGCCGCACCCGGCAACGGACAGGCGCCCCGAAGGGCGCGCCCCCGCAAAAAACGGGCCGCGCCCTTCGAAGGCACGGCCCGTACATCCCTGCTGAACTCAGCGGAGCGCCTAGCGGACTTCCGTGATCTCCGGGCCCCGCTGCAACTGCCCCATCCCGCCGGAGAAGCGCGAGCCCTCCTCCTGCTGGACACCCTCGGGCACCATCTGCGCGTCGTTCGGCAGCTTGAGGACGATCGGGTCGCGCGGAGCCATCGGGCCCTCGCCGCGCACCACGACCGTGTCGCGGAAGATCTGCTCCAGCAGTCCGGCGGCCTCCGGCTGCACCGCGCCCTGCCCGGAGATCACACCGCGCAGGAACCAGCGCGGGCCGTCGACGCCGACGAACCGGACGACCTGGAAGCCGCCGGTGCCGTCGGGCAGCTGCACCGGCACCCGGGCGCGCAGCTCCCAGCCGAGCGGACCCTCGACCTCGTCGACGATGCCACCCTGCTGGGTGATGCCGGACGCGATCTCCTCGCGTACCTCGGCCCAGATGCCCTCGCGCTTGGGCGCGGCGAACGCCTGGAGCTGGATGGCGCTGTCGCGCAGGACGACGGTGGCGGCGACGATGGCGTCCCCGGCGACCTCGACCCGCAGCTCCATGCCGTCGACGCCCGGCACGAACAGCCCGCCGAGGTCCACGCGGCCCTCGGCCGGGTCGCGTACCTCGCCGCTGTCCCACGGCCCGTCGGGCCGGGGTCCGGGCTCCAGCCGGAGCCGCTCGCGCCCAACCTCCTCCTCGTCCGCCTCGGTGTCGACGCTGTCGACGACCTGCTCGGCCTCGCCGGCCGCGTCCTCGGCGGCACCCTTCTTCTTGCGACGTCCGAACACGTCACTGTCCTTCCCGGTCGGATACGACCGAAGCGTATCGATTCCCACCCGTCGGACCGCCTACGGCGGCCTGACCGCTTGTGCCGCTGTCGCCGCCCACCGCGGCATGGCCGCCGGTGGACCCGAAGCCCCCCTCGGCCCGCGCCGAGCCGGGAAGTTCCGCGACCTCCTGGAAGCGGACCCTCTCGACTTGCTGGACGACCAGTTGGGCAATCCGGTCGAAGCGCTCGAACCGCACGCTCTCGCGCGGGTCGAGATTCACCACGATCACCTTGATCTCCCCACGGTACCCGGCATCAACCGTCCCCGGGGCATTCACGAGGGCGACACCGCAGCGGGCGGCGAGGCCGGACCGCGGGTGCACGAACGCCGCGTACCCCTCCGGCAGGGCGATCGACACTCCCGTGGGCAGTACGGCGCGCTCGCCGGGCGCCAGCTCGCAGGGCTCGGTGGTGCGCAGATCGGCCCCGGCGTCACCCGGGTGTTCGTACGCCGGGAGCGGGACGTCGGGGTCCACCCGGCGGATCAGCACGTCGAGGGGGCTACGGCTCACGGGTTCACCTCGAAGGCGCGGGTGCGCCGGATCTGGTCCGGGTCGTTCATGGCGGCCTGGATCTCCTCCCGGCGGCCGTGGTCGATGAAGTGGTCCACCTTGACCTCGATGAAGAGGGCGTCGGCGCGGACGGCGACCGGGCCGTCCGGGCCGCCGACGCGTCCGGTGGCGGTGGAGTAGATCTTGCGTCCGGCGACGGCGGTGACCTCGGCCGCCAGGAACAGCGTGGCGCCCACGGGCACGGGCCGGACGAAGTCCGTCTCCAGCCGTCCGGTGACGGCGATGGTGCGCAGCAGCCAGTTCAGCGAGCCGAGGGTCTCGTCCAGGGCCGCGGCGAGCACTCCGCCGTGGGCGAGCCCCGGGGCGCCCTGGTGGGCGGGGCGCACGGTGAACTCGGCGGTCAGCGAGACGCCCTCGCCGGCCCGGGCCGCCAGGTGCAGTCCGTGCGGCTGGCCGGGGCCACAGCCGAAACAGTGTTCGTAATGGGCACCGAGGAGTTCCCCGGGCGCGGGCGCGTCGGGGTGCCGTATGGGCTTGCCCGCGTCGGCGGGAGGCTGAAGAGCTGCGGAACTACCACTCACAGGCGCAGACCTTACCCGCGCATCCGCCCCTGACGGATCCCATGCCAAGCTAGGTTTCATGCAGCTCTCCGCCACCCCCTACGAAGAACGTCTCACGGCTCCCCGCTCGTGGTGGGTGATCAGCCTCCTGGTGGGCGTCTCGCTCGCCCTGATCCTGCTGCCGTTCGGCACCCTGCCCCTGCTCGGCGGCCTGGTCGGCGGTACGGCCGCGGCGGCCGTGGTGGCGAGCGCCTACGGTTCCCCGCGCATCCGGATCGTGGGGGACTCGCTGATCGCGGGCGAGGCCAGGCTGCCGGTGTCGGCGCTGGGCGCGACGGAGATCCTGGACGCCGAGGAGGCCCGCGCCTGGCGGACGTACAAGGCGGACACCCGTGCCTTCCTGCTGCTGCGCGCCTACATCCCGACGGCGCTGCGCGTGGAGGTCACCGACCCGGAGGACCCGACGCCGTACCTGTACCTGTCGACGCGGGAGCCGCAGAAGCTCGCCGCGGCGATCGACGCGGCACGCAAGGCGCACGCCTAGAACGCCCGGCTGACGCGGCGGCTAAGGCTCTTCGGGAAGCCCGGGCAGTTCCAACGGACGTTCCGGCTGCTCCAGCGGTGGCAGCTCCGGCAGCTCGTCCCAGGGCACCCGCAGCTTGCGCAGGTCCGCCCGGACGCGGTCGGCGAGCTTTCTGGTCTCCCGGCGGTTCACCACCGCCCCGACCGCGGCCCCGACCAGGAACGGCGTCAGGTTGGGCAGGTTGCGGACCATCCGCTTCATGATCCGCTGGCGCAGTTCGCGCTTCATCCGGCCGCCGAGGGCCGTGTCGTACGTCGACGGCTTCGTCACGTCGATGCCGCGCTCCCCCGACCAGGAGGACAGATACGCGGCGGTGCGGACCTTGAGGTTGCCGGGCGGGCGTACGCCGTAGACCTCGTGCAGTTCGGCGATCAGCTTCAGCTCGATCGCGGCGACCCCGGTGATCTCCGCGGCCAGTTCGGTCGGCATCGCCGGGGGTACCGGCAGCATCGCCGCCGCCCCGATTCCGGCGCCGACCGTGGAGGTGCCGGCCGCGGCGCCCTTCACCAGCTTGTCGGCCAGCTCCTCGGGCCCGAGGCCGGGGAACTGGCGGCGCAGGGTCGCGAGGTCGCGTACGGGGACACGCGGGGCGATGTCGATGACGCGGTCCGCGAGGTAGGCGAGGCCCGCACGGGCCCGGCTGCCGCCCCTGCGGGCGCCTTCCCGGGCCAGGTCCCGGGCCTTGTCGCGGATGACCATCGCCCGGCGCCGGGCGACGGGTGCGGGGTGCTGGGCGGGTGCCAGGGGGCCGTCCTGGTCCGCCGCCGGTCCGAGCGAGGCTCCCGCGCCGGGTGAGCCCCGCTCGTCGTCACGCGCGCCGTGCGGGCCGTCCAGCGGCCCTTGGTCCGCTTTCCCCAGGGGGAAGCGGCGCTTCCGGGGAGGGGTCGAGCCAGACATGGCCGACCCGTCCTCAGTCGCAGTCGCGGCAGATCGGCTGACCGTTCTTCTCCCGGGCCAGCTGGCTGCGGTGGTGCACCAGGAAGCAGCTCATGCAGGTGAACTCGTCCTGCTGCTTGGGCAGGACCCGGACGGCCAGTTCCTCGTTCGAGAGGTCCGCGCCGGGCAGCTCCAGGCCCTCTGCGGCCTCGAACTCGTCGACGTCCACCGACGAGGTGGACTTGTCGTTCCTCCGGGCCTTCAGCTCTTCAAGACTGTCCGAGTCGACGTCGTCGTCGGTCTTGCGTGGAGTGTCGTAATCGGTTGCCATATCGCTCTCCCCCTCTGGGTGTCTGCGGTGTTCTCCAGCGCACGTAACGCGTGAGAGGCCGGACTTGTGCCCGACCTGAAGCGGAGATTTTGCCTCACATCAAGGTCTGTTACTCAATCGACACCCAATCCGACCCCTCAGGAGTGATCGGCTTGGATGGCGGTGAGGACCGTACACGGTCCCGATGCCGCACCTCAAAGGCGCCCCACCGTGTACTTCCCGTGATCAACGCCCTTGAAAACCAGGACATTCCCGGCTTTCCATTCGTCACCATGATCACTCTCCGTGCATGGCCGGAAATCTGTCCATGTGACTGATCACACAAAGAAGCGTCCGTTCGGCGGCTGGAAAATTCCGCGTAGAGCGAACACGGCCCGCGTGTGTCCGTCCGCGTCACATGGGCAGAGTGACACACATCTCCAGGCCACCACCCTCCCGGGGACGGGCGTGGATGTGGCCGCCGTGCGCCCGGGCGACGGACCGGACGATGGACAGGCCGAGGCCCACGCCCTTGTCGCTGCCCGTGCGCTCGGTGCGCAGCCGGCGGAACGGCTCGAAGAGGTTGTCGATCTCGTACGCCGGCACCACCGGCCCGGTGTTGGAGACCGTCAGCACCGCCTGTCCGTGCTCGACCTCGGTGTTCACCTCGACCCAGCCCTTGTCCGGCACGTTGTAGCGCACCGCGTTCTGCACCAGGTTCAGCGCGATCCGCTCCAGCAGGACGCCGTTGCCCTGGACCACGGCCGCTTTGCGCTCGCCCCGCAGAGCCACGCCCTTGACCTCCGCCTCGGCGTGCACCTGGTCGATGGCCTGCGTGGCGACCTCGGCCAGGTCGACCGGTTTGCGTTCCACGATCTGGTTGTCGCTGCGGGCCAGCAGCAGCAGCCCCTCGACCAGCTGTTCGCTGCGCTCGTTGGTGGCCAGCAGCGTCTTGCCCAGCTGCTGGAGCTCCATCGGCGCGTTCGGGTCCGACAGGTGCACTTCGAGGAGCGTGCGGTTGATCGCGAGCGGGGTGCGCAGCTCGTGCGAGGCGTTGCCGACGAAGCGCTGCTGCGCCGTGAAGGCCCGCTGGAGCCGCTCCAGCATGTCGTCGAAGGTGTCCGCGAGCTCCTTCAGCTCGTCGTCGGGGCCGTCCAGCTCGATCCGGCGGGACAGGTCCGAGCCGGCCACCTGGCGGGCGGTGCGGGTGATCCGGCCGAGCGGGGACAGCACGCGGCCGGCCATCGCGTACCCGAACGCGAAGGCGATCACGGCCAGCCCCAGCAGGGCCAGCAGGGACCGGCTGAGCAGGTTGTCCAGGGCCGCCTGGCGCTGCTGGTCGACGCAGTGGGCGATCGCCTCGTTGAAGTCCGACAGCGACAGCGGGCCGGAGTTGATCGCGGTGACCGCGGGGCAGTTGTCGCTGGTGACCCGGATCGACGTACCGCTGACGATCTTGAACAGCGGCTGGTTGCCGGTGCTGATCGCCTGCGCGGCCAGCAGGTAGATGATCGACAGCAGCAGGATGCCGGCGATCAGGAACATGCCGCCGTACAGCAGCGTCAGCCGTATGCGGATCGTCGGACGCAGCCACGGGAAGGGCGGCTGCGGCCTCCTGGGGTCCCAGGTGGGCTTCGGCGGCGCCTGGGGCGGCGCGGGTGTCGCGGCCACGGGATCAGATCCGGTAGCCGGAGCCGGGCACGGTGACGATGACCGGCGGCTCGCCCAGCTTGCGGCGCAGCGTCATCACCGTCACCCGCACCACGTTGGTGAACGGGTCGGTGTTCTCGTCCCACGCCTTCTCCAGCAGCTGCTCCGCCGAGACGACGGCGCCCTCGCTGCGCATCAGCACCTCCAGCACCGCGAACTCCTTGGGAGCGAGCTGGACCTCCTTGCCGTCGCGGAAGACCTCGCGGCGGTTGGGGTCGAGCTTGATGCCGGCGCGCTCCAGGACCGGCGGCAGGGGCACGCTGGTGCGGCGGCCGAGGGCCCGCACGCGCGCGATCAGCTCGCTGAACGCGAACGGCTTGGGCAGATAGTCGTCGGCGCCGATCTCCAGGCCCTCGACACGGTCGCTGACGTCACCGGAGGCGGTGAGCATCAGCACGCGCGTGGGCATGCCCAGCTCCACGATCCTGCGGCAGACGTCGTCGCCGTGCACGAGCGGGAGGTCGCGGTCGAGGACGACCACGTCGTAGTCGTTGACGCCGATGCGCTCCAGGGCGGCCGCACCGTCGTACACGACGTCGACGGCCATGGCCTCCCGGCGCAGTCCGGTGGCCACCGCATCGGCGAGCAGTTGCTCGTCCTCGACGACGAGTACGCGCACGTCGCTTGTCCTTCCTGTGTCCACCCGCGTAGCGCGCCGCGGGCGCGTGCGGGCAGGGGTCTGCGTTGGGGTGAGACCCCCATCCTGCCCTTTTCGGCCATAAGTCGGCTGTAAGGCGGCCTCCGGGACCGCAGGGACACGGGTTGCGGGGCGGGAATACGAGAATTTCTCCCGCGGTTAGGTTTCCCCGGAGGGGAGCGGGGGGAGGACGGCTTTACACCCCGCGATCACGCTCTGCATGTGCCGCAGCACCATGCGGCACTCCGCCTTCCGCTTCCGCAGAGCGGGCGTGGGTGTCCGGCACCGTCGCCGCCCGGCCGGGCAGCGCTGGGCACCCGCGAGAGCCGTGATCGCCCCTTCCATACGGCACACCCCCGTGCCACCGACCCACGACCCAGGACGAGGGGGCGCAGCATGGACGCTTTCACCTCAGGACTTCTGCAGCGCATAAGGGCGACCGAGTCCGACCTTTCGCGGGCTCGTGACGAGGGCGACGACTTCCTTGTCGAAGTGGAGCAGGCGGAACTCGACGACCTGCGCCGCCTCGCCGCCGAACACGGTGTGGAGGTCGGCGCGTCACGCGTCTGATCGGCCCGAGCGCGACGAGGGACCCCGGCGAATCCAGCGCCGGGGTCCCTTCGCGTGCGTCCGTCGGCCGGGCCTCTGACCAGGTCGATCCGGTCAAGTCCCGGACGCGGTCCCGGACGCGGTCAGTCGTGCCAGGCCCCGAAGTCCTCCAGCAGCCGCTGGAGCGGCTCGAAGACCCCCGGGGCAGCCGCGACCGTCAGCTCCCGTGAGAGCGGCTCACCGGGCCGTCCGCCGGTCAGCGCGCCGGCCTCCCGGGCGATGAGGTCCCCGGCCGCGAAGTCCCACGGGTGCAGGCCCCGCTCGTAGTACCCGTCGAGCCGGCCGCAGGCCACGTCGCACAGGTCGACCGCCGCCGAGCCGCCGCGCCGGATGTCCCGTACCAGCGGGATCAGCCGGGCGGCCAGCGCTGCCTGGTGGGCGCGGACCTCGGCGACGTAGTTGAAACCGGTGGAGATCAGCGCCTGGTCCAGCGGGGGCGCGGGCCGGCAGGCGAGCGCCCGCTCGCCCTCCCACGCGCCCGTGGCCCACGCGCCGCCGCCGCGCACCGCGTGGTACGTCTCGCCGCGCATCGGCGCCGCGACGACCCCGACGACGGTCTCGCCGTCCTGCTCGGCGGCGATGGACACCGCCCAGGTCGGCAGCCCGTACAGGTAGTTCACCGTGCCGTCCAGCGGGTCGATCACCCAGCGGACGCCGCTGGTGCCCTCCGCGGAGGCCCCCTCCTCGCCGAGGAAGCCGTCGTCGGGGCGCCGGCCGGAGATCAGATCGGTGATCAGCTTCTCGGCCGCGATGTCCATCTCGGTGACGACGTCCACGTTGCTGGACTTCGTCCTGGCCACGGCCAGGTCGCTGGGGCGGCCGTCGCGCAGCAGCTCGCCGGCCCGGTGGGCGGCCTCGCGGGCGAGGGCAAGCAGGTCCCGGTGCAGGGGGTCGGTCACGGCTCTCCTCACGCGTAGGGGCCGTCAGCGCCCGCGGCGGCGGGGCGCGGGGTGCGGGCCGGGCAGCAGCCGACCGGGCAGACGTCGTGGCTCGGGCCGAGGGCGCCCAGGGCGCAGGGGGTGACCTCCCGGCCGCGCTCCACGGCGGCCCGCTCCAGGATCAGTTCGCGCACGGCGGCGGCGAACCGCGGGTCGGCGCCCACGGTCGCCGAGCGGCGCACCGGCAGGCCCAGTTCCCCGGCCTTGGCCGTCGCCTCGGTGTCGAGGTCGTACAGGACCTCCATGTGGTCGGAGACGAAGCCGATGGGGGCCATGACGACGGCGGGGACGCCGGCCGCGTGCCGCTCCTCGAGGTGGTCGCAGATGTCGGGCTCCAGCCACGGGATGTGCGGGGCGCCGGAGCGGGACTGGTAGACGAGCTGCCAGGGGTGGTCGACGCCGGTGCGCTCGCGGACGGCGTCGGCGATCAGCCGGGCCACGTCCAGGTGCTGGGCCACGTACGCGCCGCCGTCGCCGTGGGACTCGACGGGGCCGGAGGTGTCGGCGGCGGCGGTCGGGATGGAGTGGGTGGTGAAGGCGATGTGGGCCCCCGCGCGGACGTCCTCGGGCAGGTCGGCCAGGGCGCGCAGCACGCCGTCGGTCATGGGCTCGACGAAGCCGGGGTGGTTGAAGTAGTGCCGCAGCTTGTCCACGGCCGGTACGTCCACGCCCTCGGCCTGGAGGGTGGCCAGCGCGTCGGCGAGGTTCTCCCGGTACTGGCGGCAGCCCGAGTAGGAGGCGTAGGCGCTGGTGGCCAGGACCAGGACGCGGCGGCGGCCGTCGGCGGCCATCTCCCGCAGGGTGTCGGTCAGATACGGCGCCCAGTTGCGGTTGCCCCAGTAGACGGGCAGGTCCAGGCCGTGTGCGGCGAAGTCCTCGCGCAGGGCCTGGAGCAGGGCGCGGTTCTGGTCGTTGATCGGGCTGACCCCGCCGAAGAGGAAGTAGTGCTGCCCCACTTCCTTGAGGCGTTCCTTGGGGATGCCGCGCCCGCGCGTGACGTTCTCCAGGAACGGGACCACGTCGTCCGGGCCTTCGGGGCCGCCGAAGGAGAGCAGGAGCAGGGCGTCGTACGGGGTGGCATCGAGCGCGTCTGGCATGGGTCGATCCTGCCACCCGGCACTGACAGCGGGGAAACAGCGGTGCGACGAGTCGGATTCGGCCCATTCGTGGCCATTTGTCCGCACGGCTCGTATTGGCACATTCCGGACCACCGTCACGGGTTCACTTAGGGTGCCCTTACTTGTAAGCTGTATCGGCTCTACTCGCGCCTTACCGAACCGTTTCCGGAGACCCCGTGCCCAGCCCCTACAGAGCCTTGTTCGCCGCGCCCGGCACCAAGGCCTTCTCCGCCGCCGGACTCCTCGGCCGGATGCCGCTGTCGATGATGGGCATCGGCGTGGTCACGATGGTCTCCCAGGTCACCGGCCGGTACGGTCTCGCGGGCGCCCTGTCGGCCACCCTCGCGCTGTCCGCCGCCGCCATCGGACCGCGCGTCTCCCGGCTGGTGGACCGCCACGGACAGCGCCGGGTGCTGCGCCCGGCCACCCTGGTGGCCCTGACCGCGGCGGCCGGGCTGCTGCTCGCGGTCCGGTTCCGGTGGCCGGACTGGGTGCTGTTCGTCTGCGCCGCCGGGACCGGCTCGGTGCCGAGCCTGGGCGCGATGATCCGGGCCCGCTGGGCCGCGCTGTACCGGGGCACGCCCCAGCTCCACACCGCGTACTCGTTCGAGTCGGTGGTGGACGAGGTCTGCTTCATCTTCGGGCCGATCGTCTCCATCGGCCTGTCCACGGCCTGGTTCCCGGAGGCGGGCCCGCTGCTGGCCGCCTGTTTCCTCGCGGCCGGCGTCTTCTGGCTGACCGCCCAGCAGGCCACCGAACCGGTGCCGCACCCGGACGAGCGGCACGGCGGCGGCAGCGCCCTGCGCTCGGTGGCGCTGCGGGTGCTGGTGGCCACCTTCGTCGCCACCGGGTCGATCTTCGGCGCGGTGGACGTGGTCACCGTCGCCTTCGCCGACGAACGCGGCCACAAGGGCGCCGCGAGCGTCGTCCTCGCGCTGTACGCGGCCGGTTCCTGCGTGGCCGGCCTGGTCTTCGGACTGCTGCGCTTCGGCGGGGCGCCGGAACGCCGCTGGCTGCTGGGCGTGACGGGGATGGCCGTGAGTATGATCCCCCTCCTACTGGTCGGAAACCTGCCGCTTCTGGCCGTGGCGCTGTTCGTTGCGGGGCTGTCCATCGCACCGACGATGATCACGACGATGTCCCTCATCGAGGAGCACGTACCTCGCGCGCGGCTCACCGAGGGCATGACCTGGGTGAGCACCGGCCTGGCGGTCGGTGTCGCGCTCGGCTCCTCCGCGGCCGGCTGGGCGATCGACGCGGCCGGGGCGCGGGCCGGGTACGGGGTTCCGGCCGTGTCCGGGGCCGTCGCGGTCGTGGTCGGTTTCCTCGGGTACCGCCGGCTGCGCAGGCCGGCCGCGGGGCGGGGAGGCACCGTTGAGCAGCACAGCGAGCGGGACGTACGGAACCTGGCGTAACTGGGGCGGCAACGTCTCCGCGCGGCCCGCCCGGCAGGTCGCGCCGGCCTCGGTGGAGGAGCTGGCCGCGGCGGTGCGCCGGGCCCGGGAGGACGGCCTGAAGGTGAAGGCGGTCGGCACCGGGCACTCCTTCACCTCGATCGCCGCCACCGACGGCGTGCTGATCCGCCCTCACCTGTTGACGGGCATACGCGACATCGACAGGCGGTCCATGACGGTCACGGTGGAGGCGGGCACCCCGCTCAAGAGGCTCAACGCCGCCCTCGCGCGCGAGGGTCTGTCGCTCACCAATATGGGCGACATCATGGAGCAGACCGTCTCCGGAGCCACCAGCACCGGCACCCACGGCACGGGCCGCACCTCCGGCTCCATCGCCGCCCAGATCAAGGGGCTCGAACTCGTCACGGCCGACGGTTCGGTCCTCACCTGCTCCGAGAAGGAGAACCCCGAGGTCTTCGCCGCCGCCCGGATCGGCCTGGGCGCCCTGGGCGTCGTCACCGCGATCACGTTCGCCGTCGAGCCCCTCTTCCTGCTCACCGCGCGCGAGGAACCGATGCCGCTGGAGCGGGTCCTGTCGGAGTTCGACCAACTGTGGGCGGAGAACGAGCACTTCGAGTTCTACTGGTTCCCGCACACCGGGAACACCACCACCAAGCGCAACAACCGCAGCGCGGGTCCCCGGCGGCCGGTGGGACGGGCGGCCGCCTGGTTCGAGGACGAGTTCCTCTCCAACGGGGTGTTCCAGGTGGCCCAGTGGGCCGGCCGGGCCGCGCCGGCCGCCGTCCCGGCCATCGCCCGGATCTCCAGCAGGGCCCTGTCCGCGCGGACCTACACCGACATCCCCTACCAGGTCTTCACCTCGCCGCGCCGGGTGCGCTTCGTGGAGATGGAGTACGCCGTCCCGCGCGCCGCCCTGGTGGAGACCCTGCGCGAGCTGCGGAGCGTGGTCGACCGCTCGGGGCTGCGGATCAGCTTCCCGGTGGAGGTGCGCACCGCCCCGGCCGACGACATCACCCTGTCCACCGCCTCCGGCCGGGACAGCGCCTACATCGCCGTGCACATGTACCGGGGCACGCCGTACCAGGCGTACTTCACGGCCGCCGAGCGCGTCTTCACCGCGCACGAGGGACGTCCGCACTGGGGCAAGGTGCACACACGGGACGCCGAGTACTTCTCCGGGGTGTATCCGCGCTTCGGCGAGTTCACGGCGTTGCGGGACCGTCTGGACCCGGACCGGCTGTTCCAGAACGACTATCTGCGGAGGGTCCTGGGGGCGTAGGCGCCGTGGCGGACGCACCGGGCGCGCTGGGCGTGGGGCTCGGGGTGGCGGGGGCGGACGGGGTGGCCGGGGTGGCGCTCGGGGTACCGCCGGACCCGCCGCCCGGCTCGCCGCTTTGGGAGCCGCCCGGGGAGGCGCCGGGCGTCGGGGACGTGCTGTGCGCCGTGTCACCGCCGTCTGCCGGAGTGTCCCCCGGGGACGGTGTGTCCGACGGGGCCGGTGTGTGGTCGGACCGGGTGCCGGAGGAGGTCCGGCCGGTGACGGCGTCGCTCACGGTGGTGCCCTTGCCGCCGCTGAAGCTGTTGCCGGAGACCAGTTCGTACGTCGTGATACCGGCCATCGTGACCCCGAAGACCAGGGCGGCGGCGACCAGCGGGCGGCGCCAGCTCTTCACCCGCGCGCGGTAGACGGTGCCCTCGGTGAACTCCCCCGGCGCCGGCACCCCCTGTTCCCGCGGCCGGGCCGCCACCACCGCCTTCTCCCTCAGCTGCTCCCCGGTGCGCTTGAAGAAGTGCTGGAAGACCGTTCCGCCGCAGGTGGCGAGGACGCTGACCACGCCGGCGCCGAGGATCGTGCCGTACACCCCGAAATACGAAGCGAGTTTGGCCGCCACGACCGCCGCCAGGGCGCTGCCCGCCACCTGGGGGACGTTCAGATCGATCCGCTTGCGCCCCGTATCGGGTGTCTCACGCATACCCGGAACTTGCCTGCCTTTCCCGTACTTGATCGACATTGAGCGACCGACTGCACGAGAAGGGGACGTACGGACGAAACCATTAGTTCCGTTTCTGGCGATTGCGTGAACTTCACCACGTCATGATCGACAAAACCGGTTGCGAACGGCCAAGTCGCACCCCTTGCGAGAAGTTGGCCAGCGCGCCAATCCACGCACGTGGCCCGAATGGAGTACTGTTGCGAGCCCTGGGTCCGGTCTCCCACCAGGGGATCCGCGGCCCCGCTGGATCACCGGGAGGGGACTAGTTGCACAGGGTGACGGAGTTGGTCACTCAGCGTGGCGAACAGGTAACCGTGCCATAACGGCGGTCCCGGGCCCGCGCCCGACACGCCGGGCAACTCGGCAAGGTTGTGGCAGGCTGCACCCGGGCAGGCCACACTCGACTAGCGGAAGCAGCGACGCACGTGACGTCGGCAGGCACCACCCGGGAGGTCCCCATGCCCGAACTGCGTGTCGTGGCCGTCTCGAATGACGGCACACGGCTGGTGCTGAAGGCTGCCGACTCCACGGAGTACACACTCCCGATCGACGAACGGCTGCGCGCGGCCGTGCGCGGCGACCGGCCGCGTCTCGGCCAGATCGAGATCGAGGTCGAGAGCCATCTGCGCCCGCGGGACATCCAGGCGCGGATACGAGCCGGGGCCACCGCGGAAGAGGTCGCGCAGCTCGCCGGCATCCCCGTCGACCGGGTGCGGCGCTTCGAGGGGCCCGTGCTGGCCGAGCGCGCCTTCATGGCCGAGCGCGCCCGCAAGACCCCGGTCCGCCGCCCCGGCGAGAACTCCGGCCCGCTGCTCGGCGAGGCCGTGCAGGAACGGCTGCTGCTGCGCGGCGCCGACAAGGACACCGTGCAGTGGGACTCCTGGCGCCGCGACGACGGCACCTGGGAGGTGCTCCTCGTCTACCGGGTCGCGGGCGAACCGCACTCGGCGAGCTGGACGTACGACCCGCCCCGGCGGCTCGTCCAGGCCGTCGACGACGAGGCGCGCTCGCTGATCGGCGAGTCCGACGACCTCGCCGCGCCCGAGCCGAGCTTCCCGTTCGTCCCGCGGATCGCCCGGCTGCCCCGCGAACGCTCGATGGACCGTGCGCTCGAACGGGTGGACCGGGAGCGGCCCGCGCTGTCCGCGCAACCGCCGGAGCCGGCCGAGGAGAGCACGGGCGAGCGCGACTCGCTGACCAGCCTGCTGGAGGCCGTACCGAGCTTCCGGGGCGACCTCGTCGTCCCGGAGCGCCCGGCGGAGTCCGCGGAGGAACCCGACGACGAGCCCGCCGCCGAGGAGCCGCCGGCGCCCGCCGCCTCGGCCGGCTCCGCCTACGCGGACGTCCTCATGCCGCGCTCCGTCGGCAGTCACCGTGACCGGCTCGTCGGCGCGACCGACCGCCAGGCCGAGGCCGACGGCGTCCGCCCCGGCCGCCGCGCCGCCGTGCCGAGCTGGGACGAGATCGTATTCGGCACCCGCCGCAAGAAGCAGGAGTAGGCAGCCGAAGGGGGGCACGCGCGTGTGCCCCCCTTCGCCGGTTTCCCGGCCCTGGCGCTAGCGCGGGTCCGCCCCCACCGCCACCGGACGCGACGGGTCCGAGGACCACTCCGACCAGGAGCCGACGTAGAGGGCCGCCGGGATGCCCGCCACCGCCAGCGCGAGCACCTCGTGGGCGCCGGAGACGCCCGAACCGCAGTACACGCCCACCTCGGTGTCCCCGGACACCCCCAGGGCCTTGAAGCGGTCCCTCAGCTCCGCCGCGGGCAGGAAGCGGCCGTCGGGGCCCACGTTCTCCGTGGTCGGCGCCGACACCGCGCCCGGGATGTGCCCGCCGACCCGGTCGACCGGCTCCACCTCACCGCGGTACCGCTCCCCCGCGCGGGCGTCCAGCAGCACACCCGTGCGGGCCAGCTCGGCGGCCCCGTCCGCGTCCAGCAGCCCCCCGGCCGCCGGCGCCGGCGTGAAGTCGCCCTCGGCCGGGACCGGCACCTCGGTGGACAGCTCACCCCGCCAGGACGGCAACCCGCCGTCGAGGACCCGCACGTCCGGGTGACCCGTCCAGCGCAGCAGCCACCACGCGCGCGCCGCCGCCCAGCCCTGCCCGCCGTCGTACACGACGACCGGCCGGCCCGCCGACACGCCCGCGCGGCGCATCGCGGCACCGAACGCGGCGAGGTCGGGCAGCGGATGCCGGCCTCCCGTGCCCGGGGCGCCGGCCAGCTCCCGGTCCAGGTCGACGAAGACCGCGCCCGGGAGGTGCCCGGCCGCGTACTCGGCCCGGCCGTCGAAGGCCGGCGCGCCGGCCGCCTTGGCCAGGCTCAGCTGCCAGCGCACGTCCAGCAGGACGGGTGGGTTGTCACCGGTCAGCGCGGGCAGAAGTTCGGATGCGGTGATGATGGCTGTCATGGGGTCCATCCATACGCCAGGGGTGGCCGCGTCGTCCAGGTCCGGCTACTCTGCTCGGCCGGACAGGCTCGATCACGGACCGTACGGGATCGAGCACGTGGTGTACCACTGACGGACACCCGTCGGCCATCGTCAAGAAGCGGCGAAAGACGGCGGATCGGGCATCCTCTCGTCAGGTACGGCGAGCGGCGCGGTACGGCCCCGCGGCCCGCCGGAGGATGCGGGGACCGGCACGGGCGTGCGCGCCGACGGCGCGGACACCCCTTGCGGGGAGCGGAAGCGAACACGGCCACCGCGAGGGGCCGGGGAGAGAGTGATCGATGACCGAGGCACGGGAGCCGGCCGGTCCGCACGCGCGGCGTCTGCCCGGCACACCCTGCTGGGTGAGCCTGATGGTGCACGGGCTGGATGCCACCGAGGAGTTCTACGGCGAGCTGTTCGGCTGGGAGTTCCGGCCCGGTCCGCGGCAGCTCGGCCCGTATGTGCGGGCGCTGCTCGACGGGCGGGAGGTGGCGGGCGTGGGCCGGCTGCCGACGGAGCGCCGGCTGCCGGTCGCCTGGACGCCGTACCTCGCCTCGGACGACGTGGACCGGACCGCCGACTCGGTTCGGCTGTGCGGCGGCACGGTGGCCGTCGGCCCGCTGGATGCCGCGGAGGCCGGGCGGATGGCGATCGCCGCCGACCCTTCCGGGGCGGTGTTCGGGATCTGGCAGGGCGGCGCGCATCCCGGCGCGGCCCTGACCGGGGTGCCGGGCACCCCCGTGTGGAACGAACTGCTCACCTTCGAGACGGAAAGCGTCACGAAGTTCTACACGAGCGTCTTCCCCTACGAGGAGGAGCCGGTGGACTCCGCCGGTGACGACTGTCTGACCCTGCGTCTGGACGGCCGACCGGTGGCCGGGCTGCACGGTGTGGGCCAGGACCTGCCCCCGGACCGGGGGCCGCACTGGCGGACGCACTTCGAGGTCGCCGACCTGGACGCGACGCTGCGCCGGGTGGCCGGGCTGGGCGGCCGGGTCCTCGCACCGGCGCACGACGGGCCGCACGGGCGGGTGGCGACGGTGGCGGACCCGGAGGGCGCCGAGTTCTCGGTGGTCCAGGATCCGCGCTGAGCCCTCAGGAGGGCGAGACGGGCAGCACGTCCGGGGACAGGGCCGCCGCGCGGGCCGTCGCGGCGGTCATCCGGCGCCGGTGGTGCCGGCGGCACAGCACCTCGTAGCCGACCTCGCCCGCGGACTGGTTGACGTCCCCCACGACCACCTGGGCGCCCTCGACGACCATCTCGCCGTCTATCGTGCGGGCGTTGTGCGTGGCCCGGGCGCCGCACCAGCACAGCGCCTCCACCTGGAGCACCTCGATCCGGTCGGCCAGCTCCACCAGCCGCTGTGAGCCGGGGAACAGCTTGGAGCGGAAGTCGGTGGTGATGCCGAAGGCGAAGACGTCCAGGCCGAGGTCGTCCACCACGCGCGCGAGCTGGTCGATCTGCTCGGGCGCGAGGAACTGCGCCTCGTCCGCGATCACATAGTCGGCCCGGCCGCCCTGGGAGAGGTGCTCCACGAGGTAGGCGTACAGGTCCTTGCCGTCCTCGACCTCCACCGCCTCGGTGACCAGGCCCAGCCGGGAGGACAGCTTGCCCTCGCCCGCGCGGTCGTTCCGGGTGAAGATCACGCCCGCCAGGCCGCGCGCGGAACGGTTGTGCTCGATCTGCAGAGCCAGCGTCGACTTCCCGCAGTCCATCGTTCCGGAGAAGAACACCAGCTCGGGCATGAGGGGTTGAGCACCTTTCGGCGAAAAGGGAGGGGCGGGGGGCGGGTCAGGGACGTACTTCGAGCAGCGGGACGAGCTGTTCCGCCGGGGTCATCGAGCCGTGGTTGCCGACCAGCGCCGACTCCTTGGGCTCCCGCTCGGAGGCGATGATCAGTACGTCGTCGTGCGCGGCGGCGATCACGTCCCCGATCCGCGGGTACACGCGCTCGTCGCATGCGCCGGGCGGCCCGAACCAGCCGGCCTCGATCGCCTCGTCCCGCGAGGCCACCCAGAACTGCTCCCCGAGCACCTCGCGCCACACGGCCAGCACGTCGTTCTCGGCGCCCGGCACCGCGTAGACGTGCCGGGCCCGGCCCTCGCCGCCCAGCAGGGCGACCCCGGCGCGCAGCTCCCAGTCCGTGTCGAAGTCGAGGCGGTGCTCCTCGTCGAACGGCACGTCGACCATGCCGTGGTCGGCGGTGACGTACAGGGCGCTGCGCGGGGGCAGCTGCTCGGCCAGCCGCTGGGCCAGCCGGTCGACGTACATCAGCTGGCCGCGCCAGGTGTCGGAGGCGATGCCGTAGCGGTGCCCGGAGCCGTCCAGTTCGGCGTAGTACGTGTACACCAGCGCGCGGTCGCCGGCGGCCAGCTGCTCGGCCGCGAGGTCCATGCGCTCCTCGCCGGTGAGCCGCCCGTGGAAGGTGCCGCCGCTGAGCGCGACCTTGGTGAGCGGGGTGTGCTGGAAGGCGGGCGAGGTCACCTGGGCGGTGTGCACCCCGGCCTGGTGGGCCAGCTGGAACACGGTGGGGTACGGCTGCCAGGCGCCCGGTTCGGTGTACGGCTGCCAGCGGAGCTGGTTCATCAGCTCGCCGGTGGCCGGGTTGCGCACGGCGTATCCGGGCAGACCGTGGGCGCCGGGCGGCAGACCGGTGCCGACGGAGGCGAGGGAGGTCGCGGTGGTCGCCGGGTAGCCGGCGGTGAGCGGGCGGCCGGTGCCGCCGCGGGAGCCGCCGAGCAGGGAGGTCAGGAAGGGGGCCTCGTCCGGGTGGGCCCTGAGCTGCTCCCAGCCGAGGCCGTCGACCAGGAAGACGCAGACCCGGTCGGCGGGGGTCAGCTCGCCGATCGTGGGGGTCAGGCCGGGAACGCCGAGGCCGGCGGCCAGGGTGGGCAGCAGGTCGGCCAGGGAGCCGCTGCCGTACTCGGGCAGCGGCGCGGTGTCCAGGGCGAGGGGTTCCGGGTGGTCCCAGGCGGAGAGCTGGGACATCAGCGGGTGAGGTCCGCGGTCGCCTCCGAGATGGCCTGCGCGAAGGCGAGCGCCTGGCGCACCGTCTCCGGGCCGTCCCCGGCCTCGCTGACGCGCAGGCTGAGGTCGTCCGCCGTGGAGCTGCCCGTGTAGCCGTGGTCGGCGTCGCAGTTGGGGTCGCCGCAGGCGGCGGGCTCCAGGTCGATGCGGTTGACCGCGCCCCAGCCGATGGTCAGCACGACCTCGCGGGGCAGCGTGCCCGGCGTGTACTGCTCGGGGTTGGCGACCACCCGGCTGACCACGACCGACGAGACCCGGTCGAGCTTCACGGACTCGGTGGAGGTGGTGGCGTACGGCGTCGGGGAGGTGCTGTCGGCGGCCTGCTCGTCGGTGTGGCTGACGATGAAGCGGTTGCCGGTGAGGACCAGCACGGTGACGTGCCGGCGGACCTCGTTCTGGTCGAACGTCGTCTCCTGGTGGACCAGGTACGACCGGACGGGCTCGCCGCCCACAGCGGCCTCCACCGCCTCGGCCACGAGGGCCGGGTAGTAGCCGCTGCGCTCGATCGCCGCGCGCAGCCCCTGGGTCGTCGTACTGGTCTTGGCCATGGCGTCCATCCTAATCCGTGGGCAGGGGCAGTCCGGGCCAGTCGGACGGACCGGGGCGGGCGTGGCCGGAGGGTTCGGGACGGCGGCGGGGCTCCTCAGTAGGCCGGCATCGTGCGCGGGCCGAGGTCGTCGCGGGCGGGCGGGGGCGCGAGCCGTACCGTGGCGCCGAGGACGCTCACGCCGTGCGGGGCGACGACGACCGGCTCCAGGGTGACCGCGACCACCTCCGGGTGGTCGTCGACCAGCCGGGACACCCGGAGAAGCAGCCTTTCCAGGGCGGGGGTGTCCACGGGCGTGGAGCCGCGCCAGCCGAAGAGCAGCGGTGCGGTGCGGATGGAGCGCACCAGCGAGGTCGCCTCCCGGTCCGTGACGGGGATCAGCCGGTGGGCCATGTCCCCGAGCAGCTGGGAGGCGGCGCCGGCCAGGCCGAAGGACAGCACGGCCCCGGCCGCCGGGTCGATCACCGCGCGGACGACGGTGTCCACGCCCCGGGGCGCCATCGCCTGCACCACCGGGCGCAGCTCCTGCGGCGGCCCGAACAGCTCGGTCAACTCGGCGTACGCCCGCAGCAGTTGTTCCTCGTCCGCGAGGTCCAGCCGGACTCCGCCCAGGTCGGCGCGGTGCCTGAGGTGCGGGGCGGTCGCCTTGAGGGCCACCGGGTAGCCGAGCGCGCGGGCGGCGTCCACGGCGGCCTCCGGGCCGGGCGCGGGCAGGGCACGGCGGACGGGGATGCCGTACCGGCCGAGCAGCTCGCAGGTGTGGTCGGCGGAGAGCGTGAGCCCTTCGCCGCGGGCGAGCAGCTCGCCGATCAGCCGGGCGGCCCCCTTCTCGTCGATGTCGTCGAACTCCGGCACCTTCCCGGGGTCGGCCGCCTCCCGCCGCCACCGCGCGTACCTCACGGCTTCGGCGAGCGCCCGCACCGCGCGTTCGGCGGCGGGGTAGGCGGGGATGAGACGGGTGTCGTCCTGGGGTGCGGGGGGTGCGGGGGGTGCGACGGCTTCGGTGGCAGCAGCGGGCGGCGGTCCCGCCGTCTCGCCCCACGGTCGCTCCGCTCGCGCACCGGGCACGGGGTCCGCGCGGTGGGCCGGAGGGGCGCCGGTCCCCACGCCGGGCGTCTTGTCGGCGGCTCCCGGCGCCGTGCTCGTCGCGGCCGACAGTGCCTGTGCCAGGCCGCCCAGCTCGACATGGACCACCAGCACCGGCTTGCCCGGCACCGCCGCCGCGGCCGACCGCAGCGCCTCCGCCAGTTCCACGTCCCCCGGCGAGCCTTCCCCGATCGCGGGGATCGCCGTGACGACGACGGCGTCGTTCGTGTCGTCGGCCAGCGCGCCGGCCAGCGCCCGGTGGAAGTCCTCCGCCGTCGCCCCGGTCGTCAGGTCGACCGGGCGGGCCGGCCGCAGCCCCTCCGCCACACACCGGTCGTACGTCAGCACGCCCAGCGACTCGGAGTTGCCGAGGATGGCCACGCGCGGTCCGGCGGGCAGCGGCTGGCGGGCGAGCAGCAGCCCCGCGTCGACCAGCTCGGTGATGGTGTCGACCCGGATCACCCCGGCCTGCCGCAGCAGCGCGGACACGGTCTCGTAGGGCAGCCGGGTGGCGCGTACCGCGTGTCCCTGCGGGGCGGTGCCGGTGCCCTGCACGACGACCAGCGGCTTGGCCGCGGCCGTCCGCCGGGCGAGCCGGGTGAACTTGCGGGGGTTGCCGATGGACTCCAGGTACATGAGCACGACGTCGGTGTCCGGGTCGTCGTACCAGTACTGCAGGACGTCGTTGCCGGAGACGTCGGCGCGGTTGCCGGCGGACACGAACGTGGAGACGCCCGTGACGCCGGTCACCCCTCCGCCGCGCCGGTGCAGCCGGGACAGCAGGGCGATGCCGATGGCCCCGGACTGGGCGAAGAGCCCGATGCGGCCGGGGCGGGGCGGCTCGGGGGCGAGCGAGGCGTTCAGCCGGACGTCCTCGGCGGTGTTGATGATCCCGAAGGCGTTGGGGCCGATGAGCCGCATGCCGTGGGCGCGCGCGGCCCGGACGAGCGCGCGCTGCCGTTCGCGCCCCTCGGGCCCGCTCTCGGCGTATCCGGCGGACAGGACGACCAGCCCCTGGACGCCGTGTTCGCCGCACTCGGCGACCACGGCGGGCACGTGTTCGGCCGGTACGGCGACGACGGCGAGGTCCACGTGCCCGTCGATGTCGCGCACCGAGCGGTACGCGGGCACCCCGTCGATCTCCTTGAGGTCTTCGGGGAAGGCCTTGTTCACGGCGTGCAGCGGGCCCTCGTAGCCTGCCTCGCGGATGTTGCCGAGGATGCCGCGGCCCACCCCGCCGGGGGCGCGGCCGACGCCGACGACCGCGACCGAGCCGGGTGCGAGGAGCCGCCGTACCGAGCGGGCCTCGGCGCGCTGCTCCCGGGCGTGCTGCACGGCCATGGACCGGTCGGTGGGTTCGAGGTCCAGCTCCAGGCGTACGACGCCGTCCTCGAAGCTGCGCTTCTGGGTGTAGCCGGCGTCCGTGAACACCTTGATCATCTTGGTGTTGGCGGGGAGCACCTCGGCGGCGAAGCGGCGGATGCCGCGCTCGCGCGCGACGGCCGCGATGTGTTCCAGGAGGGCGGAGGCGACCCCGCGGCCCTGGTGGGCGTCCTGGACCAGGAAGGCGACCTCGGCCTCGTCGGCGGGCGCGGAGGCGGGCAAGCCGTCGGTGCCGATGCGGTCGTAGCGTACGGTGGCGATGAACTCGCCGCCGATGGTGGCCGCGAGTCCCACCCGGTCCACGAAGTCGTGGTGCGTGAAGCGGTGGACGTCCTTGGCGGACAGGCGTGGGTACGGCGCGAAGAAGCGGTAGTACTTCGACTCGTCCGAGACCTGCTCGTAGAAACTGACCAGACGGTCGGCGTCATCGACGGTGATGGGCCTGATGCGCGCGGTGCCGCCGTCGCGCAGCACCACGTCCGCCTCCCAGTGGGCGGGGTACTGGTGCCGGTCCTGCCGGTCCGCCGAGGTGTGCATGGGCCCCAGAGTAAGGGTCGCGTACGACAACGGCGCGAGGCAGTCTATGGGGGCGACGCCGGACCGAGGCCGCGGTCCGGGGTCGCGCCGGGGCGGTCCTTCGGGTCCGCTCCGGGCACGCTTCACGATATGGGAAACTGGTCTAGACAACCTGAGCACTGAAGGGCAGCAACACATGGCTGAGCGCCGCGTCAACGTCGGCTGGGCCGAGGGCCTCCACGCCCGCCCCGCCTCTCTCTTCGTCCGAGCCGCCACGGCCACAGGCGTCCCGGTGACGATCGCCAAGGCCGGGGGCAACCCCGTCAACGCGGCCTCGATGCTGGCCGTCCTGGGTCTGGGCGCCCAGGGTGGCGAGGAGATCGTCCTCGCCTCCGACGCCGAGGGCGCCGACGCCGCCCTGGACCGTCTGGCCAAGCTGGTCTCCGAGGGCCTGGAGGAGCTGCCCGAGACCGTCTGAGCGGGACCGGGAAGCCGCGCCGTCCGTACCGGGCGGCGCGGCTTCCGCGTTCTCACCGCCGGTTGTGCCGGTGCCTACGGCCCTTCGCCCGGCCGAATTCTCGCGGAACCTCCTGCCGGGCGGGCCCGCCCGAACCTCCGCGACCGTGAATTCCCGGCACCGCGAAAGGGGCGGCAGACCAAAGGGCGGCACATCAAAGGACGGCACGCCAAAGGGCAGTCTGCGAAAAAGGCAGCCCGCAGAAATGGCGGCAGAAAGCACCACCGCCGAATAACTCCTCTTTGTATACGGCGCCCGTGTTAATGCCGCAGGCCCGACATGTTTACGGCATGTTGCGAAGTCCTCACACGCTCGCCGGCGACGGAGAAGCGCAGCCGGTGCGCGCCCGTCGCGCGCTCGGCGTGCAGTGCCGTCAGCGCACGCGCCCGTTCGCCGTCCCCGCGCGCCACCGCGTCCACGATCGCGCCGTGCTCCGCCCAGCACTCCACCGGGCTCACCGGGGGCTCCACCGCGTACATCCAGGCGATCTTGTGCCGCAGCTGGGTCAGCACCGCGGTCAGCGAGGGGCTGCCGCAGGCCTGGGCGAGCGTCTCGTGGAACCAGCCGCCGAGCGAGCGCAAGTCCTCGCTGTGGCCCTTCCTGGCCCGCTCCTGGCCCAGCCGGACCAGGCCGCGCAGCACCTTCAGATGGGCCTCCGTGCGCCGCTGGGCGGCCCGCGCGGCGCCCAGCGGCTCCAGCAGCGTCCGCATCTCCAGCACGTCGGCGGCCTCCTGCTCGGTCGGCTCGGCCACGCACGCGCCCGCGTGCCGGCGCGTCACCACGAACCCCTCGGCCTCCAGCGTGCGCAGCGCCTCGCGGACGGGGACGCGCGAGACGCCGTAGCGACGGGCCAGGACTTCCTCGGTGAGCCGGCTGCCGCGCTCGTAGACACCCGCGACGATGTCGTCCCGGACAGCGGTGCACACCGAGTGCGCCGGAACACGCATGACCGACCTCCGCTTTAATCCCCGTGAAACGCCGACGCTGGACGCGTATCCCGTGACTCTATTCCAATGGGCCGGAATTTCCGATGGCGGGCGGTAATCCATGGATATTTTTTGGACAACGAGTCCGGCGGACGGCGCGAAAAACGGCGAAAGCCCCGGCTCGGTGAGCCGGGGCCGCCGAAAACACGCGGGGCGTCAGATCCGCACGCCGTGCCCGCGGAGGTAGGCGACGGGGTCGATGTCCGAGCCGTAGTCGGGGGTCGTGCGGGCCTCGAAGTGCAGGTGCGGGCCGGTGACGTTGCCCGTGGCGCCGGACAGACCGATCTGCTGGCCCGGCTCGACCTGCTGGCCCACCGTGACGCCGATGGAGGACAGGTGCCCGTACTGCGTGTACATGCCGTCGGCCATCCGGATCACGACCTGGTTGCCGTAGGCGCCGCCCCAGCCGGTGGCGACGACGGTGCCGGCGCCCACCGAGTGCACCGTGGTGCCGCTGGCCGCGTGGAAGTCGATGCCGGTGTGCGAGCCGGAGGACCACAGGGAGCTGGAGGCCTGGTAGGCCGTGGAGACGTAGGAGTGCGCGATGGGGGCGACGAAGGTGTTCAGCCGGCGGCGCTCGGCCTCGCGCGCGGCGCGGACCCGCTCCTCCTCGGCCCGCTCGGCGGCGGCCTTGGCCGCGGCCTCCTCGGCCGCCTTGCGGTCGGCGGCCTCCTGCTGGGCGGTGGCCTGCGCGTCGATCTGCGCGGCGACGTCCTCGGTGGCGGCGAGGACCGGCGTGAGGCCGGTCTGGTCCACGGGGTTGCCGGCGGCGACCGCCGGGGAGGCGGCGAGGGTGCCGATGACACCGGTGGTGGTCAGGGCCGCGACGCCGGCCGCCTGAGCGGTGGTGCGCTTGACCCGGCCGGGCTTGCGGTGCTTCCCGGTGGCGCACATGAACGCCATGAAGTGGCTGGTCCTTTCCTTCCCTCTCGCCTACCGGGTTAGCTGACGGGTTCGGAGCAGGAAGGTCTCCTACGGGCCCCCTCGCGCTCGCGCGGGCGCCCGATTCACCCCAGGGACGGTGGGTCCCCGGCTCCCCTGGCTCGCGCCGTACGGGGACTCGGCGATGGCTGTCCGGTGCCGCGGGCGCGGCGCACTGCCTGACGAACAGCCCGGACGACGCTACGGCGGCCCGCTTTCGATCCTCAAACGGATCCGGTGTTTTGTAGCGCATCCCACAGGTCAGACAGGCAACCTCCGCCCCAAAACGGGCATCTGAGGGAGCGAGTGGAACAGCGTGGGGCCCTGACGGCTCGTAAGTCGTCAGGGCCCCACGCGCGCGTGCGCCGGATGCGCCGGGCCGCTACCCGGCCGGAACCACGGTGCGGGCCGCTACTCGGCCGGAACCACGGTCACCTCACCGATGCCGAGCGCCTCGACCGGCGCCTTGATCCGGGAGGCGTCGCCGACGAGAACGGTCACCAGGCGGTCCACCGGGAAGGCGTTCACGACGGCCGCGGTGGCCTCCACCGTGCCCGTGGCGGCCAGCTGCCGGTACAGCGTCGCCTGGAAGTCGTCCGGCAGGTGCTGCTCGACCTGGTCGGCCAGTGTGCTCGCGACGGCCGCCGCGGTCTCGTACTTCAGCGGCGCCACGCCGACGAGGTTCTGCACGGCGACGTCCCGCTCGGCGTCGGTCAGACCCTCCGCCGCGACGGTGCGCAGCACCTTCCACAGGTCCTCCAGCGCCGGGCCGGTGTTCGGCGTGTCCACGGAGCCGCTGATGGCGAGCATCGACGCGCCCGTGCCGTCCGGCGCGGACCTGAGGACCTGTCCGAAGGAGCGCACGCCGTAGGTGTAGCCCTTCTCCTCGCGCAGGACGCGGTCCAGGCGGGAGGTGAGGGTGCCGCCGAGGCAGTAGGTGCCGAGCACCTGGGCGGGCCACACGCGGTCGTGCCGGTCGGGGCCGACCCGGCCGATGAGCAGCTGCGTCTGGACGGCGCCGGGCCGGTCCACGATGACCACGCGCCCGGTGTCGTCGGCGGTCACCGGCGGCACCGGCCGCGGCTCGCCCGGGGTGCCGGTCCAGGCGCCCAGGGTGTCGCCCAGCAGCGCGTCCAGGTCGATGCCGGTCAGGTCGCCGACGACGACCAGGGTGGCCGTGGCGGGCCGCACATGGCGGTCGTAGAAGGCGCGTACGGCCGCCGCGTCGATCTTCTCGACGGTCTCCTCGGTGCCCTGGCGCGGCCGGGACATGCGCGAGGCCGCGGGGAACAGCTCCTTGGAGAGCTCCTTGGCGGCCCGGCGGGAGGGGTTGGCCAGCTCGTGCGGGATCTCGTCCAGGCGGTTGCGGACCAGGCGCTCGACCTCGCTCGGGGCGAAGGCGGGCGCGCGCAGCGCGTCGGCGAGCAGGCCGAGGCCCTTGGCCAGGCGGGAGGCCGGGACCTCCAGGCTGATCCGGACGCCGGGGTGGTCGGCGTGGGCGTCCAGGGTGGCGCCCGCGCGCTCCAGTTCGGCGGCGAACTCCTCGGCGGAGTGCTGGTCGGTGCCCTCGGAGAAGGCGCGCGCCATGATCGTGGCGACGCCGTCCAGGCCGGCCGGCTCGGCGTCCAGCGGCGCGTCCAGCAGCACCTCGACGGCGACGACCTGCTGGCCGGGGCGGTGGCAGCGCAGCACGGTCAGGCCGTTGTCGAGCGCGGTGCGCTCGGGGGCCGGGAAGGCCCAGGGCTTGGCCTCGCCGGGCCGCGGCTGGGGGTGGAACTCCATGGTGGCGAGCTCGGTCACTTGGCCGTCTCCTCGTTCTCGGTCTCGTCGCGGCCCGCCTCTACGGTCGCTTCCTGCTCCGGGTCCTCCGGCACATCGGCGTCGGGGGCGGCCTCCGGGGACTTCGGTTCGTAGACCAGGACCGCGCGGTTGTCGGGCCGCAGACGCGCCTTGGCCACCTCTTGGACCTCCTCGGGGGTCACCTCCAGGACCCGCTGGACGGCGGTCAGGGCGAGCTGCGGGTCACCGAACAGGACGGCGTACCGGCACAGTTCGTCGGCGCGGCCGGCGACCGTGCCGAGCCGGTCCAGCCACTCGCGCTCCAGCTGGGCCTGGGCGCGCTCCATCTCCTCGGGGGTGGGCCCCTCCTCGGCGAAGCGGGCCAGCTCCTCGTCGATGGCGGCCTCGATCACCGGCACCTCGACGTCCCCGGAGGTCTTCACGTCCAGCCAGCCCATGGAGGGCGCGCCGGCCAGGCGGAGCAGGCCGAAGCCGGCGGCGACGGCCGTGCGGTCGCGGCGCACCAGGCGGTTGTACAGGCGGGAGGACTCGCCGCCGCCGAGGATGGTCAGGGCGAGGTCGGCGGCGTCGCACGCGCGCGTGCCGTCGTGCGGGAGCCGGTAGGCGGCCATCAGGGCGCGCGCCGGGACCTCCTCCACGACGACCTCGCGCTTCTGCTCGCCGATGACGTCCGGCAGGGAGCCGTCGCGGGGCGCGGGCTTGCCGTCGTGGGACGGGATGGAGCCGAAGTACTTCTCGATCCAGGCGAGGGTCTGCTCGGGGTCGATGTCGCCGACCACGGAGAGCACCGCGTTGTTCGGCGCGTAGTAGGTGCGGAAGAACCGGCGGGCGTCCTCCAGGGTGGCCGCGTCCAGGTCCGCCATGGAGCCGATCGGCGTGTGGTGGTACGGGTGGCCCTCCGGGTAGGAGAGGGCGGTCAGCTTCTCGAAGGCGGTGCCGTAGGGCACGTTGTCGTACCGCTGGCGGCGCTCGTTCTTGACGACGTCCCGCTGGTTCTCCATGGACTCCTCGTCCAGGGCGGCCAGCAGCGAGCCCATGCGGTCGGCCTCCAGCCACAGGGCCAGCTCCAGCTGGTGGGCGGGCATGGTCTCGAAGTAGTTGGTGCGCTCGAAGCTCGTGGTGCCGTTCAGCGAGCCGCCGGCGCCCTGCACCAGTTCGAAGTGGCCGTTGCCCTTGACCTGCGCGGAGCCCTGGAACATCAGGTGCTCGAAAAGGTGAGCCAGGCCGGTACGCCCCTTGACTTCGTGGCGGGAGCCGACGTCGTACCAGAGGCAGACCGCCGCCACCGGGGTCAGGTGGTCCTCGGAGAGCACCACGCGCAGACCGTTGGCCAGGCGGTGCTCGGTCGCTGCCAGGCCCCCGGAGCCTGCCTCGGCTGTGGTCGTGTGACCCATGGGCATGTACGTCCCTTCGCGAGCGGAGGCGGTTGATGGAAACCGCGGTTGTGCTGCCGTTCCTGCCACTGTATGCAAAGCGTGCGGGGCCTTCGCGAAGTTCCCGCGGACGTACGCCGACAGCGGATCGCGTACGCTGCGTCGGACCCCTTCCCGGACGGTTCCGCGGCGCTGGGGGCGCCCCCGCCGCCAGGCGGAGGCCCGGGCCGGCCGGACCGGGTCGTGCACGGGTTGTCAGTGCCTCGGTCCACAATGGTCGGCGTCAGATCCGTCAAACGCTTCAGCACCAAGCGCCCCGTAGGCGAGCGACCAGATCAGAAGGAGCCAGGCAGCGATGGCCCGCCGCAGCACGAAGACCCCGCCGCCCGACGATTCGTTCGAGGAGAGAATCCTCGACATCGACGTCGTGGACGAGATGCGTGGCTCCTACCTCGAGTACGCGTACTCGGTCATCTACTCGCGCGCCCTGCCGGACGCCCGTGACGGCCTGAAACCGGTGCACCGCCGGATCGTGTACCAGATGAACGAGATGGGCCTGCGCCCCGAACGCGGCTATGTGAAGTGCGCGCGGGTCGTCGGCGAGGTCATGGGCAAGCTGCACCCGCACGGCGACGCGTCGATCTACGACGCGCTGGTGCGCATGGCGCAGCCCTTCTCCATGCGCGTGCCGCTCGTCGACGGCCACGGCAACTTCGGTTCGCTGGGCAACGACGACCCGCCGGCCGCCATGCGGTACACCGAGTGCCGGATGGCCGAGGCGACGGGCCTGATGACCGAGTCGATCGACGAGGACACGGTCGACTTCGCGCCCAACTACGACGGCCAGGAGCAGGAGCCGGTGGCGCTGCCCGCCGCCTTCCCGAACCTGCTGGTCAACGGTGCCTCGGGCATCGCGGTCGGCATGGCGACGAACATGCCGCCGCACAACCTGCGCGAGGTGATCGCCGCCGCCCGCCATCTGATCCGGCACCCGAACGCCGACCTGGACGCGCTGATGAAGCACGTCCCGGGCCCCGACCTGCCCACCGGCGGCCGGATCGTGGGCCTGGACGGCATCCGGGACGCGTACGCGACCGGCCGCGGCACCTTCAAGATCCGCGCGACGGTGTCCATCGAGAACGTCACCGCCCGCCGCAAGGGCCTGGTGGTCACGGAACTGCCGTTCACGGTCGGCCCCGAGAAGGTCATCGCGAAGATCAAGGACCTGGTCAACGCGAAGAAGGTCCAGGGCATCGCGGACGTCAAGGACCTCACCGACCGCGAGCACGGCCTGCGCCTGGTCATCGAGATCAAGAACGGCTTCGTGCCGGAGGCGATCCTGGAGCAGCTGTACAAGCTGACCCCGATGGAGGAGTCCTTCGGCATCAACAACGTCGCCCTGGTCGACGGCCAGCCGCTCACGCTGGGCCTGAAGGAGCTGCTGGAGGTCTATCTGGACCACCGCTTCGACGTGGTCCGGCGGCGCAGCGAGTTCCGCCGCGGCAAGAAGCGCGACCGGCTGCACCTGGTCGAGGGCCTGCTGACCGCGCTGGTCGACATCGACGAGGTCATCCGGATCATCCGGTCCAGCGACAACTCGGCGCAGGCCAAGGAGCGCCTGATCGAGCGCTTCTCGCTGAGCGAGGTGCAGACGCAGTACATCCTCGACACGCCGCTGCGCCGGCTCACCCGGTACGACCGGATCGAGCTGGAGGCGGAGAAGGACAAGCTCACCGCGGAGATCGAGGAGCTGACCCGGATCCTGGAGTCGGACGCGGAGCTGCGCAAGCTGGTCTCGGCCGAACTGGCCGCCGTGGCGAAGAAGTTCGGCACCGACCGGCGCACGGTCCTGCTGGAGTCCGCGGCCACGCCGGTCGCCGTGCCGCTCCAGGTGGCCGACGACCCGTGCCGGGTGCTGCTGTCGTCGACGGGGCTGCTGGCCCGTACGGCGACCGACGCGCCGCTTCCGCAGGCGGGTGGCAAGCGGGTCAAGCACGACGTGATCGTCTCGGCGGTGCGGACGACCGCGCGCGGGGTGATCGGCGCGGTGACCTCGGCGGGCCGGCTGCTGCGGATCAACGTGGTCGACCTGCCGCAGCTGCCCGAGCCGACGACCGCGCCGAACCTCTCGGGCGGGGCCCCGCTGGCGGAGTTCGTCTCCCTGGAGGACGACGAGACGGTGGTCTGCCTGACCACGCTGGACGAGTCGTCGCCGGGTCTGGCGCTCGGCACCGAGCAGGGTGTCGTCAAGCGGGTGGTGCCCGACTATCCGTCCAACAAGGACGAGTTGGAGGTCATCACGCTCAAGGAGGGGGACCGGATCGTCGGCGCGGTGGAGCTGCGCACCGGCGAGGAGGACCTGGTGTTCATCACGGACGACGCGCAACTGCTGCGTTTCCAGGCCTCCATCGTGCGCCCGCAGGGCCGTCCGGCGGGCGGCATGACGGGCATCAAGCTCGCCGAGGGCGCGAAGGTGATCTCCTTCACGGCGGTCGACCCGGCCGCCGACGCGGTGGTGTTCACGGTGGCGGGCTCGCGCGGCACGCTGGACGACTCGGTGCAGACGACGGCCAAGCTGACCCCGTTCGACCAGTACCCGCGCAAGGGCCGGGCCACCGGCGGGGTGCGCTGCCAGCGGTTCCTGAAGGGCGAGGACTGCCTGTCGCTGGCCTGGGCGGGCCCGGCCCCGGCGCGGGCGGCACAGAAGAACGGCACCCCGGCGGAGCTGCCGGAGCCGGACCCGCGCCGGGACGGCTCGGGCACGTCGCTGCCGAAGACGGTGGCGGTGGTGGCGGGGCCGGTGCTCTAGGCGGTCCGGACAGCACACCCGGACGGTCCGGCACGGGCTGGACCGTCCGGCACAGGCTGGATGCGCCCGGCACAGGCCGGATGCGCCCGGGCGGCGGCCGCCCCTCGGCGGGCGGTCCGGGCGGCGGCTACTCCACGGCGGGCGGTTCCTCCACGTCGGCGTCCGCCTCGTCCGGTCCCTGTACGTAGCGCAGGACGCCCCACATGCCGTGCTCGTCGGCGTGCGGGGCGTCGTTCCCGCACGCCTCCAGTTCCTTGCGGAGTGCGTCCGCGTCGATGCCGGAGCCGATCAGCACGAGCTGGGTGAGGCGTTCGTCGCCGGGCGCCCAGGGTTCCGGGTAGAAGCGCAGGAACCGGCCGACGGCGTGTACGGCGTAGCGGTTGGCCGCGTCGTACGGCCCGAAGTCGACGTAGCCCTTGATCCGGTACAGCCCTTCGGGCCGGCTGTCCAGGAACCGCATGAGCCGGCGGGGTTCCAGGGGGACGGCGGAGGTGACGGACGCGCTGTCGTAGCCGGTGTGCAGGTGACCGGCGTGGTGCGGGTCGTCGTGGTCGTGCAGGTCGTCGAAGGACAGCTGGCCGACGCGCTCCTCGGTGGGCCGGCAGTCGAAGAGGAACTCGGGGTCGATCCGGCCGTAGGTGGCGGGGACGACGGCCGCGCGGTCGGTGAGCGAGCGGACGAGCCCGAGGATCCGGTCCGCGTCGCCCGCGCGGTCGAGCTTGTTGACGACGACCAGGTCCGCGAGGGCGAGGTGCCGGTCGGTCTCGGGGTGCTTCGCGCGGGTGTCGTCGAACTCGGCGGCGTCGACCACCTCGACCAGGCCGCCGTAGACGATGCCCGGGTGCTCGCTGGCGAGGACCATGCGCACGAGTTCCTGTGGCTCGGCCAGCCCGCTGGCCTCGATGACGATCACATCGATGCCGGCGGCAGGCGCGGCGAGCCGGTCCAGGTAGACATCGAGTTCACTGGCGTCCACGGCGCAGCACAGGCAGCCGTTGCCGAGCGAGACGGTGGAGTCGCCGAGGGCGCCCGCGACGGCCATGGCGTCGATCTCGATGGCGCCGAAGTCGTTGACGATGGCCCCGATGCGGCTGCCTCCGCTGCGATGCAGCAGGTGGTTGAGGAGCGTGGTCTTCCCGGAGCCCAGGAAACCGGCGAGTACGACGACCGGGATCTGCCGCGGACTGCCGCCGCTTGCCAAGCTGTTCCCCAACGGGCGACCTCTCAGACGTACCAGCGCGCACCGGCTCGCGCCCCGTGCGCGGACGGGCATGGACGGAGGGTCCAGGATACGAGCGGCCCGCACCGGCTCCGGGCCCGGGCTTGATCCGATCGTCAATAACCGGGTCAACGTTGCTTGAATCAACACTCGCCGATCAATATGTGCAGAGGCGGCTACGGTGACCCCCATGCGCGATCACGACACCGCTCCCCACCACCCCGGGCGCCGGCTGACCACCAAGGAGACCGCCGAACTGCTCGGTGTGAAGCCCGAGACGGTCTACGCGTACGTGAGCCGCGGCCTGCTCAGCAGCAGACGCGAGTCCGGCGGCCGGACCAGCACCTTCGAGGCCGGGGAGGTCGAGGCGCTCGCCCGCCGCAACCGCCGGGAGGCCGCCGGGAGCCCGGGCACCGGCGGCGAACTGTCCGTCCGCACCCGCATCACGCTGATCGAGCAGGACCGGTACTACTACCGCGGCGTCGACGCGGTGGAGCTGGCCGGCCGCCACTCCTACGAGGAGGTCGCGGAGTGGCTGTGGACCGGCCGGCCCGCGCCGGGGGCGACGTTCACCGCGCCCGAGGCCACCGTCGAACTCGCCCGCCGCGCGGTGAAGGCGCTGTCCGGACACGCCTCCGCCGTCGACCGGCTGCGGGTGGCGGCGATCGCCGCGGCGGCCGAGGACCCGCTGCGCTTCGACCTGTCCGAGGAGGCCGTGCTGCACACGGCGCGCACCCTCATCCCCACCCTCGTCGCCGCGCTGCCGCCGGTCGGGTACGACCACGAGGACGACGGTCCGCTGGCCCACCGCCTGTGGGCCCGGCTGACCGGCCGGCCGGCCGACGAGGCGTCCCTGCGCGTCCTGGACACGGCGCTGTCCCTGCTGGCCGACCACGACCTGGCCGCGTCCACCCTCGCGGTCCGGGTCGCCGCCTCGGCCCGGGCGCACGCGTACGCGGCCGTCTCGGCCGGGCTCGGTGTGCTGGAGGGCCCGCTGCACGGCGCGGCCGGCGGCCTGGCCCACCGGATGCTCCTGGACGTGCTCGACCAGGGCACGGCGGTCCCGGTGATCGCCGAAGAGCTGCGCGCGGGCCGCCGCGTCCCCGGCCTCGGCCACCGGCTGTACACCGGCGAGGACCCTCGCGCGCGGGTGCTGTTCGAGCTGCTGGAGCGGATCCCGCGCGCGGAGTCGCCGCTGCTCGCGGCCCGGGACATCGTCGCCACCACCGCCCGGCACACCCCGCTGCACGCCAACGTCGACCTGGCGCTCGCGGTGTTCACCGTGTCCTGCGGCATGCCGGCCACGGCCGCAGAGACGATCTTCGCCGTCGCGCGGACCGCGGGCTGGATCGCGCACGCCCTGGAGGAGTACGGCGAGCGCCCGCTGCGCATGCGCCCCAGCGGGCACTACGTCGGCCCGCGCCCGCCCCGCCCCCTCCCGGAGTAGGGCACGGCGGGCCCGCAAGTCAGCACGGGGGAAGTCAGGTTAGGCTCACCTCTGTGAGTAGGTGTGCGACCGTGTCCCGGGTGCTCGACGAGCCGGTGTCCGGTACGGCTGCCACGGCGACGACGTGGCTGCTGCTGGAACAGCCGGGCCCGTGGGGTGCCAAGGCCCTGACGTCCAGCCATCTCGATCCCGCGCTGGGCCGTGCGCTGGAGGCCGCCGCCGACGGAACCGGCGTGCGGATCGCACTGATCCGCCGTCCCGGACGCCACGCCGACCCCGGGCCGCCCCCGGTGCGGCAGGTGTACGCCGCGCACACCGTCCCCGGGCGGGTGTGGCTGCACGGCGCCACCACCGTCGAGCCGCGAAACCTGCTGGGCCTGGACTTCGCCGCGCTCGGCGCGGGCGACCACCGGTCCTTCGGCGCGGTGCTCGGCGGGCGGCCCCACCAGGGTGATCCGCTGGCCCTCGTGTGCACCAACGGCAAGCGCGACCGCTGCTGCGCCCTCCTGGGCCGCCCCCTCGCCACCGAGCTGGTCGCGTCGGGAGTGCGCGGCGTCTGGGAGGTCACCCATCTGGGTGGACATCGGTTCGCTCCCACGGTGCTCGTCCTGCCGTACGGCTACGCCTACGGGCGCGCCGGCGCCCACACCGTGAAGGAGGCCCTGCACGGCGTCCAGGAGGGGCGCGTGCTGGTCGAGGGGTGCCGGGGGTGTTCCGCGTGGGAGCGGCCCGGCCAGGCGGCGGAGCTGGCCGTGCGGACGGCCGCGGACGAGTACCGGGCGGCTGTGCTGAGCGTCGTACGGACCGAGGGCACAGCCCCGCGCTGGGAGGTCACCGTCGCCCACGCCGACGGCCGCCGGTGGCGGGTCACCGTGGCCCAGGGCGCGTCGCTGCCGCCCCGCCCGGAGAGCTGCGGCGCGGAGGTCCTCGGCACGCCCGCGCGGATGGACGTGGTCGAGGTGCGCGAGCTGCGGCCGACGGCGCTGGCGTGCTGACCCGGCGCGTGCCCCATCCATGTTGATCAATAGTTGATCAAGAGATCCACACCACACCCGCTGGGGGCTTCCGGCCGCCCCACGTACCGTCGTGGGTATGCGCTCCACTCCCCCCGTACGCCGTCTGCGCCTCGGTCTGCCCCGGCGGATGTTCTCCCAGGTGCTGCTGATGCAGGTGGCGATCGCCGCGGGGGTCGCGGTGCTCGCGACCGGGCTCTTCCTGGCGCCGCTGAGCAAACAGCTGGACCAGGAGGCGATGCGGCGGGCGCTCGCCATCGCCGAGACCACCGCGCAGGACCCGCAGATCGCGGAGGGCGTCCGCACCACCGCCCCGAGCGGCAACGGCCCCGTGCAGCGGGAGGCCGAGCGGATCCGGCGGGCCACGCACGCCGAGTACATCGTGGTGCTGGACCGCGACTGGGTGCGCTGGTCGCACCCCACGCCCTCGGAGATCGGCCGGCGCGTCTCCACCGATCCCTCCGACGCCCTGTCCGGCAAGGAGGTCATGGAGATCGACCAGGGCACCCTGGGCCGCTCGGCGCGCGGCAAGGTGCCGCTGTACGACGCCGGTCACCACGTCGTCGGCGCGGTCTCGGTCGGCATCGCCTACGACAGTGTGCGGGCGCGGCTGATCAGCGCCATCCCGGGACTCTTCGCATACGCCGGCGGTGCCCTGGCGGTGGGCGCGCTGGCCGCCTGGCTGATCTCCCGGCGGGTCCAGCGGCAGACCCGGGACCTGGCCTTCTCCGACATCTCGGCGCTGCTCGCGGAGCGCGAGGCGATGCTGCACGGCATCCGGGAGGGGGTGGTGGCGCTGGACCGGGGCGGCCGCGTCCGCCTGCTCAACGACGAGGCACGACGGCTGCTGGCGATCGGCGACGAGGCCCTCGGGCAAACCCCGGACGAGGCCCTCGGCGCGGGCCGTACGACGGATGTGCTGGCCGGCCGGGTGACCGGCACCGACCTGCTCACCGTGTGCGGCCAGCGCGTCCTGGTCGCCAACCGTACGCCCACCGGGGACGGCGGTGCCGTGGCCACCCTGCGCGACCGCACCGAGCTGGAGCAGTTGGGGCGCGAACTGGACTCCACGCGCGGGCTGATCGACGCGCTGCGCGCCCAGGACCACGAACACGCCAACCGCATGCACACCCTGCTGGGGCTGCTGGAGCTGGAGATGTACGACGACGCCGTGGAGTTCGTGGGCGAGGTGGTCGGGGATCACCGGGCCACCGCCGAGCAGGTCGCGGAACGGATCCGGGACCCGCTGCTGGCCGCGCTCCTGGTGGGCAAGGCGACCGTGGCGGCCGAGCGCGGCGTCGCCCTGTGGGTGTCGGAGCACACCCGGCTCCCGGACCGGCTGGTCGATCCGCGGGGGCTGGTCACGGTGGTGGGCAACCTCGTCGACAACGCCCTCGACGCGGTCGCGGCCACCCCGCACGCGCGCGTGGAGGTCGAATTGCGCGCCGAGGGCCGTACGGTCGTCCTCCGGGTGCGCGACACCGGCCCCGGAGTGCCGGAGGACCAGCGAGAGCTGATCTTCACGGAGGGCTGGTCCACCAAGAAGCCGCCCGCCCACGGCAAGCGGGGGATCGGACTCTCCCTGGTCCGGCGGCTCGCCGAGCGGCAGGGCGGGAGCGCGACCGTGGGCCCGGCGGCCGGCGGCGGCGCGGAGTTCACCGTGGTACTGCCCGAGGCGCTGGCCGAGCCCCGACTGGTGCCCGCGGGGTCCGGGGAGCCCGCGGGGACCTCCGCGGTCGCCGTCACCGTCGCCGAGGAGGAGGCGTGATGATCGAGGTACTGGTCGTGGACGACGACATCCGTGTGGCCCGCGTCAACGCCGCCTACGTCGAGAAGGTGCCCGGTTTCCATGTGGCCGGCGAGGCGCACAGCGCGGCCGAGGCGCTGCGTCAGGTGGAGAGCCTGCCACGGCTCGATCTGGTGCTGATGGATCACTACCTGCCCGACGACACCGGTCTCGCGGTGGTCCGGGAGATGCGCCGGCGCGGCCACCAGACCGACGTGATCATGGTGACGGCGGCGCGGGACGTGTCGACCGTGCAGGCGGCCATGCGTCAGGGGGCGTTGCAGTACCTGGTGAAACCGTTCGCCTTCGCGGGGCTGCGGGCCAAGCTGGAGGCGTACGCCAAGCTGCGGCGCACCCTGGACGGCGGCGGCGAGGCGGAGCAGGCGGAGGTGGACCGTATCTTCGGCGCGCTGTCCGCCCCTTCGGAACCCGAGTTGCCCAAGGGGCACTCCCCCACGACGGCCGAACTGGTGCGCCAGGCGCTGCTGAGCGCCGAACGCCCGCTGTCCGCACAGGAGATCGCCGAGCGGACGGGGGTGAGCCGGCAGACCGCCCAGCGGTACCTGAAGCTGCTGGAACGCACCGGCCGGGCCCGGCTGACCCTCAAGTACGGCGACGCGGGCCGCCCGGAGCACCGCTATGTCTGGGCGAGCCACGCCTGAGCGCACGGCGGACGGCGGGCGGCGGGCGGCGGACGTCGGTCACTCGACCGCGCTGACGAACTGTGTCGTGTAGCTCCTGATCAAGCCGGCCTCGGCTTTCTCGGCGGCGCTGTGGGTGGACATTCACTTGAGCGTCTTGACGAATGCGTTGACCGACTTTTGGCAGGTGGATGACCTTGTCCAGGCCGCCGGCCATGATCTCGAGTCACCGGGTGGGCGGCTTCGCCAGCCCCTTGCTGTAGGCGTACCGCACGGCCTGCGCCCGGTCCTTCAGGCCCGCCTTGGCGAAGAGGTTGTTGATGTGGGTCTTCACGGTCGCGGTCGACACATGCAGTCTGCGAGCGATCTGCTGATTGCTGAGCCCCTCGGCGATCAGCACCAAGACCTCGCTCTCCCGGGTGGTCAGCCCGTCGGGCGCCTGACCGGCCGCTGGTACGGGCTCGGGCTCCGGTCGCGACAATCGCTCCAGCAGCCGTCTCTGGACGCTCGGCGACAGTCCCGCGTCGCCCGACAGCACGCTGTGCACGGCACGCACGATCTCGTCACCGCCCGCGTCCTTGGTCAGATACCCCCGGGCGCCGGCCCGCAACGCGGGAAACAGCGACTCGTCGTCCGAGAAGGTGGTGAGCACCACGACCTGGGTCCCGGGGTACTGCGCCCGGATCCGCCGGGTGGCCTCCACGCCATCACAGCGCGGCATCCTCAGATCCATCAGGACGACATCCGGCGCGAGTTCACCGACCAGCCGCACAGCCTCCTCGCCGTCGCCCGCGGCTCCCACGACCTCCACACCGGGAAGCAGCCCCAGCAGCATCACGATGCCCTCACGAACCACGGTCTGGTCGTCGGCGACGACCACCCGCGCGATCTTCTCCTGCCCCTCCGTCTCTGTCATACGGGCACCTTCAGTGTCACCACGAACCCTTCTCCGACCGGCCCCGCGTCCAGCGAACCGCCCAGCAGTTCGGCGCGCTCTCGCATGCCCAGCAGACCGTACCCGCCTCCGGATCCGTCGAGTTCGCCCGGCCGGCCACCCGAATCCCGGACGTTGAGGGTGACTTCGTGCTCGCTGTAGTCGAGCCGGACATCCACTCTGGCGCCATGAGCATGCTTGCGGACGTTCGTCAGCGCCTCCTGTGCCACCCGCCGCACGGCCTGGGACGCCTCGGCCGACAGGGGTCTGCGTTCACCCGTGACGGTGACCTCGGCGCCGTCGGCCGTCCGGGCGAGTTCGGTCAGGAAGTCCTCCAGCGGGGTCAGCTCGCCGCGCAGCGCGGACAGCGCCTGCCGGGTCTCGGCGAGTCCGTCCCGGGCCATTCCCCGGGCGGCCACCACCCGCTCCAGGATCCGTTCCCGGTCCGCTCCGTTCTCGATCAGCAACCGGGCCGCCTCCAGGTGCACGAGCTGCGCCGAGAGGCTGTGTGCCAGTACGTCGTGGATCTCCCGTGCGATGCGGGCCCGCTCGGCGAGCGCCGCGGACTCGGCCTCGGCCTCACGGGCGGCGCGCTCCTGGGCGAGCAGCCGCTGCGCATTGCCCCGGGCTTCCGCGTCCAGCCGCAGGACGTACCCGGCGAGGGCCAGGCCGGCCACGGTCGCGGCCGCGGTCAGCCAGGCGTCGTCGGTGAACGCGGAGTATGAGGCCAGCGCCGCCGTCGCCACGGGGACCGCTGTGCCGAGCGGCAGCCGTTCCAGCGCGCTGACTCCGCAGCCGCACCAGATGACGAGGGCCGGCCCGTTGAATCCCGTCGCCTCGGCGGTGGCCGCGATGCCGAGGAGCACCCCCATGAGCGCGAGGGACGGCACCAGCCGGTGCTCGTAGGTCGTCCGGAAGAAGGCCCAGGAGACGAGAGCGGCGAGGGCCACCCCCGCCGCCGCCGTGAGCGCCCCCCACGGGCCGACGTGCCGCTGGCTGAAGGCGGCCCACAGCAGCATGGACAGCACCAGCAGGCGGACCGTCCAGGCGAGCAGCCGCCGGGGCCGGCTGAGGCCTATAGGGCCGAGCGCTTCGCGTGACGGCCAGCGCGTCCAGGCGTTCTCTGTCACACGCGCTCCTTCCAGGCCGACGGGTTGTCGCCACCGTATGCCGGGGCAAGGCGCCTCGCTGGGGCGAAGGACTGGGCCCGCCAGGCCAGGATCCCGCCGCGGACCAGCAACGTGCCGGCGAGGCCGAGCATCAGCGCGGAGCTGTCCTGACGCAGGCCGAGTGCGGCGCCGAAGGCGAAGACACCGGCTCGCAGGGCTATGCCCACGGTCCATACGGCGATGCTCGCCTTGGTGCTCTTGGTCCACACGGTGCCGTCCGGCGCCGTCCAGAGCCGGGTGGTCCAGCCCCAGCCCACGCCGGTGGCCAGGCCGATGACGAGTTCGGCCGTGAGCAGGGCGGCGGATTCCGCGCGGTGGTGGGCGTCGAGTATGCCGGGTTCGCGCAACGCGATGACGACGAGGACCACGGGCAGCAGCCACCAGCGCCGGTCCGTGGCGATCGCGCGGGCACCGAACTGCCTGGCGATCACGACGGCGACGACGGCCACGATCGCCAGCGCGTTGACGAGCCCGGACATCCAAGCCTCCGTGAGCGGGAAGGGGGGTCGGAGCGAGCGCTGCCGACGCCTTCAAAGCTACGGAAATTCGCAGGTCGGCTGATCGGACCCGGGGTGGATCACGGGTGGAAACCCAGAGCGGCCCGCCTCCACCCACGGGTGGAGAAACGCTCCGGGTCGGAGGCTGGGGAGGCATCGGGGCCGGAGGGAAGGGGACGGAGGCGAGGGAAGGCGGACGGGGCGACGGGCGGAGTGAGAGCCGCGTGGGGCCCTGCGGCGCGGTGCGCTGAGGTGCGATGCGTGGGCGCGGGGACGCGGAGGTGCGGTAGGCAGGGGTGCGGTGGGCAAGGGCCCGCTGACCAGGTGGGCGGGGCCAGGACGGAACGGGTGCGAGCAGGACGGAGGCCGGCGGCGACACCTGCGTTCCTCGTCGGCGGCTCCGCCCGTCGAGCACCCGACCGCACAGCGCCCGACCCGACAGCAGGCGGCCCAGGCCGGTCCGGCACCGGCACCGCCCCGCCTCAGCCCTGACCGTGCACCCACGGCCCCAGGCGGGCCCCAGCCGCTCCCGGCCAGGTCCCGCCCACCGCGCCAGCCGGTCACCGATCGATCCGGCCGGCCAGCCGCTCCCATCCCGTCGGCCGGGCCGCTCCCATCCTCGGCCCAGCCGCTTTCGCACATGTCGGCCGGCGCCCGGCGCGGCGGCTACGCGTCGATGCGGGACCGGTCCAGCGTCGCGGCCGAGCTGGAGATGAACTCCTTGCGGGGAGCCACGTCATTGCCCATCAGCAGGTCGAAAACCTGTTCGGCGGCCTCCAGGTCGGAGAGGTTGATGCGGCGCAGGGTGCGGTGGCGCGGGTCCATCGTGGTCTCGGCCAGCTGGTCGGCGTCCATCTCACCCAGGCCCTTGTAACGCTGGATGGAGTCCTTGTACCGGATGCCCTTGCTCTGGAACTCCATGAGCTTGTCGCGCAGCTCGCGGTCGGAGTACGTGTAGACGTACTTCTCCTGGCCCTTCTTCGGCTGGATCAGCTCGATGCGGTGCAGCGGCGGCACCGCGGCGAAGACCCGGCCGGCCTCGACCATGGGCCGCATATAGCGCTGGAACAGCGTGAGCAGCAGGCAACGGATGTGCGAGCCGTCCACGTCGGCGTCGGTCATCATGATGATCTTGCCGTACCGGGCCTGGTCGATGTCGAAGGTGCGGCCGGAGCCCGCTCCTATGACCTGGATGATCGCCCCGCACTCGGCGTTCTTGAGCATGTCGGTCACCGACGACCGCTGCACGTTCAGGATCTTGCCGCGGATCGGCAGCAGGGCCTGGAACTCGGAGTTGCGCGCCAGCTTGGCCGTGCCGAGCGCGGAGTCGCCCTCGACGATGAACAGCTCGCTGCGGTCGACGTCGTCGCTGCGGCAGTCGGCGAGCTTGGCCGGCAGGGAGGAGGACTCCAGGGCGGTCTTCCGGCGCTGGGCGTCCTTGTGCTGGCGGGCCGCGACCCGGGTGCGGGCGGCGGCGACCACCTTCTCCATGACGACCCGGGCCTGGGCGGCGGCGTCACGCTTGGTGGCCGTCAGGAACGCCTTCAGCTCGCTGCCGACCACGTTGTTCACGATGCGGCGGGCCGCCGAGGTGCCGAGGACCTCCTTGGTCTGCCCCTCGAACTGCGGCTCGGCCAGCCGGACCGTGACGACGGCGGTGAGACCCTCCAGGGCGTCGTCCTTGACGACGTTGTCCTCGGCCACGCGCAGCAGCTTCTTGGCGCGCAGCACGTCGTTCAGCGTCTGGGTGAGGGCCTGTTCGAAGCCGGCGACATGGGTACCGCCCTTGGGGGTGGCGATGATGTTGACGAACGACCTGACCGTCGTGTCGTAACCGGTCCCCCAGCGCAGCGCGATGTCGACGCCCAGTTCGCGAGTGACCTCGGTCGGTGTCATCTGGCCGTGTTCGTCCAGAACCGGGACGGTCTCCTTGAAGGTGCCCTTGCCCGAGAAGCGGAGGATGTCGCAGATCGCCTTGTCGTTCGCCAGGTACTCGCAGAACTCGCTGATGCCGCCGTCGAAGCGGAAGGACTCCTCCCCCTTGCTGCCGCCCTCGCCGAGGCCGAACTCGTCGCGGACGACGATGGTCAGGCCCGGGACCAGGAACGCGGTCTGCCGGGCGCGCTGGTGCAGGTTCTCCAGGGAGAGCTTGGCGTCCTTGAGGAAGATCTGGCGGTCGGCCCAGTAACGCACGCGCGTGCCGGTGCGCGTCTTGGGGATCTTCTTGGTCTTGCGCAGGCCGCTCTTGGCCTCGAACTTCGCTTCGGCACCGTCGGCGGCGAAGGCACCGGGCACGCCCCGCCGGAAGCTGATGGAGTGCGTGTGGCCACCCCGGTCCACCTCGACGTCGAGGCGGGCGGAGAGCGCGTTGACCACGGAGGCGCCGACGCCGTGCAGGCCGCCGGAGGCGGCGTAGGAGCCGCCGCCGAACTTGCCGCCCGCGTGCAGCTTGGTCATGACGACCTCGACACCGGACAGGCCGGTCCTCGGCTCCACGTCCACGGGGATACCGCGGCCGTTGTCCCGCACCTCCACGGAGCCGTCGTCGTGCAGGATCACCTCGATGCGGTCGCAGACACCCGCGAGGGCCTCGTCCACCGAGTTGTCGATGATCTCCCACAGGCAGTGCATGAGACCGCGGCTGTCGGTCGAGCCGATGTACATGCCGGGGCGCTTGCGCACGGCTTCCAGGCCCTCGAGGACGAGCAGGTGCCGCGCGGTGTAGTTGGAACCGTCGCGGTCTGCTCCTGCCAGCAGCGCTGTGGACGGCACGGACGTCTCGGCGGTCACGCGGTTCGCTCCTCGCTGAATTTCAGATGGCCCCCTTCTGGGTAAGGGGGCGGCTTCGGTCGCCGCTCAGAGGGTACCGAGCCCTGGTAGAGCCGGTGTAACGCCACCCTCGTCGGCACCTCACACTAGTCCAGCCTCGCATGCTTGTTCGATCCCTCGATGGAGTGAAGCACATATCACGTTCCCTTTGGGGCATGAACCATTTAGGCTCCGGGCACGTCCTCATGAACAACCGGCAACCCAGCCGGGAGGACGAGACAGCAAGAGAGCGCGAACCCGTAAGCACCCAAGACACGCAATACGGCACATTCGCCGCCAACGGGCAACACACGACCGTCCCCGGAAAAAATTTTTCGCGGAAAGGCCACGAGCGGGAACGTTTTCGGGCTGGTTGGATGTTGACCCTGGTACGACAGCTCGTCGAGCTAGAGAAGAGGCGACGTGACTACTGTTCTGACCCCCGCGAGCCCGCTGACGGCCGCCGATCGCTGCGACCGCTGCGGCGCCCAGGCATACCTGCGCGTCGTCCTGCTCAGCGGCGGAGAACTGCTCTTCTGCGCCCACCACGGTCGCAAGTTCGAGCCGGAACTCAAGAAGATCGCCGCTGAGATACAGGACGAGACCGAGCGACTGACGTCCGTTCAGGGCCCCGCTTCCGAAGAAGAGCGCTGAATCTCGCACACACGACGAGCCAGCCCCGGCACAGGCCGGTGATCGGGCGGCCGTTCCTCACCAGGAGCGGCCGCCCGTGCTCATACCCGCTCGAACGCGCTAAGAGCCGCCAGGAGGCCGTTTGCGGGCCCCTGTGGCCGGCTCCAGCGCTCGTACGATCCCGGAGACACGCGTGTAGACGCCGGGGTGCTCCGGGCGCCCACAGCCGCTTCCCCACGACACGAGGCCGATGAGCCGTCCCGCGGCCACCAGCGGGCCTCCGCTGTCCCCCTGGCAGCCGTCCGGCCCTCCGGCGACCTCGCCGGCGCACAGCATCGTGCCGGCCCGGTAGGTGCCCTCGGGGCCGCCCGGGTAGGCCGTGGCGCACACGTCGTCGGAGAGCACGCGTACGTGTGCGGCCCGCAGTCGCCGCGCATAGGCTCCCTCGCCGGTCGTGTCGCCCCAGCCGGACACCAGTGCCTGCGTGCCGGGCCGGTAGGCCGGGTCGCCCTCGCCGGCCATGGTGATGACCGCGCTCCGCGGCAGCGGCCGGGCGAGCACGACGACCGCGAAGTCCCCGGAGTTGGTCGCGAGGTCGAACCGGGGGTTGAGCCGGATCTCCCGTACGGCGATCTCCTCGCCCTGCGATGACAGCAGGTCGGTGCGGCCCGCGATGACCTTGAGGTCACGCACCCGGTTCGGCGGCACCCCGAGGGCTTCCTCGCTCAGACAGTGGGCCGCCGTGAGCACCGTCGTCCGCCCGATGGCCGCGGCTCCGCAGAACTGCCCCGCCCGCGCTCCGCCGAACAGGTCACGACTGGCCAGCGCGACCGTCCACGGGGCTTGGGAGACGTCTATCGGGAAGCCCCCCACGACCACGCCGCCGGCGGCTGCGGGGGCCGCGCCCGCCAGCGGTACGGCGGCCATGGCAGCCGCCAGGGCCAGCGGCCGGACCAGTGCCCGGGTAAGGGAACGGCGCATGCATGCTCCTCACTCTCAGGTCTTCCTGGGGGACCCAGAGTGATCCATCGAGCGGGATCGCGCAGCACGAAGGCCCGGCTCCCACGAGGGGAACCGGGCCTTCGCCGTCGTACTGTGCGACCTGGCGGAGCCGTCGCGGCCTAGTCCAGGTAGTCGCGCAGCACCTGGGAACGCGACGGGTGGCGCAGCTTCGACATGGTCTTGGACTCGATCTGACGGATGCGCTCACGCGTCACGCCGTAGACCTTGCCGATCTCGTCGAGGGTCTTCGGCTGGCCGTCGGTGAGACCGAAGCGCATGGAGACGACGCCGGCCTCGCGCTCGGACAGGGTGTCCAGCACCGAGTGCAGCTGCTCCTGGAGGAGCGTGAAGCTGACCGCGTCGGCGGGCACGACGGCCTCGGAGTCCTCGATGAGGTCACCGAACTCGCTGTCGCCGTCCTCGCCCAGCGGGGTGTGCAGCGAGATGGGCTCACGGCCGTACTTCTGGACCTCGATGACCTTCTCCGGGGTCATGTCGAGTTCCTTGGCCAGCTCCTCCGGGGTGGGCTCGCGGCCCAGGTCCTGAAGCATCTGGCGCTGCACGCGCGCGAGCTTGTTGATGACCTCGACCATGTGCACCGGGATACGGATGGTGCGGGCCTGGTCGGCCATGGCGCGGGTGATCGCCTGACGGATCCACCAGGTGGCGTACGTGGAGAACTTGTAGCCCTTGGTGTAGTCGAACTTCTCGACCGCGCGGATCAGACCCAGGTTGCCCTCCTGGATGAGGTCCAGGAACAGCATGCCGCGGCCGGTGTAGCGCTTGGCCAGGGAGACCACCAGACGGAGGTTGGCCTCCAGGAGGTGGTTTTTGGCGCGGCGGCCGTCCTCGGCGATGATCTCCAGCTCGCGCTTGAGCTTCGGGGCGAGCTTGTCCGCGTTGGCCAGCTTGTCCTCGGCGAAGAGACCCGCCTCGATGCGCTTGGCCAGCTCGACCTCCTGCTCGGCGTTGAGCAGGGGGACCTTGCCGATCTGCTTCAGGTAGTCCTTGACCGGGTCGGCGGTGGCGCCGGCCGCGGCGACCTGCTGCGCGGGCGCGTCGTCCTCGTCCTCGTCGGACAGGACGAAGCCCGCGGCCTCGGTGCCCTCGGGCTCGTCGGCGACCTTGGTGTCCTCGAGGACCTCTTCTTCGAGGAGCTCGACGTCGTCCTTCTTGGCGGTGGTCTTCTTGGCGGCCGTCTTCTTCGCGACGGTCTTCTTGGCGGTCGCCTTCTTGGCGGCCGTGGTCTTCTTGGCCGCGGCCTTCTTGGCGGTTGCGGCATCCTCGGCGGAATCGGCTGCGGCCGCGGCGGTGGGTGCCGCGGGGGCGGCCGTGGTGGCGGTGGCCTTCCTGGTGGTCACCGTCTTCGCCGCGACCGTCCTGGTGGCGGTGCGCTTGGCCGGGCTCTTCGCTGCGACGCTCTTGCGGGTGCGCTTGGGCTCTGCGGCACTGACCATCAGCGTCACACCCTCTTCCTCAAGAATCTGGTTGAGGCTGCGCAGTACGTTCTTCCACTGAGTGGCCGGAATCTGGTCAGCTTCGAAGGCCCGACGCACATCGTCGCCGGCGATCTGCCCCTCAGCCTTTCCCCGCTCAATGAGCGCCATGACAGAGACGGACTCGGCGATCTCCGGCGGGAGCGTACGGGATGTGCTGGCCGACACGAACAACCTCTCGGAACGTTGGAAAACGGCTTCCGGCACCGTCCACTGCGGACAGGAGCCGACCACCGGCCTGGGGATGGGCCGACGGCGCGGGCGGGGGCCGGGAAGTTGCACAGCGCCATGCACGGCGTCCGTATTCCCTCCGCGGCTATCACCTCTTAGGTCATCGCGCTGTCTCCACGAGCGTTACGCCCATTCTGCGTGGCCCGAGTCACACCCCGTAAGTGGTCAAAAGCGGTCAGACGTGTACAGACGAGATCATTAGTGGTCGCCATCCCGGTCGGGCCCCGTCGGCAGGGGGCCTGCCGCATCGCCGGACTCCGCCGGACTCCAGAAGGTCCGGCGAGGTCCGGCGGCGGCCCGTACCCGGGCCCGGCGCCGCCGCGAGCACCACTGGGACGTCACACACTGGCGACCGCACCGCGTCCCTCGCGGGTCAGTGCTCGCGCGGGGCGGGGACCACGCGCTCCACCTCGGGGAGGACCGTCAGCAGCTGACGCATGGCCGTCTCCGCCGCCGCGGCGTCGCCGGTACCGAGGGCGTCGACGATCCGCGCGTGCTGGGCGAGGGACGTCTCGTTGGGGCGGTCACAGGCGGTGACCGGGCCGCCGGAGACCTGGAGTGCCGCCGAGACGATGCCGGAGAGGTGCTCCAGCATGCGGTTGCCCGCGATCTGGATCAGCAGCGAGTGGAACTCGGTGTCCGCGCGCGCGTAGGTGAGCGCGTCGCCCTGCGCCATGGCGTGACTCATGATCTCGACCATGTCGCACAGGCGCTGCTGCACCTCCTCGCGCCCGTGTCCGGCGGCGAGGCGGGCGGCCAGCGGCTCGATCGTCCAGCGCAGTTCGTTGAGCTCCCGGCGCTGGTCGTCGCGCTGCGGCCCGAAGGCCCGCCACTCGATGATGTCCGGGTCGAGGAGGTTCCAGTCGCTGACGGGACGCACCCGCGTGCCGACGTTCGGGCGGGCGCTGACCAGGCCCTTGGCCTCCAGGACCCGGAGCGACTCGCGGACGACGGTGCGGGAGACCTCGAAGCGCTGGCCGATCTCCTCCGGCACCAGCGGTCGGTCCGCGCCCAGATCGCCGGAGACGATCATCTGTCCGAGCTGCTGGACGAGTTGGCCGTGCAGCCCGCGTCCGCGGTTGGCCGCGGCCCGCCGGCCGACCCGGCCCAGCTCGGGTTCCCCGCCGTCCCAGGCAGGTGCGCCGACGCGGTCGGCCACTGGGCCTTCGGCGTAGGGGTAGCGGTCGAGTTCGCCCGGGCCGACCAGACCTGAGTCTGTGGAGCGGGCGGCGGTCATCATGGTGTGCGCAAGGGTACTCACGGATCCTTTGTCGGCGCCGCCTCCAACTCCCTTGAGGTCTTTGGTGAAAAGCACACGAAAGGGTGATCGCTCACCCCGTCGCAATTGACGCCTTATCGGAAAGAAACGGGCTACCTGCGGGGAGTTGCAGGCAAAGCGGGACCAGAAGTGAACGAAGTGTGGTCAGCGCAGCCGGGTCCGCATCGCCGTGACCAGATACGCGCAGAGGAGACCCGCGAGCGACAACGTCAGTGCGCCGCCCACGGGTTGGGCGAGAACCCGCGCGGCGGCGAGCAGGTACCGCTCCCCGCCGAAGGGCCACTGCAGCAGGAAGACCTCCCGCATCCGCACCGGGAAGTCCGCCGCCATGCGCACGGCCGGGCCCTGGAGCGCCTTGTGGACGAGGGGTACGACCAGGACGGGCACGGCGAGGACAGCGGCCAGCCCGGCCGTGGTGGACCGGAACACGCCGGCCGCCAGCACCCCGGCCCAGGAACAGCCGACGACCAGTCCGAACCAACTCGCCGCCATCGAGAGCCAGTCCGCGGGAACTTCCGTCAGCTCCCGTCCGTAGACGATGTAGAGCGCCTCGGCGTCGCAGCCCAGGGTGAGGAAGGCGAGCAGTCCCGCGGTGGCTCCGGAGACGAGCAGCTTCGCGGTGAGCAGCCCCAGCCGGCGGGGGACGGTGCCGCGGTCCGCCGCCAGGGCGGGATGACGGAACTCGTCCCCGAAGGCCAGCGCGCCGAGCAGCCCGGCCCCGAGTGCCGCGGGCGGCAGCGGCAGCTCCCGCGGCCAGGCCGCGAACAGTCGTGCCTGCGGGGTGTGCCCGATCCTGGCGAGGAGTACGGCGGTGAGCGCGGACACGACGAGTACGGCGCCGCAGGTGAGGAAGCCGGTGCCGATACCGGCGGCGCGCCGGATCTCGTAGCGGAGGGGGCGCAGCGGGCTCGCTGCGGGGCGGACGGCGATGGGGGGCGGGAGGGGCGAGCTGACGGCGGCGGTGCGGTCACCGTCGGAGCGGTCGGCGTGGTCGTCCCGTTTCCTCCGGGCGCCGGGGTTCCTGGCTCCCGGAAGGAGGAGACGAGTGCCGGGGCGGGTCGCCGCGGGGGCGGGCGTGTCGTCGCGCTGCGACCCGGGTGCCGACGCGACCGCGCCGGATCCGGTCTCCGGGGTGGTCGCCGAACCGGTGGACCGGCCGTCACTGCCGCTCTCCCCGGCACCGGCCGCGGCCTCGGCCCGCGGCCGGTCGCCGTTGCCGCCGTTCCGGGCGCCGCGCCCGGCGTCGGCGTTCCGGTGCGGCTGCCGTGCGGCTCTTTCCCGCGCCTCGTCCACCGTGCCGTTCGCACCCGGCGCGGTGACGGCATGCGCCGTACCGTCGGCCGGGAGCGCCGCGACGGCCTGAGCCGCGTCGCGCGGTGCAACGCTGGAGGCGCTCACGGGGTGAGCCGGCTCGACACGCCGAGCAGCGCCGTGGGTCCGTCCCGCCTCGGCGTCGTCCGACCGCTGAGCGGCCGAACGGCCGGACGCCCACTTCCCTTCGGTCATCGGGGACAGGTCGGCCACCGCCCCCTGGGCACCCGGAGTCGGCGGCACGGCCGTGGTGCGCTTCCCTTGTCCGGCCGGGTGCCCGGACGCCGTGCCGTCCCCCGTCGAGAGGCCCCGCGCTGGTGTGTGGGGTTCCGGCGTGGACTGGTCCGGGTCCGTCGAGTGGGATCCGGCCGCCGCCCGGCCGGGCGAGGCGGTACGCGGCTCCGTCACCGGCTCGGCGGTGCCTGGTTCCGCAGTCGGGAAGCCGGCCTTCGTGGTCTCGCGTGGGACGGCGGACCTCGCGTGGCGCAACCCCGTCGACCCTTCGCGCGCGCTCCGCCCCGGGGCTTCGGGTGCTCCGCCGAATCCGGCCTCGCGGCCGTCGAGGGCGGATTCCGCCACCGCGTGACCGCGTTCCTCCGGCACTCGGCCGGCCTGGGCGGGTTTCCGCCCCCCGTACGAGACGCCGGCCGCCGCCGGGCGCCGACCCGGCCGGGCCCACCGGTTGGCAGGCGGTGAGTCCGGTGCGGGCGGACGCGGTTCGGCGGGGCGCGTGCCGTCGTCGCCCCCGGCACCGGCCCCCGGCCCCATGTCACCCACTTCGTCGGCGAGTTGGTGGACGAGGATGCCGTGACGGAAGGCGATCTCCCCGACATCGGCGGTCGTGCTGCCGTACACCGACAGGCGGTTGCCGCCCTCGCGTACGACTTCGACGGAGCGGCGGGCAGTACGGGCGTCCTTGGCCAGCAGGGCCGCGAGGCGCGCCGCGTGGGGGCTGCGGACGGCCACTCGCCGACGCAGCCGGGTGCGGGCGAACACCCTTGCCTCCTGGTCGGCGACGAGTCTGCCGCCGTCGAGCGTGACGACCCGGTCGGCGGTACGCGCCGCCTCCTTGGGTTGGGCCGTGGTGAACAGCACCGTGCCGCCTTGGTCGGCATGGGCCCGCAACATGCCGTGCAGCCACTGGGTCTCCCGGGCGGAAAGGCCGTCGGTGGGTTCGTCCAGGACGAGCGTGTGCGGGTCGGGCAGCAGGGCACAGGCGAGACCGAGTCTGCGGTCCATGCCGCGTGACAGCGTGCCGAGACGTTCCTCGCGGAGGCTGACGAGACCGACTACTTCGAGCACCTCGTCGGCCCTCCGCGCGGGAACTCCCGACGCCGCGCACAACATGCGCAGATGACCGCGGACCGAGCGGGCGGGATGGCCCGGCACATCACCGAGGAGTACGCCGACTTCCCGCGCCGGGTGGGCGATCCGGTGCAGGGGCCGGCCTCTGAAGTAGGTGATGCCGCACCCCTGTTGGAGCTCAAGCATGAGTTTGAGCGTCGTCGTCTTGCCCGCGCCGGCGCGTCCGAGGAGCGCGGTGACGTGCCCGGCACGCGCCTCGAAGGAGACATCGTCGACGGCGGGCGGATGCGCCTTGCGGGGGTTGCTGGTCAGTCCGAAGGCCTGGATCACCTGCAGCAAGATAGCGCGACATGTCTGGTTTTTCGGGTATAAGGCGATTTGCGGAAAGGCGCCGTGCGGCCCGCCTCCTCCCTTTTCCGCCGTTCGACGGAGTCCGCACCCGACTCCTACAGCCTGGCGGCGTGCGGGCGACGGGCGGCAGGTGGCAGGCAGACGGGGAGCAGTAAGAGGCCAGGCCGGTAGCGAGTTGCGGGCAGCGGGCAGCGGGCAGCGGGCAGACGATCGCCGGTGCCGCTTTCCCGTGTCTCAGACCTCGGGGCGCAGCATCGGCGGGTTGAGCAGCGTGGCGCCGCCGGCCCGGAAGAGCTGGGCCGGCCGTCCGCCCTGGCGCGTGGTCGTCCCTCCGGTGGGGACGAGGAATCCGGGGGTTCCGGTCACCTTGCGGTGGAAGTTGCGCGGGTCGAGCGCGACGCCCCACACCGCCTCGTACACCCGGCGCAGCTCACCGACCGTGAACTCGGGCGGGCAGAAGGCGGTGGCCAGCGACGAGTACTCGATCTTGGAGCGGGCGCGTTCCACTCCGTCCGCGAGGATCCGGGCGTGATCGAAGGCGAGCGGTGCCACGGGTTCGCCGTCACGGCCGTAGCCGCCCTGCTGGAGCAGTTCCTCGACCGGGGCCCAGCGCGCATTGCTGGCGTCACCGCCGGCGCGCGGTGCGGGCAGGTCGGGTGCGAGCGCGAGATGCGCGACGCTGACCACGCGCATACGCGGGTCCCGCTCGGGGTCGCCGTAGGTGGCGAGCTGCTCCAGGTGGGCTCCGTTGTCCTGGGCCGGGGCAGCGGGGTCGTGGGCGCACAGCCCGGTCTCCTCGGCCAGTTCGCGCGCCGCCGCCTGGGTCAGGTCCTCATCGGCCCGTACGAAGCCTCCAGGCAGTGCCCAGCGCCCCTGGAAGGGAGGCTCGCCCCTGCGTACCGCCAGCGCGCACAGGGCATGGCGGCGCACGGTCAGCACGACCAGGTCCACGGTGACGGCGAAGGGCGGAAAGGCTGACGGGTCGTAGGGCATGCCGCGATCATAGTCGTCTTCCTGACGATAAACACTCCCTCGGCCGCCGCATCGGTGGTGGTCCTGTTTCGTTCCGGAGTGGCGCGCTGAGCCGGGTTCCTTTCGTCGGCTGGTGGCTCGCGCGCGGTCATCTGTCTCGGCCCGCAGGCTCCGGTCCGTGACCGAACGGGATGCGCCGCGCCTCCTTGATGCCGAGCCCCCGCCCCTGGTCCGCGTTCCTGGCGGGGGCTCCGAACAGCCGGGCGAGACGCTCGGTACGGCTCGTGCGGCGGGCCCGGAGCCAGCCGACCCGTGCAGAGCAGGCCGACCGTGAGCAGGCCCGTGCAGAGGAGGTGGACGGTGCCGGCGGTCAGGCGTGGCACGGGCCGGCCGTCCGGAGCCGGGGCAGCGGCCGGGCATCCGCCAGCACGGTTCTCCACCCGGACGCCGGCGCGGAAAACCGGCGTGGCGGCGGGCCGGCGTCCATGACCAGCGGGCCGTCCTCCGTCACCGGGAGACTGTCGCCGATGGCCAGCAGGCCGTCCCCCATAACCGTTCGCCGGGCCGGCGAACGGTGCCCTGTCCCGTTGCCGGGGCCATTGCCGCCAGGGACGCTGCTCGTGCGGGCGCGGGCCGGCGGGTGCTCATTCGTCGTCCTCGGTCCGCGGGCGACCGCCCTCCGACGGCACACCGCCGGTCGGGGTGTCGCCGGGGTCGGTGGTACGCGAGCGCCGGGTGCTCGCTCCCCGGATGCCGGGCCTGGCGGCTCCGGGCCCGGTCGGCCGGGGGCGGGAGCCGGCCGGCCTGCGTCGGTCCGTCTTGGTCCGGGCTGTGGGGCGGTGGTCGTCGCCGTCCGCGCTCCGGGTGCGGCGCCTGCGCTGTCCGGCCGGCCGGGGACCCGGAGCCGGGCCGTCCGCCGGGGTCCGAGGTGCCGGGACCGGGTTCCGCGTGGCTTCGGCGAGCGTCCGCTGCGGCGCCGGATCCGTTTGCCGCGCCGCCCGCACCGGCGCGGTCCCCGTGCTCTGCGTGCTCTGCGTGTTCTCCGTGCTCTGCGTGTCCTGGGCGCGCAGGCAGCGGCGGACCGCCTCCGGGTCGAGCCCCTCGTTGCACGCCTGGTGCAGCAGGCGGGCGAAGAGGTAGTCGGGATCCGCGCCCAGTGCCATGGCCAGCGCCTCGCGCGCCTCCAGTTCGTCGCCCGTGGACCAGGCGACCCAGCCCGCCAGGGTCAGCGGTGCGGCGGCGTGTTCGCTGTAGGGACCGACGCAGCGGCGGGCCAGGGCGCGCCAGAGCCGCAGGGCCGGGCCCGCGACATCCCCTTCCATCCAGGCGGCGGCCCGGTCGCGGGTCGTACGGTCCTGGAGTCCGAGGATGAGGGCCGCCGCCTCGTCGGCACCGAGGAGACCGTCGTCGCGGACGTCCGCCGGATGGGTGCCGGAGACCGGTGCCGCCGCGGCGAAGCGGCGGATGATCCGCTCGGCGAGGACGAGGGTCTCCCGCGCCACCTCCTCGCGGGTCCCCTCGTCCAGGATGCGGGGCACCAGGCTCATGCCCGCCGTGTCGAGGGCGATCTCCTGGTCGAGCGCCGCGGCGGACTCCCAGGGTTGCAGCCTGGCGCGGAGTTCTTTCAGTGTGCCGCGGACCTGGAGGCCGGCGTAGGTGGCCGCCGCGGCGAGTACGGAGGTGCCGGGCAGGCCCATCGGGGAGCCGTCCTCGGGGCAGCAGCCCTTGACCGGGCAGCAGTACGACCAGTAACGCCCGTCCGAGATGCACAGTGCCTCGACGACGGGCACGTCCAGGCTTCCGCACTCGGTGCGCATCAGCTGGGCCAGCCTGGTCAGCCGTCGCTTGACCTCCCGGCCGGACTCGCCGGGGCCCGGTTCCTGGCAGACAAAGGCCACCATGCCCTCGGGCCGGGCGCCGCGCCGCTCGCTGCCGGTCACCAGCCCGCGGGCCAGCTGCCGGGCGGCGGCCTCCCAGTCCTCCTCGTTCGCCGGGATGCCGAGCCGGGCCCGGCCGCCGAACCTGCCGCTGCCTCCCCGGTCGTGCAGGGCGACGAGCACCATGCTGTCCTCGGGGCGGTAGCCGAGCAGGTAGGGCAGGGCGTCGGCCAGTTCCGCGGGGGTGCGCAGGGTGACCTGCGCGGTGTGGTCGGCCGGTCCGGCCGACGGGTCGTGCCCGGAGATGTCGCCGTTTCCGAAGGGTCCGGCGGTTTCGCTGTGATTCGTCATGCGCCGACAATCTCGCGGATTCCAATATTCCGCTTGAGGGCCTGTGGATAAGTCCAATCAGGGACACGACAACCGCGACAGCGCTGCCAGGGTTATCCACAGACTCGGCCCGGGCCCGCCCGGTTGTCGGTGCGGTCCTGTTGTATGGAACGCATGGAACACACGAGCAACGCGGATCTCCGGGCCGAAGCCGATGCCGTTCTCGCCCGGCTCGTCGGGGACGCGACGGGCGCCGCCCGGCTGCGCGAGGACCAGTGGCGGGCGATCGAGGCGCTGGTCGCCGACCGGCGCCGGGCCCTGGTCGTACAACGCACGGGCTGGGGCAAGTCCGCGGTGTACTTCGTCGCGACCTCGCTGCTGCGGGCCAGAGGAAGCGGCCCCACGGTGATCGTCTCGCCGTTGCTCGCGCTCATGCGCAACCAGGTGGAGGCCGCGGCCCGGGCCGGTATCCACGCCCGGACCATCAACTCGGCCAACACCGAGGAGTGGGACGCCGTCCAGGCCGAGATCGCGGCGGGCGAGGTCGACGTGCTGCTGGTCTCGCCGGAGCGGCTGAACAACCCCGACTTCCGCGACCAGGTCCTGCCCAAGCTGTCCGCCGCCACCGGCCTGCTGGTGGTGGACGAGGCCCACTGCATCTCCGACTGGGGCCACGACTTCCGTCCCGACTACCGCCGCCTGCGCACCATGCTCGGCGACCTGCCGTCCGGCGTCCCGGTGCTGGCCACCACCGCCACGGCCAACGCGCGGGTGACCGCGGACGTCGCCGAGCAGCTCGGCACAGGCGGCACGATGGACGCGCTGGTGCTGCGCGGACCGCTGGACCGGGAGAGTCTGAGCCTCGGTGTGCTGCGGCTGCCGGATGCCGCGCACCGGATGGCCTGGCTCGCCGACCACCTCGACGACCTCCCGGGCTCCGGCATCGTCTACACCCTCACCGTCGCCGCCGCCGAGGAGGTCACCGCCTTTCTGCGGCAGCGCGGACACACCGTCGCCTCCTACACGGGCAAGACGGAGAACGCCGAACGGCAGCAGGCCGAGGAGGATCTGCTCGCCAACCGCGTCAAGGCCCTGGTGGCCACCTCCGCCCTCGGTATGGGCTTCGACAAGCCGGATCTCGGTTTCGTCGTCCACCTCGGCTCGCCCTCCTCCCCCATCGCCTACTACCAGCAGGTCGGCCGGGCCGGCCGCGGCGTCGCCCACGCCGAGGTACTGCTGCTGCCGGGCAAGGAGGACGAGGCGATCTGGGAGTACTTCTCCTCCCTGGCCTTTCCCTCCGAAGAGCTGGTCCGGCGCACCCTCGACGTCCTCGCCCGGGCGGACGGGCCCCTGTCGCTGCCCGCCCTGGAACCACTGGTGGAGCTGCGCCGTTCCCGGCTGGAGACCATGCTGAAGGTCCTCGACGTGGACGGGGCGGTGCGACGCGTCAAGGGCGGCTGGACGGCCACCGGGCAACCGTGGTCCTACGACGCCGAGCGCTACGCATGGGTGGCCCGGCAGCGCGCGGCCGAGCAGCAGGCGATGCGCGAGTACGCCACCACCACCGAGTGCCGGATGGAATTCCTCCAGCGCCAGCTGGACGACGAGGGCGCCAAACCATGTGGCCGCTGCGACAACTGCGCGGGGCCGCGCTTCACCTCCGGCCTGTCCCCGGCGGCTCTGGACGCCGCGCGCAGCGACCTGGGCCGCGCCGGGGTGGAGGTGGAGCCCCGGCGTATGTGGCCGACCGGGCTCCCGGCCATCGGCATCGGCCTCAAGGGCCGCATCCCGGCGGGGGAACAGGCTTCCGCGGGGAGGGCTCTGGGACGCCTGTCGGACATCGGCTGGGGCAACCGGCTGCGTCCCCTGTTCGCGCCGCAGACACCGGACGCGGCGGTGCCGGACGACGTGGCGCAGGCCGTGGTCGGCGTGCTGGCCGACTGGGCCCGTGGTCCGGACGGTTGGGCCTCCGGTGCGCCCGACGCCCCGGCCCGGCCGGTGGGCGTGGTCACCATGGCCTCGCGCAGCCGGCCCAGGCTGATCCACTCGCTGGGCGCCCGCATCGCCGAGGTCGGCAGACTGCCCCTGCTCGGCTCGGTGGAATACTCGGGAGACACGCCCCGGCTGCCCCGCAGCAACAGCGCACAGCGGCTGAAAGCGCTCGACGGCGCGTTGACGGTGCCGCCCGACCTGGCGTCGGCGCTCGCCGCGGCCGGCGGCCCGGTGCTGCTGGTCGACGACTTCACGGAGACGGGCTGGACCCTGGCCGTCGCGGCGCGTCTGCTCCGCAAGTCCGGGGCGCATGCGGTGTTGCCACTGGTTCTCGCCGTCCAGGGATGAGTGCGGTCCAGGGATGAGTGCGGCGGCGTCATCCCTGTTCGCGGCTGCCGCGCGGCCGTTCGCGGCGGCCCGCCGGACGGGGCCGCAAAGGGGGCAGGCGTCGATGGCCCAGCCTTGGGGTAGGAGGGATATAAGCCACGCACTACCAGATAACACTCGGCGGCGCCAATTGCTCGTTGCCGCAACCAAGTTCGACAGGAAGAATTGAGGTCCGCTACCCGCACGACTCACCCGTGATCCGGTTGGGCTCCGCTGCGGCGCGCGCTCCCCCGAATCCGACCTCGCCCGCAGTGTGGGCGCGTAGCCGAAGGGAGGAACGTGACCTTCGGATTCGCATCGTCCTCGGCGGCCTCGTTGTCGACGCCGGCGTCCGACACCTCCGCCAGTCGCCTGCTTGAGCCCGCGGAGTGGGCCGCCGCCGGGATCCCTTTGCTGCGCAACCCTCGTGAGGTCGTCAGCGGCCTGCATGCCCGCCACCACCCGAAGCCGCTCACGGCGGTCGTGGCGGTGCTCGACCCGGACGAGCGATTGCGGGCGAGCGCCTCGTTCACGCGCCGTGCGGCCCCGGCCGACGGCTGGATGTTCCGCAACACGCTGCTCGCGCAGTTGCGCCGGGTGATTCCGCACGACCTGCGCCGCCGCACCCCGGTGCGCACGGCGGTCCTGCTCTACTGCCGTGAGGGCGACGCGCGTTGGACCGAGGAGGACGGCGCCTGGATGTGGGGGCTGCGTGATGCCTGCACACTGCACGGGCTGCGCTGCGGGGCGTACATCACGCTGACCCACGACGGCTGGCAGGTGCTCGGCGAGGGACGCGGGGGGCGCCGGCCGAACGCCCACTCGGCCCCGGAGCCGTTCGCCACATCGGAAGCCCCGCCGCTCGCGCCACGCACCGGCGGCCCGGTCTCCGAGGTGCTGAGCCGGGCGGCGGCTCGCTGACCGGCGCGGTACGGGCGGTACGACGGTTCGCGCCACCGACCGGGGGCTGCTGCGGCGCGTCCGGTCGGCGCGCGACGGCCGGCGGCGAAGCGGTGTCCGCGCGGAGCTGTCCCGAGGAGCACCGGCGGACCTGCCTTTCCGAGCCCGGGGAGCCCTGTGCGACCTGCGGAATCCGCCCAACGGAAGCTTTGAGTGGCCTACGGCATCCGTCCGTGAAAGCCCTGAGCGACCCGCGGCATCCGTCCCCGGAAGCCCTGAGCGACCCGCGGGATCCGCCCCGGCAAGCTCTGAGTGACCTGCGGCATCCGCCCCGGCAAGCTCTGAGTGACCTGCGGGATCCGTCCAGGGAAGCCCTGAGTGACCGCGGGATCCGCCCGGTGCGCCCTGAAGACAGCCGCAGTGGTGCGGGCCGCACCGGTGGGGTGCGGGTCCGGCCCGACAGGCATCGCCATGGCGGCCCGGATCACTTCCCCGGCACGATGCCGGCCGGCGCTCCCGGCCATCCCCGGAAGAACGGACCCGGCGGCATCATGGCCGCCGCCTGTCGTGCGGACACATCAGGCCCGTCGTCCGGGCACGCCAAAAGCCGCACCGTGCGGATTCCGCCGGAGCGGCTCCTTCGGCCCCTCGGTGTCCCGAGGGGCCGGACGCGACTCAGACGCCCGCGCCCAGCACCGAGTTGATCTGCTGCGGGTCGCCGCAGACGATCAGCAGGGCACCGGCACGGGAGTGGGCCAGCGGCAGGGCGGTGGCAGCGGCGGAGGCGGGGCCTCCGTTGACGGCCACGACGACCACCGGGCGGGTGGCGGCGCGGGCGGCGACGGCGGCATCCGCGTAGAACACGTCGTCACCGGCGTCGTGCTGCGCCCAGTAGGACGCTTCACCGAAGGACAGTTCGTGTTCGGCCCACGGGTGCTGGGCACCGGTGGTGAGCACGAGCACGTCGCCGGGGGCGCGGCCCGAGTCCAGGAGCAGGTCCACCGCCTCCTCGGCGGCGTCGAGCGCACCCTCGGCCGAAGCCGGGATCAACTGGATCTGCGGGCTCGCCGCGGCGGCGGGAGCGGCCGGACCGGAAGGGCCGGGATTGGCCGGAGCCGCGTCTCGCGGTGTGCGCTGCGCCGGCGGCGTGGGCCGCAGAGGGCCGGGACGACCGGGGCGGGACGGAGCCGCGGGGCGGGGGCCGGGTACGGGGCGGGGGGTCGGCGCGGTGCGGCCGCTGGCCGGCGTGGCGCGGGGACCCTGGGCACTCTCGTGAATCTGAGGCTCCTCGGGAATGAGAGGCATGAGCTGATTTTTATCAAACGTTGGTGCGGCGCGGATGACCGGGTGGCACATCAGTGCGATCGGAACCGTCAGAAATCGAAGCCGAGCTGACCTTCGATTTCCGGAACGCTTCCGTCCGCCCAGCTGCGGACCTTCTTGAGGTGCCGCCACTGAGGCAACGCATCAAGATACGCCCACGACAAACGGTGGTGCGGGGTGGGCCCCCGCTCCGCCAGTGCGGCCTTGTGCACGGGCGACGGATACCCGGCGTTGTCCGCAAATCCGAAGTCTGCATGGTCGACACCCAGTTCGGCCATCATTTTGTCGCGCTGAACCTTGGCGATCACCGACGCCGCCGCTACGGCCACGCACGACCGATCGCCCTTGATCACCGTGCGGACCTGCCAGGGAGCGCCGAGGTAGTCGTGCTTCCCGTCGAGGATCACGGCGTCCGGGCGGACCGGCAGGGCGTCCAGGGCACGGACCGCGGCCAGCCGCAGAGCGGCCGTCATCCCCAGGCCGTCGATCTCCTCGGGGGAAGCATGCCCCAGCGCGTAGGCCGTCACCCATGACCGCAGGATCTCGGCGAGTTCGGTGCGGCGCTTGAGCGTGAGCAGCTTGGAGTCGGTCAGACCCTCGGGCGGGCGGCGCAGTCCGGTGATCGCCGCGCAGACCGTGACGGGACCGGCCCAGGCGCCGCGTCCCACCTCGTCGACACCGGCAATGACCTTCGCTCCGGTCGTGGCGCGCAGGGAGCGCTCGACGGTGTGAGTAGGCGGTTCGTACGGCATGGCGCCCTTAGCGTACGCCGCCGGGATCGACGTGCGACACCCCGGTCTCCCGAGGGATGCGAAGGGCGCCGGAAGGGGCCGTCAGGCTCCGTAGGGCCGCAGCAGCGGAAGCACCAGCTGGTCAACCATGCCTTCAAGGTCTTGGTCGTTCCATTCGCTGGCGCACATCTTCGACCGGTACATCATCATGGCCGGGATGGCGTCGAAGACATAGCCGTTGGCCGCGTCCTCCCGGACCTCTCCTCGCTCTATTCCACGGACGATGACCTCGCGCACCAGCTCGACGGTCGGCTCCACCACACTTCCGAGGATCACTCCCTCGAAGCGCTCCGCCTGCACCTGGTCGCATTCGTGAATAACCGATCGCAGAGCGGCGCCGGGCCGCGAGTACATGATCTGCCGCACCTGCCGGCACAGGGTGAGCAGATCCTCGCGCACGCTGCCCAGGTCCGGGGCCCGCTCCACCCGGGGCAGGCCGGACACCAGGGCGTCCGCGACCAGGTCCTCCTTGGAGGACCAGCGGCGGTAGACCGCCGCCTTGCCGGTGTGGGCGCCGGCCGCGACGCCTTCCATGGTCAGCCCCTTCCAGCCGACCGTGCTGAGCTGTTCCAGAGCGGCGTCGAGGATCGCCCGTTCCAGTACCGCACCGCGCCGGCGGGGGGAAGCCGTTCCGGAGGGCGCGGCCGTACAGCGCGAGGTAACCATCTGTGTTTCTCCAGCATGCGAGGTGAGCGAGGTTTCCGGGGGAGTGACGCGGCGCCGCAGCAATGGGGGACGCGGGCGCGACGCGCGCTTAAGTGAACGCTTGCGTTCACTGTCGGGGACTCACTACGGTGGGCGCGACAGTGAACGCGAGCGTTCACTAACGCCTGTATGGGGAACCCATAGTGACAACCTCTCAGCTTCTCACAGACGATCAGAAATCGGGCGCGGCCCGTCGGGGAGGGCACCCCGGCATCGCACTCACCGTCATCGCGGCCAGTCAGCTCATGGTGGTACTCGACGCGACGATTGTGAATATCGCGCTCCCGCACATTCAAGAAGCGCTCAGCTTCAGCACGACCGATCTGACGTGGGTGGTCAGCGCCTACACGCTCACCTTCGGCGGCCTGCTGCTGCTCGGTGCGCGGGCCGGTGACATCCTCGGCCGCCGCCGGGTGTTCATGACCGGCATCCTGCTGTTCACCTTCGCCTCGCTGCTGGGCGGCCTGGCCCAGGAGCCCTGGCAGCTGCTGGCCGCGCGAGCCCTCCAGGGTGTGGGCGGCGCGATAGCGTCCCCCACGGCGCTGGCGCTGATAACGACCACCTTCCCCGAAGGCCCGGAACGCAACCGGGCCTTCGGCGTGTTCGCCGCCGTTTCGGCGGGCGGCGGCGCCATCGGCCTGCTGGCGGGCGGCATGCTCACCGACTGGCTCGACTGGCGGTGGGTGCTGTTCGTCAACGTGCCCATCGGCGTGCTGATCGCGTCGCTCGCGCCGTTGTACATCAACGAGTCCGAGCGTCATCCGGGCCGCTTCGACCTCGCCGGCGCGCTGACCTCCACGGTCGGCATGGCCTCGCTGGTGTACGGGTTCATCCGCGCCGCGGAGGAGGGCTGGCGGGACGGGCTCACGATCGGGTCCTTCGCCGCGGCCGTGGTGCTGCTGCTGGCCTTCGTCTTCATCGAGAGGCGGGCGAAGGAGCCGATCACCCCGCTGCGGATGTTCGCGGACCGGAACCGCTGGGGCACGTACGTGATCATGCTGAGCCTGGCCGCGGCGATGTTCGGCATGTTCTTCTACATCGTGCTGTTCGTGCAGAACGTGCTCGGCTACAGCGCCATCAAGGCCGGTTTCGCGTTCCTTCCGGTGACGGCCGCGATCGCGATCGGCGCGGGGTTGTCGCAGCGTTTCCTTCCGGTGCTCGGCCCCAAGCCGTTCATGATGGCCGGCGCGGCGCTGGTGGCGGTCGGTCTTGGCTGGCAGACCTTCATCCAGCCGGACAGCACCTATGCGGGCGGGGTGCTGGGCCCGATGCTGGTGTTCGGCTTCGGTATGGGCCTGACCTTCGTGACGGCCACCGTCACCGCCGTGTCCGGTGTGGCCCCGCACGAGGCGGGCGCCGCTTCCGGGCTGCTCAACGCCATGCAGCAGGTCGGCGGTTCGCTCGGGCTGTCCATCCTGACGACCGTCTTCGGGTCGGCCGCCACCGACGAGGGGAAGGAGCAGCTGCCCCGGTTCCTCGCCGGTGCCTCGCCGGAGCAGAAGGCGGAGTTCGCCAAGACGCACCAGATGCCCGCGCCGTGGGGGAACGAGGTGCTGGCCCATGGCATTTCCACGGCCTTCATCCCGGCCGCCGCGATGGCCGTGCTCGCCTTCGTCACCGCCTGGCTGGTGCTGAGGGTCCGCAAGAGCGACCTGGACTCCCTCGCGGGCACGGCGGGCCCGCACCTGGGCTGAACCGGGAGGCGCCGCGCGATGCCGCGGCCGGCCGGACCGCCGCCGGGCGACAAACGGCCCTCGCGGAGATCCGGCCGGCCGCACCCCGCTCGGCAGAGCCCACGAGAGGAGCAGGAGCAGGGCCCGGAGCACGGCGGACAGCAGCGCCCGAGCCGGCCCCCGGCCCCGCCCCGGCGGCACGGCCGGTACCAGCACACCGGATGGCATCTCTCCTCCCCTCCGTCCCCCTCGTGCTCGCCGCCCCGCCGGACGCCCCGGACCCGGACGCAGCGGGCAGCGGATTATCGGGACAACGAGCGGCGGTCACGGAGAGTTCCCAACGAAAACGGAGAGTTTCGATGTGCGGACGCGGGCCCGGCCGGGCTCGCGTGGCGACGGAGCCGTCAGGCGCCGGTGGGCACCCAGTCCGGCAGGGCCTCGGTGCGCTCGGCCCACTCGGCGGGCGGAGTCCCCGCCCTGCCCGCGGCCAGCACCCCGCCCACGATCGCGCAGGTGGTGTCCACGTCCCCGCCGACCTGGGCGGTGGTCCAGAACGCCGTCTCGTAGTCGCCGAGGGACCGTGCGGCGGACCAGAGGGCGAAGGGGACGGTGTCATGGGCGGTCGTACGGCGACCGCAGCCCAGGACGGCCGCAACGGTGACCGCGTCGTCGTAGTCGAGCATGTCCCGGGCCCGGCGGAGGCCCTGGCCGACCGCGCTCTTCGGTACGAGCGCGATGACGCCGTCGAGCAGGGCCTCGGGGGCGGGCGGGCCGTCCGGGGAGCCGGCGAACGCCGCCGCGGCGGCCACGGCCATGGCGCCGACCACGGCTTCCCGGTGCTGGTGGGTGGTGTAGGCCGAGATCTCCGCCTGGTGGGTCGCCTGCTCCGGGTCGTCCGCGTACCACGCGCCCAGGGGCGCGATCCGCATCGCCGCGCCGTTGCCCCAGGACCCCTGGCCGTCGAAGAGCCCGGCGGCCAGCCGGCGCCAGTCCTCGCCCTCCCGGACCAGGCGCAGCAGCCGGTTGACCGCGGGGCCGTAGCCCCGGTCGAAGTCGTGGTGCTCGGCGAAGGAGTGGGCGAGCGCGTCCTGGTCGATGCGCTGGTGGGCGGCGAGGACGGCGACCACCGAGCAGGCCATCTCGGTGTCGTCCGTCCACTGCCAGGGGCCCGCGGGCAGCTCGCGGCGCTTGAGCAGGGGATAGTGCGCGGGGACGAAGAACTGGGAGCCCAGCGCGTCCCCCACGGCCAGTCCGCGCAGGCTCGTCAGAGCGCGCGCCAGGCGCCCGGAGGAAGAGGAGTCAGCGGTCATCGCCCTGCCACTTTATCCGGTGACCCACTGCGGCACCGGCTCGCGCCAGCGTTCGAAGGGCCGGTCGAGTGTGTACTTGCCGTCCTCCCCGAGAACGAGCATCCGCATCTCGGCGTTCCCCGGGTTGGACAGCGACTCGAATTCCGCGACCGTCCAGTGGAACCAGCGCATACAGAACAGCCGCATGGCGAGCCCGTGGGTCACCAGGAGGACGTTCGGAGGATGGTCGGGGGCCTCGAAGCTGCGGAACAGGCTCTCCAGGAAGCCGCCGACCCGGTCGTACACATCCGCGCCGGACTCACCCTGCGGGAACCGGAAGAAGAAGTGCCCGTACGCGTCCCGGTACGCCTTCTGCAGGCGCACGTCGTCGCGGTCCTGCCAGTTCCCCCAGTCCTGCTCGCGCAGCCGGGGCTCCTCCCGGACCCGTATCAGCTCGGGGTCGAGGTGGAAGGCGCGGAGGGTCTCGTGGGTACGGCGGTACGGGGAGACGTACACGCTGACCCGCTCCCGGCCGAACACCTCGCGAAGCCGCTTCCCGGTCTCCTCCGCCTGCCGCCATCCGCGCTCGGTCAGCGCGAGGGCGTGGTCGGGTTCGCGCTCGTACACGGAGTCGTCGATGTTGCCCGTTGACTCGCCGTGCCGGACAAGGACGATGCGCCGTGGTCGTGCCATGCCGAAACCCTAGAGCGTACGGCGGCGCGTCGAGCACTCGTACGGGCTCCATACGGCGTAGGTCACATGAATTCGGCGTCCCGGGCCGCTGCCCGGGACGCCGCGGGATCGCCCACGGCCGCCGCGTTCGCTTCCTCCAGCCGTCACGCGCCTGCTCCTCCAGCCCTCACGGGTCTCAGACCGTCCAGGACGGCTCCAGGTCCACGATGTCGCCGGAGAGTGCCGCGATGTCCGCCTCGGTCTGGGCGCGCAGGGCGAGGCGCTCCACGCGCTCGGTGCGGTACTTGCCGTGCTCGGCCGCCGAGCGCCACATCGACAGGATCAGGAACTCGTGTTCGGGCGCCTCGGCGAACATGCCGCGGATCATGCCGGGCGAGCCGGCCATGGCGGGGTTCCAGACCTTCTCCTGCATGAGCGTGAAGTGCTCCACGCGCTCCTCGCGGACCGTGCACAGGGCCACCCGGATCAGATCGGCGTCGGTGAACCGCGGCTCGAATCCGGTCTTCACGTCGAAGCGGTATTCGAACAGCTTGACCTGGGCGTCCTTGAAGGTGCCGGACTGGGCGGCGGCCAGCCGGTCGTGGGAGCGGGCCATGAAGGAGTCGTAGAAGGCGCGGCTCTCCCAGAAGGCGAAGAGGTGCGCCACGCCCGGCCGCTGCCGGCTCCATCCCCCGCCCTGTCCCCGGAAACCCGGCTCCCCCGGAAGCCCCGCCCATTTCCGCTGCCCCCGCTCGAACCCCCGGCGGTCCACCACGGTGCAGCGAATCCACTTGACCAGCACCGCGCCATCGTACGGCCACCGGGCGTGGCGTCGGTCACGTCTTTGCGGAGATCGTCCGCGCGTGCGTGCCCCGTTACATGGCACGATGGACAACACACCCCGGCCGCAGGGAAGTTGGGGTCGAGTCACAGCGGAAGGGGGAAGCCTGGGTGACCGGCTTCAGCAAGGGAATCCGCAAGGTCGAGGTCGCGCTCAAGTGGGACCCCAGTCCGGCGGGCCACTCGCCGACCGATCTCGACATCATCGCCGCGACCTTCGTCTCCGGTGACGCGTACGGGGATCCGGCCTATCTGGTGCACTTCGACAGCCGCTCGCCGGACGGCACGATCACCCTCAACCGCGACAGCACGGACGGCAAGGGGTTCGGCTGGGACGAGGTCATGACGCTCGAACTGGACCGGCTCGACGGCCGCTACGCGCGCGTGGTGGTGGGCGCCGTCATCCAGCAGCGGTACGGGCGCACGTCGTTCGCCGACGTGCTGCGTCCCGCCCTCCGCATCCGTGAGGGCTACACCGTGCTCGCCGAGGACGACTTCGGCTCGGTGGCCGGGTCGACGGCCGCCGCGGTCGCCGAGTTCGTCCGGGACGACTCCGGCGAGTGGACCTTCCACCCCGGCCTGCACGGCTTCGACGAGGACCCGGCGACCTTCACCCGGGTCATGGGCCGGGCGCACCGGCCCTGACGTCCTCCTCGCACGCGTAAGGGGCGCCGGCCATGGCCGGCGCCCCTTACCTCACTTCACGAACGGCGTGTCATCAGCTGCAGCCGCTGGTCGAGCCGCAGCCCTCGCAGATGTAGCAGGAACCGGCCCGCTGCATCTTCGTACCGCAGGAGAAGCACAGCGGGGCGTCGGCCTGGATGCCCAGCTGCATCTCCACCAGCTCGGCGCTGGTGTGGGCCTGCTTCGGGGCGGGCTTGGCCGCCTCGGTCTCGGCCTTCGGCGTGGCGACCGCCTTCAGCTCCTGGGCGCGCGGCGCCGACTGGGCCAGGCCCTCGACGTCCACCTCGTCGTCGTCGATGGACTGCTCGTAGGAGCCGGTCTCCAGGTGCCGCTGGCGCTCCTCGGCGGAGTGGATGCCGAGCGCGGAGCGGGTCTCGAAGGGCAGGAAGTCCAGCGCCAGGCGGCGGAAGATGTAGTCGACGATCGACTGCGCCATCCGCACGTCCGGGTCGTCCGTCATGCCGGCCGGCTCGAAGCGCATGTTGGTGAACTTCGAGACGTACGTCTCCAGGGGCACGCCGTACTGGAGGCCGACGGAGACGGCGATGGAGAAGGCGTCCATCATGCCCGCGAGGGTGGAACCCTGCTTGGACATCTTCAGGAAGACCTCGCCCAGGCCGTCGTCCGGGTAGGAGTTGGCCGTCATGTAGCCCTCGGCGCCGCCGACGGTGAAGGACGTGGTGATGCCGGGACGTCCCTTCGGGAGGCGCTTGCGGACCGGACGGTACTCGACGACCTTCTCGACCTTGGTCTCGACGGCCGCGGGCTCCTCGGCCTTCTTCTCGTCCGCCGGCTCCTTCTTCTTGGCGGAGAGCGGCTGGCCGACCTTGCAGTTGTCGCGGTAGATCGCGAGCGCCTTGACGCCCAGCTTCCAGGCCTCGAAGTAGATCTCCTCGACCTCCTCGACGGTCGCCGTCTCCGGCATGTTGACCGTCTTGGAGATGGCGCCGGAGATCCACGGCTGGATCGCGGCCATCATGCGGACGTGACCCATCGGGGAGATGGCGCGCTCGCCCATGGCGCAGTCGAAGACCTCGTAGTGCTCCTGCTTGAGGCCGGGGGCGTCGATCACATTGCCGTGCTCGGCGATGTGGGCGACGATCGCCTCGATCTGCTCCTCCTGGTAGCCCAGGCGGCGCAGGGCCTGCGGGACGGTGCCGTTGACGATCTGCATCGAGCCGCCGCCGACGAGCTTCTTGAACTTCACCAGCGCGAGGTCGGGCTCGACACCGGTGGTGTCGCAGGACATCGCGAGACCGATGGTGCCGGTCGGCGCGAGGACGGACGCCTGGGAGTTACGGAAACCGTTCTTCTCGCCGAGCCGCAGCACGTCCTGCCAGGCCTCCGTGGCGGCGGCCCAGACCGGGGTGTCCAGGTCGTCCATGCGCACGGCCGTGGCGTTGGCGTCGGAGTGCTGCTTCATGACGCGCTTGTGGGCGTCGGCGTTGCGGGCGTAGCCGTCGTAGGTGCCGACGACCTCGGCCAGCTCGGCGGAGCGGCGGTAGGCCGTACCCGTCATCAGGGAGGTGATCGCGCCGGCCAGGGAGCGGCCGCCGTCGGAGTCGTAGGCGTGGCCGGTGGCCATCAGCAGGGCGCCGAGGTTGGCGTAGCCGATGCCGAGCTGGCGGAAGGCGCGGGTGTTCTCGCCGATCTTCTGGGTCGGGAAGTCCGCGAAGCAGATCGAGATGTCCATCGCGGTGATGACCAGCTCGACGACCTTCTGGAAGCGCTCGGCCTCGAAGGACTGGTTGCCCTTGCCGTCGTCCTTCAGGAACTTCATCAGGTTCAGCGAGGCCAGGTTGCAGGACGTGTTGTCCAGGTGCATGTACTCGCTGCACGGGTTCGACGCGGTGATCCGGCCGGACTCGGGGCAGGTGTGCCAGTTGTTGATCGTGTCGTCGTACTGGATGCCCGGGTCGGCGCAGGCCCAGGCGGCCTCGGCGATCTTGCGGAAGAGCGCCTTGGCGTCGACCTCCTCGATGACCTCACCGGTCATACGGGCACGCAGGCCGAACTTGCCGCCGTCCTCGACCGCCTTCATGAACTCGTCGTTCACACGGACCGAGTTGTTGGCGTTCTGGTACTGGACGGACGTGATGTCGTCGCCGCCCAGGTCCATGTCGAAGCCCGCGTCGCGCAGGACGCGGATCTTCTCCTCTTCCTTGACCTTGGTCTCGATGAAGTCCTCGATGTCGGGGTGGTCGACGTCGAGCACGACCATCTTGGCGGCGCGGCGGGTGGCACCGCCCGACTTGATGGTGCCGGCGGAGGCGTCGGCGCCGCGCATGAAGGAGACGGGGCCGGAGGCGTTGCCGCCGGAGGAGAGCAGCTCCTTGGAGGAGCGGATCCGCGAGAGGTTCAGGCCGGCGCCGGAGCCGCCCTTGAAGATCATGCCCTCTTCCTTGTACCAGTCGAGGATCGACTCCATGGAGTCGTCGACGGACAGGATGAAGCAGGCAGAGACCTGCTGGGGCTGCTTGGTGCCGACGTTGAACCAGACGGGGCTGTTGAAGCTGAAGATCTGGTGCAGGAGAGCATACGCCAGCTCGTGCTCGAAGATCTCGGCGTCGGCGGGAGAGGCGAAGTACTTGTGGTCCTCACCGGCCTTCCGGTACGTCTTCACGATGCGGTCGATCAGCTGCTTGAGGCTGGTCTCGCGCTGCGGGGTGCCGACGGCACCGCGGAAGTACTTGCTGGTGACGATGTTGACCGCGTTCACCGACCAGAAGTCGGGGAACTCGACGCCACGCTGCTCGAAGTTGACCGAGCCGTCGCGCCAGTTGGTCATGACGACGTCACGGCGCTCCCACGTCACCTCGTCGTACGGGTGCACGCCGGGGGTGGTGTGGATGCGCTCGATGCGCAGTCCCTTGGTGCCCTTGGCTCCCTTGGCGCGGGAACCTCGTGCCGGACCGCTCGCCGTCTCTGTCATGCCGCCTCCCTACGGGCGAAAACGCCCTGAAATGCCCCCGTTGTTCCCGTGGGCACATGTTCCTGTCTTGCGTCGCGGGCACCCTCAGCCGCCGCCCGCGACAGGTCTGTGTTCGCCGCCGTACGGCCGGAACCCGGTTCTCCGTCCGGATTCCGGTCCGCCGGTCAGTCGGCGGCGTGCGCGGGCTCGGGAACCTGCGTGGTCCCGGCCGGCCCGCGATGGTCTTCCTGGCTCCCCGCGCCGGCGTCTTCCTCGTCCGCGGCGGGGCGCGTCGCCTCCCTCAGCTCCGCGATGGCGGCCTCGAAGTCCTCGAGCGAGTCGAACGCCCGGTAGACGGAGGCGAACCGCAGGTAGGCGACGAGGTCCAGCTCCTGCAAGGGGCCGAGTATGGCCAGTCCCACGTCGTGGGTGGTCAGCTCGGCACTTCCGGTCGCGCGCACCGCCTCCTCGACCCGCTGCCCGAGCAGGGCGAGCGCGTCCTCGGTGACCGGCCGCCCCTGGCACGCCTTGCGCACGCCATTGATGACCTTGGTACGGCTGAACGGCTCGGTGACTCCGGACCGCTTCACCACCATGAGCGAGCACGTCTCCACGGTCGTGAAACGACGGGAGCAGTCAGGACACTGGCGGCGCCTGCGGATGGACGTGCCGTCGTCGGTCGTACGGCTGTCGACCACGCGGCTGTCGGGGTGCCTGCAGAAGGGGCAGTGCATGTTCTCCAACCCTCCTCACAGCAGACTCGTCAGCCTCGTCTGACCCACAGGCCTCGCGAAGCAGCCCTAAGCATAGGCGATCGGTGAGCCGTCTCCGACCGGGGGGACCACAACTTGTGGGCCGCTGTAGCCATCCAACCACTACATGTGGGGATTGGCTCATTCACCAAGGCAGACACGCGTGTCGCACCGGAACGGCGCCCGGGGGCCGCCGATGACCAGCCGGTGACCAGCCGACGACCAGCGGGGACACGCGGGCGCGCGGCCGTGTCCCCGCGGGGACACCGGGGATACGGTGGGCGCCGAGGGCAGCACGCGCGGCACTCCCGCGCGGATGGGGCCCCGGATACCGGACTGCGATATTCCGGATGGCAGACTGGGGGCGCCGCTCACGAGGCGAGCGACTCCAGCGGTGAAGAGTACAACAATGGGCGCTTTTGTCCGCCGAGTGTCGCGCCAGCCATACACCTGGACACCTGATCACGTCAGGCGAAACGCACTTTTTCACTCGAACGTGTGTTTGGCGCAACCTTTCGAAAGCAACTACCGTTGTGCAGCAGGGAGACCATCGAGAGGGGCCGCCGTGACCACCACCGCAGACAGTGCCACCATCACCGCCCAGGACCGCTCCCAGGGCCGAGTCGAGCCGGTACACGCGATGAACGAAGCCACGAATCCCGAGGGAAACAAGCGCTCCCTGCCGGGCCGACCTCCAGGCATCCGGGCGGACAGCTCCGGACTCACCGACCGGCAGCGCCGGGTGATCGAGGTCATCAGGGACTCCGTGCAAAGGCGCGGTTACCCGCCGTCGATGCGGGAGATCGGCCAGGCCGTCGGCCTGTCCAGCACCTCCTCCGTCGCCCACCAGCTGATGGCACTGGAGCGCAAGGGCTTCCTGCGCCGCGACCCCCACCGCCCGCGCGCCTACGAGGTCCGCGGATCGGACCAGGCCGTCACCGTGCAGCCCACGGACACCGCCGGCAAGCCCGCCGCGTCGTACGTCCCGCTCGTCGGCCGCATCGCCGCCGGTGGCCCCATCCTCGCGGAGGAGTCCGTCGAGGACGTCTTCCCGCTCCCCCGCCAGCTCGTCGGTGACGGCGAGCTCTTCGTCCTCAAGGTCGTCGGCGACTCCATGATCGAGGCCGCGATCTGCGACGGCGACTGGGTCACGGTGCGCCGCCAGCCGGTCGCCGAGAACGGCGACATCGTGGCCGCCATGCTCGACGGCGAGGCGACCGTCAAGCGCTTCAAGCGCGAGGACGGCCACGTCTGGCTCCTCCCCCACAACGCGGCCTACGAGCCGATCCCCGGCGACGACGCGACCATCCTGGGCAAGGTCGTCGCCGTGCTGCGGCGCATCTGACCGCTGCGGACGACGAGCCCCACCCGGCTCGCTCCCTGACCGGGCCCCGGAACCCCTGCGCCGGTTCCGGGGCCCTGCTCGTCCCCGAGCCCGTCGCCAGGCGCCGCCTGGGAAGGGGTGGCCGCACGGGCCACCCAGGTCACTTCCCTTCCGTCTCCTTCGCCGCCGCGTCGATCGCCGCGAGCGACCTGCGCACCTGGTTACGGTCCGTGGTGTACCAGAAGTCGGGCAGTGACGCCTTGAGGTAACCGCCGTAGCGCGCGGTCGCCAGCCGCTGGTCCAGTACGGCGACCACGCCCCGGTCGCCGGAGGCCCGGACGAGGCGGCCGGCGCCCTGGGCCATGAGCAGCGCCGCGTGGGTGGCGGCGACCGCCATGAAGCCGTTGCCGCCGGCGTCCTCGACCGCCTTCTGGCGCGCGCTCATCAGCGGATCATCGGGGCGCGGGAACGGGATCTTGTCCATGACGACCAGCTGACAGCTGGGACCCGGGACGTCGACCCCCTGCCAGAGCGACAGCGTGCCGAAGAGGCAGGTCTTCGGATCGGCGGCGAAGTTCTTGATCAGCTCGCCGAGCGTCTCCTCGCCCTGGAGCAGGATCGGGAACTCGGGAATCCGGGAGCGCAGCTCCTCCGCCGCGAGCTGGGCGGCCCGCATGGACGAGAACAGGCCGAGGGTGCGCCCGCCGGCCGCCTGGATCAGCTCGGTCAGCTCGTCCAGCATGTCGGCGCGGTCACCGTCACGCGCGGGGCGCGCCAGGTGTTTGGCGACGTACAGGATGCCCTGCTTGGGGTAGTCGAACGGCGAGCCGACGTCGATGCCCTTCCACTGCGGCAGGTCCTCGCCCTGCGTGCCCTCCGGGCCGAGCCCCAGGGAGGCGCCGACGCCGTTGAAGTCGCCGCCCAGTTTGAGCGTCGCCGAGGTGAGGATCACGGACCGGTCGGCGAAGAGCTTCTCCCTGAGCAGGCCGGAGACCGACATGGGGGCGACCCGCAGGGAGGCGCCGAACCGGTCGTGCCGCTCGTACCAGACGACGTCCCACTCCGAGCCGTTCAGCACCCGTTCCGCCACGTCGTGGACCGTCTCCACCGAGGCCAGCGCCTGCTTGCGGACCGCGTCCTCGTCCTGGACGGACTTGTCCCGGGTCGCGCCGATGGCGGAGATCACCGTGCGGGCGGCGTCCCGCAGCTGCATCAGGGCGTAGCCGAGGTCCTCCGGGATCTCCTCCAGGCGGCCCGGAAGGGCGAGTTCCATGAGCCGCTCGAAGCCCTCGGCGGCGGTCTGGAGCTGGTCGGCGGCCTTCTCGTTGACCAGCTTGGCGGCCCGGCGCACGGCGCGGTTGACCTGGCCGGGGGTGAGTTCGCCGGTGGCGACGCCGGTGACGCGGGAGACCAGTTCGTGCGCCTCGTCCACGATCAGCACCTCGTGCTGGGGCAGCACCGGGGCGCCCTCGATCGCGTCGATGGCCAGCAGGGCGTGGTTGGTGACCACGACCTCGGCGAGCTTGGCCCGCTCACGGGCCATCTCCGCGAAGCACTCGGCGCCGTACGCGCACTTCGACGCGCCCAGGCACTCCCGCGAGGACACCGAGACCTGGGCCCAGGCGCGGTCCGAGACGCCGGGAGTGAGGTCGTCCCGGTCGCCGTCCTCGGTCTCGTCCGCCCAGTCCCGCAGCCGCAGCAGGTCCTGCCCCAGTTTGCTGGTGGGCGCGGCGGCCTCGAACTGGTCGAAGAGGCCCTCTTCCTCGTCCTGCGGCATGCCCTCGTGCAGGCGGTGCAGGCACAGGTAGTTCGACCGGCCCTTGAGCATGGCGAACTCCGGACGGCGGCGCAGCAGCGGATGCAGGGCGTCGACCGTGCGCGGCAGGTCCCGCTCGACGAGCTGGCGTTGCAGGGCGAGCGTGGCCGTCGCGACGACCACTCTCTCTCCGTGCGCGAGCGCGGGCACGAGATAGCCGAGCGACTTGCCGGTACCGGTGCCGGCCTGGACCAGCAGGTGGGTTCCGTCGTCGATCGCCTCGGCGACCGCTTCGGCCATGGTCACCTGGCCGGGGCGCTCCGTGCCGCCGACGGCGGCGACGGCGGCATGCAGGAGTTCGGAGAGGGAGGGCTTCGTCATAGCCTGACCACCCTACGGCCCCGCACTGACAAACGGGGGGCGGTGACGGGGACGGGGGGCGGGATCACGGCCGGGGCTCCTGGGGGCGGGGCGGGATCGGGGCGGCTGGAGTGGTGAGCGCGCGCTTACGGGGCGCTACAGCACTGCGCGCAGGTCCCGGTCCCGGATCATGAGGGCGGCCCGCTTGCCGGGCAGGTCGATCTCGGCGGCGAGCCGGAAGCCCGCGCTCAGGAACGCGGCGATGGAGGGGGTGTTGCGGAGATCGGGTTCCGCCACCACGCGTGGGCAGGTGGGACGCCGGTCGAGGATCAGGCCGGCCACGGATCCCAGCAGGGCGGAGCCCAGTCCTCGTCCCCGGTCCGCCGCCTCGCCGATGAGGAGATGGATCCCGGTGTCGTGCGGCCGGGCGGGGTAGCTGCGGGCCAGGGGGTCCAGGTCCGCCCGGTAGATCTCCCAGTAGCTCATCGGGGTGCCGTCGAGAACGCCGAGGCACGGTACGCAGTGCCCGTCGCCGTGGAGTTGGGCCCGTAGGTGGTCCTCCGTCCGGCGCGGGGGCCCGGCGAGTTCCCAGAAGTCGGCGACGACCGGGTCGTTCATCCAGCGGTGGACGAGCGGCAGGTCTTGGTCGACGCGTACGGGCACCAGTTGGAAGGAGCCGACGGGAGTGCGGACCGCGCCCCACGTGGCGATCCGGTCCAGGGGGCCGGCCGTCGCCCCGGCGCGGAGGGCGAGGAACTCGGCGGGCAGCCGCAGATCCAGCGTGTCCTCGCTGCCCGGGTCGTCGTCCTCCGCGGTGAACGGGCCGAACGGGGAGTGCCGGGGACCCGTCGTGCCGGGCCGTGGGCCGACGCTGTTCGGGTGGGCTGGGGCGGGACCGGTTCCGGCGGCCAGGTCGGTGGCGGGCACGGTGCTCTCCTCTCGGGAGACGAGGTGGGTCATGTGCGTAGGTCGCTCAGGAATGAAGGGGGTTGGCGATGGTGACGTAGACGGACTGGGTGTCGACCGGTCCGGCGAGTTCGTCGAGGCCGTGCAGCCGGGTCAGCAGGTTGGCCTTGCAGCGCAGCACGGGCGAGTCGAGCAGGCGGCCGGGCAGCGAGCCGCACAGGGGGGCGGGCCCCGCGGCCAGGGTGGCCAGGAAGCGGCGGAAGGCCGCGAGGAGCAGGCGCTCGTCGGCGAGGCCCTGGGAGCCGAAGGCACCGATCAGACCGAACACGTTGTTGACGGCGAGGTAGTAGGCGAGGCGTTCGTCGACGACGTCGTCCGGGACGAAGGTGTCGCTGCGGTCGCCGATGCCGGGCAGCCGTGCCGTCAGCTCTTCTCGCCGTGACGCGCGGAAGTAGTAGCCCTGGTTGTCACGGTAACGGCCGCCGATGGGCCAGCCGTCGCCGTCCAGCAGGAGCAGCGTGTTCTGCTGGTGGGCTTCGAGCGCGACGCCGGCCTCGCCGTCCAGCCGGAGGACGGGGCGGACGACATGCTCCAGGTAGCGCAGGAACCACTCCGCCGCCACCGCGCCGACGGGCCGGCCGGTACGTGCCGTGAGCCGCGCGAGGAGGTGGGCCAGGCGGGACCGCACCGGCCAAGTGGCGGGCCGTTCCGCCGCGTCGGGGTGCGGTACGGCGAGGGGGCGGGGGGACACCAGTCCGGCGACACAGCCGGCGTCGTCGGCCGGGGTGAACGGGTTGTGCCGGATCACCACGTCCAGTCCCGGCACGGGCAGGCCGTCCGGGTCGTCCACGGCGAGCCAGGCCGGGTCGCGGACGATGTCGAAGCCCGGGTGGGCCGTGCGCCACCGGCCGGCGAGGCCGGTGCGCAGCAGCCGGTGCACCTCGACGCCCCGGTGGAGTTCCTTGCGCAGGTTCTCGCGGCGGGAGTTGGTGATGCGCAGGGCCAGCGAGAGCTTGAGCATCGCGGGGGCGCCGGAGCGGTGGACGGTGCGTACGGAGGAGGTGGGGTGCCAGGGAGCGCCGAGGGGTCCGAGGTCGCGGAGCAGCCCGGAGTCGAGCAGTGCGGCGACGGCCGGGCGGTGCCGTACCTCGCGTGCCTGCCAGGGGTGCAGGGGCAGCGCGGTGTAACCGTCGGGCAGCTCCAGGCCGGTTCCGGCGAGGCTGCGGACGAGCCGGCCGGCGGGCACGGGACGGCCGCGCTCGGTCCAGGCCGAGTCGGTCGCGAGGAGGCAGGGGGCGACAGCCAGCCAGTGCAGGGGGAAGGAGCCGTGCGACTCCGGTGAGTACCGGTCGGCCTCGGCCTCGGTCAGGCCCTCCCGGCTCTTGGGCGCCGGGTGCAGCGGGTGTCCGAGGAGGAGGGCTTGTTCGGCGCTGAGGAAGAGGTCGGGGCTGTCCGCGGGGTGGGCGCGCCGGTACCGGATGAACTCGGCGGTGCGGCGGACCGAGTCGGCGACCCTGGCCACGAGATCGACGCCCGCAGGCAAGTCGGTGTGGGCGGCGGGCGTACGGCCGGTGCCGCCGGAGCCGGTCGCGCCGTCCCGGTCGGTGCGGGGGCCGGGTGGGGTGGGTGCCGTCCTGCCCGGTGGGCCGGGAGAAGTGGGGGTTTCCCTGGTCAGGAGTGCCGCGAGGGTCACGGCGTCGACGGGTGGCGCGGTGCCGGGGGCGGACGCGAGGCGGGGTGGGCCGAAGCGGTGCCAGCCCGTCGGGGACCAGTACCGCACCGGTGCGATGAGGGCGGTGCCGCTGGCGGGCAGCGGGATGGTGATGCTCGCGGTGGCGGGGGCGGCGAGGCCGGTCTCGCGGACCCAGCACCGCAGGAGGTTCTCGACGGCGGCGGCCTGGGCCGCGGTGTGCGGGTCGGGGTCGTCCAGGGGGTCGGGGCCGGGCACCGTCCGTCGGCCGGTGTCCGCCGCCCGCCTCTTCTGCTGGGGGACGGAGTCGGTGAGCGGTACGGCGGCGGGCGGGGTGCCGGAGTCTCCCTGGTCGTCGGGGGCGCCGGAGCGGCCGTCGGGGTGGGGAGTGGCGTTCATGACGGCTCCTGCGGGGCTGGGGTGCGGGGTGTCGCGGGCTGGTCAGGTCGCCGCCCGGTCCCTCGTCGGGCGGACCGGACGGTGTGTGGGAGGCCTGTGCGGCGTGGCCGGCGGGCGGTGCCGGCCCGGGTGCCTGGAAGGGCAGGTGGTGACGCCTCCCGAGGAGGTTCCCGGAGCCGGCGGCCGGGTGCGGCGCGCGTGGTCCTCAGCCGTCGCCGGGGTGTCGTTGCCGGTGGGGGCCGTGGGTCTCGTGGTCGCGGGCCGCCGCCGTGATCGCGTCGGTCAGGCGGTCGAGTACCGCCTCCGCCTGTTCGTCGCTGATCGTCAGCGGCGGCAGCAGCCGGACCACGGACGCGTGCCGGCCGCCCAGTTCGACGATCAGTCCGCGCCGGAGGCACTCGCGCTGGACCGCGGCGGCGAGCCCGGGCGCGGGCGGGTGCGGCGTACGGGCGGCGGGGCCCATGGCCGTATCGAGGGCCGTGGGAGCCGTACGGGCGTCAGATACCGCGCGGCCCCCGGGATCATCGCCAACGCCCGGACCACCGCCGCCCCCGGTCAGGTCACCGACGCCCCCAGGACCGCCCGGTCCCCCGCACGCGGACGCTCCCGGCTCGCGCCGCTCCGGCTCCGGGGTCACCAGTTCGATGCCGATCATCAGCCCGCGGCCCCGTACGTCTCCCACGCACGCGTGCTCACGGCCGAAGTCCGCGAGCCGGCCGAGCATGCGGGAGCCGAGGGCGGCGCCGCGTTCGGCGAGGCCGTTCTCGCGGACGTAGGCGAGGGTGGCGGTGCCCGCGGCCATGGCGAGCTGGTTGCCGCGGAAGGTGCCGGCGTGGGCGCCGGGTTCCCAGGTGTCGAGGTCGTCGCGGTAGACGATCACGGCCAGCGGGAGGCTGCCGCCGATGGCCTTGGACAGGACCATGACGTCGGGGGTGACGCCGCTGTGGTCGACGGCCCAGAAGGCGCCCGTGCGGCCGACCCCGGTCTGGATCTCGTCGGCGATCAGCGGGATGGAGCGGTCCGCCGTGAGCCGGCGCATTCGGCGCAGCCAGTCGTCCGGCGCGGGGATCACCCCGCCCTCGCCCTGGACGGGTTCGAGGATCATCCCGGCGGGCTGCGGTACGCCCGACTTGGGGTCGTCGAGGAGGGACTCGGCCCAGCGGGCGGCGAGTTCGGCGCCGGACGGGCCGCCGACGCCGAACGGGCAGCGGTAGTCCTGCGGGTAGGGCAGGCGGGCCACCTGGACGTCGGGGGCGCCGCCCGAGACGGCCAGCGCGCCGGCGGTCATGCCGTGGTAGGCGCCGGCGAAGGCGAGGATGCCACAACGGCCGGTCGCGGCCCGGACCAGTTTGAGGGCGGCCTCGACGGCGTCGGTGCCGGCCGGCCCGCAGAACTGGACGCGGGCGCGGTCGGCGAGGCCGGGCGGGAGGGTGCGGAACAGTTCGGTGACGAAGGCGTCCTTGACCGGGGTGGCGAGGTCGAGGACGGACAGCGGGGCGCCCGAGTCCAGGACCCCGCGGATGGCTTCCAGCACGACCGGGTGGTTGTGGCCGAGGGCGAGGGTGCCGGCGCCGGAGAGGCAGTCCAGGTAACGGCGGCCGTCGGCGCCCTCGATGGTGAGCCCCCGGGCCCGCACGGGGACGATGGGCAGGGCGCGGGCGTAGGTGCGCGCCGAGGACTCGCGCGCCGACTGGCGTCTGAGGATCCCCTCGTGCGGGCCCCGCGTTTCTCCGGATGTGGCTTGGGCCATCGACTCCGTTACGGCCACGGCGCGTCGTCCTCCCGGCTGGTCAAGGGCGAGTCGGTGCTCGGGGACCGGACGCCGACGGCCGGTTCCACCGGCTACAACCCCCGGCCGTTCGGCCGGTTACGGGGTGGCCCGCAGATCCTTGACCGGAAGGTGAGGAAAGCCTTCCCGTAGCACTTCCCGAAAACCGGCGGACGGCAGCGCACCCGTGCCCGCCCGGTGCGGTACGGCCCTGTTCAGGCGGCCTGTGACGGAACCGTTGCCGTCCGGGCAGAACTCCCCCACAGCGACCGCATAGTGTGTGATGCCGTTCCCAGAAGGTCGCGGAACCGGCGTGAACCCTCCATGGGTTGGCCGCCGGTGCCGGGGCCGAAGCGCCGAGTTCCTTTCACAGCAAGGGGAGTCAAGACCATGCGATCCATACGGCCGTCGTTCACCGCTCGGCGAGGAAGGGGCGGTCGCCGCACCTCGGCCTCGCTGACGGCGGTCGCCCTCGTCTCGGCGCTGGCGCTGACCGCCACCGCCTGTGACAGCGGCGGTGCCGACGACGGCAACCCGGGCGCCAACGCGAGCGCGGCGGGCTCCCGTGACGGAAAGATCCGTATCCCCGACGACCTCAAGCGCAGGCTCAAGGAACACGGGATCGACATCGACAAGTGGAAGAACGGCGCCTGGAAGGACTGGAACAAGGACGACTGGCTGCGCGAGGCCAACGACTTCATCAACCCGGTCATCAACGGTCTGTGGGACCCGGACCGGATGCGGGAGGCCGAGGAGCCGGACCAGGGCGTCGACGACAACGACCTCTCCGGTGACCAGGGGGTGACGGACCCGACGCCGCAGCCGGTGAAGGCGCGGGCGGTCGACGCGCCGTACCACGCCAACGCGGCCACGTCGGGCAAGCTGCTCTTCGACTCGCCCGAGGGCACCATGGTCTGCTCGGCGACGGTCGTGCGGGACCCGGCGCACCCGGGCAAGTCGAACCTGGTCTGGACGGCCGGTCACTGTGTGCACGCCGGCAAGAAGGGCGGCTGGTACCGCAACCTCGCCTTCGTGCCGTCGTACAACGACCAGGCCCTGTCGGCGGCCGCGCTGCAGAACGCGAGCCGGTCCCAGGTCGCCCCGTACGGCGTGTGGTGGGCGGACGCGGCGAAGACCTCGCAGCAGTGGATCAGCGAGGGCGGCAAGACCGGCGGTGCCGGTGCCGCGTACGACTTCGCCGTCATCCATGTGACGCCGGAGCAGGGCGGTGACGGCAAGTCGCTGGAGGAGACGGTCGGCGGAGCGCTGCCGGTGGACTTCGACGCGCCGGCCGTGGCTAACGTGGGCAGCGTGACGGCGTCCGGTTACCCGGCGGCGGCGCCGTACGACGGCGGGCTGCTGTACCAGTGCCAGGACGAGCCGGGCCGGCTCTCCCTGGAGCGGTCCGACCCGACGATGTACCGGATCGGCTGCACGATGACCGGTGGTTCGTCCGGCGGCGGCTGGGTGGAGACCGGCGCCGACGGCAAGCCCGCGCTGGTGTCCAACACGTCCATCGGCCCGGTGAACGCGGGCTGGCTGGCCGGTCCCCGGCTGGGCGAGGTGGCCAAGGGCGTGTACGAGTCGGTGAGCGAGCAGTTCGCCGGGCGGTGAGCGTGACACCGCGGTGAACGTGACACCGCGCTGAGCGTGACGAGGGCCCGTCACCCCGGGTGGGGTGACGGGCCCTCGCGGCGCCGTGGGTCAGGCGGAGACCGGCGTGTACGGCGCCAGGTCCGACGCCAGTTCCTCGTGCACCCGGACCTTGAGCAGGGTGCCCTCCGCGGTGTGCTCCTCGGAGAGGACCTCGCCCTCGGCGTGCGCACGGGCGACCAGCTTGCCGTGGGTGTACGGCACGAGCGCCGTGATCTCGACCGCGGGGCGGGGCAGCTCGTCGTCGATCCGGGCGAGCAGCTCCGCGATGCCCTGGCCGGTGCGCGCCGAGACGGCGATCGAGCGCTTCTCGACCCGCAGCAGCCGCTGGAGCACCAGCGGGTCGGCCGCGTCCGCCTTGTTGATCACGACGATCTCGGGCACGTCGGTGGCGCCGACGTCCCGGATCACCTCGCGCACGGCGGCGAGCTGCTCCTCCGGGTTCGGGTGCGAGCCGTCCACCACGTGCAGGATCAGGTCGGAGTCGCCGACCTCCTCCATGGTGGAGCGGAACGCCTCGACCAGGTGGTGCGGCAGGTGCCGGACGAAGCCGACGGTGTCGGCCAGCGTGTACAGCCGGCCGCCCGGGGTCTCGGCCCGGCGGACGGTCGGGTCCAGGGTCGCGAACAGGGCGTTCTCGACCAGGACGCCGGCGCCCGTGAGGCGGTTGAGCAGGGAGGACTTGCCGGCGTTGGTGTAGCCCGCGATGGCCACGGACGGCACCTTGTTGCGCCGGCGCTCCTGGCGCTTGACCTCGCGGCCGGTCTTCATGTCCGCGATCTCCCGGCGCATCTTCGCCATCTTCTCGCGGATCCGGCGCCGGTCCGTCTCGATCTTGGTCTCACCGGGGCCACGCGTGGCAAGGCCGCCGCGACCGCCACCCATCTGCCGGGACAGCGACTGACCCCAGCCGCGCAGCCGCGGCAGCATGTACTGCATCTGCGCGAGCGCGACCTGCGCCTTGCCCTCGCGGGACTTGGCGTGCTGGGCGAAGATGTCCAGGATCAGGGCCGTACGGTCGATGACCTTGACCTTGACCACGTCCTCCAGCTGGATCAGCTGGCCCGGGCTGAGCTCGCCATCGCAGATGACGGTGTCGGCGCCCGTTTCGAGGACGATGTCACGCAGCTCGGCGGCCTTGCCGGAGCCGATGTAGGTGGCCGCGTCGGGCTTGTCGCGGCGCTGGATGACGCCGTCGAGCACGAGCGCGCCCGCGGTCTCGGCGAGGGCGGCCAGCTCCGCGAGGGAGTTGTCGGCGTCCTGCGCGGTGCCGGTGGTCCACACGCCGACGAGCACGACCCGCTCCAGGCGGAGCTGGCGGTACTCGACCTCGGTGACGTCTTCCAGCTCGGTGGACAGGCCCACCACACGGCGCAGGGCCGCGCGCTCGGAGCGGTCGAACTGGTCGCCGTCCCGCTCGCCGTCGATCTCGTGGCTCCAGGCGACGTCCTCTTCCATCAGGGCATCGGCCCGAAGGCCCTCGGGATAGGCGTGCGCGAGGCGCTTGGTGTCCTGGGAAGGGGAAGAAGAGGAGGTCATTGGATCCTTACGTCGATGGGGTGGCCGTTGCGGCGCCGGTACGGCGGTTCTACCCGGCCGTTCGCCTTGTTCAACGTACGGGTACCCCGGGAGATTCCCGTGTCCCGTACGTGCGCCGACCCGTAGATGGTCGCACGGGACGGCACGTCTCGTCATCGGGTTATCGCTTCAGGTGGGGCTCGGCCGCCTTGGGCGCCGCGGTCGGCTTCCAGTCCGGGTGGCCGGGCATCGGCGGGGTCTTCTCGTCGTACAGCCAGGGCCGCAGGAAGCCGTCGAGGTCGCGGCCGGCGACGGCCGAGGCCAGCCGGACGAAGTCGGCGGTGCCGGCGGTGGCGTCGCGGTGCCGCTGGACCCAGAGCCGCTCCAGCCGTTCGAAGGCCGGGCGGCCGATCTCCTGCCGCAGGGCGTAGAGGATGAGGGCGGCGCCGTCGTAGACGTTGGGCCGGAAGAGGTCGATCTTCTGGCCGGGGGCGGGCGGCTTGGGCCGGGCGGGCGGGCCGCCGGCCGCGCGCCAGCGGTCGGAGGCGCCGTACGCGGCCTTCATCCGCGCCTCCAACGGCCGGTTCGCCCTCTCCTCGCTGTACAGGGCCTCGTACCAGGTGGCGTGTCCCTCGTTCAGCCAGACGTCGGACCAGGCGCGCGGGGTGACGCTGTCGCCGAACCACTGGTGGGACAGCTCGTGCACCATGATCGACTCCAGGTACCACTCGGGGTAGCCGGGCTCGGTGAACAGGCTCTTCTCGAAGAGGGAGAGGGTCTGGGTCTCGAGTTCGAAGCCCGTGGACGCCTGTGCCATGAGCACGCCATAGGTTTCGAAGGGGTACCGGCCGACCTTGCTCTCCATCCAGGCGACCTGGTCCGGCGTCTTCGCCAGCCAGGGTTCGAGGGCCTCGCGGTCGGCGGCGGGGACGACGTCGCGCAGGGCCAGCCCGTGCGGCCCCTCGCGGCGGACCACGGCGGAGCGGCCGATGGAGACCTGGGCGAGTTCGGTGGCCATGGGGTGCCGGGTGCGGTAGGCCCAGGTGGTGGTGGCACCGTTGCGGTCGGTTCCGGTGGGCAGGCCGTTGGCGACGACCGTGTAGGCCTTGGGCGCGGTGACCCGGAAGCTGAACATCGCCTTGTCGGACGGGTGGTCGTTGCAGGGGAACACCAGGTGGGCGGCGTCGGCCTGGTTCGTCATGGCGAGGCCGTCGGCGGTGCGCACCCAGCCGCCCTGCCGGTCCTCGCCGTAGACGGGGTCGCTGGTGTGCCGCACGGTGATCCGGAACCAGCGGCCCTCGACGAGCGGGTGGCGCGGGGTGACGACCAGGTCCTCGCCGGCACTGGTGAACCCGGCCGGGAGTCCGTCGATCTCGACCGAGCGGACGGTGCCGTGCGTGAAGTCGAGGTTGACGCGCTCCAGGTCGGCGGTGGTCCTGGCGTCGATGGTGGTCACGGCCTCCAGCGGCTTGTCCTGGGCGGTGTAGGTGAAGTCCAGGGCGTACGAGGCGACGTCGTAGCCGGGGTTGCCCAGGTACGGGAAGAGCCGGTCGCCGACACCGAGGGGCTCGGCCGGGGCCGCGGCGGCGACGAGGCAGAGCGAGACGGCGGAGGCCAGCAGGGCCGCCTTGCGGTACCGGTGCCTTCCGGTCCGGGCGGAGCCGGGCTCGCCCGGGGACGGGAAGTGGTGCGGGGAGGTCTCGGACCGGAGCCGGGGGCGGAGACGGAAGCGGGGGTTGAGCGGCATGGACCACCGCTACCAGGGCGGACCCGCCGCGCGGCGGCGACGCGCGTCCGGCCCACTCGAACGGGTAGCCCGGACGCGGTCGTCAGGGGGCGGTGCGCCGGACGCGCGTCGCCGGGACCGGGACAACGTCGGCCGGCCGGGCGGGGGGGGCGGTCGGGGCCCGGTGCCGTCAGGAGGCCGGTGGCTGGTGCTGGGCGCGGCCCACGTCGTACACCCCCGGTACGTCCCGCATGGCGCGCATCAGGGCCGGGAGGTGGGAGGCGTCGGGGAGCTGGAGGGTGTAGGTGTGGCGCACCCGCTGCTGGCTGGGGGGCTCGACGGTGGCGGAGACGATCTCGGCGCCCGCCAGGGCGATGGCCTCGGTGAGGTCGGCGAGCAGATGGGGGCGGCCGAACGATTCAGCGATCAGGGTGACCCGGCACTCGGCGGTGTCCCCCCAGCGCACGCCGATCTCCGCGCGCCCCAGGCTCTTCATGCGTGCCACCGCCGCGCACTCCGCGCGGTGCACGGTCACCACTCCCCCGCGCACCGCGAACCCGGTGATCTCGTCCGGTGGTACGGGCGTACAGCACCCGGCGAGCCGTACGGCGGCGCCGGGCCGGTCCGCGAGGACGTCGGCGCGCCGGGGGCGCGGGGCGTCCGCGGGGGTGGCGGCCGTGGCCTCCCGGGCGTGGGCCGCGGTCCCGCCGTCCCGGGCCGCGGTCGCGCGGGCCGGGGCGGAGTCCCGGTCGCCCGGCCCGGCCGCGCCGGCGTCGTCGCCGGTGCCGCCGCCGGGGTGGGTGGCGAGCCAGCGCTGGATGGCGATGCGGGCGGCCGGTGTGTGGGCGTGGTCCAGCCATTCCCGGGACGGCTCGGAGGCGGGGTCCTGGCCCATCAGGAGCTGGACGGTGTCGCCGTCGCGCAGGACCGTGCTGAGGGTGGCGAGCCGGCCGTTGACGCGGGCGCCGATACAGGCGTGCGCGTCCTCGCCGTACTGCGCGTAGGCGGCGTCCACGCAGGTGGCTCCCTCGGGCAGGCCGAGCGTGCCGCCGTCGGGGCGGAAGACGGTGATCTCGCGGTCCTGCGCGAGGTCCTCGCGCAGGGTGGACCAGAAGTGGTCGGGGTCGGGGGCGGCCCGCTGCCAGTCGAGGAGACGGGAGAGCCAGCCGGGACGGGTGGGGTCGACCCGCTCGCCCTCGGCCGGGGACGCGTCGTGCGCGGGGGCGTCGGAGGCCCCGGACTCGGGGGCGGGCGCGTACGGGTTGCCGAGGGCCACGACACCGGCCTCGGCGACCTTGTGCATCTGGTGGGTACGGATGAGGACCTCGACCATCTGGCCGTCGGGCCGGGCGACCGCGGTGTGCAGGGACTGGTAGAGGTTGAACTTCGGTACGGCGATGAAGTCCTTGAACTCGGAGACCACCGGTGTCAGACAGGTGTGCAGTTCGCCGAGGACGGCGTAACAGTCCGCGTCCTCGTTCACCAGCACCAGCAGGCGGCCGAAGTCCGTGCCGCGCAGCCGGCCGCGCTTGCGGGCCACCCGGTGGACGGAGACGAAGTGCCGGGGGCGGATGAGGACCTCGGCCGGGATGTCGGCCTCGCGCAGCACCCCGCGCACCTCTTCGGCGACCTCGGCGAGCGGGTCGCCGGGGCGGGCGGCGTTCTTGGCGATCAGGTCGCGGGTGCGGGCGTACTCCTCGGGGTGGAGGACGGCGAAGACCAGGTCCTCCAGCTCGGTCTTGAGGGCCTGCACGCCGAGGCGCTCGGCGAGCGGGATGAGGACGTCACGGGTGACCTTGGCGATCCGGGCCTGTTTCTCGGGGCGCATCACACCGAGGGTGCGCATGTTGTGCAGGCGGTCGGCGAGTTTGATCGACATCACGCGCACGTCGTTGCCGGTGGCGACGAGCATCTTGCGGAAGGTCTCCGGTTCGGCGGCGGCTCCGTAGTCGACCTTCTCCAGTTTCGTGACGCCGTCGACCAGGTAACGCACCTCCTCGCCGAACTGCTCCCGCACCTGTTCGAGCGTCACATCGGTGTCCTCGACCGTGTCGTGCAGCAGAGAGGCCGTCAGGGTCGTGGTCTCCGCGCCGAGTTCGGCGAGGATCAGGGTCACGGCGAGCGGGTGCGTGATGTACGGCTCGCCGCTCTTGCGCATCTGGCCGCGGTGCGAGGACTCGGCCAAAACGTAAGCGCGGCGCAGGGGTTCGATGTCGGCGTCGGGGTAATGGGCGCGGTGCGCCTCCACCACATGGCCGATGGCGTCGGGCAGTTTGTCGCGGGTGGCGGAGCCGAGCAGCGCGGCGCGGCCGAGGCGGCGCAGGTCGATCCGGGGGCGCGCCTTTCTGCGCGGCGCCGCGGGCGCCGCGGACGCGGTGAGCGCCTGCGGCACCGGGGGCACCGCCGGACCAGCGGTCGCAGGGTTCGTGGCCTCCGCACTCATGGGCACCTCCGGCTCGTGGACCGGCGGACGGAGTCCCGGGGCACACGCGGCTCAGGGTTGGCGGCATTCCCCCGTCCGTGCCGGTGCTTGATGCTACCGAGCCCGTCGGCCCCGACCGACCGCCTCCGGGCGAGCGTGAAACGGATCACCCATTCGAGCGACGAAATCGAGGTTTAAGTTTTCGGTCAGTCGAGAGTCTGCGCCATCCAGTCGGCGTCGATCTCGCCCTCGGCGACGATCACGGCCGGTCCGGTCATCTCGATCTCGCCGTCCGGCCGCTCGGTGATGACCAGGCGTCCGCCGGGCACGTCGACGGTGTACGTGGCCGGGGTGCCGGTGACGGCCGGGTCGGCGCCGTCCCGGCGGGCGGCGGCCACGGCGACGGCGCACGCGCCCGTGCCGCACGAGCGGGTCTCGCCGGAGCCGCGCTCGTGCACCCGCATGGCGACGTGGCGGGGGCCCCGGTCGACGACGAACTCGACGTTCACGCCGTCCGGGTAGGCGCTCGCCGGGCTGACCGGCGGTGCGGTGCGCAGATCGCCGGCGTGCGCCAGGTCGGCCACGAAGGCCACCGCGTGCGGGTTGCCCATGTTGACGTTGCGCGCGGGCCAGCTGCGCTCGCCGACGGCCACCGTGACGTCCCCTTCGGGGAGGCGGGCGCGGCCCATGCCGATCGTGATGTCACCGTTCTTCGCGATGTGGACGGTCTTCACGCCCGCGCGCGTGGCGATCGCGACATCACCTTCGGACACGAGTCCGGCGTGCTGGAGGTAGCGCGCGAAGACACGGGAGCCGTTGCCGCACATCTCGGCGATCGAGCCGTCGCCGTTGCGGTAGTCCATGAACCACTCGGCCTCGCCGGCCATCGCCCGGGCCTCCGGGTGCGCCGCGGACCGTACGACGTGCAGCACGCCGTCGCCTCCGATGCCCGCCCGGCGGTCGCACAGCGCGGCCACGGCGGCCGGGGACAGGTCGAGGGCGTTCTCCGGGTCCGGGACGATCACGAAGTCGTTCTCCGTGCCGTGACCCTTGAGGAAGGCGATCCGTGTGCTCATTCCTCGATCGTACGGGAGGGCGCCGACAGCGGGCCGGGGCAGGCCGGGCGGCTCAGCGGAGCCTCGCGACCCGCCAGACGGCGAGGACGACCACCAGGGCCACCAGGAGGACGTAGCCGAGGACGACCCGCCAGTCCGGGCGGCGGCCCGAGCCGCGCGGGGGCAGGCCCGGCCAGGTGTAGCCGACCCGGCGGGCGGCCATCATGCCCCAGCCCGCGGCGCAGGAGCAGATCAGCAGACCGAGCATGGCGATGACCGCGCCGCTGTCGCCGAAGTCGAAGGCGAGCGGGAAGGCGAACATCAGGGAGCCGACGGCGCCGAGGCCCACGATGGGTGCCAGCTGCCAGATGCGCAGCCGGCGCTGCGGGCGCAGTTCGACCTCGACCTCCGGGCCGCCCGGGTACATCTCCTCGGGCGCCGGTCCGTCGGCGGTGACACCGCCCTGGGTGTCGTCGGGGCCGTCGTCGGCGAGACGGCCGTCGGTCAGGCGGTCCGCGGACAGCGGGTCCGCGGACAGCGGGTCCGCGGACAGCGGGTCGGCGGCAAGAGCGTCGACGGCGAGGGGCTCACCGGGGAGGGGGTCCGCCGCCAGGGGGTTTCCGGCCGGATGGTCGTCCGTCGGGCCGGGGCCGGACGGGCTGCCGAGCGGACGGCCGGCGTGGGCCCCGCCCGCGCGGGAGCCGTGCGTCCCGGGGCGGTACTCGTGCGGGTGGTCCGCGCCCGGGCCGGGGTCGTCACTCTCCGCGGTGACGGGCTCGGTGCTTTGTGCGGTGTCGCGAGGGCCGGCCTCCATCGCCACGCGCCCTCCCAACTAGGCTCCACTTGGTCGATCGAAGCTCGATGATGGCACGGCGCCACAGGCCGCGATGACCGGCGGCGCATCCCGATGCCATGACGTGATCAGGCTGTAACCGGTCGTTCGACCAACGCCAGGGCCTGCTGCGGAAGTTCCCCGCGATCGGCGGCGGCCCCACTCAACCAGTGCACCCTGGGGTCCCGCCTGAACCACGCATCCTGGCGGCGCGCGAAGCGCTTGGTGGCACGCACGGTCTCGGCCCGCGCTTCCGCTTCGGTGCACTCCCCGGCCAGCGCCGCGAGTACCTGCTGGTAGCCGAGCGCGCGCGAGGCCGTGCGCCCCTCGCGCAGCCCCTGCGCCGCAAGTGCGCGCACCTCGTCCACGAGGCCCGCCTCCCACATCCGGTCCACGCGCCGCGCGATGCGGTCGTCCAATTCCGGACGGGCGACGTCGACGCCGATCTGGAGGGTGTCGTACACCGATTCGTGGCCCGGCAGATTGGCCGTGAAGGGCCGGCCGGTGATCTCGATCACCTCCAGCGCGCGGACGATCCGGCGGCCGTTGCCCGGCAGGATCGCGCGGCCGGCCTCGGGGTCGGCGGCGGCCAGCCGGGCGTGCAGGGCGCCCGGGCCGCGCAGCGCCAGCTCCTCCTCCAGCCGGGCCCGGACCTCCGGGTCGGTGCCGGGGAACTCCAGGTTGTCGACGGCTCCCCGCACGTAGAGGCCGGAGCCGCCGACCAGGATGGGCCAGCGGCCCTCGGCGAGCAGTGCGTCGATCCGCGCGCGGGCCAGCTTCTGGTACTCGGCGACCGAGGCGGCGACCGTCACGTCCCAGATGTCCAGCAGGTGGTGCGGGACACCGCCGCGCTCCTCGGGCGTCAGCTTGGCGGTACCGATGTCCATCCCCCGGTACAACTGCATGGAGTCGGCGTTGACGACCTCGCCGCCGAGTTGCTGGGCCAGGAAGACACCGAGATCGGACTTTCCGGCCGCGGTGGGTCCTACGACGGCGATGACACGGGGGGCGACGGGTGCACTGCTCACCGCACCAGTCTCGCAAACGTCCGCGAGACGCCTCGAAGCAGTCGGCCGCCGACGGGCATCACCGCGTACCCGCTGGGTAGGAGCGGGACGACGCGTTGGATCGCCCGCACGAGTACCGTATGGAGTGAATACGGGCACATTTGCCCGGTTTCGCTGCACGGTTTCCCGGCAGGCGGACGGCGCGGTCGGCGAGCAACGTCCGCGGGCAACCCCCGCGAGGGAAGGTGGACCCATGGGTCTGATGGACAACATGAAGGCCAAGCTGGGCCCGGCCAAGGACAAGGTCTCGGACCTCGCTCGGCAGCACGGGGACAAGGTCCAGCACGGGATCGACAAGGCCGCCAAGGCTGTCGACGAGCGGACCAAGGGCAAGTACAGCGACAAGATCCAGGCAGGCACGGGCAAGGCCAAGGAGGCCATGGACCGCCTCGCGCACAAGGACGACCCCACGGCGACTCCCCCGACTGGGCCGGCGCCCGACCCCACGACCCCGACCCGCCCGGAGGGACCGCCGCCGACTTCGTGAGGGAGTTCAGGACCAGGTAACGACCAGATACCCCACCCCGTACGGCGCGTCCTCGTAGAGCAGCGTGCCGGTGAGGTGGGTGTCGTGCGCCGCGCCGGCGAGGATCTGCCAGGGGGCGCGGCCGGCGGCCTTCAGTTCGCGCGCGAGCACCGGGTCCAGCGCCCGCAGGGCCGCCACGTCGGCGGCTCCGAGCGCCCGTGCCGCCTCCGCGTCGAAGGGTGCCGCGCGCTCGTCCAGGTACCCGGGCGCCTTGAGGGTGCGGCAGGCGCTGGCGTCCCCCATCACCAGCAGCGCCACCCGGCCGGCCCGGCCGGCCAGCTCCCGGCCGGTCTCGGCGCACCGCTCGGGCTCCAGTGTGTCGGCGACGCCGAGCCCTTCGACGGGGGCGTCCGCCCAGCCGGTCCGCTCCAGCAGCCAGGCGCCGACGGCCAGCGAGACGGGCAGTTCCCGCTCCGGGGCGGCGCCGGTGACCGGCCCCAGGTGTACGTCGACGTCGACCCCGAACCCGCGGAACGTGCCCGGGGTGCCCTGCGGGAACGGGCCGCGCCCGCCCGGCTCGGCGGTGCCGACGACCACCAGCAGGTCGGGGCGGGCGGCGGCCAGCACGCCGAGGGCGTCCGAGCAGGCCGCGCGGGCGGCGTCCAGTTCTGGTGCGGCACCCGCGGCGACCTCGGGCACGAGCAGCGGAGGGCAGGGGCAGACTGCGGCGGCGACAAGCATGGTCGGCAGGTTAACTCCCCGCCCGGACCGGCCAAGCGCCACCCTCGGTCACCGAGGGTGCACGGCCCGGATGCCCGGACACCCGCAGGGGGCTCGGACGCCCGGACACCCGTAGGGGCTCGGACGCCCGGGTACCCGTACGACTCCAGGCGCGCGGCGACCCGTACGACCTACTCCACGCGCGCGGAGACCTGTACGACTTCAGGCGCCCGGCCCCCGTACGACCCCGGTCCTCGGCCCTTGCGCCGGCAGGGCTCAGTCGCAGCCGCAGCCGCTGCCCGCCGACACCGGGAGCGGCTCGGGTGCGCCGATCTTCGGCAGGCCCAGCATCACCCCCGCCGGCTTGGCGGTCTGCGCCGCGTTGCGCTTCTCCCAGGCGTCGCCCGCGCGCGTGCGGCGCACGGCGAGTACGGGGCCCTCGGCGAGGAGGTGGTGCGGGGCGGCGTAGGTGACCTCGACGGTGACCACGTCGCCGGGGCGGACCTCCTGGTCGGGCTTGGTGAAGTGGACCAGGCGGTTGTCGGGGGCGCGGCCGGAGAGGCGGTGGGTGGCGCCGTCCTTGCGGCCCTCGCCCTCGGCGACCATCAGCTCCAGCGTGCGGCCGACCTGCTTCTTGTTCTCCTCCCAGGAGATCTCCTCCTGGAGGGCGACCAGCCGCTCGTAACGCGCCTGGACGACCTCCTTGGGGATCTGGTTCTCCATGGTCGCGGCGGGGGTGCCGGGGCGCTTGGAGTACTGGAAGGTGAACGCCTGGGCGAACCGGGCCTCGCGGACGACGTGCAGCGTCTGCTCGAAGTCCTCCTCGGTCTCGCCGGGGAAGCCCACGATGATGTCGGTGGTGATCGCGGCGTGCGGGATGGCGGCCCGTACCTTCTCGATGATCCCCAGGTACCGCTCCTGGCGGTAGGAACGGCGCATCGCCTTCAGGACCGTGTCCGAACCGGACTGGAGCGGCATGTGCAGCTGGGGCATGACGTTCGGGGTCTCGGCCATGGCCGCGATCACGTCGTCCGTGAAGTCGCGCGGGTGCGGGGAGGTGAAGCGGACCCGCTCCAGGCCCTCGATCTTCCCGCAGGCGCGCAGCAGCTTGCTGAAGGCCTCGCGGTCGCCGATGTCGGAGCCGTAGGCGTTGACGTTCTGGCCGAGCAGCGTGATCTCCGAGACGCCCTCGCCGACGAGGGTCTCGATCTCGGCCAGGATGTCGCCGGGGCGGCGGTCCTTCTCCTTGCCGCGCAGCGCCGGGACGATGCAGAAGGTGCAGGTGTTGTTGCAGCCGACGGAGATCGACACCCAGGCCGCGTAGGCGCTCTCGCGGCGGGTCGGCAGCGTGGAGGGGAACGCCTCCAGGGACTCGGCGATCTCCACCTGCGCCTCTTCCTGGACGCGGGCGCGCTCCAGCAGGACGGGCAGCTTGCCGATGTTGTGCGTGCCGAAGACGACGTCCACCCAGGGCGCCTTCTTCACGATGGTGTCGCGGTCCTTCTGCGCGAGACAGCCGCCGACCGCGATCTGCATGCCGGGGCGGGACGCCTTCTTCGGCGCGAGCCGGCCGAGGTTGCCGTAGAGCCGGTTGTCGGCGTTCTCCCGGACCGCGCAGGTGTTGAAGACGACGACGTCCGCGTCCCCGTCCGCGCCCTCGGGGGCCCGCACGTATCCGGCCTCTTCGAGCAGCCCGGCCAATCGCTCGGAGTCGTGGACGTTCATCTGGCACCCGTAGGTGCGGATCTCGTAACTCTTGGGGGCGGGAACGTCCACTGCCGGGCTCCGGTCGCTGCTGCTGGTCATGCGTTCCAGGGTAGGCGGTCCGGGGCGGCCGGTGTCCCGGGAGTTCCCAGGTGGCACGGCCGCCCGGCACGGCGGACAGGGAGGATGACACACCCGCCCCGGCACCTGTGACGGCAGTCACAGAGGTTTACCGGAGCCACGTCCGTGAAGGCCGCGAGGGCAGGAGAGGTTTTCCGCCAAAGGGCGTCCGAAAGCCCGGGCAGGCGTGTGCAAAAGGGCGGACGACCTGCTTAGGTGGGTCGGCAGCTTGCCCCCGGGGCACGGCCCGTCTCCGTACCGGCAAAGCCTTCCGGGGCCACACACCGGACCACTTCACCGACGAGGAGGTCTCCGAGCGAGTGAGACGCCTAAGCGAGTCCGCCGTCGCCCCCGACGCGTCCGGGACGGGGAGCCGCCGCAGCCGTTCCGGCCGGTGAGAACAGCGAACGGGGTGACGTCAGGTGAGGAGAACGAGCGAGTACGCGGCGCTGCAGCGCAGGTGTGCCGCGATTCTGCGGGACCTCGGGGTGGATCGGTCGCTCACCCTGGAGGAGCTCCGCGCGCGGGTCGAGGAACTGAGAGGCCGTCCGCTGGTGCTCCGGGAGCTGCCCGAGCAGGCGGCGGCCACCGGGGCGTGCGGGCTGTGGCTGGGCACCGAGGACGCCGACTACGTGTTCTACGAGACCAGGACGGCCCCTCTGCACCAGGAACACATCATCCTGCACGAGATCGGCCATGTGCTGTGCGATCACCACAGGAGCTTCACGGACGACGGTGAGCGGTCGGCCGGCCGGCTCCAGGAGGCTCCCACGCCCCGTCTCGTCAGGCGGCTGATGGCCAGAACCAGCTATACGACCATCGAGGAACAAGAAGCCGAGATGATCGCCAGCCTGATCCAGAGCGCCGGGAAGACCGGCCGGGTGGCGGGTCCCCTGGGACGCCTCGGCGCGTTCCTGGGGGTGACCGCCGATGCCGGTGAGTGAGCTGGCGGCCCGGGTCGGACTGGCCAGCGTCGTCGCTCTGTGGTGCGCCCTCGTCTGGCGGGCGCGCCCGGCGCTGCGCGAGCCGCGGCTGCGCGGGCTGTGGATCACCGTGCTGGCGACGACCACCGCCATCACGCTCTTCCAGCGGTGCGTGGTCAGCGCGCTGACGTCCACCGGCATCGACGTCCACATGGTGTCGCTGGTGCGTAATCTGATCGGCGTCCTCAGCGCGGGACTGGTCCTGCTGTTCGTGGTGGACTGCCGGCGCTCCCCGCGGCTGCGCCGCTCGGTGGTGGCGGGGCTGACGGCGGCCCTGACGGCGCTGCTCGTGATGGATCTGCTGGGGGCCGGTCAGCCGATCGGGGCGGCGTCCGCGCAGCGGCCCGCGTCCGCGACGACCGCCTACTGGCTGATCCTCAGCGTCGCCCACCTGCTCGGCGACGCCGTCGCCGTGGTGGTGTGCTGGCGCTACAGCCTGCGTACGACGGAACGCGACCTGGTGTGGTCGCTGCGGCTGTTCGCGGTGGGCAGCGTCCTCGCCCTGGTCTTCTGGTGCGGCTACCTCGGCCACCTGTACGGCCTCGCCCCGGCCCTGCTGCCCTGGCTGTCCATGGTGATGGGGGCGCACGGCTTCCTGCGGGCGGCGTCGCTGCTGGTGCCCACCGCGACCGCGCTGGCCCGGACGGCGACCGCGCTGCGGACCTCCTGGCGGCTGTGGCCGCTGTGGCGGGACCTGGTGACGGCGGTCCCCCACGTGGCGCTCGCCAGCCCCCGGAGCAGCCGGCTCCAGGAGGTGCTCCGGCCGCGCTACCCACCGGTGCTCAAGGCACACCGGCAGACCATCGAGACGTACGACGCGCTGCTGACGCTCCAGCAGTACGTGCGGCCGGACGCGTACGAGCAGGCGCACCGGCACGCCCGGCGGGCCGGGGTGCCGGAGGACCGCCTCGCCTGCGCGGCACTGGCCGGTGCCGTGGGCCAGGCCCGCCGTGCCGTGCTCGTCGGCGTGCCGCCGTCCGACCCGCACCCGCTGCCCGGGGTGACGCACGGCAGCTCCGAGACCCTGCTGGGAATCGCCCGCATGTGGCCCACCATGACCGACGCGCTCCCCTGCCACGCCCAGCCCTCCGCGGCCGGCAGCCGCGCCGAACCGCGCTGACGGGACCGGGAGCGGCCGGACCGGCGCTGGAGGCGGTCGGTCCGGCCGGAGCGAGTCGGTGGCGCGGGGCTCAGGCGGGCGGAACCGGGCTCAGGCGAGGGTGGTGCCGCGTGGCGTGATCCGGTAGTCGAACCCGAGCGTCCCGGGGTCGAGGGCCGTCGCCCCGCCGTCCACGGTGAGGACCGCTCCGTTGACGTAGGACGCCGCCGGGGACAGCAGCCAGGCGATCGCCTCCGCGACCTCGCGGGGCTCGCCGGGGCGGCCCTGGGGCAGCAGCCTGGTGGCCTCCGCGTAGGCGTCCTCCAGGCCGCCGGGCAGCCGCTCCTCCTCGGCGAAGCGGGCCATGCGCCGGTCGGCCATCTCGGTGCGCACCCATCCCGGGCACACGGTGTTGGCCCGCACACCCTGCCGTCCGTAGTCCACGGCGACGGAACGGCACAGCTGGAGCAGGGCCGCCTTGGAGGTGGCGTACGGGGCGTTGCTCGTGCCGTTGCGCAGCGCGGACACCGAGGCGACGGCGACCACCGCGCCCTTGGACTCCAGCAGGTGCGGGATCGCCGCGCGCAGCAGGAGCAGCGGGCCGGTGAGGTTGGTGCGCATCACGTCGTCCCAGTCGCGCAGCGACATGTCACCGACGGCTCCGCCGCGCCCGATGCCCGCGTTCAGCACCACTCCGTCGAGCCGCCCGTGCGCGTCCAGGGCGGCCCGGACGAGTCCCTCCACCGCGTCGGGGTCCCCGATGTCCGACGGATGCGCCAGCGCGCCGGTCTCCTTCGCGAGACGCTCCAGGGGCTCGGTCCGCCGGCCGGAGACGACCACGTGGTGCCCGGCCTCGGCGAGCAGCCGGGCCGTGGCCTGTCCGATGCCCGAGCCCGCGCCGGTCACGATGACAACCCTCTTGTCCTCCACCAGTTCCGGCCCCTTCCATCAAGATCGACGAGTGCGCCCAGCGGGTCCGAGCTTAGGGCCAGGTGATCTTGGGGTGACGACTTCCGGCCAGCACCCGGGGAGCGGCAGGACACCCCCTCGGTGCGGCCGGTTCGGAGCACCGGCGCCGGTACCCCGGCGTCGCGGGCGGGCGACCCGGGTACGGTGCGGTGCGGTTCTTCGAACGCCCGGCGGCCTGCCGGACACCGGGTCCGGTGACCGCCCGGCCGGCCGTCGCACACCGCGTCCGGTGACCCCGCGGCCCTCCGCCCGGCCCCGGTTCCGACACCGGCACCGGGAGCGCCCGCGTCACCACCGAACCGGCGAGTTCGCGCCGAGTTGGTGGTCCGGACCACCGGGCGTCCGCGGCGGCACCGGACGCGCCGCCGTGCTCCTGGGCAGCGGTCGACGCCGCCGCAGGTCCCCTGCGCGGTGGGCGCCATACCGGTCGTCGTCGGGAGAAGCCGTGCGCGCGATGCCCCCCGACTCGTAAGATCGGGGATCTCGTCGGGGGAGGTGGTCAATGGGCAGGCGGCGCCCTGACACGCCGACACTGGAGGAGGTGGCCGCCCGCGCAGGAGTGGGCCGGGGCACGGTCTCCCGCGTCGTCAACAACGCGGCGGGGGTGAGGGAATCGACCCGCCGGGCCGTGCAGCAGGCCATCGCCGAACTCGGGTACGTGCCCAATCTCGCGGCCCGGACCCTGGCCGGCCGGCGTGCCGACGCGGTGGCGCTGGTCGTGACGGAACCGGACTGGCGGCTGTTCGCGGAGCCCTTCTTCTCGGAGATCGTCAGCTCGCTCGGGGACGCACTGGCCGACACCGGGATGCAGTTGCTGCTGACGATGGTCCGCTCGGACACCGAACGCAAGCGCTTCCTGGAGTACGCGCGCGGCGGCCGGGTCGACGGCGCCCTGCTGGTGTCGGTGCGCGCCGACGACACCCTGCCGGACATGCTCGCCGAGGCCCGGTTGCCGACCGTCATGCTGGGCCGCCGCTCGGGCGACGAACACGTCAGCTACGTCGACGCGGACAACGCCGGCGGCGCCCGCAGCGCGGTCACCCATCTCCTCGCCACGGGCCACAAGGCGATCGCCACGATCACCGGGCCGCTGGACATGTACGTCGCCCAGTCCCGGCTGCGCGGCTACCGGCAAGCCCTCGCGGCGGCCGGGCTGAGCACCGACGAGTCCTGGATCGCCGAGGGCGACTTCACCGAGGAGAGCGGCCGGCGCGCCATGGCCCGGCTGCTCGCGCGGCACCCGGAGATCGACGCGGTGCTCGCCGCGTCGGACACCACGGCGGCCGGTGCGCTGCGCGAGCTGCGCGCGACGGGGCGCCGGGTGCCGGATGACGTCGCCGTCATCGGTTTCGACGACTTCCCGCTGTCCGAACAGACCGAGCCCCGCCTGACCACGGTCCGCCAGCCGCTGGCGGAGATCGGCCGGGCGATGGTCCGGCTGCTGCTGGAGGAACTGGAGGAACCGGCCCTGGCCTGGCGCCATGTCATCCTCCGCACCGAGCTGATACGACGCGACTCGGCCTGACGCCGACGCCGGGCCCCGGACCACGGTGACAGGGCAACGCCGGACGCCCGGGGCTCGCCCCGAGGGCACGGCTGAGCAGCAACGGGGCTGGGCGACCCGACGGCACGGCTGAACGACGGGAGTCCGGCCCAGCGGCACGGCTGGGCAACGGGGACCGCCCGGGAAACCCCGTCGCCCCCATCGCGTAAAACCCCGTCGCCCCACCCCGGAACCGGCCGTCGCCCCCGCTTTCGGGAGCGCTCCCAGCGACCCGCACCCCCGAAACTATCGGCGCACCCCCCGCCTACCTGCGCCTTCGAAACCTCTTCGACACATTGCCGCCCAACACCTTGTCAGGGACATGAACTCTCCCTACAGTCCCTGCCCAACGGAGGTAATGGGAGCGCTCCCATCTGCGCGGGAGCGCTCCCGCATCCGACCGTCCCCGAGAGGACCCGCATGCGACCGTCAACGCACCCCGTCCGTGGAGCGAGTGGTCTGGTCGGCGCGCTGCTCGCCGCGCTCGCCGCACTGGCGGCCCTGCTCACCACGGCCCCGGCGGCCCAGGCCGACACCGCGATCTGCGAACAGTACGGCTCGACGACGATCCAGGGCCGCTACGTCGTCCAGAACAACCGCTGGGGCACCAGCGAGACCCAGTGCATCAACGTCACGGACAGCGGCTTCCGGATCACCCAGGCCGACGGCTCCGTCCCGACGAACGGCGCCCCGAAGTCGTACCCGTCCGTCTTCAACGGCTGCCACTACACCAACTGCTCGCCCGGAACGAACCTTCCGGCCCAGCTCAGCACCATCTCCAGCGCGCCCACCAGCATCTCGTACTCCTACGTGAGCAACGCGGTGTACGACGCGGCGTACGACATCTGGCTCGACCCCACGCCCCGTACCGACGGCGTCAACCGGACCGAGATCATGGTCTGGTTCAACAAGGTGGGCTCGATCCAGCCCGTGGGCTCGCAGGTCGGCACGGCCACCGTGGCCGGGCGCCAGTGGCAGGTGTGGTCCGGCAACAACGGCTCCAACGACGTGCTGTCCTTCGTCGCCCCGTCGGCGATCGGCAGCTGGAGCTTCGACGTCATGGACTTCGCCCGGCAGGCCATCGCCCGCGGGCTGGCGCAGAACAGCTGGTACCTGACGAGCGTGCAGGCCGGCTTCGAGCCCTGGCAGAACGGCGCCGGGCTCGCCGTGAACTCGTTCTCCTCCTCGGTCAACACGGGCGGCAGCGGCCCGGGCGGCCCCGGGACCCCCGCGGCCTGCGAGGTGACGTACGCGACGAGCGTCTGGCCGGGCGGCTTCACCGCCGACGTCACCGTCACCAACACCGCCGCGACCCCGGTCGACGGCTGGCGCCTCGCCTTCACCCTGCCCTCCGGACAGCGCGTCACCAGTGCCTGGAACGCCGGGATCACGCCGTCGTCCGGCGCGGTCACGGCCACCAACCTGGCCCACAACGGGCAGATCGCGGCCGGCGGCCGGGTGACCTTCGGCTTCCAGGGCGCCTACAGCGGCACCTTCGCCAAGCCCGCCGGGTTCAGCCTCAACGGAACCGCCTGCACCACCGCGTGACGCGCTCCCCCGCGTCCCGTCGTCCCCCACGCACCCAGCCCGAGGAGCGCACATGAGACGCCCACCGGACGGCACCCTCCCGGGGCGCACCGCCCCTTCGATCCCACGGAAGGAGAGAATCGTGGCCCGACGCGGCAGGCTCCTGTCGGTCGTGGCGGCCTTGTCGACCCTGCTGGCCGCGCTCGGCCTGGCCCTGCTGGGACAGGGCAGCGCCAAGGCGCACGGGGTGGCGATGCTGCCCGGCTCCCGTACCTATCTGTGTTACCTGGACGGCCACACGGGGACCGGCGGGATGAACCCGACCAACCCCGCCTGCAAGGACGCGGTGGCCAAGAGCGGGGCGACCTCGCTGTACAACTGGTTCGCCGTGCTCGACTCCAACGCCGGTGGGCGCGGCGCCGGTTACGTCCCGGACGGCACCCTGTGCAGCGCCGGTGACCGCTCGCCGTACGACTTCTCCGCGTACAACGCCGCTCGCTCGGACTGGCCGCGCACCCACCTGACCAGCGGGGCGACGATCCAGGCGCAGTACAGCAACTGGGCGGCGCACCCGGGCAGCTTCCGGGTGTACCTCACCAAGCCCGGCTGGTCGCCGACCAGTACGTTGCGCTGGGCCGACCTCGACCTGATCCAGACGGTCACCAACCCGCCCCAGCAGGGCTCGGTCGGCACCGACGGCGGCCACTACTACTGGGACATGCAGCTGCCCTCCGGGCGCTCCGGCAACGCCCTGCTGTTCATCCAGTGGGTCCGCTCGGACAGCCAGGAGAACTTCTTCTCCTGCTCCGACGTCGTCTTCGACGGCGGCCACGGCGAGGTGACGGGCATCGGCGGTTCCGGCACCACGCCCACCCCGACGCCCACGCCCACCCCGACCCCCACCCCGACACCGACCCCGACGCCCACCCCGACGGACCCGCACACCGGTTCCTGCATGGCCACCTACTCCGTGGTCAGCGCCTGGAACGGCGGCTTCCAGGCGTCCGTCGAGGTCATGAACCACGGCACCGCCCCCCTCGACGGCTGGGCCGTGTCCTGGACGCCGGGCACCGGCACCAAGATCAGCAGCTTGTGGAACGGGACGCAGACCACGGCCGCCGACGGCACGGTCACGGTCCGCAACGCGGACCACAACCGGGTCGTCGCGGCCGACGGCAGCACCACGTTCGGCTTCACCGCCACCTCCACCGGCAACAACCTGCCCGCCGGATCGATCGGTTGCGTCACGGCACAGAGCGCTTCCTGAGAACCGTGCGCCAGGCGCCGCCTCCCCGGCCCGCACCCGGGGAGGCGGCGTCTTTCCGTCTGCCGACGGCCTCGACCCGCCCATCGGTACCCGCCGTCCGGATCCGGTCAGCCGAATGGGGACATTGACAAGGCGGGCGTACACCACAAAGCATTGCTGGGCACGTCTACGGCACCTCAAGAGTTCCGGGCGGCCTACGCGGCCCGTCGTCAAGGCAGGTACCGATGACCACGAACCAGCTGTTCGCGCTCTTTTGCGACCTCGCCCTCATCATCGTGCTCGCCCGGATACTGGGCGCCGTGGCACAGCGCTTCTCCCAGCCCGCGGTCATCGGCGAGGTGCTCGCGGGAATTCTGCTCGGCCCCACTTTCCTGGGCCATTCCGTGCCGGAGTTCCTGTTTCCCCCCGGGGTGCGGCCGATGCTCACCGCGCTCGCCGATGTGGGCATGGCCGTCTTCATGTTCATCGTGGGTCTGGAACTGGACCGGAAGATCCTGCGCGGCACCGGACGACTGGCCGTCACGGTGGCGGTCTCCTGCACCGTGCTGCCGTTCGGACTCGGCACGCTGCTCGCCCTGATGCTGGCCGACGACCACGCCCAGGGGCACCGGCTGGGCTTCGTGCTCTTCATGGGCACGGCGATGTCGGTGACCGCCTTCCCGGTGCTGGCGCGGATCCTCACGGACCGGAAGATGCAGCACACCCCGATCGGCGGGCTGGCGCTGGCCTGCGCCGCGATCGGTGACGTACTCGCCTGGTGCATGCTCGCCGCCGTGGTGGCCCTGGTCGGCGGAGGGGGCGGTGACCAGTGGCTCCTGCTGCTGCTCGTGCCGTACGCCGGTGTGATGGTGTGGGTGGTCCGTCCGCTGCTGCGCAGGCTGGTCGCCGGCGGCGGGGCCCGGCTGACCCCGGCGGTGCTGACGGTCGTCCTCGCGGGGCTGCTCGTCTCGGGGGCGGTCACCGAACGGATCGGTCTGCATTTCATTTTCGGTGCTTTCCTTTTCGGTGTGGTGATGCCGAAGGAATCCACCGAGCGGCTCCGCGCGGACATCATCGACCGGATCGGCGATGTGAGCGGTCAGTTGCTGCAACCGGTCTTCTTCATCATCGTGGGTTTGAAAGTCGACCTGTCGGACATGGGCAGTTCCGGTTGGCTGGACTTCGCGCTCATTCTGCTCGTCGCGGTCAGCGGGAAATTCGTCGGCGCGTTCCTGAGTGCCCGGGCCTTCCGCGTCACGGCGCGCCAGTCGGCGGTTCTCGCCACGCTCATGAACACACGGGGGCTCACCGAACTGATCATTCTGACCGCCGGCCTGCAACTCGGCGTCCTGGACGAGCGGTTGTACTCCCTGATGGTGGTGATGGCGGTCGTGACGACGGCGATGGCCGGTCCGCTGCTCGCCGTCCTGCGGCCGCGTGCCCTGGCCGGCCAGGACCCCGTCCTCCCGGTCCAGGACGCCCAGTCGCCGGCCACCAAGCGCTGAGCCCCCGTACGCCGCAACCCCTACGGGCCGGTTCCCTCACCTCCCCGGATCCGCCGCGTACGCGGCCAGTTCGGCCCGCATCTCGCGCCGGGTCCGCCGCAGCCGGCCCCACAGTTCGTCGATGCTCTCCCGTACGGCCTCGGGCGAGTCCCCGGCGCGCGGGAGTCCGTCGTCCAGGCGCCGGACCATGCCGTACACCGACCCCAGGTCGTGGCTGAGGCCCGCCACGAGGTCGAGCACCCGCTCCGGCAGCCGCATCTGGGCCTCGGCGTACACGTCCCGGTACTGGTCGCGTGCCTGGGTGAGCCGCTGTCGTACGACCCTCAGTTCCTCGTCCCGGCCCAGCGCGTGCACCTGGTCGGTGAGGGCGGCCAGATACTGCCGGGCGGAGGCGTTGAGGGCCACGGAGCACGCGCGCAGTTCCTGGGCGTGCCGGCGCCGCTCCCGTACCTGCTCGACGCGGTCCAGTTCGCGCTGCCGGCCGCGGTCGGCCGCGCGCTGGGTCAGCAGCGCGGACAGCAGCGTCCCGACAACTCCGACGACCGCGACCAGGGGCGCGGTCGCTTCCCCGAGGTCCACCCCGCCTCCACCCCGTAGTTCCGCCATGTTCAGGTAAGCACCGGTGTCCGGCGTGGTGAACGGCCGGCCCGGACCTCGCCCGGTGTTCGCCCCGCCACCGACCGGCCGGACGGCCGCACCGGCACCCCGGCCGGATCCCGGCCGCCCCCGGAGCCGTGCGGGTGCGTGACCCGTCCCTTTGCCGTGCGACTCCGTGGCCCGTCCCTGCCCCACGGCGCCCGGAAACCGGGTGGAGGTCCGCGCTCCGCCCCGCCTACAGTCGCGGGATGACCACACGGACCTTCCGCATCACCGTCCGCGGCGCCTTCGACGGCCTCACCGAGGCCCAGCGCGCCGCCCTCCTCGCCGACGCCGCCGAACACGACGTCCTGCGCGCCGCGTTCACGCCCGAGGGGACCCTCACCTACGACATCGCCGCCCGGCCCGCCTTCGTGTTCCGCTTCTCCGCCACGGGCGAGAAGGAGGAGGACATCCTGGAGGCGACCGAGCGGGCCGAGGCGGCGGCCGCCTCCTGGCTCACCGGGCGCGGCTACGGCTACAAGCACCTGCGCTCCACCGCCGAGGACCTCTCCCAGGCCCCCTTGGGCAAGCGACAGCGCCGCGCCGCCCGGGCGACCGGCTCCTGAACCGCGGGCCTAAACTTGAGCACTCAAGGAGTCGGCAAGGGAAGGCGGACGCGATGAGCGAGGAGGCGCTGGACGCGGCGCTGCGGCTGGTACGGGCCCAGACGGCGCTGGTACGGCGCTTCGACGCGCGGCTCGGCGGGCTGCACGGCGTCAGCCTCGCCGACTTCACGCTGCTGCTCCGGCTCGCCCAGGCACCCGGCGCCCGGATGCGCCGGGTCGACCTGGCCGAGGCGCTGGGGCTGACCGCGTCCGGGGTCACGCGCGGACTCGCTCCGCTGGAGCGGATCGGGCTGGTGACCCGGGAGCCGGACGCCCGGGACGCGCGCGTGGCGTACGCGGCGCTGACCGGCACGGGCCGGCGGCGGCTGACGGAGATGCTGGCCACGGCCCGGGAGACGGCCGCCGAGATCTTCGCCGCCCCGGACTGGGCCCCGGCGGACCTCGCCCGCCTCACGGCCCTGCTGACCCGCCTGGGCGGCACGGGGCTGAAGGGGCCCTGACCGACATCGGCCGAACGCGTCCCCGGTCCGGCGGATGTACGCCGACGGGGACGCGGCCTACCCCGGCCAATGCTCCCCGCACCCCGCAGGCGTACGTCGCCCGGGCCCGGGCACGGACCTACCTGGCCCGGAGCTCCCCGATCCCCCGCGGCCAGCTACGAGGTACCGGCCCACCCGGCCCGGCGCCTCGTAGCCGACCGCGCGCGTCAGGCGCCGTCGCCGCCCGGTATCCAGCCCTGGCGGCGCAGGACGGCGGAGACGTCCGGGGCGCGGTAGTGCTCGCCCTTGAGCACCTTGCCGTCGGCCCGGCGGGCGATCTGTCCGTCCGGGCCGAGCTTGCTCATGTTGGCGCGGTGGATCTCGGCGATCACCTCGTCCAGGTCGATGCCGTGCACGAGGGCCGTGCCGTAGGCCACGTACACCACGTCGGCCAGCTCGTGCGCGAGCCGGTCCAGCGGGCCCTCGACCGCGACCTCGGCGACCTCCGCGGCCTCCTCGGCGAGCAGTTCGCCCCGGTGGGCGGCCAGGCCGGGGTCCACCTCCGTCGGCGTGTCGCGGACGTCGAGGCCGAAGGCGCGGTGGAACTCGTGGACGAGACGGGCGGGCGAAGTGCTCATGCGGCGACTGTAACGGGCGGCACCGACAACGCCCGCCGGCCGCGGCCTCTGTGACCCGGGCCCTGGTCACCGCCGTGGCCCTGCTGGCAGGATCGCCGCATGTCCAAGAGGTTCCCCCGGGTCGGCAGGCGCGCGGCGCTGCGCGGCGCGGCCGTCGGTGTCGTGGCCCTCGGGCTGCTGGTGTGGTGGCTGCTGCCGCTCGGCGAGAAGCCGCCGGGCGGGACGATCGTGTTCAGCACCGGCACGCCCCGCGGGGTGTACCAGGAGTACGGCGAGCGGCTGCGCACCGAGATGGGCAAGGACATGCCGGGGCTGACGGTGAAGCTGCTCAACAGCGCCGGTTCCCAGGAGAACGTGGAGCGGGTGGCGACCGGGCGGGCGGACTTCACCATCGCGGCGGCCGACGCGGTGGCGGCGTACGGGCTGCGGCAGGGCGAGGGCGCCGGACGGCTGCGCGGGGTGGCCCGGCTCTACGACGACTACGTGCAGCTCATCGTGGCCCCGGGCTCGGACATCAGCGACGTTGCGGACCTGCGGCACAAGCGGGTGGCGATCGGGTTGCCGAATTCGGGGGTGCGGCTGATAGCCGAGCGGGTGCTCCGGGCCGCCGGGATCGATCCGCGCAAGGACATCACTCCGGCGGGGGACGGCATCGACACCGGGCCGGCGCGGCTGCGGGAGGGGAAGATCGACGCCTTCTTCTGGTCCGGCGGGCTGCCCACGAAGGGGCTGGCCACGCTGGCGCAGCAGGGAGCCTTCCGGTTCGTGCCGATCGACGACGCCCTGGTCGCCCGGCTGCACGGCCAGGGCGAGTGGGCGCGCTACTACCGGTCCACGAAGATCCCCGAGTCGGCCTACCCGAACGTGCAGCGGGGTGCCGAGGTGCCGACGATCGCCGTGTCCAACGTGCTGATGACCCGTACCGACGTCGATCCCCGGCTGACCGAGTGGGTGACCCGCACGGTGATCAAGAGCCGGGACGGCATCGGCGCCCATGTCCACTCCGCGCAGCTGGTCGACCTGCGCACCGCCATCTACACCGGCCCGCTGCCGCTCCAGGAGGGCGCCCGGCGCTACTACCGGTCGGTCAAGCCCTGACGGACGGCCACCGGCTTGCGCGACGCGCCTAGCGGGCGCCCTGAGCGGCCTCGATGGCCGGCGGGTGCCGTGGCACGCTGACGGTGACCCGTAGTCCCCGCGGCTCGTGGTGGGCGAAGTCGACCGAGCCGCCGCCCGCCGCGAGCAGGGCGCGGGTGATGGACAGGCCCAGGCCCGAGCCCTTGACGTTCTGGTGCCGGCCGCTGCGCCAGAACCGGTCGCCCACGCGCGCGAGTTCCTCGTCGGTGAGGCCGGGACCGGTGTCCGTGACGACGACCGTGGTGGTGTCGCCGTCGGCGCAGACGGCGACCTCGACCGTGCCGCCCTCGGGGGTGAACTTCACGGCGTTGTCGATCACCGCGTCCAGGGCGCTGGACAGGGCGATCGGGTCGGCCCAGGCGGTGGTGGGCGGGCAGTCGCCGGTCAGGCTCACACCCTTGGCCCGGGCGGCCGGAGCCCAGGCGGCCACCCGCTCCCCGGCCAGCGCGCCGATGTCGGTCAGCCCCAGGTCGGCCTCGGCGTGCTCGGCCAGCGCCAGGTCGAGCAGGTCGTCCAGGACCTGCGCGAGGCGCTTGCCCTCGGTGCGGACCGAGGCGATCTCCGCGTTGCCCTCGGGGAGTTCGAGGGCGAGCAGTTCGATCCGCAGCAGCAGCGCCGCGAGCGGGTTGCGCAACTGGTGCGAGGCGTCGGCGACGAAGGCGCGCTGCTGCTCCAGCACGGCCTCGACGTTGTCCGCCATCTCGTTGAACGACCGGGCCAGCCGCCTGAGTTCCGGCGGCCCGCCGGCCACCGCGACACGGGACTTGAGCCGCCCGGTGGCGATGTCGTGGGTGGTGGCGTCCAGGACCCGGACCGGCTTGAGGACCCAGCCGGTCAGCCGGAGCGCTGCGCCGACGGCGAGCAGCATGGCCGCGATCTCGCCGGCGCCGATGACCAGCCAGCCGCGCAGGATCCGGGACCGCAGCTGCTCGGTGGGCGAGTCGGTGACCACGACCGCGACGACGTCCCCGTCCCGGATCACCGGTGAGGCGACGACGAGCCGGCTGTGCTGCCAGGGCCAGGCCTGCGGCGGGTCGTGGCTGCGCCGGCTGAGCAGCGCCTCGTCGAACGCCCGGCGTACCTCACCCGCGCGCGGGACGAACCAGTCGCCGGGCGCGTTGGCCATCGCCTCCGTACCGTTGCGGTAGAAGACGCCCGCGCGTATGCCGTAGACGTCGTGGTAGCTCTCCAGCTCGCTGCGCAGACCGGCCCGGCGTTCGTCCGTGGTGGTGCGCCGCGACCCGCCGGGCCCGTCGGTGACGAACTGGGCGAGCGCGGCGAACCGGGCCGCGTCGTCCATCCGGTCGACGACGACCCGTTGCTGCTGGGCGGCGGCCAGGCTGCCGGCGAGCGGGATGCCGAGCGCCAGCAGGACGGCCGCCAGCAGCACGATGAGCAGCGGGAGGAGACGTGTGCGCACCCGTCCCCGCTAGACGGCCGGGGCGACGAGCCGGTAGCCGACGCCGCGTACGGTCTCTATCAGCGCGGGCAGGCGGAGTTTGGCGCGCAGGGAGGCGACGTGCACCTCCAGGGTGCGGCCGGTGCCCTCCCAGCTGGTGCGCCAGACCTCGCTGATGATCTGCTCCCGCCGGAAGACCACGCCGGGCCGCTGCGCGAGCAGGGCGAGCAGGTCGAACTCCTTGCGGGTCAGCTGGACCACCGCGCCGTCCACGCTGACCTGGCGGGTGGGCAGTTCGATCCGGACCGGGCCGAGCAGCACGGCGTCCTCGCCGCCGGTGACGGCGTCCTCCTGGACGGTGCGCCGGCTGACGGCGTGGATCCGGGCGAGCAGTTCCCCGGTGTCGTACGGCTTGACCACGTAGTCGTCGGCGCCCAGGTTGAGGCCGTGGATGCGGGAGCGCACGTCGGCGCGGGCGGTGACCATGATCACGGGAGTGCTGGTGCGCTTGCGGATCTTGCCGCAGACCTCGTAGCCGTCCTGGTCGGGCAGGCCGAGGTCGAGCAGGACGACGCCGAAGCCGTTGCCCTCGGGGACGAGCGCCTGGAGGGCCTCCTCGCCGCTGCGCGCGTGGGTCACCTGGAAGCCGTGGCGCGCGAGGACGGCGGACAGGGCCGCGGCGACGTGATTGTCGTCCTCGACGAGCAGCAGTCTCATTCCGGCCCCCTCCGGTTCAGCGGTCGTACGGTCTCGGTTTCCGTCGGCCTTGTAGATCAGCGGCACGCGCGCGTGCACCATGGCAGTGACGCCGATGGATCAGGACGGAGTCAAGAGGCTTCGGGTTGCCCGTCTCTTCCGTTATCCGGCCGATACGCGCGCGGAGCCAAGTGCTACGACACGTGTCCGATTGCTACCGGATCGTGATGCTCAAGTCTCCCTCAGATGTGATGACGCAGGTCACAGCCGCTCACTACTGTCCTCGGAAACCCGAGGAGGACGGAGCCTGAGAGCGATGACCAAAGTAACGGTGGCCAAGGAAGACGTGGCCACGTCCGACGAACTGGTCGTCCTGAAGAGCGTCAACAAGCACTTCGGCGCGTTGCACGTGCTCCAGGACATCGACCTGACGATCGCCCGCGGCGAGGTCGTCGTGGTCATCGGGCCCTCCGGGTCCGGTAAGTCGACGCTGTGCCGCACCATCAACCGCCTGGAGACGATCGACTCGGGCACGATCACGATCGACGGCAAGCCGCTGCCGCACGAGGGCCGGGAGCTGGCCCGGCTGCGGGCGGACGTCGGGATGGTGTTCCAGTCGTTCAACCTGTTCGCGCACAAGACCGTGCTCGAGAACGTGATGCTGGGTCAGGTCAAGGTCCGCAAGGCGGACAAGACGAAGGCCGAGGAGAAGGCCCGGTCGCTGCTGGACCGGGTCGGCGTGGGCACCCAGGCCGACAAGTACCCCGCCCAGCTGTCCGGCGGCCAGCAGCAGCGGGTCGCGATCGCGCGGGCCCTGGCGATGGACCCGAAGGTCATGCTGTTCGACGAGCCGACCTCCGCGCTCGACCCCGAGATGATCAACGAGGTCCTGGAGGTCATGCAGCAGCTCGCGCGCGAGGGCATGACGATGATCGTCGTCACGCACGAGATGGGTTTCGCGCGGTCGGCCGCGAACCGGGTCGTCTTCATGGCGGACGGGCGAATCGTCGAACAGGCCGAGCCCAACCAGTTCTTCAACAACCCGCGCAGCGACCGGGCCCGCGAGTTCCTCTCGAAGATCCTTCACCACTGACCCCGCCGCCGGCGCCCGCTTCACGAGCGTCCGGTCCCGTGCACCACGAACCGCCGACTCCAAGGATGTCCACGATGAAGCTCCGCATGGCCGCCTCCGCGGCAGTGCTCACCACCCTGGCCCTGGCCCTGACCGCCTGTGGCGGCGACTCCGGCAATGCCGGGGACCAGACCACGGGCGACGGCACCGGGAAGAACGCCCCGAAGCTGCCGACGTACTCCGTCGCCACCGGCGTGAAGATCGACTCGTCCACGCTGAAGAGGGCGCAGCAGGCCGGCAAGCTCGTCATCGGCGCCAAGAACGACCAGCCGTTCCTCGGCTTCGAGGACACCACCGGCAAGCGGTCCGGCTTCGACATCGAGATCGCCAAGATGGTCGCCGCCGACCTCGGCTTCAAGCCCGAGCAGATCGAGTTCAAGACCGTCGACTCCAACGTCCGTGAGACCACGATCTCCAAGGGAGAGGTGGACCTCTACGTCGGCACGTACACGATCAACGACGAGCGCAAGAAGCAGGTCGGCTTCGCGGGCCCGTACTTCCAGGCCGGCGCGGACCTTCTCGTCCGCAAGGACGAGAACGGCATCACGGGTGCCGACTCGCTGAAGGGCAAGACGGTCTGCTCCATCAAGGGTTCGACCCCTCTGCAGGAGATCAAGAAGCCCAAGTACGGTGCGAAGACCATCGAGCTGTCGAAGTACTCCGAGTGCGTCCAGCAGCTGCTCAACAACGAGGTCGACGCCGTCACCACGGACGACGCCATCCTCAAGGGCTACGCGGCCCAGCGCCCCACCAAGCTGAAGGTGGTCGGCAAGCCGTTCACCCAGGAGCCGTACGGCGTGGGCATGAACAAGGACGACAAGGCCCTGCGTGACGCCGTCAACGACGCCTTGGAGAAGCACGAGAAGAACGGCGACTACAAGAAGGCGTACGAGGCGACCCTCGGCCTTTCCGGCTCCGCGTACCCGGAGCCGCCGGCCGTCAACCGCTACTGACGTGCCGCTGAGGCGTCGCCCGCGCGCGACGCCTCGTCAGCCGGCCGCCGCCGACCCGGTGCCCTGCGGGTCGGCGGCCGCCGTCCGGTCCGTCCCGGCGCCGCCGTCCCGCGCACCGCCCCGGGAACGGACTTCCCTGCCCGTACACCGCCACGAGGACCTCCCCGTGAACGTATTGCTCGACCATCTCGCGGACTTCCGCGAGGGGTTCATAGGCACCGTCCTGCTGACCCTCGCCAGCGGGCTCCTCGCGATGATCCTGGGTGTCGTCATCGCCGGGTTCCGCGTCTCCCCGGTACCTCCGCTGAGGATGTTCGGCACGGCGTGGGTCACCCTGTTCCGGAACACCCCTCTGACCCTGCTCTTCCTCATCGCGTGGTTCGTCGTCCCGGTCATCTTCGTGCCGGGTCTGAGCCCCTGGACGAAGGCGCTGCTCGCCCTGGGCTTCTACACCTCGGCCTTCGTCTGCGAGGCGGTGCGCTCGGGCATCAACACGGTTCCCATGGGCCAGGCGGAGGCCGCCCGCTCCCTCGGCATGTCCTTCTCGCAGACCCTGCGGCTGATCATCCTGCCGCAGGCGACGCGTAGCGTGATCGCGCCGCTCAGCTCGATCTTCATCGCCCTGACCAAGAACTCGGCGATCGCGGGTGCGTTCAGCGTCACCGAGCTGTTCGGGGTGCAGAAGCTGCTGAGCGACAAGGGCTTCCCCATCGCCTGGATCTTCCTGTGGGTGGCGCTGGGCTATCTCGTCGTCACCTTCTCGATCAGCGGTCTGTTCCGGCTGCTGGAGCGGCGCCTGGGGGTTGCCCGATGACTGCAAGCGTTCTGTACGACGCGCCGGGTCCGAAGGCCCGCCTGCGCAACCGCGTCTACACGGTGCTCGGCTCCCTGGCGTTGATCGCCCTGCTCGCCTTCGTCGTGTACCGCCTCGATGCCAAGGGCCAGCTGGACCCGAAGGTCTGGGACATCTTCAACAACGCCGGCGTGCGCACGAACATCCGCGACGGTGTGCTGACCACCCTGAAGGTGTTCGCCGTGGCGGGGGCGCTGTCCCTGGTCCTCGGGCTGCTGCTCGCCGTCGCGCGGCTGTCGGAGCACCGGCCGGTCCGCTGGCTGGCGACCGGCTTCATCGAGCTGTTCCGTGCCGTCCCGCTGCTCATCACGATCTACGCCCTGTGGGTGCTGTTCCTCACCTACAAGACCGATCTCGGCGTGATCGGTGACTACACCGCGTTCTGGGGTCTCGTCATCGGCCTCACCGTCTACAACGGCTCGGTGCAGGCCGAGGTGTTCCGCGCGGGCATCAACGCCGTGCCGAAGGGGCAGGTGGAGGCCGCCTACGCGCTCGGCATGCGCAAGTACCAAGTGATGACGATGCTCCTGCTGCCGCAGGCGATCCGGTCCATGCTGCCGACGATGATCAGCCAGCTGGTGGTCACGCTGAAGGACACCTCGCTCGGCTACGTCATCACCTACACCGAGCTTCTGTTCGCCACCCGGACGATGGCCAACAACATCATCGTCAACGGGGAGAACCCGTTCACGGCCGTCACCATCGTCGTCGGCGCCATCTACATCGCGATGTGCCTCGCCCTCTCCTCGCTCGCGACCTGGATCGAGCGGCGGGGACGCCGGGCCAAGACCGGCGTCGCCGTGGCCGCGGCGGCCGAGCCGGCCGAGCAACCCGGAGTGCTCGACACCACGGGAGCCCCCTTGGGGCCGGTCGACGGACGCACGGAACGCCCGGGGGACTAGCCGCGGGGCATGCGCGCCGGCGCCGGTCCCGGAGTTCGGCTCGCTGGACAAGACGAAGCGGGGTGTCGCGCCCTTCCCGATCGGGTGGGTGCGACACCCCGGTGGACTGTCCGATCAGCCGACGGGCTTGATGGAGGCGGTCCCCGTCATATCGGCGGGAGTGGAATGAATGGTCAGCGTGACGTTCGCATTCATATCGCCCATCGGCGTGAGCAGAACGGACTCGTTGCAGCCGGAAGCAGACGCTTCGACGGTGTCGACCGTCGACCCCCACTTCACAGAAGCGCGTGCCTTCCACTTGCCGCACTGCGGGTGGGTGACACGAATCGAGTGCTTACGAAGGTTCGGAAGCGAGGTGCTGCGGTACTGCTTGTCAACCCACTTGTACAGGTCGGCACCTCCGGTCGTGGTGATGCTGCCCGAGCGCTTTCCGAGGTAGATCTCGGACGGACCGTCCGCCAATGCCGAAGGCGCCGACAGGATGGACACCAACAGCACTGCACCAGCCAGCGTCGAGGTACGCCGCATGATTCTCTCCTTTTCGTCGTCTCGCCCGGAAGAAATTTTCCGGCGAGCGCGGTTCGTGCACCGCTCCAGGGCTCTTCCCTGCGGGCGTCAGCTGTCAGGCGGGGTAGTCGCCCCACTTCCACTGCCACGTGTCCTTGTACGGCTGAGTCCACCCGCGGTAGAGAATGCTGCCCTCGGCATAGAAGGATTGACACTTACTTTTCGGGGGCAGCGCCTTCACTATGGTTTCGACCGGCGTACCACCTGATACGCGTTCGCGGTAGACGCGTCCCCCATTGGGTTTGCAATAAATTGTCCCGGAGAGGTTCTCGACATGCCTGACGCCCCTGGGGCAGCGCGGATCCGACCTGAAATACGCCTTCAGGTAGGTGCCGAATTGGTCTGAGTCGTACCAAACCTCGAGCTTGGGAGCGCCGCAATGTACCGTGGCGCCGGAAGCACCGGCGGGAGACGCCGCTGCCGGCATGACGCCGGCCCCGACGGTGAGCAGGGAGCCGACTGCGCCCACCACGAGACTGCGCCGAACGTTGTGAGTCATCGAATGACAGGTCCTCTCGTACAGAGCTTCGCTGGCGCTCATCATCATGCATTCTCGAGCGAGAAGACGTATCCCCCCAAGGGGGGTAACGAACGGCCTTCCCCCCTGATTCGGGGATTGATATAGCGCCATCCTGTGGAGCGGCTCACCGCAGGGAAAGTCGTCCATCTATTCACGCGTGCAAAATCAGGAGCCGAAACCTACGTTCAGAAGTAGGCTTGACGGGCGCGTGCAAGCGCCACAGGATCGGACGGTGCTCTCGTCGTGACCAGTCGAGAGTGATGTCACAAGTGCCGCCAAGGCACGGAACCACACGGGGACCGCATGCTACGGGTGGGAATCATCGATGATAGAGCGCTCAGCCGCGCAGGGCTGCGACAGGTATTGCACGGCCTGGATTCGGAGGGGGGCCCGAATCCGCGCACGAGCATAGTCGCAGAGGGGAAAAGAGCCCAGGCGGCAGCACTGGTGAACAGGACCCGTCCAGATCTGCTGATCAGTGGTGATGCGCACGGCAAGGACTCGCTTCCTCTGGTGGAGATCATCGCTCGCCTTCCGGCAGCACCTGCCGTTCTAGTGATCACCGAACACATCACAGAAGCGGATGCCCGCATCCTCCTCGCCCGGGGAGCCGCCGGCATTCTCTTGCAGCGCTCGGCAATGCAGCACCTCGCCTGGGCTCTCACCGCTGTCACCGAAGGCAGCCGCGCGCTCTCCCCTGAGATCGCCGACGCGTTCATCCAGCGTTTCTCCGCCCCACCCCCCTGCCGCCGCGGCGTTTGCGAGCGCGTCGCCAGTCTCAGCACACGCGAACGTGAGGTGCTGGTGCTGCTCAGTGACGGCCTGCCCAACCGCGCCATTGCCCAGGCGTTGCATATAAGCCCGGAAACGGTCAAAGACCACGTGCGTAGCCTGTGCGGCAAACTGCGCGCGGACAGTCGCATTCACGCCGCGCGCATCGCCTGGCAGGCCGGCCTCGTCGCCTGACGCCATCCGGTCCTGACCGGCACTCGGTCTCCCGTGTCCGGCGCTGTCACCGTTTCGTCCAACACTCAGTCGCTGAGTGCCACCTTCGCTTGACGCAAACTCTGCCAATGGGTTGCATACGTTTTGTGATCGTGCACCCCGCTCCTCCTTCCTGTTCACTTGTCTCCGTCAGGGCATCGTCACGGGCAGGGGGCGTCGCACCATGGACCCGGTGATCATCGTCGGAGCGGGGCCCGTCGGACTCACGCTCGCCCTGCTGCTGACCCGTCAGAACGTGCCCGTCGTCGTCCTCGACGAAGGCCCCGGCAAGGACGAAGCCCGCCTGGCGCGCACCGTCGTCCTGCGCGAGGACACGGCCGCCCTGCTGGAACGGCTCACCGGGGTGGCGCTCGGCGAGCACGGTGTGCGCTGGGCCGGATGGCGGTCCGTCAGGCGCAAGCAGGTGATGACCGAGATCGCCTTCGCCGAGGACGACCCCGCCGCCCCGCTGCACATCGCCCAGCACATCGTGACGAACGCCCTGCGCGCGGCCCTCGCCGGCGAGCCGCTGGCGAAGGTGGTCACCGACAGCCGCCTGGACGCCGTCGAACAGGAGCGGACCGGCGTCACCGCGCACACCCGCGGCCCGAAGGCGACCTGGTGGCGCGGCAGTTACCTGGTGGGCTGCGACGGCCCCCGTTCGACCGTGCGCAAGCTCCAGGACATCCGCTTTCCCGGCCGTACGGCGGTGGAACGGCACGCGGTCGCCGCACTGCGGACGGAACTTCCGTGGGAGGGCCACGCGGTGCTCCACCGGATGCCGCCGTGGCGGTCGTCCGGGCCCTCGGCCGGGGAGGTGACCGCCCGCCCCCTCCCGGACGGCGCCTGGCGCCTGGACTGGCTGCTGCCGCCGGGCAAGGAGCTGATCACGCCCGAGATCGTGCTGGCCCGGATCAGCGAGACTCTCACGGGCTGGACGGGCGGCGACGCACCGGCGTACGACCTGCTCGACACCGGTGTCCACACGGTGCACCACCGGCTGGCCCGCCGGTGGCGCGCCGGCCGGGTCTTCCTCGCCGGGGACGCGGCCCATCTGCTCGGCGCGTTCGGCACCCAGGGGCTCGACGAGGGCCTGAGGGACGCCGACAACCTCGCCTGGAAGCTGGCCACGGCCTGGCACCACGGCCCGCACGAGGCCCTGTTGGACAGCTACCAGACCGAGCGGCGCGCGGTGGTCGCCGCCCGGCTGCGCGCCGCCGACCAGGCGCTGCCCGTCCTGCGCGGCGGCGGTCTGCGCGGCATCGTCCCGGGTGCGGCGCGCGGCCAGGACGCGCAGTTCACCGACGGCCACCTCGGGCGCGGTGCGCTGGGCGCGCCCGGCGACCACGCCGGTTCGCCGCTCACCCCCCGGCACCTGGAGGCGGCGATCCCCGTCGACACCCCGCCCGGCGCCCAGGTGACAGACGTCCGGGTCACGGCGGAGGACGGCTCCTTCGTCCGGCTGCGGGACCGGCTCGGCCGCGGCGCGCTGCTGGTCGTGCTGATCGCGCCGGGTACGGGGGTGTGGGACCGCAAGCACTGGGTGTCCGCCGGCGTGATGCCCCGGCTCGCGGCGGCCGTGACCGCGCTGCCGCACCCCGCCGAGCTGCTGGTCGCCGAGAGCTACCCGGGCGCGCCGGCGCACAGCGTGCTGCTCGTACGCCCCGACGGCTACCTGGTCACCGCGCTGAGCGGGGTACGCCCGGCCGACCTGTACACGGCTGCGGAGACCACGCTGGGCGGCTCGGCACCGGAGGCGGAGCCGGTGGCGGAGGAGGCGCGGGAGCCGGAGCCGGAGCAGGAAGAGCAGCGGGTGGGTGAGCGGGCGGCGACGGCGGAAGCGGGCTCGGGCCTGCGCTGACGCTCCGCGCGTGCGGCCGGGAGAAATCCGGCCGCGGCGGGACCACCGGGCCGGACCCGCGTGCGGACGCCCGTTCGCCAGGAACGCGCCCAGCCCCTGGCCGCGCCAGGCGTGAACGCAGGTGCCCCGTCCCCGGCCGCGCCGGGCGCCGCCCGGGTGGCGTTCGCCTCCGGCCTGCGCCGATTCCGCGCTCCCGTCCCTCCGTCCACGGTGTGACACTCGGTTGACCGGGATGGGCCGGCATGCTGTACTCCCGATCGTGACCGACACCTACGTGCGCCTGTGGCGGAGGGTCCACATGGACCTCGTCCGCTACGCGGGCTGCGTGTGTCGTCCGTCCTGCTGAATTCGCCTTCCTTTCCTCACCGGGCGCCGTCGCGCGCCCGTTTCCGCGAACCTCCAGGACGGTGCCCGTGTCTGTCCCCTCCTCCCTGCCCGCCCCCGTGTCCACCGCCGGCACGCCGCCCACGCAGGCGGACCTCCTCGACTTCGTCCGGCGTACGGCAGCCGACGCCGAGCTGATCGCCTCCCTCCCGCTCGACCCGGAGGGCCGCACCTGGGTGCGGCTCGAGGGGCCCGGCGGCAGCGAGGCATGGCTGATCGGCTGGCCGCCCGGCACCGGCACCGGCTGGCACGACCACGCCGATTCGGTCGGCGCCTTCCTCACCGCCTCGGGCGAGCTGACCGAGAACTCCCTCGCCGCCCGGCTGCCCAGCGACGGCTGGAAGACCCTGGAACTCACCGACGGCGTGGACCGCGTACGCCGGCTGTCCGCCGGACAGGGCCGCGCCTTCGGCCGCCACCACGTGCACGAGGTGCTCAACGAGTCCACGGAGCGACACGCCATCTCCGTCCACGCCTACTACCCACCGCTCCCCCACATCCGTCGTTACAGCCGCACCGGCCAGGTCCTGCGCCTGGAGCAGGTCGAACGCCCGGAGGACTGGCAGTGAGCGACACCGGCGAACAGCTGACGGCGACCGGAGCGACCGGCGAACGGCCGCCCGGCATCGACGAGGTGCTGGAGCGGGTCCGCGCGGGCTACCGGCGCATCGAGGCGCGGGAGGCGCACAAGGCGGCTCTCGACGGTGACGCGCTGCTGGTCGACATCCGGTACGCGGCCCTGCGGGAACGGGACGGGCTCATCCCGGGTGCCGTCGTGGTCGAGCGCAACGAGCTGGAGTGGCGCCTCGATCCCCAGGGCAGCCACCGTCTCCCCGAGGCCACCGGACACGACCTGCGTGTCGTGGTGATCTGCAACGAGGGGTACGCCTCCAGCCTCGCCGCCGCCTCCCTCCACCAGCTGGGCCTGCACCGGGCGACGGACCTGGTGGGCGGTTTCCAGGCGTGGCGGGCGGAAGGACTGCCGGTGAAGCCGGCGACGGCCTGAGGGCAGCGGCAGGCGCCGCGGTCTCACGTCCGCGACGGCCTGCCGCTGTCACTCCTTCGCCGTGGCGACCGTCACCGCCCGCACCCGCAGCGCCGCGCGTCCCGGCACGGCGCCGGACACCAGCGCGAGAACGCCGGCGAACCCGACGACGCAGACGTAGAGCAGCGGGGTGACCGCGGGTGTGGCCCTGCCCGTCATGCCGAGGCTGAACGCGGTGAGCACGGCGAGGGCGATCCCGCTGCCGAGTCGCTCGCATGCGCTGAGCGCGCGTAACAGAGTCGCCGGTCAGGGGGTGGGAAGGCACTGCGGCGACCAGGCGTCTCGGCAGGGGGCGCCCCACCCTCGCGGGGCGGGGGCTAGCCCCACCCCGGCCCCGACACCGGAACCCACACCGGCACCGGCACCCACATCCGGACACCCGGTCCGTCCCCTGGGTCAGAAGTCCCCGTCCCCGAGGAACTCGGTGTCCTCGCCCTCTTCCTCCAGCGCCTGGCGGACGACGCGGAGGGCCATGCCCTCGGGATAGCCCTTGCGGGCGAGCATGCCCGCGAGGCGGCGGAGCCGCTTGTCGCGGTCCAGACCCCGGGTGGCGCGCAGCTTACGGGCGACGAGTTCCCGGGCGGTCGCCTCCTCCTGCTCGGAGTCGAGCTGGGCGACGGCGTCCTCGATCAGCGCCGAGTCGACTCCCTTGGTCCGCAGTTCCCGGGCCAGGGCGCGGCGGGCGAGTCCCCGCCCGTGGTGCCGGGACTCCACCCAGGCGTCCGCGAAGGCGCCGTCGTCGATGAGCCCGACCTCCTCGAACCGGTCCAGCACCTCCTGGGCGACGTCCTCGGGGATCTCCCGTTTCCGCAGGGCGTCCGCGAGCTGCTTGCGGGTACGCGGGGTCCCGGTGAGCAGGCGCAGGCAGATCGCCCGGGCCCGCTCAGCCGGGTCCCCTGAAGACTCCCCCCGCTCGTCCCTCGCCGAGGAGGGGGCGCCTTCGTCCTCACCGGGCGCGTCCCCGAAACCGCGCCGCCGGCCACGCCCGCGGCCCCCGCCCCGCGCGCCACCGGTTCCTCCGGAACCCCGGCCGCGGGGTGAACCGCCCCCGTACGACTCACCCCTCGCGTCGCCCGCGTCCGGGGCACCGTCGCCCCCGTACCCGCCGGTGCCGTCGAAGGGACCGGAGCTTCCGTAGGCGTCGGGTACCGCGTGCTCCCGCCGCCCCCGGTACCGCTCGCGCCTCCCCGGCTCGCCGGGCTCGCCGTACTCGCCGTCCCGGTGTCCGTCGTCACCGTCCGGGGCGGAGTCCGGGTAGCCCCCGGTGCCCCTCCCCCGTGAGGCACCGGGGGTGGCGTACTCGTACTCGGCCCAGTCGGTTCGCCGTGTCACGGGTCAGCTCTTGGCCGCGGCGGCCTTGGGCTTGGTGGCCTTGGCGGCTGCCGGGACGGCTGCGGACTTGGCGGCGTCCCCGGCCGCCGCGGTGGTGACCGCCGCGTCGGCGCCCGGCTCGGCGGCGGGCTCCTCCGGCCGGACCCCCACGCCCAGCTTCTCCTTGATCTTCTTCTCGATCTCGTTGGCCAGGTCGGGGTTGTCCTTGAGGAAGTTGCGCGCGTTCTCCTTGCCCTGGCCGAGCTGGTCGCCCTCGTACGTGTACCAGGCGCCGGCCTTGCGCACGAAGCCGTGCTCCACGCCCATGTCGATCAGGCCGCCCTCACGGCTGATGCCCTGGCCGTAGAGGATGTCGAACTCGGCCTGCTTGAAGGGCGGCGCGACCTTGTTCTTGACGACCTTGCAGCGGGTGCGGTTGCCGACCGCCTCCGTGCCGTCCTTCAGGGTCTCGATGCGGCGGATGTCGATGCGCACCGAGGCGTAGAACTTCAGCGCCCGGCCACCGGTCGTGGTCTCGGGGGAGCCGAACATCACGCCGATCTTCTCGCGGAGCTGGTTGATGAAGATGGCGGTGGTCTTGGACTGGTTGAGCGCGCTGGTGATCTTCCGCAGCGCCTGGCTCATCAGACGGGCCTGCAGACCGACGTGGCTGTCGCCCATCTCACCCTCGATCTCCGCGCGCGGGACGAGCGCGGCGACCGAGTCGATGACGATGAGGTCGAGGGCGCCGGAGCGGACCAGCATGTCCACGATCTCCAGCGCCTGCTCGCCGTTGTCCGGCTGGGAGAGGATCAGGTTGTCGATGTCGACGCCGAGCTTGCGCGCGTACTCGGGGTCTAGGGCGTGCTCGGCGTCCACGAAGGCGACCTGTCCGCCGGCCTTCTGCGCGTTCGCCACGGCGTGCAGGGTCAGGGTCGTCTTACCGGAGGACTCCGGTCCGTAGATCTCCACGACACGGCCGCGCGGCAGGCCACCCACACCGAGGGCGACGTCGAGCGCGGTCGAGCCGGTCGGGATGACCTCGATGGGCTCCTTGGACCGCTCGCCCATGCGCATGACCGCGCCCTTGCCGAATTGCCGTTCAATCTGCGCGAGCGCGGCGTCGAGCGCCTTCTCGCGGTCGGTTCCTGCCATGGGTTCCACCCGGTTTGCTTGAGTCGATCGCTTCACGTCAAAGACGCTAACGCCTGCCACTGACAATGCGCCCCGACGCAGGCCCGGCCTGTGGATAACTGAGGGACATTTCCCGGCATGTCGGGGCGAATACCCCAGTCAGCAGCCTCGCCTGAGCCTCCATAAGAATGGATGTTCGATTTTCGTGTCAAGCGGACCACCGGCCCCTCCCGACTCAAGGTCGGAGGGCCGGCACGGAGCACACCAGCACGGCGCAGAGCGCGAGCTGAACCGCCCCGAGACCACGGTGCCCGAGCCGCAGCAACACGCCGCCCGTCACCCCGACCGCCAGGGCCAGGGCACCGAACGCCCACACCGGCGTCCAGTCCGCGGACGGCTCGTCCGGTCATGGCCATACGGTCATACGGAGCACCCACCGCCGTCCTGCCCGTGGCAGACCCGCGCCCCAGACGCACTCCGGTCCTCATGAACGCGGAGCGACGGGCGCCGCTGCCCCGCGCGTCCCGCAACGAGCGGGCGCGGCGCCGGTCCGCGCGGCCTACGCCCCTTCCCGCCCGCCGGGGCGGCGGGCGGCCCACAGGCGTCGCGCGCGCGTGAGGGGGCCGGGGCCGGACGGCGTCCTGCTGCGGTGCCCGTGCACCCGGGGGTCGTCCGTGACGGCGTACCGCTTCACGTACGCCCCGAGGAACGCCTGGAGGGTGGCCACCGCCGGGATGGCGATCAGCGCGCCGACCGCGCCCAGCAGCGCGGTGCCCGCGATGACCGAGCCGAAGGCGACCGCCGGATGGATGTCGACGGTCTTGGAGGTCAGTTTGGGCTGGAGCATGTAGTTCTCGAACTGCTGGTAGATCACGACGAAGCCCAGCACCCACACCGCGTACCAGGGGTCGACGGTGAACGCGATCAGCATCGGCAGCGCGCCCGCGAGGTAGGTCCCGATGGTGGGGATGAACTGGGAGACCAGGCCCACCCAGACCCCGAGCACGGGCGCGTACGGCACGCCCATGACCTCCAGCAGGATGTAGTGCGCGACCCCGGAGATGAGCGCCATGAGACCGCGCGAGTAGAGGTAGCCGCCCGTCTTGGCGACGGCGATCTCCCAGGCGCGCAGCACCTCGGCCTGGCGCGCGGGCGGCAGGACGGAGCACAGGGCGCGGCGCAGCCGGGGGCCGTCCGCGGCGAAGTAGAACGAGAACAGGCCGACCGTGAGCAGCTGGAAGAGCCCGCCGAGCACCTGGGCGGACACGTCGAGGACGCCGGCCGCGCTGTTCTGCACGTACTTGCGCAGCCAGTCGGAGTGGAGCAGGCCCTCCTGGATGTCCACCCGTTTGAGCTCGGTGTGGAAGGTCTGGTTGATCCAGTTGATCAGCGAGTCAAGGTACTCCGGGAAGCCCTCGATCATCTTGATGATCTGGCCGGCCAGCATCGAGCCGAGCAGGGTGACGAACCCGGCTATGACGATGGTCAGCCCGAAGAAGACCAGGAAGGTGGCGAGCCCCCTGCGTATGCCACGGGCCGCCATCCGGCTCACCGCCGGCTCGACGGCGAGAGCCAGGAAGAACGCGATCAATATGTTGATCAACAGACTGGTCAGCTGGTGGAAGGCCCAGCTGCCCAGCTGGAAGGCGGCGATCAGCGCGAGCGCGAGCACCATGGCGCGGGGCAGCCAGCGCGGCATCCGGCCGCCCGGCGCGACGGCGTCGGCGAGCGGGGGCCGGCCGGGCGGGGTCGTCGCGGCCGGTGCTGCCTGTCGGACGGACGGCTCGCCGTCCTCGGCGGTGGGTGCCAGAAATTCCTCGTCAGTGGGTGCCACTCGCCCAGTCTCGCCCACGCCACCGACAACCGGGGCCCGTGCGAGGGCCTCGTGACTGATCGGAACCGTACTGTCGATTTTCCGGCCGACGCTTGGCGACAAAACAGGCGTTTCGGCGTCTGCGGCACCCCCTTGTGGCACACCCCGTGCCCCCGGGCGGCCCGTCAGCGCCTCTCGCCCGGCACGTCCATGACCGCGCAGACCACGCGCCACACGTCCTTGGCCTCCCAGCCCGCGTCCAGCGCCTCGTTCACCGTGCGTCCGCCCAGTTCGGACATCACGTGATCGCGCGCGAAGGTTTCGGCGTACCCCGGACCGAAGTGTTCCGCCATTCGCTGCCAGAAGACCGTCAACCGCATGACCCCAGTATCCCGCCCCCGGGGGTGGAGCCTGCCCCGGAGCGCCTGCCGAGACCGCTTTCCGCCCTACGGTCTGACCCATGGAAGATTCAGGAGTCTCCCCACTCCCCTCCACGCCCCCGGCGCGCTCCCCGCTCTTCCGCGCCGAACAGTTCATCTGGCTCACCGCGCGCGTGCTGGAGCAGCGTCTCTTCGCCTACCACTTCCTGCACGGCTGCCCGCAAGCCGTGGAGGCGGCGCTGGACGCCTACCGCAACGAGGACGGCGGGTACGGGCACGCGCTGGAGCCCGATCTGCGCGGGCCGGTCAGCCAGCCCCTGCACACCGCGCGCGCCCTGCGTGTGCTGGACGCCCTGGGGCGCTGCGGCGGGCAGCGGGTGGAGCGCGTGTGCCGCTATCTGACCTCCGTCTCCACCCCGGACGGCGCCCTGCCGGCGGTCCACCCCGGCCAGCGCGGGTATCCGACGGCGCCGTTCCTCACGGTCGTCGACAACCCGCCCAGCGAGCTGCTGACCACCGGTCCGGTGGTCGGGCTGCTGCACCGCAACGAGGTGTGGCACGCCTGGCTGTTCCGGGCCACCGACTATTGCTGGCAGGCGGTGGAGAGCCTGGAGAAGTCCCACCCCTACGAGGTGCAGGCGGCCGTGGCCTTCCTGGACTCCGCTCCCGACCGACCGCGCGCCCAGGCCGCCGCCGACCGGCTGGGCCACCTGGTGCGGGAGCAGCGGCTCGCGGCGCTGGACCCGGACCACCTCGACGCGTCCCCGGTCGCCGCCGGCTACGCCCCCGGGGAGCACCACTTCCCGCACGACTTCGCCCGGAGCCCGGACTCGCTCGCGCGCGCGTGGTTCACGGACGACGAGATGACACGCTCCCTGGACCACCTGGCCGCCGGGCAGCAGGAGGACGGGGGCTGGCCCGTCACCTGGCGGCAGTGGGCCCCGGCGCCCACGCTGGAGGCGCGCCCCATGGTGACGATCGAGGCCCTGCGCACCCTGCGGGCCTATGGCCGCTTCGTGGGCTGAACCACCGCCCCGGGCCCTGCCCCGCCAGGGCGGGCCGGGCCCGGCCGGCTCACCCGCCGAGGGCCCGCAGGCCCGCCGTCACCACCACGGCCGCCGCCACGACCAGCAGGAACGGCGCGCGCAGCAGCAGTGCCACGGCCGCGGCGCCGAGCCCCGCGGCCCGGGCGTCCAGCATGAGCGTGTGCCCGTCGGCGAACGTCTGCTGGGCCGTGAGCGCGGCGAGCAGGGCGACCGGCAGCAGGGCCGCCAGCCGCCGCACGTACGGCCGCTCGACGGCGTGGCCCGGGACGAGCAGTCCGGCGAGCTTGACGGCGTAGCAGCCGACGGCGGTCCCGATGATCGCGATCCAGATGTTCACCGGCCCTCCTCCGCGCCGCTCGTCCCGCCCGTGTCCTGCGGTGCGCGCCGGCCGTCCGGTCCCGGCGGATCGGCCGGGGTGTCCCCGTCGGCGCGGTCGCCGCGCCGGGACTCGGCGACGAGGGCGAGCGGCGCCGCCAGTGCCGCCACCAGCACCGGCACGCCGGCCGGCAGCACCGGCAGCAGACCGAGGCCCAGCAGGACCGCGAGGCCCGCCACGGCGCGCTCGGTGGCCGTCTTCAGCATCGGTGCGAGCAGGGCCAGGAAGACGGCGGGTCCCGCTGCGTCCAGGCCCCACGCGCGCGTGTCGCCGATCGCCTCGGCTCCGAGTGCGCCGAGCAGCGTGGTGAGGTTCCACAGCGCGTACAGGCTGAGCCCGGTGACCGTGAAGCCGATGCGCGCGGCCCGCCGGGTCGGCTGGGCCAGGGTCACCGCGGTGGTCTCGTCGATCACCCAGTGGGCGGCGAACGGCCGTACCGCGCGCGGGAGGGCGAGCAACTGCGACAGCCGCAGCCCGTAGAAGGCGTTGCGCACGCCCAGGAAGAAGGCGCCGGCCGCGGCCGTGAACGGGTTGCCGCCGGCGGCCAGCGCCCCGACGAGGGCGAACTGCGAGGCGCCGGTGAACACCAGGAGACTGAGCGCGCAGGTCTGGAGCAGCCCGAGTCCGCTGCCGGCCGAGGTCACCCCGAAGGCGAATCCGGACAGGCCCACCGCGACGCCGACCCCCAGGGCGTCCCGTACGACGGCCGCGTCCGGCTTCTCGGTGCCCTCGGCTGTCTGGTCCGTGAATGCTATGTGCTGTGTCACGCCCGGGACGGTACGGACGACGGCCGATCCGCGTCTTGTACGTTCTTGCGCTCGCCTGGCACACGCCCCCGCCCGCCCGGGTTCGCGTGCTCCCGCTGGTACGCGCCCGGAGGCACACCGACGATCCGGGTGAAGTGCCGGTTGAGGTGGGGCTGGTCGGTGAAGCCGACGGCGACGGCCGCCTCGGCGGGGGCCGTCCCCGCGTCCAGCAGCAGCCGGGCGCGGCGTACCCGCGCGTCGGTCAGCCAGGTGTGCGGCGGCATGCCATAGGCGGCGCGGAACGCCCGCAGCAGGGCGAACGGGCTGGTCCCCAGATCCCGGGCCAGCCGTTCCAGGGTCGGCGGCCGGGCCATCCGCTCCTCCAGCACCGCACGCGCGCGTGCGGCGATCAGCGCGCCGGCCGAACGGGTCCGCCGCTCGGGCAGCGGGCCGCCGTTCAGCCGCAGCAGCCTGGTCACGGCGACCCGCAGGAGCGTGTCGGCGGCCAGCGCGTTGCCCTCGTCGGTGGCGCGCAGCACCTGGTGGACCAGGCGGGCGGCGTAGGGATCGTCGAGGACCGGGCTGACGAAGCCGGGCGTGCCCCGCAGGCTGGTGGTCTCGGCCGCGATCTCCGCGACCACGTCGGGCGAGGGGTACACCGCGCCGTACCGCCAGCCCTCGGGCACCCCCGCCCGGCCGGTGTGCGGGGTGTCCGGGTTGACCAGCGCGAGCGCGCCCGCGCCCGCGGAGACGTCCGAGCCGCGGTGGTGGAAGACCTCGACTCCGTCGGCGATGGCCGCGATCACGAAGTTCTCGTGGGTGTGCCGGATGAAGTTCTTGCGGATGTACCGGGCCCGCAGCAGGTCGACTCCGGGCAGCTCCGGGTACCGCCAGTGCCGTGCCCGCTCGCTTGAACCCGCCATGGGCCCATTGTCCCGGCCGTCCCGCCACCTCACCGCTTGGCCCGCCACCCCACCGTCGGACCCGCCCCGCCGCCCTCCCCACCACCTCGTTTGCCCAGGTCACGGCGATTGTCAGTGGGTGGGTGCACGATGGACGCATGGTCAGCTCCGCACACCGAGCCCTCGACGGCTTCTCCCCCGCGACCCGCGGCTGGTTCACGGGAGCGTTCTCCGCGCCCACCGCCGCCCAGGCGGGCGCGTGGCAGGCCATCCGCGAGGGCTCGGACGTGCTGGTGGTCGCCCCGACCGGCTCGGGCAAGACGCTGGCCGCGTTCCTCGCCGCCCTGGACCAGCTGGCGTCGGCGCCGCCCCCCGCCGACCCCAAGAAGCGTTGCCGGGTGCTGTACGTGTCCCCGCTGAAGGCCCTGGCCGTCGATGTCGAGCGCAATCTGCGCAGCCCGCTGACCGGGATCCGCCAGGAGTCGGTGCGGCTGGGCCTGCCCGAACCCGAGGTCAGGGTCGGCATCCGCTCCGGCGACACCCCGGCCGCCGAGCGCCGCGCCCTGTCCACCCGTCCGCCGGACATCCTGATCACCACCCCCGAGTCGCTGTTCCTGATGCTGACCTCGGCCACGCGCGACGCGCTCACGGGCGTGGAGACGGTGATCCTGGACGAGGTGCACGCGGTCGCGGGCACCAAGCGCGGCGCGCATCTCGCGCTCTCCCTGGAGCGGCTGGACGAGTTGCTGCCGAGGCCCGCCCGCCGGATCGGCCTGTCGGCGACCGTGCGCCCGGTGGACGAGGTGGCCCGCTATCTGTCGCCGCGCCGCAAGGTGGAGATCGTCCAGCCGGAGTCCGGCAAGGAGTTCGACCTCTCCGTGGTCGTCCCGGTCGAGGACATGGGCGAGCTGGGGGGATCCCCGGCCGCCGACGCCGCCGAGGGCGGGGAGCGGCCGTCGATCTGGCCGCATGTGGAGGAGCGGATCGCCGACCTGGTGCAGGCCCACCGGTCCACGATCGTCTTCGCCAACTCCCGCCGCCTGGCGGAGCGGCTGTGCAACCGGCTCAACGAGATCGCGTACGAACGGGCGACCGGCGAGCCCCTCGGCGAGCACCACTCCCCCGCCCAGCTGATGGGCGGCTCGGGCGCGGCCCAGGGCGCGCCGCCGGTGATCGCCCGCGCGCACCACGGCTCGGTCTCCAAGGAGCAGCGTGCCCTGGTCGAGGAGGACCTGAAGGCGGGCCGGCTGCCCGCGGTGGTGGCCACCTCCAGCCTGGAACTGGGCATCGACATGGGCGCCGTCGACCTCGTCGTGCAGGTCGAGTCCCCGCCGTCGGTCGCCTCCGGCCTCCAGCGGGTGGGCCGCGCCGGCCACCAGGTCGGCGCCGTCTCGACCGGTGTCGTCTTCCCGAAGTACCGGGGCGACCTGGTCCAGGCGGCCGTGGTCACCGAGCGGATGCGCTCGGGCGCCATCGAATCCCTGAAGGTGCCCGCCAACCCGCTGGACGTGCTCGCGCAGCAACTGGTGGCCATGACGGCACTGGACACCTGGCAGTTCGACGACCTGCTGGCCGTCGTCCGCCGCGCGGCCCCGTTCGCCTCACTGCCCGAGTCGGCGTTCACGGCCGTGCTGGACATGCTCGCGGGCCGCTATCCGTCCGACGCGTTCGCGGAGCTGCGCCCGCGCGTGGTGTGGGACCGCGTGGCCGGCACGGTCACCGGCCGCCCGGGCGCCCAGCGCCTGGCCGTCACCTCCGGCGGCACGATCCCGGACCGCGGTCTGTTCGGTGTCTTCCTCGCCGGTTCCGACCCCAAGAAGGGCGGCGGCCGGGTCGGCGAGCTGGACGAGGAGATGGTCTACGAGTCCCGCGTGGGCGATGTCTTCACGCTGGGCACGAGTTCCTGGCGGATCGAGGACATCACGCGCGACCGGGTCCTGGTCTCGCCCGCGCCGGGCGTGCCGGGCCGGCTGCCGTTCTGGAAGGGCGACCAGCTGGGCCGCCCGCTGGAGCTGGGCCGCGCGGTGGGCGCGTTCCTGCGCGAGGTCGGCTCGCTGCCCCGGGACGACGCGCGGCCGCGGCTGCTGGCGGCCGGCCTGGACGCGTGGGCGGCGGACAACGTGCTGGCGTACCTGGGCGAACAGCGCGAGGCCTGCGGTCACATCCCCGACGACCGCACGATCGTCGTGGAGCGGTTCCGCGACGAGCTGGGCGACTGGCGGGTCGTCGTGCACTCGCCCTTCGGCGCCCAGGTCCACGCCCCCTGGGCGCTCGCCCTCGGCGCCCGCCTGTCCGAGCGGTACGGCATGGACGCGCAGGTCATGCACGCCGACGACGGCATCGTGCTGCGCCTGCCCGACGCCGATCTGCTGGGCCTGGACCTGCTCGACCAGGAACCGGCGAAGGCGGGCACCCCCCTCGACACGGCGGTCGACAGCGAGCAGGCCCCGGTCGGCGCGGCGGACGTCGCCTTCGACAAGGGCGAGGTCGACCAGATCGTCACCGACCAGGTCGGCGGCTCGGCGCTGTTCGCGGCCCGGTTCCGGGAGTGCGCCGCCCGCGCGCTGCTGCTGCCGCGCCGCAACCCCGGCAAGCGCACCCCGCTGTGGCAGCAGCGCCAGCGCGCCGCCCAGCTGCTCCAGGTGGCGAGCGAGTTCGGCTCGTTCCCGATCGTCCTGGAGGCGGTCCGCGAATGCCTCCAGGACGTCTTCGACGTGCCCGGGCTGGTCGAGCTGATGGGCGACATCGAGTCCCGCAAGGTGCGCCTGGTCGAGGTCACCACCCCCGAGCCGTCCCCGTTCGCCCGCTCCCTGCTCTTCGGGTACGTCGCCCAGTTCCTGTACGAGGGCGACTCCCCGCTGGCCGAGCGCCGCGCCGCCGCGCTGTCCCTGGACTCGCGGCTGCTGGCCGAGCTGCTGGGCCAGGCGGAGCTGCGCGAACTGCTCGACGCCGACGTGCTGACCGAGCTGGAGCACGAGCTGCAGTGGCTCACCGAGGACCGCCGGGTCAAGGACGTCGAGGGCGTCGCCGACGTGCTCCGGCTGCTCGGCCCGCTGACCGACGCGGAGCTGGTGGCGCGGGGCGCGGACGCGGAGTGGGCGCGGGAGCTGGCCGGGGCGCGCCGGGCCATCAGGGTGCGGATCGCGGGCGCCGACCACTGGGCGGCCGTGGAGGACGCGGGCCGGCTGCGCGACGCGCTCGGCACGGCGCTGCCGGTCGGGGTGCCGGAGGCGTTCACCGAGCCGGTCAAGGATCCACTCGGCGACCTCCTCGCGCGGTACGCCCGTACGCACGGCCCCTTCACCTCGGCCACCGCGGCGGCCCGGTTCGGGCTCGGCGTCGCGGTCACCGAGGGCGCGCTCCAGCGGCTGGCCGCGGCCGGCCGGGTCGTCCAGGGCGAGTTCCATCCGGCCGGCATCGGCCAGGAGTGGTGCGACGCGGCCGTACTGCGCCGGTTGCGCCGCCGCTCGCTGGCGGCCCTGCGGCACGAGCTGGAGCCGGTGCCGCCCGCCGCTCTCGCCCAGTTCCTGCCCCAGTGGCAGCACATCGGCAGGGGCCACGAGGTGCGCGGGATCGACGGCCTGGTGCGGGCCATCGAGCAGTTGCAGGGAGCCTCCGTGCCCGCCTCCGCGCTGGAGAAGCTGGTCCTGCCCTCCCGCGTGGCGGGTTACACGCCCTCGATGCTCGACGAGCTGACCGCCGCGGGCGAGGTGGTGTGGGCCGGTGCGGGCGCCCTGCCCGGCAAGGACGGCTGGGTGTCCCTGTATCTGGCGGACGCGGCCCCGCTGCTGCTCCCGGCACCGCATCCGCTGGAGCTGACCGCGCTCCACCAGTCGGTCCTGGACGCCCTGTCCGGCGGGTACGGCCTGTTCTTCCGGCAGATCGCCGACCAGGTCCGTGCCACCACCCACCCGGAGGTCACCGAGCCCCAGCTGGCCGATGCCCTGTGGGACCTCGCCTGGTCCGGCCGGCTCACCAACGACACCCTCGCGCCGATGCGCGCCCTGCTGGGCTCGGGCCGTACGGCGGGCTCGACCGCGCACCGCGCCAAGCGCGCCGTCCCGCGCGGGCGCTACGGCTCCCTGACGGCCGCCGCGCGCACCGCCTCCCGCACCGGCCCGCCGACCGTCGCGGGCCGCTGGTCGCTGCTGCCGGCGGCCGAGCCGGACGCCACCGTGCGCGCGCACGCGCTGGCCCGTACGCTCCTGGACCGGCACGGCGTGGTCACCCGGGGCGCGGTGGCCGCGGAAGGTGTCGAGGGCGGCTTCTCCGCGGTGTACCGGGTGCTGTCGGTGTTCGAGGAGAGCGGGCAGGCCCGGCGCGGTTACGTGGTGGAGGGACTGGGCGCGGCCCAGTTCGCGATGGACGGCGCGGTGGACCGCCTGCGCGCGGTGGCGAACGCCCGCGAGCGCACCGAGGGCCTGCCCGCCCCGGCCGACGGCAACGGCTTCCCCACCCCGGGCACGGCGAGTGCCTTCGGCACCGGGGGATCCCCGAACGGCTTCGGCACCGCGGGAACCGCGAACGGCTTCGCCGAACAGGGCTTCCCGGGCCCCTTCGACGGACCCCGGGGAGCCCGCGCGCCCCACCGCACCGACGGCGGCCCGTACGACCACGCCGCCGTCCCCGGTCCCTTCGAGACGGCCGACGGAGGCTTCCCCCACCCCGGTCCGGACGGCGACTTCACCTGGCCGCCGGACGACCACACCGGCGCCGACGGCGACCCGTTCTCGTCCCGCGGCCCCGCGGACCCGTTCGCCTCCCCCGGCTACGGCGGCCCCCGCGGCGGCGGCCCCGCCCACGGCCCGGGCGCCTCCCCCGGCGCGGTCCCGTACCGCTCCCGCGACGGCTACGGCCATGGCTACGGCCGTACGGGCACCGCCCCCGGCTCCCGCGCCGTGGTCCTCGCCGCGGCCGACCCCGCGAACGCCTACGGCGCGGCGCTGCCCTGGCCGGAGCCGCCGACCGGCGCCGGGCACAAGCCGGGCCGGAAGGCGGGTGCGCTGGTGGTGCTGGTGGACGGCGAGCTGACGCTCTACATGGAGCGCGGCGGCAAGACGCTGCTGGTCTGGCCCGCCACCCCGGACACCGCCGCGACGGACGACCCCCGTCTGCGCGCGGCCGCCGAGGCGCTGGCGACGGCCGCCCGCGCGGGCTCGCTCGGCACGGTCACGGTGGAGCGGATCAACGGCGCCCAGGCCCTGACGTCCCCCACGGGCGCCCTCCTGGAGACGGCCGGGTTCGTGGCGACACCGCGCGGCCTGCGCCTGAGACCGTGAGGCCGCCCCGGCCCGCCACGACGGCACCCGCGCCCCCGACACCCGCGTGGCAGGCTTGAGGCATGCCCGAAGGTGACACGGTCTGGCAGGCCGCGCGGCGGCTGCACGAGGCCCTCGCCGGCAAGGTGCTGACCCGCAGCGACTTCCGCGTGCCCAAGTACGCGACGGTCGACCTGGCCGGCCGCACGGTGCTGAACACCGTTCCGCGCGGCAAGCACCTGCTGACCCGCTTCGAGGACGGCCTGACCCTGCACACCCATCTGCGGATGGAGGGCGCGTGGAAGGTGTTCGGCGCGGGTGAGCGCTGGCGGGGCGGGCCGGCCCACCAGATCCGCGCCGTCCTGTCCACCGCCGACCGCGCGGCGGTCGGCTACCGCCTCCAGGTCCTGGAACTGCTGCGCACGGCCGACGAGGAGCGGGTCGTCGGCCACCTCGGCCCCGACCTGCTCGGCCCGGACTGGGACCCCGAGCGCGCCCTGGCCAACCTCCTGGCGGATCCAGCCCGGCCGCTCGGCGAGGCCCTGCTGGACCAGCGCAATCTGGCCGGGATCGGCAACGTCTACAAGAGCGAGCTGTGCTTCCTGCTCGGCGTGACCCCGTGGCTGCCCGTCGGCGCGCTCCCCGCCGACCGCGCCGAGAAGCTGCCCGGCCTGGCCAAGCGGCTGCTGGAGGCGAACCGCGAGCGCCCGGTCCGGCAGACGACCGGCGTGCACCGGCACGACCTGTTCGTCTACGGCCGCGCGCCCCGGCCGTGCCTGCGCTGCCACACCTCGGTGCGGGTGGCCGATCAGGGCGACGGTTCCCAGGAGCGCCCCACCTACTGGTGCCCCACCTGCCAGCCTGGTCCCGCCCCGGCCCCCGGCTCCCCGCAGCGCTGGCGGGAGAAGTACCCGCGCCGCCCTCGCACCCCCTGAGCGGACCCACCAATCGACGACCCGTCAGACATGCTCGTACCGCCCCCCCCATGGCTCTGAGCGCGTACGACCTCAGCGGACGCACCGCCTTGGTCGCCGCAGCCGCCGGTGGCATCGGCCGGGCCTGTGCCGTGCTGCCCGCCGAGGCGGGCGCGACGGTGCACCGCGCCGACCGGGACGCGGACGGCCCGGACGGCACCGCCGCGCTGATCGAGGACCACGGCGGCACGGCCAGCGGGCGGCACGGCTGATGCTCACCCACCGGACGCGCGGGAGCATCGTCACCATGGCCTCCGGCGCGGTCGACACCGGCGGCGCCGGGCTGCTCTGCTACGGCGCGGCCAAGGCGGCCGTGGTGCAGCCGACCAGGACGCCGGCCACCGAGCTGGGCCCGCGCGGCGTCCGGGTCAACGCGGTCGCCCCGGGCTGGATCCGCACCCCGTGACCGCCCGTCACGACCGCGCGGCCCAGGCACACAACGAGGCCGTGATGACCCGTATGACACCGCTGGGCCGGGGCGGTGAGCCGGACGACGTGGCGCGCGCGGTGCGGTACCCGGCATCGGACGCGTCGGGATTCACGACGGGTCGGAGACTTCGCCCGAACGGGGATGTGGCGACGCCCTGGTGAGCTCCCCGGCCCGCCAGGCGGCCCCCCAGCGCCCCGCCGGCACGGCCCCGGTCGCGCGCGCCTTGGGCACACAGTGCACGGGCAGCAGGCTCAGCCCCCAGCCGCCGGCCACGACGGCCGCTTCCAGCACGCCCGAGTCCTCCCCCACGGCCAGCCGCAGCACGGCCCACCACCACAGGGCCCCGAGCCCGAGCGCGGCCCCCCAGCGCACTATGCGTCCCGCCATGCCCGCCATCACCTCCAGCCGGACGCTAGACCGTCGCCCGCCCCGCGCGGGAGGCGCACCACGGGCTCACCGATGCACCACCGGGCCGCACGGCGCCGGAAACCCGGGGAATGCCCCGGCCGCCGCGCTACGCGTTCTCCGCCTGGAACATCCAGTGGTGCTTCTCCAGGTCCGCGGTGATCGCGATGAGGAGGTCCTGGGAGACCGGGTCGGGCGCCTCGGTCGCGGTCACCCGTTCCCGCATCCGGGTGATCACCGAGCCCAGCGCGTCCACCATCGCCGAGACCGCGTCCGTGTCCTTGATCCAGCCCGCCGGAGCCGTCTTGATGCCGCTGCCGGAGGCCACCGTGGTGGCGCGGCCGTCGGGCGGTACGCCCAGCGCCGCCGCCCGCTCGGCGACCGTGTCGGAGTGGGCGCGGGCCGAGGCGACGACCTCGTCCAGCTGGAGGTGGATGGAGCGGAACCTGGGGCCGACGATGTTCCAGTGGATCTGCTTGCCGGTCAGCGCGAGGTCCACCAGGTCCATCAGGGCGCCCTGGAGCGCCTCGGACACGGTCTTCAGGTCCGCGTCGGCCAACGGGCTCTTCACGACGTACATCCGCTTCCTCCGTGCTTCGGCGCCGTCACGTCCCTCTCACGATGACCGCACGGCACGACCCCGGCAAACGGGGAATATGAGGGCAAAAGCCACCACGGGCAGACGAGAAGCCCCGGCCGGGCTGTCCGGAGGGATCCGGAGAGGCCCGGCCGGGGCCTCGTTCGTTCGGGGTTGTCAGGCCGCGCGCGCGGACCTCACGCGGCGACCACGTCCGCGGGCGCCTTGATGGTCACCCGTTCCGGTGGCACACCGGTCACCGACACGGAACCCAGCATCGGCCGGACCGGCGTGGGCACAGGCTCGGTGGCGCGGGCGGACTGGGCCAGTTCGGCGAGCGCCAGCTCGTCGCTCACTTCCCGCATGAGTTCCGACATCCGTACGTCCAGCGCGTCGCAGATGGCGGCGAGCAGCTCGGAGGAAGCCTCCTTCTGCCCCCGCTCCACCTCGGAGAGATAGCCGAGTGAGACTCGGGCGGACGAGGAGACTTCGCGCAGAGTACGGCCCTGGCGTTGGCGCTGCCGACGCAGCACGTCACCCAGCAGGCGACGGAGCAGAATCATCGGTGGCTCCCTCCTCGGACCGCGTAGCCGCATCCTTCTCGCCCCACCGTACCGCCTCGCGCCGCGGCCGTGCGGGGAGCGATGTCGTGTTCACTCAGGGCTGCAAACATCAAAACCCCCCGTTCCGTTCCGTATCCTGTGCCCGCTCATTCCCAGTCTGTTCGCCCGCAAGCTGCTCCAGAAGCACTGCGAGTACGCTCCGTACACTCTCCATACGAATTTCCGCACGGCCGCCGTTCAACCGCAGCGCCCGGACTTTTCCGCCACCGGCAGAACCGGATGGACCGGTGAGGGGTCCGTCCACGGCCACGAAGACCGTTCCGACGGGCTTGCCGTCCTGCGGATCGGGCCCGGCCACTCCGGTGGTCGCGATGCCCCAGTCGGCACCGAGAAGCGCGCGGACTCCGGCCGCCATCCGGCCCGCGACCTGCGGATCCACCGCACCCCGCCGGGCCAGCAGGGATCCGTCGACGCCGAGCAGCCCGTGCTTGAGCTCGGTGGCGTAGGCGGTGACCGAGCCCCGGAACACCCGGGACGCCCCGGGTACCCCGGTGATCTCCGCCGCCACCAGGCCACCGGTCAGCGACTCGGCGACGGCAAGGGTCTCGCCCCTCACGGTCAGTAGTCGCACCAGTTCGGTGGCCTGGGAGCTCACGCGTCCTTCTCCTCCAACGCCGCCGCGCGCTCGGCGATTCCCCGCCGGCGCAGCACAATGGCTTGTCTTATGTAGTCGAGGCCCGTCACGACCGTGAGGACGACCGCCGCGGCCATCACCCAGAACCTCAGGGTGGCCAGCCAGCCCGTCAGCGCCAGGACGTACATGCCCACTGCCACGCCCTGGGTGAGGGTCTTCAGCTTGCCGCCGCGGCTGGCGGGGATCACGCCGTAGCGAATGACCAGAAAACGCAGCAGGGTGATGCCGAGTTCCCGGCCGAGGATCACGGCCGTCACCCACCACGGCAGGTCGCCCAGGGCCGACAGACAGGTGAGCGCCGCCCCCATGATCGCCTTGTCGGCGATGGGGTCGGCGATCTTCCCGAAGTCGGTGACCAGGTTGTACGTCCGCGCCAGATGCCCGTCGAACAGGTCGGTGATCATGGCGATGGCGAAGGCGGCCCAGGCCAGCGAGCGCCAGGCCGGGTCGTAGCCGCCGTCCGCCAGCATCAGCGCCACGAAGCCGGGCACCAGCAGCAGCCGCAGCATGGTCAGCAGATTGGCGACGTTCCAGACACTGGCCTGGTTGACGGCCGCAGCCGTGATCTTGCCGCCACGGGCGGCCTTGCCGCCCTCGTCGGCGGGACCTGGAGCAGAACCGGAGACCTCGGACCGGGCGCCGTCGGCAGCGGCGGCGGTGCCCCGGGCACGGTGCGCGCCGGAGGAGCCGCCCGCGGCGGATGCCGGGACTCCGGTCATCTGCCCGCCTCCTCACTACACGCGAGCGAGCCGGCCAGCGGCTCGGCCACCAGGTCGACACCTTCCGTACCGACCACCTTCGCCTCGACCATACGTCCGACGGTCAGGCCCTCGCCGCTCGTGAGCAGCACCTGGCCGTCGGTCTCCGGCGCCTGGTGCGCGGCACGGCCGTAGACGCCCTCCTCCTCGTCCACCGACTCCACCAGGACCCGGACCGTCTCGCCGACGCGCTCCTCGGCGCGCTGCGAGACCAGTTCCTCGGCCAGCCGGGAGATGTGGGCCAGGCGCTCGGCGACGACGTCCTCGTCCAGCTTGGTGTCGTACGTCGCCGCTTCCGTGCCCTCCTCGTCGGAGTAGCCGAAGACACCGATGGCGTCCAGCCGGGCGCCGTTCAGGAAGCGCTCCAGTTCGGCCAGGTCGGACTCGGTCTCGCCGGGGAAGCCGACGATGAAGTTGGAGCGCACGCCGGCCTCGGGGGCCTTGCTCCGGATGGTGTCCAGCAGCTCCAGGAACCGGTCGGTGTCGCCGAAGCGGCGCATGGCGCGCAGCACGTTCGGCGCGGAGTGCTGGAAGGACAGGTCGAAGTACGGGGCGACCTTGGGCGTCGAGGTCAGGACGTCGATCAGTCCGGGGCGCATCTCGGCCGGCTGGAGGTAGCTCACCCGGACCCGCTCGATGCCGTCCACGTCGGCCAGCTCCGGCAGCAGGGACTCCAGCAGGCGGATGTCGCCCAGGTCCTTGCCGTAGGAGGTGTTGTTCTCGGAGACCAGCATGATCTCCTTCACGCCCTGCTCGGCCAGCCAGCGGGTCTCGTTCAGGATGTCGCTGGGGCGGCGGGAGATGAAGGAGCCGCGGAAGGACGGGATGGCGCAGAAGGAGCAGCGCCGGTCGCAGCCCGAGGCGACCTTCACCGAGGCGACCGGGGAGCCGTCCAGGCGGCGGCGCAGCGGCGCGCGGGGCCCGGAGGCGGGGGCGACGCCCTCCGGCAGGTCGGCCGGGGCGTGGCCGGGCAGCGCGACGGACGCGGCCGACTCCTGTCGCTCGGCCGGGCTGATCGGCAGCAGCTTGCGCCGGTCGCGCGGGGTGTGGGAGGCGTGGATGCCGCCGGACAGGATGGTCTGCAGGCGGTCGGAGATGTCCGTGTAGTCGTCGAAGCCGAGCACGCCGTCGGCCTCGGGCAGCGCCTCGGCCAGCTCCTTGCCGTACCGCTCGGCCATGCAGCCCACCGCCACGACGGCCTGGGTTCTCCCGTGGCCCTTGAGATCGTTGGCCTCCAGCAGGGCGTCGACGGAGTCCTTCTTCGCGGCCTCCACGAAGCCACAGGTGTTGACCACGGCGACGTCGGCGTCCGCGGCGTCGTCCACGAGCTGCCAGCCGTCCGCCTCCAAACGGCCTGCGAGCTCCTCGGAATCCACCTCGTTACGAGCGCAGCCGAGAGTGACGAGTGCGACGGTACGGCGTTCAGGCATGTGCTCAAGACTACTTTGTCTCGCCGACAGCCCATGTCGACGGGGTTGGCCGGGCCCGGCCGACTCCGTCACATCCCGCGAGGGGCGGCCCGTCAGCCCGCCACCGGGTCGCCCTTGGTGTAGGTGAGGCGCTCCACCGCGCCGGGCCGGAAGGTGTCCTCGATCTTCTTGCCGTTGACGTACAGCTCGATCGCGCCCGCGTCGCCGAGGATGAGGTTGATCTTGGAGTTGTCCTGGAAGGTCTTGGACTGGCCCTTCTTCAGCAGCCCGTCGAAGAGCATCCGGCCGTTGTGGTCCTTGGCGGAGATCCAGCTGCGTCCGTTGGGCGCGCTGACCTGGACGGTCACCTTGTCCTGGGGGGCGGCGGCGATGGCGCTGTCGGAGGGCTCGCCGGTCGGCTGGGCCGGCTTGTCCTTCTTCGGCGGGACCGAGGCGCTCGTGCCGGCGCTGGACGGGCTGCCCTCGGCGACCTGGGACTTGGAGTCGCCGGAGGAGGAGCCGCCCTTGAACGCGGTGAATCCGACGAACCCGATCACGACGACGATGGCGGCGACCATCGCCGCCGTCCAGTTCGGGCCGCGCCGCTCGGGCCGGATCCGCTCCGCCTCGAACAGGGGCGCGGCGGGGGTGGGCGCGGGACGGCCGCCGTGCTCGGCGTCGTACTGGGCGATCAGCGGCTCGGGGTCGAGGTGGACGGCCCTGGCCAGGGTGCGGATGTGCCCACGGGCGTACACGTCGCCGCCGCAGGGGGCGAAGTCGTCCGCCTCGATGGCGCGCACGATGGCGATACGGACCCGAGTGGCGGTGCTGACGTCGTCCACGGTCAGCCCGGCCGCGATCCGCGCCTGCTTCAGGGCGCGGCCCACGGAAGGTCGGGCTTCCTGGGACTCGTCTCGGAACGGACGCTCGTCTTCAGGGGAGTTGCCGAGGGACACGGGGGCGCCTTTCGAGCGTGTAGCCACCTGTGCTGGAAGCTCAGTCTAGGGGGGTGACGAAAGGGTGGGGCAACCGGACGGTATGACTTTGTACGCCAACGGATTGGCACGACATGCCGATGGTCGGACAAGCAGGTACCCCAGGGCGAGGCCCTTACCTGACCTTTCGCTCAACTGGACGTACGACAAACCCGAACGGTTGCCCCGTCCCCCCTAACGGGTGGGTCACGGCCGCTCGGCCACCCGGCGCAACCGGGCTGGACCGAACGGCCCTTCGTGTCACCCCTCGGTCTCTCCGCGGATCATCGCGAGCACACCGTCCAGCTCGTCCGGTTTCACCAGGACGTCCCGCGCCTTGGAGCCCTCACTCGGTCCGACGATGTTGCGGGACTCCATGAGGTCCATCAGCCGCCCCGCCTTGGCGAAGCCGACGCGCAGCTTGCGCTGGAGCATGGACGTCGACCCGAACTGGGTGGAGACGACCAGCTCGGCGGCCTGGCACAGCAGGTCGAGGTCGTCGCCGATGTCCTCGTCGATCTCCTTCTTCTGCTTGGAGCCCACGGTGACGTCGTCCCGGAAGACGGGCGCCATCTGCTCCTTGCAGTGCCGGACGACGGCCGCGACCTCCTCCTCGGTCACGAACGCGCCCTGCATACGGGTCGGCTTGTTCGCGCCCATCGGCAGGAACAGGCCGTCGCCCTTGCCGATCAGCTTCTCGGCGCCCGGCTGGTCGAGGATGACCCGCGAGTCGGCCAGCGAGGAGGTGGCGAACGCCAGCCGGGAGGGCACGTTGGCCTTGATCAGACCGGTGACCACGTCGACCGACGGGCGCTGGGTGGCGAGCACCAGATGGATGCCGGCCGCGCGCGCGAGCTGCGTGATGCGCACGATGGCGTCCTCGACGTCGCGCGGGGCGACCATCATCAGGTCGGCCAGCTCGTCCACGATCACCAGCAGGTACGGGTACGGCTGGAGCTCGCGCTCGCTGCCCGGCGGCGCCTCGGCCTTGCCCTCGCGCACCGCGCGGTTGAAGTCGTCGATGTGCCGGTAGCCGTAGGCGGCCAGGTCGTCATACCTGAGGTCCATCTCGCGGACCACCCACTGCAGCGCCTCGGCGGCCCGCTTGGGGTTGGTGATGATCGGTGTGATCAGGTGCGGGATGCCCTCGTAGGCGGTCAGCTCCACGCGCTTGGGGTCGACCAGGATCATCCGGACGTCCTCCGGGGTCGCCCGCATCATCACCGAGGTGATCAGGCAGTTGATGCACGACGACTTGCCGGAGCCGGTGGCGCCGGCGACCAGCATGTGCGGCATCTTCGCCAGCGAGTGCATGACGTACCCGCCCTCGACGTCCTTGCCGAAGGCGACCAGCATGGGGTCGTCGTCCTCGGCGGACTCCGCGAGGCGCAGCACGTCGCCGAGGTTGACCATCTCCCGGTCGGTGTTGGGGATCTCGATGCCCACCGCGGACTTGCCGGGGATCGGGCTGATGATCCGCACGTCCGGGCTGGCCACCGCGTAGGCGATGTTCTTGGTCAGCGCGGTGATCCGCTCGACCTTCACGGCGGGGCCCAGCTCCACCTCGTAGCGGGTGACCGTCGGGCCGCGGGTGAAGCCGGTGACGGCCGCGTCGACCTTGAACTCGGTGAAGACCTGGGTGAGCGAGGCGACGACCGCGTCGTTGGCGGCGCTGCGCGCCTTGCCGGGACCGCCCCGCTGGAGCAGGTCCAGGGAGGGCAGCGCGTAGGTGATGTCCCCGGACAGCTGGAGCTGCTCCGCGCGCGCGGGCAGCTCACGGGGCGCCTCGGGGGCCTTCTTGGTCAGGTCGGGTACGGGCTTGGTCAGATCGGGTACGGCCGCGGGCTCGGGCTTCTCCCGCTTCGGGCGGGCGGCGGGCACCGGCGCGGGCGCGGGTGTGGCTGTGGGGGCGGAGGCGGGGGCGGGCACCGGGGTGGTGTCCTCGCGCTCGCCCGCGCCCACCCCCTGGGTGAGGTCGGCGACCAGCGGGGAGGGCGGCATGCCGTGCAGCACGGCACCGTCCAGCGCGGCGGCGGCCGCCGCGGCGACGTCCACGGCGTCCGGGTGCCGCTGCGGGTCCGGCTGGGGCACCGCGGAGCGCCTGGGACGCCCGCGGCGCTGCGCCAGGGCCGCGGTCTCGGCGCCCTCGGGGTCGTACGCCTGGGGCGCGCCGGAGCGCCTGCGCGGGCGCGCGGGCGGCGCCTCCCGCCACTGCTCGTCGTAGGCCGCCTCCTCGGCGGCGAACCGGTCCGCCTCGTAATCGTGCAGCACGCCCAGTACGACGCCGAGCCGCCGCAGCCGCTGCGGGATCGCGTTGACCGGGGTCGCGGTCACCACGAGCAGCCCGAAGATCGTCAGCAGCACCAGCAGGGGGACGGCGAGCACCTCGGTCATGGCGTACGTCAGCGGCGTGGCCGCCGCCCAGCCGATGAGGCCGCCGGCGTCCCTTATGCCCTGCATGCCGGCGCTGCGCGCGGGCGAGCCGCAGGCGACGTGGACCTGGCCGAGCACGCCGACGACGAGCGCGGACAGGCCGATCACGATCCGCCCGTTGGCCTCCGGCTTCTCCGGGTGCCGGATGAACCGTACGGCGATGACCGCGAGCAGTATCGGCACCAGCAGGTCGAGCCGGCCGAAGGCGCCGGTGACCAGGATCTCCACCAGGTCGCCGACGGGTCCGCGCAGGTCCGCCCAGGTGCCCGCGGCGACGATCAGCGCGATGCCGAGCAGCAGCAGCGCGACGCCGTCCTTGCGATGGGCCGGGTCGAGGTTCTTCGCGCCCTGCCCTATGCCGCGGAAGACGGCGCCGACGGCGTGCGCGAGGCCCAGCCAGAGGGCGCGCACCACTCGGTAGAGGCCCCCGGTGGGGCTGGGCGCCGGCCTCGGGGGCGCGGGCTTCCTCGCCACGGCCTTCTTGGCGGGCGCCTTCTTGGCCGGGGCCTTCTTCGCGGCGGCCTTCTTCGCCGGAGCCTTCGCGGGAGCAGCGGCCTTCTTGGCGGGCTGCTTCTTGGCTGCGGAGGGACGTGAGGCCATGGGTGTGAGGTTACCGGGGGAGACGACGGCGGACACGTGCGCCCACAGCTTCACCCGTTCGTGTCGTGCCTGCCGGGGAGCGAAATTGACGCACGCTCATCCGCATCTGCGGAGGGGGCTCGGTCAGTTCTGCGACGGCACCGAGGCACCGCTGCCGCCCGTGCCCGGCTCCAGCGCGTCCAGGGCACGGCGCAACCCGGTGAGTTTGCGCTCCAGATGGGCCGCCGTCGCCACCGCCGCCGCGTCCGCGGAGTCGTCGTCCAGCTGCTTGGACAGCGCCTCCGCCTGCTCCTCCACGGCCGCGAGCCGCGCGGACAGCTCGGCGAGCAGCCCGGCCGACTCCTTGCCGGCCACCGCGCCCTTGCCGCCGCCCTCCAACTGGAGCCGCAACAGCGCCGCCTGCTCCCGCAGCTGGCAGTTCTTCATGTACAGCTCGACGAACACCGAGACCTTCGCGCGCAGCACCCACGGGTCGAACGGCTTGGAGATGTAGTCCACCGCGCCCGCCGCGTAGCCCCGGAAGGTGTGGTGCGGGCCGTGGTTGATGGCCGTGAGGAAGATGATCGGGATGTCCCGCGTCCGCTCCCGCCGCTTGATGTGCGCGGCCGTCTCGAAACCGTCCATGCCCGGCATCTGGACATCCAGCAGGATGACCGCGAAATCGTCCGTGAGCAGTGCCTTGAGCGCTTCCTCCCCGGACGATGCCCGCACCAGTGTCTGATCGAGCGCCGAGAGGATCGCCTCCAGCGCCAGCAGATTCTCCGGCCGGTCATCGACCAGGAGGATCTTGGCCTTCTGCACCATGGCCCGCCCTCCTCGCCCCGGCGGTACACCGGGCGCCGCCCCAGGGGACGACTCCCTTTCGCCGCCCGTCCTTGTGCCGGTCATCGTAGCCGCACCCCGCCTGTCGCCACACCCTGTCACCGCGATGTCACTGTGCACGTACCGGAAACGCGGCGACATCCCGGATGGTTCCCGGAATCCCGTATTCCCACGTGTTCCCGGCCCCCATCATGCAGCAACCCCCGCGCGCGCCGCGGGCCGCCCCGGCGTGACCGGCGCGCCGGGGCGGGCCGGTCACGCCCGGCTCACTCCGGCCGCATCCACTGGTTCATCACCGACAACAGGTGATCGGGGTCGACGGGCTTGGTGACGTAGTCGGAGGCGCCCGACTGGATCGCCTTCTCCCGGTCGCCCTTCATCGCCTTCGCGGTGAGCGCGATGATCGGCAGACCCGCGAACTGCGGCATCCGGCGGATCGCCGTGGTCGTCGCGTACCCGTCCATCTCGGGCATCATGATGTCCATCAGCACCACCGCCACGTCGTCGTGCTGCTCCAGCACCTCGATGCCCTCCCGGCCGTTCTCGGCGTACAGCACCGACAGCCCGTGCTGCTCCAGGACGCTGGTGAGCGCGAACACGTTGCGGATGTCGTCGTCGACGATCAGCACCTTCTCGCCGCCGAACCGCGCCGTGGGCGGCGCCGGCTGCTCCTGCTCGGGAACGGCCGTCCACTGCTCGGCCCGCTGCGTCTCCGTGGGCAAGGCCCGCCGCCGGCGCCGGAAGAGCGCGGCGGGCCCGTTCTGCGTCTCCTGGTACGACTTCACCTCGGCCGGCGTCTCGATCTCCACCGCGGACAGCTCCGAGGAAAGGTGCGCCTCCGAGGCCACCAGGTCCCCGGCCTCCAGGGCGGGCGCCGACTGCTGGTAGCCCTGCGGCGGCAGTTCGCTCATGTGCAGCGGCAGGTACAGCGTGAACGTCGAGCCGCGCCCCGGCTCGCTCTGCGCGTGGATCTCACCGCCGAGCAACTGCGCGATCTCCCGCGAGATCGACAGCCCGAGACCGGTGCCGCCGTACTTGCGGCTGGTGGTGCCGTCCGCCTGCTTGAACGCCTCGAAGATCACCCGCATCTTGCTGGCCGCGATGCCGATGCCGGTGTCCGTCACCGAGAACGCGATCAGCTCGCCGTCCGGATCGGCCAGCGAACCGGCCTCCAGCAACTGCTCCCGGATGGTCTCCGGCACATCCGTGCCCGCGGGCCGGATCACCAGCTCCACCGAACCGGAATCGGTGAACTTCACCGCGTTGGACAACAGGTTGCGCAGCACCTGCAGCAACCGCTGCTCGTCGGTGTGCAGGGTCGCCGGCAGCTCCGGGGAGACCCGCACGGACAGGTCCAGGCCCTTCTCCGCGGTCAGCGGCCGGAAGGTGGCCTCCACGTAGTCCACCAGCTGGACGAGCGCGATCCGGGTCGGCGAGACGTCCATCTTGCCCGCCTCGACCTTCGACAGGTCCAGGATGTCGTTGATCAGCTGGAGCAGGTCGGAGCCCGCGCCGTGGATGGTCTCGGCGAACTCCACCTGCTTGGGCGAGAGATTGCCCTCGGCGTTGTCCGCGAGCAGCTTCGCCAGGATCAGCAGCGAGTTGAGCGGGGTGCGCAGCTCGTGCGACATGTTGGCGAGGAACTCGCTCTTGTAGCGCATCGACACCGCGAGCTGCTCGGCGCGCTCCTCCAGGACCTGCCGGGCCTCCTCGATCTCGGTGTTCTTCACCTCGATGTCCCGGTTCTGCCGGGCCAGCAGCTCGGCCTTCTCCTCCAGTTCGGCGTTGGAGGCCTGCAACGCCTTCTGCCGGTTCTCCAGTTCGGCCGACCGCTCCCGCAGCTGCTCGGTCAGCTCCTGCGACTGCTTGAGCAGCTTCTCGGTCTTGGTGTTGACCGAGATGGTGTTGACGCTGGTCGCGATCATCTCGGCGATCTGGTTGAGGAAGTCCCGCTGGATCTGCGTGAACGGCGTGAACGACGCCAGCTCGATCACCCCGAGCACCTTGCCCTCGAACAGCACCGGCAACACGATCACCTGCGCGGGCGGGGCCTCGCCGAGCCCGGAGGAGATCTTCAGATAGCCGCTGGGCGCCTTGTCCACCAGGATCGTGCGCTTCTCCTGGGCGGCCGTGCCGATCAGCGCCTCACCGGGCCGGAACGACGTCGGCATCGAGCCCATCGAGTAGCCGTACGAGCCCAGCATCCGCAGCTCGTAGTCGTCCTCGCCGTTGCCGACGCCCTTGCCCTCCATCAGCGGCATCGCCAGGAAGAACGCGCCGTGCTGCGCGGACACCACCGGCGTCAGCTCGCTCATGATCAGCGAGGCCACGTCCTCCAGGTCCCGGCGGCCCTGCATGAGGGAGGAGATACGGGCCAGGTTGCCCTTGAGCCAGTCCTGCTCCTTGTTGGCGATCGTGGTGTCGCGCAGGTTGGCGATCATCTTGTTGATGTAGTCCTGCAACTCCTGGATCTCGCCGGCCGCGTCCACGTTGATCTTCAGGTTCAGGTCGCCCCGGGTCACCGCGGTCGCCACGCGCGCGATGGCCCGCACCTGCCGGGTCAGGTTCTCGGCCATCTCGTTCACGGACTCGGTCAGGTCGCGCCAGGTGCCGTCCACGTCACGCACGCGTGCCTGGCCGCCCAGCTGCCCCTCCGTGCCCACCTCGCGGGCCACGCGCGTGACCTCCTCGGCGAAGCTGGAGAGCTGGTCGACCATCGTGTTGATCGTCGTCTTCAGCTCCAGGATCTCGCCGCGGGCGTCAATGTCGATCTTCTTCGTCAAGTCACCCTTGGCGATGGCCGTGGTGACCATGGCGATGTTGCGCACCTGGCCGGTCAGGTTGGACGCCATCTGGTTCACCGACTCGGTGAGGTCCTTCCAGGTGCCGGCCACGCCCGGGACATGCGCCTGACCGCCCAGGATGCCGTCCGTGCCCACCTCGCGGGCCACCTTGGTGACCTGGTCGGCGAACGAACTCAGCGTCTTGACCATCGTGTTGATGGTGTCGGCGAGCTGCGCCACCTCGCCGCGCGCCTCGATCGTCACCTGCCGCGTCAGATCGCCGTTGGCGACGGCCGCGGCCACCTGCGAGATGTTGCGCACCTGCATGGTCAGGTTGTTGGCCATCAGGTTGACGTTGTTGCTGAGGTCCTTCCAGATGCCCGTGACCCCCGGCACGTGCGCCTGACCGCCCAGGATGCCCTCGGTGCCCACCTCACGGGCCACCCGGGTCACCTGCTCGGCGAAACTCGAGAGCTGATCGACCATGGTGTTGACCGTCGTGACGAGCTCGAGGATCTCGCCCTTCGCGTCAACAGTGATCTTCTTCGACAGATCACCCTTCGCGACCGCCGTCGTGACCTCGGCGATGTTGCGCACCTGGATCGTCAGGTTGTTCGCCATGAAGTTCACGGACTGCGTGAGGTCCTTCCAGGTGCCGGAGACCCCCTGCACCTCGGCCTGCCCGCCGAGGATGCCCTCCGTACCCACCTCACGGGCCACCCGCGTGACCTGGTCGGCGAACGACGACAGCTGGTCCACCATCGTGTTCAGCGTGTTCTTCAGCTCCAGGATCTCCCCGCGCGCGTCCACGGTGATCTTCTGGGAGAGGTCACCGCGCGCCACGGCGGTGGCGACCTGCGCGATGTTGCGCACCTGTGCCGTCAGGTTGCCCGCCATGCCGTTCACGGAGTCGGTCAGGTCCCGCCACACACCGGCGACACCGGGCACCTGCGCCTGACCGCCCAGGCGCCCCTCCGTACCCACGTCCCGCGCGACCCGGGTCACCTGGTCGGCGAAGGCGGACAGCTGGTCCACCATCGTGTTGATCGTGTTCTTCAGCTCGAGGATCTCGCCGCGCGCGTCCACGTCGATCTTCTGCGACAGGTCACCGCGCGCCACCGCCGTCGTCACCTGGGCGATCTGCCGCACCTGCGACGTCAGGTTGCCGGCCATGAAGTTGACGGAGTCCGTCAACTCCTTCCAGGTACCCGAGACGCCGTCCACCCGGGCCTGACCGCCCAGCCGGCCCTCCGTACCCACGTCCCGGGCCATCCGCGTGACCTGGTCGGCGAAGCTCGACAGCTGGTCCACCATCGTGTTCACGGTGTTCTTGAGCTGGAGCATCTCACCGGAGACGTCCACGGTGACCTTCTGCGACAGATCACCGTTCGCCACCGCCGTCGTCACCTGGGCGATGTTGCGCACCTGACCGGTCAGGTTGCGGAACGCGGTATTGACGGAGTCCGTCAGGTCCTTCCACGTACCCGCCGCGCCCGGCACCTGCGCCTGCCCGCCCAGCTCACCCTCGACACCGACCTCCCGGGCGACCCGCGTCACCTCGGCACCGAACGACGACAGCTGGTCCACCATGCCGTTGACGGTGTTCTTCAGCTCCAGCATCTCGCCGGCCACGTCCACGGTGACCTTCTGCGACAGATCGCCGTTGGCCACCGCGGTCGTCACCGTCGCGATGTCCCGCACCTGCGTCGTCAGGTTCCGGAACACCGTGTTGACGGAGTCCGTCAGGTCCTTCCAGGTACCGGCCGCGCCCGGCACGTTCGCCTGACCGCCGAGCCGCCCCTCCGCGCCGACCTCGTTCGCCACCCGGGTGACCTCGTCCGCGAAGATCCGCAGCGTCTCGGTCATCTGGTTGATCGTCTCGGCGAGCCGCGCCACCTCGCCCCGCGCCGGAACCGTCACCTTCTGCGACAGATCACCACTGGCGACGGCCGTCGTCACCTGTGAGATCCCCCGCACCTGCGCGGTCAGGTTGCCCGCCATCGTGTTGACGGAGTCGGTCAGCTCCTTCCACACGCCGGCCACCCCGGGCACCTGCGCCCGGCCGCCCAGGATGCCCTCGGTGCCCACCTCCCGGGCCACCCGCGTGACTTCGGAGGAGAAGGCCGACAGCTGGTCCACCATCGTGTTGACGGTGTTCTTCAGCTCCAGCATCTCGCCCGCGACATGCACGGTCACCTTGCGGGACAGATCACCCTTGGCCACCGCCGTGGTCACCAGGGCGATGTCCCGGACCTGGGCGGTCAGCCGGTCCGCCATCGTGTTGACGGACTCGGTCAGGTCCTTCCACGAACCCGACATCCCGCGCACCCGCGCCTGCCCGCCGAGCTTGCCCTCGGTACCGACCTCGCTGGCCACGCGCGTGACCTCGTCCGTGAACGTCGACAGCTGGTCCACCAGGTTGTTGACGGTCCGGCCGACCTTCAGGAACTCCCCGCGCAGCGGATGCCCCGTACCGCCGTCCGGCGCCTGGGTCCGCAGCTCCATGCGCGGCGACAGATCACCCTCGGCGACCGCCGTGAGCACCCGGCTGACCTCCGAGACGGGCCAGACCAGATCGTCCACGAGCGCGTTGGAGTGCTCGATGGCGGTCGCCCAGGACCCCTCGCAGGCACCCGTCTCCAGCCGTTCCGTGAGTTTTCCCTCACGCCCCACCATGCGCCGCACCCGGGACAGCTCACCGGTCAGATGCAGATTCCGGTCGGCCACCTCGTTGAAGACGGCCGCGATCTCCGACATCACCCCGTCTCCGGAGACCGTCAGACGCTTGCGGAAGTTCCCGTCCCGCATCGCCCCGAGGGCCGCCAGCAGCCGGTTCAGGGCGGCCGTGTCCACCGTCGTGGTGCCGCCGCTCCTGCCCAGGGACGGTCCGCCTTTCGCGCGCGTCTTCGTGCCTCGCGTCGCCGCGCCAGACTCCACTGTGTCCCTCCCGGAGGGGTAGACCGTTACTGCTGTGCTCGGCCGCTTCGGCCCGGCGTGCCGGTCACCGGCATACCGATCGCGTCCGCGTACCGGTTACTTCTGCGTATGTCCGCCGGACGGGATCCGGCCACACCAGGGGCTGCTGCCCGCCGTGCGCCCGGCACACGCGGCCCGGAGCGACCTTCATCAGAAGCTTGCCCAGTGTTTCACCCCGGCCGAACCCGGCCATAACAGTTCGGCAGCTTCGCACATCGTCCGCACACCCTGGGGGCGTAAACACCGAAGACCGGCATCCGCTCGGACCGCGAAGGTAAGTAACCTTGCATGCGGCTGTCCAGCCGCACCGGTCCGACCGGCCTGGGCGGTGGCACGAGTACGAGCGGGCATCGGAGGGGCGGCCGGACAATGACCACCGGACTGATCCCCGGGGGACAGCCCCCGGAGCCACAGCCGACGGGCGAGCTGATGCCGCAGCAGCGGCTCGAGCCGGCCGGCGAGCCAGCCCTGCATGCCGACAACCGGCCGAGGAGTTCTGTGATCACCGCGCGTGCGGCCGCCAGTTTCGAACCCGTCGGGCGATCCGTCGCGACCGCCCGGTCCTTCGTCCGCGACACCCTCCAGGGCTGGGGATTCGCCGACATCGTGGACGACGCGGTCGTCCTGACCAGCGAGCTGGTCACCAACGCCGTCGTCCACGCGGGCACCCACGCGGACGTGCTGTGCCTGCGCACCGAGGACGGCGTGCGCATCGAGGTCTCCGACCGCTACCCGGAGCGCGAGGTCCCCCTCCAGAGCTCCGCCGTCTCCATGGGCAGCCCGGACCGCGAGGGCGGCCGCGGCCTCCAGCTGTGCGCGGCCCTGGCCACCCGTTGGGGCGTCGACTACACCCCCACCCACAAGAACGTCTGGTTCCAGCTCAACCTCCCCGAACGCCCCGTAGGCACCCGCACCGCCGGGCCCGCCCTGCCCGCCGACCTGCTGCCGCTGGCCGACGGCCGGGTCCGCGTCGCCGTCCTCCAGATCGACCGCAAGGGCGGCATCAGCGCCTGGAACGAGGACGCCGAGGAGCTGTTCGGCTACCCGGCCTCCGACGTCGTCGGCAAACCCCTCACCGACCTGGCGGCCTGGCCGCACACCCCGGGCACCGGCACCGGCATCGCCGAGGCGCTCCAGCTCTCCCGCTGGGAGGGCACCTACGGCATCCGCCGCGCCGACGGCCGCGTGGCCCAGGTGTACGCCTCGCACCTGCGGGTCCGCGACACCGGCGGCGAGCCCTCGACCGTGTGCCTGCTGGTCCGCGACCACGAACGCGCCGTCCTGCAGTCGCCGCCCCGCGTCCCGGCCGGCGACCAGACGCCGTCCTCCGACGGGCAGAGCACCGACCCCTTCGAGGTGTTCATCGGCTCCCCCGCCCCGGACGACCTCGACGGGCTGCTCCAGCGCACCGTGGAACGCGCCCGCGACATGCTCGACGGCGACTCCGCGTTCCTGCTGCTGGCCACCGACGACGAGACCGAACTGGAGGTCCGCGCCTCCACCGGACTGCCCTCCGCCCGCCAGCGCTTCGCGCGCGTGCCGGTCGAGGCGGGCCCCGGCCGCTACGGCTCCGCCCGCATGCCCGCCGTCCACGACGACCTGGCCGCCGTCCCCGGGGCCGTACCGCTGCTCGCCGGCACCGGTATGCGCTCCGTCGTCACCGTCCCGCTGAAGGTCGAGGGCCGCCTCACCGGCTCCCTGGGCGTCGCCGCCGAGGCACCCGGCCGGTACACCAACGAGGAGGCGCTGCGCCTGCAGTTCGCCGCCGACCGGATCGCCCTGGCCGTCGAGTCGGCCCGCCTCGGCGAGCTGGAACGGCTGCGCCGCGGCTCGCTGAGCTTCCTGGTGGAGGCCTCCGACCTGCTGGCCGGCACCCTGGACCGGGACCAGACGCTGGCCCTGATGGCCCAGATGACGGTCCCGACCCTGGCCACCTGGTGCGCGGTCTACACGATCGCCGACCAGGCGTCCGAACCGTACCTGTCCTACGTCCTGCACGAGGACGAGGAACTCATCGACGGCATCAAGTCGTTGCTGTCGAAGGTCCCACCGCCGGATCCGGTGCCGACCCCCGGCGCCCGCGTCTGGACGGCCCCGGGCGAGATCGCCCACCAGGCGGCCCTGCGCAGCTCCATGCGCAGCCTGGGCCTGGCGGGCGGGCCCACGCACCGGATCGCCTCCGGTATCGGCCCGACGCTGACGACGGCGTCCGCGGTCGGCGGCGAGACGGTGGTCCTGCCGCTCGTCGCCCGCAACCGCGTCATCGGCATGCTGACCCTCGGCAAGCCCACCGACGAGCACTTCCGCCAGGAGATCCTGGAACTCGCCGAGGACCTGAGCCGCCGGGCCGCCCTGGCCCTGGACAACGCCCGCCTGTACTCGGAGCGCACGGCCATCAGCCAGTCCCTCCAGCGCAGCCTGCTCCCGCCGGGCCTGCCGCAGATCGACGGCGTCGAGGTCGAGGTCATCTACCGCGCCGCGGGCGAGGGCAACGAGGTCGGCGGCGACTTCTACGACGTCTTCCCCATCGGCAACGGCGCGTACGGCTTCGCCATCGGCGACGTCTGCGGTACGGGCCCCAACGCGGCGGCGGTCACCGGCCTGGCCCGGCACGCCCTGCGCCTGCTGGCCCGCGAGGGTCTGTCCGGCCCGGCGGTCCTCCAGCGCCTGAACTCCGCGATCCTCGACGAGGGCGACCGCAGCCGCTTCCTGACGCTTCTGTACGGCGAGTTGCGGACGCGCGCGGACGGCAGCGCCGAGCTGAAGGTGGTCTGCGCCGGCCACCCGCTGCCGCTGCGCCTGCGCCAGGACGGCACGGTGACGGCCGCGGCCGAACCGCAGCCGCTGCTGGGCGTCATCGAGGATCTGGAGCTGTACGAGGAGACGGTCACCCTCGACCCGGGGGACGTGCTGCTCTGCGTCACGGACGGGGTCACCGAACGCCGTGAGGGCTCGCGCATGCTGGGCGACGACGGCCTCGCCGATGTCCTCACCACGTGCACGGGTCTGACGGCGGGTGCGGTCGCGGCGCGCATCATGCGCGCGGTCGAGCGGTTCGCCTCCGACGCCCCGTCCGACGACATGGCGATTCTGGCGATGCGCGTCCCGGGCATTCACCAGGAGGCGTGAGGAAGCACGAAAAAGGCCCCACCCGGAAGGGTGGGGCCTTTTGACCGAGCCCCCAAACGGAATCGAACCGTTGACCTTCTCCTTACCATGGAGACGCTCTGCCGACTGAGCTATAGGGGCCTGTCGTTTTCGAGGTTTCCCTCGCGGCGACAAAGAAACTGTACCCCGAACAGGGCTGGGTTCCCAAATTCGTTCGGGGCCGGTCAGAAGGCGGGCTGGAGCAGGCCGCCGAGGGCGTTGCAGGCGGCGGCCGTCCGCTGCATGTCGCGCTTGGTGAGCGCGGCGTCCACGGGCAGCGCGAGTGTCTCGCCGGCGGCCCGCTCGGTCTCCGGCAGCGACACGCACCGGCGGAAGGCCGGCAGCCGGTGCACGGGCGTCTTCACCGGCACCCGGCACTCCACTCCCCTGGCCCGCAGGGCCCGCGCGAAGGCGTCCCGGTCCGGCCGGCCGTTGCCCGGCACCCGCACGACGTACTGCTGGTAGGTGTGCCCGTCCCCGCCGTCCGGCGTGCGTACGCCCTTGAGTCTGGCGTCGAGATAGGCGGCCCGCTGCCGGCGCCGGGCTATCTCGTCGTACGGCGCCTCGGTCTCGCCGCGCTCCAGCACCAGCAGTCCGTGCCGCCGCCCGAGCGCGTGCAACCGCCCGATGTCGGCCCGCCGTCCGAAGCGGTGTACGACAACGACCGCCGCGGTACGGGGAGTTACGGCCGCCTCGACCGCTTCCGGGGCGAGGCAGTAGGTCACCGGGTCTATGTCGGCGAACACCGGGAGCGCGCCCGCCAGGGCCACGGCCTCGGCGACTTCGACGTTCCCGAAGGCCGGTACGACGACCTCGTCACCGACTCCGACTCCGGCGGCCCTGAGCAGCGCTGCGGTTCCCATGTCGGGGATGCTGTGCTCGGTACGTGAACGACACGTTACGCACAACAGAAAAAGGCCGGACCCCGAACCGAAGTTCAGGATCCGACCTTTATCAAAATTTGTTCGGCGGCGTCCTACTCTCCCACAGGGTCCCCCCTGCAGTACCATCGGCGCTGTGAGGCTTAGCTTCCGGGTTCGGAATGTAACCGGGCG
>NZ_JODT01000012.1 GCF_000720835.1 Streptomyces achromogenes subsp. achromogenes | reverse complement strand
TGGGGTAAGGCTCCCAGTAGACGACTGGGTTGATAGGCCGGATCTGGAAGCACGGTAACGTGTGGAGGTGACCGGTACTAATAGGCCGAGGGCTTGTCCATTGATGCTCGCGTCCACTGTGTATGTTCTGAGGCAACGAACGGTTGCCGGCTCAGAGCTGAACCGAGAACACAAGTAAAAAGTGTGCTTGTTCGCTCGAAACCATTAGGGTTTCGGTGGTCATAGCGTGAGGGAAACGCCCGGTTACATTTCGAACCCGGAAGCTAAGCCTCACAGCGCCGATGGTACTGCAGGGGGGACCCTGTGGGAGAGTAGGACGCCGCCGAACAATCTTTGGAGGACCCCTGGTCACCAGCGTTCAGCTGGGACCAGGGGTCCTTTTGTTTTTATAATGCTTGCGGTACCACAGACAGGAGTCACCATGTCCACCAACTCTCCCGGCGACCGTCCGGAGCGCGACCAGCGGCGACGGGACAGTGGTGACCGGGGTGACCGGGGCGACCGCGGCGGCTTCCGCCGCGACAACGACCGCCGGGACAGCGAGCGTCGCGGCAACGACCGCGGCGGCTACGACCGTGGCGGCTACGGCCGGCGTGACGATCGCCGAGATGACCGTCGTGACGACCGGCGCGATGACCGCCGGGACGACCGTCGTGACGATCGTGGTGGGTTCCGTCGGGACGACAGCCGTGGTGGCGGGTTCCGGCGCGAGGGCGACCGGGGCGCGCGTCCGGGCTTCCAGCGGGACGACCGCGACCGTGGCGAGCGCGGCGGCTTCCGTCGCGACGACCGCCGTGACGACCGCCGTGACGACCGGCGCGACGACCGGGGAGACCGCGGTTTCCGCCGCGATGACCGCCGTGACGACCGAGGCGACCGTCCGTCGTACCGTCGTGACGACGACCGTGGTGGCTACGGCCGGCGTGACGACCACCGTGGTGGTTTCGGGCGCCGTGACGACCGTCGCGACGACCGCCGGGACGACCGTGACCGTGGTGACCGGGGCGGCTTCCGCCGTGACGACCGGCGCGATGACCGTCGTGACGATCGTGGTGGGTTCCGTCGGGACGACAGCCGTGGTGGCGGGTTCCGGCGCGAGGGCGACCGGGGGGCGCGTCCGGGCTTTCAGCGGGACGACCGCGACCGTGGCGAGCGCGGCGGCTTCCGCCGTGACGACCGCCGCGACGACCGGCGCGATGACCGCGGTGGTTTCCGTCGGGACGACCGCCGCGACGACCGGCGCGATGACCGCGGTGGTTTCCGTCGGGACGACCGCCGTGACGACCGGGGTGACCGTCCCTCCTTCCGTCGCGACGACGACCGCGGTGGCTTCCGCAGGGATGACCGTCGTGACGACCGGCGCGATGACCGGCGCGATGACCGCCGGGACGACCGGCGTGACGACCGCGGTGGGTTCCGTCGGGACGACAGCCGTGGTGAGCGCGGTGGTTTCCGGGGACGGGACGACCGAGGCGGTCGTGGGCCCCGCAGGGACGACCGCGGTGGCCGGCCGGGCGGCGGCTTCCGGGGGCGTGACGGCCGGGACGACCGCCGTGGCGACGACCGCCGTGGCGGTGGCCGGTTCCGCGACGAGCGGGACCGGGACCGCGAGCCGATCAAGCGGCTGCCGATCCCGGAGGACGTCACCGGTGACGAGATCGACAAGGACGTCCGGCAGGAACTGCAGAGCCTGCCCAAGACGCTCGCGGAGGACGTCGCCAAGAACCTGGTGATGGTCGCCCGGCTCATCGACGAGGACCCCGAGGGCGCCTACGGCTACTCCAAGGTCGCCCTGCGCCTGGCGTCCCGCGTGGCCGCCGTGCGTGAGGCCGCCGGGTTCGCCGCGTACGCGACCCAGAAGTACAGCGAGGCCCTGGCCGAGTTCCGGGCCGCCCGGCGGATGACCGGCACCGTCGAGCTGTGGCCGGTGATGGCCGACTGCGAGCGTGGGCTCGGCCGGCCCGAGAAGGCGCTGGACATGGCCGGCGCCCCGGAGGTGCACAAGCTGGACAAGGCCGGGCAGGTCGAGATGCGGCTCGTCGCCGCCGGCGCCCGGCGTGACATGGGTCAGCTGGACGCGGCCATCGTGACGCTCCAGAGCCCGGAGCTGGCCTCCAACTCGGTGCAGCCCTGGACCGCGCGCCTGCGCTACGCCTACGCCGACGCGCTGCTGGCCGCCGGCCGGGAGCGCGAGGCGCGGGAGTGGTTCGCGAAGGCCGTCGAGGCCGACCGGGACGGCAGCACGGACGCCTCCGACCGGCTCGCCGAGCTGGACGGCGTGGAGTTCGTCGACGCCCTGGCCGAGGACGCCTCGGACGAGCCCGGCGAGCCCGCAGAAGCGGCCGGGTCCACGGACGCCTCCCCGGAGGACGGCGACAAGCACTGACCGTCGGCAGTCACCTGAAGGGGGGCGGGCTCTCATGGAGCCCGCCCCCCTTTTTTCAGGTCATGCCCTCGGCTCAGATCTCCAGCGCGCGCAGTACCAGCCCCGACGCCGGCTTCGGGCCGAACGACGTCGACTTGCGGGGCATCGTCACCCCCTGCCGGGCCAGGTCGCGTACGACCTCCTCGCGGACCGGGTGCAGCAGGACGGCCGTACCGCCGTCGCGTTCCGCCTTCTCGACCGTCGCCGCCGTGTCGTGGATGTAGGCGATGTGCGCCGGGGAGTCCTCGGGGATGCGCCAGACGTGCTCCAGCAGCGTGGCGTGCAGCACCGTGGCGTCCAGCGAGCGCCAGGCGGCCGGCCGGTCCGCCGGGACGGTCCGGGCCAGCAGCTCCGGGTCCGGGCGGTCGAGCAGGTGGAAGGCGCCGTCACCGGCCAGCAGGAACGCGTTGCCCGCGCAGGACGCGTCCGCCAGGGCGGCCAGCGCCTCCGGCAGGGGCCCGTCGAGCCGACGTACCCGGAACAGGCCGTCCACCGCCCGGAGCGCGTCGGCGACCGGCAGGCCGTGCAGCAGCCGGTGGATGGCGCGGACCCGCAGCGGATAGCGGACGGTGTCGACCAGCAGGACCAGGCCGTAGTCCCAGGGGCTGGGGGAGGGGTGTTCCAGGCGCAGCCGCCGGTAGGTGGCCCAGCGGTGGTGGCCGTCGGCGATCAGGGCCTGGCGGCCGGCCAGGTCGGTCTGGACGCGGGCCAGGTCGACGGGGTTTGTGATGGACCACAGGCGGTGCCGGAAGCCGTCCTCGGTGGTGGTGGCCAGCAGCGGCGGGCGGCTCGCCGTGCGCTCGATCACCTCGGCCGCCGTACCGACGCCCGCCCCGGTTGCCGTACCGACACCTGCCGCAACCGCCGTATCCACGCCCGCCCCGGACGTCGTACCGGGGGGCAGTACGCCGTCGCCCCGGTAGGTCAGCAGCAGCGGTTCCAGGTTCGCGCGGGTGGCGCGCATCAGGGCGGCGCGGTCGGCGACCACGGGCGGCATGACGTCCTCGTGCGGCAGCACCACGCCCTCGGCGGGCTCGGTCACCCGCAGCGTCCCGATGATCCCGCGCTGGAGCATGCCGTCGCCGTCGCGCTGCTCGTACACGTACAGGCCCGGCTCCGGGTCGGCGACCAGGATGCCCTCGGCCAGCCAGCGGCGCAGGGTGTCGGCGGCCTGCTCGGTGCGGGCGCTGGGCGTGCCGGCCTGCGGCAGGATCAGCCGGACGATGTTGTGCGGATCGGCCGACTGGAGATGATGCAGGCCGTCGGGCCGTACGACGACGTCGTAGGGAGGGGAGGTGACGGAGGCGAGGCTGCCGACCCGGTCGGGGTCGTAACGCAGGCCACGGAACGGGGTGAGTTCCAGGCCGCGGCGCGTCGTTGCCTCCGAGTGACCCGCTGTCTTCATCCCGGCATCGTACGTGTGTCGCCGGCATGCGGGATGATCGGGGGAAAGGCGAGTCTACGAGGAGCGATGCGGACATGAGCCAAGGCGTCAGGACCAGGCCCGAGGGCAGTGGGCAGCCCCTGAGCGAGGCGTACGACACGGCGCTGCTCGACCTGGACGGGGTGGTCTACGCGGGGGGCAGCGCGATCGCGCACGCGGTCGACTCGCTGGCTCAGGCCCGCTCGGGCGGCATGCGGCTGGCGTACGTCACCAACAACGCGCTGCGCACCCCGGACACGGTGGCCGGGCACCTGACGGAGCTGGGCATACCGACCGGCGCGGACGACGTCATCACCTCCGCGCAGGCCGTCGCCCGGCTGATCAGCGAGCAGGTGCCGGCCGGGGCGCGGGTGCTGGTGATCGGCGGCGAGGGGCTCAGGGTGGCGCTGCGCGAGCGCGGCCTCGTACCGGTGGAGTCGGCGGACGACGACCCGGCGGCGGTCGTCCAGGGCTTCGGCGGGCCGGACCTGCCATGGGGCCGGTTCGCGGAGGCGTCGTACGCCGTCCGGCGGGGCGTGCCGTGGTTCGCGTCCAACACCGACCTGACGATTCCCAGCGGGCGGGGCATCGCGCCGGGCAACGGGGCGGCCGTGGAGGTCGTGCGGATCGCGACCGGCGCCGAGCCCCAGGTCGCGGGCAAGCCGCTGCCTCCGATGCACCGCGAGACGATCATCCGGACCGGTGCGGAGCGTCCGCTGGTGGTCGGGGACCGGCTGGACACCGACATCGAGGGCGCGTTCAACGGCGGGGTCGACTCGCTGCTGGTGCTGACCGGAGTCACCGACGGGGCGCAGCTGCTCGCCGCGCCGCCCCACCACCGGCCGACCTATGTGGACGCGGATCTGCGCGGTCTGCTCACCGGACAGCCGGAGATCACCGGGGACGGGGGCGGGGCCGGGTTCCGCTGCGGCGGCTGGACGGCGACGGCCGGGGCCGACCGGCTGGAGCTGACGGGCGACGGCGAGGCGCTGGACGGGCTGCGGGCGCTGTGCGCGGCGGCCTGGACGGCGGCCGGCGAGGGCTCCTGCGCGCTGGACGGCGGCAAGGCGCTGGCCCGGCTGGGGCTTTGAGGGGCCCGGCGGGGGTAGTCACCCCCTGGCTCTCCGCCGGGATCGTCACGGCCGGGGATCGAGAAGGAGTGCAGGGTAGGCTAACCTAACCTCGTGTTGGTCGACAGTCCTCCGGAACAGCGCGCGGAGCACGCCCCCGCGCCCCCAACCCGCCATGTGGTCAGGGCCCTTGGGCTCCTGCTCGCGGCCGTGCTCCTGGTGCTCGTCGCCCTGGCGAGCATCGCGGTCGGAGCGAAAGGGCTGTCACCGGCCCAGGTCTGGCACGGCCTGTTCCACGACACGGGCACGTACGGCGACGTGGTCGTGGGCGAGCGGCTCTCGCGCACGGTGCTCGGCCTGCTGGTCGGCGCCGCGCTCGGGCTGTCCGGGGCGGTGCTCCAGGCGCTGACCCGCAACCCGCTGGCCGACCCCGGGCTGCTCGGCATCAACGCCGGCGCCTCCGCCGCCGTCGTCACGGCCATGACCTATCTCGGCGTCACCAGCCTGACCGGCTACGTGTGGTTCGCGTTCCTGGGCGCGGCGGCGGTCGGCGGGCTGGTGTGGTTCCTCGGCGGCAGCCGGGGCGCCACCCCGGTGCGGCTCGCGCTCGCCGGTACGGCGATCACCGCGGCCCTGTACGGCTACCTCCAGGCCGTGATGATCACGGACGGCGCGGCGCTGGGCAAGATGCGCTTCTGGACGGTGGGTTCGCTGGTCTCGGCCACCGACTCGACCATCGTGCAGGTGCTGCCGTTCCTCGCGGTCGGCACGGTGCTGGCGCTGGCGCTGGCCCGGCCGCTGAACGCGGTGGAGATGGGTGACGACACCGCCCGCGCCCTCGGCGCCAACCTGGACCGCACCCGCGCGCTGGCCATGCTGTCCGCCGTGGTGCTGTGCGGTGCCGCGACCGCCGCCTGCGGCCCGATCATGTTCGTCGGCCTGATGGTGCCGCACGTCGTCCGCTCCTTCACCGGCCCCGACCTGCGCTGGATCCTGCCGTACGCCACGGTCCTGGCGCCCGTGCTGCTGCTCGGCTCCGATGTCCTCGGCCGGGTCGTGGCCCGGCCCGCCGAGCTCCAGGTCGGCATCGTCACCGCGGTCATCGGCGGCCCGGTCTTCATCTTTCTCGTACGACGGCGGAGGACGGCCCAGCTGTGAAGACCCACTCCAGGAGCCGTGCCGTACGCACCCCCGGCGGGCTCTCCGTGCGTCTGGACCCGCGTGCCCTGACCGTCGTCGTGCTGCTGCTGGTCGCCGCCTGCGCCGCCGGCATCGCCCTGATCGGGACCGGCGACGCGAAGATCCCGGCGGCCGACGTGCTGCGGACGCTCGCCGGGAACGGCAACGCCTACCAGGACTTCATCGTCAACGAACTGCGCCTGCCCCGGGTGCTCGTCGGCCTGCTGGTCGGCGCCGCGCTCGGCCTCGGCGGCGCCCTGTTCCAGTCGATCTCCCGCAACCCGCTGGGCAGCCCGGACGTGCTCGGCCTGTCGCAGGGCTCCACGGCCGGTGCGCTGACCGTGATCGTGCTGCTGTCCGGCAGCGCCTCCCAGGTGACCGTCGGCGCGCTGGCCGGCGGCCTCGCCACCGGTCTCGCCGTCTATCTGCTCGCCTGGAAGCAGGGCGTGCACGGATACCGGATGGTGCTGGTCGGCATCGGCGTCAACGCGGTCATGACGGCCGTCAACGGCTATCTGCTCACCAAGGCCGACCTGGTCGACGCCGCCCGCGCGGTGGTGTGGATGACGGGCTCCCTCAACGGCCGGGACTGGGACCAGGTCTGGCCGCTGCTCGCGCTGTGCGCCGTCCTCGTCCCGCTGGTCCTCGTCAACGCCCGCGGCCTGCGGATGATGGAGATGGGCGACGACATCTCCCACGCGCTCGGTGTGCGCGTCCAGTGGGTGCGGCTGCTGCTGATGGTCAGCGCCGTCCTGCTCACCGCCGCCGCCACGGCCGCCGCCGGTCCCGTCAGCTTCGTCGCGCTGACCGCGCCCCAGCTCGCCCGCCGGCTGACCCGCTCGCCGGGGCCCAACCTCGTGCCGTCCCTGTGCATGGGCGCGGCCCTGCTGGTCGCCGCCGACTGGGCCTCCCAGCGCGCCTTCGGCGCCGACCAGCTGCCCGTGGGCGTGGTCACCGGCGTGCTCGGCGGCGCCTACCTGCTGTGGCTGCTGGTCACCGAGCGCCGGGCGGGCCGGATATGAGCCCCGCCGGCCCGACGAACACCCCGAGGAGCACTGTGAACCGCCTGTCCGCCGACAACGTCACCCTCGCCTACGACCAGCGCGTCATCGCCGAACAGCTGTCGGTGGAGATCCCCGACCACTCCTTCACGGTGATCGTCGGCCCGAACGCGTGCGGCAAGTCGACGCTGCTGCGGGCGCTGTCGCGGATGCTCAAGCCCAGCGAGGGCCGGGTGCTGCTGGACGGGCAGGCCATCCAGTCGATGCCCGCCAAGAAGGTCGCCCGCACCCTCGGCCTGCTGCCCCAGACGGCCGTCGCGCCCGACGGCATCACGGTCGCCGACCTCGTCGGCCGGGGCCGCTACCCGCACCAGGGCCTGCTGCGCCAGTGGTCGGCCGAGGACGAGCGGGTCGTCCGGGAGTCGATGCGGCAGACCGGCGTGGCCGAGCTGGCCGACCGGTACGTGGACGAGCTGTCCGGCGGGCAGCGGCAGCGGGTGTGGATCGCCATGGCGCTCGCCCAGCAGACCCCGCTGCTGCTCCTGGACGAGCCGACCACCTACCTGGACATCCAGCACCAGATCGACGTCCTCGACCTGTGCGCCGAACTCCACGAGGAGCAGGGCCGGACGCTGGTGGCGGTGCTGCACGACCTCAACCACGCCGCCCGCTACGCCACCCACCTCATCGCCCTGCGCGGCGGAAAGGTGATCGCCGAGGGCGCGCCGGGCGACATCGTCACCGCCGAGCTGGTGGAAGAGGTGTTCGGGCTGCGCTGTCAGGTGATCGACGACCCGGAGACGGGCACCCCGCTGGTCGTGCCCGCCGCCCGCAAGGCACGGCTCACAGCAGCTTCCTGAGCCGGAACAGATCCAGCAGGCTCGCCTCCAGCCGCACCCGGCCCGAGCCCCATGCGGTCGCGAAGTTCAGCTCGCCGTCCACCAGGGCCACCAGGTCGTCCCCGGCCAGGGCGAGCCTGATCCGCGCCTTCTCCCGCGGCGGGCCGGGGAAGGTGGCGTCCACCTCGATCCGCCCGCCCGTCATCCGGCCGGCGAAGGTGACGTCCAGGTCGGTGACGTGGCAGCTCACCGAGCGCTCCAGCGCGGCGGCCGCCCCGACCTCGCCCTCGGCCCCCCGCATGGTGTCCGAAAGCTTCCCCAGTGCGGCGCGGCACTCCTCGATCGTCGCCATCGCCCCCGACGCTACCCCAGCGGTTCGGGGTAGCGTCGGGGCATGAGCGAGTCCGTGTCCGAGGCCGGTACGGCGGCGCCGGCCGAGCCCGGTCGGGCGTCCGAGCCCGCCGCCCCCGCCCCCCTGAACATCCCGCGCACGCCGACCGGCGACGCGGGGATCGACGCGTGTCTGGAGCGGCTGGCCGACGCCGGCCACCTCGCCACCGACGGACACGTGGAGGTGTACGAGGATGTACTCCGGGGGCTGCGCGACGCGCTCACCGCGCTCGACGCCCGCCCGGAACCTCCGGCGCCCCCGATGCCGTACCCGAGCAGACCGTAAAACCAGAGCAGGAGCTGAACCGAACGTGGCAGGAGTCGCACGCCGCCGTCTCGACGCGGAGCTGGTCCGCCGGAAGCTCGCCCGCTCGCGCGAGCACGCCAGCCAGCTGATCGCCGCCGGGCGGGTCACCGTCGGCAAGACCGTGGCGACCAAGCCGGCCACGCAGGTGGAGACCGCCGCGGCCATCGCCGTCCAGGCCGACGACAGCGATCCCGACTACGTCTCCCGGGGCGGGCACAAACTGGCCGGCGCGCTGGAGGCCTTCGTGCCGCAGGGGCTCGTGGTCGAGGGCCGGCGCGCACTGGACGCCGGCGCGTCCACCGGCGGCTTCACCGATGTCCTGCTGCGCGCGGGCGCCGCCCATGTCGTCGCCGTGGACGTAGGCTACGGACAGCTCGCCTGGTCCCTGCAGCAGGATGAACGCGTCACCGTCAAGGACCGTACGAACGTACGCGAGTTGACGCTGGAGGCGATCGACGGGGTGCCGGTGGAGCTGGTCGTGGGTGATCTGTCCTTCATCCCGCTCGGACTGGTGCTGCCCGCCCTGAAGCGGTGCGTGACGCCGGACGCCGACCTGGTGATGATGGTCAAGCCGCAGTTCGAGGTGGGCAAGGACCGGCTCGGCAGCGGCGGTGTCGTACGCAGCCCCGAGCTGCGCGCGGAGACCGTGCGGAAGGTGGCCGAGCAGGCGTGGGAGCTGGGCCTCGGGGTGCGGTCGGTCACCGCCAGCCCGCTGCCCGGGCCCTCGGGGAACGTCGAATACTTTCTCTGGCTGCGGGCGGGGGCACCCCGGGTGGACCCGGCCGACGTCGACCGTGCAGTGGCGGAGGGGCCGCGTTGACACAGAACCATGCGCGTACTGTTTTCCTGCTCGCCCACACCGGGCGGCCCGCGGCGATCCGCAGCGCGGAACTCGTCGTCAAGGGCCTGCTGCGGCACGGCATCGGGGTGCGGGTGCTGGAGGAGGAGGCGTGCGACCTGCCGCTCCCGGACGAGGTGCACCTCGTCAAGGAGGCCACCGCGCAGTGCCTGGACGGCTGCGAGCTGCTGATCGTGCTGGGCGGTGACGGCACCCTGCTGCGCGGGGCCGAGTTCGCGCGCGCTTCCGGGGTGCCCATGCTCGGCGTCAACCTGGGGCGCGTCGGCTTCCTCGCGGAGGCCGAGCGGGACGACCTGGACCGGGTGGTGGACCGGGTGGTGGCGCGGTCCTACGAGGTCGAGGAGCGGATGACCGTCGACGTCGTCGTGCACCGCAACGGCGACATCGTGCACACCGACTGGGCGCTGAACGAGGCGGCCGTGCAGAAGGCCGGCGCGGAGAAGCTGCTGGAGGTCGTGCTGGAGATCGACGGGCGGCCGGTGTCGGAGTTCGGCTGCGACGGGGTGATCCTGTCCACGCCCACCGGGTCCACCGCCTACGCCTTCTCCGCCGGCGGTCCGGTGGTCTGGCCGGAGGTGGAGGCGCTGCTGATGGTGCCGATCAGCGCGCACGCGCTGTTCGCCAAGCCGCTGGTCACCTCCCCGGACTCGGTGCTCGCGGTGGAGGTGCTGCCGCACATCCCGCCGGGCGTGCTGTGGTGCGACGGCCGGCGCACGGTCGAGCTGCCGCCCGGGGCGCGGGTGGAGGTGCGCCGGGGGGCCGTGCCGGTGCGGCTGGCCCGGTTGCACCACGCGTCGTTCACCGACCGGCTCGTGGCGAAGTTCGCCCTGCCGACCACGGGGTGGCGGGGGGCGCCGCACCACTCCTCGGAGTGACACGGGCGGGCCATGTGCGCTGGCCGCCCCGGACCTCGTATGGTCTGTTCCGTGTTGGAGGAGATGCGGATACGGTCGCTCGGGGTCATCGACGATGCCGTCGTCGAACTGTCACCGGGGTTCACCGCGGTCACCGGTGAGACGGGTGCGGGCAAGACCATGGTGGTCACCAGCCTGGGGCTGCTGCTAGGCGGCCGGGCGGACCCGGCGCTCGTGCGGATCGGGGCGGAGAAGGCGGTCGTGGAGGGGCGGGTCGCCGTACCCCCGTCGGCCGCCGCCGTCGCACGGGCCGAGGAGGCCGGGGCGGAGCTGGACGACGGCGCCCTGCTGATCAGCCGTACCGTCTCCGCCGAGGGCCGCTCCCGGGCGCATCTGGGCGGGCGCAGCGTGCCCGTCGGGCTGCTCGCCGAGCTGGCCGACGACCTGGTGGCCGTGCACGGGCAGACCGACCAGCAGGGGCTGCTGAAGCTGTCCCGGCAGCGGCAGGCGCTGGACCGGTACGCGGGCGACGCCGTCGCCGTGCCGCTCGCCGAGTACACCGAGGCCTACCGGCGGCTGCGGGCCGTCTCCGCCGAGCTGGAGGAGATCACCACCCGCGCGCGGGAGCGGGCCCAGGAAGCCGACATGCTGCGCTACGGGCTCGACGAGATCGCCGCCGTGGAGCCCCGGCCCGGCGAGGACGCCGAGCTGGCCGAGGAGGCCGGACGGCTCGGGCACGCCGAGGCGCTGTCGTCCGCCGCGACGGCCGCGCACGCCGCTCTCGCGGGCAACCCGGAGGACCCCGAGGGGATCGACGCCTCGACCCTGGTCGCGGGCGCCCACCGTGCCCTGGAGGCCGTACGGGCGCACGACCCGGCGCTGGCCGCGCTCGCCGACCGGATCGGGGAGATCGGCATCCTGCTCACCGACGTGGCCGGCGAGCTGGCCGGTTATGCCGACGACCTCGACGCGGACCCGCTGCGGCTGGCCGCCGTGGAGGAGCGCCGGGCCGCGCTGACCGCGCTGACCCGCAAGTACGGCGAGGACATCGACGCGGTCCTCGCCTGGGCCGAGCACGGCGCCGCCCGGCTCACCGAGCTGGACGGCGACGACGAGCGGATCACGGAGCTGACCGCCGAACGCGACGCGCTCCGCGGTGAACTGGGCGTCCTCGCGCAGCGGCTGACCGACGCGCGGACCGAGGCCGCCGAACGGTTCGCCGCGGCCGTCACCGCCGAGCTGGCCTCGCTGGCGATGCCCCACGCGCGCGTGTCCTTCGACATCCGGCAGACCGACGACCCCGAGGGTGTCGAGGTCGGCGGGCGGACGGTCGCCTACGGCCCGTCGGGCGCGGACGAGGTCGAACTGCTGCTCGCCCCGCACCCGGGCGCTCCGGCGCGGCCCATCGCCAAGGGCGCCTCCGGCGGTGAGCTGTCCCGGGTGATGCTCGCGGTCGAGGTGGTCTTCGCGGGCACCGACCCGGTCCCGACGTACCTGTTCGACGAGGTGGACGCCGGGGTCGGCGGCAAGGCCGCGGTCGAGATCGGCCGGCGCCTGGCGAAGCTCGCCAAGAGTGCGCAGGTCGTCGTGGTCACCCACCTGCCCCAGGTCGCCGCGTTCGCCGACCGCCAGTTGCTGGTGGAGAAGACCAACGACGGCTCCGTGACCCGCTCCGGCGTCAAGGTCCTGGAGGGCGAGGAGCGCATCCGCGAGCTGTCCCGCATGCTGGCGGGCCAGGAGGACTCCGAAGCGGCCCGCGCCCACGCGGAGGAACTCCTGGCCACGGCGAGGGCGGAGGTGTAGCGGGGGCGGCGCCGGACGGCTGCCGGGGGCGGTCCCGCCGGCGTCTCCCGGTTCCGGCCGTTTCCTAAGGTGGGCGGCATGATCGACAAGCGAACGTGCCGACCCCTGCTCCTCGCCGCCGCGCTCACCCGGGCCGGCCAGGCCGTGCTGCGCGCCGCCCCGCCCGGCGGACGCGCGCGCTGGGAGCGGACCAACCACGCCGGCCGGGCCGTCGGGCTGTACGCCGGGCCCGCCGTGACGGTCGGGGCCGGGATCGCCGCCGCCCGGGTGCATCCCGCGGCCGGGGCCGTGGTGCTGGCCGCCTGGGCGTGCGGGGCGTACGACGATGTCGCCGGGGACCACCGGCGCGGCTTCCGGGCCCATCTGCGGGCGCTGCGGGACGGGGAGATCACCAGCGGGGCCGTGAAGCTGTTCGGGATCGCGGCGGCGGGACTGACCGCGGGCGCCGTGCTGAAGGAGCGGCCGGCCGACAGGCTGCTCGCCGGGATCGTCATCGCCGGGAGCGCCCATCTGGTGAACCTGCTCGACGTACGGCCGGGCCGGGCCGCCGGCGCCGTGCTCGCGCTCGGGGCGCCCGGGCTGCTGCGCGAGGGGCCCGGGGCGCGGCTGGCCGCCGGGGCGATGGGCGCCGCCGCGGCCGTGCTGCCCGACGACGCGGGGGAGCGGGTGATGCTCGGGGACACGGGGGCGCACGCGCTCGGCGCCGCGCTGGGGGCGGCCGTGGTGGCGGGAAACCGGCGCGCGGGACTGCTCGCGCACGCCGTCGCGCTGGTCGCCGCCGCCTGCTGCGGGGACCGGGTGAGCGACCTGGCACGTACCCCGCGCGGCTGACCTCGCCGTATGCCCGCGCGTACGGCCCGTCCAGGCCGGCCCCTCTCTCACCCGTGTGGGTGATGTGCTCCGGCGCATTGCCCCGGCCCGCCGCATGATGCGCCCTCCCGGATCTTCCCTGAACGGCCGTGCGCCCTGGCATGCTTGGCGGGGAACGCGGGCGGACGGCGGGCCCGGACGGTCCGCAGGGGAGGCGCGCGGGCTGCGTCTTTCCGCCCCCCTGAGCCCCCAACCTTCTGTACGTTTTCCCGTGACCGCCCCACGCGCCTTCTCGTGACCGCCCCCGAACCAGGAGCCTTGGCCCCGTGACCCCGCTGAGCAGCAACGCACCGCACGGCCGGCCGCCGCTGCGCACCGTGCAGGTGCTCGGCGGGGGCAACGCCGCCAGCAGCGCGCACGTGCGCTCCCTGGCCGAGGGCCTGGTCGCGCGGGGCGTACGGGTCACGGTGTGCGCCCCCACCGAGGCCGACCGGGCCTACGACTTCAGCGGCACCGGCGCCGACCACGTCCACGTACCGCGCAGCAGCGACCCCGTCTCCGTGGCCGCCCTCCGCACCGCCTGCGCCCACGCCGACCTGGTGCACGCCCACGGGCTGCACGCCTCCTTCCGGTCCGTGCTCGCGCTCGGCGGGCGCACCACCCCGCTGGTGGTCACCTGGCACGGCCGCGCCCACGCGGAGGGCCCGCGGGCCCAGCTGCTGCGCATGCTGGAGCGGCGGGTGACGCGCACCGCGGCCGTCGTCCTCGGCACCAGCCCCGACCTGGTCGACCGGGCCCGGCGGACCGGCGCGCGGGACGCCCGGCTCGCCCCGGTCGCCCTGCCCGGCCGGCGCCGGCCGGGCGGCCCCGACGAGGCGGCGGAGGACCACGACGACCGGCAGCGGTCCAAGGTCCGCGCCGAACTCGGCGCCATCGACCGGCCGTTGCTCCTCGCGGTCGGCTCCCTGGACCGCCACCGCGGCTACGACGTCCTGCTGGACGCGGCCCGCCGGTGGCGGGAGCGGGACCCGGTGCCGCTGGTGGTGATCGCGGGGGAGGGCCCGCTGCGGCCGGCGCTCCAGCGGCGGATCGAGGACGAGGAGCTGCCGGTGCGGCTGGTCGGGCACCGCGACGACGTCCCCGACCTGCTCGCCGCCGCCGACCTGGCCCTGCTGACCAGCAGATGGGAATCGCGGTCCGTCCTCGCCCAGGAGGCGCTGCACGCGCGCGTTCCGCTCGTCGCGACCCGGGTCGGCGGCATCCCCGACCTCGTCGGCGACGCGGCCGAACTCGTCCCGTACGGCGATCCGGCGGCCCTCGCCCAGGCGGTCCTCGGGCTGCTCGCCGACCCCGGACGGCGGGCCCGGCTGCGCGAGCGCGCGGCCCGCCAGTGCGCGACCTGGCCGACCGAGGACGAGACCGTCGCCCAGGTCCTCAGCGTCTACGACGAGCTGACCCGGCCCACACCGCTGACCTAGGTGTGCCGGAAGAGGCCGGAAGGCCCTACGGCGCGTGCCGGCGGGCCCGCAGGGCCAGGCTCAGCGCCAGTACCGTCTGCGGGTCGTCCAGGTCGGTGCCCAGCAACTCGCCGATGCGGGCCAGGCGGTTGTACAGGGTCTGACGGTTGAGGTGCAGCTCGCGGGCCGTCTCCGCCTTGCGGCCCGCGTGCGCGAGATAGGTCTCCAGCGTCGGCAGCAGCGGCGGCCGGGAGCGCCGGTCGTGCTCGCGCAGCGGGCCGATCGCCCGGTCCACGAAGGCCGCCAGGTCCGGGTGGTCGCGCAGCCGCCACAGCAGCAGGTCGATGTCCAGGCGCCGGGCGTCGTACCAGGGCCGGTCGGTCAGGCCCTGGGCGGCCGTCGCCGTCTCCGCCGCGTGCCTGAGCCCCGCCGAGGCCGCCGCCCAGCCGCCGGCCACCCCGACCACCACCACCGGCGGCGGCGAGCCCGGCCGCCGCATCCCGGCCCGCTCCACCCCCGCCCGCAGCGCCGCCGCGACCCGGTCCGCCACCGCCGTCCGCTCCGCCTCCGCGCGCAGCCCCAGCAGCACCAGGACCCGGCCCTCCACCGGCCGCACCCCCAGCAGCACCGGCACCCCCACCGCGGCCAGCTCCTCGGAGACCGCCCGGGCCAGCACCGCCCAGCCGCCACCGGGCGAGAGGGTGTCCCCGATCCGCATCACCACCGGCAGCAGCGGGCTCTCGCCCGGCTTGAAGCCGAGCACCCGGGCCTGCGCCGGGGCGTCCTCCGCCGCGATCCGGCCCTCGGCGAGATCGGTGAGGAAGTCCCCGCGCCCGCGCGCCGCCAGCTCCTCCTCCTGCCGGGCCTGCATCAGCACCACCGCCAGGATGCCCGCGGCCCGCTCGGCTGCGATCCGGTGCACCGGGGCCGGCGTCGCGCGGACCGGCAGCAGGACCAGCCGGGCGCGCACCGAGCCCGCCGTGCCGGGGCCGCCGCCGGGCACGTCCACCAGCACCGTGCCGGCCGGCGGCGGGACCTCCTTGTGCGGACCGCGCAGCCCCTCCCACACCTGGAGCGGGTCGGCGCCCTCGGGCCCGGCCCCGGCGGCGTACAGCAGCCGGCCGTCCGCCGTCTCCAGGAACACCGGGTTGCCGCTGAAGTCGGCCAGGATGCACAGCACCTGCGGCACCCCGCCGCCGCCCAGCAACGCCTCGGTGCAGCGCCGGTGCACCTCCTCGGCGCGCTGGAGCAGCGCGTAGTGGCCGTTGACGATCTCGGTGTGGATCTCCTCGGTCACCGTCACGAACGGCACCTCGCGGTGCAGCTGCACCAGCGGCAGACCGGCCGCCCGGGCGGTGTCCACCAGCGCCGCCGGCAGCCGGCCGAAGCGCGGGCCCAGCTCCACCACCAGGGCGGCGATGCCCCGCTCGGCCAGGGTCCGCACGAACGCCCGCTGCTCGGCCGGCCGGGTGCCCAGGCCGTAGCCCGTGGTGAGCAGCAGCTCGCCGCCCTTGAGCAGCGAGGCGATGTTCGGGACCTCGCCCGCGTGCACCCAGCGCACGGTGCGGCCGAGCCGGTCGGCGCCCGCCAGGATCTCCGGCAGTCCGCTGCGCAGTCCGGGCAGCTCCAGCGCCCGCTGCACGGTGATGCCGGCGCCCTGGGTGTCGAGTCGGTGGTCCGTACGGCTGTCCATGCAGCGGACGCTACCCGGGCGGCTGTTTCGGTGACATCTCCGCGGGATCACGGCGGCGGTCGCCGGGCCCGCGCGAGCGACACTGCGTCGCCCCCGGCACGTGATTACCCGACCGCCTGTCTGTTGTGGTGTACGTCACTGCCCCGGCAGACTGTCGCAACCGTACAAGAACCGCCGTTTGACCTTCGGATTTCGTTGCGCGAGCACCACATGAGGGGCGGGAATGACAGAGAAACCCACGCGAGAGGTACAGCGCCTCAAGGCGAACTCCGTAGGACTGGTGGGCGTGGTGTTCATGGCGGTGGCCACCGCCGCGCCGATCACCGCGATGACCGGCAACCTGCCGATCGCCGTCGGCTTCGGCAACGGCACCGGGGCGCCGGCCGGCTATCTCTTCGCGACGCTGGTGCTGGCGGTCTTCTCCGTCGGCTATGTCGCCATGGCCCGCCGCATCACCGCGGCCGGCGCCTTCTACGGCTACATCTCGCACGGCCTCGGGCGCATCGCGGGCATGGCCTCCGGCATGCTCGCCGTGCTCGCCTACGTCGTCTTCGAGGCGTCCATCGTCGGCGTCTTCTCCTACTTCGCGCAGACCACCGTCCGCGACCAGCTCGGCGCCGACCTGCCGTGGGCTGCTTACGCGGCCGTGATGCTGCTGGTGACGGCCGTGCTGTCGTACTTCGACATCAACCTGACCGCCAAGGCGCTCGGCGTGCTGCTCGTCGCCGAGATCGCGGTGCTCTTCGCGGTCGCCACCGCCGTACTGCTGCGCGGCGGCGGCCCGGACGGCATCCCCGTCGCGCCGGTCAACCCCAAGAACGCCTTCACCGGCGCCTCCGCGGGCCTCGGCCTGTTCTTCGCGTTCTGGTCGTGGGTCGGCTTCGAGTCGACGGCGATGTACGGCGAGGAGTCCCGCGACCCCAAGCGCGTCATCCCGCGCGCGACCCTGATCTCGGTCATCGGCGTCGGCCTGTTCTACATCTACGTCTCCTGGATGACCATCGCCGGCAACGGCCTCGACGGCGCGGTACGGGTCTCCGCCGGCGCAAGCCCCCTCGACCTGTTCTTCGACCCGGCGCGCGGCTTCATCGGCGCCTGGGCGGTGGACGCCTTCCAGTGGCTGCTGATCACCGGCTCGTTCGCCTGCGGCATGGCCTTCCACCAGTGCGCGTCCCGCTATCTGTACGCCATCGGCCGCGAGGGCTTCCTGCACCCCGCGCTGGGCCGCACCCACCCGCGCCACGGGTCGCCGTACCTCGCCTCCTTCACCCAGTCCGTCATCGCCGTCGTCATCGTCGGCGCGTTCTGGGCGACCGGGCAGGACCCGTACATCCACCTGTACACGCTGCTGGCGATCCTCGGCACGATGGCCATCCTCATCGTGCAGACGCTGTGCTCCTTCGCCGTCATCGGCTACTTCCGCCGCAACCACCCCGAGGACCGGCACTGGTTCCGCACCCTGACCGCGCCGCTGCTCGGCGGCCTCGGCATGACCGCCGTCGTGGTGCTGCTGGTGGTCAACATGGATACCGCGGCCGGTACGGCGGCCGGCTCGCTCTTCTTCGAGGCCATCCCGTGGATCGTCGGGCTGGTCTTCTTCGGCGGCCTCGGGCTCGGCCTGTACCTGCGGGTCCGCCGGCCGGAACGGTACGAGGTCATCGGCCGGATCGTCCTGGAGGACGCGGCCGAGCGCACGGACGACGACGCCGAGCAAGCCCCCGCCAACGCCTGAGGAGGCACCGTGTCCCGCACCCGGCTCCTGCACCTCCTTCGCACCCTCACCGCCGACCACGCCGCCGCCGAGCGGCTCGGTCTGCCCGTCGCCGAGGCGCGGGCCGTGCGCCGGCGCAGCGTCCTCAAGGGCGCCGCCGGCACGGCCGCGGTGGCGGCCGCCGCGACGGCCGCCGCCACCGTCCCGGCACCGCCCGCCCGGGCGTCCGCGCCCCGCGTCGCCGTCGTCGGCGCGGGGATCGCCGGGCTGACCGCGGCCCTCACCCTGCGCGACGCGGGATACGCCTGCACCCTCTACGAGGCCCACCCCTCCCGCGTCGGCGGCCGGATGTACACCCAGCGCGACCACTGGGCCTGGGGGCAGACCTCGGAGATCGGCGGCGAGCTGATCGACACCGGCCACAAGAAGATCCTCCAGCTGTGCCGCCGCTTCTCCCTGCCCGTGGAGGACTTCCTCGGCGGCGGCCCGCAGGGCGCGGAGGAAGTCCTCTGGTTCGACGGCGCGTACTACCCGCGCGACCGGGCCGACGAGGACTTCAAGGCCGTCTACCAGGCCCTGCGCGCGGACCTCCAGGCCGCGGGCGAGGTCAGGTGGGACAGCGCCACCCCGGCCGGCACCGCCCTGGACAACCTGTCCCTGTACGAGTGGATCGAGACCCGGGTGCCGGGTGGCCACGCCTCCCCGCTCGGCCGCTTCTTCGACGTCGCCTACGCCGTCGAGTACGGCGCCGACACCACCGAGCAGTCCTCGCTCGCCCTCGTCCTGCTCATGGGCTACCAGCCCAATCCGGGCCACTTCAACGTCTGGGGCCTGTCCAACGAGCGCTACCACATCGTCGGCGGCAACGACCGGCTCCCACGGGCCATCGCCGGCTCCCTGCCCGAGGGAACCCTCCGGCACGGCTGGTCCCTCCAGGCGGTGCGGGCCGGCGCCGACGGCACCCAGACCCTCACCTTCACCGAGGCGGGCAGCACCCGCACGGTCACCGCCGATCACACCATCCTGTGCGTGCCCCTGCCCGTCCTCCAGCGGCTGGACCTGACCGGAGCCGGCTTCGACCCCCGTATGACCGGCCTGCTGCGCGATGCCCGCATGGGCTACTGCACCAAGCTCAACCTGCAGTTCACCAGCCGCCCCTGGCGCGGCACCGGCCCCTGGCCCGGGGTGTCCGCCGGCGACTGCTTCACCGACCTCGGGGTGCAGCAGACCTGGGACACCACCAAGGTCCAGCCCGGCACCGGCGGCATCCTCATCCAGTACGGCGGCGGCAGCCGCGCCAGGTCGCTGACCCCGGCGGGCCCCTTCTCGTACGAGAGCGACCCGTACGTCAAGGACCTCGCCACCCGGTACCTGAAGGACATCGACGCCTTCTTCCCCGGCACGTCGGCCGCCTGGACCGGGCGCGCCCAGCTGTCGGCCTGGCACCTCAACCCGTACGCCCTGGGCGCCTACTCGTACTGGCCGGTGGGATACCTGCACCGGTACGCCGGCTACGAGGGCACGGCCCAGGGCCGTATCCACCTGGCCGGCGAGCACTGCTCCTACGACTTCCAGGGCTTCATGGAGGGCGGCGCGAGCGAGGGCGAGCGGGCGGCGCGGGAGGTGATCGCCGCCCTGGGCTGACCGGGGGCCTCACACGGGCCGGATGGTGTGGTTGCAGCGGAAGACGTTGTCGGGGTCGTAGCGCCGCTTCACCTTCTCCAGCCGCAGGAGGTTCCCGGCACCCAGCCCCGCCCGGACCCGCTCCGGGCCCTCGTCGCCGATCAGGTTCAGGCACACGGCCCCGGTGCTCCACGGCGTCAGGGCCGCGCACGCCTCCCGCACCCAGCGCAGCGCCCGCTCGTCGTCCGCCGGGTCCGCCCAGAGGGCGCACGGTTGCGCGGTCCACGGGGCGTCGCGCCAGGCCACCGGGTAGCCGCGCGGCCCGGCGGCGACCGCCCCGCCCTGCGGGAACAACAGATACCGGGAGCAGGTCGCCGCCGGCACGTCCTCCCCGCCCGCGCGGAAGGCGTCCACCGCCTGCCGGGGCAGCCCGGTCAGACACCGGGCCGACCGGTGGTGGCGCAGCCCGGGCGGGGTGTCGAGCAGGCGCTGTGCCGCCGGGTACGGCAGCTCGCCGGCCGGCCCCGCCTCGTGCGGCAGCGCCCACAGCGGCCCGGCGAGATCGCGCAGCCCGTCCGCGCCGCCGGCGTAGGTCAGCACGGCCGCGCACCGCGGGCCGCCCGCCGGCGCGGGCGGCCCGGCCAGGTACAGCACCGCGCCGCCCAGCTCGTCGGGCGCGGTCCGGAAGACCTCCCGGAAGGCGCTGACCACCTCGGCTCCGTACCCGGGCGGACAGCGCAGCACGGCGAGGGAGAACCGCGGCAGCTCGTGCAGCCGCAGGGTGAGCGCGGTGGCGACACCGAAGTTGCCGCCCCCGCCGTGCAGCGCCCAGAACAGCTCGGGGTGCTCGTCGGCGCTCGCGCGCACCCGCTCGGCGTCGGCGGTCACCAGTTCCACGCCGAGGAGGTTGTCGACGGCCGGGCCGAAGAGGCGGTCCAGCCAGCCGGTGCCGCCGCCCAGGACGAAACCGGCCACGCCGGTGGTGCGAGATCGCGCGCCGGTGGTCGCCAGCCCGTACGGCAGGGCCGCCCGGTCCAGGTCGCCCGTCGTGGCACCGCCCTCCACCCGGGCCGCCCCGGCCACCGGGTCGACGGTCACCCGGCGCATCCGGCCGAGGTCCACCAGCAGCGCGCCGTCGGCCGCCGCCGTACCGGCCGCGCCGTGGCCGCCGCCGCGCACCGCGATGCGCAGGTCCAGCTCCCGGCCGAAGCGGACGGCCCGCACCACGTCGGCCGTGTCCGCACACCGGGCGATCACCGCCGGCCGCGGGTCGGCCCGCGCGTCGAACACCGCGCGGGCCGCGTCGTAGCCGGGGTCCCACAGGGCGACCACCTCACCGGCCAGCTCCTCGCGGAGGGCGGCGAGCGCCGAGTGCGCCGTGGAGAAGGCCACGCCGTCAGCCTAGGCGGAGCGCCCCGAAGGGGCGCGGGGAATCGCGCGACCAGCTACGACGTCCCCGAGGACGACCGACGGCGGTTACCCCCCGTACGCGCCGGACGCGGTCAGCCGCAGCGCCGTGTCGATCAGCGGCACGTGACTGAACGCCTGCGGGAAGTTCCCCACCTGCCGCTTCAGCCGCGGGTCCCACTCCTCGGCGAGCAGGCCGAGGTCGTTGCGCAGCGCGAGGAGCTTCTCGAACAGCTTGCGGGCCTCGTCCACCCGGCCGATCATCGCCAGGTCGTCCGCCATCCAGAACGAGCAGGCCAGGAAGGCGCCCTCGTCACCGGGCAGGCCGTCGACGCCCGCGTCCTCGCCCTCCGTGGGGTAGCGCAGGATGAACCCGTCCGGGGTGGACAGCTCGCGCTGGATCGCCTCGATGGTGCCGATCACCCGCTTGTCGTCCGGCGGCAGGAAGCCCATCTGCGGGATCAGCAGCAGCGAGGCGTCCAGCTCCTTGGAGCCGTAGGACTGGGTGAAGGTGTTGCGCTCCTTGTCGTAGCCCTTCTCGCACACGTCCCGGTGGATGTCGTCGCGCAGCTCACGCCAGCGCTCCAGCGGGCCGTCCGCGTCCCCGGACTCGATCAGCTTGATGGTGCGGTCCACCGCGACCCAGGCCATCACCTTGGAGTGCACGAAGTGCCGGCGCGGGCCGCGCACCTCCCAGATGCCCTCGTCCGGCTCCTGCCAGTGGTCCTCCAGGTAGCGGATCAGCTTCAGCTGGAGCAGGGAGGCGTAGTCGTTGCGGGCCAGACCGGTCATGTGGCCCAGGTGCAGGGCCTCGGTGACCTCGCCGTACACGTCCAGCTGGAGCTGGTGCGCCGCGCCGTTGCCGACCCGGACCGGGGCGGACTTCTCATAGCCCGGCAGCCAGTCCAGCTCGGCCTCGCCCAGCTCCCGCTCGCCGGCGATGCCGTACATGATCTGGAGGTTCTCCGGGTCGCCGGCGACCGCCCGCAGCAGCCACTCGCGCCAGGCGCGCGCCTCCTCGCGGTAGCCGGTGCGCAGCAGCGAGGACAGGGTGATCGCCGCGTCCCGCAGCCAGGTGTAGCGGTAGTCCCAGTTGCGCACGCCCCCGATGTCCTCGGGCAGGGAGGTCGTCGGGGCGGCGACGATGCCGCCCGTGGGGGCGTACGTCAGCGCCTTCAGGGTGATCAGCGAACGGATCACCGCCTCGCGGTAGGGCCCGTGGTACGTACAGTGCTCGACCCACTCGCGCCAGAAGTCCTCCGTGGCCTCCAGCGAGGCCTCCGGCTCCGGCAGCGGCGGCGGCTCCTTGTGAGAGGGCTGCCAGGAGATGGTGAAGGCGATGCGGTCGCCCGGGGCCACGGTGAAGTCGGCGTAGGTCGTCAGCGCCTTGCCGTAGGTCTCGGCCTCCGTGTCGAACCACACCGAGTCGGGTCCGGCGACGGCCACCGTGCGGCCCTCGTGCTTGTGCACCCACGGCACCACCCGGCCGTAGGAGAACCGCATCCGCAGGGCGGAGCGCATCGGCACCCGGCCGGAGACGCCCTCCACGATCCGGATCAGCTGGGGGGCGCCGTCACGCGGGGGCATGAAATCGGTCACGCGTACGGTGCCGCGCGGGGTGTCCCACTCGGTTTCCAGGATCAGCGAGTCGCCGCGGTAGCCGCGCCGGGCCGCCGTGGGCGGCTTGGCGTCGGCCGCGTGCGCCGGGCCGAGCCGCCAGAAGCCGTGTTCCTCGGTGCCCAGCAGGCCGGCGAAGACGGCATGTGAGTCGAAGCGGGGCAGGCACAGCCAGTCCACCGTGCCGTCCCGGCAGACCAGTGCGGCGGTCTGCATGTCTCCGATGAGTGCGTAGTCTTCGATGCGCCCGGCCACGTGCAACTCCAGTCGAACGGCCACGTCACACCCCCGCGCAGGGGGCTGTCGCTAGTGCGGTCAAGGGTCGTTGGGTGTGTGTCGTTGAGCGGTGAAGCAAAGCAGCCCGCGAGCCCTGAGGCAACACGACAGTCCTTGCTCAACGAACTGCCGCGCTCTCGTTGTTCCGGGTTGGTGCAGGCGGGGGTGTGCCGTCGTAACCGGCCGGGCTCGGCAGTGAGTGTCCGAGCAGGATACGACGCATGCAGATGATCCGGGGGCCGCTCCGGGCAACCCGTATGGGCCGAACGAGTGAGCGCCGGGTGAGAACCGTGTGCCCGGACCGGTGCGAAAGTTGCATGAGTGACCCCGGTGCACTCGTGCTGTGCCCGGGCGGGCGCGGAGCGTGGCCGGAAGCCATCTCGCTCAGGCGCTGATACGCTGGTAGCCCGTGGACCGGTGGGAGAAAACCCCCCGAACCGCAGCGACGGCACCCCCGGAACTCTCCGGGACGGCAGCCGCACCGCATCACCGCCAGCGACCACGGGAGCCCCCTCTTGGCCATGCCGCCCAAATCCACGACGACCAAGCACATCTTCGTCACCGGGGGTGTCGCCTCCTCGCTCGGCAAGGGCCTGACCGCCTCCAGCCTGGGCATGCTGCTCAAGGCCCGCGGCCTGCGTGTCGTGATGCAGAAGCTCGACCCGTACCTGAACGTCGACCCGGGCACGATGAACCCCTTCCAGCACGGTGAGGTGTTCGTCACCAACGACGGCGCCGAGACCGACCTGGACATCGGCCACTACGAGCGCTTCCTCGACCGCGACCTGGACGGCAGCGCCAACGTCACCACCGGCCAGGTGTACTCCACCGTGATCGCCAAGGAGCGGCGCGGCGAGTACCTGGGCGACACCGTGCAGGTCATCCCGCACATCACCAACGAGATCAAGCACCGCATCCGGCGCATGGCCACCGACGAGGTCGACGTGGTCATCACCGAGGTCGGTGGCACGGTCGGCGACATCGAGTCGCTGCCGTTCCTGGAGACCGTCCGCCAGGTCCGCCACGAGGTCGGCCGGGACAACGTCTTCGTGGTGCACATCTCGCTGCTGCCCTACATCGGCCCCTCCGGCGAGCTGAAGACCAAGCCCACCCAGCACTCGGTGGCCGCGCTGCGCAACATCGGCATCCAGCCCGACGCGATCGTGCTGCGCTGCGACCGGGAGGTCCCCACCGCGATCAAGCGGAAGATCTCCCTGATGTGCGACGTGGACGAGGCCGCCGTCGTCGCCTGCCCCGACGCCCGCTCGATCTACGACATCCCCAAGGTCGTGCACACCGAGGGCCTGGACGCCTACGTGGTGCGCAAGCTCGACCTGCCCTTCCGGGACGTGGACTGGACGACCTGGGACGACCTGCTCGACCGCGTCCACAACCCCGAGCACGAGGTCACCCTCGCCCTCGTCGGCAAGTACATCGACCTGCCCGACGCCTATCTGTCGGTCACCGAGGCGCTGCGCGCGGGCGGCTTCGCCAACCGCGCCCGGGTCAAGATCAAGTGGGTCACCTCCGACGACTGCAAGACCCCGGCCGGGGCCAAGGCCCAGCTGGCGGGCGTGGACGGCATCTGCATCCCCGGCGGCTTCGGCGACCGCGGTGTGCTGGGCAAGGTCGGCGCGATCCGCTACGCCCGGGAGAACAAGATCCCGCTGCTCGGCCTGTGCCTGGGCCTGCAGTGCATCGTGATCGAGGCCGCCCGCAACCTGGCCGGCATCCCCGACGCCAACTCCACCGAGTTCGACCCGGCGACCGCCCACCCGGTGATCTCCACCATGGCCGAGCAGATGGACATCGTCGCCGGCGAGGGCGACATGGGCGGCACGATGCGGCTCGGCATGTACCCGGCCAAGCTCGCCGAGGGCTCCATCGTCCGCGAGGTCTACGACGGCAAGGAGTACGTCGAGGAGCGCCACCGCCACCGCTACGAGGTCAACAACGCCTACCGCGCGGAACTGGAGAAGAAGGCCGGCATCCTCTTCTCCGGCACTTCCCCCGACGGCAAGCTCGTGGAGTACGTGGAGTACCCGCGGGACGTCCACCCGTACCTGGTCGCCACCCAGGCCCACCCGGAGCTGCGCTCCCGGCCGACCCGTCCGCACCCGCTGTTCGCCGGTCTGGTGAAGGCGGCCGTCGAGCGGAAGAACGCCAAGTAACACGCCGGTTGTACGGTGGCCGGGGTGCGTACCTTCGTAGGAGGTGGGCACCCCGGTTTCACTGTGTGTATGCGGAAGGGACAGGGCATGACGATCAAGGACACCCGCGAGGAGTGGGAGATCCGGGCCACGGAGACCCCCTTCACGGGCAACAAGACCTCCGTCCGCACGGACGAGGTGGTCATGCCCGACGGCACGGTGGTCCGCCGGGACTACCAGGTCCACCCCGGCTCGGTCGCCGTCCTCGCCCTGGACGAGGAGGACCGGGTCCTGCTGATCAACCAGTACCGCCACCCCGTGCGGCACAAGCTGTGGGAGATCCCGGCCGGCCTGCTGGACGTGCCCGGCGAGAACCCGCTGCACGCCGCCCAGCGGGAGCTGTACGAGGAGGCGCACGTCAAGGCCGAGGACTGGCGGGTGCTGACCGACGTGTACACCACCCCCGGCGGCTGCGACGAGGCCGTGCGGATCTTCCTCGCCCGCGAGTTGTCCGAGGCCGACGGGGAGCGCTTCGAGGCGGAGCACGAGGAGACCGACATGGAGCACGCGCGCGTGCCGGTCGCTGAACTCGTGCGCCGGATCCTGGCCGGGGACGTGCACAACAACTGTCTCGTGGTCGGCGTGCTCGCCCTGGTCGCCGCCCGCGGCGGGGACGGGCTGGACGCCCTGCGCCCGGCCGACGCGCCCTGGCCCGCGCGCCCCTTCCAGAGCTGACCCGGCCCGTCCGCACCACCCGACCCGTCCGGACCACTGGTGTGACCATCGCCTGATCCGATCGGGCGATGCGTTCGCCGCGCTCCTCCGGGTACGTCGCAGAGCGTGAACTAGGCTCTGCAAACGCCCGTACGGAAGACACCGGCGGGCTTGCGCGTGCGGTGGGACGGGAGTGTGGCCCGTGACGGAACAGGCGGTGGACCCAGACGGTGCGGAGCTGTCCGCGCACCCGGCTCCGAAGGACCGTTTCCTGGGCCGGGTCCGGGAGTTGAAGGAGCTGCGCGCCGACATCGAGCGGGCCGGCCTGGACACCCTCTCCGGCCGCAAGGCGCCCCGCGCGCGCGTCCTGCTCATCGCCGGCCGCCCCGGCTCCGGCCGCACCAGCCTCGCCGAGGAACTCGTCCGCCGGGTCGCCGGCCGTTACCCGGGCGGGGTGCTGCGGGCCCGGCTCAGCGAGCCCGACGGCACCCCGGTCCCCGTCGAGCGGGCGGCCCGCGCGCTGCTGGAGGCGCTGGAGCTGCCCGCCCCCGCCGGAGCCGCCGAGGACGACCTCGCCGCGGCCCTGCGGGCGGCCCTGGCCGGCCGGCGGGCGGTGCTGCTGCTGGACGACGCGGCCGGCGCCGACCAGGTCGACGCACTCCTGCCCGAGGCCCCGGACTGCCTGGTGGTCGCCGTCTCCCGGGGCCCGCTCACCGGTATCGCCGACGTCCGCCCCTGCACACTGGGCGGCCTCGACACCAAGTCCGCGGTGGACCTGCTCACCGGCTACGCCGGCGCCGTCCGGGTCACCGTCGACCCGCGCGCCGCGGAGAGCCTGGTGGAGGCGTGCCAGGGCCACCCGGCCGCCTTGGTGCTGGCCGGCGGCTGGCTCGCGGCCCGCCCCAAGGCGACCGTCTCCGACCTCGCCAAGCGACTGCACGCGAGTGCCGAGGACGGCACGGAGGGCACCGAGGCGTCCCCGCTGTCCCGTGTCTTCCGGCTCGTCCACGACCAGCTGCCCGGGCCGGCCGCCCGGCTGCTGCGGCTGCTCTGCCTCGCCCCGGCCGGCCTCGCCGACCCGCACACCGCCTCCGCCCTGGCCGGCTGCTCGGTCGACGCCGCCCGTGCCACCCTCGACGACCTCACCGCCCTCGGCCTGCTGCGCGCGGTGGACTCCCCGCTGCCCCAGTACGAGGTCCCCGGCCGGCTGCACCCGCTGCTGCGCGCCCTGGCCGAGATCCAGGAGCGGCCCGCCGAGCTCCAGCTGGCCCGGGCCCGGATGCTGGAGCGGACGGTGCGGCTGCTCCAGTCCTGCCGGGCGATCACCGAGACGGACAGCCCGCAGGCCCGGGAGAAGCTGAACGGCATGCCGCCCGCGCTGCGCTTCCCCAACCCGCGGGCCGCCGCCGACTGGCTGCGCATCCGGCGGCCCGCGCTGCTGGCGTCGGTGCGCCTGGCGGTGGCCGACGGCGAGCTGGACACCCTCGCCCGCCGGCTGATGTCCCAGCTGGTGCGGGCCCTGGCGGCCCATGTCGGCACCCAGGCCGCCGCCGCCGACCTGTACGGGGTGCACAGCCTCGTGCTGGACGTGGCCGAGCGGCGCGGGCTGCCCCGGGAGAAGGCCGCGGCCCTGCTGAACCTGGGCGACCTGGACGCGCAGACCGGCCGGACCCGGGAGGCGCTGGCCCGCTACCGGGCCGCGCTGGACGCCGGACGCGAGGCGAACGACCCGTACGCGACCGGCCGCGCGATGGAATCCGTAGGCGGCGCCCACCAGGAGCTGGGCGATCACGACCGGGCCGCGGACTGGTTCGGCCGGGCGCTGGCCGAGCGGCTGGCCCGCGGGGAGGTCCCGGAGGCCGCCCGGCTGTACGGCAGGATCGCCACCGCCCACACCTACGCCGGCCGCTACGGCGAGGCGCTGCGCAACTGGCGGGCCGCCCTGGCCGGCTACCGCAGGAGCGGTGATATCGCCGCCAGCGCACGGGCGTTGAGCGAGATCGCCCGGGTGCAGGAGTACGCGGGACGGCCCGAGGAGTCGCTGCGCACCTGCCAGGAGGCCGTCGAGTGGGCCCGGCGGGCCGAGGACGCCCGGCTCCAGGCCGCGGTGCAGCTACGGCTGGCCGACACCCTGGACCGGCTCGGCGACCCGGCGGCGGCCCGGCTGCACCGGGCGGCGGCGGAGCGCATGCTGGCCGAGGAGCGGCCGGAGGACGAAGCAAGGCCGGAACACGACCCTAACGCCTGCGAAATCCGCACCGCATCCAGCGAAGATTGATGCAATGAAAGGCTAGACAGCCAGAACACCTTCATTAGACTGGCTCTGCCGCACACTCTTGCGGCGTCTCCCGGTATGCCCCCGCATGTCTGGGTACGTCTTTATTGCACCCCCATACCCTCTGAGCCAAGGACCGTGATCGACGTGAAGGTCGGCATCCCCCGCGAGGTCAAGAACAACGAGTTCCGGGTGGCCATCACCCCCGCCGGTGTGCACGAGCTGGTGCGCAACGGCCACCAGGTCGTCGTCGAGCGGGGCGCCGGCCTCGGCTCCTCGATCACGGACGAGGAGTACGTCTCCGCCGGTGCCGCCATCCTGGACACCGCGGACGAGGTCTGGGCGAGCGCCGACCTGCTGCTGAAGGTCAAGGAGCCCATCGCGGAGGAGTACCACCGCCTCCGCAAGGACCAGACCCTCTTCACCTACCTGCACCTGGCCGCGTCCAAGGAGTGCACCGACGCGCTGCTGGCCTCCGGCACCACGGCCATCGCCTACGAGACCGTCGAGCTGGCGAACCGCGCCCTGCCGCTGCTCGCCCCGATGTCCGAGGTCGCGGGCCGGCTGGCCCCGCAGGTCGGCGCCTACCACCTGATGCGCGCGGCCGGCGGCCGCGGTGTGCTGCCGGGCGGCGTCCCGGGCGTGACCCCGGCCAAGGCCGTCGTCATCGGCGGCGGTGTCTCCGGCTGGAACGCCGCCCAGATCGCCATCGGCATGGGCTTCGACGTGACCCTGCTCGACCGCGACATCAACAAGCTGCGCGAGGCCGACAGGATCTTCGGCACGAAGGTCAAGGCCGTCATGTCCAACTCCTTCGAGCTGGAGAAGGCCGTCCTCGACGCCGACCTCGTCATCGGCGCGGTCCTCATCCCGGGCGCCAAGGCCCCGAAGCTGGTGACCAACGAGATGGTCGCCCGGATGAAGCCCGGAAGTGTCCTTGTCGACATCGCGATCGACCAGGGCGGCTGCTTCGAGGACTCCCGCCCCACCACGCACGCCGAGCCGACCTTCAAGGTGCACAACTCGGTCTTCTACTGCGTCGCCAACATGCCCGGCGGTGTGCCCAACACCTCCACCAACGCGCTCACCAACGCGACGCTGCCCTACATCGTCTCGCTGGCCAACAACGGCTGGGTGGAGGCGCTGCGCCGCGACGCCGCGCTCGCCAAGGGCCTCAACACCCATGACGGCAAGGTGGTTTACAAGGAGGTCGCGGAGGCCCACGGCCTGCCGCACGTCGAGCTGGACTCGCTGCTCGGCTGACCTGCGCCAGCAGGTCACGACCGGGTGAGCCGTCAAGTCACCACCCGCCAAAAGGCGATTCGTCAACACGACTCGTCAATCACACACGCCCGGCCGGACCTTGCCCGACAAGGTCCGGCCGGATGTGTGTATGGTCACTTTGCGGCTCTCGGTCAACTCGCCTCGAACGTAACGCTTCGACCGATTCGTACACCGGGGAAACCTGCTGTGCGACGGCCGTACGCCCTTGACAGCGACATGTTTCATTGCCGACACATCCTGCCGGGTCCGGCGGATTGTGTTGCTGCGGACCGCCGACACGCCATAGAGTCGCCAACCGTCGGCATGGTGCCACGCTGACCTTGTCTAGAAGTTTCCTGGTCACCAAGGAGGTAAGACGACTTGTGAATGAGTCGACATTTTCTCCCGGGGGTGGTCAACCAGGAATGCCGGTCCGGGGCCAGGGCCCCGCGGGATTCGAGGCTGTCGGCTCCGTAGCTGTGCGCACCTTCGCAGCCCACCAGAGTTCCGGTCCGCACGCGGCCGGGACAGCACACCAGAGCATGGATGGCCATCACGTGAACGCCATGGCCGGCGACGGAAGTGGCGCGCCCCACAACCACTTCGCCGACTACGACGAACTGCCCGAGGGGCACTTCTACGACCCCGACGCCGAGTACGAGCCGGATCCGGAGTACGCGGCCACGCTCGCGCCCGACGCGGCCCGCCAGCGCCGTGAGCGCATCGGCCCGACCGGACGCCCGCTGCCCTACTTCCCGATCCCGGGCCCGCTGACCGACCACGGCCCCGCGAAGATCATCGCGATGTGCAACCAGAAGGGCGGCGTCGGCAAGACGACGTCGACCATCAACCTGGGCGCCGCGCTCGCGGAGTACGGCCGGCGCGTGCTGCTCGTGGACTTCGACCCGCAGGGCGCGCTGTCGGTGGGTCTCGGGGTCAACCCCATGGAGCTGGACCTCACCGTCTACAACCTGCTCATGGAGCGGGGCATGTCCGCGGACGAGGTCCTGCTGAAGACCGCGGTCCCCAACATGGACCTGCTGCCCTCCAACATCGACCTGTCGGCCGCCGAGGTCCAGCTGGTCTCCGAGGTCGCGCGCGAGTCCACGCTCCAGCGGGCCCTGAAGCCGCTGCTGCCCGACTACGACTACATCGTGATCGACTGCCAGCCCTCGCTCGGCCTGCTCACCGTCAACGCCCTGACGGCCGCTCACAAGGTGATCGTGCCGCTGGAGTGCGAGTTCTTCGCGCTGCGCGGTGTGGCCCTGCTGACCGAGACCATCGAGAAGGTCCAGGAGCGGCTCAACCCCGAGCTGGAGCTCGACGGCATCCTCGCCACGATGTACGACTCGCGCACCGTCCACAGCCGCGAGGTGCTGGCCCGCGTGGTCGAGGCCTTCGACGACCACGTGTACCACACGGTCATCGGCCGCACGGTCCGCTTCCCGGAGACCACGGTCGCCGGTGAGCCGATCACCACGTACGCCTCCAACTCCGTCGGTGCCGCCGCCTACCGCCAGCTCGCCAGGGAGGTGCTCGCCCGGTGTCACGCCGAGTGAGTCTGCCCGGGGCCGACGAACTCTTCCGTACGACAGGAGGGATGGCGCTCCAGCCGTCCACTCCCCGGCGCGCGGCGGGCGGTGAGGCCCGGGTGCCGGCTCCCGCCGGGGAGAGCGACGAGACGGCCGCCGGGGAGGACGTACCGCCGTCGGTACCCGTCCGGGGCGGCGACGGAGAGGGCGCGGAGCACGTGGCGGCGGACGCCGAGGCCGGTGAGGCCGGCGAGTCCCGTAGCCGCCCGGTGCGCCGCCAGGCGGCCCAGGAGGGCCCGGCCGCCGCGCAGCCGCGCAAGCGCGGGCGGTCGGCGACCCGGCGGCCCAGCGGGCGCGAACGGCACGACGAGAAGATCACCGTCTATGTCTCCGCCGAGGAACTGATGGACCTGGAGCACGCCCGTCTGGTGCTGCGCGGCGAGCACGGGCTGGCGGTGGACCGCGGGCGGATCGTCCGCGAGGCGGTGGCCGTGGTCCTGGCCGACCTGGAGTCCCGCGGGGACGCGAGCATCCTCGTACGCCGGCTGCGCGGGCGGTAGCGATAGCCTGCGGGGGCTATGACCTGGAACGAAGCCCCTGCCCCCGGCGCACCGGCCGGCCGTCGGCGCGCGCTGGGGCGGGGACCGGGTGCCGGGCCGGCCGAGCCGGCCGCCGTACCCGCGGGGCACGCCGGGCCCGCCGAAGCGGAGCCGCCGGCACCGGGGCGTGCCGAGCGTGAGCCCGGGTCCGAGCCGATCGAGCGCGAGCATGTCGGGTCCGAGCCGGCCGAGGCCGTCGCTCCCGTGGTGGCCGAGCACGCCGAGCCCGCGCCCGAGCCTGGTCCGGCCGGGTCCGAGTCGACCGAGGCGGAGCCGACCGAGCGGGAGCACGCCGAGCCCGAGTCCGCTCCCGACGGCGTCTTCACGGTCCGTCTCGCCAACTTCGAGGGCCCCTTCGACCTGCTGCTCCAGCTGATCTCCCGGCACAAGCTGGACGTCACCGAGGTCGCCCTGTCCAAGGTCACCGACGAGTTCATGGCGCACATCCGGGCCATGGGGCCGGACTGGGACCTGGACCGGACCACGGAGTTTCTCGTCGTCGCGGCCACGCTGCTCGACCTCAAGGCCGCCCGGCTGCTGCCCGCCGCCGAGGTGGAGGACGAGGCCGACCTCGCGCTGCTGGAGGCCCGCGACCTGCTCTTCGCCCGGCTGCTCCAGTACCGCGCCTACAAGCGGATCGCCGACATCTTCAACGAGCGGCTCGACGAGGAGGCCCGGCGCTACCCCCGTACCGTCGGCCTGGAGCCCGGGCACGCCGAGCTGCTGCCCGAGGTCGTCATCAGCATCGGCCCGGAGGGCTTCGCGAAGCTCGCCGTCAAGGCCATGCAGCCCAGGCCCAGGCCGCAGGTCTACGTCGACCACATCCACGCTCCGCTGGTCAGCGTGCGGGAGCAGGCACGGATCGTGGTGGCGCGGCTGCGCGAGCTGGGCGAGGCCGGCTTCCGGGAGCTCACCGAGGACGCCGGGGACACCCTCACCGTCGTGGCCCGGTTCCTGGCGCTGCTGGAGCTGTACCGGGAGAAGGCCGTCGCGCTGGAGCAGGAGACCGCGCTGGGGGAGCTGACGGTGCGCTGGACCGGCGGGGACACGGATCCGGCGCCGCTGGTCACCGACGAGTTCGACCGGCCGCCCGAGCGGCCCGGGGAGGAGAGGAAGGCATGAGCGAGCCCGCCGGTCTCGACCTCAAGCCCGCCCTGGAGGCGATGCTGATGGTCGTGGACGAGCCCGCGACCGAGGAGCACCTGGCGCGGCTGCTGGAGCGGCCCCGGCGGCAGATCGCGGACGCCCTGCGCGAGCTGGCCGACGAGTACACCGCGCAGGGCCGCGGCTTCGAGCTGCGGTTCGTCGCGGGCGGCTGGCGCTTCTACACCCGTGCCGCCTACGCGCCCGCCGTCGAGCGGCTGGTCCTGGACGGCCAGACCGCCCGCCTCACCCAGGCGGCGCTGGAGACCCTGGCGGTGGTCGCCTACCGCCAGCCGGTCAGCCGCAGCCGGGTCTCCGCCGTGCGCGGGGTGAACTGCGACGGCGTGATGCGCACCCTGCTCCAGCGCGGTCTGGTCGAGGAGGCGGGCACGGAACCCGAAACAGGTGCGATCCTGTACAGGACGACGAACTACTTCCTGGAGCGGATGGGCCTGCGTGGCCTGGACGAGCTTCCGGAGCTCGCGCCCTTCCTCCCCGAGGCCGAGGCGATCGAGGCCGAGACCCAGGAGGGGGTCCCGTCGTTCGACCCGGACGCGCCCGACGTGTCCGGCGGTCAGGACGCAGACGACTAAGACGGAAACCTTGATGCGAAGCAGCGGCAGCGGCAAGAGCGGCGGGCGCGGTAACTACCGCGGTGCCGGCAACGACAGGGACCAGAAGCAGGGGCAGGGCCGGCCCCGCAAGCCCCGCCCCGAGGAGCGCCGCTACGACGTGGGCCCCGGGGCCACCAAGGACGGCCCCAAGGCCGGACGCGGCGGTGCCGCGCGCGGCGGTGCCAAGGGCGGTCCGAAGCGGACCCAGCAGGGCGGCCGTACGGCCCCGGCGCGCTCGCGCGAGTACGAGACACGGGTCGAGGAGCGCAACCGGGAGCGGTACGCGGGCAAGAAGGACATCAAGCTGCCCAAGACCTTCCCGGGCGCCGAGCAGGAGGGCGAGCGGCTGCAGAAGGTCCTCGCGCGCGCGGGCTACGGCTCCCGGCGGGCCTGCGAGGAGCTGATCGAGCAGGCCCGGGTCGAGGTGAACGGCGAGATCGTCACCGAGCAGGGCAAGCGGGTCGACCCGGAGAAGGACGAGGTCAAGGTCGACGGCCTGACCGTGGCGACCCAGTCGTACCAGTTCTTCTCGCTGAACAAGCCCGCGGGCGTGGTCTCCACCATGGAGGACCCGGAGGGCCGGCAGTGCCTCGGTGACTACGTCACCAACCGCGAGACCCGGCTCTTCCACGTCGGCCGGCTGGACACCGAGACCGAGGGTGTCATCCTGCTCACCAACCACGGCGAGCTGGCGCACCGCCTCACGCACCCGCGGTACGGCGTGAAGAAGACCTACCTCGCGGCCATCGTCGGCCCGATCCCGCGCGACCTGGGCAAGCGGCTGAAGGACGGCATCCAGCTGGAGGACGGCTACGCCCGCGCGGACCACTTCCGCGTGGTCGAGCAGACCGGCAAGAACTACCTGGTCGAGGTCACCCTGCACGAGGGCCGCAAGCACATCGTGCGCCGCATGCTGGCGGAGGCCGGCTTCCCGGTCGAGCGGCTGGTGCGCACCGCCTTCGGCCCGATCACCCTCGGCGACCAGAAGTCGGGCTGGCTGCGCCGCCTGTCGAACACCGAGGTCGGCATGCTGATGAAGGAAGTCGAGCTCTAGAGCGCCTTGCCATGATCACCATCCCCCTTTATTGTCATGATGACGATAAAGGGGGATGGTGCATATGCCCAAGCAGCCGGCGACCGGAGCGCTTCTCGGACTCGCCCTCGGGGACGCCCTCGGCTTTCCGACCGAGTTCGACGACGTGCCGTCGATCCTCGCCAAGTGCGGGCCCTGGCGCGAGATGGAGCTGCCCGAGCGGGCCTTCGTCTCCGACGACACGCAGATGACCCTCGCCGTCGGGCGCGCCCTGCGGACGGCCATGGACCGCGGTGACGTGACGCCTCGGGGGCTGGAGGGGCCGCTGCGCGCGGAGTTCACCGACTGGTACCGGTCGCCCGAGAACAACCGCGCCCCCGGCGGCACCTGTCTGCGGGCCTGCGAGCTGCTCACCGACCGGCACCGGGCCTGGCAGGACGCCAGCCAGAGGGGCTCCAAGGGCTGCGGCGCCAACATGCGGGTCGCCCCGATCGGCCTCGCCCCCGGTCTCAGCGGCGAACAGCGCGCCGGCGCCGCCCAGTTGCAGGCCGCGCTCACCCACGGCCACCCCACCGCGCTGGCCGCCGCCGACCTCACCGCCCACGCCGTCCACCTGCTCGCCCAGGGCACCGATCCCGCCGGACTCGTCGGGCGGCTGCGCTCGTACGCCCTGGAACAGCGCACGCGCTACGACCACGCCTGGCTCGGCGACCTGTGGACCCGCGCCCAGGACCCCGGCCCCGAGCACTTCATCGCGCGCGGCTGGGACGAGTGCCTGGAGATCCTCGACCGGCTTGGTCAGGCCGTGCGGACCGTCTCCCCGGAGACCGACCCCTGCCTGGTCACCGGTGAGGGCTGGATCGCCGAGGAGGCCCTCGCCACCGGGCTGCTGTGCTTCCTGCTCTTCCCCGACGAGCCCGTCACCGCCCTGCGCCGGGCCGCCTGCACCGCCGGCGACTCCGACTCCATCGCCTGCCTCACCGGCGCCTTCGCGGGCGCCCGGCTGGGCGCCGGGGCCTGGCCCGCCGACTGGGCGGAGCGGATCGAGTACCGGGGCGACCTGTTGGCCCTGGGCACGCTCTGGGACGCTTAGGCCCATGCTGGCCGACCTCGACATAGACCTGGCTCCGGTGGTCGCCGAACAGCCCGACCCCCTGCTGTTCGCGACCGTCTCCGGAGCCCATCTGTACGGCTTCCCCTCCCAGGACTCCGACGTGGACCTGAGGGGCGTCCACCTGCTCCCCGCCGCCGACCTCGTCGGCCTGGGCGAGCCGGAGGAGACCCGCTCGCGGACCTGGGTCCGCTACGGCGTCGAGCTGGACCTCGTCACCCACGACCTGCGCAAGTTCGCCCGTCTGATGCTCCGCCGCAACGGCTATGTGCTGGAGCAGCTGCTCTCCCCGCTGGTCGCGCACACCGGCGAGGCCCACCGGGAGCTGACCGCGCTCGTCCCCGGCGTCCTCACCAGCCACCACGCCCACCACTACCGCGGGTTCGCCGCGACCCAGTGGCGGCTGTTCGAGAAGACCGGCGAACTCAAGCCGCTGCTCTACACCTTCCGGGTGCTGCTCACCGGAATCCACCTCATGCGCAGCGGCGAGGTCCAGGCCCATCTGCCCACGCTCCTGGAGCTGGCGGGCGGCCCCGGCTATCTGCCCGAGCTGATCGCCGCCAAGCGGGAACGGGAGAACGCCCGCGCCGACGTCGACCGGGAACGCGTGGCGACGGACGTGGAGCGGCTGCACACCGCGCTGGACGAGGCGCAGGCCGGCTCAGCGCTGCCCGGCACCGCCACCGCCCACGACGCCCTGCACGACCTCGTGGTCCGGCTCCGCCTGGAGGGCTGAGGCCCGGCGCGCCCGGTGCAGGAAGGCCTCCACGCGCGCCCGGTCCGGCTCGGCCGGCAGCGGACTGACCCGCAGGGCCTCCTCCGCCTCGCCCGCCAGCCGGACCATCCACGCCTCCACCCGCGCCCACGGCACTTCCCCACGCCTGACCTCCAGCAGAGGTTCGCGCAGCCCGCCCACGCCGGTCCGCAGCTCGCCGGTGCGCAGCAGGTCCCGGGCGGACGTCAGCAGACGCAGCAGGTGCATCGCGTGCTTCCAGCGCGGGGCGCCCGTGGTGCGCACATCGGCGTCGAGCCGCTTGCGCTGGCCGAGGGCGTACCGGGTGAACGTGTCGTAGGCCTGCCGGGACAGGAAGGCGCCGCGCAGGGACAGCAGCTCGCGGCCGGTGTCGTCCACGTGCTCCACGAGCGGGGAGTGCAGGCACTCCAGGATGTTCGGGTTGCCGCGCAGCGCCAGCTCGCAGAACCGCTCCAGCTCCCAGGAGAAGCGCTCCTCGCCCGGCCCCTCCACATGCGTCGGCGGCTTGTCGAACCGCCAGAACAGCGGGGTCGGGGCGAGGAACACCCCGCGCCGGTCGGTGTCGCTGGCGTCCGTCGCCAGGCCGAAGGCGCGGGAGCCCATGACACAGGCGTAGACGGTGTGGTCGCGTACCAGGTCCTGCGGCTGCATCCCCGGAGCGTACGCGGGCGGCTCAGGTCAGGTAGAGGGAATTTCCGCGCACCGTGACCGGCTCCTCGGCCAGCGGCCTGCTCGCCGGGCCGGCGGTCACCGAGCCGTCGCTGATGTGGAACCGGCTGCTGTGGCACGGGCACAGGATGGTGCCGTCCGTGACCTGGCTCACCGTGCAGCCCTGGTGGGTGCAGACCGCCGAGAACGCCTTGAAGCGGCCCTTCTCCGGCTGGGTGACCACGATTCTGCGGTCCGCGAAGACCTTGCCGCCGCCCTCGGGGATGTCCTCGGTCCGGGCCAGTGCCTCCCCGGCCGGCGCGGCCTCCCGCGCGGCGGGGGACGTCTCCCCGGCGCCGCCCTCGGCGGCGGGGGAGGGCGAGGACGCCGGGGCCGTGGGCGGCTGCGGGGCCGTGGAGCCGCCGCCGCACCCCACGCAGCCCAGGGCGAGCGCGCCGGTGCCCGTGGCGAGAACGGTGCGCCGTGTCGCTGGCTGGGGCATGTCAGACCTCCGTACAGACGTATAAATCCATGGATAGCGGACGTTCCGCATCGTCTCAGCGCGCGGTCGGCGCACGCCCGTACCGCGCGGCTGACTACGCTGGACGGACCAAGAACGGAACACGCATGTCAGCGAGGAGCAGCGCCGTGGCGGTACGAGCGGTCCGGGGGGCCGTCCAGCGGGAACGGGACGACGCCGGACACCTGGGAGAGCAGGCCGGCGCGCTGCTCACCGCCGTCCTCGACCGCGCCGGGCTGACCGCCGACGACCTGATCGGCATCCGGGTCACGGCCACCCCCGACCCGCACGGCGGCTTCCCGGCCGACATCACCCACGTCTACCCCGGCGCCGCCGCGGCCCTGCGCAAGGACATCGCCCAGTGAGAACCGCTCTCGTCATCGGAACCGGCCTGATCGGCACCTCCGCCGCCCTGGCCCTGGCCCGGCGCGGCGTCGCCGTCCACCTCGCCGACCACGACCCCGGACAGGCCCGCACGGCCGCCGCGCTCGGCGCCGGCACCGACGAGGCGCCCGACGGCCCGGTCGACCTGGCGATCGTCGCCGCCCCGCCCGCCCATGTCGCCAAGGTGCTCGCCGACGCCATGCGCCGCGGCCTGGCCCGCGGCTACCTGGACGTCGCCAGTGTCAAGGGCGGCCCGCGCCGCGAACTCGAGGCGCTCGGCCTGGACCTGACCTTCTACCTCGGCACCCACCCGATGTCCGGCCGGGAGAAGTCCGGCCCGCTGGCCGCCACCGCCGACCTCTTCGAGGGCCGCCCCTGGGTGCTCACCCCCACCCGGGACACCGACACCGAGGTGCTGAACCTCGCCCTGGAGCTGGTCTCGCACTGCCGGGCCGTCCCGGTCGTCATGGACGCCGACGCCCACGACCGCGCCGTGGCGCTCGTCTCCCACATGCCCCACCTGGTCTCCAGCATGGTCGCCGCGCGCCTGGAGCACGCCGAGGAGTCCGCCGTACGGCTGTGCGGGCAGGGCATCCGGGACGTGACCCGGATCGCCGCCTCCGACCCGCGGATGTGGATCGACATCCTGTCCGCCAACCCGGGCCCGGTCGCCGACCTGCTCTCCGAGGTCGCCGCCGACCTGACGGAGACGGTCCGGGCGCTGCGCGACCTGGAGTCCGCCGACGCGGCCAGGCGCGGCGAGGGCAGCGCGGGCATCGCGGACCTGCTGCGCCGCGGGAACGCCGGCCAGGTGCGGGTACCCGGCAAGCACGGGTCCGCGCCGCGGGCCTACGAGACCGTGGTCGTCCTCATCGACGACCAGCCCGGCCAGCTGGCCCGGATCTTCGCGGACGCCGGCCGGGCCGGGGTCAACATCGAGGACGTGCGCATCGAGCACGCCACCGGACAGCAGGCCGGTCTGGTGCAGCTCATGGTCGAACCCCAGGCCCAGGCGGCACTGAAGGAGGCACTGCGGGAGCGGGGCTGGGCGCTGCGCCAGTAGCGCCCGCGCGGCCCGGCCCGCCCGCCGCACACGGGCCCCGCCGGTCCGGAGGCCTGGCCGCCTCCGGGCCCCGCCGCCCGCGTACGTCCGGACGAGTGACCCGCACCCAGTAACCTTGTGCGGGGCGCTCTCGCTCCCCGCACCCCGCCCGCACCGCACCAGGAAGGTGTCCCCCCGTGGAAAACGGCGCCGCCCCGACCCCCAGGCCCGTGATCGTCGCGATCGACGGTCCCTCCGGCACGGGCAAGTCGAGCACGTCGAAGGCCGTCGCCGCACAGCTCGGTCTCAGCTACCTGGACACCGGCGCCCAGTACCGGGCGATCACCTGGTGGATGGTGACCAACGGCATCGACCTGGAGGACCCGACCGCGATCGCCGCCGTGGCCGGCAAGCCGGAGATCGTCTCCGGCACCGACCCGGCCGCCCCGACCATCACGGTCGACGGCGTGGACGTGTCCGGCCCGATCCGCACCCAGGAGGTCACCTCCAAGGTCAGCGCGGTCAGCGCGGTGCCCGAGGTGCGCACCCGGATCACCGAGCTCCAGCGCTCGCTGGCCGCCGCCGCGGAGCACGGCATCGTGGTGGAGGGCCGGGACATCGGCACGACCGTCCTGCCGGACGCCGACCTGAAGATCTTCCTCACCGCCTCCCCGGAGGCCCGCGCGGCCCGCCGCAGCGGCGAGCTGAAGGGCGCCGACGTCCACGCCACCCGCGAGGCCCTGATCAAGCGGGACGCGGCCGACTCCAGCCGCAAGACCTCGCCGCTCGCCAAGGCCGACGACGCCATCGAGGTGGACACCACCGAGCTGACCCTCGCCCAGGTCATCGAGTGCGTCGTCACCCTGGTCGAGGAGAAGCGGGCCGGGAAGTGACCTCGGCGCCGGTGCCCTCACAGCGGGGTGCGGAGGTCGGCCGCCGCATCGGCGTCGGGCTGATGTACGGCCTGTGGCGGCCGCGGGTGCTCGGCGCCTGGAAGGTGCCGGCCGCCGGCCCGGTCATCCTCGCCGTGAACCACTCCCACAACATCGACGGACCGATGGTGATGGGCGTGGCACCCCGCCCCACGCACTTCCTGATCAAGAAGGAGGCCTTCGTCGGCCCGCTGGACCCCTTCCTGACCGGCATCGGCCAGCTGAAGGTGGACCGCGCCACGGCCGACCGGGGCGCGATCTCCCAGGCCCTCGGCGTGCTGGCGGACGGGGGAGTGCTGGGCATCTTCCCGGAGGGCACCCGGGGCGAGGGCGACTTCGCCGCGCTGCGCGCCGGGCTCGCCTACTTCGCGGTCCGCAGCGGGGCGCCGATCGTCCCGGTGGCCGTGCTGGGAAGCGCCGAGCGCCCCAGCCGGCTGATCAAGGCACTGCCCCCGCTGCGCTCCCGCGTCGACGTGGTCTTCGGGGACCCCTTCGAGGCGGGTGACGGCAGCGGACGGCGGACGCGGGCGGCGCTGGACGCGGCGACCGAGCGGATCCGGAAACAGCTCACCAGCCACCTGGAAAACGCCAGGCGCCTGACCGGGCGCTAGGCGACACTTGACTTGAGTAGTGGATCAGCCCCCACCGGGCCGGTCCACCGATCACCACCGATGAACGACGAGGTACGGACTTCATGAACGACGACATCCAGCCCGACGGCTCGGCCGCGCACGAGTACGAGCACGGGGCTCTCGGCGACGCCGAGTACGCGGAGTTCATGGAGCTCGCCGCGGTAGAGGGCTTCGACATCGAGGACGTCGAGGGCGCCATCGAGGCGGCGGGCCACGGTCCGCTGCCCGTGCTCGCCGTCGTCGGCCGCCCCAATGTCGGCAAGTCGACTCTGGTGAACCGGATGATCGGCCGCCGTGAGGCGGTCGTGGAGGACCGGCCGGGCGTCACCCGCGACCGCGTCACCTACGAGGCCGAGTGGGCCGGCCGCCGCTTCAAGGTCGTCGACACCGGCGGCTGGGAGCAGGACGTCCTCGGCATCGACGCCTCCGTGGCGGCCCAGGCCGAGTACGCGATCGAGGCGGCCGACGCGGTCGTCTTCGTGGTGGACGCCAAGGTCGGCGCTACCGACACCGACGAGGCGGTCGTCCGGCTGCTGCGCAAGGCCGGCAAGCCGGTCGTGCTGTGCGCCAACAAGGTCGACGGCCCGAGCGGCGAGGCCGACGCCTCCTATCTGTGGAACCTCGGCCTCGGCGAGCCCCACCCGGTCTCGGCGCTGCACGGCCGCGGCACCGGCGACATGCTCGACGCCGTCCTGGAGGTGCTGCCGGACGCGCCCGAGCAGTCCTTCGGCACCGCGGTCGGCGGCCCCCGCCGGATCGCCCTGATCGGCCGCCCGAACGTCGGCAAGTCCTCGCTGCTGAACAAGGTGGCCGGTGAGGAGCGCGTCGTCGTCAACGAGCTGGCGGGCACCACCCGCGACCCCGTGGACGAGATGATCGAACTCGGCGGCAAGACCTGGAAGTTCGTGGACACCGCCGGCATCCGCAAGCGGGTGCACCTCCAGCAGGGCGCCGACTACTACGCCTCCCTGCGCACGGCGGCCGCCGTGGAGAAGGCGGAGGTCGCGGTCATCCTGCTCGACGCCTCCGAGAACATCTCGGTCCAGGACCAGCGGATCGTCACCATGGCCGTCGAGGCGGGCCGCGCGATCGTCCTGGCCTTCAACAAGTGGGACACCCTCGACGAGGAGCGCCGCTACTACCTGGAGCGGGAGATCGAGACCGAGCTCGGCCAGGTCGCCTGGGCGCCCCGGGTGAACGTCTCGGCGCGCACCGGCCGGCACATGGAGAAGCTGGTCCCGGCGATCGAGACGGCCCTCGCGGGCTGGGAGACCCGGGTGCCCACCGGCCGTCTGAACGCCTTCCTCGGCGAGCTGGTCTCGGCCCACCCGCACCCGATCCGGGGCGGCAAGCAGCCGCGCATCCTGTTCGGCACCCAGGCCGGCACCAAGCCGCCGCGGTTCGTGCTGTTCGCCTCCGGCTTCATCGAGGCGGGCTACCGGCGCTTCATCGAGCGCCGGCTGCGCGAGGAGTTCGGCTTCGAGGGCACCCCGATCCACATCTCGGTGCGGGTGCGCGAGAAGCGCGGCGCGAAGAAGAAGTAACGGCGGTACGACACGACGGGCGGCCCCTGGTTCTCCAGGGGCCGCCCGTCGTGTGCGGGGGGTCTCAGGCGCCGCGGCGCTGTCCCGGTGGCAGGGCGGCGGCCGGGACGTATGGCGCCCCGGAGTCCTGCTGCCGGCCGAGCGTGCCGACCCGCTGCCACTGGGACTGCTGCCGGGCGCTGTAGGCCCCCGCGCTGTAGGCGCTGTAGGAGCTGCTGAACGTCCCCGCCCGGTGGCCGCCGTATCTGCTGCTGCCGTCCGGGAAGTCCCCGAAGGCGCTGAACCTCAGCTCCTCCTCACCGCTGCGGTCCCCGGGCAGCGTGCGGAAGGTCTTGACCCACTCCGCGTAGAGCGTGTCGTAGATCGGCGTGGCCGACGGTCCACCGGAAGGCTCCTGCGCCGCCCGGGCGGACGGCACGGAGGAGAAGGACCGACGGGGCGGTGTGTCGTATGCGTGCACGTATGTCCAAACGACCGGGACCCCGAAGGGATGCGGTCGTACCACTCACCAGGAGGCGCGGCCCGTCCGGCGGGGGACCTCAGGTGCCGGCGAGAGGCAGCGCCGCGGCGACCAGCCTCCCCTGCGCGGCGGCCCGGTCGAGCGCCTCCCGCAGCAGGTCCTCCCGCGGCTGCCGCCCGATGGACCCCACCGGGGCCGCGAACATCAGCACCTGCTGGTGCTTGTTGGCGGCGGCCCGCCACCCGTCGGTCACCTGGAGCGGCTGGTGCGCCTGCCACCAGGCCACCGGCCGGCCGCCGTCGCCGCCCGGCTGGAGCACCGCGTGCAGCCGGCCCACGGCCAGCAGCACGGACCAGCCGTGCAGCACCTCGGGGACGCCGGTCAGCTCGGTCACCGGCGTGAAGCCCTGCTCGATGAGCAGCGGGAGGAAGTCGTCGCCGGGCCCGTCCGTGCCCGGCCGGACGATCGCGGAGGTGGGCTCGACCACGAGCGCGGGGTGCAACTCGCCGTCGATCAGCACCAGTCCGCTGGTCACGCCGAGCACCGCCTGCTCGGGCACGGACCGCTGCGGCTCGCCGCCGGCCGGCGCGTCGTCGGCGACGCCGATGGACCGGACGGCGCCCCGCAACTGCTCCTCCGTGACCTGCACGACCTGCGAGGGCAGGCAGCCGGCGTGGGCGAAGGCGAGGACGGCGGTCTCGTCGCCGACGAACAGGACGGTGCTGGTGCGCTCCTGCTCGGAGTCGCCCGGGGTGCGACAGGACGTGCAGTCGTAACTGCCCGGGGCGTTCTCTCCGGCGAGCAGCCGTTCGGCTTCTTCGTCGCCGATCTCGGCGCGTACGGCGTCACTGACGTCGAGCATGCGCGGCACGGGTGGCTCCCTCGGGATGCGGTGCTGGTGTCGGCCGGTTGGCTCCCGGCCGATGAGCCCCGGGGTTGCGGGCTCATGAAGAAGACAACGGACGTTCTGTGGTGGGAGTCACGCCCCGGGGAGGACTGGTTCGCGACGTGTCCCGCGCGACGTCACCTCCGGTGCGGAATCCGCCACACTCCGTCAACTTCATGTAGAGCGAAGGCACTTGAAGGGGTGAGGTGGCTCACAGGTCGCCGGGGGGCGGTGGTGGGAATATCGGGAAATCGACGCATGTAGTGGGTGTCCGGAAATCGCCGCTACCTCCGGTAACCGGCAACTGGCCTGGCACGACGGTGAGTTGGTTGATTCCGGGCGCTCGTCCTCTCTAGATTCCTCCGCCGTGTGCAACGAGCACCGCTCGGGTACGTCCGCCGGCCGGCGTCAGGCAGAGCACGATCGCCGACACCGGCCGCGGCGGACGGGGCGGGCGCGAGGGACCGCGGTCGTGCGGGGTCCCGGCGCGTTCCGCCCGGGGGAGCCCGGGTTCGTGGAGAGGGAACCATATGTCCGAGTGTGCCGATACCACCCGCCGCCCCGCCCGTTCCGAGGGCACCCGCAAGGGCCGCACCGCGGCCACCCTGGCGGGAGCCGCCCTGCTGGCCCCCTTGGGCCTGCTGGCCGCGACCGGCAACGCCGCCGCGGCGGACAACGGGGTGTGGGACCGCATCGCCCGGTGCGAGAGCGGCGGCAACTGGCACATCAACACCGGCAACGGCTACTACGGCGGGCTCCAGTTCTCCGCCGGCACCTGGCGCGCGTACGGCGGCACCGCCTACGCCCCGACGGCCGACCAGGCCTCCAGAAGCGCGCAGATCGCCGTCGCCACCCGGGTCCAGCAGGCCCAGGGCTGGGGCGCCTGGCCGGTCTGCTCCGCCCGCGCCGGAGCCTCCGGCGCGGCCCCCGCGGCCGCCCGCACCGGCTCCTCGGGCACGGCGGCCCACAGCGGCGGCGCGACGACGAGGTCCGCCCCCGCGAAGTCCGCCCCCACCCGCTCCGCCCCGGCGAAGGCGCCGGAGCGCCCGGCGGCCGGCACCGGCCGCAGCGCCTCGCGCGGTGACTACACGGTCCGCGAGGGCGACACCCTGAGCACCATCGCCGCCCGGCACGGGACCACCTGGCAGCGGATCTACGCCGCCAACCGGTCCGTCATCGGCGCCGACCCCGACATCATCGTGCCCGGTCAGCGCCTCGCGCTCTGAGCGCCGGACACGGCGTACGGACGGCCGCCGCCCCAGCCGGGGACGGCGGCCGTCCGCGTGCGGCACCCCACCTCACGACCGCGCCTGATGCCCCTTCGGCTCGGGCTGCGGGGCCTGGTCCGCGTACTTCGGGTGGTGCAGGTCGAAGGCGGGGGACTCGCTGCGGATGCGGGGCAGGGTGACGAAGTTGTGCCGGGGCGGCGGGCAGGAGGTCGCCCACTCCAGCGAGCGGCCGTAGCCCCAGGGGTCGTCGGTGCGGACCTTCTCGCCCTGCGTGGCGGTCTTCCAGACGTTGTACAGGAACGGCAGCGTGGACAGTCCGAGCAGGAAGGAACCGATCGACGAGACCGTGTTCAGCGCGGTGAAGCCGTCGGACGCCAGATAGTCGGCGTACCGGCGGGGCATGCCCTCGGCGCCCAGCCAGTGCTGCACGAGGAAGGTGGTGTGGAAGCCGGTGAAGAGCGTCCAGAACTGGATCCTCCCCAGCCGCTCGTCCAGCATCCTGCCGGTGAACTTCGGCCACCAGAAGAAGAAGCCGCCGAAGACCGCGAAGACGACCGTGCCGAAGACGACGTAGTGGAAGTGGGCGACGACGAAGTACGAGTCCGTGACGTGGAAGTCCAGCGGCGGCGAGGCCAGGATCACCCCCGTCAGGCCGCCGAGCAGGAACGTCACCAGGAAGCCCATCGCCCACAGCATCGGCGTCTCGAAGGACAGCGAGCCCTTGATCATCGTGCCGGTCCAGTTGAAGAACTTCACCCCCGTCGGCACCGCGATCAGGAACGACATCAGGGAGAAGTACGGCAGCAGCACCGCGCCGGTGGCGAACATGTGGTGCGCCCACACCACCATCGACAGCCCCGTGATCGCCATCGTGGCGCCGACCAGCGTCAGATAGCCGAAGACGGGCTTGCGGCTGAACACCGGAATGATCTCCGTGATGATCCCGAAGAACGGCAGCGCGATGATGTAGACCTCGGGATGCCCGAAGAACCAGAACAGGTGCTGCCACAGCAGCGCCCCGCCGTTCGCCGCCTGGAACACCTGCGAGCCGAACCGCCGGTCCGACTCCAGCACCAGCAGCGCCGCCGCCAGCACCGGGAACGCCATCAGGATCAGGATCGACGTGAACAGCGTGTTCCAGGTGAAGATCGGCATCCGGAACATCGTCATGCCCGGCGCCCGCATCCCGATGATCGTGGCGATGAAGTTGACCGCGCCCAGGATCGTCCCGAAGCCGGACAGGGCCAGGCCCATGATCCACAGGTCCGGGCCGACGCCGGGGGAGTGGTGGGCGTCGTTGAGCGGCGCGTAGGCGAACCAGCCGAAGGCGGCCGGCCCGTCCGGCACCACCAGCGAGCCCAGCACGATCAGCCCGCCGAAGGTGAACAGCCAGTACGACAGCATGTTCAGCCGGGGGAAGGCCACGTCCGGGGCGCCGATCTGCAACGGCATCAGCTCGTTGGCGAACCCCGCGAAGCTCGGGGTCGCGAACAGCAGCAGCATGATCGTGCCGTGCAGCGTGAACAGCTGGTTGAACTGGTTGTTGTCCATCAGCTGGAGTCCCGGCCGGGCGAGTTCGGCGCGCATCAGCAGCGCCATGACCCCGCCGGCCAGGAAGAAGCCGAACGCGGTGATCAGGTACAGGTGACCGATCTTCTTGTGGTCGGTGGTGGAGAGCCAGTCCACCACCACCCGGCCGGCCCGGTGGCGCCCCGCCGGACGTGCCGTCACCCCTGCGGTCTCGGTGCCCATCGCTCGCTCGCCCCTTCGCATCGTCGCGCCCGGGCCCGCCCGCCGGCCGCCCCGGCCCGCGGACGGGTACTCGCGAGCGGCCGCCCGGTCGCCCGCCGGGCCGTGCGCCGGGGCGGGACGCGGCCGGCGGTCGCGCTGGATCCGTGAATTTCCCATGTGGCGTCAGATGCCGTGGCACCGCACCGGATTGCGCGGGGAATCGCGCCCCGGGTCCGCCCCGATCCCCACTGCGGCACTTTCCGCCGCGGAATTCGAAGGCGCCGTCCGACACGCGTGAATTCTGTTCGATTACCCCGGTAAGCCGAACGGAAACCCCCCGCACGTGTGACGGACTTCGGACAAAACCCGGGTCCGGAAGCTGTGACGGAGATGTGACCGGGGACGGCCGCTTCTCCTGTCCGGCCGGACCCGGCTAGCGTGGCCGTATGGCACCGATTCCCACTCCGCCAGCGGAGCCCCAGGACAATCCGGACGGGTACGTCGGCCTGGACGCCGCCCACGCCGAACGGCTCGCCCGGCGGCGCGGCTGGACCACGGTACGGTCGCTGCCGCCGGGTGCGATCATCACCATGGAGTACCGGCCCGGACGGCTGAACTTCGAGGTACAGGACGGCCGGGTGAGCCGGGCCTGGCGGGGGTGACCCGCCCGGCGCCGGTACGGCGAAGGCCCCGCTCCTGTCCCAGGAGCGGGGCCTTCGCCGTCGGCGCGGGGGAGGTGGTGCGTACCGGGCCCCGTCGTCCGACCCTTCGTCAGCCGCCCGTCAGGGGGCGGGCCGGCTGGCTCGTGCCGCGCGGGAGGCGGTCGGCGTGCGGCGGGCGCCGGCTGCCCACCGGGGTGACCGGGGTGCGCTCCGACCGGGTGGTGTGCGGTCCCGGTGCCAGGTGCGCCAGGCCCCGGGAGGCCCGGGTCGGGGAGACCGGTTCACGGGCCGGGGCCGGCTGCTCCGCCGGGGTGCCGAGCGGCCGGAGCGCGACCGGCGCGACCGGGACCACGGGTTCGGGTGCGGGCCGGCGGCGGCGGTCGCGCCAGCGGTCGCGCAGGTCGAACAGCCACAGTTCGGCCTTGGCGATCAGCGGCTCGAACCAGGGCAGGGCGAGCAGGATCAGCAGGCCGGCGGCCCAGCCCAGCAACACGTCGCTCAGCCAGTGCGTACCGAGGTAGACGGTGGTGAGGCCGACGCCGAGCGAGGTGACCGCGGAGAGGGCCGACAGCCAGCGGCGCGCTCTCGGGGTGGAGGCCAGATAGGCCAGGATGCCCCAGGTGACGACCGCGTTGGCGGTGTGGCCGCTGGGGAATATATCGCCGCCCAGGCCCATCTCGTTCGAGCCGATCGCGGTGGCGTAGTGCGGGCCGAGCCGTCCCATGCCGATCTTGGCGGCGCCGACGGTGACGTTCAGCAGCAGCAGCGAGGTGGCGAGGGTGAGCAGCGGGCGCACGGTGTGCTGCCGCCAGGAGCGCCAGCCGAGCCAGGCCGCGACCATCACGGCGGTGGGGCCGCGCTGGCCCAGCACCACGTAGTAGTCGAGGAACGCGTGGATCTCCGGCCACTGCTGGTACGGCCGGAAGAACATGACCTGCCAGTCCAGCCGGACGAGCCAGGAGGTGGTCACGACGGCCCACACGATCGCCAGGTAGAAGGCCAGGGTCGCCGAGAACAGCACGACCCGGTGCCGGCTCATCCGCGGCATATCGATGTGGGCCGGTCGTTCCGGCTCCCGGTCCAGTCTGGCGAACACCCGGTCCAGACGCCGGGTGAGGTTTCGTTCGGTACGCACCCAATCGACGTTACAGCGAGTGAGCGGTGTTCCCGGTCGAAACTGCGTCTTTGTGATGACGATGTGATGTGGGAAACCTCTCAAGGGCGGCCAGAATTCCCGCGATTCCGCAATCCGGGGAGACCGATCGGGCCAATTCCTTTGATCACGCCGGGTGTTGTTTATATGGCGCTTATGAATGCGTTAACCCGGTCCTGGCGTGGAATTCTCCCGGACGTCACCGGGCCGGCGGAGTCGATCACGGCGGCCCGGAACCGTTCAGCCAGAACGCCCCGTAGACCGCCGCCGCGCCCGCCAGCGCGGCCGTGACCAGGGCCGCGACCCGGGGCCGCGACCGGGCCAGGGCGCGGGCGAGCGGCAGCAGCAGGGGGAAGGCGGGCATCAGCAGCCGTGGCTTGGAACCGAAGTAGCTCGACGCGCACAGGGCGAGGGCCAGGACGACGCCCGTGTACACCAGCAGCGCGGCCGGCTGGCGCCCGCGCACACAGGTGACGTACAGCCAGATCAGCAGGGCCACGCCGGCGGTCAGGCCGAGGCCGGCGAGGGCGGACGGGAAGGACGTGAACCGGCCCGCCACGAAGCGGGCGAAGGCGTAGCCGCCGTCGAAGCCGTTGCGCCAACCGGCCTGGACGTCCAGATAGCCGAGCGGGCCCGCGCCGGTGCGCCGGCCGACCCACAGGACGTACCCGGCGGCCCCGAGCGGGGCGAGCAGCATGCCGAGCACGCGCCGCCAGGCGGGGGCGCCGGACGCGGACGAGCCGGCCGGTGCCACAACGGGCGCACCGGGGGCGTGGGCATCGGGTCCGTGTGCGCCGGGGGCGTGGGCGTCGGGGTGTGCGCCCGGCGCGTGCCGTGCGCTTCGCTCTCGCACGAACGAGATCACGCCCGCCGTCCACACCGCGGCGACCACCGCCGCCCCCACCGGCCGGGTCAGCCCCGCCAGCGCCGCGAGCACCCCCGCGCTCACCCATCGCCCGGTCAGCACCGCGTAGAGGGACCAGGCCGCCAGCGCCGTGAACAGCGACTCGCTGTACGCCATCGACTGCACGATCCCGACCGGCAGCACCGCCCACAGCAGCACCGCGAAGAAGCCGGCCCGGGGCCCGTACAGCCGGTCCGCGACGGCGAAGATCCCGGCCGCGGCGGCGAGCGAGGCCAGCAGGCTCACCACGAACCCCGCGTCCGCGTACGACAGCGGGGCGACGGCGTGCAGCAGCCGCTCCAGCCAGGGCAGCAGCGGGAAGAACGCCAGGTTGGAGTGGACGTCCCCGTTCGGCAGCCGCACCTCGTAGCCGTAGCCCAGCTCGGCGACCCGCGTGTACCACAGCGAGTCCCAGCGCGCGGTCAGCAGCGTGTACGCGCTCTTGCCGCGCGCCGCGCTCCACCCCGCCAGCACCGCCAGCCCCAGGGCGCGGACCGCCGCGTAGCCCAGCAGGGCCGGGGCCGCCCGGCGCGGGAGAGGGGCGCGGGCCGGGACCACGCGCGTTTCAAGATCGCTCACGGGCTCGATTATCGACCGCGCCGTGCACCGGACCGGCCGCCGGGTCGCGGTCGAGGGACGGGGACGTGCGGTACGCCACACGGGTTGCCTCACGCGTGTGAGAGGTCCGCCACGTGTCCGCACGGCCGACTCGCGTACGCTGACGAGTCACTCGCGTGGGTCCGCGCGGGCCGGAGACACCGCTCGCTTCCGGCCGTACGACGGGCAGTCTCCACCCCGTCGGTCCGCCCCGCGCGAGGGATCATCTGGGAGGTACGTACATGTCCGGGACGACCACGGCTGCCGTAGGGCGGCATCGTCGGGCGGCCGGGGCCGGTGCCGACCGGTGGGTCGTCCTCGTCGTCCTGTGCGTGAGCCTGCTGCTCGTCGCCCTCGACGCCACCGTGCTGCACGTCGCGGTTCCCGCCGTCACCGAGGACCTCCGGCCCGGCGCCGTGGAACTGCTGTGGATCGTCGACGTCTATCCGCTGGTCTGCGCCTCGCTGCTGATCCTCTTCGGCACCCTGGGAGACCGGATCGGCCGCAGACGGGTGCTGCTGCTCGGCTACGGCCTCTTCGGCATCGCCTCCGCCCTGGCCGCGTTCGCCTGGAGCGCGCCGATGCTCGTCCTCGCCCGCGCGCTGCTCGGCGCCGGCGGCGCGATGATCATGCCGGCGACCCTGTCGATCCTCCGGCAGGTCTTCCCCGACCGGCGGGAGCGCGCCCTCGCCATCGGCGTGTGGAGCGCGGTGGCGGCGGTCGGCGCGGCGGTCGGACCGCTGCTCGGCGGGTTCCTGCTGGAGCACTTCTGGTGGGGTTCGGTCTTCCTGGTCAACATCCCGTTGATGCTGGTCAGTCTTCCGGTGGGCCGGATGCTGCTGCCGGAGTCGCGGGGCACGGACGGCGGACCCTGGGACGTGACCGGCGCGCTGCTCGCGGCGGGCGGGCTCTTCGGCACCGTCCTCGGGGTGAAGCGGCTCGGCGGCGGTGAGGCGGCGGCGAGCCCGCTCACCGTGCTGCCCCTGCTGGCCGGCGTTGCCCTCCTCTTCCTCTTCGTACGGCGCCAGCGGCGGCACCCGCACCCGCTGGTGGAGCTGCGGATGTTCACCCGGCCCGCGTTCGGCACCTCGGTGGGCTGCATCGTGCTGGCCATGCTCGCGCTGGTCGGCCTGGAGCTGGTCGCCGCCCAGTACCTGCAACTGGTGCTCGGGCTGTCCCCGCTGCAGACCGGCCTGAGGCTGCTGCCGCTGACCGTCGCGGCGATGGCGGCGGGCCTGGCGGGCGCCCGGGTGCTGCGCCGCTTCGGGCCGCGCCGGATGGTGTGCGCCGGGTTCTGTCTGACGGCCGCCGCGGTGCTGACCCTGACCGCGATGGGCGGCACCGACGACCCGCCGCTGTTGCTGGCCGGGTTCGTGCTGCTGGGCTTCGGCCTGGAGACCACCCTCTTCGGCGCCTACGAGTCGATGCTGAGCGAGGCCCCGGCCGGCCAGGCGGGGGGCGCGGCGGCGATCGGCGAGACGTCGTACCAGCTCGGCGCGGGCATCGGCATCGCGCTGCTGGGCAGCGTGATGAACGCGGCCTACGCCCCGGGGCTCCGCTCGGTGCCCGGCGTGCCCCGGTCCGCGGCGGAGGCGGCGGGCCACTCGCTCGGCGAGGCCTACGAGGTGTCCGGCCGGCTCGGCGGGGGCGCCGGGGCCGCGCTGCGCCGGGCGGCGCGCGACTCCTTCGTGCACGGGCTGCATGTGACGCTGCTGGTGAGCGCGGGGTTGTTGCTGCTGGGCGCGGTGCTGGCGCTGCGGCTGCCGTGGGTCATGCAGTGCGGCGAGGAACCGGGTGGCGCGGAGGTGGAGCTGCCGGCCCCCCGGGAGGCGGAGCCGGCCGCCGGCAAACCCCGGGTCACCGCCTGACCCGGGTTGCGCCCCGAGCTGCCCCGACGTGCGCGACACCCTGCCGGTCCGCTCTGGACGTGGGGGACGCTCCGCCGTAACGTCGGCCGGAGAGCCGTAACTAGCGGTGCTAGTTTTGTCGCGTTTCCGTCCCGGAGGGTGTCCCATGTCCGCGTCCGCGAAGCTGCCCCCGTTCGATGCCGCCGACCCGCTCGGCATCGACGATCTGCTGGAACCGGAGGACCTGGCGATCCGGGACACGGTCCGCGGCTGGGCGGCCGACCGCGTCCTGCCGTACGTCGCCGACTGGTACGAGAAGGGCGAGCTGCCCGGCATCCGGGACCTCGCCCGCGAACTGGGCGCGATCGGCGCCCTCGGCATGTCGCTCACCGGGTACGGCTGCGCGGGCGCGAGCGCCGTGCAGTACGGGCTGGCCTGCCTGGAGCTGGAGGCGGCCGACTCGGGCATCCGGTCGCTGGTCTCCGTGCAGGGTTCCCTGGCGATGTACGCCATCCACCGGTTCGGCAGCGAGGAGCAGAAGCAGCGGTGGCTGCCGCGCATGGCGGCCGGCGAGGTGATCGGCTGCTTCGGGCTGACCGAGCCGGACCACGGCTCCGACCCCGCGTCGATGCGCACCCACGCCAAGCGCGACGGTGGGGGAGACTGGATCCTCAATGGCCGCAAGATGTGGATCACCAACGGCTCGGTCGCCGGGGTGGCCGTGGTCTGGGCGCAGACCGAGGAGGGCATCCGCGGCTTCGTCGTGCCCACCGACAGCCCCGGCTTCTCGGCGCCGGAGATCAAGCACAAGTGGTCCCTGCGCGCCTCCGTCACCAGCGAACTGGTCCTGGACGACGTACGGCTGCCCGCCGGCGCCGTGCTGCCGGAGGTCACCGGGCTGCGCGGACCGCTCAGCTGTCTCTCGCACGCCCGCTACGGCATCGTGTGGGGCGCGATGGGCGCCGCGCGCAGCAGCTTCGAGGCGGCCCTGGACTACGCGAGGACGCGGGAGCAGTTCGGGCGGCCCATCGGCGGCTTCCAGCTCACCCAGGCCAAGCTCGCCGACATGGCCGTGGAACTGCACAAGGGTATTCTGCTCGCCCACCATCTGGGGCGGCGGATGGACGCCGGGCGGCTGCGTCCGGAACAGGTCAGCTTCGGGAAACTCAACAACGTCCGCGAGGCCATCGAGATCTGCCGTACGGCGCGGACGATCCTCGGTGCCAACGGGATCTCCCTGGAGTACCCGGTGATGCGGCACGCGACCAATCTGGAGTCGGTGCTCACCTACGAGGGCACCGTCGAGATGCACCAGCTGGTGCTGGGCAAGGCGCTCACCGGGCTGGACGCCTTCCGGTGAGCCCCCTGGCAGGGCGGGGCCGGTGAGCGGCCCTGCCTCAGCTCTGGTTGAAGAAGCCGTCGGAGCGGTGCGCGGACGCCTCGCCGCTGATGATCTCCGTGTCGGCCGGGGTGAGCAGGAACACGCGGTTGGACACGCGGTCGATCGAGCCGCGCAGCCCGAAGATCAGCCCGGCCGCGAAGTCCACGACCCGCTTGGCGTCGCCGGGCTCCATGTTGGTGAGGTTCATGATGACCGGGACGCCGTCCCGGAACAGCTCGCCGATGGCGCGGGCGTCCCGGAAGCTGTCCGGGGTCACCGTGCCGATCCGGCGGCCCTTGTCCTCGGCGGTGTCCGTGGCCACCCGCACGCGCGGGTCGGTGACCCAGGCGTCCCCGGTCTCGGTGCCCTCGGAGTAGTCGTCGTCGTAATAGCGCTCGTCATCGTTGTCGTCGACGAGGCCGAGCCATGCACTCGCCTTGCGTACCGATCCCATGGACGCCTCCTCTCACAGCGGTCCTTCTTGCTTTCCGCATCCCTATGGTCATCCATGATGCGGACGGCGCGCCAAGTGGATAGACGCCGCGCGGGGGGTTTGTGACGGTACTGGTGCACAGCGGATCCGTCGAGAGTCCTTGTGCCCCAAGGGCCGTGAGTCACACCGCTGCTGACTGAGAGTGAAATATGATTGTTCGCGGCGGACGGGTGAGAAGAGGTGCGTCCGGGTGATCCTGACAGACACTCAGACGGGCCCCGGCCGGTCGCCGGGGCCCGTCAGGCCGTGAGTTGACCGGTTCAGCCGCTCTGTTCCGGCGGGCTGATGCGGGACTCCTTGATCGCCGAGCCGGTCGTCCCCCACTTCTTGAGAATCCGCTCGTAGGAGCCGTCGGAGAGCAGCTTGTTGACGGCCGCCTGGAAGGCCGGTGCCAGTTTCGACCCCTTCTTGAAGGCGAAGCCGACGTCCAGGCGGTGGTACTCGTTGAGGAACTTCAGACCCCCCTGATGGGTGACGGCGTAGCGCAGGCCGTTGATCGTGGACATCACCACATCGCTGCGGCCCTGCTGGAGCGAGGACCACACCGCGCTCGGCTCGCTGTAGGTCTGCACCTGGTACGCCTTCTTGCCCGCCTCGGAGCACAGGTGCTTGTTCCGCTCCAGCGTGGCCTCGAAGGTGGTGCCGGCGCCCGTCGCCACGTTCAGCCCGCACAGCTGCTTCAGGTCGGTGACCTTCGTGAGCTCGCTGTCCTTGCGGGTGGCGAAGCCCTGGCCGTCGTTGACGTAGGTGACGAAGTCGACGGTCTTGCGGCGCTCGTCGGTGACGCCGAAGTTGCTGGCGCCGAAGTCGTACTTGCCGCTGTCCAGGGCGGGCAGGATCGCGTCGAAGCTCGCCTGCTCCACCTTCAGCTTGAGGCCGAGCACCCGGGCCACGGCCTGGGTGAAGTCGACGTCCTGGCCGGTCAGGGTCTTGCCGTCGCCCAGGTAGGCGGTGCCGGGCGGGGTGCCGCCGACGCTGAGGGCGACGGTCAGGCTCGTGGTGCCGGCGGGCAGCAGCCTCGCCGCGGCCGGGTCCTTCCGGATGGCGGAGACGACGTCGGTGGTGGGTATCCCGGCGTTCTTGGCCGCCACTCCCGAGGCGTCCGTACCGCCCGTACCGCCGGAACCGGAACCGCAGGCGGTGAGCAGCAGGGCGGCCGATGTGATGGCGGTAAAGGGCATGACATACCGAAAAATGGGCGTACGCATCGGTCAGCGGTCTCCTGAGAGCAGACGGATATGCACAAACGCGAGGGGAGGGGGCGCGTGTGAAGGCGGGGGAAGGAGCAAGAGAACGCGAGGAGGCCCGCCGGAACGGCGGGCGCGCGCAGGGGGTCAGCTCAACAGGAAGAGGACCACACGCGACCGAAGTCGATGTGGGAGCGGGTGACCAGCCACTGCTGTGGATGCATGGGCCAAGTGGAACAGGCATCCGGTTCCGCGTCAACTGACTTGAGATGTACGGCTCACAGTATGGACAGCCTTGACAGCGGACCGAAACGGCCCCGTACTCTCGGCATACGGCCCTGCTGAGGGGCTCGGCCGTATCCGCGCCGCGCGGCGCGCCCGTGTGAAGGCATCACCTTCGTTCCGACGATTCACGCGTCACGGAGCCTTCGCATGTCATCCGACACCCTCGCCCAAGTCCCCACCCCGGCCAAGACACCCGACCTCGCCGACGCCCCGCGGATCGTGCCGCGGCGCCGCCTGGGCCAGTGGACGGCGGCCGTCGCCGTCCTCGTGCTGCTCGGGTTCGCCGTCAACTCCGTCCTGCGCAACAAGGCGTTCCAATGGGACGTCGTCGCCGACTACTTCACCTCGGACGCCATCCTGCGCGGACTGTGGCTCACCCTGTGGCTGACCGCCGTGGTGATGGCCCTCGGCTTCGCCCTCGGCACCCTGCTCGCCGCGTTCCGGCTGTCCGCCAACCCCGTGCTGCGGGCGGTCGCCTGGGGCTACGTATGGCTGTTCCGGTCCATCCCGATCCTGGTGCAGCTGCTGCTGTGGTTCAACATCGGGGCGCTGTACCCGCAGGTCTTCGGCGTGAAGACCGTCGACCTGCTCAGCCCGGTCGCCGTCGCGATCGTCGGCCTCACCCTGCACGAGGCCGCCTACGCCGCCGAGGTCGTCCGCGGCGGCATCCTCTCCGTCGACCGCGGGCAGATCGAGGCCGCCCAGGCGCTCGGACTGAGCCCCGGACGGCGCTGGTGGCGGATCGTGCTGCCGCAGGCGATGCGCTCCATCGTGCCGCCCGCCGCCAACATGCTGATCGGCACCCTCAAGGGCACCTCGATCGTCAGCATCATCGCCGTCAACGACCTGTTGTTCTCCGCCCAGTTGGTCTACCACCGCACCTACCAGGTGATCCCGCTGCTGATGGTCGCCACCCTCTGGTACGCCGTGGTCACCTCGCTGCTCGGCGTCGGCCAGTACTACGTGGAGAAGCGCTACGCGCGCGGCACGGAGCGGACCCGATGAGGCAGCAGCTGGTGATCGTCGGGGCCGGGCCGCGGGGGACCGGCGTCCTCGAGCGCCTCGCCGCCAACGCGCCCGCCCTGTACGCGGGCGAGGGCCTGGACATCCACCTGGTCGACCCCCACCCGCCGGGCGGCGGACGCATATGGCGCCAGGAGCAGTCCCCGCTGCTGTGGATGAACTCGCACGCCGAGGACGTCACCATGTTCACCGACGACACGGTGGCCATGGACGGCCCGGTGCGCCCGGGCCCCACCCTGCACGAGTGGGCCGGACTCGACGGCCGCGTCTTCCCCGACCGCCGGCTCCAGGGCCAGTATCTGCGCTGGGTCTACGAACAGGCCCGGGCCGCCCTGCCGCCGAACGTCACCGTCCACCACCACCCCCGGCGCGCCCTCAGGATCAGCGGACCCCGCGAGGGCCGCCAGCAGGTGTGGCTCGACGGCCGGCCGCACCCGCTCCCGGCCGACCTGGTGATCCTCGCCCTCGGCCACCTGGACGCCGAACCCGACGACGAGCAGGCCGCGCTGGCCGCCTACGCCCGCCGGCACGGCCTGGTGCACCTGCCGCCCGACTTCACCGCCGACAGCGACCTGTCCGCGCTGCGACCCGGCGAACCCGTCCTCGTCCGCGGCTTCGGACTGGCATTCGTCGACCTGATGGTGCTGCTCACCGAGGGCCGCGGCGGACGGTACGAGGGGGAAACGTATCTGCCCTCGGGGCGGGAGCCGGTGCTCTACGTCGGCTCCCGGCGCGGAGTGCCGTACCACTCGAAGATCGGCTACGACCTCGCGGGCGACCGGCCGCCGCTGCCCCGCTTCTTCGGCCCCGCCGAGGTGGACGCCCTGCTGGCCCGGCCCGGCGGCCCGGACTTCCGGCGCGATGTGTGGCCGCTGGTCGAGAAGGAGCTGGGCTTCGCCCACTACCACCGGCTGTTCACCGCCCACCCCGGGCGTACGGCGATGGCCTGGCCGGACTTCGAGGAGAAGTACGCGACGGCCGACGGCCCCGCCGAACTGCGGGCGCTGGTCGCCGCCGCCGTGCCCGACCCCGCCGACCGGCTCGACCTGGCCGCGCTCGACCACCCGCTGGAGGGCGTGCGGTACGCCTCGCACGACGCCTTCCAGGACGGGCTGCGGGACTACATCGAGGCCGACCTGCGCCGCCGTCACGACCCCGCCCACAGCCCCGACCTGGCCGTCTTCCTCGGACTGCTCTCCGTCTACGGGCAACTGGTGCGGCTCGGCGACATCGGGCCCTGGTGGCACGGGTTCTTCAGCTACCTGGCGTCCGGACCGCCCGGCCCCCGGTTGCGGCAGATGCTCGCGCTGTCCCGGGCCGGGCTGCTCCGGTTCGTCGGGGCGGACATGACCGTCACCGCCGAGGACGGGGTGTTCCGGGCCGCCAGCCCCACCGTGCCGGGCTTCTCCGTCACCGCCCGGGCCCTGGTGGAGGCCCGGCTGCCCGACCCCGCCGTCGGCCGGACCCGGGACGGCCTGCTGCGCGCGCTGCGCGCCGACGGCGCCGCCGAGACCCCCGACGGACTGCTCCGCACCGACCCCGGCGACGGCCGGATCCTGGACACCGCCGGGCGCCCGCACCCCCGGCGGTTCGCCCTCGGCCCGTACACCGACGTCCGCGCCCCCGGCGCGTTCACCCGGCCGCGCACCGGCGGCCCCGCGTTCCGGCAGAACGACGCGACCGCCCGGGCGGCGCTCTTCTTCCTCAACTCACAGGCAGCCCCCGACGCCGCCCCCCAAGCAAAGGAACTCACGCGATGAGCGTCATGGTCGACATCCGGTCGGTGTACAAGAGCTTCGGCTCGCTCGACGTGCTCAAGGGCATCGACCTCCAGGTGCGCACCGGTGAGGTCACCGTCGTGCTCGGCCCCTCCGGCTCCGGCAAGTCCACCCTGCTGCGCACCATCAACCACCTGGAGAAGGTGGACCGGGGCGAGATCAGCGTGGACGGCGCGCTGATGGGCTACCGGCGCTCCGGGAACAAGCTGCACGAACTGTCCGAGCGCGAGGTGCTGCGGCAGCGCACCCGGATCGGGTTCGTCTTCCAGAACTTCAACCTCTTCCCGCACCTCACCGTCCTGGAGAACGTCACCGAGGCGCCGGTGTCCGCGCTGAAGCGGCCCCGGAAGGCGGCGGAGGAGACCGCGCTCCGGCTGCTGGAGCGGGTCGGGCTCGCCGACAAGGCCGGTGCCTATCCGCGCCAGCTGTCCGGCGGACAGCAGCAGCGGGTGGCCATCGCGCGGGCGCTCGCGCTGGAGCCCAGACTGCTGCTGTTCGACGAGCCGACGTCCGCGCTCGATCCCGAGCTGGTGGGAGAGGTGCTGGACGTCATCCGGGACCTGGCGGCGCAGGGCACCACGATGATCGTCGTCACCCACGAGATCGCGTTCGCCCGCGAGGTCGCCGACACGGTGGTCTTCATGGCCGACGGCCGGATCGTGGAACAGGGGACCCCGGAGCAGGTGCTGGGCGCGCCCCGCGAGGAGCGGACCCGGACGTTCCTGGCGAAGGTGCTGTGAGGGTGGAACGGCACGTGAGGGTGGAACGGCACGTGCAGGGGGAGGGGCCGGCATGAGGGGGCTGGTGCATCTCGCCGCCGCGCTCGATCTGCCGGGGGAGTTCGACGGCGGGGCCTTCGCCGCTCTGGCCCGGCTCGCCGAGGGCGGCGGGCTGGACTTCGTGACGCTGGACGACTCCTTCGCCCGGCCCGGCCCCGACGCGCTCGGCGTGCTGTGCCGGGTGGCGCCCGCGACCCGGCGGATCGGACTGGTGCCGACGGTCACCACCACCCACACCGAGCCTTTGTGGGTGCAGGCCGCCGTGGCCACCCTGGACTGGGTCGGCCGGGGCCGGGCCGGCTGGCGGATCGACGTGTCCGTCACCGAGGACGAGGCCCGGCTGTTCGGCCGCCGGCACACGGCCCCCGCCGACGCCCTGTGGCGGAAGGCGGACGAGGTGGCCGACGTGGCCGCGCGGCTGTGGGACAGCTGGGAGGACGACGCCGAGATCCGGGACGAGGCCACCGGCCGCTTCCTGGACGGCGACCGGGTGCACCGCGTCGACTTCACCGGCACCGGCTTCTCGGTCCAGGGGCCCTCGACCGTGCCCCGGCCGCCGCAGGGCCACCCGGTCCGCGTGGTCGACGCCACCGACGCCCACGCCTGCGCGGTCGCCGCCCGGCACGCCGACGTCGCCCTGGTCCGGGCGGCCTCACCCGCCCAGGCCGCGGGCGTACGGGACCGGCTGCGGGAGCAGGCGCGGGCCTTCGGACGGGACCCGGACACGCTGCGGGTGCTGGTGAGCCTGCTGGTGGACCTCGGCGACGGTGAACACGCCGCCGAACCCGGCCACGGGGGTGGCGGGCCGCGCCCCACCGTGCACGGGCCGCTGTACCGGGGCGGCCCCGTCGACCTCGCGGAGCTGGTGGCCTCCTGGCACGCCGAGGGCGTCACCGACGGCTTCCACTTCGTCCCGGTCGAACCGCGCCGGGACCTGGAGCGGCTGGTCAACGGCACGGTGGCGCTGCTCCAGCACCGCGGTCTGTTCCGCACCTTCTACCCGGGCAGCACCCTGCGCGAGCACCTGGGCCTGGCCCGGCCCGCGGGCCGGTACGCCGCGTCCGGGGCGCCGGCCGTGTCCCGGAGGGCGTCATGACCGTACGACAGCTGCACCTGGCGGCCGCGCCACCGGGTGCGGGCCGGCCCGACGGGGGCGCCGACGACCCGGCCGGCCTGGGGCCCGACGCCGTGTGGGCCGGTACCCGCGCCGGGTCCCGGATGGCGTTCGCCTCCTACGAGCGGCTCGCCGGCACCGCCGAGCGCGGCCTGTTCGACTTCCTGCTGCTGGACGAGGAGCCGCCGCTGCCCGAGCACCGGGGACGGCCGCACGAGCCGGCGCCGGCCGGCGGGCCGGAGCCGGTCGCCGTACTGAACGCGCTCGCCGGGGTCACCACCCGGCTCGGCCTCGCCGCCACCGTGAACGCCGCCCGCGCCCAGCCGTACGAACTCGCCCGCAGGCTGGCCACCCTGGACCACTTGAGCGCGGGCCGGGCGGGCTGGCGGGTGGCGGTCTCGGCGGACCCCGGCACCGGTGACGGCCGGCGCTTCGCCGGGCACCCGGACCCGTACGGCCGGGCCGCCGAACTCGTCCTCGCGGCACGGAGGTTATGGGACTCCTGGACCCCCGAGGGGGTGCCCCGGCCGTTCGTCCACCGGGGCCGGCACTTCGACATCGCGGGCGGGTTCGGGCTGCCCCGCTCACCCCAGGGCCACCCCGTGGTGATCCGGTCCGGGGAGTCCGAGCGGGCCCGGGAGCCGGCCGCGGCCGGGGCCGACGTGCTCCTCGTCCGGCACGCCCCGGCGGAGCCGGCCCGCGCCCGCTACACCGACGTCAAACGGCGGCTCGCGGCGTACGGCCGCGCCCCCGGGGACCTGAAGGTGATGTCCCGGATCACCGTCGTCCTCGGGGACACCGCGGCCGAGGCGCAGGAGCGGGCCGCCGGGATCAGACGGCGGCTCATCACTCCGCTTCACGCGCTGTGCGCGGTGGAGCGGGTCTGGGGTAGGGACCTGTCCGGATACGACCCCGACGGCCCGTTGCCCCGGAGCGAACCCCGCGCCCGGGACCGCCGTACGCGCGCGCTCGCCGAGCGCTGGCGTGCGCTGGCCGAGGACAAGGGGCTCTCCCTGCGGGAGACCGTGATCGAGGCGAGCGGCCGGCAGTCCTTCGTCGGCACGCCCGGCACGGTCGCCGCCGAACTGCACCGGTACGCCGAGGAGGGGGCCGCCGACGGCTTCCTGCTGGCCCCGCAGCTCCCGGACGGGCTGGAGGAGTTCGTGGACCGGGTGGTGCCGCTGCTCCAGGAGCGCTCCGCCTTCCGCACGGAATACCGGGGCGACACGCTCCGCTCCCATCTCGGGGTGCCGGGAGGGACGACGGATGACGACGGATGACATGAGGAAAGGAACCGAGGAGATGACGACGGACGCGTCCGACGCCTGGAAGCAGTGGCACGAGGAGCGGGTGGAGAGCGTCTCGGCGCCCTACGGGCCGCTCGCGCTGACCGCGACACACTGGATCGAGGACTATCCGGATGGTCGACTTCCGGACATTCCCGGGAAGTGGGTGGCGGAGCCGGACGGAGTGGTGCTCACCGCCGTCGAGGCCGACGGCCTCACCGTCGCCGGCCGGCCCTTCGCGGGCGAGACCCGGCTGGCCGCCGACAGCGGCCCGGAGGCCGGGGCACGGGTCGCGCTGGGGGAGAAGCGGCTGGTCGTCCTGGTGCGCGAGGGCGTGTGGGGGGTACGGGTGTACGACCCCTCCGCCGCCGCCCGGCGGGCCTTCCGGGGCATCGAGGCCGCCCCCTACGACCCCCGCTGGTCGGTGCCGGGCCGGTTCACGCCGTACGACTCCGCCCGCACCATCCGGCTCGGCAACGCCGACGGCCGCGAGCGCGGCTTCGAGCTCGCCGGTGAGCTGGTCTTCCCGCTGGCCGGCCGGGAACGGACGCTGAAGGTCGCGCGGCGGGCGGACGGCGGCCTGTGGGCGGTGTTCGCCGACGCCACCAGCGGCGACACCAGCTTCCGGTTCCGCTTCCTCTTCCCGGCGGCGCCGGATGCCGAGGGGCGCGTGACCGTCGACTTCAACCGCGCACAGCTCCCGCCGTGCGCCTTCGCCGACCACTTCATCTGCCCCCTGCCGGCCCCCGGCAACACGCTGGACGTGGCGGTGGAGGCGGGGGAGCGCCGGCTGAGCTGAGCCGCGGCGCGCCGGCCGGTCCCGCCCCGGGGGCGCGGGGCCGGCCCGGTGGTGTCTCGCGCGCGTTCGGGTGGTTCCGGGCCGACGGCCGAAAGGCACCCTTGTGCCGACCGGCCGTTCGGCCGAATACTCCACCCCAGCGCTTGTCAGGGGCATGTACATCGCAACCCGGTCGGGCTCCTGGCTGCGCCTCACGGGCCCCGACCCCACGCGGGCCCCCGACTTCCCTTGGAGGGAACGAAAAGTGAGGATCAAGCGCACCACTCCCCGCGGCGGCATCACAAGACGGACCCGGCTGACGGCCGTGGCCGCGGGCTTCCTCGCCGCGGCGGCGTTCGCCGTCCCCACCGCGAACGCCAGTGACGCCCACACCTTCAGCGCCACCCAGCTCACCCGGGCGAGCGACTCCGTCCTCAAGGCCGACGTCCCCGGCACGGCCTGGGCGGTGGACGCCAAGACCAACCGTGTCGTCGTCACCGTCGACAGCACGGTGTCCCCGGCCGAGATCGCCAAGATCAAGAAGCAGGCCGGGGCCGGCGCGGACGCCCTGGTGATCAAGCACACGCCGGGCAAGTTCAACAAGCTGATCTCCGGCGGCGACGCCATCTACGCGAGCAGCTGGCGCTGCTCGCTGGGCTTCAACGTCCAGGACTCCAGCGGCAACTACTACTTCCTGACCGCCGGGCACTGCACCGACGGCGCGGGCACCTGGTGGTCGAACTCCTCGCACACCACCACGCTCGGCACCACGGCCGGGTCCAGCTTCCCCGGCAACGACTACGGCCTCGTGCGCTACACCAACAGCTCGGTGACCAAGTCGGGCGCCGTGGGCAGCCAGGACATCGCCAGCGCGGCCACGCCGTCGGTGGGCACGACCGTCTACCGGCGCGGCTCCACGACCGGCACGCACAGCGGCCGGGTCACCGCGCTCAACGCCACGGTCAACTACGGCGGCGGCGACATCGTCTCCGGCCTGATCCAGACCACCGTGTGCGCCGAGCCCGGCGACTCCGGCGGCCCGCTGTACGGCGGCACCGTCGCCTACGGCCTGACCTCCGGCGGCAGCGGCGACTGCACCTCCGGCGGCACGACGTTCTTCCAGCCGGTCACCGAGGCGCTGAGCGCCTACGGGGTGCACGTCTTCTGACGCCCCCGCCCGGACCGGCCCGGCCCCCGCACGCCCCGGCGTGCGGGGGCTTCGTCGTGGGATCGCGGCGCGTTTGCGCAGGTCGGAGGCGGTCGAACGGGTGTCGTACACATGTTCGGGAATGGAGGTATGGTGGGGAGAGCAGTAGGGAACTGATGTTCGAGAGTCGTTTTCGGGGCTCACGTGTGCGGGAGGTGGGTGTGCCGGGCTTCGCGCATCTGCACACCGTCTCCGGGTTCTCCCTGAGGTACGGGGCGTCCCACCCGGAGCGGCTGGCCGAGCGCGCCGCGGAGCGGGGCATGGACGCCCTCGCCCTGACCGACCGCGACACCCTCGCCGGTGCCGTGCGCTTCGCCAAGGCCTGCGCCGGGGCGGGCGTCCGCCCGCTGTTCGGGGTGGACCTGGCGGTGGCGCCGAGGGAGCCCGTACGCCGCGACAAGCGCCGCAGCCCGGTGCGCGGCGGCGCCTTCCTGGACGAGTCGGACCCCCGGGTGACCTTCCTCGCCGCCGGCGGCGCCCGCGGCTGGGCCGGCCTGTGCCGGCTCGTCACCGCGGCGCACGCGGGCGGCGGGACCCCGCTGCTGCCGTGGGCCGGCAACCAGGGCGACGCGCTGGTGGTGCTGCTCGGACCGGACTCGGACGTGGGGCGGGCGCTCGCCGCCGGCCGGCCCGACCGGGCGGCGGCCCTGCTGGCCCCGTGGCGCGAGGTGTACGGCGACGCGCTGCGGCTGGAGGCCGTCTGGCACGGCCGTACCGGCACCGGCCCCGGCTCGCTGCGGCTGGCGGCCCGTACCGTCGGGTTCGCCGCCGAGCAGGGGGTGCGGCCGGTGCTCAGCAACGCCGTCCGGTACGCCGACCCCGGGCAGGGACCGGTGGCCGACGTGCTGGACGCCGCCCGGCGCCTGGTGCCCATCGACCCCCGGGGCGAGCTGGACTCCGGCGAGGCCTGGCTGAAGGACGCCCCGGCCATGCTGGACGCCGCCGAGCGGATCGTGGAGGCCGCCGGATTCCGGCGGCAGGCCGCCCACCGGCTGCTGGAGCAGACCCGGGTCACCGCCGCCGAGTGCCGGGTCGACCCCGAGGACGACCTGGGCCTGGGCAGCGTGCACTTCCCCGAGCCGCACCTCGTCGGCGCCGGCCGGCGCACCGCCCAGCGGGCGCTCGCCTCGCGGGCGGCGGCGGGCATGCTGCGGCTCGGCTACGGTGGACGGCGCGCGTACTGGGAACGCGTGCACCACGAGCTGGACATCATCGCCCACCACGGCTTCGCCTCCTACTTCCTGACGGTCGCCCAGGTGGTCGACGACGTACGGGCGATGGGCATCCGGGTGGCCGCCCGCGGTTCCGGGGCCGGGTCGCTCGTCAACCACCTGCTCGGGATCGCGCACGCCGACCCGGTCGAGCACGGGCTGCTGATGGAACGCTTCCTGTCCAAGGAGCGGGTGGTGCTGCCGGACATCGACATCGACGTGGAGTCCGCGCGGCGGCTGGAGGTCTACCGGGCGATCATCGGCCGGTTCGGCACCGAGCGGGTCGCGACCGTCGCCATGCCGGAGACCTACCGGGTCCGGCACGCCATCCGGGACGTGGGCGCCGCGCTGTCCATGGACCCGGCCGAGATCGACCGGATCGCCAAGTCCTTCCCGCACATCCGGGCGCGCGACGCCCGCGCGGCCCTGGCGGAACTGCCCGAACTGCGGCGGCTCGCCGGGGAGAAGGAGAAGTACGGCAGGCTGTGGGAGCTGGTCGAGGCGCTCGACGCGCTGCCGCGCGGGGTCGCCATGCACCCGTGCGGGGTGCTGCTGTCCGACGCCTCCCTGCCCGCCCGTACGCCGGTGGTGCCGACCAGCGGCGAGGGACTGCCCATGGCGCAGTTCGACAAGGAGGACGTGGAGGACCTCGGGCTGCTCAAGCTGGACGTCCTGGGGGTGCGGATGCAGTCGGCGATGGCGCACGCGGTCGCCGAGGTGGAGCGGGCCACCGGGGAGCGGATCGACCTGGACGCGGTGGAGCCCGGCGACCCGGAGACCTACCGGCTGATCCGGTCCGCCGAGACGCTCGGCTGCTTCCAGATCGAGTCGCCCGGCCAGCGGGACCTGGTGGGGCGGCTCCAGCCCAGCACCTTCCACGACCTGGTCGTGGACATCTCGCTGTTCCGGCCCGGCCCCGTCGCCGCCGACATGGTGCGGCCGTTCATCGAGGCCCGGCACGGACGGGCGCCGGTGCGCTATCCGCACCCGGACCTGGCGGAGCCGCTGAAGGGGACGTACGGGGTCGTCGTCTTCCACGAGCAGGTCATCGACATCGTCGCCATCATGACCGGCTGCGGGCGGGGCGAGGCCGACCGGGTGCGGCGCGGGCTGTCCGATCCCGACTCGCAGGGCCGGATCCGGGTGTGGTTCGCCCAGCGGGCGGCGGCCCGGGGATACGACGCGGAGACGATCGGACGGACCTGGGAGATCGTGGAGGCCTTCGGGTCGTACGGCTTCTGCAAGGCGCACGCCGTCGCCTTCGCCGTGCCCACCTACCAGTCGGCGTGGCTGAAGGCCCATCACCCGGCCGCCTTCTACGCCGGGCTGCTCACCCACGACCCGGGGATGTACCCGAAGCGGCTGCTGCTGGCCGACGCCCGGCGGCGCGGGGTGCCGATCCTGCCGCTGGACGTGAACGTCTCCGGGGCCGCCCATCGGATCGAACTGGTGTCTGATTCGAAGGGGTGGGGGCTGCGGCTGGCGCTGTGCGACGTCCACGGCATCAGCGAGGCCGAGGCGCGGCGGATCGCGGACGGGCAGCCGTACTCCTCACTGGTGGACTTCTGGGAGCGGGCCCGGCCGAGCCGCCCGCTGGCCCAGCGGCTCGCCCAGGTGGGCGCGCTGGACGCCTTCGGCGCCAACCGGCGCGATCTGCAACTGCACCTGTCCGAGCTGCACCGGGGGGCCCGGGGCGGCGGCGGTGGCCAGCTCCCCCTGGCCGGCGGCCGGAAGACCGCGCCGGCCGGGCTGCCGGACCTGACCCCCGAGGAGCGGCTCAGCGCCGAGCTGGGCGTGCTGTCCATGGACGCCTCGCGCAATCTCATGGACGACCACCGGGAGTTTCTCACCGAGCTGGGCGTGGTCTCCGCGCGCCGGCTGCGCACGGCCCGGCACGGGGAGACCGTGCTGGTCGCGGGCGCCAAGGCGGCCACCCAGACTCCTCCCGTCCGCTCCGGCAAGCGGGTCATCTTCTCCACCCTGGACGACGGCACGGGGCTGGTGGACCTGGCCTTCTTCGACGACTCCCACGACGCCTGCGCCCACACCGTCTTCCACTCCTGGCTGCTGCTGGTGCGCGGGGTGGTGCAGCGGCGCGGCCCGCGCAGCCTCAGCGTGGTCGGCTCCGCCGCCTGGAACCTCGCCGACCTGGTGGAGGTGCGGCGCGCGGAGGGGCTCGACGGGGTCGCGGCCCGGCTGGCCGCGCCGGCCGGCGCGGACGGGACACCGGCGAAGGGCGGCGACGGTCCGTTCCGGGCCCGGGTCGCCGGCTCCGAGGGGCTGCCCGCACCGGCCGGCTCCGCGGCCCGCGACCCGATGGCGGCCCGCGACCCGGGGGCGGACCGGGACCCGCCGGCGGACCGGACGATCCGCATGCCCACCGGGTACGAGCTGCACCCCTGGGCCGATCTGCGGCCCGCGGGTGAGGACGCCGCGCGAGGTCCCGCGGCGATACGGAAGTTGTGGCACCAGAGTCCGGGGAGTGCGGGATGACCATTCTCTGCGTACGTTTCCAGCTGCCGCCGATGTACGAGGCGGCCCTGCCGGGGCTGCTCGGGTTGCTGGAGGAGTTCACCCCGGTGGTGCAGGCGCTGCCGCCGGACGGCGCGCTGGCCGATCTGCGCGGCGCCGAGCGGTACTTCGGGCGTGACGCGGTGGAGCTGGCCTCGGTGATCCGGGTACGGGCCCTCGCCCGGTACGGCGTCGACTGCGCGATCGGCGCCGGGCCGGGCCCGATGCTGGCCCGGGTGGCGCTGCGCGAGGCCCGGCCCGGGGTGACCCGCGCGGTGCCGGCGGACGCCGTCGCCGAGTTCCTCGCCGGCAAGCCCGTCACCGCGCTGCCCGGCGTCGGCGCGGCGACCGCCCGCACCCTGGACGAGTACGGCCTGGACACCCTGGGCCGGGTCGCCGCCGCGCCGCTGTCCACGCTCCAGCGGCTGATCGGGGCGCGGGCGGGCCGGGAACTGCGGGAGAAGGCGAGCGGAATCGACCGCGGCCGGGTCGTCCCGAACGCCGTCTCCCGCTCACTGGTGACGGAACGGACCTTCCCCCTCGACGAGTTGGACCCCGACCGGCACCGCAGGGCGCTGCTGTCGGCCGCCGAGGAGATCGGCGCCCGGCTGCGCGCGGTGGAGAAGGTCTGCCGCACCCTGACCCTCACCGTGCGCTACGCCGACCGGTCCGCCACCACGCGAGGCCGCGCCCTGAAGGAGCCGACCGCGCACTCGGCGGCCCTGACGCGGACGGCCTACGGCATGTACGAGGCGCTGGGCCTGCAACGCGCCCGGGTCCGCGCGCTCGCCCTGCGCGCCGAGGACCTGACCCCCGCCGACCAGGCCGCCCACCAGCTCACCTTCGACCCGGTGGACGAAAAGACCCGCCGCATCGAGGAAACCGCAGACCGGGTCCGAGCGAAGTTCGGCCCCCAGGCGGTGTTCCCGGGCGCCTTGGCGGCGTGACTCCCGCCCGCCGCGCGCTCCCGGCTGGTTAGCGCTGCAAGTTTTTACTGCCGCGTAACTTCACAGTTGGACTACTCGACCGTAACTTGACGAGTGAACAGCATCCCGTGATCCGGATCACAGGGTGGGCCGTGCACCTCCCCTTGAGCCGCAAGGAGATCACACGATGCTGCCCTGGAAGCGAGTGGTCAGACCGCTCGCCGCGCTTCTGCTCGCCGTCGCCGCCGCCGTCGTACCGGCCGCCACCGCCAGTGCCTCCGGCACCGCCGCGACGAGCAGCGGCTGGAACGACTACGCGTGCAAGCCGTCCGCCGCCCATCCCCGGCCCGTCGTCCTCGTCCACGGGACCTTCGGCAACTCGGTCGACAACTGGCTCGGCCTCGCCCCGTACCTCACGAGCCGCGGGTACTGCGTCTACTCCCTCGACTACGGCGAGCTTCCCGGGGTGCCCCTCTTCCACGGCCTCGGCCCCATCGACAAGTCGGCCGCGCAACTGTCCGCCTTCGTCGACAAGGTGCTCACCGCGACCGGAGCCGCCGAGGCCGACCTGGTCGGCCACTCCCAGGGCGGCATGATGCCCCGCTACTACCTGAAGTTCCTCGGCGGAGCGGCCAAGGTGCACGCCCTCGTCGGCATCGCCCCCGACAACCACGGCACCGACCTGGACGGCCTCACCAACCTGCTGCCGTACTTCCCCGGCGCCGAGGACCTGCTCGACGCCGCCACCCCCGGCCTCGCCGACCAGATCGTCGGCTCCGACTTCCTCACCAGGCTCAACGCGGGCGGCGACACCGTCCCCGGCGTGCGCTACACCGTCATCGCCACCCGGTACGACGAGGTGGTCACCCCCTGGCGCACCCAGTACCTGAGCGGTGCGGGCGTCCGCAACGTCCTGCTCCAGGACCTCTGCCCGCTCGACCTGTCCGAGCACCTCGCGATCGGCCTGTTCGACCGGATCGCCTTCCACGAGGTGGCCAACGCCCTCGATCCGGCCCACGCCACCGCCACCACCTGCGCCTCGGCCCTCGGCTGAGCCGTCGCCGGGGCCTGTCCGGTCTGAGCCGCCGGACAGGCCCCGGAGCCTCACCGGCGCCGGCCGCCGCCCGCCGCGCGCCGCCGCACCGACAGGAACAGCGCGGCCGAGCCGACCGCCAGCGCCGCCGCGCCGCCGATAGCGAGGGTGGAGGTGCCGGCGGGCGCGCCCGTCTCGGCGAGGTGCACCGAACTCCCGTCCGCTTCCGGCTGGTTGGCCGGTGGTGCGGGAGGCTGCTCCGCCGGGCCGGCGGCGGTCGGTTCCGCGTTCGCCGGGACGGCGGCGGTCGGCTCCGCCGACGTGCGCGCGTCGTCGTCCCCGTGCCCGTGGTGCTCGATCGTCGACTTGTCGGCACCGGCCGCGATCTGCTCCTCGGAGGGCGCGGACGCGCTCGGCACCGGAGCGCTGCCGCCGCCGGCGCCGCCGAAGTCGACGTCCGAGCAGGAGTAGAACGCCTCCGGGCTGTCCGAGCGCTGCCACACCGCGTACAGCAGATGCCGGCCGGACCGCTCGGGCAGGGTGCCGGTGAAGGAGTAGAAGCCGCCCGCCGCGACGGGGTCGGTGACCTGCGCCACCGGGTGCTCCAGATCCAGGTCGGCCCAGGCCAGTCGCTTCACCGGGTCGTACCCCGGCTTCGTGGCATACACGGTGAACGTGCCCTTGTGCGGCGCGGTCACCCGGTACTTGAACGTGTACGACCCGCCGTGCACGCGCGTCGCCGGCCAGTCGGCGCGGGCCAGGTCGAGCCCCTTGAACTCCTCGTTGCCCGCGCTGCACAGCCGGCCGTCCGGGATCGACTCCCGGTGCCGCCCGGCCACGTCACCGATCCGGATGCCGTTCCAGTCGTACAGGGCCTGCGTGCCGCCCGCCGCCACGGCCGCCTCGCACGCGGCCGACTCCGGGCTCTCCGGGCCTTCCGCGTAGCACTGCGCGACCCGGCTGACCGGGTCGCCCATCGTGCCGTGCGCGGACGCGGGCCACGTGGTGAGCACGCTCAGGCCGAGCGCGGCGACGGTGACGGCGGACGCGGTGGCCTTGCGGCTGCTGGGCATGCGGAACTCCTCCGAACGGTCCGTGGGTGATCCGACGTTAGCCCCGGGCCGGCGCCGGAACGCCCGTCGGGAGCCGTCGGAGGAGATCCTTATGCTCCGCTTAAGGGAGTGCTCAGACTCAGCTCAGACAGATAGCGTGCGCCACATGATCGACAAGGGCCACGGCGGTATGGAAGGCGACACCGGCACGCAAGGTGACACCGGCACGGAACAGGTCCGGCCGGCCGGCGCACGGGACGTGCCCGCCGTACGGGCGGTGACGGACGCGGCGTACCACCACTACATCGAGCGCATCGGGGTCGTGCCCCAGCCCATGGAGGCCGACCACGCGGCGGACGTGGCCGCCGGCAAGGTGTTCGTCACCGGCGAACCCGTCGTCGGGCTGGTGGTGGTCGAGGCGTTCGCCGACCATCTCTTCCTGGACAGCGTCGCCGTCCACCCCCGCGTCCACGGCACGGGTGTCGGACGCCGCCTGCTGCGCTTCGTCGACGCACGCGCGCGTGCGCTCGGGCTGGGCGAGATCAGGCTCTATACGAACGCGATGATGTGGGAGAACCAGAAGATCTATCCGCGCTACGGCTACGAGGTCGTGGCCCGCCGGGTCGACGGCCCCTACGACCGCGTCCACTACCGCAAGCTGCTGGACTGAACCGCAAGCTGCTGCACTGAACCGCCCTCGGGTCAGGCGTCGGGCCACCAGGTGCGCGCTATGTCCTTGCGCACCTCCGGCCGTCCCGCCGGGGTCTCTTCCGCCTCCTCGGACATCCGGCGGCTGTCCGTCCGCTTCAGGGGCTTCTTCTGCACGGTCATGCGGCGCATCGCTGCCTCCTTCGTGGCTACCGGGTTCCGTGTTGTCACGGAGGTAGACGTTTTCCGGGAGATTTCCTCATCGGTACTGGTTTGTCAGTGGTGGCTGTCACGTCCGTACTGTCAGTGGCGTGTGTCACCCTCTGGGCATGAAGAGCGAGAACACGCACAGGGGTGCTGGTGCCCCGGAAGCGGACTGGGATGCGCTGGCCGCCGGATTCGACGACGAGCCGGATCACGGACTGCGCGACCCCGAGGTGCGCGCGGCCTGGGCGGAGCGGCTGCGCGCCTGGCTTCCCGGCCACCCCGCCGACCTGCTCGACCTCGGCTGCGGCACCGGCAGCCTCTCGCTCCTCGCCGTCGAGCAGGGACACCGGGTGACGGCCGTCGACCGGTCCCCGGCGATGGTCGAACGGGCCCGCGCCAAGCTCGCCGGGCACACGGCCGAGATCCTGCGCGGGGACGCGGCGGCCCCGCCGGTGGGGGAGCGGCGCTTCGACGCGGTCCTGGTCCGCCATGTGCTGTGGGCCCTGCCGGACCCCGCCGGGGCGCTGCGGCACTGGCGGGACCTGCTGCGCCCCGGAGGCCGGATCGTGCTGATCGAGGGTGTGTGGGGAACCCTCACCCCGGTCGGCATACCCGCCGCGCGGCTCACCGCCCTGCTGGAGCCGCTGGCCTCGCGCGTGCGCGTGGAGCGACTGTCCGGGCACCGCGCGCTGTGGGGCAAGGAGGTGGACGACGAGCGGTACGCGGTGGTGGCCACGGTGTGACCCGCTCAGCCCAGTTCGCGGATGTAGCGCACCTCGCGCGCCCGGAATTCGTACCCGAGCCAGTTGTTGATCGCGAGCATGGGACCGTTCCCGGTGTCGTTGCCCGTGAACGCCTCGGTGATGCCGGCGGCACGGGCCCGGTGCAGGGAGTGGGCCTTGACGAGCTTGGCCAGGCCGCGGCCGCGGTGGGCGCGGACGGTGCCGGTCATCGCCGTCGAGTAGCGGGTGCCGCCGTCGGTGTAGGCCACGGTGAAGGCGACCGGCCGGCCGTCGGCACAGGCCACCACGGTCAGCTCCCGGTTCAGCAGCGGGTGGTGCCAGACCTCCTCCACCCAGGCGTCGTAGTCCGTGAACTCGGTGTCCACATCGCCCGGTTCGTCGCGCACCGTCTCCGCGTCCAGCTCGAACAGCGGCCGGGGATCGGCCGCGAAGTCGGCGGCCGTGCGCAACTCGACCCCGGGCGGGATCCCGGGCAGCGGCGGCAGGGTGCCGTGCGCCAGGTCGAGCCGGAGGAAGTGCGCGCCGCGGCCCGGCCGGTAGCCGTGCCGCTCGGCGAAGGCCCGGTTGCCCGGCTCGTCCAGGGCCCAGGCCAGCAGCCGGGTCGCGCCCAGGTCCGCCAGGTACTCCTCGGCGACGCGCGCCAGCAGCCGGCCGGCCCCGCGCCCGGTCCGGTCCGGGCGGACGTAGATGTTCAGCGCGCCCTGGCCCGGCTCGGGGCTGTCGTGGAGCAGGTGGACCTGCGCCGTGCCGATGATCTCGCCGTCCTCCTCCGCGACGAGCGGCCGGAAACGGGCGGCGGGATGGACATGGGCGGCCGTGTGCCGCACCGAGTCCGGGGTGAACAGGATGTACGGCAGCGCGAGGCGGCGTACCCGGGCGAAGCCCTCCGCGTCGGCCGGGACATCGGGGCGCAGGTCACGCACGAGGACGGTCATGGCACCGCACCGTACGAGGCCGGGCCGCCGGGCTGCCTCCCATTTTCCGGCGGGTGCGGGACAATCGGCCCCGTGAGCCTGAAGATCCGCATCGATGACAGCGCGCCCCCGTACGAGCAGGTGCGGGCGCAGATCTCCGAGCAGGCGCGGTCCGGGGCGCTCCCGGTGGGGTACCGGCTGCCCACCGTGCGGGGGCTGGCCGAGTCACTGGGGCTCGCGGTGAACACGGTGGCCAAGGCGTACCGGGCGCTGGAGGGTGACGGGGTGATCGAGACGCGGGGGCGCAACGGCACGTTCGTCGCCGCCGCCGGCTCGGCCGCGGAGCGGGAGGCGTCCTCGGCCGCCCAGGCGTACGCCGAGCGCGTCCGGCGGCTCGGCCTCGGCGAGGACCAGGCACTGAGCGCCGTGCGGGACGCCCTGCGGGCGGCTTACGGGGAGGACTGAGGAGAGGCGCGCGTTCCCCCGCACCGTTCTCGTCACCGGCGGGGCGGGCCTACCCGAGGCTCGCCGGCTCCGGTGTTCTCGTCACCGTCAGCCCCGCCCGGCGTGCCGCCCCGCCGAACACCACCGCGTCCCGCACCGCCGCGCCGCCCGGGTCGTTGTTGAAGTACGCGTACACGTCCCGGTCGGCGGACCAGGTCGTCGCGACGCGGTCCACCCAGGTCTCCAGGCTGCGCCGGCCGTAGCGCGGCCAGGGCCGGGCGCGGCCCTGGTGGAAGCGGACGTAACCCCAGTCGGCGGTGCGCCACAACGGGCCGGCCGGGCGGGCCAGGACGTCCGCCCAGCACAGGGCCGCGCCACGGGACACCAGCACCTCGCGCACCTCCCCGGTCCACCAGGAGTCGTGCCGGGGCTCGACCGCCACCCTCGTACCGGGCGGGAAACAGGCCAGGCAGGCGTCCAGCAGGGCCGGGTCGGCGCGCAGGGTGGGCGGGAGCTGGAGGAGGACGGGGCCCAGGCGGTCGCCGAGCCCCGTCGCGTGGGTCAGCAGCCGGTGCACCGGCTCCTCGGGCTCCTTCAGCCGCTTGACGTGGGTCAGGAACCGGCTGGCCTTGACCGCGACCACGAAGTCCGGCGGCACCCGCTCCCGCCAGCCGGCGAAGGTGTCGTACGACGGCAGCCGGTAGAAGGCGTTGTTGATCTCCACGGTCGCGAACAGCCGGGTGTACTCCTCCAGCCACCGCCGCGCCGGCACCCCGGCCGGATAGACGAGGTCCCGCCAGTCCTTGTACTGCCACCCCGACGTGCCGACATACAGGGTCATACCCCCATGAAAGCACCCGCCGTGACGGCCTTCACCCGAGCGGTGCTCACAGGTACAGCCCCGCGTCCGCCCCTTCCCGGGCCCCCGGCACCGACGTCGGCGTGGTGCCCCGGCGCAGCGCGTACAGCTCGGCCAGGGTCGCGCCCTCCCGGCCGATGCCCTGCTCGGTGCCGAGCCAGTCCACCGCCTCCCGGTGGGTCAGCGGGCCCACCTCGATCCGGGCCAGACAGCGGCCGGGGCGGACCACGGCCGGGTGCAGCCGCTCCAGGTCCTCGTTGGTGGTGACGCCGACCAGTACGTTGCGGCCCTGGCCGAGCAGGCCGTCGGTGAGGTTCAGCAGCCGGGACAGGGCCTGGCCCGCGGTGTGCCGGGCCTCGCCGCGGATCAGCTCGTCGCAGTCCTCCAGCAGCAGCAGCCGCCAGCGGCCCTTGCCCGCGCCGTCGTCCTCGCCGATCGCGATGTCCATCAGATAGCCGACGTCGGAGAAGAGCCGCTCGGGGTCCAGGACGCAGTCGACCTGGCACCAGTCCCGCCAGGAACGGGCCAGCGTGCGCAGCGCGGAGGTCTTGCCGGTGCCCGGCGGGCCGTGGAGCAGCAGCAGCCGGCCGGCGATGTCGTCGGGCGTCGTCCGCATCAGCCGGTCCATGGCATCCGCCACCGGTGCCGTGTAGTTGGCCCGGACCTCCTCCCAGGTGCCCGCGGAGATCTGCCGGGTGGTGCGGTGCGGGCCGCGCCGCGGGGAGACGTACCAGAACCCCATCGTCACGTTCTCCGGCTGCGGTTCCGGCTCGTCGGCCGCGCCGTCCGTGGCCTGGTCGAGGATCCGCTCGGCCAGGTCGGCGCTGGTCGCGGTGACCGTCACGTCCGCGCCCCGGTTCCAGCGGGAGACCAGCAGGGTCCAGCCGTCCCCCTCGGCGAGGGTCGCGCTGCGGTCGTCGTCGCGGGCCACCCGCAGCACTCGGGCGCCCTCCGGCAGCAGGGTCGCTCCGGAGCGGACGCGGTCGATGTTCACCGCGTGCGAGTACGGTTGCTCGCCCGTCGCGAAGCGGCCGAGGAACAGCGCGTCGACGACGTCGGACGGGGAGTCGGAATCGTCGACGTGGAGCCGGATCGGCAGGGCGTCGTGTGGGTTCGCGGACATGTCCGCCATGATCCGCCACGGATGCCCCGCCCGCACGGCATTTCCGGCCAACGCTCCACCGGAAGGGCCCGGACCGTGCTCCGCCGGAAGAACCTGGGCCGTGCTCCGCCGGGAGTCCGACCGTGCTCCGGAGGCCCGCCGTCCCACCGTGCTCCGGAGGCCCACCGTCCATCCGCCTGCCGGAAGTCCGACCATCCGCCGAAGGGCCGCCCCTCCTCCGGAAACGTCAGTCGTACTGGCCGTTCCCGGAACCCCGCCCCCGCACCAGCGCGACCAGCAGGACCAGCAGGCTGAATCCGGTCACCACGACCACCCCGCCCCCGGCCGACCAGCGGTGCGCGGCCAGCATGCACTGGGCGACCAGCAGGTCGACGGCGATCGCGCCCGCGAGGGCGGTGACCGCGCGGCCGAGCGGATCCGGCCCGCGCAGCGCCGCGGCGATCGCCCCGGCCGGCGCCGCGAGCAGGAAGAAGAGCGTGCACGGGGCGCGCAGGGGCGAACCGGAGTCGATCAGCGCGAGCAGCGCGCCGGCCGTCGCGGCGGCGGCTGCGGCCCCGACAAGCAGCGGCGCCGAGCCCCTCCCGGGTCCCGGCCGGGCGCCGTCGGCGTCCGTCCCGGTGCCGTTTGACGAAGGTGGCTTGATACGTAAGTTCCGCATTGGCGACTTTGCCCCCCGACGCGCCTGATGCCGGGTTTCAATGTGGCGCAGCCGTCGGCGGGGCGTCAAGACGGCGGCACGGGCGGAACGGCCGTTCCCCCGAAGCGTGCCCGGCGGCTGTTTCCCCTGCGCCGCCAGGGACTTGGCGCGGTGTCAACAGACACCGCCCGTACGCGCAATACACGAGCGGTGAATGTCTCGGGTCGACCTTGTTGAGACCGCGAAAGTTTTGGCATGAACACTTCCTGTCAACACGCGTAGCTGCTACCAACGTTGAGGCAGAGATCCTGCTAAAGGGAGGTTCCATGAGACGTTCCCGACTTACCGGACTCGTTACCTCGCTCCTCCTCGCCGCCGGCCTCGGTCTCACCGGGGCCGCTTCGGCACAGGCGTCCCCGACGGCCGCGGCCGGCGGCTACGTGGCCCTCGGCGACTCCTACTCCTCCGGCGTGGGCGCCGACAGCTACATCAGCACCAGCGGCAGCTGCAAGCGCAGCACCAAGGCGTACCCGTACCTGTGGAACGCCGCCCACAGCCCCTCGTCGTTCGCCTTCAACGCCTGCTCGGGCGCCACGACGGACGACGTGCGCGCGAACCAGCTCGGCTCGCTCGGCTCCTCCACCTCGCTGGTGTCCGTCACCGCCGGCGGCAACGACGCGGGCTTCGCCGACGTCATGACGACGTGTGTGCTCCAGTCCGACAGCGCCTGTCTCTCCCGGATCGACACCGCCAAGGCGTACGTCGCCAACACGCTCCCCGGCAAGCTGGACACCCTCTACAACGCGATCAGGGCCAAGGCCCCGTCCGCCCGGGTCGTCGTCATCGGCTACCCCCGCTTCTACCAGCTCGGCCAGTCCTGCCTCGGCCTCTCCGAGACCAAGCGGGCGGCCATCAACGGCGCCGCCGACTACATCGACACCGCCATCAAGGCCCGCGCCACCGCCCACAACTTCGTCTTCGGTGACGTCCGCACCACCTTCACCGGCCACGAGATCTGCTCCGGCTCCTCCTGGCTGCACAGCGTCGACTGGCTCGACATCGGCGAGTCCTACCACCCGACCGCGGCCGGTCACTCCGGCGGCTACCTGCCGGTGCTCACGAACAACGCGTGACCCGGGCGGGCTCGCCCCGCCGGGTGAACTTCCGGGCGCTCCCCGGGAGTCCGGTCAGGGCGAGCCCGACGGCGACACCGGCACCGGGGGAGAGCCCGAGGAAGCCGTGCCCAGCGCGGACAGCAGGCGGTAGCGGCCCGCGATCACACGTTCACGACCCGGCTCCGCGGACACGGGCGCCCCCCAACGGCCTCTCGCGCGACTTCTCGCAAGGTGAGATCGCCCACGTTCCACGCGCCGCGCACGCCCGCGCGGTCAGCGGCAGGGAAGGACGGGCGACCGGGGCGGCGGAGTAACCGCTTCCGCCTCCGCGCGGGGGGCCGTCGTCACCCTCGGCCGATACGACACGCCCCGGCGGGCGACACGCCCTTGATCGTGGAGGGCCTCGGCCCCGCCGTGCGATCACTCACCGTAACCACTGGGCCTGACGCTCGCTCAGCGCGTCCCGTTGCCCGGCCGCCTGTCCAACTCACCCTGAAATCGGTCTGATTCGGAGAGTAGTCAAAGGGGGATGGTCAACCCCCTTACGGCGATGGTGAATCCTGTGGCCGAGATACCCGGGTGCCCCAGTGGGGCGATAGGGTTAGCCTGCCCGGGCCGGGTGACTCGTACGGGTGGGGAGTGACATGGAACAGATAACAGTGCGCAGCAGGGCCAGGGTCCCTGCGATCACCTGCGGGAGCAGCGCGACCAGTTCGCGCCTGGACCGCCATCTGTCGGTGCTGGCGGGACCCGCCATACCGCAGCGGGAGACGGTCGAGGCGACCTCGCTGATGCGTGAGCTGACGGCACGCCGCTCGGCGCACACGCGCAGCGACCGGGGTGCGCGGGTCAGCCGGGTATCCCTCTTCGCGCCGCTGCGCCGGCTGCGCCGTTCGCTGTTCGGCGGTCACTGACCGCAGCGCAGGGCCCCGGCCTCCGAGCGGGGGCGCCGCGCTCAGGCCGCCACACCGTCCCGGCGCAGCGCTGCGATCTCGTCGTCCGTCATCCCCACGGCGCGCAGCAGCGCTCCGGTGTGCTGCCCGAGCGCGGGCACCTCACCCATCCGCGCCTCGCCCCCGCCCGGCAGCGTGATGGGCGGCAGCAGCGCCTTCAGCGGCCCGGCCGGCGTTCCCACCTCACGCCACCGCTCCCGGGCCGCCAGCTGCGGATGCTCCGCCAGTTCGCGTACGTCCCGCAGCCGGGCGCAGGCGATGCCCGCCCGCTCCAGCCGGTCCAGCGCCGCCTCGGTGTCCAGCACCCGCAGCGCCGCCGCCACCAGCGCGTCGGTCCGCTCCCGGTGCGCCACCCGGGCGGCGTTCGTCGCGTACGCCGGGTCCGTGCCCAGCTCCGGCCGGCCCATGACGTGTTCGGCCAGCCGCCGCCACTCCCGGTCGTTCTGCACCGACAGCAGCACCCGGCCGCCGTCCGCGGTCGGATAGGCGTCGTACGGCGCGATCACCGCGTGCGCCAGCCCGGTGCGGGCGGGCGGCTCGCCGTCGTGCATCGTGTGGTGCAGCGGATGGCCCAGCCACTCGGCGAGCGCCTCCAGCATGGACACCTCCACCGGCCCGCCCCGCCCGGTCGTGCCGCGGCGCACCAGCGCGGCCAGCACACCGGAGAACGCGTACATGGCCGCCGCGATGTCCGCCGCCGGGATGCCCGCCTTCACCGGCTGCTCCGGCGTCCCGGTCACCGACACCAGCCCCGCCTCGCACTGCACGAGCATGTCGTAGGCCCGCTTGTCCGCGTACGGTCCCGAGCCGCCGTAGCCCGAGATGTCCACGGCGATCAGCCGCGGGTGGGCCGCGCACAGCGTGGCCGCGTCCAGGCCGAGCCGGGCCGCCGCGCCGTGCGCGAGGTTCTGCACGAACACGTCCGCGTCCGCGATCAGCCGCCGTACGACGGCCAGGCCGCGCGGGTCCTTCAGGTCCAGCGCCAGGGACTCCTTGCCGCGGTTGCACCACACGAAGTGCGAGGCCAGACCGCGGGCCGCCGTGTCGTAGCCGCGCGCGAAGTCGCCGCCGTCGACCCGCTCCACCTTGATGACCCGGGCACCCAGGTCGGCGAGCTGCCGGGTCGCGAAGGGCGCGGACACGGCCTGTTCGACGGCGACGACGGTGATGCCCTCCAAGGGCAGCGGGAGTTGATCCATGCGGTGGATGATCTCCCCTGACCGGCGGCCTTGTCAGCAGTACGCCCATGCCGGGGCCATAGCGCACCGCGTACGCTGGACGTGACCAGGACGAGGCCGGGGGGATCGATCCTTGAGACCAGCCGTGAGGGACCAGGAACGTGCCCGGCGCCAGCTCGGGTTGATCGCCCGGGTGCTTCGGGCGGCCCGGGACGCCGGGATCCCGCTGTGGCTGCGCGGCGGCTGGGCCATGGACTTCTTCCTCGGCGAGGTCACCCGGGACCACGGGGACGTCGACTGGTTCGCCTGGGCGCGGGACGCCCCGGCCCTCGCCGCCCTCCTCGCCCGGCTCGGTCACACACCGGTGCCGGGGCCGCCCGCCGGCCTTCAGCTCGACTTCGTCAAGGACGGCCTGGACAGCAGCTTCACCCTGATCGACCGGGACTCGGCGGGCCGGGTGACCGTGGCGGGCGGGCCCTGGGCCGGCACCCCCTGGCCGGACGGGCTGCTCGCGGCCGAGCCCGGGCGGATCGGCGCGCTCCGGGCGCCCATCGTCGCTCCGCGCGTCCAGATCGAGATCAAGCGCATGATGCCGGTCTGGGACCCCTCCCGGCCGCGCCGGGCCAAGGACGCCGAGGACATCGCCCGCCTGGAGGCCGCGCTGCGCGCTCGTACGGCGGGCTAGATGAGCGCGAACTGCCCCTCCGGGCCCTCCTCCTGGTGGTCCAGCACCGATGCCGGACGCCGGGCGGACTCCGCGACCGGCAGGACGCCCGCCCGGCGCAGGTCGCCCGCCGTCACCGCCGGCACCGGGCGCAACCGGGCACGCGGCGCCCGCAGTTCGGCCAGCAGCGTGAGGACCGTGATCAGCTCCAGCAGCTCAGAGGTCCAGCTCTGCGGCCAGGCCGCCGGACGGATCGCGGCGAGCGTGCCCGGCTCGGCCGGCGCGGTACGGGCCGCGAACCAGGACTCCAGCACCCGGATGCCGGCCACCTCGAACTCCCACGCCTCGGCGGGGACGGGGGAGATCCGGCCCTCGTCCAGGTACAGGGCCTCCTCGTCCGGGTCGTACCGCAAAGTCCCCGGACGGCCCGGCAGCGGCGCCCGGACGTACGGCCGGCGGCCACCGGGCAGCCGGGGCCGCTCCCCGTCCCGGCACATCAGCCACAGCATCCGGCGGCCCAGCTCCACCCCGGCCGCCCACAGGCCGGCGTCGTCGGTGAGCGGCACGGTCAGGTCCGGGCGGACCGCCGCCACGATCCAGGCCAGCACGTCCGTCGCCGAGGGGTGTGCGCCCAAGCGGACGGACAGCAGGTCCGTCAGGCCCGGGGCCAGGTTCGGTTCGGCGGCGCCGGGGCGGCGGTACAGCGGGCGGATCCGGCCGGTGCGCAGCGTGGGCAGCAGCGGGGTCGCCAGCAGCGGGAGGTCCGGGTCGCCCGTCGGGGCCGTGAACACCTGCCGCGCGTCCGCGACCCGCCACAGCTCCGGGCGGGCCGTGTCGATCAGCCGGTGGTCCGGGATCAGCCACCGCTCGTCGAACGGCGCGGCCAGCACCCGCACCGGCTCCGCGCAGGGACCCCCGGCCCGGGCGAGCCGTCCGGTACCGGTGGACTGACCGGGCAACTGGCCCACCGCCGAGGTGAGCGCACGCGCCCGGGTCGGCTCGAACAGGGCCTCCCGGTCCGGCCCCTCGGCCCTCAGCAGGGCCTCCCAGCGGGCCCGCAGCGAGCCCGGATCGGGCGCCGTCGGCCAGTGGCGGCCAAGCCGCAACGGTGCGACGGACCACGGCATGAGGTCCGCCAGCAGCGGAGCGTCGTCGTGCGTCACGGTGGGCATGGTACGGCCTCACCCGCCCCCGGTTCAGGTGGCGTCGAGAGTGACCGTGAACGAGAACCGGTCCCCCCGGTAGTGGATGACGGCCACGTCCAGCACCCGCCCCTCGCTGTCGTACGTCACCCCCGTGTAGTGCAGGATCGGGCTGAGCAACGGCACATCGAGCAGCCGCGCCGTCTCCGGATCGGCGAGCCGCGCCTGCACCGTGTCGGTGATCCGGCTGATGTCCGCCTTCACCACGTCCCGCAGCACCTTGGTCATCGGCCAGCGCACCAGGTCGTCCGGGTCGATCCGGTCGGCCAGGTCGGGACGGATGTGGTTGACGGCGTGGTTGGTCGGCTCCCCGGTCTTCTCGTCGCCGCGCAGCCGGTGGTACGCCGCCACCTCCGCGAGGTCCGGGAAGTACTCGGCGAGCGCGGCCGGCACCGGCACCCGCCCGTGCTCCAGCAACTTGGTCGTCATCCCGGACTGCTGGGCCACGATGGCGTCCACCGAGCCCAGCAGCCGCACCGGCGCCCCGCGCCGCACCCCGGGCTCGATGAACGTGCCGCGCCGCCGGTGCCGGCTGATCAGCCCCTCGTCCTCCAGTTCCTTCAACGCCTGCCGCATGGTCAGCACGCTCACGCCGTAGTGCTCCGCCAGCCGCTCCTCGGTGGGCAGCCGCAGCGGATCCTCGGGGGAGCGGCCCAGTATCGAGGCGCGCAGCGACTGCGACACCTGGTACCACAGCGGCAGCTTGCGGTTCAGGACGATGGAGTCCGGGGCGAAGGAGGTCACCCCGCTATCCGTACCCGGCGGGGAACCTCCCGCGCAACGGCGGACGTCACCCCCGGAAGTGCCGCTGGAGTCCTTGCCACACATCGTCGTAGCGCTGCTGGAGGTGGTCCGCCCCGGCCGCCTGCGGGGTGAGGGTCACCGGCCAGCGGGTCTCGAACATGAAGGCCAGCCCGTCGTCGATCTTGTGCGGCCGCAGCTCGGCCGCGCTCGCCCGGTCGAACGTCTCCCGGTCCGGTCCGTGTGCCGACATCATGTTGTGCAGCGAGCCGCCGCCGGGCACGAAGCCCTCCGCCTTGGCGTCGTAGGCGCCCTCGATCAGGCCCATGTACTCGCTCATCACGTTCCGGTGGAAGTACGGCGGCCGGAAGGTGTCCTCGCCCACCAGCCAGCGCGGCGCGAAGACCACGAAGTCCACGCCGGCCAGGCCCGGGGTGTCCGACGGGGAGGTCAGCACCGTGAAGATCGACGGGTCCGGGTGGTCGTAGGAGATGGTGCCGATCACATTGAACCGGCGCAGGTCATAGACGTACGGCACATGGTTGCCGTGCCAGGCGACCACATCCAGGGGGCTGTGGTCGTAGGTGGCCGTCCACAGGTTGCCGCAGAACTTGTTCACCACCTCCACCGGGCCCTCGACCTCCTCGTACGCGGCGACCGGCGCCTGGAAGTCCCGGGGGTTGGCGAGGCCGTTGGCGCCGATGGGGCCGAGGTCGGGCAGCCGGAACGGTGCCCCGTAGTTCTCGCACACATAGCCGCGCGCGGAGTCGTCCAGCAGCTCCACACGGAAGCGCACCCCACGGGGGATCAGCGCCACATGGGCCGGTTCCACATGCAGCCGGCCGAACTCGGTGTGCAGCAGCAGCCCGCCGCGCTCCGGCACGATCAGCAGCTCCCCGTCGGCGTCGGAGAAGACGCGCTCCATCGAGGAGTCGGCGTGGTACAGGTGCACGGCCATGCCCGTGCGCTGCGTGGCGTCGCCGTTGCCGCCCAGCGTCCACAGACCGCCGAGGAAGTCGGTGCCGGCCGGGGGCTCCGGCAGCGGGTTCCAGCGCAGCCGGTTGGGGTCGGGCACCGCCTCGGTGAAGGGGGCCGTGCGCAGCGCGCCGTTGCCGGTGCGGGTGAACGGCGGGTGGGCGGCCGAGGGGCGGATGCGGTAGAGCCACGAGCGCCGGTTGTGCGCGCGCGGCTCGGTGAACGCCGTACCGCTCAGCTGCTCCGCGTACAGGCCGAGCGGTGCGCGCTGGGGCGAGTTGCGGCCCTCGGGCAGGGCGCCCGGTACCGCCTCCGAGGCGTGTTCATTGCCGAACCCGGTCAGGTACGACAGCCCCTCGGCGGCCTTCCGTGCTTCCCCGCGCTCGAACACGCTCGCGCGGGAAGTGCCCCCATCGCTCATGGTCGCTCCTTGTGCTCCGATTCCTATGCGACACCGTAGGAATGAGCGGGGGTGCGCGCAAGAGGGTTCCCGGTCCTCCCTCCGAGGTAGGGCGCGAACCAGACCTGAGGCGGATCCGGGGCACCAGGGCGCTGTTCTACGCTCCGGATCATGTCGTGGAAGAAGTGGACGCGCGGGCGGCTCACCGCGCTCGTGGTGTGCGTCCTGCTGCCGTGGGGAGCGGCGGCCTGCGCAACCGGTGAGGCGCACGAGGGCTCGCCCTCCCCCGTGGGTTCCGTGCTGGACAGCACCGACGAGACGGGCCGCAACCTGCGCGAGGTGCCCGCGAGGAACGCGCCCGCCGTCGCCGTCGAGGTCACCCCGGACGCGGCCGGCGGCTGGGACGTCCGGCTGCGCCTGCGGCACTTCCGCTGCTCCGCGCCCGGCACCCGGCCGGCCGCCGCCCTCGGGCGCGGGCTCGTCCAGCTCTACGTCGACGGCCGCCCGGTCGCCCGGCTGCACACCCCCGCCTACCACCTGGCCGCCGACCGGGTTCCGCACGGCACCCACCAGCTCACGGCCCGGCTCTACGCCGACGACGGCACGGTGTGGGCGGTCAACGGCAAGCCGATCGAGAACACCGCCGACATCACGGTCTCCGACGCGGAGACGCGCACCCACCGCCCGCAGGACGGAACGACGCCCGCGACGCCGGACGCGTGAGCCTGCCGGAGGGGCGAGGGGCGAGGGGGTGCGCGAGCGCGCGGCGGCGGGGGTGGGGGCGCGTAGGAGGACGGGGGCGCGTACGAGGACGGGGCGCCCATGAGGACGGGGGCCGGCCGCGCCGCTCCGGAGAGGGCGGCCGGCTCGGTGGGGGAGCGCCGGTTGTCCGGCCGCCGGGCCCCGTGACGCACCGGACGAGCGCCGTCCCCGTATCCGCTCGCGTCGGCGGATGAGTGCCGGGGCCATCCTCTCCGTACTCTGAGGAAGGTTTACCTAACTCCGGCGGAAAGGCATCATGAAGCCCGTGCCCCACGCGACATCGCTCCGTCGCGCGCCCGTCCAGCGGCGCAGCGCCGAGCGGCTCACCCGGATCCTCGACGCCTGCGCCGGCCTGCTCGACGAGGTCGGCTACGACGCCCTGAGCACCCGTGCCGTCGCCCAGCGCGCCGGCGTCCCGATCGGCTCGGTCTACCGGTTCTTCGGCAACAAGCGGGAGATGGCCGACGCCCTCGCCCAGCGCAACCTGGAGCGGTACGTCGAGCGCGTCGGCGAGCGGCTGGACCGGGCCCGCACCGGCGACTGGCGGGCCGCCATGGACGCCGTACTGGACGAGTACCTCGCCATGAAGCGCACCGCGCCCGGCTTCTCGCTGGTCGACTTCGGCAACCAGATCCCGGTCGGCTCCCGCCACGACGAGCCCAACACCCGCGTCTCCGACCGGCTCACCGAACTGCTCGCCGGCTACCTCGGCCGCACTCCCGACCCGGATCTGCGGCGGGTCTTCCTGGTCGCCGTGGAGAGCGCCGACACCCTCGTGCACCTCGCCTTCCGGATCGACCCGCAGGGGGACGAGGCGATCATCACCGAGACCCGGGAGCTGCTGCGGGCCTACCTGGCACGCGTACTCGACTGAACGGCCCCGCGTCTGACCTGGACTTTTGCGCTTATTGCTCGCACGTCAACATCTTGTTAACGCCGGTTGAACGGACCTAACGTCATCGCACCGCCGACCCCCAGGTGGGATGTTCAAGGGCGAACGTTAGGTATCCATTTCATGCTGACCATCCTCGGCTTCGCCATGATCGCGACCTTCCTGGTCCTGATCATGCTGAAGAAGATGTCGCCGATCGCGGCGCTCGTGCTCGTCCCCGCGCTGTTCTGCGTGTTCGTGGGCAAGGGCGGCAAACTCGGTGACTACGTCATCGACGGCGTCACCAGCCTCGCCCCCACCGCGGCGATGCTCATGTTCGCGATCGTCTACTTCGGTGTGATGATCGACGTCGGCCTCTTCGACCCGGTCGTGCGGGGCATCCTGAGGTTCTGCAAGGCCGACCCGCTGCGGATCGTGGTCGGCACGGCGGTCCTCGCCGCGATCGTCTCCCTGGACGGCGACGGCTCCACCACCTTCATGATCACCGTCTCGGCGATGTACCCGCTCTACAAGCGGCTGAAGATGTCCCTGGTCGTGATGACCGGCGTCGCCGCCATGGCCAACGGTGTGATGAACACGCTCCCCTGGGGCGGCCCCACCGCCCGCGCCGCCACCGCGCTGAAGGTGGACGCGAGCGACATCTTCGTCCCGATGATCCCGGCCCTCGCCGTGGGCCTGCTGTTCGTCCTCGTCCTCGCCTACGTCCTCGGCCGCCGCGAGCGCGGGCGGCTCGGCGTGCTCACGCTGGACGAGGTGCGGGTGGAGGAGAGCGAGACGGTGCTGGTCGGTGCCGCCTCCGGCGCGAAGGCTGGTGGTTCCGGCGGCGGCGCCGACCTGCCCGAGGAGCCCGCCGAGGACGGCCTCCAGGGCCTGGACCCGGACCGCCCCACCCTGCGCCCGAAGCTGTACTGGTTCAACGCGCTGCTCACGGTCGTCCTGCTCACCGCCATGATCATGGAGTGGCTGCCGATCCCGGTGCTGTTCCTGCTCGGCGCCGCCCTCGCGCTGACCGTCAACTTCCCGCACATGCCGGACCAGAAGGCCCGGATCGCCGCGCACGCGGAGAACGTCCTCAACGTCTCCGGCATGGTGTTCGCCGCCGCCGTCTTCACCGGCGTCCTCCAGGGCACCGGCATGGTCGACCACATGGCGAACTGGCTGGTCGGAAACATCCCCGACGGCATGGGCCCGCACATGGCCCTGGTCACCGGCGTGCTGAGCGTCCCGCTCACCTACTTCATGTCCAACGACGGCTTCTACTTCGGCGTCCTGCCGGTGCTCGCCGAGGCGGGCCACGCGCACGGCGTCTCCTCGCTGGAGATCGCCCGCGCCTCGATCGCCGGCCAGCCGCTGCACATGTCCAGCCCGCTCGTCCCGGCCGTCTACGTCCTGGTCGGCATGGCCAAGGTGGAGTTCGGCGACCACACCCGGTTCGTGGTGAAGTGGGCCGCGCTCACCTCGCTGGTGGTGCTCGGCTCGGCGCTCCTGTTCGGCATCGTCTGATCACCCGGGGAAGGACCGTACCCATGGCGCCCGGTGGACACCGCGGCTGGCTGCTCCGCCTCGTCATCGCCTTCGGCTGCGCGCAGGGGGCGGTGTCCATGGCCCGCCCCGCCGTCTCCTACCGGGCCCTCGCGCTGGGCGCCGACGAACGGGCGGTCGGCGTCATCGCCGGCGTCTACGCGCTGCTGCCGCTGTTCGCGGCCGTCCCGCTCGGCCGCCGCACCGACCACGGCCGCTGCGCGCCCCTGCTGCCCGCGGGCGTGGTCCTCATCGCGGGCGGCTGCGCCCTGAGCGGACTGGCCGGCTCCCTGTGGGCGATGGCCCTGTGGAGCGGGGTGATGGGCCTCGGCCACCTGTGCTTCGTGATCGGCGCCCAGTCGCTGGTGGCCCGCCAGTCCGCGCCGCGGGAACAGGACCGCAACTTCGGCCACTTCACCATCGGCGCCTCCCTCGGCCAGCTCGTCGGCCCGCTCGCCGCGGGCGCCCTCGTCGGCGGCCCCGACCTGGCGCACAGCAGCGCGCTCGCCCTCGTCACGGCGGGCGCGGGCGCCGCCGTCGCGTTCACCGCGCTGTGGCGGATCGAGGACCGTACGGCCGGCCCGGCGCGCGCGCCGCGCGGCGCCCGGGTGCCGGTCGCGGCCATCCTGCGCGCCCGGGGCGTGCCCGCGGGCATGCTGATCAGCCTCTCGGTGCTGTCCGCGACCGACATCCTCACCGCCTACCTGCCGGTGGTCGGCGAGCACCGGGGCATCGCCCCCGCGGTGATCGGCGTCCTGCTCGCCCTGCGGGCCGGCGCCACCATCGCCTGCCGGCTCGTCCTCACCCCGCTGCTGCGGCTGCTCGGCAGGACCGCGCTGCTCACCGGGACCTGTCTGCTGGCGGCCCTGCTGTGCGCGGGGGTCGCGCTGCCGGTGCCGGTGTGGGCGCTCGGCGTGATGCTCGCGCTGCTCGGCTTCTGCCTGGGCGTGGGCCAGCCGCTGTCGATGACGACGGTGGTGCAGGCGGCGCCCGAGGAGGCCCGCTCCACCGCGCTCGCCCTGCGGCTGACCGGCAACCGGCTGGGCCAGGTCGCCGCCCCGGCCGCCGCGGGCCTGGTCGCCGGGCTGGCGGGGGTGGCGGCGCCGTTCCTGATGCTGGGCGGGCTGCTGCTGGCCTCCTCCGGGGTGGCGCTGCGCTCGGCCGGGCGGCCCCGGGAGGGGGCCGGACGGGTGGCGCGCAAGCGGCGCGAGGGCCGGGGACTGCGCCGCACGAGCGATATCTGACGGCGTGCCCGGCGCCGTTGCCGGGCCTCGCGCGGGCCATGGGGCAGTGTCCTGGCGAAAGAGCGATTTGTATGAAAATCGTCTGAACCGGAGGATTGCGCATGCCCACCCTGACACTCCCCCGTGCAGTCGGCTCCCGCGCGGGCGCCACCGTCGTCCTCACCGCCCTCGCCGCGGCGGGTGCGTCGTGGGTGGCGGCGCCGAACGCGGCGGCCCAGGGGGAGAACGGCGACATCAGGATCCACAACGCCCGCTCGACCAACCCCCCCTCGTTCATCGGCTCGGCCAAGGACGACCCGGTGGTCTGCAAGTTCTTCCTGGAGGCCGTCAACTTCGACACCCTGACCAGCATCGCGTACACGATCACGCCCCAGCCCCCGCTGCCCACCGCCGCCACCGTGACCGGGATCATCCAGCTGGCCGGCGGCGCCGGGCACACCGACCCGCTGGGGCTGGCCGACGGACAGTACAAGATCAGCTGGACGGTGGGGGCGCCCCCGGCCCTGAAGGAGAAGGTCTTCCGCGTCAACTGCCACGACGGCAAGGTGGAGGGCGCGCCCGGCGGCCAGATCGAGGACCACCAGCAGCACGACGGGGAGCACCAGGACAACGGGTCTTGGGGCCAGAACGACCACGACGGCCCCAAGGGCGGTGTGCACGCGGGCGGCGGCGGCCTCATCGACACGGCCGCCGCGTACTCCCCGGTGGCCGCCGCGGCGGCCGTGGGCCTGGTCGCGGTCAGCGCCGCCGTGTACGTCCGGCTGATCCGCCGCCGGCCCCATGGCGCCGCGTAGACGGCGCAGGCCCTGGTACCGGACCCGCGCCTACCGCCTCGCACGTACGGCCGTGCTGGTGACCGTCCTGGTGACGGTCGGCTCGCGCTGCACGGGACAGGACGGACCGGCCACGGCCGGCCGGGCGGGCGGCGCGGACGAGGCGGCGGCCCCGGCCGCCCCGCCCGCCCCGCCGCCCCGCCCGCTGCCCCGGTCCCGGCCGACCTCCTTCCGCGTGCCCTCCCTGGGGATCGACGCCCCGATCGTGCCGCTGCGCCTGGACGCCCACCGGGAACTGGAGACGCCGCCGGTGGACCAGGCCCGGCTGGTCGGCTGGTACGAGGGCGGCCCCACGCCGGGCGAGGCGGGCACCGCGGTCGCCGTCGGCCACCGCGACACCCGCAGCGGACCCGCGGTGTTCGCCGGGCTCGCCTCGGTGAAACCGGGCAAGGCGGTCGAGGTGCGGCGGGCGGACGGACGCACCGCCGTCTACTCCGTGGACCGGGTGAAGGTCTACGACAAGGCGGGCTTCCCCGACCGGGAGGTCTACGGCGCGACCGGGCGCCCGGAGCTGCGGATCATGACCTGCGGCGGCCTGTTCAGCCGGCGCACCGGCTACACCAGCAACGTGGTGGTCTTCGCCCATCTGACCGCGGCGAAGTGACCGGCAACCGGTGAAGCGGACCGGCAACCGGTGAAGCGGCATCAAGCCAACCGGTGTCCAGCGAGCGGCGGCCCGGTCGTGCGGCGGACGCGGCGTCCGCGCCGGCCGGGCCGTCCGCGATGATGTCCCGGTGGGCCCGTGGCCCGGGAATGTCTGGCGCGCCAAAACTATCACCGCTAGTTTGTGTGCCGGACGACGTGGACCCGCCGGGAGGACACAGCATGAAGGCACATGACGCCCTGTACATCGACGGCGCCTGGCGCCCCGCCGAGAGCGGGGACGTGATCGAGGTCGTCAACCCCGCCGACGAGCAGGTCATCGGCAAGGTCCCGGCGGGCGGCGCTTGGGACGTCGACACCGCCGTACGGGCCGCGCGCGCCGCCCTGCCCGCCTGGGCCGCCACACCCCCGGCCGAACGCGCCGCCCGCCTCGCCGCCCTGCACCAGGCCCTGGCCGCGCGCAAGGACGAGATCGCCGGGACGGTCACCGCCGAACTGGGCTCACCGCCGAAGTTCTCCGAGGCCGTGCACGCGGCCGTGCCCCTCGCGGTCGTCGCCTCCTTCGCCGAACTGGCCGCGCGGCACTCCTTCGAGGAGAAGGTCGGCAACTCAACGGTCCTGCACGAGCCCATCGGCGTGGTCGGCGCGATCACCCCCTGGAACTACCCGCTGCACCAGATCGTCGCCAAGGTCGCCCCGGCCCTCGCCGCCGGCTGCGCGATCGTCCTCAAGCCCGCCGAGGACACCCCGCTCGTGGCCCAGCTGTTCGCCGAGGCGGTGCACGAGGCGGGCGTGCCCGCGGGCGTGTTCAACCTGGTCACCGGCCTCGGCCCGGTCGCCGGGCAGGCCCTCGCCGAACACCCCGGCGTCGACCTGGTCTCCTTCACCGGCTCCACCGCCATCGGCCGGCAGGTCGCCGCGGTGGCCGGCGCCGCCGTGAAGAAGGTCGCCCTGGAACTCGGCGGCAAGTCCGCCAACGTCATCCTGCCGAGCGCCGACCTCGCCCGCGCCGTGAACGTCGGCGTCGCCAACGTGATGTCCAACTCCGGCCAGACGTGCAGCGCCTGGACCCGCATGCTGGTCCACCGCGACCAGTACGCCGAGGCCGTCGAACTGGCCGCCACCGCCGCCGCCAAGTACGGCGACCGGATCGGCCCGGTGGTCAGCGCCAGGCAGCAGGCGCGGGTGCGCGGTTACATCGAGAAGGGCATCGCCGAGGGCGCCCGGCTGGTCGCCGGCGGCCCCGAAGCCCCCCGCGAGCGCGGCTACTTCGTCAGCCCGACCGTCTTCGCCGACGTCACCCCGGAGATGACGATCGCCCAGGAGGAGATCTTCGGCCCGGTCCTGACGATCCTGCGCTACGAGGACGAGGAGGACGCCCTGCGCATCGCCAACGGCACGGTGTACGGCCTCGCGGGCGCCGTCTGGGCCGCCGAGGAGGCCGAGGCGGTGGCCTTCGCGCGCCGCATGGACACCGGGCAGGTCGACATCAACGGCGGCCGGTTCAACCCCCTCGCGCCCTTCGGCGGTTACAAGCAGTCCGGCATCGGCCGGGAACTCGGCAGCCACGGACTCGCCGAGTACCTCCAGACCAAGTCCCTCCAGTTCTGAGGAGTCCGCGACCATGGCCGTACGAGCCGCCGTCCTGCCCGCCGTCGGCGCCCCGCTGGAGATCACCGGCATCGAGCTGCCCGACCCCGGTCCCGGGCAGGTCCGGGTCCGCCTCGCCGCCGCCGGCGTCTGCCACTCCGACCTGTCCCTGTCCAACGGCACCATGCGGGTGCCGGTCCCGGCCGTCCTCGGCCACGAGGGCGCCGGCACGGTGATCGCCGTCGGCGAGGGCGTCACCCATGTCGCGCCCGGCAGCCTCGTGGTGCTCAACTGGGCGCCCGCCTGCGGAAGCTGCCACGCCTGCGGGCTCGGCGAGGTGTGGCTGTGCGCCAACGCGCTCAGCGGCTCCGCCGACGTCTACGCCCGCACCGCCGACGGCACCGAACTGCACCCCGGGCTGAATGTGGCCGCGTTCGCCGAGGAGACGGTGGTCTCCGCGTCCTGTGTGCTGCCGGTGCCGGACGGGGTGGACCCCGTCGACGCCGCCCTCCTGGGCTGCGCGGTGCTCACCGGCTACGGCGCCGTCCACTACTCGGCGGGGGTCCGGCCCGGCGAGACGGTCGCCGTGTTCGGCGTCGGCGGGGTGGGGCTCGCCGCGCTCCAGTCGGCCCGGATCGCGGGCGCGTCCCGGATCGTCGCCGTCGACGTCTCGCCCGCGAAGGAGGAACTGGCCCGCGCGGCCGGCGCGACCGACTACGTCCTCGCCTCCGACACCACGCCCCGCGAGATCCGCGCCCTCACCGGAAAGCAGGGCGTCGACGTGGCCGTGGAGTGCGTGGGCCGCGCGGTCTCCATCCGCGCGGCCTGGGAGTCCACCCGCCGGGGCGGCCGGACCACGGTCGTCGGCATCGGCGGCAAGGACCAGCAGGTCACCTTCAACGCCCTGGAGCTCTTCCACTGGGGCCGCACCCTGTCGGGCTGCGTCTACGGCAACACGGACCCCGCCCGCGACGTGCCGATCCTCGCGGACCACGTCCGGCAGGGCCGCCTCGACCTGTCCACCCTGGTCACCGACCGCATCACCCTGGAGGACATCCCGGCGGCCTTCGACAACATGCTCGCGGGGAAGGGGGGCCGGGCGGTGGTGGTGTTCTGACACCGGTCCTCACCGCAGCGCACCGGACGGGATGCCGAGCAGGTCGGACAGGACCTGCTCGCCCACCGGAGTGATCCGCACGGCCCGCCCGCTGCCCACCCGCTCGCACCACCCCGCCTCCAGCGCCCGCCGGCACAGCGCCGCCCCCGACGCCCCCGCGAGGTGCGGCCGGCGCTCGGTCCAGTCCAGGCACGCGCGGGCCAGCGGGCGGCGCCCGGAGAGGTCGAGCGGGATGCCGGCCGAGGCGAACCACTCCACCCCCGCCTCGGTCAGCGCGAACCCGGTGTCCTGCCGCAGCAGCCCCCGCCCGGTCAGCGCGTCGGTGACCGTGATGCCCAGCCGCCCGGCGAGATGGTCGTAACAGGTGCGCCCCCGGGCCATGGCCGCCCCGGCGCTCGCCTCGCGCAGCCCCCGGGGCGGGCGCCGTACCTCCGCCGGGGACACCTGGGCGGCGAGATCCTCCACCAGCTGCGCCACCCGCGCGCCGGCCAGCCGTACGTACCGGTGCCGCCCCTGCCGCTCCTGGACGAGCAGCCCGCCGGACACCAGCCGGTCCAGGTGCTCGCTCACCGTGGAGGGGGCCACTCCGGCGTGCCGGGCCAGCTCACCGGCCGTCCACGCCCGCCCGTCCAGCAGTGCCAGCAGGCACGCGGCCCGCGTCCGGTCGGCGATCAGCCCGGCCAGCGCGGCGAGGCCGGCGGCCTGTGGGTCCTCGGTACTCATGCCCCCAGCATGGAACACCGGTACTTCGGCGGTCGCCGAAGCGTCACGCCCGTACCCGCTCGTACTGCTGCGCCAGCCCGTCCAGCAGCGCGCCGAGCCCCGCCTCGAAGGCCCGCTCGTCGATCTTCTCCTGCTGCTCGGCGAGCAGATGGGCCTGCCCGAGGTGGGGATAGTCGGCCGGGTCGTACGCGCTCGCGTCGTCCACGAAGCCGCCGGCGAACGAACCGAGCGCCGAGCCCATGATGAAGTACCGCATCAGCGCGCCGATGGAGGTCGCCTGGGCGGGCGGCCAGCCCGCGTCGACCATCGCGCCGTAGACCGCGTCGGCCAGCCGCAGTGCGGCCGGGCGGCGGCCGGGGCCCCGGGCGAGGACCGGGACGATGTTCGGGTGGTCGCGCAGCGCGGCCCGGTAGGAGACGGCCCAGTCGTGCAGCGCGGTCCGCCAGTCCCGGCCGTCCTCGAACATCGACAGGTCGACCTGTGCGCTCACCGAGTCCGCGACGGCCTCCAGGATCTCGTCCTTGGTGCGGAAGTGGTTGTACAGCGAGGGCCCGCTCACTCCCAGCTCGGCGGCCAGGCGCCGGGTGGAGACGGCCGCCAGGCCCTCCCGGTCCACGAGGTCCCGGGCCGTTTCGACGATCCGGTCGGGGCTGAGGAGGGGCTTGCGCGGTCGGGCCATGGCGCACATAGTAGGGCTGCGAGCCGGAAACTAGCAGTGCTAATTTAAATGTACGGCTTTCAAGGGCCGTCGACGGATGCGTTCGGTGTGGGGTGATCTCGTGGTGAATCTGGGGCTCGGCGAGGAGCAGGCGGCCGTACGGCAGCTGGCCCGGGACTTCGTGGAGCGCGAGATCGCCCCGCACGTGGTCGCCTGGGACCGCGCCGAGGAGGTGGACCGGGGCATCGTCAAGAAGCTCGGCGACGTCGGCTTCCTCGGCCTGACCATCGACGAGGAGTACGGCGGCTCGGGCGGCGACCACCTCGCGTACTGCCTGGTCACCGAGGAACTGGGCCGCGGCGACTCCTCCGTGCGCGGCATCGTGTCCGTCTCCCTCGGGCTCGTCGCCAAGACGATCGCCGCCTGGGGCAGCGAGGAGCAGAAGCGGCGCTGGCTGCCCGGGCTCACCGCGGGCGAGTACGTCGGCTGCTTCGGGCTGACCGAGCCCGGCACCGGCTCCGACGCGGGCAGCCTCACCACCCGCGCCGTGCGCGACGGCGACGGGTACGTGGTCAACGGCAGCAAGATGTTCATCACCAACGGCACCTGGGCGGACGTCGTCCTGCTCTTCGCCCGCTCCACCGACGCCCCCGGCCACAAGGGCGTGTCCGCCTTCCTGATCCCCACCGACACGCCCGGCCTGACCCGCCGCACCATCCACGGCAAGCTGGGCCTGCGCGGCCAGGCCACCGCCGAACTGGTCCTCCAGGACGTGCGGGTGCCCGCCTCCGCCATGGTCGGCGCGGAGGGCAAGGGCTTCAACGTCGCCATGTCCGCGCTCGCCAAGGGCCGGATGTCGGTGGCCGCCGGCTGTGTCGGCATAGCCCAGGCCGCACTGGACGCGGCCGTCGCGTACGCGGGGGAGCGCGAGCAGTTCGGCACCCCCATCGCCCACCACCAGCTGGTGCAGGAGCTGCTCAGCGACATCGCCGTGGACGTCGACGCGGCCCGGCTGCTGACCTGGCGGGTCGCCGATCTGATCGACCGCGGCGAGCCGTTCGCCGTGGAGTCCTCCAAGGCCAAGCTGTTCGCCTCCGAGGCCGCCGTCCGCGCCGCGAACAACGCCCTCCAGGTCTTCGGCGGCTACGGCTACATCGACGAGTACCCGGTCGGCAAACTCCTGCGCGACGCCCGCGTGATGACGCTCTACGAGGGCACCAGCCAGATCCAGAAGCTGCTCATCGGACGCGCCCTGACCGGGGTCTCGGCGTTCTGAGTACCACCTGAGTATTCCGGCGGATGTCCCGGACGCCGCGGGCGCCGATGCTGGGGCCATGAACGACGCACCGGTCAGACAGCAGAGCACGACCGCCTTCTACGGCCAGGCCGTGGCCTCCTTCTCGGTCGCCCTGGCGGCCACCGGCATCGGCATCCTCCGGCTGGAGGCGAGTGCCTGGATCCGCGGCTTCCTGGCCATCGCCGTGCTGTACCTCGTCACCTCCGCCTTCACCCTCGCCAAGGTGATCCGCGACCGGCAGGAGGCCGGGCAGCTGGTCAGCCGGGTCGACCAGGCCCGGCTGGAGAAGCTGCTCGCCGAGCACGACCCCTTCGACAAGGTCTGAGCGGCCACGCTAAGCGCCCGCTCACCGTCGGCGGTATGGTGGTGCTCCTGTCACCGAGAGGGGCGAGCGAGCGATGAGTACGGCGGAGGAGACGACCGGCGGCGAAGTGGAGCCGTGGGAAGAGGTCACCCCGGACGCGGCCCGGCGGCTGCTCGTCGCCGCCGTGGAGGCCTTCGCCGAGCGCGGCTACCACGCCACGACGACCCGGGACATCGCGGGCCGCGCCGGCATGAGCCCGGCCGCGCTGTACATCCACTACAAGACCAAGGAAGAGCTGCTCCACCGCATCAGCCGGATCGGCCACGACAAGGCCCTCGGCATCCTGCGCACCGCGGCCCGCCGCGAGGGCACCGCCAAGGAGCGGCTGGCCGACGCGGTCAGCTCCTTCGTCCGCTGGCACGCGGGCCGGCGCACCACCGCGCGGGTCGTGCAGTACGAGCTGGACGCCCTCGGCCCCGACGCCCGCGCGGAGATCGTCGCGCTGCGCCGCCAGGTGGACGCCGAGGTGCGCCGGATCATCGAGGACGGCGTGGCCGCCGGCGAGTTCGACGTCCTGGACGTGCGGGGCACCACGCTCGCCGTGCTGTCGCTGTGCATCGACGTGGCCCGCTGGTTCAACGTGGACGGCCCCCGCACCCCCGAGGAGGTCGGCGCGCTCTACGCCGACCTCGTCCTGCGGATGGTCGGGGCCCGCTGAGCCCCGCGGGGCTACAGGGAGTACGGGGCCACGGGCCGTACGGGCCTACAGGTAGTACCGGGACACCGACTCCGCGACGCACACCGGCTTGTCGCCGCCCTCGCGCTCCACGGTGAAGGCGACCGTCACCTGCACACCGCCGGTGACGTCCGCCACGTCGGTGATCGTCGCGGTGGCGCGCAGCCGGGAGCCGACGGGGACGGGGGAGGGGAAGCGGACCTTGTTCGTCCCGTAGTTGACGCCCATCTTCACGCCCTCCACCCGGATGAGCTGCGGCCCGAAGAGGGGCAGCAGCGACAGGGTGAGATAGCCGTGCGCGATGGTGGTCCCGAACGGCCCGGCGGCGGCCTTCTCCGGGTCCACGTGGATCCACTGGTGGTCGCCGGTCGCCTCGGCGAACAGATCGATCCGCTTCTGGTCGACCTCCAGCCAGTCGGTGTACCCCAGCTGTTCGCCCACGGCCGCCCTCAGCTCGTCGGGGGAGGTGAAGGTCCTCGGTTCTGCCATGTTCCCGGCCTCTCGCTCGCATCTCTAAGCAACTGCTTAGCATGGTCGGGTGGCGGGGCGATGTCAACGGACGCGGGGCCGGTGGGGCCGGGGGTCTCTGTAATCTCTGAGGGGTGCCCCAGCTTCCCGAGAAGATCCACGAGCTGACCGTCGGCCAGTTGTCCGCGCGCAGCGGAGCCGCGGTGTCCGCCCTGCACTTCTACGAGTCCAAAGGCCTGATCTCCAGCCGGCGCACCTCCGGCAACCAGCGCCGGTACACCCGCGACACCCTGCGCCGGGTCGCCTTCATCCGCGCCGCCCAGCGCGTCGGCATCCCCCTGGCCACGATCCGCGAGGCCCTGGGCGAACTGCCGGAGGGGCGCACGCCGACCAGGGAGGACTGGGCGCGGCTGTCGGAGATGTGGCGCTCGGAACTGGAGGAGCGCATCCAGCAGTTGAACCGGCTGCGCGACCAGCTCACCGACTGCATCGGGTGCGGCTGCCTGTCCCTGAAGACCTGTGCCCTGTCCAACCCGGACGACGTCTTCGGCGACCGCCTGACGGGCTCCCGGCTCATGGCGGAACGCCGCTGAGCGACCCTACCGTCGCCCTTTGCCGGTCGGTCCGGCCCGATACGGGAACCGGGCCCGCTCGGCCACCGCCTCCGCCACCAGCCGGGCGTTCGACCCGGCGCGCCGGCCGTCCGGCAGCAGCAGGGTGTCCTCCAGGCCGACCCGGGTGGCCAGACCCAGCCGGACCGCCAGCCGGAGCACCGGCCAGGTGCCGCCCTCCTCGCCGTGCAGCAGCACCGGGCGGCCGTGCGCCGTGCCCAGCTCGGCCAGCAGTGTCCGCGCCGATGCCCCGGCGGTCGCCGGATCCGGATCGGTCACCTCGGCCAGGACCCTCAGCACCCCCGGCCCGAGCGGCGAGGCCGCGAACCGGGCCGCTCCCCGCGTGCCGGACCAGACGCCCGCCTCCACACCCACGCCCCGGGCCAGCAGTTCCGCCGCGACCTCCTCGGCCCCGGCCTCGTGCCAGTTGACCGAGGCGAAGTCGGGCAGCACCGTCCAGGAGCGCACCCGGTCGAGCCGGGCCGCCGGGCCGGGCTCCGTCCAGGCACCGGTGGTCACGCCGACCGGTACCGGCACCCGCGCCCGTATCGCCTCCAGCGCCGGGCCGACCACGCGCGGGGAGAGACTCTCGCGCCCGCACGGTGTCCGGGGATGGACGTGCACCGAGGTGGCACCGGCCGCCACCGCCTCGGCGGCGGAACGGGCCAGCTCCCGCGGGGACATCGGGACACCCGCGTCGTCGGCGGCCGAGCGGCTTCCGTTGAGACACACCTGCACCATGCCTTGAGGGTGCCCGCCGCCACCGGTCTCACCACCCGCCTTCCGGCGGGCCTCCCGCGGAAGGGGTGCGGCATCCCCTGCGCACCCCCGCGTCCCGCCGTCGACCGGTGGTCAGGCGGGTGTCAGCTGGCGGTCCCGCCCCGCGTGCCGGAGGGCTTGGGGGCTGAGCACGGGGCGCGGGACCAGGATGCCGCAGTCCGTGCACACCGGTCCGGACGACGGCTCGTGGTCCAGGCCGTACCTCCAGACCAGCCGCTCGCCGTCGCACACCGGGCACGACGTCCCCGGCTCCCGTTCCAGCGCGGCGATCAGCCGGCGCAGCACCTCCGCGAGCGGTGCCCGGGGGTGCACCCGCGGATCGTCGCACCAGGCGACCCCGAAACCGCCCCAGGTCAGCCGGTGCCAGTCGTCCACGCTGCCCGGCCGGCGCAGCCCGTCGTGCTTCTCCCGCTTGCGCCGCTCGGTGAAGTCCGTCTCGTAGGCGAGCCAGACGTCACGCGCCTCCTCCAGCTCCTCCAGCGCGGCCACCAGCCGCGCCGGATCGGGTGAGCGGTCCTCGGGGCCGAACCCCGCCCGGGAGCACAGATGGTCCCAGGTCGCCCTGTGCCCGTAAGGGGCGAACTTCTCCAGGCACTTGCGCAGCGAGTACCGCCGCAGTGCCAGATCGCAGTCCGGGTCGCGTACCTGTCTCGCCAGACTCCGGAAACCGGCCATCGCCCTGCACCTCCGTCACACCTGTACCTGCACCGCGGTCACTTCGGCGTCGTCGCACGGACGTCGCCGAATAGACGTATCGACAGGCGATTCGGCTCCATCTCTTCTCCGGTTCTCCTTGCGGACTCCAGAAAGTGACGCATGTTCACCTTTAAACGTGGGGATAACCGGCGGTAACGTTCGGCCACCCCAGTCGCTAGGAGCCGCCATGCCACGGCGAACCCCACGTACCGCCCCTGACAGACTGAGAACGTCCCGCCGACTTCCCGGGTTCCTGAAGACGGCGTCCGTATGCCTCCTCGTCGCCGGTCTCCTCACACCCCTCACACGGACCGCGGTGGCGGCGACCGACGCGGCGGCGCCCAACGACTACTGCGGCGGCCGGTGTTCGGACATCCTGCCGCCCGGCGAGAACGGCAACGCCACCCTCGCGCAGATCCTGCTCAACCAGGCCTTCGGCACCCAGCCCGCGCACGCCGAGGACCAGCTCGGCCCGTACGCGAACCTGGCCACCGGCTACAAGACGCTGACCGACGCCACCGTCAACACCTTCTTCAACGACGCCTCCTTCGGCGTCCCCGCCGACCAGGTCGCCTCCACCGAGAAGCCGGCCGGCCGCACGGACGTCACCATCGTCCGGGACAAGAAGACCGGCGTGCCGCACATCACCGGCACCACCCGCTACGGCACCGAGTTCGGCGCCGGATACGCGGCGGCCCAGGACCGGCTCTGGCTGATGGACGTCTTCCGGCACGTCGGACGCGGCCAACTGACCGGCTTCGCGGGCGGCGCGCCCGCCAACCAGGGCCTGGAGCAGCAGTTCTACCGCAACGCGCCCTACACCGAGGCCGACCTCCAGGCGCAGATCGACAACGCGGTGGCCCACAACGGCGCCCGCGGCCAGCAGGCCCTCGCCGACGTCAGGGCCTACCTCGACGGCATCAACGCCTACATAGACGCCTCCGACAGCGGCCGTTACTTCCCCGGCGAGTACGTCCTCACCGGCCACAAGGACTCGATCACCAACGCCGGCACCATCGACCACTTCAAGGTCACCGACCTGGTCGCGCTGGCCTCCGTCATCGGCTCGCTGTTCGGCTCCGGCGGCGGCGGAGAGGTCGACAACGCGCTGTCCCTGCTGGCCGCCCAGGACAGGTACGGCGTGGCCGAGGGCACGAAGGTCTGGGAGTCCTTCCGCGAGCGCAACGACCCCGAGGCCGTCCTCACCCTGCACAACGGCGAGAGCTTCCCCTACGGCGCCAGGCCCGCCGACCCCCAGGGCGCGGCCCTGCCCGACGCCGGCTCGGTGACCCCCGAACCGCTGCTGTACGACCGCACCGGCAGCGCCGCCACCGCGAGCGCCGCGAAGACCGCGGCCACCGCGGCCGGGACCGCCCTCGGCTCCGCCCGGCGCGGCATGTCCAACGCCCTCGTGGTGAGCGGCAAGCACACCGCGAGCGGGAACCCGATCGCCGTCTTCGGGCCGCAGACCGGCTACTTCGCCCCGCAGCTGCTGCTGCTCCAGGAGATCCAGGGCCCCGGCATCAGCGCCCGCGGCGCCTCCTTCGCCGGCCTGAGCATGTACGTCGAACTCGGCCGCGGCCAGGACTACGCGTGGAGCGCCACCACCTCCGGCCAGGACATCATCGACACCTACGCGGTCGAACTGTGCCAGGACGACTACCACTACCTCTTCCACGGCACCTGCACCGCCATGGAGAAGGTCGAGCAGAAGAACGCCTGGAAGCCCGCCGTGGCCGACGGCACCGCCGCGGGCTCGTACACCATGCGCGTCTGGCGCACCGCGTACGGACCGGTGGCCTACCGGGCGACCGTCGGCGGCAAGAAGGTCGCCTACACCACCCTGCGCTCCTCCTACCTGCACGAGGCCGACTCCATCATCGGCTTCCAGATGCTGAACGACCCCGACTACGTCAAGGGCCCGCAGGACTTCCAGAGCGCGGCCCGGCACATCAACTACACCTTCAACTGGTTCTACGCCGACTCCCGGCACACCGCGTACTACAACAGCGGCGACAACCCGGTCCGCGCGACCGGGGTCGACGCGGACTTCCCGGTGTGGGCGGCCCCCGCCTACGAGTGGCGGGGCTGGGACCCGGCCGGGAACACCGCCGACTACACCCCGGCCTCCGCCCACCCGAACTCCGTCGACCAGGACTACTACATCTCCTGGAACAACAAGCAGGCGAAGGACTACGCCGCCGCGCCCTGGGGCGAGGGCCCGGTGCACCGCGGCAACCTGCTGGAGGACCGGGTGAAGAGGCTCGTCGCGGCCGGCGGCGTGACCCGGGGCAAGCTGACCCAGGCCATGGCCGACGCGGGCCTCGCCGACCTGCGCGCCGAGGACGTGCTGCCCAGGCTGCTCAAGGTCGTCACCGCCCAGCCGGTGACCGACCCCACGGCCGCCGCGGCGGTGGCCAGGCTCCAGGCGTGGGTGACCGCGGGCGCCAAGCGCACCGAGACCGGCGCCGGTTCGAAGACCTACGCCGACGCGGACGCCATCCGCATCCTGGACGCCTGGTGGCCGCTGCTGGTCAAGGCCGAGTTCGAACCCGGCCTCGGCACCGGCCTGTACACCGCCCTCACCCGCAACCTGCCCGTCGACGAGGCACCGTCCGCCGGACACGGCCCGACCGGCTCCCACGCCGGCAGCGCCTTCCAGTACGGCTGGTGGTCCTACGTCGACAAGGACATCCGGGCGGTGCTCGGGGAGCCCGTACAGGGCCCGCTGGCCCGGAAGTACTGCGGTGACGGCAGCCTCACCGCCTGCCGGGACCAGCTGATCGGCACCCTGAGGCAGGCGGCCGCGCTGACCGCCGCCCAGGTCTACCCCGGCGACGACCAGTGCGCGGCGGGCGACCAGTGGTGCGCCGACTCCATCGCCCAGCGCGCCCTCGGCGGCATCAAGCACGGCCGGATCGGCTGGCAGAACCGGCCGACCTACCAGCAGGTCGTGGAGTTCGCCGCGCACCGCTGAACCGGCCGGGTCCAGGCGGCGGGTCAGGTGATACGGCCCGCCGCCAGCACCAGCCGCGCCAGCTCGGGGTGCACGATGTCGCTGTGCGCCCCGGCCGGCGCGCCCCCGCGCCGGACCACGGCCGCCGCGTCCACGTTCACCAAGCCCGCCGCCGGCAGCCCGCCGCCGAGCGCCGCCGCCAGGTCCAGCCGGGCGGTGCCCGGCACCGCCTGCGCCCCGTCGTGCCCCAGGGCGCCCCAGCGCGGGCCCAGCACGGCCGCGATCTCGTTCCCGGCGCAGGAGCGGTCGTCACCGGCGAGCCGTGCGGCCAGCGGATAAATCGTGCCGAGTGCCGTGTCGAAGTGCGAGTGACAGCACACCAGGGGGCCGTCGACGCGCCGCCGGACGTCCTTGAGCGCCCCCGACCGGTCCGCCGCGTGCGGCAGCCGGGCCGCGAACGCGTAGTGCGAGAACGCCCCTTGCAGCAGGGTCACCGACTTCACCGTGCGCACCGGCTCCGGCAGCCCGCGCAGCGCGAACGCCACCAGCCGGCCGCCGAAGCTGTGCCCCACCAGATGCACCCGCACCCCGGGCGCCGCCTTCGCCAACCGCCCGAGCAGCGGCCCGAGTCCGTGCTCGCCGACCGTTCCGGACCGCCGCTTCATCTGGTAGTACGCCGCCTGCCGCAGCAGTTCCTTCGCGCCGTCCCACGGGTTCGGCAGGCCGAACCCGGCCGTGTCGGCGGCCGGTCCGAGCGCGGCCAGGGCCTCGGCGAACTGCTCGCAGGCGGTCACCGGGTCGCCGGTGAACACGGCCGGCTCGCCCTCCTCGTCGGTGTCGGCCGCCGACCGCCGACCCTCGCTCTCCAGCAGCAGCCGCACCAGCCGTGCGAACTCGGCCCACCCCTCGGTGCCGGCCGGCCGCTCGTCCAGCAGCCGGGCCAGCCGGTCCAGCACGGTCGCCCGGCCCGGGAAGGTCTGCAGCAGTGCCCGCCGGGTGTCCTTGTCCAGCACCGGGCGCGGCGCCGCCCGGACCTCCTCGGCCGCCACGGACCTCGGGAAGTCGGGGATCGGCTCGTCGCTGAACCGCATCGACGGCCAGATCACCCCGACGTACCCGATCCGGGCCTTCGGCGCGAGCTTGGGCACGGGGGCGAGGAAGCGCCGGTACAGCGAGGTCGCATCCGAACGGTCGTTGTTCCAGCCGTGCGCGAAGACGACCAGGTCACGGACGCCGCGCTCGGTGACCTGCGCCAGCAGCCGGTCGCGTTCGGGGCCGTCCATGTCCCCGTCCGCGTCGAAGGTCAGCTCCCAGTAAGGACTCACGCTCATCGCGGCATCCGTCATGCCGGGCCCCCTCGCCCCCGAAAGACGCGCTACTTGTACAGGAGATACCCCTTTCGCACCCGTCGGAACGCGGCCAGCTCCTCCTCCCAGGCGCCCGTCACCTCGTCGGTGTCCGCGCCCGCGTCGATCATCGTGCGCACCCGGTCCGAACCGGTGAGCTTGTCGATCCAGTGGTCTGGCCGCCACGCGAACCCGTCCCACACCTTCCGCGCCGTCACCAGCAGCGCGATCCCGGTCCGCACGGGATCGAAGGCGGCCCGGTCGGTCACATGCACCTGCACACCGCCCACGGTCTTCCCCTGGAACTTGGAGAACGTGGGCGCGAAGTACGCCTCCCGGAACCGCACGCCCGGCAGCGCCAGCCCGTTCACGGCGGCGGCCCAGCGCCCGTCCACGCCCTCGGCGCCGAGGAGCTCGAAGGGCCGGGTCGTGCCGCGCCCCTCGGAGAGGTTGGTGCCCTCGAACAGGCAGGTCCCGGAGTACACCAGCGCCGTGTCCGGCGTGGGCATGTTGGGGCTCGGCGGCACCCAGGGCAGGCCCGAGGCGTCGTAGAACGCGCTCCGCCTCCAGCCCGACATGCGTACGGTCTCCAGGTCGGCCGGCGTGCCCAGGAACTCCCCGTTGAACAGGCCGGCCAGCTCCGCGACCGTCATGCCGTGCGCCTGCGCGATCGGCTTGCGGCCGACGAAGCTGGCGAACTCCTCGCGCAGCACCGGCCCCTGCGCCGCGCGGCCGGTCACCGGGTTGGGGCGGTCCAGCACGACGAAGCGCTTCCCGGCGAGCGCCGCCGCCTCCATACAGTCGTACAGGGTCCAGATGTAGGTGTAGAAGCGGGCGCCCACGTCCTGGATGTCGAAGACGACCGTGTCCACGCCGGACGCGGTGAAGACGTCGGCGAGCGGCCGGCCGCTCTTCAGGTACGTGTCGTACACCGGCAGGCCGGTCGCCGGGTCGTCGTAGCGCCCCTCGGAGCCGCCGGCCTGGGCGGTGCCGCGAAAGCCGTGCTCCGGGCCGAAGACCGCGGTCAGCTCGACCCGGGGGTCGCGGTGCATCACGTCGACGATGTGCTCGGTGGCCCTGGTGACGCCGGTGGGATTGGTGACCACGCCGGTCTTCTGGCCGGCGAGGGCCGCGTAGTCGTGGGCGGCGAGGTTCTCGAAGCCGGTGCGGAGCGGCTCGCGGTGGTGGTGTGACATGGGAGTCGCCGCCAGTGCGGTCGAGGCGAGCAGGTTTCTTCGGGACAGGTCCATGAGTCCTCCAGTCCCCTAGAGGTTGACGCGACCGCCCTTCCTTTTACACATACCGACTGGTTAGTCTGACGCTCGCTGAGCCGAGTCGCGTCGTGTCGTGTCGTGTCGAAGGAGACCGATGGTGGAAGCCGTGCGGGATGCGGGAGTGGTCGTCACCGGAGCGGGCGGGGGGATCGGGGCCGCGCTGGCCCGGCGGTTCGCCGCCGAGGGGGCCCGGGTCGTGGTGAACGACCTGGACGCCGGGAAGGCGGAGGCGGTGGCCGAGGAGATCGGCGGGACCGCCGTGCCCGGCGACGCCTCCCGCGTCGTCGACGCCGCGCGCGACGCCCTCGGCGGCACGGTGGACGTCTACTGCGCCAACGCCGGCGTCGCCTTCGAGGACGGCGACCTCACCGCGCTGGACGAGCGCACCTGGGAGACGTCCTGGGACGTCAACCTGATGGCCCACGTCCGCGCCGCCCACGCGCTGCTGCCCGGCTGGCTCGAGCGGGGCGCCGGGCGGTTCGTCTCCACCGTCTCCGCCGCCGGACTGCTCACCATGATCGGCGCGCCCTCCTACAGCGTGACCAAGCACGGCGCCTACGCCTTCGCCGAGTGGCTGTCCCTGACCTACCGCCACCGGGGCGTCAAGGTGCACGCCATCTGCCCGCAGGGCGTGCGCACCGACATGCTGGCCGCCACCGGCAGCGCCGGCGACCTGGTGCTGCGGCCCACCGCGATCGAACCCGAGGCCGTGGCCGACGCGCTGCTGAAGGGCATCGAGGAGGACCGCTTCCTGATCCTGCCGCACCCCGAGGTCGCCGGCTTCTACCAGGCGCGGGCCGGCGAGCCCGACCGCTGGCTCGCCACCATGAACCGCGTCCAGCAGAAGTGGGAGGCCGCCCGGTGACCGCCGTACGCTACGCCGACCGCCCCTGGATCGCGCTGCTGACCGACGCCCAGCGCGCCCCGCTCGACCCCGCCGACTCCCTGGTGCACGCCCTGCGCACCGCCGTCGCCGACCACCCCGACCGCACCTGCCTCACCTACTTCGACGCCCGGCTGAGCTACCGGGAGACCGACGAGCTGACCGACTCCGTCGCCGCCCACCTCGCCGGGCGGGGACTGCGGCGCGGCGACCGGGTGGCCGTACTGCTGCAGAACTCGCCGCACTTCGTGCTGGCCGTGCTCGGCGCCTGGAAGGCGGGCGCGACCGTCGTCCCGGTCAACCCCATGTACAAGTCGGGCGAGGTCGCGCACGTCCTGCGGGACGGTGAGGTGACCGCGCTGATCTGCTCCGACCGGGCCTGGGAGACGTACCTGCGGCAGACCGCCGCCGACTCCCCGGTGCGGATCGTGCTCACCGCCTGCGAACGGGACCTCCAGACCCGCGACGACCCGCGCGTGCTGACCTTCGAGCGGCTGCCCCAGGCCCCGGACGCCGACGACCTGACGGCCGTCGCCCGGCAGGGCGGCCGGCCCCCCGAGGGCCGCCTGCCCCGCCCCGAGGACATCGCGCTGATCAGCTACACCTCGGGCACCAGCGGCACCCCCAAGGGCGCCACCAACACCCACGCCAACATCATGTACAACGCCGAGCGGCAGAGCACCGGACTCGGCCTGCCCGAGGCACCCGTCTACTACGCGCTCGCCCCGCTGTTCCACATCACCGGCATGGTCTGCCAGTTCGGCGCCTGCCTGAACAGCGCGGGCACCCTGGTGCTCACCTACCGCTTCGAGCCCGGTGCCGTCCTGGACGCCTTCGCCGAGCACCGCCCGCACTACACCGTCGGCCCCTCCACCGCCTTCATGGCGCTCGCCGCCCACCCCGGCGCCACCCGCGAGCACTTCACCTCCTTCGTGAACATCTCCTCCGGCGGCGCGCCCGTGCCGCCGGTCCTGGTGGAGCGGTTCCGCGAGCGCTTCGGGCCGTACATCCGGGTCGGCTACGGCCTCACCGAGTGCACCGCCCCCTGCGCCTCCGTCCCGCCCCACCTGGAGGCGCCCGTGGACCCGGTCTCCGGCACCCTGTCCGTCGGCCTGCCCGGCGCCGACACGGTCGTGCGCATCCTGGACGACCAGGGCGCGGAGGTGCCCTTCGGGGAGCACGGGGAGATCGCCGTACGCGGACCGCAGGTGGTGCCCGGCTACTGGCGGCGGCCCGACGCCACCGCCGAGACCTTCCCGGACGGCGAGCTGCGCACCGGCGACATCGGGTTCATGGACGAGCGGGGCTGGCTGTACGTCGTGGACCGCAAGAAGGACATGATCAACGCGTCCGGCTTCAAGGTGTGGCCGCGCGAGGTCGAGGACGTCCTCTACACCCACCCGGCGGTGCGCGAGGCGGCCGTCGTCGGGGTGCCCGACGGGTACCGGGGCGAGACCGTCAAGGCCTATATCAGCCTCCGTCCCGGCGCCGAGGCGGCCCCCGGTGAACTGGCCGCGTACTGCAAGGAGAGACTGGCCGCGTACAAATACCCGCGCCAGGTGGAGATCCTGCCCGAGCTGCCCAAGACGGCGAGTGGGAAGATCCTCCGTCGGGAACTGCGTTCCCGGAACACCGACTGAAGACCACGGAAAGGCAGGTGGCGGCAGTGCCCAGGACCACGGACGGAGACGGCACGCCCGTACCGCAGCGGCTGCTGGCCGCCGCCACCCGGCTCTTCGCCGAGCAGGGCTACGACCGCACCTCCGTGCAGGAGATCGTGGAGGCGGCCGGCGTCACCAAGGGCGCGCTGTACCACTACTTCGGCTCCAAGGACGACCTGCTGCACGAGGTGTACGCGCGGGTGCTGCGCCTCCAGCAGGAGCGGCTGGACACGTACGCGAACGCCGACGAGCCGGTGGAGAAGCGGCTCCGGGACGCGGCGGCCGACGTCGTCGTCACCACGATCGAGAACCTCGACGACGCGTCGATCTTCTTCCGGTCCATGCACCACCTCAGCCCGGAGAAGAACAAGCAGGTCCGCGCCGAGCGCCGGCGCTACCACGAACGCTTCCGCGCGCTGGTGGAGGAGGGCCAGAAGGAGGGCGTCTTCTCCACGGCGACCCCGGCCGACCTGGTGGTGGACTACCACTTCGGCTCCGTCCACCACCTGTCCACGTGGTACCGCCCCGACGGCCCGCTCACCCCCCAGCAGGTCGCCGACCACCTCGCCGACCTGCTGCTGCGGGCCCTGCGGCCCTGAGCCCGGGAGCGTCCGCCGCCTAGCCGATGATCTCCTTGAAGAACAGCACCCCCGAGGCGGCGGTGCCGGCGCCCGCGCTCACCGCGACCGGCCAGGCACTGCCGGCCAGCGCCGCCAGCACGCCCGCCCCGGCGCCGGCCAGCGCGGCCAGCAGGAACACGAGGGCGGCGCGCTGGGTGAGCAGCGGCCCGCCCCCGCCGGGCCGCCCGGAACCGGACCGGGACACCGCGGCGCTCCTCACCGGTCTTCGCCGGCCGGGACCGGCACCGGCACCGGCTCCGGCACGCCGTCCCGGTCCGTCAGCAGCCACGGGTCCTCGGCGGGCCGCACGAGCGTGAACTCCACCCGGCCGGCCGCGTCCGTCCGGACCCCGTGCACGGCGGGCTCCGGCAGGCTGTTGTAGCGGAACGGCGTGGAGAAGTAGTAGGCGCCGGTGTCCGGCACCACCACCAGATCGCCCGGCCGCAGCGGGGGCAGCGCCCGGTCGCGGGCCAGCAGATCGCCGGCGAAGCACGCCGGGCCCGCGATGTCCTGCCGCACGGGCCGGGCCCGCAGGGCGGCTCCGTCCGGGCCGTACGCCTCGATCCGCAGCGGCCAGGCGTCGGGGCTGAACACCGTCCGGGTGGCGACCTGCACTCCCGCGTGTGTCACGGCGATCGGCCGGCCCCCGGCGCTCTTGGTGTACTCGACGTACGCCGCCAGGAACCCGTTCTTCGCCAGCACCGAGCGGCCGAACTCGGTGACGACCCGGTACCGGCCCTCGAACAGCCCCGGGGCGTGCGCCCGCAACTGTCCGGCGTAGTCGGCGAACGTCGGCGTGACCTCGTCGTCGGCGAAGTTCACCGGAAGCCCGCCGCCGATGTCGATGCCCTCCACCCGGCCCGCGCCGAACGCCGCCGTCACCTGGCCGGCGAACTCCACCGCCTGCGCCACCCCGCGCGCCATCAGGTCCAGGGGGCAGCCCTGCGACCCGGTGTGGGTGTGCACCCAGGTCAGCCACGGGTAGGCGGCGAACGCCCGCAGCAGCCGCTCCCGGTTGCCCGGGTCCGTCAGCGGGATGCCGAACTTCGAGGTGCTCGTGGCGGTACTCATCGCGGCGATGGCCCCGCCGCCGACCTGGCAGTTCAGCCGCACCCCGATCCGGGACGCGGACGGGCGGCCCGCCAGCAGCGCGTCGATCCGCTCCAGCTCCTGGAAACTGTCGGCGTTGACGGCCACCCCCAGCTCCAGGGCCCGCGCCAGCTCGGCACGCGTCTTGGCCGGGGAGTCGAAGACGATCCGGTCGGCCGGGAACCCGGCCGCCAGCGCCCGGGCCAGCTCGCCCCCGGTCGCGACCTCGCAGCCCATCCCGAGCCGCTCCAGCTCCCGCAGCACGGGCACCAGGCAGTTGGCCTTCGCGGCGAACGCATGGGTGACGGCGGGCAGTTCGGGAGCGCCGGGAAACGCCTCCCGCAGGGCCCGGACCGTGGCGGCGACCCCGTCGAGGTCCACGAAGGCGGCCAGCGGGGAGAGTTCGGGGTCGAGCAGGCCCTGCCGCACGGCTTCCCTCAGGACGTGTTCGCGGCGCTCGGCGGCACGGGACACAGCGGTCATGGTGCACCCTCCGGTGTGGGACGGCGGCCCGGGGCGCTTCCCCGGGCACGTGACCAGGCTGCTCGCCGCACCCGGGGGCGTCCATCGTCGGTCCCGCACAGCGTTACCCGCCGCGACCAGGTTCGCACCGGGGGGTCGCACCCCGGCGCGCGCCGCCTTCGTGCGTGGCGACGAGGAACGGCCGCTTCGGTGGTGCGGGCGCACGAACGGCGCCTCAGGGCCCCGGGGCGCCCCGCCCCTGTCCGTCGCCGAGGCGCAGTTGCAGCTGCGCCAGCAGCCGGGCGTCCGGACTGCCGAGATCCAGCCCCGACACGGCCGTGATCCGGCCCAGCCAGTACCGCATGGTGTTGGGGTGCAGCGAGAGGCTGCGCGCGGCGGCCCGCACATCGCCGAAGTGGTACAGGTAGGCCCGCAGGGACTCCACCAGGCGGCTGCCGGCGTGCTCGGCGTCGACCGCGGCCAGCCGCGCCACCGAGGTCCCCGGGGGCAGCTCCAGGTCCCGCAGCGCCTCCAGTACGTGCAGGACGCCGATGGTGTCGGCCACGTCCTCCACCCGTGCCACGGGCCGTGCGTCCCCGGTCCGGTCGAGGGCCTTCAGCGCCTGTTCGGCGCTGCGGCGCGACCGCGCCGCCTCCGCCAGCCCCGGCACCACCTCGCCCAGCCCGGCCCGCACCGGCGCGCCGGTGGCCGCCGACAGACGGGCGGTCAGCGAGGTGCCGAGCGCCGTCACCTGCTCCCGGGCCCGGTCCGCGTCCTGCTCCAGCGCGCTGACCAGCACCAGCGCGCGGCCGCCCGCCGGTACCACCACGATCCGGTGGCCGAGGGCCGCGCAGTGCAGGGCGAGCAGCGCGTACAGCCGGGACGGCTCACCGGCCGGCCCCCGCACCCCGGTCCCCGTGCCCACCGCCAGGACCGCGCAGGGCTCCCGGGCCGGCAGCGCGGCCCGCTCGGCCAGCACCTCGGCCGAGCCGCGCCCCTCCAGCAGGGCGCGCGCCGCGTCCTCCACCAGCCGGCTGTCCGCGCCGCGTGTGCGGTGGTGCAGCAGGTGCGGGGCGGCGGCCCGGGCCGCGGCGCGCAGCGCCTGGGCCGCGTTCGGGGACAGCGGCCGGCCCGCGACCGCCGCCACCCAGACGGAGCCCAGCACCTCGCCGCCCGCCCGGACGGCGCACACCAGCCGCTCGGGGTTGTCTCCCTGGGCGCGCCGGTGCAGCACGTCGTCCGTGGTCCACAGGGCGCGGAAGAACCCGGCGTCGCGCATCGCGGCCACCCGCCAGGCGGGCACGCGCCGCCCGAGGATGGTCAGCCGGCGCATCTCGTCCACGTTCTCCTCCGTCGAGGAGTACGCCAGCACCCGCGACTCGGTGTCCTCGATGGTCACCGAGCCGCCGACCAGGGCGGCCACCGCGTCGGCCAGCCCGTCGAGATCGCCCAGCACCAGGCCCCCGGCGGCGGGTAACGGCGGTGCCCCCGCCGCGGCGAGCCCGGCCCGGAGCACCGCCACCAGTTCCTCCCACCGGTACCAGGTGCGGAACAGCACCGCCGTACCGGCCTCGTGGGCCGCCGAGCGCAGGACACCGAGGGTCCCCTCGGGGCGTTCCGGGCCGAAGACCACCCCGCAGGCCCCGGCGGCACCGGCCCGGCGTACGACGTCCACCGCCTGGGCCGACCCGGCCGCGACACCGACGGCGAGCACCAGCTCCCCGGGCCGGACCTCGGGGGCCAGCACATCGAGCACGGTGGCGCCGCCGACGGCCACGGCCAGGCCGCCGGGCGCCGTGTCCAGCTCCAGGGCCCCCGGGCCCACGACCGACAGCAGCCGCTCCAGGGTCACCCCGGGCCCGGCGGCCGTACCCCACTCCGCGTGGTCCCGTGACTCGGTCACGCTTCCCCCTCGACACGCCGGCGGCCGGTCCCGGCCACCTCGGAAGAGGTACGACACCACATACCGGACGCGCGCTCAATGGGTCACGGCACCACGCGTCCGGTGGCGGGGTCAGAGGTACTTCTTCAGCTCCCGGCGCGCCAGCGACCGCTGGTGCACCTCGTCCGGGCCGTCGGCGAGCATCAGCGTGCGGGCGCTCGCGTACAGCTCGGCCAGCGGGAAGTCCTGGCTCACCCCGCCCGCTCCGTGCAGTTGGATCGCCCGGTCCAGAATGCCCACCACCGCGCGCGGAGTGGCGATCTTGATGGCCTGGATCTCGGTGTGCGCGCCCTTGTTGCCGACGGTGTCCATCAGCCAGGCCGTCTTCAGCACCAGCAGCCGCAGCTGCTCCACGGTGACCCGGGCGTCGGCGATCCAGTTCTGCACGACGCCCTGCTGGGCCAGCGCCTTGCCGAACGCGGTACGGGACACCGCCCGCCGGCACATCAGCTCGATCGCCCGCTCGGCCATGCCGATCAGCCGCATGCAGTGGTGGATCCGGCCGGGGCCGAGCCGGGCCTGGGCGATGGCGAAGCCGCCGCCCTCCTCGCCGACCAGGTTGCCCACCGGCACCCGCACCCGGTCGAAGACCACCTCGGCGTGGCCGCCGTGCGAGTGGTCCTCGTAGCCGAACACCTGCATGGCCCGCTTCACCGTGACGCCGGGGGTGTCGCGGGGGACCAGGACCATCGACTGCTGGCGGCGGATGTCGGCGCCGTCCGGGTCCGTCTTGCCCATCACGATGAAGATCGCGCAGTCCGGGTTCATCGCGCCGGAGATGTACCACTTGCGGCCGGTGATGACGTACTCGTCGCCGTCCCGCTCGATGTGCGTGGTGATGTTGGTGGCGTCCGAGGAGGCCACCTCCGGCTCGGTCATCGCGAACGCCGAGCGGATCTCCCCGGCCAGCAGCGGCTCCAGCCACCGCTTCTTCTGCTCCTCGGTGCCGAACTGCGCCAGCACCTCCATGTTCCCGGTGTCGGGCGCCGCGCAGTTGGTCGCGGTGGGCGCGAGGTGCGGGGAGCGGCCGGTGATCTCGGCGAGCGGCGCGTACTGGAGGTTGGTCAGCCCGGCGCCGTACTCGGCGTCCGGCAGGAAGAGGTTCCACAGGCCCTGCCGGCGGGCCTCGGCCTTCAGCTCCTCCACCACGGCCGGGGTGTCCCACGGCGAGGCGAGCGCGGCCCGCTGCTCCTCGGCGACCGTCTCGGCGGGGTAGACGTGCTCGTCCATGAAGGCGAGCAGCCGGGCGCGCAGCTCTTCCGTACGCGCGTCGAACGCGAAGTCCATGTGCGGTCAGCCTTCCTGAAGGGTGGTCAGTCCGTGGTGGATGAAGACGGGAACGAGGTCGCCGATGCGGTCGAAGCCGCGGCCGACCGTCTGGCCGAGCGTGTAGCGGTAGTGGATGCCCTCCAGGATCACGGCGAGCTTGAACCAGGCGAACGCCTCGTACCAGGAGACGGCCGACACGTCCCGTCCCGAGCGCTCGGCGTACCGCTCGATCAGCTCGCGGGGCGAGGGGTGCCCGGGTGCCTCGGCGGTCGTGGAGACGGGGGAGTCGGGCATGCCCAGCGGCCGGCTGTACATCACCAGCAGGCCGAGGTCGGTCAGCGGGTCGCCGAGCGTGGACATCTCCCAGTCGAGGATCGCCCGGATCCTGTCGTCGTCGCCGATCAGGACGTTGTCCAGGCGGTAGTCGCCGTGCACGACGGCCGGGGCGGGGGAGGCGGGCAGGGCGCGGCCGAGCGCCGCGTGCAGCTCGTCGATGCCGGCCAGGTCGCGGTTGCGGGAGGCGTCCAGCTGCTTGCCCCAGCGGCGCAGCTGCCGGTCCAGGAAGCCCTCCGGGCGGCCGAAGTCCGCGAGGCCCACCTGAGCCGGGTCCACGGCGTGCAGCTCGACCAGCGTGTCCACCAGGGACAGCACCGCGTCCCGGGTGCGCTCCGGGCCGAGCGGGGCGAGCTGCCCGGCGGTGCGGTACGGGGTGCCCTCGACGAACTCCATCACGTAGAACGGGGCCCCGAGCACCTCCTCGTCCTCGCACAGCAGCACCGGGCGCGGGACCGGCACCCGGGTCGGGTGCAGGGCGCTGATGACCCGGTGTTCGCGTCTCATGTCGTGCGCGGTGGCCAGCACATGGCCGAGCGGGGGCCGGCGGACGACCCACTTGGAGCGGTCGTCGCAGAGTGCGTAGGTGAGGTTCGACCGTCCGCCCTCGATCAGCCGTCCGGTCAGCGGACCGTGCACCAGGCCGGGGCGCTCGCGCTCGAGCAGGGCGCGCAGCCGGTCCAGGTCCAGCCCGGGCGGGTGGTCGGTGCTCATACATCACTCCTAGGGACGGGTGAACAGGACCCGACTCATGATGCCGACCGGTCGGTATGCCGTCCAGTGCGGGAGCGAAGATCGCGCCGAACGTGACGCGGCCCACGATAAGCCCGCGGGCCGGGCGGGATCGGTCCCGTGCGTCAGTGGTCGTCCCAGTGGTCCCCGTGCTCGGCGTGCCGGTGCCCGCCGTGCAGGTAGTCGACGTGGTCGCCGTGCGGCACCTGCGCGTGCCCGCACTCCTCGTGGTGCACGTGCGCGTGGTCCCGGTGGACCGAGTGCCCGGCCGGCTCGCACTCGTCCCAGTGGCCCGCGTGCTCCCGGTGCAGATGCCCGTCGTGGACGTAGTCCACGTGATCGCCGTGCGGCACCGCGCAGTGCCCGCAGTCCGGCCCGTGACGGTGCGTCCCGTGGGCGGTGTGTTCCTGGTGGAGGGTGGTCATGGCGCTCACCTCCGGGGGTACGGGGTGCTGATACGAGGGGGCGCCCCGGTTGCGTGGCGCCCGGGTACCCCGGAGGGTCGAGGACATGAAGGGCATCAGCTACCGCCGCTACGGCGGACCCGAGGTGCTGGAGTACGGCGAGCTGCCGGACCCCAAGGTGGGTCCCGACCAGGTGCTGGTCGAGGTGCGCGCGACGGCGGTCAACCCGGTCGACTGGAAGTGCCGCGAGGGCCACCTGGACGGGCTGCTGGACGCCGTCTTCCCGGTGGTCCCCGGCTGGGACGTCAGCGGAGTGGTCGTGCGTCCCGGTGCCGCCGTCACCGAGTTCTCCCCCGGGGACGAGGTCATCGGCTACGTCCGCGAGGACTTCCTCTCCCGGGGCACCTGCGCCGAGTACGTGGCCGCGCCGGTGCGCACCCTGGCCCGCAAGCCGCGCACCCTGTCCTTCGAGGAGGCCGCCGGACTCCCGCTGGCCGGCCTCACCGCCTACCAGGTGCTGGTCAAGGCGCTCCAGGTCAAGCGGGGCGAGACCGTCCTGGTGCACGCGGCGGCCGGCGGCGTCGGCTCGCTCGCCGTCCAGATCGCCGCCCACCTCGGCGCCCGCGTCCTCGGCACGGCCGGCGAGGCCAACCACGACTACGTCCGCACCCTGGGCGGCGAGCCCGTGGCCTACGGCGAGGGACTGGCGGAACGGGTGCGCGGGCTCGCCCCCGAGGGGGTGGACGCGGTCTTCGACACCGTCGGCGGCGACACCCTCACGGTCTCCGCGAACCTCCTCGCCCCGGAGGGCCGGCTGGCCTCGATCACCGACCCGGAGGTACGCGAGTACGGCGGCCGGTACGTCTTCGTCCGCCCGGACGCCGACGACCTGACGCGCCTGTCGGAGTGGGCCGACCAGGGCGTCCTCTCCGTCCACGTGCAGCGGACCTTCCCGCTGGAGCACACGGCGGACGCCCACCGGCTCAACCAGGAGGGCCACACCCGCGGCAAGATCGTGGTGACGGTGGACCGGGAGGCCGGGGAGGGCCGTGCGTAGGACGTGCGCCACAGGGCGATAACCGCGGTGCGAAAACTGAAGAGTTGAACGGAATGTCCGCCCGGTCGCAGGGGCCGGCGTGACCGACGTTCACACGAACGGGTAACTGCGCCGGGAGCGTGCGCCGGTCCAAGATCGACCATGCGAACTTCCCTGATCCGCCGCGCATGCGTCGTGGCGCTCATGATGGTCACGACGATGGCGCCCGCGGCGGCGGCCCGGCCCGCCGGTGACACCAAGGCACCCGGGATCGGCGGGCACGCGCGGCTGCTGGGGGAGCGGATCATCCCCCACAAACTCGCCTTCCGCGGCACCACCGTCGGCGGTCTGTCCGGCATCGACCGCAACCCCTGCACCGGCGAGTACGTCATGATCAGCGACGACCGCTCGGTGCTCCAGCCCGCCCGCTTCTACACCGCCAGGATCGCCGTGGACGGCACCGGCGTGCGCTCCGTCGACTTCACCGGTACGCACCCGCTGCGGCAGCCGGACGGCTCGGTCCACCCGCCGGCGAGCGCCCGCGACGGCAAGGCCGTGGACCCGGAGGAACTGCGGGTCGACCCGCGAAGCTGCCGGTACTGGTGGTCGCAGGAGGGCGACCGGCCGGCGTCGGCGGCCGACCCGCTGATCCAGCAGTCCGTCCGGATCGCCGGCCCCACGGGCGCCTACCGCGGCCGGTTCAGCCTGCCGGCCGACTACCGGTACACCCGGGAGGACCGGGGGCCGCGGCGGAACAAGGGGGTGGAGGCCATCACGTTCGGCTCCCGGGGCGCCACGTTCACCAGCGCCCTGGAGGGCCCGCTGATCCAGGACGGCCCGGAACCCGACCTGCGGCACGGCGCCCTGGTCCGGGTGACCCGGCAGGACCGGGCCGGCGCGGTGCTCCGCCAGTTCGCCTACCCGCTGGAGAAGATCTTCGCCGCGTCCGACCCGTCCAGCCCGTGGGCCCCGGACACCGGTGTGCCCGCGATCCTCGCGTTCCCCGACGACCCCGACCGCTACCTGGTCCTCGAACGCACCTGGGTGGCGGGAGCCGGTTACCGGATCCGTGTCTTCGACGCCACCACGCGCGGCGCGACCGACGTGCGGCGCATGTCCTCCCTGGCCGGCCGGGCGGTCGTGCCGATGCGCAAGAAGCTGGTCGCCGACTTCCACGACCTGGGGCTGAGCACCGTCGTCAACACCGAGGGCCTGACCTGGGGACCCAGGCTGTCGAGCGGCGAACGGACCCTGCTCCTGGTCAGCGACGACAACTTCGCCGAGGACGAGGCCACCCAGTTCGTCGCCCTCGCCTTCCGCGACCGCTGACGCGCGGGGGCGGACCGGGGCGGGGCGCTGCCCCGGGGCGCCGACGCGGGTGAGGCCGGAGTTCCGGCGCCGCCGGCGCTCGCGGGGCTACAGCACCAGCACCGCCGCGCACACCGCCAGCGCGACGGCGCACAGCACCGCCGCCGTCGCCCGGCGGGGGGCTAGCGCCGGCGGGCGGGGCGTCGTGGTCAGGGCGCGGACCCGGGAGTGGGCGATCCCGAGGAAGGCCAGCCACAGCGCGCAGCACACCGCGCCCGCGAGGACGCCGGCCGCCGACGGTGTCCCGTGCAGCGCGGCCTTCAGGGCCAGCACGGTGGCCACGGCGGCCGACAGCGTCGTACGCCGCCAGGCCAGCCGGGTCCGCTCGGGCTGCAGGCCGGGGTCCCGGTCCGCGGGCCGGGACCCGGCCGTCACCCCTCCCACCCCACCAGCACGACCACGACCATCGCGACGGCCACCACCGCCACGACCAGGCTCAGCAGCACCGGGAACCGGGAGGCGGGCAGGTCCTCGCCGCGCCGCATCGCCCGCTCGCAGCGCACCCAGTGGTTCACCGCCCGCAGGGAGCACAGCACCCCGGCCGCGAGCAGCGCGAGCGCCAGCCCGACCCGCCAGGCCCAGCGCAGGTCGGGCAGGAACTGGTCCACCGCGAACCCGCCGCCGATCAGCGCCAGCGCGGTGCGCAGCCAGGCGAGGAAGGTGCGCTCGTTCGCCAGCGAGAACCGGTAGTCGGGCGTGCCGCCCTCCTCCCGCACCCGCTCCGGCGCGAACCACAGCCGGATGTTCCGCACGAAGTCGCTCATCCCGCCGACCCTACCGGGCGGTCACCTCCCCGCCCGGAACGCCCGCAGCCGCTCGTACGCCGCCAGCCCGTCCGGCACCCACTCCCAGGTGCCGAGCCGCCGCTCGACCTCCTCCTCGGGCAGGAAGGCGTGCCACTGCACCTCCTCCGCCTGCGGACGCACGGGCAGGTCGCAGCGCACCTCGTACACCGCCGACCACCAGCTGTTCCCGGCGCCGTCGTCGTAGAGGAACTTGAACAGGTACGAGGGTCGCGGCAGTCCGCTCACGCCCAGCTCCTCCTCGGCCTCGCGCAGCGCCGCGTCGTCGTAGGACTCGCCCGCGCCGACGACACCGCCGACGAACATGTCGTACAGGGAGGGGAAGACCAGCTTGGTCGCGGTGCGCCGGTGCACGAAGAGCCGGCCGGCCGCGTCCCGGGCCTGGACGAACACACAGCGGTGGCGCAGCCCGCGGGCGTACACCTCGCCGCGCGGGCGCCGGCCGACGACCCGGTCGTGCTCGTCGACGATGTCGAGGATCTCGTCAGCAGGATTCATGCCCGCCATCCAAGCAGGCCCTCCGCCGGGCAGGACCGGGCACCGGATCAGCGCCGCTGGAGGTCCGGCGTGCCCCGCTCCGCCTCGCCCGCGCCGCACGGCATCGCCGGGTGCAGCCCGAGCAGCACGATGCCCCCCACCACGGCCGCGAGGCCGGCCGCCTCCCCGGCCAGCGCGCCGGTGTCGGTGCGCAGCCGGTCCCCGAGGAAGCCCACCCCGCACAGGATTCCGGCGAGCGGCTCGGCGGCGGTCAGCGCGGGCAGCGACATGCGCAGCGGCGCCGTCTCGAACGCGCTCTGCACCAGCACCAGTCCGGTGACCCCGCAGGCCACCACGCCGTACGGCTGCCAACCCGTGAGCAGTCCGGTCAGACCGCCGTCGGAGAAGCGGGTGCCGCTCACCCGGGTCAGCGCGTCCTGCACGCCGTACAGCAGCCCGGCTGCCAGAGCCAGCAGCACCGGGCCGCCGCTCAGCCGGGAACGCTTGGCGTACGTCGTCATCAGCAGGGCCGCGCCCACCACCGCGCCGATGATCAGCCAGTGCCGCAGCGGATCGGTGACGGCCGTGCCGGCGCGCGGCTCGCCCGCCGTGATGAACGCGCTCACCCCGCCCGCGAGCAGCAGCAGCCCGGCCCAGCCCTGCCGGCCGAGCGGCTGTCCGGTCTGGTGCCGGGAGAGGGCGAGGGCGAACAGCAGGTTGGTCGCGAGCAGCGGCTCCACCAGCGAGATCTCGCCCTTGCCGAGGGCGACGGCGCCCAGCACCATGCCGGCCACCATCAGCGCGAGGCCGCCCAGCCAGCGCGGGATCCGCATCAGGTCGAGCAGCAGCCGGAAGGAAAGGAAGTCCCCGAGCGGCGCGTTCTGCGCCGCGTTCTGCTGGAGGACGAAGCCGAAGCCGAGGCAGCAGGCCGCGCCCACGGCGAGAAGCAGAACCAGAACGGACACGCTGTGTACCTCGATCATCCGGCCGGACCACGGGCGTGTAGTGGCCGACTGTAGCGCTACCGGAACGGCAATGCCCCGGAAGTACCCGGAACCGGGCGGTTGCCGCCATGGTCCGCAACCCGGGCGCGGCGCGCCATGGCGTGCGCCACATCCGCACCGCGATCCCGGGGTGTACGGCCCGGTACCGCGGGACAGACGGGCATGGCATACGCCACAGGAATGTCCCCGCGTTCACATCCGCGACGGGCCCCACCTGCGCCGGGAGAACTCAAATGCCCTTGTGGACAGGGAAGTTGAAGAGATGAACAGCCTTGTTCGGCTTGACGCCACCCTTGGCGGGGGGTTTGCTGTGCGTGATCGGTCGATGGCAGCCCGAGAAACAGGAAGCCCCGCGGTGCCCCCTTCCCCGCCTCTGCTCGGCACGCGCCGGGCCGCAACGGACCCGTCCGACGCCCCCGCGTCCGACGCCCGCGACGCCTTCGACGCCGCTCTCGACGACGCCGAACTGCGCACCGCCCGCGCGGCGCTGGCCCAGGGCCGGCGGCAGGCCGCCCGCTCCCTGCTGGTGCACACCGGCGACGACTGGGACCGCCGTGGCCACCGCCTCACCGTCCTCGCGCGGGACGCCCGCGCCACCGCGTGGGCGGGCGACTGGCTGGCCGCCGAGCCCGGATCCGCCGAGGCCGCCACCCTGCTGGCCCTGGCCCTGGTCCACCGGGCCGTACGCGGCGATGAGGACCCCGGCCGGGCCCGCGACTCCTGCGCCACGGCCGCCGCGCTCGCCCCGGCCGACCCCACGCCCTGGCTCGGCCTGCTCCTGCTGGCCCGCGCCCACGGCCCGGAGAGCGCCCTGCTCGACGCCTTCGCCGAGCTGCGCCGCCGCCACCCCGAGCACCACCACGCCCACCACCTGATGATCGCCTGCCTCGCCGAACGGCCCGGGTGCGGCCGCGCCGAGGCCCACGAGGTGTACGACGCCGCCGAACGGGCCGCCGCCGAGGCCCCCGCCGACTCCCCGCTGGCCGTGCTGCCGGTGGTCGCCTACGCCGAGCGGTACCGGGTCCTCGCCGCCACCGGCCTGGGCCCCGCCGACCCGGCCGCCTCCCGGCACTGGTCCGGCCCCCGGGCCCGGCGCGTGCTGGGCGCCTCCTTCGACTGGTGGCTGGAGTGGGAGCACGACGAACACCCGCGCCGCCTGATCGACCTCAACCACCTGGCGTTCGCCCTGACCTGCGCCGGCCGCCCGGCCGAGGCGGCGTCCCTGTTCCAGCGCATCGGCGACCACGCCACCCCGGAGCCCTGGGCCTACGCCCACCGCGACCCGCTGGCGGCCTTCCGCACGGCCCGGGCCCGCGCGCTCGGGCAGGGATGACGGCACCGGAACGGCGAACCGGCACCGACAGCGGCCAACCGGCACCTGGAACGGCGAAACCGGCCCGCCCCGCCGAGGGGAACCCCTCGGCCGGACGGACCGGCACGCCGTAGTACGGCCGCTCGCCGCGGCCCTAGACGATCAGCGACAGCAGCAGCACCAGGCCGCCCGCGACCACCGAGATGATCGTCTCCATCAGCGACCAGGTCTTGACGGTCTGCCCGACCTTCAGCCCGAAGTACTCCTTCACCAGCCAGAAACCGGCGTCGTTGACGTGGCTGAAGAAGAGCGAACCCGCGCCGATGGCGAGGACCAGCAGGGCCGTGTGGGTGGTCGACATGTCGGCCGCGAGCGGCGCCACCAGACCGGCCGCCGAGACCGTCGCCACCGTCGCCGAGCCGGTCGCCAGCCGGATCGCCACCGCGATCAGCCAGGCCAGCAGCAGCGCCGGGATCGACCAGTCCTTGGAGATGTCCAGGATCATCTGGCCCACACCCGAGTCGATCAGCGTCTGCTTGAAGCCGCCGCCCGCGCCGACGATCAGCAGGATGCCGGCGATGGGCATGAGGCCCTTCTCCACGGTCTGCTGGAGCCGGTCCCGGGTGAACCCGGCGGGCCGGCCCAGCGTGAAGAAACCGACGATCACCGCGGCGAGCAGGGCGATCAGCGGGGAGCCGATGACGTCGAAGACGCGCTGGGTGTGGTCCGCGGGGTCGTCGACGACGATGTCCACCAGGGCCTTGGCCAGCATCAGCACCACCGGCAGCAGCACGGTGGCGAGCGTCGGGCCGAAGCCCGGGCGGCGCTCGAGCTGCTCCGAGGCGCGCTGCGGCAGCATCCGGTCGGGGGCGGGCACGTCCACCCAGCGCGCCGCGACCTTGGAGAACAGCGGCCCGGCGATGATCACGGTCGGGACGGCGACCACGATGCCGAGGGCCAGGGTCACGCCCAGGTTGGCCTTGACCGCGTCGATGGCGACCAGCGGGCCGGGGTGCGGCGGGATCAGGCCGTGCATCACGGACAGACCGGCCAGCGCCGGGATGCCGATGCGCATCAGGGAGTAGTTGCCGCGCTTGGCGACCATCAGCACGACCGGGATCAGCAGCACGATGCCGACCTCGAAGAAGAGGGGCAGGCCGACCACGGAGGCGATCAGCACCATCGCCCACGGCATCGCCCGCCCGCCGGCCTTGGCCAGGATCGTGTCGACGATCTGGTCCGCGCCACCGGAGTCGGCGAGCAGCTTGCCCAGGATCGCCCCGAGCGCGATCAGGACGCCCACGCCGGCCACGGTGGATCCGAGCCCGCTGGTGAAGCTGGTGATGGCCTTGTCGAGCGGCGCCCCGGCGACCGCCCCGAGCGCCAGCGACCCGATGGTCAGCGCCAGGAAGGCATGGAGCTTGAACTTGGTGATGAGCAGAACGATGACGGCGATGCCCACCAGGACGGCGATGCCCAGCTGGGCGTGCCCGGCGGAGGTGATCGGCGGAGGGGCGTCCGCTGCCAGCATCTCGACGCTGAGTCTGGTCACGGGGGTTCCTTGCGGTTACGGGGGATTACTGGGGCGCTAGTGAGAGCTGCCCGCGGTGTCGGGAAGCGCCGCGAGGGCCTGCACGGCACGCTCGGTGATCTCCTCGGGGCCGCCGCTGACGTCCACGGCGACTCCCGCCTCGTCCGGCTGGAGCGGCTGGAGGGTGGCGAACTGGGAGTCCAGCAGCGCGGTCGGCATGAAGTGGCCCTGCCGCTGGGACATCCGCTCCTCGATCAGCCGGCGGTCGCCCGTCAGGTGCAGGAACACGATCCCGGGCGCCACGGCCCGCAGCCGGTCGCGGTAGACCCGCTTCAGCGCGGAGCTGCTGACCACCCCGCCCAGTCCGGCCCTGCCGTGCGCCCAGTGCCCGATGGCGTCCAGCCACGGCCACCGGTCGGCGTCGTCGAGCGGGATCCCGGCCGACATCTTGGCGATGTTGGCCTGCGGGTGGAAGTCGTCGCCCTCGGCGTACGGGACGCCCAGCCGCGCGGCGAGCAAGGGACCGATGGTGGTCTTGCCCGTCCCCGCGACGCCCATCACGACGACGACCTGGGGGGTTCGCATTACTGCCTCGCTGTCTTCCTCGACATCCGACGCCACTGCGGCGTCGCCACACTGAAACCCATTAGGTACGACGAATTCAAGAGACTGTGACATATAAGTCTGACTTTTTATGGCTGTGATCCAGGTCGTACGCTGAGTGCATGAGCACACGGGGCCGGGGGCTGCACGGCCATGTACTGGACACCCTCGGCCCCGCCATCACGTCCGGCGAGTACCCGCCGGGCAGCGTCCTGCGGACCGACGAGCTGGCCCAGCACTTCGAGGTGTCCCGCTCCGTGATGCGCGAGGCGGTCCGCGTGCTGGAGTCCATGCACCTGGTCGAGTCCCGCCGCCGGGTGGGCGTCACGGTCCGCCCCAAGGCCGAGTGGAACGTCTACGACCCGCAGGTCATCCGCTGGCGGCTGGCCGGTGCCGACCGCCCGCACCAGCTGCGCTCGCTCACCGTGCTGCGCTCCGCCGTCGAGCCCGTCGCGGCGGGCCTGGCCGCCCGGCACGCCACGGCCGAGCAGTGCGCCGAACTCACCGAGTGCGCGCTCGGCATGGTGGCCAACTCACGCGGCCACCGGCTCCAGCAGTACCTGTTCCACGACGTGGCCTTCCACCGGGTCATCCTCAACGCCTCCGGCAACGAGATGTTCGCCCGCCTCGGCGATGTCGTCGCGGAGGTGCTGTCCGGCCGCACCCGGCACGAGGTCATGTTCGAGGACCCCGACCCGGCCGCCGTCACCCTGCACGTGCGGCTCGCCGAGGCGGTCCGCGCCCGTGACGCGGTCCGCGCCGAGGAACTGACCCGGGAGATCACCGCGGGCGCCCTCCAGGAACTGGACATCCTCGCCCCCTGAGCGCGCCGGGACTCAGAACTCGGCCCTGGCGAACGGCGCGGTGCCGTTCTGGGCCTGCTGGGCACGGTCGGACAGCATGCGGGCGAGGGAGACGAGCGCCGGCGGACTGAGTTCTCCGCTGTCCGTCCGATAGGTCACCCAGGTGACGACCGTCCCGACGAGCACCCCCGCCTCCGCGTGCTCCCCGTTGACGATCCCCTTCCGGTAGGCGGCGCTCCGGTCCCCCATCGCGGGCAGGGACATGGACGAGTAGACGCTCGTGTCGATGGTCGCCCGGTAGTCCTCGAAGCGCCGCTCGGCGTGGGCCGCGGTGTCGTACGCCTGGACGTAGAAGAAGGCTCCCGCGAGCGGCTGCTCCTTCTCGTACCGCACCGTGGCGGTGAAGGCGGCCCCCTCGCACGCGGTGCTGCAGTCGTCCGGGGTCCCCTCGGTGACCTTGGCGGCCTGGGTCACCTCCCAGCCCGCGGGAAGGCTCCCGGAGTCCGGCAGCACCGCCTCGGCGGTGGCGGAGTCCTTCAGCGCGGTGACCCTCCTGGCGTCACCGGACCCCCCTCCACCGCCGTCGTCGTCGCCGGTGACGCTGTGCAGCACGGTGCGGAACCCGATGACGAGCAGCACGGCCAGGACCACCACGCCCGCCACGAGAGCGACCATCACCCCCTGGGTCCGGGGCAGCTGCACCGGCCCGATGACGATCGTGCTGCGCTGCGCGTTGCCGCCGATGTGGATCGACTGGTGCACCGCACCGGGGCTCCGGGACGGAGCCGCGGCGGGCCGCAGGGCGGTCCACAGCCGGTCGGCGAACTCCGGGTCGGCCTCCAGGGCGAGGGCCAGCCGGTCCCGCACGGCGTTCGCCGCGTCACCGGCGCCGGGCTCGGCCTCGAACCGGTCCAGCGCGCCGCGTCCCTCGTCGGACTGGCCCAGCCGGGACCGGACGAGCTGCCGCACCTCGTCGACGACGGCGCTGCCGGCGCCGGAAGCGATGCTGGTCGTCATGGCCGTGATCGCCATGGTCGCTAAATCCGCTGACATGACCCCAGTCTGGCGTGTTCATGCCCCCAGGGGGCGGGAATCACACACCGTTCCGCCGACGACGGCGGAAGGGGGAGAGGGGCGGGCGGAGTCCCGGCCACGGACGGACACGATCCGCTTCCGCCACGGTCTCCCGTACCCCAGTCCTCCCGCGCCTCAGTCCTGCGGGAACTCCCCGTCCACGTACACCCACGCGCCGGCCACCCGCTCGAACCGGCTCCGCTCACGCAGCGCGCCGCCCCGGTAGGAGGCGCGGAACTCCACCGTGCCCGTGGCGTGGAACGCCGACCCGTCGGCCGTGTCCAGGATCTCCAGCCCCGTCCACTTCATCCCCGGGTCGAGGTCCAGCCGCTCCGGCCGGGTCCGCGGATGCCAGGTGCGCAGCAGATACGCGGCGTCCCCCTTGACGAACGCGCTGTACCGCGAGCGCATCAGCAGCTCCGCGGTCGGCGCGGCGGCCCGCCCCGTGTGGAAGCGGCCGCAGCAGGCGTCGTACGGCTGGGGGAGCCCGCAGGGGCAGGTGCGCGAGGTCATGGCGCCCATTGTGCCCGGGGCAGGGGAGGCGCCCGGCAGGGGCCGGGTGCACAGTGGAAGAGCCGGACCGCACACCGGCGCCCAGGGAGGTGAGGTCGAGGATGACCGGACCCGTGAGCAGCCGGCCTCCCGCCGTCAAGGAGTGGCGGCTGAACGTGTACCTGTCCGAGCACGATCCGGACACCACGGCCCGGATCGTCCTGGACACCGGGGACAACGTCCTGGAAAGCCACGCCGGGGCCCGCCGCAGCCCCAGCGACCGGGCGATGCCGGAGATCGGCGACGAACTGGCCGCCGGGCGCGCCCTGATCGCCATGGGCCGCTTGCTGCTGCGCGCCGCCGACGGCGACATGAAGGCCACCGGGGCGGCCGACACGGACGGCCCGGCCCCGCTCTGGCTGCCCCGCGAGTGAAGGAAGGAGCGCCGCCGTGCGTTTCGCGAACCGTCCGCAAGCCGGACGGCGGCTGGGGGAGCGACTGGAGTACCTCAGGGGCCAGGACGTGGTGGTGCTCGGACTGCCCCGGGGCGGCGTACCGGTCGCCGCGGCCGTCGCCGAGGCACTGGACGCGCCCCTGGACGTCCTGCTGGTGCGCAAGCTCGGCGTGCCCTACCAGCCCGAGCTGGGCATGGGCGCGATCGGCGAGGACGGCGTCCGCGTGATCAACCAGGAGGTGCTGCGCGCCACCGGCGTCGGACCGGACGACCTCGCGGCGGTCGAGGAACGCGAGCGCCGCGTCCTCGCGGAGCGCGGCGCGCGCTACCGGGGCGCGGCACCCCCGGCCCCGGTCGCCGGCCGGACCGCCGTGGTGGTGGACGACGGCGTCGCCACCGGCTCCACCGCCCGGGTCGCCTGCCGTCTCGCCCGCGCCCGGGGCGCGGCCCGCATCGTGCTGGCCGTCCCGGTCGCCCCCCGCGACTTCGCCCGCCGCCTCGGCGAGGACGCCGACGACCTGGTGTGCCTGGACACCCCTTGGGACTTCGCCGCCGTCGGCCAGTTCTACACCGACTTCACCCAGGTCGAGGACGACGAGGTCACCGCCTGCCTGCGGCGGGCCGCCGAACGCCACCGGCACACCGTGGGCGCCGCCTCCGGCGCCCGGGAGGTCACGGTGACCGCCGGCGCCGTCCGGCTCGGCGGACGGCTCACCGTGCCCGACGGCGCCACCGGCGTCGTGCTCTTCGCCCACGGCAGCGGCAGCAGCCGGCACAGCCCACGCAACCGGTTCGTCGCCGAAGGACTGCACCGCGCCGGGCTCGGCACCCTGCTGTTCGACCTGCTCACCGACGCGGAAGAAGCCGACCGGGGCAACGTCTTCGACATCGGGCTGCTGGCCGGCCGGCTGCTGGACGCCACCGCCTGGCTGCGCGAGGAACCCGACGCCGAGGGACTCGCCCTCGGCTACTTCGGCGCCAGCACCGGCGCCGCGGCAGCCCTGTGGGCCGCCGCCGACCCCGCCGCGCGGCCCGCCGCCGTCGTCTCTCGCGGCGGCCGCCCCGACCTCGCCGGGGCCCGGCTGCCCGAGGTGACGGCACCCACCCTGCTCATCGTCGGCGGCGCCGACCCGATGGTGCTCGACCTCAACCGGGACGCCCAGGCCCGGCTGCGCTGCGAGAACCGGCTGGCGGTCGTCCCCCGCGCCACCCACCTCTTCGAGGAGCCCGGCACCCTGGAGCGGGTCACCGAGCTGGCGTGCGCCTGGTTCACCGACCACATGGCGCCCGCGCACGTCTAGGCGGCGACCATGCCGGACGGCCGGCCGCCGACCAAGCCCGAGGGACCCGTCACCCTCTTCCTGGCCGGGGACGTCATGCTCGGCCGGGGCATCGACCAGATCCTGTCGCACCCGGGCGATCCGGCCCTGCGGGAGGACTACGTCCACGACGCCCGGGACTACATCGCCCTGGCCGAGGCCGTGAACGGCCCGGTGCCCCGGCCCGTGGACCCCGCCTGGCCCTGGGGAGAGGCCCTGCCCGTCCTGGCGCGCGCCGCGCCCGACGTCCGGCTGATCAACCTGGAGACCGCCGTCACCGCCGACGGCGGCTTCGTCCCCGGCAAGGCCGTCCACTACCGGATGCACCCGGCCAACCTGCCCTGCCTCGCCGCCGCCCGTCCCGACGTCTGCGTCCTCGCCAACAACCACGTCCTCGACTTCGGCCCCGCCGGCCTCGCCGACACCCTGGACTCCCTCGCCGCCGCCGGACTGCGCACCGCCGGCGCCGGCCCCGACGCGACCGCCGCCTGGCGGCCCGCGGCCGTCCCGCTGCGCACCGGCGGACGCGTCCTGGTCCTCGCCTTCGGCATGCCCTCCAGCGGCATCCCGCACGACTGGGCCGCCACCGCCGACCGCCCCGGCGTCGCCCTCGCCGCCGGGCCGACCACGGCCGCCGCCCTCGACTTCGCCGACCGCCTGCGGCACCACCGGCGGCCCGGGGACATCGTCGTCGCCTCCGTCCACTGGGGGCCCAACTGGGGCTACACCGTCACCCGCGACGAGGTCCGCTTCGCCCACGCGCTCGTCGACGCGGGCGCCGACATCGTCCACGGCCACTCCTCGCACCACCCGCGCCCGCCGGAGATCTACCGGGACCGGCTCGTCCTGTACGGCTGCGGCGACCTCGTCGACGACTACGAGGGCATCGGCGGCTACGAGAGCTACCGCGACGACCTGCGGCTGCTGTATCTGGTGTCGGCCGAGCCCGGCACCGGCCGGCTGACCGGAGTGCGGCTGGTGCCGCTGCGGGCCCGCCGGATGCGCCTGGAGCATGCCACCGCCGCCGACACCGCCTGGCTGCGCACCGTCCTGGACACCCACGCCCGCCGCCACGCCACCCGAGTCGCCCACGGCCCCGACGGCACGCTCACCGTACGGCCACTGCGCTGAAACGGGCCGTGCCGGACCCCTCAGAACCGCCGCCCGCCCTTGCGCAGAAAGACACGCAGCCGGGCCAGCCAGGAAGTTCGCTCGGCTGTTGGTCACGTGCTTGGTCACGCCGCAGCCGGAGAAGCAGAAAGACCCCAGGTGAACTGGGGTCTTTCGCTGGTGTCCGAGGGGGGACTTGAACCCCCACGCCCGATAAAGGGCACTAGCACCTCAAGCTAGCGCGTCTGCCATTCCGCCACCCGGACAAGGTGTCTGTCGTGCGAGATCTTGCCTTTCGGCGGGGTTTCCCTCGCGGCGACGAAGGAAACATTACCAGGCTTTCGGGGGTGTCCGATCACCCCCAGGTCCCGGCCCCGGTCGCGCGTGAACGGCGTGTCACAGGCGGGGCCCGGTCTTGGGCCCGGGGCGGGGCCGGAGAGAGGATGAGGGGGACCACCAGCAGTGACAGCGGGAGGAAGCATCGTGAGCGAGACGGGCACGGCCAGGACCGTCACCGGCGAGGACGAGGTCGTGGACCTCTGCCGCGAGCTGATCCGGTTCGACACCAGCAACTACGGCGACCACTCCGGCCCCGGCGAGCGCAAGGCCGCCGAATGGGTCGCCGAGAAGCTCGCCGAGGTCGGGCTGGAGCCGAAGATCTACGAGTCGCACCCCGGCCGCGCCTCCACGGTGGCCCGGATCGAGGGCGAGGACCCGTCCCGGCCCGCGCTGCTCATCCACGGCCATCTGGACGTCGTACCGGCCAACGCCGTCGACTGGACCCACGACCCCTTCTCCGGGGAGATCGCCGACGGCTGCGTATGGGGACGCGGCGCCGTCGACATGAAGGACATGGACGCCATGACGCTGGCGGTCGTCCGCGACCGGCTGCGCAGCGGGCGCCGGCCCCCGCGGGACATCGTGGTCGCCTTCCTCGCCGACGAGGAGGCGGGCGGCACCTACGGCGCCCGCTACCTGGTCGACCACCACCCCGAGCTGTTCGAGGGCGTCACCGAGGCCATCAGCGAGGTCGGCGGCTTCTCCTTCACCGTGAACGACCAGCGGCGGCTCTATCTGATCCAGACGGCCGAGAAGGGCATGCACTGGATGAAGCTGACCGTGGCCGGCACCGCCGGGCACGGTTCGATGATCCACCGTGACAACGCCATCACCGAGCTGTCGGAGGCGGTGGCCCGGGTCGGCCGGCACAAGTTCCCGGTGCGGGTCACCAAGACCACGCGGGCCTTCCTCGACGAGCTGGGCGACGCGCTCGGCACCGAGCTGGACCCGGAGGACATGGAGGCCACCATCGCCAAGCTCGGCGGCATCGCCAAGCTGATCGGCGCGACCCTGAGCAACACCGCCAACCCCACCCAGCTCGACGCCGGCTACAAGGTCAACGTCATCCCCGGCGAGGCCACCGCCCACGTCGACGGTCGGTTCCTGCCCGGTCACGAGGAGGAGTTCCTCGCCGACCTCGACCGGCTGCTCGGCCCGAACGTCCGCCGCGAGGACGTGCACTCCGACAAGGCCCTGGAGACCAGCTTCGACGGCCCCCTGGTGGCGGCCATGCAGTCCGCGCTGCTCGCCGAGGACCCGACCGCCAAGGCGATCCCGTACATGCTCTCCGGCGGCACCGACGCCAAGTCCTTCGACGACCTCGGTATCCGCGGCTTCGGCTTCGCCCCGCTGAAGCTGCCCCCGGAGCTGGACTTCGCCGGCATGTTCCACGGCGTGGACGAGCGGGTGCCGGTCGACGGGCTCCAGTTCGGCGTGCGGGTGCTCGACCGCTTCATCGACGCGTCCTGAGGCCGCGCCCCGTGCCCTCCCCGGCCGGGGAGGGCGCTGCGCTCTTCGGGCAGTCGTAATTCGGGCAATCGTACGAGACGCGCTGAGACGGGTGAATGCGACGATCAGTTCGTAGCTTCATTAGTTCCTCCTCGTTGCATCTGATGTGATCCCGCGCCTTGGGGTCGCATTGCCAACTAGGAGGAAGAATGATCAAGAAGGTCGTCGCAGCTGCGGCCGCCACCGGTGGTCTGGTTCTCGCGGGTGCGGGCCTCGCCGTCGCCGACTCCGGTGCCCAGGGTGCCGCCCTGAACTCCCCGGGTGTCGTGTCCGGCAACGTCATCCAGGCGCCCATCCACGTCCCGGTGAACGTGTGCGGCAACACGATCGACGTGATCGGTGTCCTGAACCCCGCCTTCGGCAACGCCTGCGTCAACAAGTGACACAGGCTCCCTGAGGGGCGTCCTTTTACGAGCCGTCGGCCCCGGAGCGCGCGCCACGCGCTCCGGGGCCGACCGGCTTCTCGGAGAACGAAAGCACGGAAGGCAGGGGGGAATCCAGCATGCGTGAGGGCACGCGCAAGGGCCTGATGACCATGGCCGCCGCGACCGGCGTGATCGCCGCCGCGACCGGCTACGCACACGCCGACTCGGGCGCCAGGGGCGCCGCCGGGGACTCACCCGGCGTACTGTCCGGCAACACGGTGCAGGCGCCGGTGCACGCTCCGGTGAACATCTGCGGCAACACGGTGAACGTCGTCGGGCTGCTCAACCCGTCGGTGGGCAACAAGTGCGCCCACCACGGCGGCACTTCGGGGAGCCGGCCGGGCGGTCCCGCGGGCAGCGGCTCAGACGGCTCGCGCGCGGACGGCCACACCGGCGGCTCGCCGGGCGTCGGCTCCGGGAACACCGTGCAGGTGCCGGTCGACGTCCCGGTGAACGTGTGCGGCAACAGCGTCGACGTCATCGGTGTGGGCAACGCCACGACGGGCAACGGCTGCGCCGACGACGGCGGGTACGGCAACCCGCCCGCGAAGCCGGGTGGGCCGGGGGAGCCGGGCGGTCCGGGGCATCCGGGGCAGCCAGGGCATCCGGGGGAGCCCGGGAAGCCGGGTGACCCAGGGCAGCCGGGCAAGCCGGGGCAGCCGGGTCACCCCGGCCGGCCGGGCGACCCCGGTAAGCCCGGCCACCCCGGCCACCCCGGCCACCCCGGCCACCCCGGCCACCCCGGTCCCGGCACCCCGCCGGCCCAGCACGGTTCCGGCCCCCGCGGCGGGTCCGAGGCCACGGCGGAGGCGGGCCGCTCCAGCCGGCCGCAGACCGTCGGTCAGCTCGCGCACACCGGCGGTGACGTGCCGCTCGGTATCGCGCTGCCGGCCGGCGCGGGCGCGCTGCTCGCCGGTACGGTCCTCTACCGCAGGGCCCGGGCCGCGCGATGACCGCGCACCGGTGACCGGAACAGGGCCACCTCACCGCGGTGACCGGGACAGGGTGACACCGCGGTGACCGGGAAACGGTGACCGCACAGACGGTGAGCGGACAACGGAGCGGGCCCTGCCATGCCGGCGGGGCCCGCTCCGTAGGTGCCCGGCCCCGGCGCCGGGCTCACCATGTGGCTCGCACCTGGCGGATGATCCGCCGGCGCAGCCGCACCTTGCGACTGCCGTCGCGCAACAGACTCAGTCGGTCCAACTCCCAGTGTCCGTACTCGGCATGATCCGTCAGCAGACGCGTCGCCTCCTTGCGGGAGACCCCGCGAGGCACGTACACGTCGACAAATTCGTATTCCGGCATCGCATCTATTGTGCGGGCTGGTGCCCGGTACGGATAGCGTCTGCACTATGTCTGATGCTGCGCAGCCCACCGCTGCCGAGGTACGCGCCGCCGCCGAGGCGGTCAAGACCGCGCTCGACCGTCATCTGGCTGCGATCGAACGCAGGTCGGGAGAGGACGACCCGGCCGTCTCCGAGGCGTTCAACCAGCTGGCCGCAGCCGCCGAGGCCTACGACGAGCTGCTCTACGACCGCTACGACGAGGTCACGCCCTTCGAGATCCCCGGTGCCGAGGACACGCTGCCGCCGTACGCCGGGCCCGGGGAACCCCATGCGATCAGTGTGCTGATCCGCCGCGACTACACCGTGGCGGAACCCCAGCGGCTGCTGGCCCAGGCCCAGCGGGTCGAGGCGGCGGAGTACGACGACGGCGGGGACGAGGACGAGGCCGCCGGAAGCGTCCCCGGCGCGCTGGGGATCCTGTTCGGCGAGTTCGAACCGGACGAGGTCGCCTCCCGGCACAAGGAGTTCGGCCTGGAGGAGGGCGACTCCACGCTCTGGGTCACGGCGGCGGAGGAACCACCCGAGGCCGGGGAGTGGCTGGCGGCGCCGTTCGAGCACATCGATCCGCAAGCGGTGGTGTGCCGCTTCGACGTGAGCGCCGTCTTCGACGACGACGCCTCCGACGACGAGGACGAGGACGAGCTGGACTTCGTCGAGGACGACGAGGACGACGAGGACGACGAGGACGACGAGGACGGCGAGGAGGAGCCGCTCGACGCCGACAAGTGAGGCGGGTCCGGCGGTGCCGTACCAGGCCCGGCCCGGTACGGCACCGCCGGACCCCGCTCTCCCTCCCGTCGCCGTGGCGTCGGGGAGGGCGGGGTCAGCTCGCCGGCGCCTGCGTGCGCAGCAGGGTCGCCAGGCGCGTGGTGCGGGGCTTGGCGGGGACCTCGGCGACCGCCTTGGGCAGGGCCTGTTCCACGCCGTGCACCACGGACAGATGCCGTTCCGCCCGCCCGAACGCCGTGTACACCCACGGGCGGCTGAGCGCCTGCGGCGCGTCACCGGGCAGTACCACGACCGCCGCCGGACAGCGGGCGCCCACCGCCTGGTGCGCCGTGAGTGCCCAGCCGTGCCGGACGCTGCCCTCGACCCGCTCGCGCGGCACGACGACGGGGGCGCCGGCACACGACAGGTGCAGCCCGTCGGTGTCGGCCTTCACGACCACGCCCGGCACCGTACGGCCCGGCGCGGGGGAGTAGACGATCCGGTCACCGGGGTCGAAGCCGCCGAACCGGCCGGGACCGGGGTTGAGGCGCTCCTTCAGCGCGGAGTTGAGGGCGCGGGTGCCCGCGGCGCCGCCGTGGCCCGGGGTGATCACCACGGTCTGGCCGGCCGGGACGCCGATCGCCCGCGGCACCGAGTCCGCCACCAGCTGCACCGTCCGGTGCACCGCCTCGCCCGCGTCCCGCACCGGCACGATGACGATCTCCTTGCCGGGGGCGGCGACCTGGTTCAGCTCGCCGACGCCGATGCCGGAGACCAGCTCGCCCAGCGGGCCGGGGTCCGGGACGCGGGAGACGGTCTGCGGGCAGACCCCGGCCGCGAGCAGATCCGCGAAGACCCGGCCCGGCCCGGCCGACCACAGCACCCCGGGATCACCGCTGAGCACCAGCCGCGCCCCGTCGGGCAACGACTCCACCAGCATCGCGGCACTCTCCACATCGAGCTGCGGCGCGTCCAGCACGATCAGCAGATCGACCTCCAGAGCCCCGTCCGCGTCCCGCCCGGGCCCTTCGACCCCGGCCAGCAGCCCGGAAACGGTGACGACTCCCTGGGCGCCGGGATCCCCGGCCGGCCGGGCCGGGTGCCCGTCCCCCGGCTGTGCGGGCGCCGCGCCCGGCTCCGCGGCGGCTGCGCCCGGCTCGACCGGAGCTGTACCCGGCCGCCCCGTGGCTTCGCCCTGCCGCTCGGAGGATGCTGCCAGGTAGGCCGTCAGGCGGCCGCGCCCGTTCGGGGTGTGGCAGGCGGCGTAGGCCCGCAGGCCCGCCGCGCGGGCGGCGCCGAGCAGCGCGGCCGGTTCGGCGCGGGCCGCCTCGCCGCCGGTGTGCAGCACCAGGCCGTGTCCCGCGACCGCGCGGGCCAGCTCGGCAGCGCCGCCGGACAGCCCGGCCGTGACCGTCTCCCACGCCTGCCCGGCCTGCTCGGGCACGGAGTTGGCCAGCCGGGCCAGGCCGTCGGCGAGGCTCTCCTCGGCCAAGGCGTACCGCTCCAGCCCGACCAGCACCCGGACCGGCCGCTCCTGCTCCTCGTCGGTGTCCTGGGGCGCGGGCGCGCCGGGCTCCTCCAGGGCGTCCTGGAACACCAGCGCCTCACCCTCGGCGAGCGCGTCCTGCACCGCCGCGTCCGGGTCCGGCACGCCCTGCCGGCCGAGCGCCGCGGTGAGCGTGGGCAGCTCCAGGGCGGTGTGCCCGGCCACGGCCGCCTGCTCCAGCAGCCAGACCGTCAGCGCCCGGCCGCGCCGCGCGTCGTCCGGGCCGCAGTCCGGCCCGAGCAGCGCCCGCGCGAAGCCGTCGGCCTGCTCCGGCCGTACCCCGCCGACCCGGAGCAGCTGCCAGGGGTCCTCCCGGAGCACGGTGCCGGCGCCCTCGCCGAGCACCGCGGCCACCTGGGGGGCCAGGGCGTCCGGCGCGCCGCCCTCGGTCAGCACCGGGCGCACGGCGTCGACGGTCTCCGGCGCGGGGGCGCCGGGCGCGACGGCGGGGGCGGGCTGGGGCCGGCGCACCGGTTCCGGAGCGGGGCGGCGCGGTGCCGGGGCGGGCTCGGTGAACACCGTGGCCACCGGCTTCTCGCCGCTCTCCACCGCCCGGACCGCCGCGAGCAGGTCGGCCGCCTTGCCGCTGAGCTTGGTGCCGCTGGCGATGGGGCCCCTCTTCTCGGCCTTGCGCCGCTCGATCCGCTCCCGCTCGATCCGCTGCGCGGCCAGCTCGGCCTCCGCCTCGGACAGCTCTCCCGCGCCGACCGCGCCCTCCCCGACGGCGCCCTCGGCGCCCTCGGCGCCTTCGGTGGCACTTTCGTCCGTGGCACCTTCGTCCTCAGCGGCGGCGCCTTCCGCCCCCTCGGCCGCGATGCCGTCCTCGGCCCCCTCGGCCGCGCCGCTCTCGGTACGCCCCTCCGTACCCGCGTCGGCGTCCCCCTCCCGTGTTCCACGGGTGTCCGGCGTCCCCGGCCCGGCTTCCTCCGTGGTCTCCGGCTCCGTGCTCACAGCGTGCTCCAGTCGTGATCGGGATAGCGGTGCACGGGCGCCGACACATCGTCCAGCGCCCGGCAGATCTCGTCAGGAAGACTAAGGGCCTCCACTGACAACGCCGCCGTGAGCTGCTGCGCGGTGCGCGCGCCGACGATCGGCGCGGCCACCCCGGGCCGGTCCCGTACCCACGCCAGCGCCACCTGGAGCGGGGTGACCGCGAGCCCGTCGGCCGCCGTCGTCACCGCGTCCACGATACGGGTCGCGGTGTCGTCCAGGTACGGCTCGACAAACGGAGCGAGGTCCTCGGAGGCACCGCGCGAGTCCGGCGGAGTGGCGTGCCGGTACTTTCCGGTCAGCACACCCCGGCCGAGCGGCGAGGACGGCAGCAGGCCCACGCCGAGGTCGAGCGCGGCCGGCAGCACCTCGCGCTCCACACCGCGCTGGAGCAGCGAGTACTCCATCTGGGTGCTGGCCAGCCGGGTGCGGGTGCCCGGCGCCGCGAGCTGCCAGGTGGCCGCCTTGGCCAGCTGCCAGCCGCAGAAGTTGGAGACACCGGCGTACCGGGCCCGGCCGCTGCTCACCGCCAGGTCGAGCGCCTGGAGCGTCTCCTCCAGCGGGGTCCCGGGGTCGTAGGCGTGGATGTGCCACAGGTCGACGTACTCCGTGCCGAGGCGGGCCAGGGAGGCGTCGAGCGCGGCGAGCAGATGGCCCCGGGAGCCGTCGAAGCGGCGCTCGGGGTCGGGCACGCTGCCGGCCTTGGTGGAGATGACCAGATCCCGGCGCGGCACCAGCCCGTCCATGAGCCGCCCGAGCAGATACTCCGCCTCCCCGTCGCCGTACACGTCGGCGGTGTCGACGAGCGTGCCGCCGGCCTCCCAGAACGTCTTCAGCATGTCAGCGGCGTCGTGCTCGTCGGTGTCCCGCCCCCAGGTGAGGGTGCCGAGTCCGATCCGGGACACGCGCAGGCCGGTACGGCCGAGATGCCTCTGCTCCATGCGGGCGAGATTACTGGCCAGAACCGGTGCGATGGGTTGCCTGTGGATAACCACCCCCGAAGGGGACGACCTCCGCGTTCCGTCCACCGGAGGGGACGACCCCCGCGTGCCGCCCGCCGGAGGGGACGGCCCCGCCGTTCCGTTTCCCGAGGCGATGGCCCCCGCCTCCCCGAGGTGGTGGTCCCGGCGCTCTGCCCTCCCGCCCCGCCCCCGCGCTAAGGTCTGCCCCACAAGCACGTTACTCACGGGTAAGGGGAATCGCGCATGCAGCTCGGGATCAACCTCGGTTACTGGGGTGCCGGAATGGACGGCGACAACCTGGCCGTGGCGCAGGAGGCCGACCGGCTGGGCTACGCGGTGTGCTGGGCCGCCGAGGCCTACGGCTCCGACGCGGCCACCGTGCTCAGCTGGGTCGCCGCGCAGACCGAGCGCATCGACGTCGGCTCGGCCATCTTCCAGATCCCGGCCCGCCAGCCCGCGATGACGGCGATGACCGCGGCCACGCTCGACTCGCTCTCCGGCGGCCGGTTCCGGCTCGGTCTCGGCGTCTCCGGCCCGCAGGTCTCCGAGGGCTGGTACGGCGTGAAGTTCGACAAGCCGCTGGCCCGCACCCGCGAGTACGTGGAGATCGTCCGCAAGGCGATGACCCGGGAGCGGCTGACGTTCGAGGGCGAGCACTGGACGCTGCCGCTGCCCGGCGGTCCCGGCAAGCCGATCAAGCTGACCGTGCACCCTCAGCGCGAGCACATCCCGCTCTACATCGCCGCCATCGGCCCGAAGAACCTGGAGCAGACCGGCGAGATCGCCGACGGCGCGCTGCTGATCTTCCCCTCCGCCGAGCACCTGGAGGAGACCACGGTCAAGTACCTGCGCGCCGGGCGGGAGAAGGCGGGGCTGACGCTCGACGGTTTCGACGTGTGCCCGACCCTGCCGATCGCCCTCGGCGACGACAAGGACGTGGCCCGGCTCGCCGACACCTTCCGCCCGTACACCGCGCTGTACGTCGGCGGCATGGGCAGCGCCAAGCAGAACTTCTACAACCAGCTGGCCCAGCGCATGGGCTACGAGAAGGAAGCCGCCGAGATCCAGCGGAAGTACCTGTCCGGGGACAAGCAGGGCGCTGCCGCCGCGATCCCGCAGGACCTCATCGACCGGACCACCCTGCTGGGCTCCGTGGACCGGATCGCCGACCGGATGAAGGCCTATGCCGCCGCCGGGGTCACCACCCTCAGCCTGGCCCCGGCCGGCTTCACGCTCGAGGAGCGGCTCGCCTCCCTGCGGGCCGGCAGCGAGGCCATGGAGCGCGCCGGGCTGGCGTGAGGGAAGTCCCGCGGCGACCACCCCGAGGGGGAGCGCGGCGGGACATCACCGCGCGGAAGCGCGGCGGGGGATTTCCACGGCCGTGGTGGGGGCTCGGGGGTCTTCCCCGCCACGGCCGTCACCGGGAACAACGCCCCCGGCGCCGCACGGTTACGACCCTCGGCGCCCTTCTTTCCCACGACACCCTCGGCGGCGCCCCCGCCCCCGCACCCGAAGCCGCGTGAACCGCGTTCACACCAGCACCCAGCCCGCCCCGCGCTCACAACCACTCTCACAACCACCCACGCCGCTTGAACAGCCGGTACAACAGCACCTCCAGCACGGCCATCAGCACGATCACCGCCGGGTACGACCACAGCCAGTGCAACTCGGGCATGTGGTCGAAGTTCATGCCGTAGATCCCCGCGATCATCGTGGGCACCGCCGCCATCGCCGCCCACGCGGAGATCTTCCGCATGTCGTCGTTCTGCCGGACGCTCATCTGCGCCAGATGTGCCGACAGGATGTCCGAGACCAGCCGGTCCAGGGCCTCCACGGACTCGTTCACGCGCGTGAGGTGATCGCCCACGTCCCGGAAGAAGGGCCGCGACTCGTCGTGCACGAACGGCACCGAGTTGCCCAGCGGGCCGCTGCCGGCCAGCCGGGTCAGCGGCAGCGCCAGCGGGCCGGTCGCCCGGCGGAACTCCAGGATCTGCCGCTTGAAGGTGTAGATCCGGGACGCGGTGTTGCGGGAACCGCCGGTGTCCGGCCGGAACACCTCCGTCTCCAGCTCGTCCAGGTCGTTCTGCAGCTCCGTGGCCACCTCCAGATAGTGGTCCACGGTGGCGTCGGCGATCGCGTACAGCACGGAGGTGGGGCCCTTGTCCAGCATCTCCGGCTCCTGCTCCAGCCGCTGCCGTACGGCCGCCAGCGGCGAACCCTCCCCGTGGCGCACCGTCACCACGAAACTCTCACCGACGAAGACCATCACCTCACCGGCCGAGACCGCGTCGCTCTCCGGCTCGTACACCACCGGTTTCAGCACCAAGAACAGCGAGTCGTCGTACACCTCCAGCTTGGGCCGCTGATGTGCCTTGAGGGCGTCCTCCACGGCCAGCGGATGCAGCCCGAACTCCTGGGTGACCAGTTCGAACTCCTCCTCGGAGGGCTCGTGCAGGCCGATCCACACGAAGCCGCCGGCGGCCCGTGCCCCGGCGAGCGCGTCGGACAGATCCGAGGGCCCCTCGCTGCGGTGCCCGTGCCGGTAGACGGCGCAGTCGACGATCACGGAGCGCATTCTCCCTTCGCCCGGTCAACGGCGCACTTCCCGATGCGCCTACCCTTGCCGCATGCCCACGCTGATCCTCGTAAGGCACGGACGTTCCACCGCCAACACCTCCGGGCTGCTCGCCGGGTGGACGCCCGGCGTCGCCCTGGACGAGCGCGGCGCCGCGCAGGCCGCCGCGCTGCCCGGCCGGCTCGCCGGACTGCCGATCTCCGAGGTGGTCGCGAGCCCCCTGCAGCGCTGCCAGGAGACCGTGCGCCCGCTGCTGGAGGCCCGCCCCGGCCTGCGCTCCCACACCGACGAGCGGATCGGTGAGTGCCACTACGGCGACTGGTCCGGCCGCAAGCTCGCCGAGCTGAAGGACGAGCCGCTGATGGAGGTCGTACAGAGCCACCCGTCCGCCGCCGCCTTCCCGGGCGGCGAGTCCATGCGGGCCATGCAGACCCGCGCCGCCGAGGCCGTACGCGAGTGGAACGCGCGCGTGGAGCGCGACCACGGAGCCGACGCCGTCTACCTGATGTGCTCCCACGGCGACATCATCAAGTCCCTCGTCGCCGACGCCCTCGGCCTGCACCTCGACCTGTTCCAGCGGATCTCCGTCGAACCCTGCTCCGTCACCGCGATCCGCTACACCCGGCTCCGGCCGTATCTCGTCCGCCTCGGCGACACCGGGGACTTCGCTTCGCTCGCCCCCCGCGAGGAACCCGGCGAGGGTGACGCACCGGTCGGAGGCGGTGCGGGCGCACCGTGATCGTCGGCCGCAGTAGGGTGAAGCGACCCATCCCGTTCGCTGCCCCGTACGGCCAACCGCCGAACCTCTCGAAACCACGACTTTATGGAGACAGGACGTGTCCCGTCAGGTGTTCCTCTACGACCAGCCGGACCGCTTCGTGGCCGGCACGGTCGGACTGCCCGGGCGCCGTACGTTCTTCCTCCAGGCCATCGCAGGCTCCCGGGTGACCAGCGTGGCCCTGGAGAAGACCCAGGTGGCCGCGCTCGCCGAGCGCATGGACGAACTGCTGGACGAGGTCGTACGGCGTAGTGGCGGCAGCGCCGCCGTCCCGGCCGTCGCCCCCGCCGAGATCACCGACACCGCACCGCTCGACACACCCATCGAGGAGGAGTTCCGCGTCGGCACCATGGCCCTGGCCTGGGACGGCGAGGACCAGCGCATGATCGTCGAGGCGCAGGCGCTGGTCGAGCTGGACGCCGACGACGAGGAAGACCTCGCCGAGGCCGAGGAGCGCCTGCTTCAGGACGAGGAGAACGGACCCCCGATGCTGCGGGTCCGGCTGACCGGCGCGCAGGCCCGGGCCTTCGCCAAGCGCGCCCTCGACGTCGTCAACGCCGGGCGGCCGCCGTGCCCGCTGTGCAGCCTCCCGCTCGATCCGGAAGGACACGTATGTCCGCGCCAGAACGGATACCGCCGCGGAGCGTGACGCCCGACCCGAACCCGGCCGAGCTGCTCGCGCACGGTGAGCTGACCGTACGCGGCCGGATCCGCGAGGCGTCCAACGCGGCCCTGTTCTGCACGGTGGCCCTCGACGGCCGCCAGGCCTCCTGCGTGTACAAGCCGGTCGCCGGGGAGCGCCCCCTGTGGGACTTCCCCGACGGCACCCTGGCGGGCCGCGAGGTGGCCGCCTACGAGGTGTCCGAGGCGACCGGCTGGGAGCTGGTGCCGCCCACCGTGCTGCGCGAGGGGCCGTACGGCGAGGGCATGTGCCAGCTGTGGATCGACGTCCACCCCGAGGCCGAGCTGCTCGCCCTGGTCGACGGCGAGGAGCCGGAGCCGGGCTGGAAGGCGGTCGGGTTCGCCGAGGTGGGCGAGGGCCGCACCGCGCTGCTGGTGCACGCCGACGACGCGCGGCTGCGCCGGCTCGCCGTCCTGGACGCGGTCATCAACAACGCCGACCGCAAGGGCGGCCACCTGCTGCCCACCGCCGACGGCCGGCTCTACGGCATCGACCACGGCGTCACCTTCAACGTGGACAACAAGCTCCGCACCCTGCTGTGGGGCTGGGCCGGCGAACCCCTGCCGGAGGAGGCCGTCGGCGTCCTCAAGACACTGCGGGACGCCCTGGACGGCCCCCTGGGCACCCGGCTGGCCACGCTGATCACGACCGCCGAGGTCGACGCCACGCGCGCGCGGGTCGACGCGCTGCTCACCTCCGGCCGCCACCCGGAGCCGAGCGGCGACTGGCCCGCCATCCCCTGGCCGCCGGTATGAGCACCCGCGGGGCCACCCCACCGCACGCGCGTGGCCACGCGGGGTGAGCGGACGGGGGCCCAGCACAGTCGGCGCCGATGTTCAAGAACGCGGAACCGGTCATCCGGCGCGATCCCGTTCGTACCTGCGGGTCGGGGCCGGTTAGGCTCATGTACATGCATGCCTGGCCCGCTTCCGAGGTCCCCGCCCTGCCTGGTCAGGGCCGCGACCTGAGGATCCACGACACCGCGACCGGCGGCCTGGTCACCCTCGACCCCGGTCCCGTCGCCCGCATCTACGTCTGCGGCATCACGCCGTACGACGCGACCCACATGGGTCACGCGGCGACCTACAACGCGTTCGACCTCGTTCAGCGCGTGTGGCTCGACACCAAGCGGCAGGTCCACTACGTCCAGAACGTCACCGACGTCGACGATCCGCTGCTGGAGCGGGCCGAGCGGGACAGCGTCGACTGGACCGCCCTCGCCGAGCGCGAGACGGCTCTCTTCCGCGAGGACATGACCGCCCTGCGGATGCTCCCGCCGCGGCACTACATCGGCGCGGTCGAGGCCATACCCGGCATCGTCCCGCTCGTCGAGCGGCTGCGTGACATCGGCGCGGCCTACGAGCTGGACGGCGACATCTACTTCTCCGTCGAGTCCGACCCGCACTTCGGCGCGGTCTCGCACCTGGACGCCGCCGCCATGCGGCTGCTGTCCGCCGAACGCGGCGGCGACCCGGACCGCCCGGGCAAGAAGAACCCGCTGGACCCGATGCTGTGGATGGCGGCCCGTGAGGGCGAGCCCAGCTGGGACGGCGGCTCGCTCGGCCGGGGCCGCCCCGGCTGGCACATCGAGTGCGTGGCCATCGCGCTGGACCACTTCGGCATGGGCTTCGACGTCCAGGGCGGCGGCTCCGACCTCGCCTTCCCGCACCACGAGATGGGCGCCTCGCACGCCCAGGTGCTCACCGGCGAGTTCCCGATGGCCAAGGTCTATGTGCACGCCGGCATGGTCGCCCTGAACGGCGAGAAGATGTCCAAGTCCAAGGGCAACCTCGTCTTCGTCTCCCGGCTGCGCCGCGACGGCGTCGACCCGGCCGCCATCCGCCTCGCCCTGCTGGCCCACCACTACCGGGCCGACTGGGAGTGGACCGACCAGGTGCTCCAGGACGCCGTGGCCCGCCTCGGCCGCTGGCGCGCGGCGGTCTCCCGCCCCGACGGCCCCTCGGCCGACGCCCTGGTGGAGGAGATCCGCGAGGCCCTCTCCCACGACCTCGACGCCCCGGCCGCCCTCGCGGCGGTGGACCGCTGGGCGGCCCGGCAGGAGGACGAGGGCGGCACGGACACGGGCGCCCCGGGCCTGGTGACGCGGGCGGTGGACGCGCTGCTGGGCGTGGCCCTGTAGACACCCCGGCCGGGGCCGTGAGGCTGTAGCGGAAGGGGCGCTTCCCCCACGGGAAGCGCCCCTTCTTCCGTACCGCCGGCCCTCGGGGCCGTGCCCTCAGCCCTCCGGGCCGTCCTCGTCGTCGTCGGCCGGACCGCCGGCGGCGGGCGGCTTCGGCTTCCCGCCCGGCGGGCCCACGTCCCGGCGCCGCAGATACCGCTCGAACTCCCGGGCGATCGCCTCACCGGACGCCTCCGGCAGCTCCGCGGTGTCCCGGGCCTCCTCCAGCGTCTGGACGTACTCGGCGACCTCGCTGTCCTCCGCCGCCAGCTGGTCCACGCCCACCTGCCAGGCCCGCGCGTCCTCGGGCAGCTCGCCCTGCGGGATCCGCAGGTCCAGCAGGTCCTCCAGGCGGTTGAGCAGCGCCAGCGTGGCCTTGGGGTTGGGCGGCTGGGAGACGTAGTGCGGTACGGCCGCCCACAGCGAGACCGCCGGGACGCCCGCGTGCGTGCACGCCTCCTGGAGGACGCCGACGATGCCCGTCGGACCCTCGTACTTGGTCTCCTCCAGATCCATGCGGCGGGCCAGGTCCGGATCGGACGTGACCCCGCTGACCGGGACCGGACGCGTGTGCGGGGTGTCACCGAGCAGGGCACCCAGGATGACGACCAGCTCCACGCCCAGCTCGTGCGCGAAGCCGAGCAGTTCGTTGCAGAACGAACGCCACCGCATGGACGGCTCGATGCCCCGGACCAGCACCAGGTCGCGCGGCTTGTCGCCGCCGACCCGGACCACCGACAACCTCGTCGTCGGCCAAGTGATCTTGCGCACACCGCCGTCCATGAACACCGTGGGACGGTTCACCTGGAAGTCGTAGTAGTCCTCGGCGTCCAGCGCCGCGAACACCTCGCCCTTCCATTCGCGTTCCAGGTGCGCGACCGCCGTGGAGGCGGCGTCGCCGGCATCGTTCCAGCCCTCGAACGCGGCCACCATGACTGGGTCGATCAGCTCGGGAACCCCCTCCAGCTCGATCACCCAGTGCCTCCTTCCGACGTGCCCTCGCTTGACCCACCAACCTTACGGCGTCCCGCGGGGGCGCCCGCAGCCCCCTTGCACGGGGGAGTGAACGGATCACTGCCCCGTCCGCCACCTCGGAACACGCGGACGCGCCCGACTCACGGCGCGGAGCGCGGACACCGCCGTCAACCGGCCCGCGCCGCGCGGGCGTCGGAGGGGGCCGCCACGGAAACGCGGGCACGCGCGAGGGGGCGCCTCCCTCGGCCGGAGGCGCCCCCTCGCGGATGCGGCCCGTTCCTCGCGGACGGACCTACTTCTCGTCCAGGACCTTCTGGACCTTCGCCCGGACCTCGTCCGTGGCCAGGCCCCGGATGGTCAGCGTGGTGCGGCGGCGCAGCACGTCGTCCGGCGTCTCGGCCCACTCGTGGTCACGGGCCCACACCACCTGCGCCCAGATCTCGGGGGCGTCGGGGTGGACGCGCTCGGCGAGCTCCGGGTTGTCGTTCGCCAGGCGGGCGATGTCGAAGGCCAGCGAACCGTAGTGGGTGGCCAGGTGCTTGGCGGTGTCGGCGGCCATGCGCGGGCCGGGCGCCGGGGCGTCGACCAGCAGCCGGTGGGCGACCGCGCGCGGGTTGGCGACACCGGGCAGCGGCAGCTTCTTCGGCAGCGAGGAGATCGGTTCGAAGTCGTCGCCGAGCGGGTGGCCCGGCAGCGCCTCCAGCTTCTTCATGATCGTGCGTCCGATGTGGCGGAACGTCGTCCACTTGCCGCCCGCGACGGACAGCATGCCGCCCTTGCCCTCGGTCACCACGGTCTCCCGCTTGGCCTTGGCGGTGTCACCGGGGCCGCCCGGCAGCACCCGCAGACCGGCGAACGCGTAGGTGATCAACTCGCGCCGCAGCTGCTGGTCCCGGACGGAGAACGCGGCCTCGTCCAGGATCTGGGCTATGTCCTTTTCATTGACGGACACGTCCGCCGGGTCGCCCTCGTACTCCTCGTCGGTGGTGCCGAGCAGCAGCATGTCCTCCCAGGGGAGGGCGAAGGTGATGCGGTACTTGTCGATGGGCGTGGCGAGCGCGGCCTTCCAGGGGGAGGTGCGCTTCAGGACCAGGTGCGCGCCCTTGGACAGCCGGATGGACGGCGCCGCGTTCGGGTCCTCCAGCCTGCGCAGGTGGTCGACCCACGGGCCGGTCGCGTTCAGCACCAGGCGGGCGTTGACCCCGAACTCCTCGCCGGACAGGCGGTCCTTCAGGTCCGCGCCGGTCACCCGGCCCTGGGTGAAGCGCAGCCCGGTGACCTCGGCGTGGTTGAGGACGACCGCGCCCGCCTCGACGGCCGCGCGGACCGTCATCAGCGCCATCCGCGCGTCGTTCATCTGGTCGTCGCCGTACACGGCCACGGCCTTGAGGTTCTCGGTGCGCAGCTCGGGCACGTCCTGCGCCGCCTTGGCCGGCGAGAGCAGGTGGCCGACGCCGTCGCCGAACGCGGACAGCGCGGAGTAGGCGAACACGCCCGCGCCGAGCTTGGCCGCGCCGTGCGGGCCGCCCTTGTACACCGGCAGGTAGAAGGTGAGCGGGTTCGCCAGGTGGGGGGCCACCTGGCGGGAGACCGCCCGGCGCTCGAAGTGGTTCTCCGCCACCAGCTTCACCGCGCCGGTCTGCAGGTAGCGCAGGCCGCCGTGGAGCAGCTTGGAGGAGGCGGAGGAGGTGGCACCGGCGAAGTCGCCGGCGTCGACCAGCGCCACCCTGAGCCCGGACTGCGCGGCGTGCCAGGCGGTGGAGATGCCCAGGATGCCGCCGCCGATCACAAGAAGGTCGTACGACGCCTTGGAGAGCTGCTCCCTGGTCTCGGCGCGGCTCGGGTGGGAGCCGGAGGCCGGGCGCGTCCCCAGGGCAGGCACGGACTGCAGGGTGGACTGACTGGTCATGTCGGGTACTTACTCCTCGTCAGAGCTGAACTGAGCCGGATGAGCCGCTCAGTTCTCGTCGTCGAGCCAGCCCATGGTCCGGTCGACGGCCTTGAGCCAGTTCTTGTACTCACGGGCGCGGGTCTCCGCGTCCATGCGGGGGGTCCACTCGGCGGCCCGGCGCCAGTTGGCGCGCAGGTCGTCGGTGCTGGACCAGAAGCCGACGGCGAGACCGGCGGCGTAGGCGGCGCCGAGGCAGGTGGTCTCGGCGACCATCGGCCGCACCACCGGCGCGTCCAGGACGTCGGCCAGGGTCTGCATCAGCAGGTTGTTGGCGGTCATGCCGCCGTCCACCTTGAGGGTCACCAGCTCGTCGCCGGAGTCCTTCACCATGGCGTCGGCGATCTCCCGCGTCTGCCAGGCGGTGGCCTCGAGGACCGCGCGCGCGAGGTGCGCCTTGGTCACGTACCGGGTCAGGCCGGCGATCACCCCGCGCGCGTCGGAGCGCCAGTGCGGGGCGAACAGGCCGGAGAAGGCCGGCACGAAGTAGGCGCCGCCGTTGTCCTCGACCGAGAGCGCGAGCGTCTCGATCTCGGCGGCGGTGGAGATCAGGCCCATCTGGTCGCGCATCCACTGCACCAGCGAGCCGGTGACGGCGATCGAGCCCTCCAGGGCGTACACGGTCGGCTGGTCGCCGATCTTGTAGCCGACGGTGGTGAGCAGACCGGCGTAGGAGTTGATGATCTTCTCGCCGGTGTTCATCACCATGAAGGTGCCGGTGCCGTAGGTCGACTTGGTCTCGCCCTCGGAGAAACAGCACTGGCCGAAAAGGGCCGCCTGCTGGTCGCCGAGCGCGGAGGCGACCGGGATGCCGCCGAGCAGCTCGCCCAGCCGGCCGCCGCTGATCTCGCCGTAGACCTCGGCGGAGGAGCGGATCTCGGGCAGGATCTGCTCCGGCACGCCGATGGACTCGCAGATCTTGTCGTCCCAGCGCATCGTGTGCAGGTTCATCAGAAGGGTGCGCGAGGCGTTGGTGACGTCGGTGACGTGCCGGCCGCCGTCGACACCGCCGGTCAGGTTCCAGATGACCCAGGTGTCCATGGTGCCGAAGAGGATGTCGCCGGCCTCGGCGCGCTCGCGCAGGCCCTCGACGTTGTCGAGCAGCCAGCGGGCCTTGGGCCCGGCGAAGTACGACGCCAGCGGCAGGCCGGTCTCCCGGCGGAAGCGGTCCTGGCCGACGTTGCGGCCCAGCTCCCGGCACAGGGCGTCGGTGCGGGTGTCCTGCCAGACGATGGCGTTGTGGACGGGCTCACCGGTGTTCTTGTCCCACAGCACGGTGGTCTCGCGCTGGTTGGTGATGCCGATGGCCTTGATGTCGTCCCGGGTGATGCCGGCCTTGGCCACGGCGCCGGCGACGACCTCCTGGACGTTGGTCCAGATCTCGTTGGCGTCGTGCTCGACCCAGCCGGGCTTGGGGAAGATCTGCTCGTGCTCCTTCTGGTCGACGGCGACGATGCGGCCGTCCCGGTCGAAGACGATGCAGCGGGAGGAGGTCGTGCCCTGGTCGATCGCCGCGATGAAGGGGCCTGCGGTGTGGGCGTCGGTCACTGTGTGCTCCTGGAAGTCCGTGGGGATGGGGCTGTGCGTACGGCGTGCGCGCGAAGACTCGTGCTGTCCGCAAGCTTCCTAGGCGAAGGCGAGGTTGTAGATGCCCGCCGCGATCGCGCCGCCGGCCAGCGGACCGACCACCGGGATCCAGGCGTAGGACCAGTCGGAACCGCCCTTGTTGGGCAGCGGCAGCAGGGCGTGCACGATGCGCGGGCCCAGGTCGCGGGCCGGGTTGATCGCGTAGCCCGTCGGACCGCCCAGCGACAGACCGATGGACACCACCACGAGCGCGGTGATCAGACCGCCGATGACGCCCAGGCCGTTGCCCTGGTCGTTCAGGCCCTGGGTGAGCACGGCGAGGATCAGCACCACGGTGCCGATGATCTCCGTGGCCAGGTTCTGCGCCACGTTCCGGATCTCCGGACCGGTGGAGAAGATGCCGAGGACCGGGCCGGCCCCCTTCTCCTGGGCCTCGACGGCCTTGGCCGAGGTGGCCTGCGCGCCGGGACCGCCGACGATCTCCTTGTCCGTCAGGTGGGCGAGGAACTGGCCGTAGTAGGCGGCCCACACCAGGACGGCGCCGATGACGGCACCCAGCAGCTGACCGGCGAAGTAGACCGGAACGTTGTTCCACCCGCCGTCCTTGATGGCCAGGGCGACGGTGAGGGCCGGGTTGAGGTGCGCGCCGGACAGCGGCCCGGAGATGTACGCGGCCGTCATGACGGCGAAGCCCCACCCGAAGGCGATGGCGAGCCAACCGGCGTTGCGGGCCTTGGAGGCCTTCAGCGTGACGGCGGCACAGACCCCGCCGCCGAGCAGGATGAGTATGGCGGTACCGATGGTCTCGCCGATGAAGATGTCGGAGCTGGACACCCGCGACTCCTTTGTCCTTCGTCCAGGGGTAGCCGAACCCCGGGTCCCTCCGGTGGTTCTGGCGCCCTCGTGGGTGAGAGCGATGCCGGCCCTTGGCGTTGTCACACTCTAGCGCGTATTGCCGGTAGGTGTTCGACAATGCCGACCGATGGACGGGAGTCTTGTTCGGCGTTACGCGTGCGTCAAGAGTTCTGTTATCGAAAACAGGATCGTTATTGATCGCTGCGGGTTATCGACCTTCGTGCGCGGACATACGATATAGAGCTTTTTGTCCGTTTTAGGGTAGATCAACAGCCGGAATGCCGCGTGGCATCCCGGCTGCTCTCCTCCGACTCTGTTTCCTCAGAACCGTCCGGCGCCCAGGTCCCGGGACACCGCGCGGGCGCAGTCCCGCACCGCCGCGATCAGCTCCGGGCGCAGCTCGCCCTCCCGGCACAGCCGCTCCACCGCTCCCGTGATGCCGACCGCGCCCACCGGCATGCGGCGCCGGTCGTGGATGGGCGCGGCGATCGACGCCACGCCCTCCCAGGTCTCCTCCACATCGGCCGCGTAGCCCCGCGCGCGCGTGAGGTCGAGGATGTGCTCGAAGCCGGCGGCGTCGCACACCGTGCGGTCGGTGAAGGGCTTCCGGTCGGCCTCCAGCGCCTCGCTGTGCGCCACCGGGTCGTACGCCGACAGCACCTTGCCCAGCGCCGTGGAGTGCAGCGGCTGCATCGCCCCGATCTCCAGCACCTGCCGGCTGTCGTCGGGCCGGAAGACGTGGTGCACGATCAGCACCCCCTGCTGGTGCAGCACCCCCAGGTGCACGCTCTCCCCGCTGGAGCGGGCCAGGTCGTCCGCCCACACCAGGGCCCGCGCCCGCAGCTCGTGCACATCCAGATAGGTGGTGCCCAGGCGCAGCAGCTCCGCGCCCAGCTGGTAGCGGCCGGAGGCGTCGTCCTGCTCCACGAACCCCTCCTGCTGGAGAGTGCGCAGGATGCCGTGGGCGGTGCCCTTGGCGAGACCCAGCGACGAGGCGATGTCCGACAGCCCCAGCCGCCGTTCGCCGCCCGCGAGCAGCCGCAGCATCGCCGCCGCCCGTTCGAGCGACTGGATGTTCCGTGCCATCGCCGTCCTGCCTCCGTCCCCTTCGACTGCGTAGTGCGCAGTCACCGTTCGGCAATGCCGAACACTACCGGTCCATGCCGACCTCCCGCTAATGGTCGGACGCCACCTGTTACATCACACGGGATCCCTGCGTGACATTCCGGCCACACACGTCCGTCTCGTGGACGTGGTGCCCATCCAAGCCGACTCCCGGTTACCCTGACGCCGTGCGGCAAGCCCCGCCCGTCCGGGGAAGCCGCATAGCCGACAGCCGTCGCATCCCAGGGAGCCCTTACATGGCCTCGTCGCCAACGTCCCCTTCCGCCGACAGCCGGGCCCGTGTGTCCGCGCTCCGCGAGGCGCTCGCCACCCGTGTGGTGGTCGCCGACGGAGCCATGGGCACGATGCTCCAGGCCCAGGAGCCCACCCTCGAGGACTTCGAGAACCTCGAAGGCTGCAACGAGATCCTCAACCTGACCCGCCCCGACATCGTCCGCTCGGTCCACGAGGCGTACTTCGCCGTCGGCGTGGACTGCGTGGAGACGAACACGTTCGGCGCCAACCACTCCGCGCTCGGCGAGTACGACATCTCCGACCGCGTGTACGAGCTGTCGGAGGCGGGTGCCCGGGTGGCCCGGGAGACCGCCGACGAGTTCAGCGCGCGGGACGGCCGGCCGCGCTGGGTGCTGGGCTCGATGGGCCCCGGCACCAAGCTGCCCACCCTGGGCCACGCCCCCTACGCCACCCTGCGCGACGCCTATCAGCGCAACGCCGAGGGCCTGCTCGCGGGCGGCGCCGACGCCCTGCTGGTGGAGACCACCCAGGACCTGCTACAGACCAAGTCCGCCGTCCTCGGCGCCCGGCGCGGCATCGAGGCCCTCGGCCTGGACGTGCCGGTCATCGTGTCCGTGACCGTCGAGACCACCGGCACCATGCTGCTGGGCTCGGAGATCGGCGCAGCTCTGACGGCCCTGGAGCCGCTGGGCATCGACATGATCGGCCTGAACTGCGCCACCGGCCCGGCCGAGATGAGCGAACACCTGCGCTACCTCGCCCGCAACGCCCGCGTCCCGCTGTCGTGCATGCCCAACGCGGGGCTGCCGGTCCTGGGCAAGGACGGCGCCCACTACCCGCTGACCGCGCCGGAGCTGGCCGACGCCCAGGAGACCTTCGTCCGCGAGTACGGCCTGTCGCTGGTCGGCGGCTGCTGCGGCACCACCCCCGAGCACCTGCGCCAGGTGGTGGAGCGGGTCCGGGGCGTGACCCCGCCCGAGCGCGACCCCCGCCCCGAACCCGGGGCCGCCTCCCTCTACCAGTCCGTGCCGTTCCGGCAGGACACCTCCTACCTGGCCATCGGCGAGCGGACGAACGCCAACGGGTCGAAGAAGTTCCGCGAGGCGATGCTGGAGGGCCGCTGGGACGACTGCGTCGAGATGGCCCGGGAGCAGATCCGCGAGGGCGCGCACATGCTCGACCTGTGCGTGGACTACGTCGGCCGGGACGGCGTGGCGGACATGGAGGAGCTGGCGGGCCGCTTCGCCACCGCCTCCACGCTGCCCATCGTGCTGGACTCCACCGAGGTCGACGTGATCCGCGCGGGGCTGGAGAAGCTCGGCGGCCGAGCGGTGATCAACTCCGTGAACTACGAGGACGGCGACGGCCCCGACTCCCGGTTCACCCAGGTCACCCGGCTGGCCCGGGAGCACGGTGCGGCGCTGATCGCGCTCACCATCGACGAGGAGGGCCAGGCCCGCACCCCGGAGAAGAAGGTCGAGATCGCGGAGCGGCTGATCGCGGACCTGACGGGGAACTGGGGCATCCGCGAGGAGGACATCCTCATCGACACCCTGACCTTCACCATCTGCACCGGTCAGGAGGAGTCCCGCAAGGACGGCATCGCCACCATCGAGGCGATCCGCGAGCTGAAGCGGCGCCACCCGGCCGTGCAGACCACGCTGGGCCTGTCGAACATCTCCTTCGGCCTGAACCCGGCCGCGCGGATCCTGCTGAACTCGGTGTTCCTGGACGAGTGCGTCAAGGCGGGCCTGGACTCGGCGATCGTGCACGCCAGCAAGATCCTGCCCATCGCCCGGTTCAGCGAGGAGGAGGTCACCACCGCCCTCGACCTGATCTACGACCGCCGCAGCGAGGGCTACGACCCGCTGCAGAAGCTCATGCAGCTCTTCGAGGGCGCCACGGCGAAATCGCTCAAGGCGGGCAAGGCCGAGGAACTGGCCGCGCTGCCGCTGGAGGAGCGGCTCAAGCGGCGGATCATCGACGGCGAGCGCAACGGCCTGGAGGCCGACCTCGACGCGGCCCTGGCCGACCGCCCCGCCCTGGACATCGTCAACGACACGCTGCTGGACGGGATGAAGGTCGTCGGCGACCTGTTCGGCTCCGGGCAGATGCAGCTGCCGTTCGTGCTGCAGTCGGCCGAGGTGATGAAGACCGCGGTGGCCTACCTGGAACCGCACATGGAGAAGTCCGACGCCGAGGGCAAGGGCACCATCGTGCTGGCCACCGTGCGCGGCGACGTGCACGACATCGGCAAGAACCTGGTCGACATCATCCTGTCCAACAACGGCTACAACGTGGTCAACCTCGGCATCAAGCAGCCGGTCTCCGCGATCCTGGAGGCCGCCGAGGAACACCGCGCGGACGTGATCGGCATGTCCGGACTGCTGGTGAAGTCCACCGTGATCATGAAGGAGAACCTGGAGGAGCTCAACCAGCGCGGCCTGGCCGCCCGCTTCCCGGTCATCCTCGGCGGCGCCGCCCTCACCCGCGCCTACGTCGAACAGGACCTGCACGAGATCTACGAAGGCGAGGTCCGCTACGCCCGCGACGCCTTCGAGGGCCTGCACCTGATGGACGCCCTGATCGGCGTCAAGCGCGGCGTGCCCGGCGCGAAACTGCCCGAACTGCGCCAGCGCCGGGTCCGTGCCACGGCCGGCGCGCAGGTGGAGGAGAAGCCGGAGCAGGGCGCCGTACGCTCCGACGTCGCCACCGACAACCCCGTGCCCGCCCCGCCGTTCTGGGACACCCGGATCGTCAAGGGCATCCAGCTCAAGGAGTACGCGAGCTGGCTGGACGAGGGCGCGCTGTTCAAGGGCCAGTGGGGACTGAAGCAGGCCCGCACCGGCGAGGGCCCCACCTACGAGGAACTCGTGGAGAGCGAGGGCCGGCCCAGGCTGCGCGGCCTGCTGGACCGGCTCCAGACCGACAACCTCCTCGAAGCCGCGGTGGTCTACGGCTACTTCCCGTGCGTGTCCAAGGACGACGACCTGATCATCCTCGACGAGCACGGCAACGAACGCACCCGCTTCACCTTCCCCCGCCAGCGCCGCGGCCGGCGGCTGTGCCTGGCCGACTTCTTCCGCCCCCAGGAATCCGGCGAGACCGACGTCGTCGGCTTCCAGGTCGTCACCGTCGGCTCCCGCATCGGCGAGGAGACCGCGAAGCTCTTCGAGGCCAACGCCTACCGCGACTACCTCGAACTGCACGGCCTGTCCGTCCAGCTGGCCGAGGCACTCGCCGAGTACTGGCACGCCCGGGTCCGCGCCGAACTCGGCTTCGGCGGCGAGGACCCGGCCGACATGCAGGACATGTTCGCCCTGAAGTACCGGGGCGCCCGGTTCTCCCTCGGCTACGGCGCCTGCCCCGACCTGGAGGACCGCGCCAAGATCGCCGACCTGCTCCGCCCGGAGCGCATCGGCGTCCACCTGTCCGAGGAGTTCCAGCTCCACCCCGAACAGTCCACCGACGCCATCGTGATCCACCACCCCGAGGCGAAGTACTTCAACGCACGGTGACGCACGTCTCACTCGGCACACTGATCGGATAAGTCGTACACTGGTCGGTCCACCGCAGGCCGGTTCCCCGCCGGGGAACCGGCCTGGTCGTCCCTCAAGGAGGTGCGCCCGGATGACCAGCACGGTCCCCGCGCTAGGAACCCGTACGGCCGAAGGCTCCGCCCTGCAAGCGGTGCTGCTGGACATGGACGGCACCCTGGTGGACTCCGAAGGCTTCTGGTGGGACGTCGAGGTCGAGGTCTTCGCCTCCCTCGGACACACCCTGGACGACACCTGGCGCCATGTCGTGGTCGGCGGCCCCATGACCCGCAGCGCCGGCTTCCTCATCGAGGCCACCGGCGCCGACATCAGCCTCGCCGAACTCACCGTGCTGCTCAACGAGGGCTTCGAGAGCCGGATCGACGGGGGACTGCCGCTGATGCCCGGCGCCGCCCGGCTGCTCGCCGAACTGCACGCGCACGAGATCCCCACCGCCCTGGTCTCCGCCTCCCACCGGCGCATCATCGACCGCGTGCTGGCCGTGCTGGGCCCGCACCACTTCACCCTGTCCGTCGCCGGCGACGAGGTCTCCCGCACCAAGCCCTTCCCGGACCCCTATCTGCTCGCCGCCGCCGGACTCGGCGCCGACCCGGCCCGGTGCGCCGTGATCGAGGACACCGCCACCGGGGTCGCCGCGGCCGAGGCCGCCGGCTGCCGCGTGGTCGCCGTCCCCTCCGTCGCACCCATCGGCCCGGCCCTGGGGCGCACCGTCGTCTCTTCCTTGGAGGAGGTCGACCTGGCCTTTCTGCGCGGCATGATGACGGAAGCGCGCTAACCGTCCACTCAAGGAATTCGCCGCTGCCGCCCGGCCGAATTCAATCGGTCGAAACCACGACCCCACGTGTGATGTTCGCCACTCAACGGGGTCCCGACAACGTTGCCGACGCCTGTCGACCGGCCCCGCCGGGGCGGTTCGGACGTGACCTTGTGTCCCGATTGATGGGAACCTGCACTAATCCTGCCGCTGTCGGGTTTTCGGTGCGTCCGCGACCGGTTCCCCTGCGTGATGAAACCTCAACTCGCACGGCCGTGAAGGCGTCTGCGCGCGCGGACTAATCTCATCGCGAGAACATCGCCGAGAACCCCCGTGATCCCCTCGCACCACCCCCGCATGCCGGATACACGGACCCGAACAGCTCTGGAGAAACTCCCGCATGAACCGCAAGACTTTGGTGCTGCCGGCGGTGGCCGGCCTGCTCACCCCGGTTCTCGCCGCGTGCGGCGGATCCGACAGCGGGAGCGCGAGCGGTGACGCCATCGTCGTCGGGACCACGGACCAGTTCACGGCCACCAAGGAAGCCCCCGCGCCCCTCGACCCGGCCTACGCCTACGACGTCGGCACCTGGAACATCCTGCGCCAGTCCGTGCAGACCCTGATGGCACAGCCCAAGGGCGAGGGCCAGCCCGTCCCGGACGCCGCCGAGAGCTGCTCCTTCACCGACAGCGGCAGCGAGCGCTACGCCTGCAAGCTGCGCGAGGGACTGAAGTTCGCCGGCGGCGACCCGGTGACCGCCGAGGACGTCAAGTACTCCATCGAGCGCGCGCTGCGCATCAACTCCAGCAGCGGGGTGGCCGCCCTGCTGAACACCATCGACACGATCGAGACCCAGGGCGACCGCGACGTCGTCTTCCACCTGAAGACCGCCGACGCCACCTTCCCGTACAAGCTGTCCACCCCGGTCGCGGGCATCGTCAACCCGAAGGACTACCCGAAGGACAAGCTCCGCGAGGGCTTCGAGATCGACGGCTCCGGCCCGTACACCTTCAAGGCCGACGTCGACAACGACGCCCTCACCACGGCCACCTTCACCAAGAACCCTTCCTACAAGGGCAATGTGACGGTGAACAACGACAAGGTCGAGCTGCGCTCCTTCGCCGACGCCGACGCCATGGGCGACGCGATCGACAAGGGCGACATCGACGTCATGACCCGCACCATGTCGCCCGCGCAGATCCAGAAGCTGGACACCGGAGACGACGAGAAGGTCGACCTCGTCGACATGCCCGGCCTGGAAATCCGCTACCTGGCCTTCAACACCGACGCCACCAGCGTCAAGGACAAGGCCGTACGCCAGGCCATGGCCCAGGTCATCAACCGCGGCGAACTGGTCTCCAAGGTCTACGGCACCCAGGCCGAGCCCCTGTACTCGCTGGTCCCGGCCACCGTCACCGGCCACTCCAACTCGTTCTTCAACAAGTACGGCAACCCCAGCGCCGACAAGGCCAAGTCCCTGCTCGCCAAGGCCGGCGTCACCGCCCCGGTGAAGCTGACCCTGCACTACACGACCGACCACTACGGCTCGGCCACCAAGCAGGAGTTCGAGATCCTGCAGAAGCAGCTCAACGACAGCGGCCTGTTCGACGTCACCATCCAGGGCCACCCCTGGTCGACCTTCCGGCCCGCCGAGCAGAAGGGCGAGTACGACGTCTACGGCATGGGCTGGTTCCCCGACTTCCCGGACGCCGACAACTTCCTCGCGCCCTTCCTGGACAAGGACAACTTCCTCGGCTCGCCGTACGACAACACCACCATCCAGCGCTCGCTGATCCCGCAGTCCCGCCGCGAGGCCGATCGGCTCGGCGCCGCCAAGAGCCTGACCGACATCCAGGACCGCGTCGCCGAGGACGTCCCCGTCCTGCCGCTGTGGCAGGGCAAGCAGTACGTCGCCGCCCGCGACGACATCACGGGCACGGCCTACGCCCTCAACTCCTCCTCCACCCTCCAGCTGTGGGAGCTCGGCCGCGGCGTGAGCGGCTGACGGCTCCTCGCCCCGGGGCCGCGCACGGTGCGGCCCCCGGTGCCCGGGTCCAGGGATGGCGGGCCCGGGCTGACGAACCGACGACAAGGCACTTCGAGTGAACCTGCGCAACCAGTGGCCGGTCCTGCCCCTCGCGGCGGTACTGGCCTCCGGCCTGTTGACCGGCTGCGGATCCGAGTCCGGTGACTCCGGGGGCACCGGCTCCTCCGTGGTGATGGGGATGTCCGACGACGTCCTCGCCACGGACCCGGCCGCCGGCTACGACCCCGGCTCCTGGCTGTTGTTCAACAACGTCTTCCAGTCGCTGCTCAGCTTCCCCAAGGGCGCGACCGAACCCCAGCCCGAACTGGCGAAGCAGTGCGGCTTCACCGACACGCGGGCCATGGTCTACAAGTGCGAACTGAAGGACGGCCTGAAGTTCAGCAACGGTGACGACCTCACCTCCGAGGACGTGAAGTTCACCTTCGACCGCATGCTGAAGATCGACGACCCGGCCGGTCCCGCCCTGATGTTCCCGATGCTCGACAAGGTCGAGACACCGGACGCCAAGACGGCCGTCTTCCACCTCAAGGTGCCCGACGCCACCTTCCCCAGCAAGATCGCCTCCGGCGCCGGCTCCATCGTGGACCACCGCCAGTACGACGCGAACGCCCTGCGCACCGACCACCAGGCGATCGGCTCCGGCCCCTACAAGCTGGACTCCTTCGACAAGGACCAGGCCGTCTTCTCCGTCAACGGCAACTACCAGGGCAGCGCCAAGCCGAACAACTCCGGCGTCACCCTGAAGTTCTTCCACGGCGACCGCACGGCGCTGAAGGAAGCCCTCCTCGGCGGCGACATCGACATCGCCTACCGAGGCCTGACCGCGGCCGACATCACCCAGCTCGACCAGCAGGGCGACAACAAGGGCATCGACGTCATCGAGGGCACCAGCGCCGAGGTGCAGCACCTGGTCTTCAACGTGAAGGACCCGGTGGCCGGCAAGCTCGGCGTCCGCAAGGCCATCGCCTACCTCATCGACCGCGACGCCCTCATCAAGGACGTCTACCAGGGCACCGCCACCCCGCTGTACTCGATCGTCCCGGCCGGTGTCGCCGGCCACAACACCGCCTTCTTCGACACCTACGGCGCCCGCCCCTCCCAGGCCAAGGCCGCCGCGGCGCTGCGCGCCGACAACATCACCGGCAAGGTGAAGCTCACCCTGTGGTCCACGCCGTCCCGCTACGGCCCCGCCACCGACGAGGAGCTGAAGGCCATCGCCGAACAGCTCAACGCCAGCGGCCTGTTCGACGCCGACGTCAAGTCCGTCGCCTTCGACCAGTACGAGAAGGACATTGCCGCCGGCAAGTACGGCGTCTACGTGAAGGGCTGGGTGCCGGACTACCCGGACGCCGACAACTTCACCGCCCCCTTCTTCGGCAAGGGCAACGTGCTGAACAACCACTACGACAACCGCACGATCACCGGGACCCTGCTGCCCGGCACCGCCGCGCAGAGCGACCGCTCGGCCACCGACAAGGACTTCGGCAGGCTCCAGGACATCGTCGCCGACGAACTGCCCGTGCTGCCGGTCTGGCAGGCCAAGCAGTACGCGGTCGTCCGCGACGGCGTGTACGGCCTGGAGTACTGCCTGGACGCCTCCACGGTGTTCCGGTTCTGGGAACTCAGCAAGAGCAGCTGACAGCCGCCACACGGCGAAGGGCGCCCCGCTCCACAAAGGAGCGGGGCGCCCTTCGCCGTACCGCACCCACCGGGCGGGGCGGATGCCTACTGGGCGCCGGGACGCACCAGCCCGCTCTCGTACGCGTACACCGCCGCCTGCACCCGGTCCCTGAGCCCCAGCTTGGTCAGCACATGGCCCACATGCGTCTTCACCGTCGTCTCGCTGACGAACAGGTCCGCCGCGATCTCCGCGTTGGACAGCCCGCGCGCCACCAGCTTCAGCACCTCCACCTCACGGTCCGTGAGGGTGTGCAGGGTGTCCGGCACCGGCTCCTCGCCGGACGGCAGATGCGTGGCGTACTTGTCCAGCAACCGCCGGGTGATGCTCGGCGCGAGCATCGCCTCCCCGTTCGCCACCACCCGGATCGCCTGCACCAGCTCGTTGGCGGGAGCGTCCTTCAGCAGGAAGCCGCTCGCCCCGGCGCGCAGCGCCTCCACCACGTACTCGTCCAGGTCGAAGGTGGTCAGCACCAGCACCTTGGCCGGGCCGTCCCGGCCGGGACCGGTGATCTGCCGGGTGGCCTCCACACCGTCCATCCGCGGCATCCGGATGTCCATGAGCACCACATCCGGTTGCAGCGCTCGTACCTGGTCGAGGGCCTGGAGACCGTCACCGGCCTCGCCGACGACCGCGATGTCCTGCTCGGCCTCCAGGATCATCCGGAAACCCGTACGCAGCAGGGGCTGGTCGTCGACCAGTAGGACACGGATGGCCACGTGACACTCCTTCGCTAGTCCCGCCCCATTCTGCCCTGCCGCCCGTTCCCCGCCTCACTCCGCCCGGGACCCCGGCGCCCGGACCGGCAGCGGATAGGGCGGGGGAGTGCCGCCGAACTCCGGGCAGTGCGCCCGGTGGTCGCACCAGCCGCACAGCTTGGTCGGCCGGGGCCGCCAGTCCCCGCTCTCCGTGGCCTGCCTGATGGCCTCCCACAGCGCGTGCAGCCTGCGCTCCACCCGCTCCAGATCGGCCGGGACCGGGTCGTACGTCAGCACGTCCCCGCTGCCGAGGTACACCAGCTGGAGCCGGCGCGGCACGACCCCCTTCAGCCGCCAGACGACCAGCGCGTAGAACTTCATCTGGAACAGCGCGCCCTCGGCGTACTCCGGGCGCGGGGCCTTGCCCGTCTTGTAGTCGACGATCCGCACCTCGCCGGTCGGCGCCACGTCCACCCGGTCGATGATCCCGCGCAGCCGCAGCCCCGAGTCCAGCTCGGTCTCCACGAACAGCTCCCGCTCGGCCGGCTCCAGCCGCGTGGGGTCCTCCAGCGTGAACCAGCGCTCCACCAGCCGCTCCGCCTCGGCGAGCCAGCCGGCCAGCCGCTCGCCCTCCGGATCGTCGGCGAACAGCTCGGTCAGCTCCGGGCGGCTCTCCCGCAGCCGGTCCCACTGCCCCGGGATCAGCGCCTTCGCCCGGGGCGCGGTCCGCTCCCCGGCGGGCGCGTCGAACAGCCGCTCCAGCACGGCGTGCACCAGCGTGCCCCGGGTCGCCGCCTCGCTCGGCTTCTCCGGCAGCCGGTCGATCACCCGGAACCGGTACAGCAACGGACACTGCATGAAGTCACCGGCCCGGGACGGCGACAACGAGACCGGTGCGAGCGCGCCGCGCCCGCCGACGGCCCCGCCCGGTCCACCGCCCGCCGCCGGGCCGCTCCCGGCACCGGCTCCCGCGTCCGGCGTCACTGCCTCGTCGATGCTGCTGTCCATGCCCCAGACCATACGGCCCGGCACCGACAGCGACCCAGCCACGGCCCGTGTCACCGGGCGTCCGCCAGGCGAACACCGGGGGTGCCGGGGCGGAACGCGCCGCCACGGGCGCATACCATCGACCCGAGACCCTTCCGTCCAGGCAGGTGCGGAAGACGCTTCGAACGAGGGGACACCGTGGACGTGAGCGGCGGGAGCGGGCAGCCCCGGTCCGGCGACGACAGGCCGGCCGAGGACGCCGCGGACCCTACGGCCCCGGCGACCGGACCCACCGACCACCGCGGCCCCGGGACCCCGGCCCCGGAGAACACGTCCGAGCAGGAGGGCTCCGCCCCGCCGGCACCCCGCCCGAACGGCACACCCACCGAAGACGGTCCCGCGGACACCCCCTCCGGCGCGGCACAGCCCGCCGACGGCCCTGCGGGCCCCCCTTCCGGCCGGGAGCGGCCCGCCGCCCACGGCACGGACACCCCCGGCACCCCCGCCCCCGGCCCGGTCGAGCACGACCAGCACGCTCCCGGCACCCCCGCCCCGGGCCAGCACCACTCCTCCGCGCACTCCGGCATCGCCAAGGGCCGGCCGCCCGGGCCGAGGCCCAAGGAACCCGGTCCCGGCGGCGGCATCCTCATGGGCCGCCCCTTCGGCGTGCCCGTCTACGTCGCGCCGAGCTGGTTCCTCGTCGCCGCCCTGATCACCTGGGTCTTCGGCGGACAGCTCGACCGCGTGCTGCCCGAGCTGGGCGCCGCCCGCTATCTGGTCTCCCTCTTCTTCGCCGTCGCCTTCTACGCCTCCGTCCTGGTCCACGAGCTGGCCCACACGGTCGCCGCGATCCGCTTCAAACTCCCGGTGCGCCGCATCCAGCTCCAGTTCTTCGGCGGCGTCTCGGAGATCGAGAAGGAGGCCGAGACCCCGGGCCGGGAGTTCGTCCTCGCCTTCGTCGGCCCGCTGCTCTCCCTGGTGCTGGCCGGCCTGTTCTACCTCGCCATGAAACCGGTCGAGCCCGGCACCGTACCCGGCGTCCTGCTGGCCGGACTGATGATCTCCAACCTCATCGTGGCGATCTTCAACTTCCTCCCCGGCCTGCCCCTGGACGGCGGCCGCATGCTCCGCGCCGTCGTCTGGAAGATCACCGGCAAGCCCATGAGCGGCACCATCGCCGCCGCCTGGGTGGGCCGCGCCCTCGCCGTCTCCGTCCTGATCGGCCTGCCGCTGCTGAACTCCTCCGGCGTCCTCGGCGACGGCGGAACGGACGTCGGCGGCATGGACACCGTCACCGACGCCCTGCTCGCCGCCATCCTCGCCGCGATCATCTGGACCGGCGCCGGCAACAGCCTGCGCATGGCCCGGCTGCGCGAGCACCTCCCCGAACTGCGCGCCCGCACCCTCACCCGGCGGGCCGTGCCGGTCGAGAACGACACCCCGCTCTCCGAGGCGCTGCGCCGCGCCAACGCCGCCGGTGCCCGCGCCCTGGTCGTGGTCGACGCCGACGGCACCCCGGTCTCCCTCGTCCGCGAGGCCGCCATCGTCGGCGTACCCGAACACCGCCGCCCCTGGGTGGCCGTCAGCGGCCTCGCCCAGGAGCTGACCGACGGTATGCGGGTCTCCGCCGAGCTCGCCGGGGAGGACCTGCTGGACGTGCTGCGCGCCACCCCCGCCACCGAGTACCTGGTGGTCGAGGAGACCGGCGAGATCTACGGCGTCCTGTCGGCGGCCGACGTCGAGCGGGCCTTCGTCAGGGCGATGGCCAGGCCGGCGCCGTAGCGCCCCGACGGCGACGGTCAAGCCCCCCGCGGGAACCCGGTAGGCTGGTCACATGTCCGAACCGACCGGTGCCGCCCGCAGGCGCGGGCCCTTCAAGGTCGGGGACCAGGTACAGCTGACCGACCCCAAGGGCCGCCACTACACGTTCACGCTCGAAGCCGGAAAGAACTTCCACACCCACAAGGGTTCCTTCCCGCACGACGAACTGATCGGCGCTCCCGAGGGCAGCGTTGTCCGGACCACCGGCAACGTGGCCTACCTCGCGCTGCGCCCCCTGCTCCCCGACTACGTCCTCTCCATGCCCCGCGGGGCAGCCGTCGTCTACCCGAAGGACGCGGGGCAGATCCTCGCCTTCGCCGACATCTTCCCCGGCGCCCGCGTCGTGGAGGCCGGTGTCGGCTCCGGTTCGCTCAGCAGCTTCCTGCTGCGGGCCATCGGCGACCAGGGCATGCTGCACTCCTACGAGCGCCGCGAGGACTTCGCCGAGATCGCCAAGCAGAACGTGGAGCGCTACTTCGGCGGCCCGCACCCCGCCTGGCAGCTCACCGTCGGCGACCTCCAGGACAACCTGTCCGACACCGACGTGGACCGCGTCATCCTCGACATGCTCGCCCCCTGGGAGTGCCTGGAGGCCGTCTCCAAGGCGCTCGTCCCCGGCGGCATCCTGTGCTGCTACGTGGCCACCACCACCCAGCTCGCCCGGACCGTGGAGTCCATCCGGGAGATCGGCTGCTTCAACGAGCCGACCGCCTGGGAGACCATGATCCGCAACTGGCACATCGAGGGCCTGGCCGTCCGTCCGGACCACCGGATGATCGGCCACACCGGCTTCCTGCTCACCGCCCGCCGCCTCGCGGACGGCGTCGAGCCGCCCATGCGCCGCCGCCGCCCCGCCAAGGGCGCCTACGGCGAGGACTACGCCGGCCCCAACGCCGACGGCGGCGCCGGCCGCTGACCGGCCCGCACCCACCACAACGCGAGGGCGCCGTGCCCGAGTTCCCCGACCACGACGGGAACCCGGGCACGGCGCCCGTCCGTTGTCCCGGCACGGCGCCCGTCACGTTGACCCGGCACGGCCGCACCCCTCCCGCGCGTCGGGCAGCCGCCGGCGGACCCCGCCGTTCCCCCGCACTGTGACGTGTGGCACGATGCAGGCCATCCCACCGGCACCGCCCTCGCAGGAGACACTCCTCGTGCAGCAATCCGCCGTCCCGGAACTCGCGCACACCCGGACCCGGCCCATCCACTGGGTCGCCACCGCCACGGCCCTCGCGGGTGTCGTGGCCCTCTCCTCGGTCGTCCGGCCCGAACCGGCCACGGCCGTCCAGCCCGCCCCCGGATCCCACGGCAAGCCCGCCGCCGCGGCGCCGAGCACCACCGGCGTCGACTTCCCCCTGGACTGCGGACCGGTGAAAGCCGTCGTCGTCAAGAAGGCCACCGGCGACCTGGACGGCGACGACAGGCCGGAAACCGTCGCCGTGGTCCACTGCGACGCCCCCATGGGCACCCCGCCCGACGGGGTCTACGTCCTCACCCGCGGCGCCGACGGCCGCACCGCACGCGTGGTCGCCACCCTGGTACGCCCCGGGGAGCGGCTCACCGTGACCGCATTCCGCATACGCGAGCGCGCCGTCTCCGCCACCCTGCTCGGCTACTCCTCGGACGCCGTGCCCAGTTGCTGCCCCGACACCCGCACCCCGGCCACCTGGCGGTGGAACGGGAACGCCTTCGTCCGCTCCACCCCCGCCGGGGCACACAGCGTCTGAACCGGACTCAGTCCGCTTCGGGTCCGTACACCTCGACCTTGTCCGAAACCCGGCGGACGTGGATGCACTCGCCGGGACACTCCTTCGCGGAGTCCACCACGTCCGTCAGCAGCGGCAGCGGCACCGGCACGGTCGCCCCCGGGGCCTGGAGCAGTTCGTCGTCCGCGCCCTTCACATACGCGAGCCCGTCGATGTCCAGCTCGAACACCTCCGGCGCGTACTGGGCACAGATCCCGTCCCCGGTACACAGGTCCTGGTCGATCCAGACCTCCAGCGCCTCGCCGTCCGGGGCCTCCTGCTGCACGGTCATCTCTCCTGCCTTCGGTTCGCCTTGACGTCCCGGCGCCCCGAGGGCCGGCCGGGTCCGTACCAGCGGTCGTTGAACACCCCCGACCCTACCTCCGGCCGCTTCCCGGCCACGGGGCGCCGTCCGGGGTTTCCGGCCCGGCCCGCCCGGGTAACAGCGCCGGACCGGGAGAGGGAAGCACCGGCGGCCGGACCGATCGTCCCCAGCCACCACGGCAGTCACACCGTCCGTTTGCACCGTCGCTCTACGTGATGATCGTACGAGCGCTCTGTGTGCTGCCCGCATCCCGGCCCAACGGTCCCCGTACGGACAACTCCGGCCAGTCACGAAGGGTTTCGAGCACAGGATGCATGGAACAAGCTGCTTTCCCCTCACGTTGAGTGGGTATCCCCTCCGTGCGAGGGAGTGTGCAGCGGGTGACCGACGACACACCTTGACAGTCATTGTGATCTAGGGGTTTCAATCGACACCCACCCAGGTAGGGTCTGGAAGCGTCCAGCTCCCCTTGGAGGAGGTGAGGACCGTGGCAGCCCACGACGACGACATGAACCGCGGCATCCGCCCGGGACGCGGGTCCGACGACCCGGCCGGGCAGATCGCCTACCTTGAGCAGGAGATCGCCGTCCTGCGCCGCAAGCTCGCCGACTCTCCGCGTCACACGAGGATTCTCGAAGAGCGGATCGTCGAGCTGCAGACCAACCTGGCCGGCGTGTCCGCCCAGAACGAGCGGCTGGCCAACACCCTGCGCGAGGCCCGCGACCAGATCGTGGCCCTCAAGGAGGAGGTCGACCGGCTCGCCCAGCCGCCGGCCGGCTTCGGTGTCTTCCTGCAAGCCAACGAGGACGGCACCGCCGACATCTTCACCGGCGGCCGCAAACTCCGGGTGAACGTCAGCCCCAGCGTCGAACTCGACCAGCTGCGGCGCGGCCAGGAGCTCATGCTCAACGAAGCGCTCAACGTGGTCGAGGCCATGGAGTTCGAGCGCGTCGGCGACATCGTCACCCTCAAGGAGATCCTGGAGGACGGCGAGCGCGCCCTCGTACTGGGGCACACCGACGAGGAACGGGTGGTCCGGCTCGCCGAGCCCCTGCTCGGCACCACCATCCGCGCCGGTGACGCCCTCCTGCTCGAACCCCGCTCCGGCTACGTCTACGAGGTCGTACCCAAGAGCGAGGTCGAGGAACTGGTCCTCGAAGAGGTCCCCGACATCGGCTACGAGCAGATCGGCGGCCTCGGCAACCAGATCGAGGCCATCCGCGACGCGGTCGAGCTGCCGTACCTCTACCCCGACCTGTTCAAGGAGCACGAGCTGCGCCCGCCCAAGGGCGTCCTGCTCTACGGCCCGCCCGGCTGCGGCAAGACCCTGATCGCCAAGGCCGTCGCGAACTCGCTCGCCAAGAAGGTCGCCGAGGTCACCGGCCAGGCCGCCGGCAAGAGCTTCTTCCTGAACATCAAGGGCCCCGAGCTGCTCAACAAGTACGTCGGCGAGACCGAGCGGCAGATCCGCCTGGTCTTCCAGCGGGCCCGCGAGAAGGCCAGCGAGGGCACCCCCGTCATCGTCTTCTTCGACGAGATGGAATCCCTCTTCCGCACCCGCGGCTCCGGCGTCAGCTCGGACGTGGAGAACACCATCGTCCCCCAGCTCCTCGCCGAGATCGACGGCGTCGAGGGCCTGCAGAACGTGGTCGTCATCGGCGCCTCCAACCGCGAGGACATGATCGACCCCGCCATCCTGCGCCCCGGCCGGCTCGACGTGAAGATCAAGATCGAGCGTCCCGACGCCGAGGCCGCCAAGGACATCTTCGGCAAGTACCTCACCGAGCGCCTCCCGCTGCACGCCGACGACCTCGCCGAACACGGCGGGGACAAGGCCGCCACGGTCCAGGGCATGATCCAGACCGCGGTCGAGCAGATGTACGCCGAATCCGAGGAGAACCGCTTCCTGGAGGTCACCTACGCCAACGGCGACAAGGAAGTCCTCTACTTCAAGGACTTCAACTCCGGCGCCATGATCGAGAACATCGTGGGCCGCGCCAAGAAAATGGCGATCAAGGACTTCCTGGAGAAGAGCCAGAAGGGCCTCCGCGTCTCCCACCTCCTCCAGGCCTGCGTGGACGAGTTCAAGGAGAACGAGGACCTGCCCAACACCACCAACCCGGACGACTGGGCCCGCATCTCCGGAAAGAAGGGCGAACGGATCGTGTACATCCGTACCCTCATCACCGGAAAGCAGGGCGCGGACACCGGACGCTCCATCGACACGGTGGCGAACACCGGACAGTACCTGTAACGGCAGGGCGGCTGCGGGTGCCCTCGGCGGGTACCCGCAGCCGTCTGTTTTTCCGGCCACGACCGGAGCAGCCAATGACGCAAATGATCTCCCCACCAGCGCAAAGGCGTTCTAGGCTCGTTCCTACCGCCGAGTCGCGCCGTGCGGGGACGGGCACCGCACACGCACCGGAGCGCCAGCGCACTTGAGCGGCGCCCACGACCGAGGGTGCCGCCGGGCAAGGAGGGCCGCATGACCGTACGGCGAGTAATGGGCATCGAGACGGAGTACGGGATCTCCGTCCCCGGCCACCCCAACGCCAATGCCATGCTCACCTCGTCCCAGATCGTCAACGCCTACGCGGCGGCGATGCACCGGGCCCGCCGGGCCCGCTGGGACTTCGAGGAGGAGAACCCGCTGCGGGACGCACGAGGCTTCGACCTCGCCCGGGAGGCCGCCGACGCCAGCCAGCTCACCGACGAGGACATCGGCCTGGCCAATGTGATCCTCACCAACGGCGCGCGCCTGTACGTCGACCACGCCCACCCCGAATACAGCGCCCCCGAGGTCACCAACCCCCGCGACGCCGTCCTGTGGGACAAGGCCGGCGAGCGGATCATGGCCGAGGCCGCCGAACGGGCAGCACAGCTGCCCGGCGCCCAGCCGATCCACCTCTACAAGAACAACACCGACAACAAGGGCGCCTCCTACGGCACGCACGAGAACTACCTGATGAAGCGGGAGACCCCCTTCTCGGACATCGTGCGCCACCTCACGCCCTTCTTCGTCTCCCGCCAGGTCTTCGCCGGCGCCGGCCGCGTCGGCATCGGCCAGGACGGCCACGAGCACGGCTTCCAGATCAGCCAGCGCGCCGACTACTTCGAGGTCGAGGTCGGCCTGGAGACCACGCTCAAGCGCCCCATCATCAACACCCGCGACGAGCCGCACGCGGACGCCGAGAAGTACCGCCGGCTCCACGTGATCATCGGCGACGCGAACCTATCCGAGATCTCGACCTACCTGAAGCTGGGCACGACGGCCCTGGTCCTGTCCATGATCGAGGACGGCTTCATCGCCGTGGACCTCGCCGTCGACCAGCCCGTGCGCACCCTGCACCAGGTCTCGCACGACCCGACGCTCAAGCGCCTGGTCACCCTGCGCAGCGGGCGCACCCTCACCGCGGTCCAGTTGCAGATGGAGTACTTCGAGCTGGCCCGCAAGTACGTCGAGGAACGCTACGGCGCCGACGCCGACGACCAGACCAAGGACGTCCTCAGCCGCTGGGAGGACACCCTGACCCGGCTGGAGAACGACCCCATGAGCCTGGCCGGCGAGCTGGACTGGGTCGCCAAGCGCGAGCTGATGGAGGGCTACCGCCGCCGCGACGACCTCGACTGGGACGCCGCCCGGCTGCACCTGGTCGACCTCCAGTACGCCGACGTACGCCCCGAGAAGGGCCTCTACAACCGTCTGGTGGCCCGCGGGCGCATCAAGCGCCTCCTGGACGAGGCCGAGGTCGACAGGGCCCGTACGAAGCCGCCGGAGGACACCCGGGCGTACTTCCGCGGGCGCTGCCTGGAGCAGTACGCCGACGACGTCGCGGCCGCCTCCTGGGACTCGGTCATCTTCGATCTCCCGGGCCGCGACTCCCTGCAACGCGTCCCAACCCTGGAACCGCTACGCGGAACGCGAAATCACGTCAAGGAACTCCTGGACCGCTGCCGGACGGCGGAAGACCTGGTCAGGGTCTTGTCCGGCAGCTGAGCACGGTCAGCGGACACTCGTACCGCCCCGGGCGGTCGGGGTGGAAACCCCACCGCCCGGGAATCATCGAGGTGGGCCCCGCACGTTGTGGAAACTGCGGGGCCGATGTCGGACCCGGCCTATAGGGTCTGATCATCACCGATCGGCAGGCGAACTGAGCGGGGTGAGGTTATGGCGACCAAGGACACCGGCGGCGGCCAGCAGAAGGCCACCCGGTCCACCGAGGAGGTCGAGGAGCAGGCGCAGGACGCGCAGGCTTCGGAGGACCTGAAGGAACGACACGAGAAGCTGAGCGACGACGTGGACTCGGTCCTGGACGAGATCGACGACGTGCTCGAGGAAAACGCCGAGGATTTCGTGCGCTCCTTCGTTCAGAAGGGTGGTCAGTAGACCGCTTTTGCCTTCGAATCTAAGGTTCGGGGGTTCGGGGGTGTAGGTGAGCGACGAGCAGGGGGTGAAGCGCTGCTCGCGGTGCGAGCAAGGCAGGCCGCGAGCAGCCTTCGCCGGCGACAAGGCGACCCGCGACGGACCGCGGGTCTGCTGCCGGGGCGAGTCGATCGCCTCTCGAGGGGGCGTCTGTTGTGTGTCCCTCAGCGCCGTGCCCGCACATGTGGATCACTGCCATGAGACGGGTAGGGTCCGTGGCGTACTGTGCTTCAGCTGCAATGCCGCACTGGGGCAGTTCAAGGATCAGCCCGATGTCATGAGGCGGGCTGCTGCTTATGTGGAAGGAAACGCGTGGAAGCCAACACTCGTAGCACCGGGCGTCTACCATCTGCCTTCCTGACGCCAGGATCCTCCTCGTTCATGGACTTCCTCGCCGAGCACCAGCCCGAGCTGCTGCCCGGCAACCGCCAGCTGCCGCCCACCCAGGGCGTGCTCGAGGCGCCGCACGGAACGACCATCGTGGCCGTGACGTTCCCCGGCGGGGTCGTCCTCGCCGGCGACCGCCGGGCCACGATGGGCAACGTGATCGCCCAGCGGGACATCGAGAAGGTGTTCCCGGCCGACGAGTACTCGGCGGTCGGTATCGCCGGCACCGCCGGCCTGGCCGTGGAGATGGTCAAGCTCTTCCAGCTGGAGCTGGAGCACTTCGAGAAGGTCGAGGGCGCCCAGCTGTCGCTGGAGGGCAAGGCGAACCGGCTGTCGACCATGATCCGTTCCAACCTCGGCATGGCCATGCAGGGCCTGGCCGTGGTCCCTCTGTTCGCGGGGTACGACCTGGACCGCGAGAGGGGGCGCATCTTCTCGTACGACGTCACGGGCGGCCGCTCCGAGGAGCACAACTTCGCGGCGACGGGCTCGGGCTCGATCTTCGCGCGCGGTGCGATGAAGAAGCTGTTCCGGGACGACCTGTCCGAGGAGCAGGCCACCACACTGGTGGTGCAGGCCCTCTATGACGCGGCTGACGACGACTCGGCGACCGGTGGTCCCGATGTCGCCCGCCGGATCTACCCGATCATCACCGTGATCACCGAGGACGGTTTCCGCCGGCTCACCGAGGAGGAGGCGTCGGAGGTGTCCCGCGCGGTGCTCCAGAAGCGCCTGGAGGAGCCGGACGGCCCCAAGGCCGCCCTGCTCTGAGCGCGCGGGCCCGGTTCTTATTCAAGGTGATCCAGTGACCATGACAGAAAGGGACGGATAACCGGTGTCGACGCCGTTCTATGTCTCACCTCAGCAGGCCATGGCCGACCGGGCGGAGTACGCCCGCAAGGGCATCGCCCGTGGCCGCAGCCTGGTCGTGCTGCAGTACGCCGACGGCATCGTGTTCGTCGGGGAGAACCCGTCCCGCGCGCTGCACAAGTTCAGCGAGATCTACGACCGGATCGGCTTCGCCGCGGCCGGCAAGTACAACGAGTACGAGAACCTGCGCATCGGCGGTGTCCGCTACGCCGACCTGCGCGGTTACACCTACGACCGCGACGATGTCACCGCGCGCGGCCTGGCCAACGTCTACGCGCAGACGCTGGGCACGATCTTCTCCTCGGCGGCCGAGAAGCCGTACGAGGTGGAGCTGGTGGTGGCCGAGGTCGGGGAGACCCCGGAGGGCGACCAGATCTACCGGCTGCCGCACGACGGTTCCATCGTGGACGAGCACGGCTCGGTCGCGGTGGGCGGCAACGCGGAGCAGATCAGCAACTTCCTGGACCAGCGGCACCGGGACGGGATGAGCCTGGCGGAGGCGCTGAAGCTGGCGGTGCAGGCGCTGTCCCGGGACACCAACGGCAGCGAGCGGGAGATCCCCGCCGAGCGGCTGGAGGTGGCGGTGCTGGACCGTACGCGCCCGCAGAAGCGGAAGTTCAAGCGGATCGTCGGCCGGCAGCTGGACCGGCTGCTGGCGGCGGACGGCGCGAGCACGGAGGCGGAGAGCTCCGCGGAGGACGGTTCCGAGGAGCAGTGAGCCGCTTGCGGCGCACGCAGCGGGACGCCCCGGCCGTCGATGGCCGGGGCGTCCGGCGTTTCTAGGGTGTGGGCGGCGGGGCCGTGGAGCCCCGGACGACGAGCTGGACGGGGATGTCCCCGTTGTCCGGGCTGTGGCCCTCCAGGACGGCCAGCAGGGCGCGCATGCCGTGTTCGCCGAACAGCTCGGCGTCCAGTCGTACGGTGGTCAGCTCGGGGTCGATGGCGGTGGCCAGGGCCAGGTCGTCGAGGCCGGTGACGGAGATGTCGTCGGGGATGCGCAGGCCGAGGCGGCGCAGGGCCTTGTAGGCGCCGGCGGCGAGTTTGTCGTCGTCGCAGACGATGGCGGTGGGCCGGGGTCCGGGTGCGGTGAGGGCGGCCTCGGTGGCGGTGCGCGCGCCGTCGATGGAGATCGGGGCGCGGGCGGTGCGTACCTCGGTGCCGGGGACGGCGGCCATGCGGGCGGCCAGTTCCCGGGCGCGGATGTCGAAGGTCCAGGAGGGGACGTCGGCGGCGAGGTGGAGCACTCGGCGGTGGCCGAGGCCGAGGAGGTGTTCGGTGACCTGGCGGACGCCGTCGGCGATGTCGAGGTTGACGGTGGCGGCGCCGAGGCTGCCGGCGGGGTCGCTGTCCAGCATGACGAGGGGGAGCTGGTCGCCGCGGATGTCGGTGAGGGCGTCGGCGGCCATGGAGGAGGCGATGACGCCGTCCAGGGCGGCCTGTGCGGAGGCGAAGGGGTCGCGGGCGGGGCCGATGCCTTCGGGGGAGGGGTAGAGGACGACGCCGAAGCCGTGCTCGGCGGCGACGCGGGCGGCGCCGGTGTAGACGCCGGCGAAGAACTCGGTGGTGAGGGCGGGGACGACGAGGAGGACCGTGCGGGTGCGGCCGAGGCGGAGGTTGCGGGCGGCGAGGTTGGGCCGGTAGCCCAGGTCGCGGGCGGCCTGGCGGACGCGTTCGGCGGTGGGTTCGGAGACCCGGCCGCGCCATTTGTCGCCCAGCACGAGGGAGACGGCCGCCTGGGAGACCCCGGCCGCGTGGGCGACGTCCCGGCTGGTCGGGCGCGTGCTGCTGCGTGCCACGGTGGACGTGCTCCTTCGTGTGGGGGTGCATCACGTTGGACGTGTGAACAGCGGACATGGTACGTATGAGGAGGGAAGTTATACGTAACACTTGGAGGCGGGCATGGCCACGGGATACCTGGAGATCCTGCGGGCGAGACATGCGCTCCGGCTGCTCGCCGGGACGTTGGTGGGCCGGCTGCCGAACGCGACCGCGGCCATCGCGCTGGTGCTCTTCGTCCGCGCCGACGGCGGCACCTACAGCCTGGCCGGCGCCCTCGCGGCCGTGTACGGCGTGGCGAACGCCGTCGGCCAGCCGGTGCTGGGCCGGCTCGTGGACCTCTACGGCCAGCCGCGCGTCCAGCTGCCCGCGGCCGTTCTGGCGGCCCTGGCCATGACGGTCTTCGCGTTCCGCGGCACCGACCCGCTGCCGGCGGCCTACGCGGCCGTGGCGGTGTCCGGCCTGTTCGCCCCGCCGCTGGAGGGCGGTCTGCGCGCCCTGTGGCCGTCGGTGCTGCGCCGCGAGGAGCAGGTGCACACCGCGTATGCCATGGACGCGATCGCGCAGGAGGTCATGTTCACCGTCGGCCCGCTGCTGGTGACCGTGTGCGTCTCGGTGTGGGACGAGCGGGCCGCCCTGCTCGTGCTGAACCTGCTGGGTGTGCTCGGCGCCCTGTCCGTGGTCGTCTCGCCGCCCTCGCGGGCCTGGCGTTCGGCCCCGCGCGAGGCGCACTGGCTGGGCGCGCTGCGCTCGCCCGGCCTGCTGGCGCTGCTCGCCGCGTTCCTGTTCATCGGCATCGCGCTGGGCTCCATCACGGTCGCCGCGGTGTCGTACGCCGACGGTCATGGCGGTGACGCGGTCTACGGCTGGCTGATGGCCGGGCTCGGTCTGGGCGCGCTGGCCGGCGGTTCCGTCTACGGCGCCCGGCAGTGGGCGGGCTCGCCCGAGCGGCGGCTGAGGGTCCTGGTGGCGCTGCTGGCGGTGTGTTACCTGCCGCTCACGCTGACGCCGGGCACGGTCTGGATGGTGCTGCTCAGCGTGGTCTCCGGGGTCTTCCTGGCGCCCTGCATCGCCTGCGCGTTCATCATCGTGGACCGGCACGCGCCGAGGGGCACGGTCACCGAGGCGTTCTCCTGGCTGGTGACGACGTTCACCGTGGGCGCGTCGGTGGGAACGGGCCTGGCGGGGCCGGTGGTACAGGCCGGCGGCACGGTGTGGGGCTTCGGCCTGCCGAGCGTGGCCGGGGCGGTGTCGTTGCTGGTCCTGCTCGCCACCGGAGGGGTCCTCGCGGCTCCCGTGCGGGGCGGTGTCGTTGCGGCTTCATCGGAAAATGATCCAAATCGTGCCCCCGAACCCCGTTTCAGCTCGGGGGATCGGGCGTAATGTTCCCTCATGGACCGCCGCATTTTCGGGCTGGAGAACGAGTACGGCGTCACGTGCACGTTCAGGGGACAGCGGCGCCTGTCTCCTGACGAGGTGGCGCGGTACCTCTTCCGCCGTGTCGTGTCATGGGGCCGCAGCAGCAATGTCTTTCTGCGAAACGGCGCCCGGCTCTATCTCGACGTGGGCTCACATCCGGAATACGCGACCCCCGAATGTGACAACGTGACCGAACTGGTCACCCACGACAAGGCCGGCGAGCGCATTCTCGAAGGACTCCTGGTGGACGCGGAACGACGCCTGCACGAGGAGGGAATCGCGGGCGACGTCTACCTCTTCAAGAACAACACCGACTCGGCGGGCAACTCCTACGGCTGCCACGAGAACTACCTGGTGGCCCGGCACGGGGAGTTCTCCCGGCTCGCGGACATTCTCATCCCCTTCCTCGTCACCCGGCAGCTGCTGTGCGGCGCCGGCAAGGTACTGCAGACCCCGCGCGGTGCCGTCTACTGCGTCAGTCAGCGCGCGGAGCACATCTGGGAGGGCGTCTCCTCGGCGACGACCCGTTCCCGGCCCATCATCAACACCCGCGACGAGCCGCACGCGGACGCCGAGCGCTACCGCCGGCTGCACGTCATCGTCGGCGACTCGAACATGTCCGAGACGACGATGCTGCTGAAGGTCGGCGCCACCGACCTGGTGCTGCGCATGATCGAGGCGGGCACGGTGATGCGCGACCTCACCCTGGAGAACCCGATCCGGGCGATCCGCGAGGTCAGCCACGACATCACCGGCCGGCGCAAGGTGCGCCTGGCCAGCGGCCGGGAGGCCTCCGCGCTGGAGGTGCAGCGCGAGTACTTCGACAAGGCGCTGGACTTCTGCGACCGCCGGGGCATCCGCACCGGCACCGTCGCGCAGGTCCTGGAGCTGTGGGGCCGCACGCTGGAGGCCATCGAGACCGAGGAACTGGACCGCGTCGAGACCGAGATCGACTGGGTCATGAAGTACAAGCTCATCGAGCGGTACCGGGCCAAGCACAACATGACGATGTCGCATCCGCGGGTCGCCCAGATAGACCTCGCCTACCACGACATCCACCGCCGTCGCGGCCTGTACTACCTGCTGGAGAAGAAGGGCCAAGCCGCCCGGATCTGCAACGACTTGAAGATCTTCGAGGGCAAGTCGGTTCCCCCGCAGACCACTCGGGCCCGGCTGCGCGGCGACTTCATCCGGCGGGCGCAGGAGCAGCGCCGGGACTTCACGGTCGACTGGGTGCACCTGAAGCTCAACGACCAGGCGCAGCGCACCGTTCTGTGCAAGGACCCGTTCCGTTCGGTGGACGACCGGGTGGAGAAACTGATCGCCGGTATGTAGCGGCGACGGGGCGGACCGTCCGCCCGGCCGCGACATGCGGAAACGCCACACGGGCGCCGTACGTTTTCCGTACGGCGCCCGTCCCGGGTCGTAGAGTTGCGCGCACGCCATCCGCTGGACCGATCGATTACGAGGCTCTTCCGTGCGCCGACGCTCGCTTCTCCTCGCCGCCGTACCCGCAGGACTGGTCACGCTCGCCGGATGCGGTGACGACTCGTCCGATTCCAGCAGCGCCGTGGCCTCGCCGTCGGCGTCCGCCTCGCCCCCGCCCAAGATCGTGGAGGGGCCGCTGCCGGCGATCACCGCGGGCCGGAGGTTCGGCGAGAAGCCGACGGTCGCCAAGGGACCGGGCACCCCGTCGAAGAACCTCGCGGTCCGGACGGTGATCGCGGGCGGTGGGCGGACGGTCGCGGAGAACGAGTTCATCCGGGCGGACTACCTCGGCCAGATCTGGGACACCGGCAAGGTCTTCGACAACTCCTACGACCGCAAGCGCCCGCTGGTCATGCAGCTCGCCCAGGGCAGCATCATCGACGGCTGGCGGTACGCCCTCCAGGGCAAGAGGACCGGCAGCCGGGTCCAGATCGCCGTCCCGCCCGCCCTGGGGTACGGCGAGGGCGGCAATCCGAAGGCGGGCATCAAGGGCACCGACACGCTGGTCTTCGTCATCGACCTGATCGAGTCGTTCAACTCCAAGAGCTCCGCCAAGGGCACCCCGGTCCCGCAGACCGACGCCGCCCTGCCGAAGGTGGGCACCGGCACCGACGGCGGGGCGCCGAAGGTCACCGTCCCCCAGGCCGCTCCGCCGAAGAAGCTCGTGTCGCGGTACGTCCTGGAGGGTGACGGTCCCGAGCTGAAGGCCGACCAGACGCTGCTGTGCCAGTTCCAGGGGCTGGTCTGGGACGGCGGCAAGACGTTCGAGCGGACGTACGGCTCCGGCCGGCTCAGCCAGTTCTCGCTGCAGCAGATGCGGGAGGTGGTCAAGGGCCTGGCCCAGGGCCTGACCGGCAAGAAGGTGGGCAGCAGGGTCCTGATCGTCGTCCCGCCCGAGCTGGCCTACGGCGACAAGCCGCCGGGCGGCGGGGCCATCAAGAAGGGCTCCACCCTCGTGTTCACCGTGGACATCCTTGCGGCGATGTAGCGCGGGACCCTGGCGGCCGGGAGAGCGGCGGGGTGAAAGACTGTCCGGGATTCGTGCCGTACACAAGCAGGAGCTTTTGACGTGAACAACGACAAGCCCGAGATCGACTTCCCCGAGGGCCCGCCGCCCGCCGACCTCGAGATCAAGGACATCTGGGAGGGCGACGGGCCGGTCGCGCAGGCGGGCCAGATGGTCACCGTCCACTACGTGGGCGTCGCCTACAGCACCGGCGAGGAGTTCGACGCCAGCTGGAACCGCGGTACTCCGTTCAAGTTCCCGCTGGGTGCCGGCCGCGTCATCGCGGGCTGGGACCGTGGCGTGCAGGGCATGAAGGTCGGCGGCCGCCGCCGGCTGACCATCCCGGCCCACCTCGCCTACGGCAACCAGAGCCCGACCCCGGCGATCAAGCCCGGCGAGACCCTCATCTTCGTGGTGGACCTGCTCGCCGTCTGATCCACGCCAGGCGTCCCGGCCGCTTCGGCCGGCGCCGTCGGCGTCCGGGACGACCCGCCCCCGGCCGGCCGGAACCGGTCCGCGCCGGGGAATGCGGGCCGCACCGGCGTGATCACCCGGGGCCGCTGCCCGGCCTCCTGGGGCCCCTGCCCGGCCGGGCAGGGGCCCTCGGCTTTTGCCGACGCCCCGCGGAGCGGTACGGTCATCGGTCGGAAGCACCATAGGGAAGGCGAAGGGCGTCGATGGCCATTGCCAAGGCCGAGCGGCTGATGAACCTCGCGCTGTGTCTGCTCGGCGCACGCCGGCCACTCAGCAAGCGCGAGCTGCGCGAGTCCATCGAGGCCTATCTGGAGGCGGGCTCCGACGACTCCTTCAACCGGATGTTCGAGCGGGACAAGGACGACCTGCGCGAGCTGGGCCTGGTCATCGAGACCGTGGAGAACCTGGACGGCGAGGTCGGCTATCTCGCCCGCCGCGACAGCAACCGCCTGCCGCCCATCACCCTGGACGCCGAGGAGGCCGCCGCCCTCGGCCTCGCCGCCAAGGTCTGGCAGCAGGCCCGGCTGGCCGGCGCGGCCAGCGGGGCTCTGCAGAAGCTGCGCGCCGCCGGGCTGCCCGAGGACGTCGACCCGTACGGCGCGCACGGCGCCCTGGAGCCGCGCATCCCGGTGCACGAGGCCGCCTTCGAGCCGCTGATGCTGGCCTGCCGCGACCGCCGCCCGGTCCTCTTCGACTACCGCAAGGCCACCGCCGCCCGTCCCGAGCCCCGGCACGTCGAACCCTGGGCGCTGGAGTGCTGGCGCGGCCACTGGTACCTGGCCGGCTTCGACCGCGACCGGGGTGCCGAACGCGTCTTCCGGCTGTCCCGGATCACCGGCAGGGTCCGCTCCCGCGGTACGGGCTTCACCGCGCCGGTGCCGGACGTCGTCACCGTGCGCGAGACCGTCGCGAGCTGGGCCGGCGAGATCGCCGACCGCTCGGCCCTGATCCGGCTGCGTTCCGGCGCCGGCTATCCCCTTCGGGCGAAGGCCGTCAAGGTCCGGGAACTGGGTGACGGCTGGGACGAGCTGGAGATTCCGTACGGGCACGGACTGGACGCCTGGCTGGTGGAGTTCGGCCCGGACGTGGTGGTCCTGGAGCCGGCCGAGCTGCGGGCCGACGTGGTGGACCGGCTGCGCGCCGTGGCCAAGGGCTGAGGGGGAGCGGGACAGTGGCAGGCAAACCGGCCAGGACCGGCAACGCGATCGACCAGACCCGGCGGATGCTCTCCCTGGTGACGTATCTGCGCGAGCGCCCCGGCGCCCGGATCGCCGACGTCGCGCGCGCCTTCGGCATCAGCGAGGACGAGCTGGTCGCCGACCTCGATGTGCTGCCCATGTGCGGCACCAGCTTCCGCGGCGGCGATCTGCTGGACATCGACACCGATGGCGAGCGCATCTGGTGGCACAACCCGGCCGCGCTCGGCGAGGAGGCGGCCGAACCGCTCCGGCTGGCCGCCGACGAGGCCACCGCCCTGCTGGTCGCCGCCCGCGCCGTGGCCACCCTGCCCGGCCTGCGGGAGAGCGACCGCCAGGCCCTGCTGCGCGCCACCGCCAAGGTGGAGACCGCGGCAGGGGAGGCGGCCGGCGCCAGCTCCCGGCTGTCGGTGACCTTCGAGTCCGAGGGCGGTGTCTTCGCCGACGTCGACCGGGCGATCTCCGAGCGCCGCCGGCTGTGGATCCGCTACTACTCACCGGCCCGCGACGAGGTCACCGAGCGCGAGATCGACCCCATCCGGCTGGTCAGCGTCGGCCACACCTATGTCGAGGCGTGGTGCCGCCGCTCCGAGGCCCGGCGCACCTTCCGGCTGGACCGGGTCGCAGAGATCCGGATCCTCGACGCGCCCTCGGCCCCGCCCGAGATAGAGCTGCGCGACCTCTCCGAGGGCCTGGTGCAGCCGGCCGCCGAGGACCCGGAGGTCGTGGTCGAGGTCGGTCCCGGCGGTCGCTGGGTGGCCGAGTACTACCCGCACGACAGCGCCGACGAGCTTCCCGACGGCGGGCTGCGCATCACCCTGCGCACCCCCGACCCGGCCTCCCTGCGCCGGCTGGCGCTGCGGCTCGGCCGTGACGGCCGGATCGTCTCACCGCCCGAGCTGGCCGAGAGCGCCCGCCGCGCGGCCCGCGAGGCCCTGGCGGCGTACGACGTTCCGGCCGGCGCGGTGCGGGCGTCGTAGGCGACCGGGGCCCTACGGGCACAGTGACCGGGGCCGTACGGCCCTGTCGGTGAACGACCGGGTGTGATCGGCTGCGACCAGAGGATTCGGCTGCGACCAGAGAACGACCAGAGGGAGAGGGAGCGAGGGCCTGTGAGCGAGTCTCCGGAATCCGGTGCGGGTGAGATGACGGTGGCGACCGCCTTCGCGGGAATGAGAAGAGTGGCCCCCGTGGTGTTCAAGGCCGGCTGCCCGGACTGCCGGGGCCGCTTCGAACTCGCCGCGAGCGCGCTGCGGCTCGCCATCGGGGCCAGCAGCCGGACGACGTTCTACTCCTTCACCTGCCCCGACTGCGGTGCCGCGGTGCGCAAACCGGCCGGGGAGCGGATCGTGGAACTGCTCACCGGGGGCGGGGTCAGGACCCTGCGGCTGCACTCCACGGTGTAGCGGGCGGCGCGGCCGCCTGCCGGGGGATGGGCACGGTGCGGGCCATCGCACGGCCGGGTGCGGACCGGGGTGGCGGACCGTCTAGTCTCGACGTCATGTTCTGGCCGATGTTCGCCGTAGCCATGGGATTCCTGGGTCTCGCCGTCCTGGGGGTGCTCGCCGTCCGGGTGTTCGTGGCGGCGCGGCGCCTCGGGCAGCAGGTGACGGACTCGACGCGCCGTATCAACCGGGCCGCCGAGGACCTGGAGCGGGCGACCGTGAGCGCGGCCCGCGCCGTCGACACGCTCTGAACCACGCCCGACGGCGGCCGTGAGACCAGTGATACAAGCGATTTGGGTCGCTTCGCCCTGTCATGCTGCCCTGCCGGACAGGTACCCTGCTGGTCGCGATGCGGAAAACGAGGCCCGCACCGCGGACCGGGAGTACGCACGGGGATTGCCTCACGTTTACCCCTGAGCGTTACGATCGCTGCCAGCACGACCATCGGACATATGTCCGACTGGTCGGACAGCACCCCACCCAGCCGCCTCGGTGAGAAGGTAAAGATTCATGTTCGGTGGAAAAATCGGAGCTCCCGAGATCATTCTGATCCTGGTCGTCATCATCCTGCTGTTCGGCGCGAAGAAGCTTCCGGACATGGCGCGCTCGCTCGGCAAGTCCGCCCGCATCCTCAAGAGCGAGGCCAAGGCGATGAAGGAAGAGGGCAAGACCTCCAACCAGGCGTCCGGTTCCACCGAGCAGTCCTCGGCCCAGCGCACCATCCAGGCGGCCCCCGGTGACGTGAGCAGCTCGCGGCCGGTCAACGAGCCGACGGATTCCGCCCAGCGCTGACACAAGGCCGGACGTTCCGGCCTGCCGCACGAGATGAGGACGTGGGTTGCTCAAGCCTGCCCGCAAGAAGGAGAAGGATCCCGAGGGGCGGATGCCTCTCGCGGATCACCTTCGTGAGCTCCGCAACCGGCTCGCGAAGGCGATGCTGGCCATCGTCATCGTGACGATCGTCGCGGCCTTCTACTACAACGACATCATCAACTTCCTGACGGAGCCGATCCTCGACTCGGTCGGCTGTCGGGCGACCTTCGCGGAGCTGGCCAAGTCCAGTGGCAAGACCCAGTGCGCGGAGATCACCATCAACGGTCTTCTCGCGCCGTTCACGCTGGCCCTCCAGGTCTCGCTGATGGCCGGCGTGGTGGCCGCCTCGCCGATCTGGCTCTTCCAGCTCTGGGCGTTCGTGGCGCCGGGTCTGCACCGGCACGAGAAGAAGTACGCCTACGCCTTCGTCTTCACCGGCGTCCCGCTGTTCCTCGGCGGTGCCTTCTTCGCGTACAAGCTGCTGCCGACCACGGCCAAGGTGCTGATCGACTTCACACCGAACGGCGAGATCAAGAACCTGCTGCCGCTCGACGACCTGCTCCAGCTGGTCACCCGCATGGTGATCGTCTTCGGGCTCTCCTTCGAGCTGCCGCTGCTGCTGATCATGCTCAACCTCACCGGGGTGCTGACGGGCAGGCGCATGCTCGGCTGGTGGCGGGCCATGATCCTCGGCATCACGGTCTTCGCGGCCGTGGCCACCCCGAGCACCGACCCGCTGTCCATGGTGGCCCTCGCCGGGCCGATCTGGGTGCTGTACTTCGCGGCGGTCGCGTTCTCGCTCCTCAACGACAAGCGCAAGCGCCGGCGCGAGGCCGCCGGCCCCGGCGACGACGAGGCCGCCGACCTGGACCTCACCCCCGAGGACATCGGCGAGGCCGAGCCGGTCTCGGCCGCCCGCACGCTGCCGGAGCAGACGAGCACCGACCGGGTCAACGGCTACGACGACGCGACGTAACCGGCCCGCCCCCTTCTCCACCGAGGCACCGCACGCGATGCCCCCGTCCCCGGATCCGTCCGGGGACGGGGGCATCCGTCCGTACCGGCCCCTCCCGCGACCGGCCCGCCGGCCGCCGCGGGCGGCGCCCGCCGGCCCTGCGCCCGGGATCCCGATAATGATCGTCCCGTTGTCAGTGGGGCCCGGTACGCTCGAAAGTACGATGACAGAGGATCTCTCACCGGCCGAGCGGTACGCGGCAGCCCGCAGGCGGGCAGCCGAGCAGGCCACCGCGCTCGCCTCCTTCCGCGAGATGTACGACTTCGGCCTCGACCCCTTCCAGATCGAGGCCTGCCAGGCACTCGAAGCGGGCAAGGGCGTACTGGTGGCCGCCCCCACCGGCTCGGGCAAGACGATCGTGGGCGAGTTCGCCGTCCACCTCGCCCTGCGGCAGGGCAAGAAGTGCTTCTACACGACACCCATCAAGGCGCTGTCGAACCAGAAGTACGCCGACCTGTGCCGCCGCTACGGCACCGCGAAGGTAGGCCTGCTCACCGGCGACAACAGCGTGAATTCCGACGCCCCGGTGGTCGTGATGACCACCGAGGTGCTGCGGAACATGCTCTACGCCGGCTCCCAGACCCTCCTCGGCCTCGGCTATGTGGTCATGGACGAGGTGCACTACCTCTCCGACCGCTTCCGCGGCGCCGTCTGGGAGGAAGTGATCATCCACCTCCCCGAGTCGGTGACGCTGGTCTCGCTCTCCGCGACCGTCTCCAACGCCGAGGAGTTCGGCGACTGGCTGGACACGGTCCGCGGTGACACCGAGGTGATCGTCTCCGAGCACCGCCCCGTGCCCCTGTTCCAGCACGTGCTCGCCGGGCGGCGGATGTACGACCTGTTCGAGGAGGGCGAGGGCCACAAGAAGGCCGTCAACCCCGACCTGGTCCGCCTGGCCCGCATGGAGGCCACCAGGCCGTCGTACCAGGACCGCAGGCGCGGCCGGGCGATGCGCGAGGCCGACCGGGAGCGGGAGCGCAGACAGCGTTCGCGGGTGTGGACGCCGGGCCGTCCCGAGGTCATCGAGCGTCTGGACTCCGAGGGCCTGCTCCCGGCCATCACCTTCATCTTCAGCCGTGCCGCCTGCGAGGCCGCCGTCCAGCAGTGCCTGTACGCGGGCCTCAGGCTGAACGACGAGGAGGCGCGGGAACAGGTCCGCGCCCTGGTCGAGGAGCGCACCGCCCACATCGCCTCCGAGGACCTGCACGTCCTCGGCTACTACGAGTGGCTGGAGGGCCTGGAGCGGGGCATAGCCGCCCACCACGCGGGCATGCTGCCGACCTTCAAGGAGGTCGTGGAGGAGCTGTTCGTACGCGGCCTGGTCAAGGCGGTGTTCGCCACCGAGACCCTCGCGCTCGGCATCAACATGCCCGCCCGCTCGGTGGTGCTGGAGAAGCTCGTCAAGTGGAACGGCGAGCAGCACGCCGACATCACGCCCGGCGAGTACACCCAGCTCACCGGCCGCGCGGGCCGCCGGGGCATCGACGTCGAGGGCCACGCCGTGGTGCTGTGGCAGCGCGGCATGAGCCCCGAGCACCTGGCCGGTCTCGCGGGCACGCGCACATACCCGCTGCGCTCCAGCTTCAAGCCGTCGTACAACATGGCGGTCAACCTGGTCGAGCAGTTCGGCCGGCACCGTTCGCGCGAGCTGCTGGAGACGTCCTTCGCGCAGTTCCAGGCCGACAAGTCGGTCGTCGGGATCTCCCGCCAGGTCCAGCGCAACGAGGAGGGCCTGGCCGGTTACAAGGCCTCCATGACCTGTCACCTCGGCGACTTCGAGGAGTACGCGCGGCTGCGCCGGGAGCTGAAGGACCGGGAGACCGAGCTGGCCCGGCAGGGCGTCGCCCAGCGCCGGGCGGAGGCCACCGTCGCCCTGGAGAGGCTCAAGCCGGGCGATGTCATCCATGTGCCCACGGGCAAGTACGCGGGCCTCGCGCTGGTGCTGGACCCGGGCCTGCCCGCGGGCCGGTCCAACGGGCACCGCGGCTTCGACCACCACGACGGGCCGCGCCCGCTGGTGCTGACCGCCGAACGGCAGGTCAAACGGCTGGCGACGATGGACTTCCCGGTGCCGGTGGAGCCGCTGGACCGGATGCGGATCCCGAAGTCCTTCAACCCGCGCTCGCCGCAGTCCCGCCGGGACCTCGCCTCCGCGCTGCGCACCAAGGCCGGGCACATCCCGCCGGAGCGGGCCCGCAAGAAGCGTTCGCAGGCCGCCGACGACCGCGAGATCGCGCGGCTGCGCACGGCGCTGCGCGCGCACCCCTGCCACGGCTGCGACGAGCGCGAGGACCACGCCCGCTGGGCCGAGCGCTACCACCGGCTGCTGCGCGACACCTCGCAGCTGGAGCGGCGCATCGAGGGCCGTACGAACACCATCGCGCGCACCTTCGACCGGATCGTGGCGCTGCTGACCGAGCTGGACTACCTGCGGGGCGACGAGGTCACCGAGCACGGCAGACGGCTCGCGCGGCTGTACGGCGAACTGGACCTGCTGGCCAGCGAGTGCCTGCGGGAGCGGGTCTGGGAGGGGCTGAGCCCCGCCGAACTCGCCGCCTGCGCCTCGGCGCTGGTGTACGAGGCACGGGTCGGTGACGACGCCATGGCGCCGAAGCTGCCCTCGGGCAAGGGCAAGGCGGCGCTCGGCGAGATGGTCCGGATCTGGGGCCGGCTGGACGCGCTGGAGGAGGACTTCCGGATCAGCCAGACGGAGGGCGTCGGCCAGCGCGAGCCGGACCTCGGCTTCGCCTGGGCCGCCTATATGTGGGCCTCCGGCAAGGGGCTGGACGAGGTGCTGCGCGAGGCGGAGATGCCGGCCGGTGACTTCGTGCGCTGGTGCAAGCAGCTCATCGACGTCCTCGGGCAGATCTCCGCCGCCGCCCCCACGGAGGACTCGACCGTGGCCAAGGCCGCGCGCAAGGCCGTCGACCAGCTGCTGCGGGGAGTGGTGGCCTACTCGTCCGTGGGCTGATCCATCCCGGTCCGACGAGATCACTCGTCCGGGGGAACCGAGGCCGCACCTGTCCGGGTGCGGCCTCGACTGCTTTTTCACTCGTTACGGTGAGTGACAATCGCACGCTCGTGCGTGGATACTGTGTGTGTACGAACGAAAGCGCAGTGTGCGCAAAGAGTTGAGCGTACTCCTGCCGCAGGTCGATTTCAGGTGCTTGCCGAAGGTGACACGGCGTTGATCCGGTCGGACTAAGCTCGCCCGCGGCGCACCGAGTTGAGGCAATTCGTGCGCCTGTTCCCCCATGTGAAGTACATCCCGACAGTTCCCCATACCTTCCCCCGCAAGCTCCCCCCGACACCCAGCCGACTCGTTACAGAAGGCATCCATGGTGAGTGTTCAGAAGCCTCCCGGTCGCCGTGAACGGCCCTATGCGCGCGTGCTGTTGCCGCCGGCCATAGTGATGGCCGCGGCGGCCGGGGCCGCCGTCGCCCTGGTACCGCCCACGGCCCGGGTGGCCGTCGGCGTCTGCGGAGTGCTGGCCGTGCTGCTGGTCCTCGCCACCGCCGGGGAGGCCGCCCGGCGCGGCCGGCTGCTCCGCGAGGCCCAGGCCGAACACGCCCGGCACGCCGCCCGGCTGCAACAGCAGATCACGCTGCACCACCACCTGATGGACCACTTCTCCCAGAACGTCCTGCCGCTGGGCTTCATCCGGCTGCGCCGCGGCGAGGCGCTCCGCGACACCGTGCGCTACGTCTTCGACGAGGACCCCGAACTGCGCGGCCTGCCCGACGGCTACCGCGAGCTGGTACGCGTCGCGCTGACCGGTGCCGACCACGAGATCTCGATGCGCGACGCCACCGAGCGCTCCTATGTGAGCATCGCCCGCCGCGTCCAGGCCATCGTCCACCAGCAGGCCAAGGAACTGCGCGAGATGGAGGAGGACCACGGGCGCAACCCCGAGGTCTTCGACGACCTGCTGCGCATCGACCACGGCACCTCGCTGATCGGCCGCCTCGCCGACACCATCTCCGTCCTCGGCGGCGGCCGGCCCGGCCGCCAGTGGCCGCTGCCGGTCTCCCTCTACAGCACGCTGCGCGGCGCGATGTCCCGCATCCTGGAGTACCGCCGCATCGAGCTGAGCTCCATCGTCAACATCAACATCAAGGGCACCGCGGTCGAGCCGGTCATCCACGCCGCCGCCGAACTCCTCGACAACGCCACCCGGTACTCGCCGCCGACCACCAAGGTGCACGTCACCGCCTCCGAGGTGCAGGCCGGCATCGCCATCGAGATCGAGGACGCGGGCGTCAGCCTCAGCGAGGAGTCCCGGGCCCGGATCGAGAAGGCCATCGAGGACGCCAGGAACCTCGACGACGCGGACAACCTCGGCGAGAACCCGCGCCTCGGCCTCGCCGTCGTCGGCCGGCTCTGCAAGCAGTTCGACATGGAGGTCTCGCTGCGCTCCTCCGCCTACGGCGGCGTCCGCGCGATCCTCATCGTGCCGCGCGTCATGACGACCACCGAGCCCGGTGTCGGCGTCGCCCACGGCATCGGCGCCACCGGCATCCCCAAGCCCGAACTCGGCGCCGTGGAAGGCCCCAAGCGCCCGCCCAAGACGCGCCGCCCCACCAGCCCCAAGATCCCCGCCGGAATCTCCCTGGAGGACGACATTCCGGAGGTCACCGAGTGGACCGCGACCGGGCTGCCGCAGCGCCGCAGCCGGGTGAAGACCCCGCTCAGCCAGCGGATCGCGGAACAGGCCGCCATCGAGCGCGCCGAGCGCGAGGGCAGGCCCACCATCTGGTCCCAGACCCGGACCGAGCCGGACCCCGAGCCCGAGATCGACCCCGAGCGCAGGAAGCTCATGGACCGGCCGATCGGCTCCGGGATCGAGGCCTTCTGGAAGGGCCTCAGGGAGGGCATGCCCCCGGACGCCACCGGTCCCGAGCTGACCGACTTCACCCGCAACCCGACCAAGTACCTGCATCTGCTCAAAGATCCGGCCGAATACGCCCAGGGCGGCACCGAGGCCGACGACGAGGGGGACCTCAAGTGATCCAGCAGCGAGCGAACCTGGACTGGATGCTCAAGCAGCTCAACGACGGCGTCCCGGGTATCGAGATGATCGTGGTCCTGTCCGCCGACGGACTGCGCATCGCCCGCTACGGCGGCGAGCCCGACGCCGCCGACCGGGTGGCCGCCGCCTGCGCGGGCGTCCAGAGCCTGGCCGGCGCCATCATCCAGGAACTGCCCGGCGCCGGGGACATGAAGCTCGTGGTGTTCGAGATCGAGGGCGGCTACTTCTACCTGATGAACGCCGGCCCCAACGCCTACCTCGCCGTGCTCGCGGACGTCACCTGCGAACCGGGCCGGATGAGCGGCATGATGCGCGACCTCGTCGTCCGGATCGGCGCCCACCTCACCAGTCCGCCCCGGCGGAACGGGCAGACCGTATGACCCCTCCACGGCGCAAGCGGCGCCGGCCGCAGCACCAGTCGCCCCCGCCGGCGCCGGCCGTGAAACCGGCGGGCGGTGCGGAGAAGCCCGGCAACCCCGAGCGGCTCTACACCATCGCCGGATCGACGGACGGCAAGCGCGCGGAACTCGATCTGGTGACGCTGATCGTGGCCCGCTCCGCGCCCCCGCTGTCCGCCTCCCCGGAGGTGGCGGCCGTGCTCCGGCTGTGCACCGCCCCCCTGTCCATGGCCGAGCTCTCGGCCTACCTCCAACTGCCGTTCAGCGCGATGACCGTACTGATCACCGAGCTGATCCAGGCGGAACTGGTGCAGGCCCGCGCCCCGATCGTCCGCCAGGCGGCTTTCGACCGTTCCCTCCTCGAAGCGGTGATGCATGGACTTCAAAGGCTCTGACACGATCCCCGGCCCGCGCACCGAGGATCATCTGCCGCACACGGCCCAGGCCGCGGTGAAGATCGTGATCGTGGGCGGGTTCGGCGTCGGCAAGACCACCATGGTCGGCTCCGTCAGCGAGATCAGGCCGCTGACCACCGAGGAGACCATGACCCAGGCCGGCATCGGCGTGGACGACGACTACGGCTCCGAGTCCAAGACGGCCACCACCGTGGCCATGGACTTCGGCCGCATCCAGATCACCGACCAACTGGTGCTCTACCTCTTCGGCACGCCCGGCCAGGAGCGCTTCTGGTTCCTGTGGAACGGCCTGTTCGAGGGCGCCCTCGGCGCGGTCGTCCTGGTCGACACCCGGCGCCTGGAGGTCAGCTTCGACGTCATGGGCCGGCTGGAGGAACGCGGCGTGCCCTTCGTCGTCGCCGTCAACTCCTTCCCGGACGCTCCCCATTACCCGGTGGAGGAACTGCGCACGGCCCTGGACCTCGGCCCGGAGATCCCGATCATCGAGTGCGATGTGCGCCGCCGGGCCTCCAGCAAGGACGTGCTGCTCACCCTCACCCGCTTCCTGCACTCCCTCGCCCTGTCCGGCGCCCTCACCTGACCCGCCGCCGGCCCACCCCATCCGTTTCCGGAGCGACACCACCGTGACGTCTGAATCCCCCTCCCTGACCGGCACAGAGTCCCTCGCCCCGCCGCCGGGCTGCCCCGCGCACGGCCTCGGCCCCGCAGGACCGCGGCGGCTCTACGGCCCCGACGCCGACGACCTCGCCGGCCTGTATGAAAGCCTGCGCGAAGAGCACGGCCCGGTGGCTCCCGTGCTGCTCCACGACGACGTACCCATGTGGGTGGTGCTCGGGCACGCCGAGAACCTGCAACTGGTGCGCAGCCCCTCGCAGTACACCCGGGACAGCCGGATCTGGACCCCGTTGAAGGACGGCCGGGTCAAGCCCGACCACCCGCTCATGCCGCACATCGCCTGGCAGCCCATCTGCTCGCACGCCGAGGGCGCCGAGCACGAGCGGCTGCGCGACGCGGTCACCGCGGCCATGGCCACCATCGACCACCGCAGCGTCCGCCGGCACATCGGACGCCACACCCAGGCCCTGGTCAACGGCTTCTGCGAACGCGGACGGGCCGACCTGGTCTCCCAGTTCGCCGAGCACCTGCCGATGGCCGTGATGTGCGAGATCCTCGGCATGCCCGAGGAGTACAACGACCGGATGGTGCAGGCCGCGCGGGACGCCCTGAAGGGCACCGAGACCGCCATCCAGAGCCACACCTACGTCATGGACGCGCTCAGCCGGCTCACCACCCGGCGGCGCACCCGGCCCGAGGACGACTTCACCAGTCACCTCATCGGCCACCCGGCCGGGCTGACCGACGACGAGGTCCGCGAACACCTGCGGCTCGTCCTGTTCGCCGCCTACGAGGCGACGGCGAACCTGCTGGCCAACGCGCTGCGCATGGTCCTCACCGAGCCGGGCTTCCGGGCCCAGCTCAACGGCGGCCAGATGACCGTGCCGGAGGCGATCGAGCAGTCCCTCTGGGACGAGCCGCCGTTCAGCACGGTCTTCGGCTACTTCGCCAAGCAGGACACCGAGCTGGGCGGCCGGCGCATCCGCAAGGGCGACGGGCTGCTGTTCGCGCCCGCCCCCGGCAACGTCGACCCGCGGGTGCGGCCCGATCCGTCGGAGAGCATGCAGGGCAACCGCTCCCACCTCGCCTTCGGCGGCGGCCCGCACGAGTGCCCCGGCCAGGACATCGGCCGCGCCATCGCCGACGTCGGCGTGGACGCGCTGCTGACCCGGCTGTCCGACATCCAGCTCGACTGCGCCGAGGAAGACCTGCGCTGGCGGTCGTCCATCGCCTCCCGGCACCTGGTGGCCCTGCCGGTGCGCTTCGAACCGAAGCTGCAGCAGGACGTGGACCTGCCGCCGCGGGCCATGCCGGTCCCGCCGCAGCGCGCCAACTGGCAGGTCGGCGCGCTGAGCAGCGACCCGGCCCCGGCCGTCGAACCGCAGCCCGCGGCCCACCAGCCGTCGTCCGCACCGGATCCCGCCCCCGCGGCCCTCGCACCGGCCCCTCCCCGCGGCCTGTGGCAGCGGCTGCTGCGCTGGTGGCACGGCGGCTGACGCCCCGGCCGGGTGTCAGCCGTGCGGGCCGGACCCGCCGGACCAGTCGGTGTACGACGTCCAGGCGCTCAATCGGCGGCCGCTGGTGAAGGTGTGGTGCGCGCCGGTGACCGGGTCGGTGAACTCCAGTCGCCGGGCGAGCAGTTGCAGCGGACGCCGGAAGTCGCCGGCCGGCACCGGGCCGGTCACCTCCGGATACAGCGGATCACCGAGGATGGGCACCCCCAGCGCGGCCAGATGCACCCGCAGCTGGTGGGTCTGGCCGGTCGCCGGGACGAGCCGGTACCGGCCCAGCCCGGCCCGGTGTCCGGCCAGCTCCACCCGGGTCTCGGCGTTCGGCTCGCCGGGGACCTCACGGGCGGCCGGTACCCCGCGCTCCTTCAGGATCCGGCTGCGCACGGTGCGGGGGAGGGCCAGCGAAGGGTCGTACGGGGCGACGGCCTCGTACTCCTTGCGTACCCGCCGGTCCCGGAACAGGGTCTGGTACGCGCCGCGTTCCCCGGGCCGCACGGTGAACAGCACCAGCCCGGCGGTGAGCCGGTCCAGGCGGTGCGCCGCCGTCAGCGTCGGAAGGCCCAGCTCGTGCCGGAGCCGGGCGAGCGCGGTCTGGGCGACATGCGAGCCGCGCGGGGTGGTGGCCAGGAAGTGCGGCTTGTCGGCCACCACGATGTGCTCGTCCCGGTACACCACCTCGACCGGGAACGGCACCGGCACCTCGGCGGGCAGCTCGCGGTGGAACCAGACGTACATTCCCGGCTGGTACGGGGCGTCCGGCGGCACGGGCCGCCCGTCGGCGCCGAACACCTGGCCGGCGGCGAACATCGACTCCACCATTCCGGGCCCGGCCCCGGTGAGCCGTTCCACCAGATGCTCCCGCACGGTGGCCCAGGCCCCGTCGACGGGCAGCCGTACCCGTACGGGATCGACCCCGTCGCGTTGGGGGAGCGGGGCGGGCGGGGGCGGCGTACGGCGTCTCATCGGCGTCAAGGGTACGGCGGGGGCGGGGGCGGGGCGGCGTCAAGGGAGTGGGGGCG
>NZ_JODT01000011.1 GCF_000720835.1 Streptomyces achromogenes subsp. achromogenes | reverse complement strand
GCCCTCCACACCCTCGGGCCCCACCGGCACCAGCGCCTTGGGCAGCGTGTCGGTGTAGGGGCGCAGACGCCGTCCGGCGCCGGCCGCCAGCACAAGGCCTATCATCGCGGTTTCTCTCCTTTGGTTCATGTGTGGACCGTCCGCCCCGGTCGGCTCGGGCGCCGTGCCCGGGAGCCGGACGGTCGCACGCCGGCCGGGACCGGCGGGAAAAACGGGTGTGGCCCTGTCCGGGGACAGGACCACACCCTGTACGGCGGCGCGATCAGTCGTCGGCGGCCGGGGCCGACGGCACGGACTTCGCCGTCGACTTCGCGGCGGCCGTCTTGGCGGTCTTCGTCGCCTTCTTGGCCGTCGTCTTCTTCGCGGCCGTCTTCTTGGCCGCGGTCTTCTTGGTGGTGGCCTTCTTCGCCGCCGCCTTCTTCGCCGGTGCCTTCTTGGCCGCCGCCTTGCGGGCGGTCTTCTTGGCCGGAGCGGCCGCCTCGGCCTCCTCGGCTGCCTCGGTCACCGGGGCCTCGGCCACGGGGGCCTGCGCCTCCGGGGCCTCGGGCGCCGGGGCTTCCGCCGCCGGGGCCGTCTCGGACGCCGGCGACGGGACGACCACCACGGCCGCCTCCTCGGGCGCGGTCGGCGCGGTGGCCTTGCGCACCGCACGGCGGCGCGGGCGGGCCGGCGCCGGGGCGCTCTCGGTCACCGGCTGCTCGGCGACCTGCTCGGCCTCCGCCGGCTTCCCGGTCTCGGCCGGGGCCTCGGTGACCGCGGCGGGCTGCTCCACCGGGGCCGCGGGCGCGATCTCGGGCACCGTCACCACGGCCGCCTCGGCGCCCGCGGGGGAACCGGCCGGGGCCGACACCTTCCGGGTCGCCCGACGGCGCGTACGGCCCTTGGGCGCGGCCTCCTCGGCCGCCGGGGCCTCGGCCTGCGGCGCCGGGACAACCTGGTCCTCGACGGCCACCGGCTCGGCCAGCGCCTCCGCGGCGGGCTCCGGCCGCACCGGGCGCGCCGCCGCCTCCTCGGCGGTGACGTCCTGGGCGGTCGGCACCTCGGGCTCCGTGACGGCCTCGGCCTCGGCCTTCTCCGCCTTGCGGCCGGCCTTCTCCGCCCGCTCCGCCTTCGGCGCGCCGGCCGGAGCCGACGCCCGGCGGCTCGCCCGGCGGCGGCTACGGCCACGGGTGGCCGCCGCCTCCGCCTCGGCGACGCTGCTGTACAGCTCCTCGTCCGGCGCGAAGTCGGGCGCGGGCAGGGCGACCGGCTCGGCGGCCTCGGCGGCCACCTCGGCGGCGGTCTCCACCTCGGGCGTGACGGCCGTACCGGCCTCCACGGCCACGGCGGCGGTCTCGTGCACGTGCTCGTGCACCGGCTCGGCCGCCTCGGCGCCCCGGCCGCGCTTCTTGCGCTTGCCGCCGCCACCGTTGGCGGTGGCCTGGTCCAGATGGACGATGACCCCGCGGCCGTTGCAGTGGACGCAGGTCTCGGAGAAGGACTCCAGCAGGCCCTGGCCGACCCGCTTGCGGGTCATCTGCACCAGGCCCAGCGAGGTGACCTCGGCCACCTGGTGCTTCGTACGGTCCCGGCCCAGGCACTCCAGCAGACGGCGCAGCACCAGGTCGCGGTTGGACTCCAGGACCATGTCGATGAAGTCGATCACGATGATGCCGCCGAGGTCGCGCAGCCGCAGCTGGCGCACGATCTCCTCGGCCGCCTCCAGGTTGTTCCTGGTGACCGTCTCCTCCAGGTTGCCGCCCTGGCCGGTGAACTTGCCGGTGTTGACGTCGATGACGACCATCGCCTCGGTCCGGTCGATCACCAGCGAACCGCCGCTGGGCAGCCAGACCTTGCGGTCGAGCGCCTTGGCGAGCTGCTCGTCGATCCGGTAGGTGGCGAAGACGTCGACCTCGCTCGTCCACCTCGACAGCCGGCCGGCCAGGTCCGGGGCGACGTGCGAGACGTAGCCGTGGATGGTCTGCCAGGCGTCGTCGCCGCTGACGATGACCTTGGAGAAGTCCTCGTTGAAGATGTCGCGCACGACCCGGACGGTCATGTCCGGCTCGCCGTACAGCAGCGTCGGGGCGTTGCCGCTCTTGGCCTTCTTCTGGATCTCCTCCCACTGCGCCTGGAGCCGCTCGACGTCACGGCGCAGCTCGTCCTCGCTCGCGCCCTCGGCGGCGGTGCGCACGATGACGCCCGCGTCCTCGGGGACGATCTTCTTGAGGATGGTCTTCAGCCGGGCCCGCTCGGTGTCGGGCAGCTTGCGGCTGATGCCGGTCATCGAGCCCTCGGGCACGTACACCAGGTAGCGGCCCGGCAGGGAGACCTGGCTGGTCAGACGGGCACCCTTGTGGCCGATCGGGTCCTTGGTGACCTGCACCAGGACGGACTGGCCGGACTTCAGGGCGGACTCGATGCGGCGCGGACCGCCCGACATGCCGAGCGCCTCGAAGTTGACCTCGCCGGCGTACAGGACGGCGTTGCGGCCCTTGCCGATGTCGATGAAGGCGGCCTCCATCGACGGCAGCACGTTCTGGACCTTGCCCAGGTAGACGTTGCCGACGTACGAGGTCGACTGCTCCTTGTTGACGTAGTGCTCGACGAGCACGCCGTCCTCCAGGACGCCGATCTGCGTACGGTCGCCGTGCTGGCGGACCACCATCACGCGCTCGACGGCCTCGCGGCGGGCCAGGAACTCGGCCTCGGTGATGATCGGGACGCGGCGGCGCCCCTGCTCACGGCCTTCCCGGCGGCGCTGCTTCTTGGCCTCCAGCCGGGTCGAGCCCTTGATGGACTGGACCTCGTCGGACGGCTCGCTGGGCTTGCGCGGCTCGCGGACCTTGACGACGGTGCGCTCGGGGTCGTCGGCGGACGGCTCGGCGTCGACGGTGGTGTCCCCGGCGCGGCGCCGGCGGCGACGGCGCCGACGGCTGCTGGAGCTGGACCCGGCGCTGTCGTCGGCGCGGCCCTCCTCGGCGTCCTCTTCCTCCTGCTCGGCGGTGTCCTCGGCGTCCTGCGCGGCCTGCTCGGCGGCCAGTTCCTCGGCGTCGGCGTCCACGCCCTCGCCGGACTCGCCGTCGGCGGCGTCACCGCGCCGGCGGCGGCGTCCGCCCCGGCGGCGACGGCGGCGCGAGCCGGACTCCTCGTAGCCCTCGGCGCCCTCGGTGTCGTCGCCCTCCTCGCCGTCGGCGAGGTCCTCGGCGGACTCGGGGGCCTCCTCGGCCTCCTCCGGCTCCTCCTCGGCGGCGGTCTCGACGGGCCGGGTCTCCTCGGCGGCGGCGCGGCGGCGCCGGCGCCGGCGGGTACCGGTCTCGGCGCGCTCCTCCGCGTACTCCTGGGGCTCCTCGGGCTCCTCCGTCCCGGCGGCCTCGGCCGCGGCCTCGGCGGCGGCCCGCTCCGGGGTCTGGAACCGGGGCTCGGTGAACACCGGCGCCTGGAACACGGCGACGGCGGGACGGGCGGGACGGCGCTTGCCCTTCGCCGCGGCGGGCGCGGCGGACTCCGTGGGCTCGGCGGGCTCGGCGGCCTTGGCCTCGGTGGGCTGCGCGGGCTCGGCGAACCCGGACGCGGCGCGTACGACCCGGCGCCGGGCGCGGCGCGGAGCGGCGGCCTCGGCGGCCGGCGCGGGGATCTGCGGGGCCTGCGCGGCGGTGGCCGGCTCGGTGGTGTGCGTGGTCACGGGGGCCTCCGGCTCCGCGGGGGTGGCCGGAGTCCGCTCCTCGGCCCGGTTGGCGGCGGGGGCCTCGGCGGCCTCCTCGCCGGCGGGCGCGGAGACCCGGCGGGTGGCCCGGCGCCGGGTACGGCGCGGGGCGGCCTCCTCCACGGGCGCCTCGGCAGCCTCCTCGGCGGGCGTCTCGGCGGGCGTCTGGAGCACCGGCTCCGCCTCGGCGGCGGGCGTCTCCTCGGCGGCCTTGGGCGCACCGGCGGGCGCCGACGCACGGCGCGTGGCCCGACGACGCGGACGCGCGGGCTCGGCGCTCTCCTCGGCGGCGGCCGGCTCCTGCGGAGCGGCAGCGGCGGGCTCGGTCACCTCGGGGGCGGCGGGCTCCGCCTCGGCGGCCTTCGGCGCACCGGCGGGCGCCGACGCACGGCGCGTGGCCCGACGACGCGGACGCGCGGGCTCGGCGCTCTCCTCGGCGGCCGGCTCCTGCGCCGCCTCCGGCGTGGCCGGGGCGACGGTCTCGGCGGCCGGGGCGGACGGCTCGGGGGTCTCGGCGGGCGCCGACGCCCCGGCGGGGGCCGACACGCGGCGCGTGGCCCGGCGGCGCGGACGCGCGGGAGCGGCCTCGGCGGGCGCCTCCCGCACGGCCTCCTCGGCGGACGTCTCGACAGCCGGAGCGGTCTCGGCGGGCGTCTCCACGGCCGGAGCGGTTCCGGCGGCGGTCGGCTCCGTGGCGGCGGTCGGCGCGGACACGCTGCGCGTGGCCCGGCGACGGGTGCGGCGCGGCGCGGCCTCCTCGCCGACGACGACCTCGCCGGCCTCGGCGACGGCGGGGGCCGTCTCGGCGGCGGCCGGGACGACGGTCTCCGCGGCCTCGGCGGGCGCCGACGCACCGGCGGGCGCCGACGCACGGCGCGTGGCCCGGCGGCGCGGACGCGCGGGAGCGGCCTCGGCGGGCGCCTCCCGCACGGCGGTCTCGGCGGCCTCTGCCGCCGCCTCGGTCACCTGCGCCTCTTCGGCAGCGGTGGCCTCGCCGTCCGCGACCACCTCGGCGACCTCGTCGGTCTCGGCGGCCGGTATGGCCGGCACGGTGACCTCGGCGGGCGCCTCGGCCGCCGCGGCGGGCGGGCCCGCCGGGCGGGAGGCGGCACGGCGGCGCCTGCGCGGCGGCAGGGTGTCGCTGGGGGTGTTCAGTTCGGAACCCTCTTGGGGTTCGTTCGGTCCGAGCATGCGGGCGAATCTCCCGTCAGGCTCCCGGGCGCCGCACCTGGTCCGGCGCCGGTCTGGGACCGTCCGCCGTTGACGTCCGCGGCCCGCGCGATGCGCGGTGGCCGCCGTCCGGGGCGCGGGCGCCGCACGGGAGCACTCTGTGTCCTGTCTCGCCGGTTCCGTACGCCTTGTCGGTACGGCCTGGCGAAAGTCTTCTGGTCGGTGCGCTGCCCGACCCAGGTGGCTCCCGAGTACGAGGGCGGCGCTACGACGTCCGTCCCTACGCGGGACCTTCCGGCATGGGCGCCGTCGCGGCGGCCGACTGGGCCGTCAGGGCCCCGGCAGCCTCGCGGTCGGGCGCGAGCGGGTCGGTCACCGTGCCGGTCTCTTCATCGAACAGCCCCTGCGCCAGCCTGGTCACCGCTGCGGGGACCGGCGGCGCCAGGTCGGCCACGGCGCGGAGACCGGACAGGACGTCGTCGGGTCGTACGGCAGGCGTCACGTGCCGAACAACCAGCCGCAGTATCGCACAGGGCCGGTCGCTCGGCCTATCAGCCGGAGCACCGTGCGTTTCCAGGCTCACCACCGCCGGGCGGGCGTCGAAGGTGCGGACGCCGTTCTTCGTCATCCGCTGCACCTCCACGGCGTCGGCCTTGGTGAAGGCCTCCACCGCGCGCTCGGCCTCGGCCGGCTCCACGCCGTCCAGCCGCAGCTCCCACACGGAGGCCGTCAGCCGGTCGGCGAGGCCGGAGGTCCGTGCCTCGACCGCCTCGACGATGTCGAGCCCGGCGGGCAGCGACTCGTCCAGGAGGACGCGCAGGGTCTCCGGGTCGCGCGGTGCGGTGAGCGCGATCTCCAGGTACTCCGCCTCACTGCCCGTGCCGGTGGGTGCGGCATTGGCGTACGACACCTTGGGGTGCGGCGTGAACCCGGCCGAGTACGCCATGGGCACCTCGGCGCGGCGCAGCGCCCGCTCGAAGGCGCGCTGGAAGTCTCGGTGGCTGGTGAACCTCAGGCGGCCGCGCTTGGTGTAGCGCAGACGAATGCGCTGCACCGCGGGTGCGGGCGGCGGGCCTTCGGGCTGTCGCTTGCCCAGTGTCGTTCAGTCCTTCGTGAGTGCGGTCGTACTCCTACCAAGAGTACGTGTGTCAGGGGCCACGGGTTCCCGCCGGTCCGGCGCGACCGGTTGCCGGGGGCCGCCGAACAGCATCCGGCGGACCTCGGCGCGGGCCTGCCGTACCGTGTCGCGGGCCGTGGTCACCGCTTCCCGGGTAACCCGTCCGACCGCGCGTACGCCCGCGGCGACGGGCTTCAGGACGGCGTGGCGTACGGCGTGCCCGACGGGGGTGAGGACGGTCCGGTACGCCCAGCGCACCGGTTCCACGAAGATCCACCGCAGGAGGGTGCCGAGGGCGCGCCCCACGGCCCGGGAGATCCGCCCGGCGATCCGCCAGGCGTGTCCGAGGGCGTCCCGCACCTCGCGGGCGACGAGCGCCAGGAACCGGCCGACGGGCGCCAGCACCCAGCGCCACAGCGCGAGCGCGGGCAGGACGAGCAGCACCCGGGCGGTCCAGTACAGGGCCAGGCCGATCCCGGTGACGAGGAGGCCCAGCAGCCAGGCGACTCCTCGCGCGCACCAGGCGACGGCCCGGCCGACGGGGGCGAGGACCCAGGTGTAGAGCCATCGCGCGGGAACGACGACCAGGTACCGCACCAGCCAGGCGACGACCGCGTACACGCCGAGTCCGAGGGCGGCCAGGACGGCGCCGGCGCCCTTCAGCAGCCAGGCCAGCGCGCGCCCGGCGGGGACCAGCACGCGCGCGTACACCCACGCGAGCCCGGCGCCGATCCCGCGCGCCAGCCGGGCGAGGGCGTGTCCGGCGGGAGTGAGGACGTACCGGTAGCACCACACGGCCGGTACGACGACGAGGACCCGGCCGAGCCAGGCGAGCGCCCTGCCGACGGGGGCCAGGAGGTACCGCCAAAGGGCCATGAAGGGCCAGACGAACAGGGCCCTGCCGGTCCACAGGAGGGCCCGTCCGAGTGGTGTGAGTACGGTGTCGCGCAGAAGCCGGCCGGTGACGACGAGCGCGTCCCACACCATGCGCACCGGCACGACCAGCACCAGGGCGACGATCCGCACGGGCAGGCGGACGGCGACGACGAGGCACCCTTCGGGCTGGTGGCGCGGGTCGGGCGGCTTCTGGAGATCCATGTCCGGAAAGACGCGCGGGCCGGCCGATCGGATCCCGATCTGTCATGTTCACCGCGACACAGTGCCGGGTCTTCCGGCTCGTGGTTCAGCCGGTGGTGCCGTGCCCGGCGACCGGCCGGAAGTAGTGGTCCAGTGCCCAGGCGGCCAGGCGGGTGCCGGCCCGGCGGCCGTCGACGTCCGCCGTGCGGGAGTGGACGCCGGCCCACACGCGGGCGTCGACGACATCCTGGTTGAAGTCGTCGGCCGTCCGGTAGTACCGCGTGGTGCCGGTGATCTCCGAGGGGACGTCGAGGTCGATGCGCGAGGTGCCGAGGACGCCGGTCAGGGCGCGGGTCACGGCGGCGGCGACGGTCGTGTGGCCGGCGATGTAGTCGGGGTGCGGCGGGGTGGGCAGCAGGGGTTCCCAGGCCGGGTCGGGCGTCGTCGCGGGGTTGCCGTCGGTGCCGGCGAGGCGGATGGCGGTGACCGGCCGCCAGAAGGCGTAGTGGAGCTTGGCGTCCCACGCGGTGACGACGGCGTCGGCCGCCGAGGCGTTCACGGCGGCGAACAGCCGGGCCGTCCGGGCGATGCCGAGCCGGTGCCGGGCGGCGTGGTCCCGTACGGCCGTCTGGACCTGCGCGACCAGGTTGCCGCCGAAGAAGAGGGCGGTCTCGGTCTGCCGCGCGGTCCTGCCCGAACCGGTCCGCGCGCCCATGACCTTCAGCTCCCGGATGTCCGCGGCATAGGCGGCCGAGGACAGGGCGGGCGGTCCGCCGGGACGGAACTGCCGCGGCGAGGTGAGCAGGAGGGGCCGGAGCCTGGCGAGCCAGGTGTCGATGAACGGCTGGAAGGCGGGCGGAGTGGGCCGCCAGACGCCCGGCGCCGGGGAAGCGGTGAACGGGACGTCCGCGAACCTGCCGTCCCCTTCCCGGAGTCCGACGACGCGGGCGGCGGCACGTTTGCCGTAGCGCACGCCCCGGTCCCTGGCCGGACCGGCCGGGAGAGCGGCGAGCGAGTCCGCGTAGGCGGTGTCGAGCCGCTCCCTGGAGGCGGGGAAGTACGTGAGCAGGACGTCGTGGGCCGCGGTGGCGGCGGCCGCCGCGGAGGAGGCCCCGGCCGGGCCGCGCTCACGCCACTTGTACAGGGTGTAGCCGCCTTCGATCCCCACCACGGCGTTGTACACGGCGACGGAGACGAACCCCTGCCAGACCGCCGCCTGCCCGGACGGACGGGGACCGAGGGCAGCCGTGACCGTGTCGGTGGCGATGGCGTTCCACTCCCGGACCACGGCCGCCGGGTCCGCGGGGACCCGTGGGCCGGTGTCGGGGGGACTCGTCGCGGCGGTGAGCGTCAGGAGGGCGACGGCCGCGACGGCGCACTGGGTGAGCAGGGCGACCCGCCGCGGCCGGACGGACCCGGAGCCTCCGATGATCCTCATGGCCCGCTCAGTCCAGGGCGCGGACTGAGCGGGGGCCTCCGACATGGGCCACTGCCCGGCCGGGAGCCAGATCGGTGACGCGAACCGCGCAATTCTGGTTGAGGTACACGCGCACCGTCTTGTTCGTCTCGTTCGCGATCAGGTCCGCCCGGACCTGGAGGTTGATGCAGACGTTGTCCGGGGGGTTGGAGATCTGGAACTCCTGCTGATTGACATCGAAGTACCGGATCGTTCCCGTGGCTGCCTGCGCGTTGGTGGCCAGGCCCGTGATCAGCACCGCTGCCGTACCTACCGCGAGGCCGATTCTGCGCAGGCGGGCGAGTTCCGACATGAGGGCTCCCTTCCTCGTGTTGGCCGTCGGCCATCCTTGCCGCGTGCCAAGAGAAGGGATTCCCCCGATCCGGCTCATTCCAGATCGGGGGGACACAAGGCCACTCCAAGGAGCGAACGAGCCGCGAACGCCGGCAGGGTCGGACCAGTCACCCGACCGGCCGTCTGGCCGGCCTCAGTGCGCGTGACCGCTCGCGGCCGGTGCCGGGCCGGCGTTCTTCACCGTCAGCGGCAGCAGCTTCTTGCCGGTCGGGCCGATCTGGATGTGAGTGTCCATCTGCGGGCAGACACCGCAGTCGAAGCACGGCGTCCAGCGGCAGTCCTCGACCTCGGTCTCGTCCAGGGCGTCCTGCCAGTCCTCCCAGAGCCAGTCCTTGTCCAGGCCGGAGTCGAGGTGGTCCCAGGGCAGGACCTCCTCGTAGGTGCGCTCCCGGGTGGTGTACCAGTCGACGTCCACGCCGAAGGGGGCGAGGGCCTTGTCCGCGCACGCCATCCAGCGGTCGTAGGAGAAGTGCTCGCGCCAGCCGTCGAACCGGCCGCCGTCGTCGTACACCGCGCGGATCACCGCGCCGATGCGGCGGTCACCGCGGGAGAGCAGGCCCTCCACGATGCCGGGCTTGCCGTCGTGGTAGCGGAAGCCGATCGAGCGGCCGTACTTCTTGTCGCCGCGGATCTTGTCGCGCAGCTTCGCCAGGCGCGCGTCCGTCTCCTCGGCCGACAGCTGCGGCGCCCACTGGAAGGGGGTGTGGGGCTTGGGCACGAAACCGCCGATGGAGACCGTGCAGCGGATGTCGTTGGAGCCGGAGACCTCGCGGCCCTTCTGGATCACGCGCGTGGCCATGTCGGCGATCTGGAGGACGTCGTCGTCGGTCTCCGTCGGCAGGCCGCACATGAAGTACAGCTTCACCTGGCGCCAGCCGTTGCCGTACGCCGTCGCGACCGTGCGGATCAGGTCCTCTTCCGAGACCATCTTGTTGATGACCTTGCGGATGCGCTCCGAGCCGCCCTCGGGGGCGAAGGTCAGACCGGACCGGCGGCCGTTGCGGGTCAGCTCGTTGGCCAGGTCGATGTTGAAGGCGTCCACGCGGGTGGAGGGCAGGGAGAGGCCGATCTTGTCGTCCTCGTACCGGTCCGCGAGGCCCTTGGCGACGTCACCGATCTCACTGTGGTCGGCCGAGGACAGGGACAGCAGGCCCACCTCCTCGAAACCGGTCGCCTTCAGGCCCTTGTCGACCATCTCGCCGATGCCCGTGATGGAACGCTCGCGCACCGGGCGGGTGATCATGCCGGCCTGGCAGAAGCGGCAGCCGCGGGTGCAGCCGCGGAAGATCTCCACGGACATCCGCTCGTGGACCGTCTCCGCCAGCGGCACCAGGGGCTGCTTCGGGTACGGCCACTCGTCCAGGTCCATCACCGTGTGCTTGGAGACCCGCCACGGCACGCCGGAGCGGTTGGGCACCACACGGGCGATCCGGCCGTCCGGCAGGTACTCCACGTCGTAGAACGCCGGGACGTACACCCCGCCCGTCCTCGCGAGGCGGAACAGCACCTCCTCGCGGCCGCCGGGACGGCCCTCGGCCTTCCACTCGCGGATGATCCGGGTCATGTCGAGGACGGCCTGCTCGCCGTCGCCGATCACGGCCGCGTCGATGAAGTCGGCGATCGGCTCCGGGTTGAAGGCCGCGTGACCGCCGGCCAGGACGATCGGGTCGTCCTCGGTGCGGTCCCGGGACTCCAGCGGGATGCCCGCCAGGTCCAGCGCGGTGAGCATGTTGGTGTAGCCCAGCTCCGTGGAGAAGCTGAGGCCGAACACGTCGAAGGCCTTCACCGGGCGGTGGCTGTCCACCGTGAACTGCGGGACGCCGTGCTCACGCATCAGCGCCTCCAGGTCCGGCCAGACGCTGTAGGTGCGCTCGGCGAGCACGCCCTGCTGCTCGTTGAGGACCTCGTAGAGGATCATGACGCCCTGGTTGGGCAGACCCACCTCGTACGCGTCCGGGTACATGAGCGCCCAGCGGACGTCGCACTCGTCCCACGGCTTGACCGTGGAGTTGAGCTCTCCGCCGACGTACTGGATCGGCTTCTGCACGTGCGGGAGCAGAGCTTCGAGCTGCGGGAAAACCGACTCGACAGGCATCTCGCGAACCTTCATGAGCTGACGGGGGGACCCCCGGCCGGAGGCTGGGGGGGGTGACCATCAAGCGTAACCCGACCGGCGGGCCGCCCCGCACGCTCAGCCGGACAGCCCGCCGGCGATCTTCCTCCACCGCTCGGCCAGCTCCGCCTCCAGCCGGGCGGCACGGCCCTCCTCCCTGCCGTACAGCAGCCCGTAGGTGAACGTGTTCTCCCCCGCCGCGTGGGCCACCGCGGCCAGCTCGCGCAGGGTGTGGCGGGCCATGACGCCGTCCTGGTGGTCGCCGAGCAGGGTGGTCAGGCCCTTCATGGCCTTGGTGAGGGTGCGGGCGGGGGCGCCCAGGGCGTCGGTGGCGGCCTCGGCCGCGTACCGGGTGCGCTTGGCCTTCTTGCGGGCCTCGTGCAGCGCGCGGTCGCGCTCCGGGCCCGCCGGCAGGGCGAGCGCGTGCTCGATCAGGGCCGTCAGCTTCCGCTCGTCCTTGCGTACGGCCTTGGCGAGCGCCTTCTTCGGCTTCCGTCCGGCGGCCGCGCGCAGCGGGGGGTCGGCGAGGAGGGCGTCCAGGGCGTCGAGCAGGGCCAGATGGCGGTGGGAGTCCAGGACGCCGGCCAGATGGGCATGGGTGCCGGGGCGGGCCTCGGCCCAGGCGGTGAGCCGTTCCGGGACGGGGCCGGTGACCAGGGCGGGCGGGAGCGCGTCGAGGGCGCTGGTCAGCCGGTCGGCCAGCACCTCGTGGTCGCGTTCGACGCCCAGCTCGCCCGCGAGCCACTTCAGCTCGGCGCCCACGGGGCCGGTGACGGCGCGGTCGAGGACGCCGGTGAAGGTGCGCAGGGTGGCGCGGGCGCGGCGGGTGGCGACCCGCATCCGGTGCACCGAGTCGGGGATGCCCCGGCGTACGGCGGGGTCGAGCGCGACCAGCGCGTCCCGCTGGGCCCGCAGGTAGGCGAGGACGTGGTCGCCGGCGGTCGCGGGGGCGGCGGGCCCGGCCGGCTTCCCGGGGCGGTCGGGCGCGGTCTCCGCCAGGGCGCGGGCCAGTTTCGACGCGGCGGCGGACGGCCGCACCCCGGCCGCGCGCAGCCGTTTGTCCAGCCGGTCGAGCAGGGCCGGGTCGCCGCCGTCGGCCAGTTCCACCTCGATCTCGGTCCACCGGGCGGTGCCGCCCGGGCCGGTCAGCCGCTCGGCGGTCACGGTGTCGAGGCTCGCCTCGGCCAGCAGGGCGCCTTGGGCGTCGACCAGGTGCCGCACGTCCCGCACCGAGCGCAGCCGGACCAGCGGCACCAGCGCGCGGTGGCGCACCCGGGAGCGGACGAGCGCGGCGATCTCCTCGGGGACGGTGTCGCCGAGCGGGGCCCGGATCTCGTCGCGGACCCCGGGGGCGACGGGGAACTTCAGGTGCCAGCCGGCGTCCGAGCCGCCGGTGCGCCGGCGCAGGGTGAGCGCGTCCTCGGCCAGGCGTTCGTCGGCGGTGTCGTAGTAGGTGGCGTCCAGCTCGACCACGCCCCGGTCGAGGACGGCGGCCACCGGACCGACGCCGGTCAGGTCGGGCAGCCCGCTGCCGTCGGCTTCGTACTTGCGCTCGATCTCGCGTTTCGTGTCCGCCATGCACCGAAATCTAGTGGCGGCGGCGCCGTCGCGGCAGGGGGCGCCGCCGCCACCGGGAGGCCTACGCCGACATCGGGCGCTGCACCTTGATCGACTGGAGCAGTCCGATGGCCACCCACACGGCGAACATGGACGAGCCGCCGTACGACACGAAGGGCAGGGGCAGACCGGTGACCGGCATGATGCCGAGGGTCATGCCGATGTTCTCGAAGGACTGGAAGGCGAACCAGGCGACGATCCCGGCGGCCACGATCGTCCCGTACAGCTCGGTCGAGTCGCGCGCTATCCGGCAGGCGCGCCACAGCAGCAGCCCCAGCAGGAAGATGATGAGACCGGCGCCGACGAAGCCCAGCTCCTCCCCCGCGACCGTGAACACGAAGTCCGTCTGCTGCTCGGGCACGAACTGGCCGGTGGTCTGCGAGCCGTGGAAGAGCCCGGCTCCCGTGAGACCGCCGGAACCGATGGCGATGCGGGCCTGGTTGGTGTTGTAGCCGACGCCCGAGGGGTCCAGGTCCGGGTTGGCGAAGGCCGCGAACCGGTTGATCTGGTACTCGTCCAGGATGTGCAGCTGCCAGATCGCCACACAGCCGATCACTCCGGCGGCGAGCAGGCCGAACACCCAGCGGTTGGAGGAACCGGAGGCGAGCAGCACGCCCAGGATGATCGCCACCATGGCCAGCACCGAGCCGAGGTCGGGCATCAGCAGCAGGATCATGATCGGTACGGCGGCCAGGCACAGCGACTGGAACACCGTCCGGTGGTCGGGGAACGGCTTGTCGCCCGCGTCCACCCGTGCCGCCAGCAGCATGGCCATGCCCAGGATGATCGAGATCTTGAGGAACTCGGCCGGCTGGAGCGAGAAGCCGCCGATGACCAGCCAGTTGCGCTGGCCGTTGATCGTCGCCCCGAGCGGGGTGAGGACGACCAGGGCGAGCAGCACCGACAGGCCGTAGAGGACCGGCACGGCGTTGCGCAGGGCGCGGTGGCCGAGCCAGACCGTGGCGATCATCAGGGCGATGCCGATGCCCAGGTTCATCAGGTGCCGCAGCAGGAAGAAGTACGGGTCGCCCTGGTTCAGCTCGGTGCGGTTGCGGGTCGCCGAGTAGACCAGCAGGGAGCCCAGCAGGGACAGCGCGGTGGCCGCCAGCAGGATCGGCCAGTCCAGCCGGCGGGTGAGCGAGTCGCGGGCGAAGAGCCTGGTCCAGCCGGGCCGTTCGGGGCCGTAGCGGGAGACGGAGAAGCTGTTCGTGCCGGTCATGCGGACCTCCTCCGGCTTCCCCGGGCCCGGTGCCCGCGGCGCCTGCGGGTGTCGCGGTTGCCGGTCGTGGGCGACGGCGTGGTACCCGCGGGCAGCTGGTCGTCGCCGTTGGTCGGGTTGTCCTTCTGGGCGGTCTCGGTGTCCTTCGCCGGGTCGCCGGTGATCTTCGGGGCGGCGATGGTGCCGTCCGTGCGGACCTTGGGCAGGCCCTTCTGCGGCTCGGGCAGCAGCGCCTTCCTGTCGTCGATGGAGCCGTCGCCCCGGACGCCGTAGAGCGCGCTGTAGATGTTGCGCACAGCCTCACCGGAGGCACCGGAACCCGTACCGGCCTGGGCGATCGTCATGATCACCGTGTAGTCCTCGGAGTAGGTGGCCAGCCAGGACGTGGTCTGCTTGCCGTAGACCTCCGCCGTACCGGTCTTGCCGTGCAGCGGGATCTTGTCCTGGGGCCAGCCGCCGAACTTCCAGGCCGCCGTACCGCGGGTCATGACGCCCGCGAAGGCGTCGTCCATGCCCTTGAGGGTGGCCTGGCTGACCGGGAGCTTCCCGCGCTTCTTCGGCTTGATCTCCCGCACGGTCTTGCCGTCGGGGCTGATGACCGCCTTGCCGATGGTCGGCTGGTACATCGTGCCGCCGTTGGCGACGGCGCCGTAGATCACGGCCTCCTGGATCGGCGTGACCAGTGTGTCGCCCTGGCCGATGGAGTAGTTGATCGAGTCGCCCTCGCGCATCTTGTTGCCTTCGAGGCAGTTCTCGTAGGCGATCTTCTCGACGTACGAGCCGTCCTTCTTGCCGGTCCTGCACCAGGCGTCCTTGTTGGCCTCCCAGTACGCCTGCTTCCAGCGGCGGTCGGGGACGCGGCCGGTGACCTCGTTGGGCAGGTCGACGCCGGTCCCCTTGCCGAGGCCGAACTGGTGGGCGGCCTTGTAGAAGTAGTCCTTCGGGCGGCCCTTGGGGTTGCTGCCGCCGTCCTTCTTCCACTCCTTGTCCGCCAGGTAGTAGAAGACGGTGTCGCAGGAGACCTCCAGGGCGCGGCCCAGCGAGATGGGGCCGAAGTTCTCGCCCTCGAAGTTCTTGAAGACCTGGCTGCCCACCGAGTAGGAACTGGTGCACGGGTAGCGCCCGTCGAAGGGGTAGCCGGCCTCGACGGCGGCGGCCGTGGAGATCACCTTGAACGTCGAACCGGGCGCGGCCTGACCCTGTATGGCCCGGTTCAGCAGCGGGTAGTCGGAGTCCTTGCCGGTGAGCGCCTGGTAGTCCTTGGCGGAGATGCCGCCGACCCAGACGTTCGGGTCGTAGGTCGGCGCGGAGGCCATCGCGACGATCCGGCCGGTCTTGGCCTCCATGACCACCACGGCACCGGAGTCGGCCTTGTAGTTGGTGCCGGTGATCTTGTCGTACTGCTGGCGGGCGGCCTTCATCGCCTTGTCCAGCTCGTACTCCGCGACCCGCTGGACGCGGGAGTCGATGCTGGTCACCAGGTTCGCACCGGGCTCGGCCGCTTCCGACTCGGCCTTGCCGATGACCCGGCCGAGGTTGTCGACCTCGTAGCGGGTGACGCCGGCCTTGCCGCGCAGCACCTTGTCGTACGTCCGCTCCAGGCCGGAGCGGCCGACCATGTCGGAGCGCAGGTACGGCGAGTCGGTGTCCTTGGCCTTCTGGATCTCCTCGTCGGTGACGGGCGAGAGATAGCCCAGCACCTGCGCGGTGTTGGACTTGCCGGGGCTCGGGTAGCGGCGCACGGCCTCGGGTTCGGCGGTGATGCCGGGGAAGTCCTCGGAGCGCTCGCGGATCTGCAGGGCCTGCTTGGGCGTGGCCTCGTCGGTGATCGGGATCGGCTGGTACGGCGAGCCGTTCCAGCAGGGCCGGGAGGTCTTGGCGTCGCACAGCCGGACCTTCTGCATGACCTCCGTCGGGCTCATGCCGAGGACCCCGGCCAGCTTGGTCAAAACGGCCTTGCCGCCGTCCTTCTGCCTGGTCAGGTCGGTACGGGAGGCGGAGACCACCAGCCGCGTCTCGTTGTCCGCGAGGGGCACGCCGCGGGCGTCCAGGATGTCCCCGCGCACGGCGGGCTGGACCACCTGCTGGACGTGGTTGCCGGACGCCTCCTTCTGGTACTCCGCGCCCTCGCGGATCTGGAGGTACCACAGCCGGCCGCCGAGCGTGCCGAGGAGGGAGAGGACGAGGATCTGGATCACGACGAGCCGGATCTGGACCCGCGGGGTCCGGCCGGTCTCGGGAATGTTGGTCACTGCTGCTGTCTCCCCCTCTCAGTGCGCGGACGTCCGCGCGCGGACGTCGGTGCGTGCCATGGCCGTACGAGGCGCCCGGGTGCGAACCCGCCACCCCCGTACGCATGATGAACGAACCGCCTGTGAACTCGCGTTCCAGGACAGGCGACCCGTTCGAGTGAACCTGCCCGGTGCGAACCCGTCGCCGCTCACAGCCGCTTGACCCCCTTGATGCGGCCGACCCGGGCGGAACGGGTACGGGCCTTGGCCTTCAGCGCGCCGAGGCCGCCGCGCCGGTCGCCGACGCGCAGGCCGGTGCCGGAGGACAGCCAGCCGGAGGAGATGTCACCGGCCTTGGTGGCGGGGCCGGACTCGGTGAGCGGGTCGTTGTCGGCGCGGCGGGCCAGCCACATCACCCCGGGCACCACGAACGGCGCGAGCAGCAGGTCGTACAGGGCGGCCGAGAACAGCAGCCCGGGCAGGCCGACATGGCGGGCCGCGGTGTCGCCGACCAGGGCGCCCACCCCGGCGTAGAGCAGGGTGGAGCCGACGGCGGCGGCGACCACGACGGCCATCGGCCCGGTCGCCGACTTCAGCCGGCCGTTCTCCGGCCGGATCAGACCGGAGAAGTAGCCGGTGACGCACAGCACGAGGGCGTAGCGGCCGGCCGCGTGGTCGGCGGGCGGGGCCAGGTCGGCGAGCAGACCGGCGCCGAACCCGACGAGGGCGCCGCCCACATGGCCGTACACCATCGCCAGGCCCAGGACGGTGAGCAGCAGCAGGTCGGGCACCGCGCCCGGCAGATGCAGCCGGGCCAGGACGCTCACCTGGATCACCAGGGCCACCACGACCAGCGCGCTGGAGAGCAGGATCCGGTTCACACGCATGGAATTCGGCTCCTACTGCTGCTCGTCGCTGGCGGTGTCGGTGTCGGTGTTGGCGTCGCCGTCCGGGACGGGGGCGCCGGCCGACGGGGTCACCGTGACGGTGACGGTCGGCGTCGGCACCGGCTTCGGCTTGGCCGGGAGCACGGTGTCCCGCGGGTCCTTCTTGGGGCCCTGCACGACCACGCCGACGATGTCGAGCTTGGTGAAGCCGACGTACGGGGTGACGTACAGGGTGCGGGTGAGGCCGCCGCCGGAGGGGTCGACGCGGGAGACCACGCCCACGGGGACGCCGGGCACGAACGGCTTGTCGGCCTGCGAGCCGAAGGTGACGAGCCGGTCGCCCTTCTTCACCTCCGCCTTGCCGTTGAGCAGTTCCACGCGCAGCGGGCGGTCCCCCTGGCCGGAGGCGAAGCCGAGTTCGTCGTTGCCCTCTATGCGGGTGCCGACGGTGAAGTCCGGGTCGTTGGCGAGCAGCACGGTGGAGGTGCCGGGGCCGACGGTGGTGACCCGGCCGACCAGGCCGTCCCCGTTGAGGACGGTCATGTCCCGCTTGATGCCGTCGTCGGCGCCCGCGTCGATGGTGATGGTCCAGGAGAAGCCCTGTGCCGACCCTATGGCGATGACCTGGGCGCCCTTGATGGCGTACTGCCCCTCGCCGGCGATCTTCATCAGCTTGTCGAGCTGCTTGAGGCGGCTGCGGTTGCGGTCGTCGCTGCCGAGCTTGGCCTTCAGGGCCGCGTTCTCCTTCTCCAGCGTGGCGAGCCGGTCGTGCCGGGTGCCCGAGTCGCGGACGGCGGAGACGGCGTCGCCGACCGGGTCGACCACACCGGACAACCCGTCCTCGACCGGGCCGAACACGGCCGCGGCGGCGTGCCGGGCACCGTCGACCGGGGAGTTCCGTCCTCCGCGGATGTCCACCGTGATCAGCGCGAACGCGATGGCGACCAGCAGGACCAGGAGCAGCCGGCTCTCTTTCGTGTCCCTCACGTGCGGCGGCCGTGCCCTTCCTCAAGTAGGAATTCGGCGGGCCCCTGGGAAAACGCGAATGGCGCCGCGCAAACCGAAGAGACCCAATAGGGGGGAGCGTATGCCTCTATATCAACGATCCGCCGCACGAGAGGAGAACGTCTCGTACGGCGGAATGGAGGAGCGGCGTCATCTGCGCGGCTGGGCGTCCAGAACCTGCTGGAGCGCCTCGAACTCCTCGACGCACTTGCCGGAGCCGAGCGCGACGCTGTCCAGCGGGTCCTCGGCGATGTGGATCGGCATGCCGGTCTCCCGCCGCAGCCGCTCGTCCAGCCCGCGCAGCAGCGCTCCGCCGCCGGTCAGAACGATTCCCCGGTCCATGATGTCGCCGGACAGCTCCGGCGGGCACTTGTCGAGGGTGGTCTTCACCGCGTCCACGATCGCGTTGACCGGCTCCTCGATGGCCTTGCGGACCTCGGCCGCCGAGATGACGACCGTCTTCGGCAGCCCGGACACCAGGTCGCGGCCGCGGACCTCGGTGTGCTCGTCGGTCTCCAGCTCGTACGCCGAACCGATGGTGATCTTGATCTGCTCGGCGGTGCGCTCGCCCAGCAGCAGGCTGTACTCCTTCTTGATGTACTGGATGATCGCGTTGTCCAGCTCGTCCCCGGCGACGCGGATGGACTGGGCGGTGACGATCCCGCCGAGCGAGATCACCGCGACCTCCGTGGTGCCGCCGCCGATGTCCACCACCATGTTGCCCGTGGCCTCGTGCACCGGCAGACCGGAGCCGATGGCGGCGGCCATGGGCTCCTCGATGATGTGCACCTGGCGGGCGCCGGCCTGGGAGGACGCCTCGATGACCGCGCGGCGCTCGACTCCCGTGATGCCCGAGGGCACGCAGACCACGACCCGCGGCCGGGCCAGGTACCGCCGCTTGTGGATCTTCAGGATGAAGTAGCGGAGCATCCGCTCGGTGATCTCGAAGTCGGCGATCACACCGTCCTTCAGCGGACGCACGGCCACGATGTTGCCCGGCGTCCGGCCGATCATCTTCTTGGCTTCCGAACCGACCGCCAGGATTCCACCCGTGTTGGTGTTGATCGCCACGACGGACGGCTCGTTCAGGACGATTCCGCGACCCCTGACGTACACCAGCGTGTTGGCGGTCCCGAGGTCGACAGCCATGTCACGGCCGATGAACGACATTGAGTTCCCCATCCGGATTCATCTGGCCTTCCTGCGCTTTTGAGGGCATGTCAGGGAGGCGAGGCGGGTGCTGTGACGTGAAGGCTTCCATCGTAAACGCGCCGCCACGAACACTGCGCGAGGGTCTCCGCCATTGTCACCAGATGGCGTGCCGCCTCGCTTGTGGAGACGGGCGTTCGGGGGCGCGCGTTCCCTCAAATGCGCGGACCCTGTGGCGAAGCCCGGACGAGGGGTGCGAGAAAGGCCCGGGACCGCGCCCGGACCTTCTCCGCCGCCGCCAGGGGCCTTACGCGCGACCGGGGAAGAAGATCTTCACCTCGCGCTCGGCGGACTCCTCCGAGTCCGAGGCGTGGATCAGGTTCTCGCGGACGATCACACCGAAGTCACCGCGGATCGAGCCGGGCGCGGCGGCGATCGGGTCGGTCGGGCCGGCCAGCCGGCGCACGCCCTCGATCACCCGCTCGCCCTCCACGATCAGCGCGACGACCGGCCCGGAGGACATGAACTCCACCAGCGGCTCGTAGAACGGCTTGCCCACGTGCTCGGCGTAGTGCTGCTCCAGCGTGGCGCGGTCCAGGGTGCGCAGCTCCAGCGCGGTGATCTGCCAGCCGGCCTTGCGCTCGATACGGCCGATGATCTCACCGGTCAGCCCACGACGGACGGCGTCGGGCTTGAGGAGGACAAGGGTGCGCTGGCTCACGAGGGGCTCCTTACACGGCTTACGGGTGCGGTGGCACGAGGTTACAGGGCGTGCCGGGGCGTCCGTCACGCAGCGTCAGCCGGGGAGGAGGACGGCTGCGACCCGGCCGCGAAGCGGGCCTTCGCCTCGTCCACCTTTCTCCCGAAGTGCACCGATGCCCACCACAGCGCCGCGAAAATGGCGCCCATGAAGTACATGGTCGGCACGAAGACGCCGGAGGCGATCAGGGCGATCTGCAGGGCCCAGCCGAGGGCCACCCCGCCGGGGCGGGTCACCATGCCGCACAGCAGCACACACAGCAGCATGGCGATACCGCTGACCAGCCACACCGTCGACGTGGCCAGGTCGGGGTCCTTCATGGCGACCAGCCCGGCGAAGCCGATGATGAAGAACTCGCCGATCAGGGTCGACGCACACAGCGTACGCATCTCGTCTCTCAGCCCTTCCCGAGCAGCAGCCGGGCCTCGCCGACCGTGATGACGGAACCGGTGACCAGGACACCGCCGCCCGCGAACTCGCCCTCCTCCTCGGCCAGCGTGATCGCGGCCTCCAGGGCGTCCGGCAGCCGCGGCTCGACCTGCACCCGCTCGTCGCCGAACACCTCGACGGCGATCGCGGCCAGCTCGTCCACGTCCATGGCGCGGTGGCTGGAGTTCTGGGTGACGACGACCTCGGCGAAGATCGGCTCGAAGGCCTCCAGCAGCCCCCGCACGTTCTTGTCCCCGCTCGCGCCCACGACGCCGATCAGCCGGCTGAAGTCGAACGCCTCCCGCACCGCCTCCGCGGTGGCCTCGGCGCCCGCCGGGTTGTGCGCCGCGTCCAGCACGACCGTCGGGGAGCGCCGGACGACCTCCAGGCGGCCCGGGGAGGAGACGGCCGCGAACGCCTTGCGCACGGTGTCGATGTCCAGCGGCTCCGCGCGCTGGGCGCCGACGCCGAAGAACGCCTCCACGGCGGCGAGCGCGACGGCCGCGTTGTGCGCCTGGTGGGCGCCGTGCAGCGGGAGGTAGACCTCCGGGTACTCGCCGCCGAGGCCGCGCAGGGTCAGCAGCTGCCCGCCGACGGCGACCTGCCGGGCGGTGACGCCGAACTCCAGCCCCTCGCGGGCGACCGTGGCGTCCACCTCGACGGCCTTCTTCAGCAGCACCTGCGCCGCGTCCACCGGCTGCTGGGCCAGGATGACGGTCGCGTCCTGCTTGATGATGCCGCTCTTCTCGCCGGCGATCTCCGCGGTGGTCCCGCCGAGCCGGTCGGTGTGGTCCAGACCGATGGGGGTCACGACGGCCACGTCACCGTCGATGACGTTGGTGGCGTCCCAGGAGCCGCCCATGCCGACCTCGACGACGGCCACGTCCACGGGCGCGTCGGCGAAGGCGGCGTACGCCATGCCGGTGAGGACCTCGAAGAAGGAGAGCCGGAACTCCTGCTGTCCGTCCACCATCTCGACGTACGGCTTGATGTCCTGGTACGTCTCGATGAACCGCTCGGCGGAGATCGGGGCGCCGTCCAGGCTGATCCGCTCGGTGATCGACTGCACGTGCGGGCTGGTGTACCGCCCGGTGCGCAGTTCGAAGGCGCCGAGCAGGGCCTCGATCATGCGGGCGGTGGAGGTCTTGCCGTTGGTGCCGGTGATGTGGATCGAGGGGTACGAGCGCTGGGGCTCGCCGAGGACGTCCATCAGCGCGGAGATCCTGCTGACCGAGGGCTCCAGCTTGGTCTCGCCCCAGCGGGTGGCCAGCTCGGCCTCGACCTCGCGCAGCGCCTTGTCGACCTCGGGGTCCTCCGGGCGCGCGGGTACGTCGGCCTGCGGCGGGCCGCCCTGGGTGCGCAGGGTGCGGCTGCCGGCCTCGATCACCGCGAGGTCGGGGTCGCGGGTGGTCTCGGCTTCGATGATCTCCTCGAAGCTGTCGAGGGGGTCGGGCTGGTCGGTACCGTTCGGGTCGCTCACGGGGCCCAGTCTACGGAGACCGGCTGACAAAGGGTGCGGTGGCTTGGCGCGCCTGTGGAAAGGGGTGGCGGGGGGTGTCGCGCGGGTGCGGGCTCCGGTCGCTCCTCGCGCGGTTCCCCGCGCCCCTGGCGGGGCACGCGAAAGCCCCCGGCGCTCACCGGCACCGGGGGCTTTCGTACGGCAGCTACGCCTGCGGCAGCTTCTCCAGCTGCGCGGTGATACGGGCGATGTCCTCGTCCGCCTTGGCCAGGCGGGTGCGGATCTTCTCCACGACGTGGTCCGGGGCCTTGGCGAGGAACGCCTCGTTGCCGAGCTTGGCCGTGGCCTGGGCCTTCTCCTTCTCGGCGGCGGCCAGGTCCTTCGCCAGGCGCTTGCGCTCCGCGGCGACGTCGATCGTGCCGGAGAGGTCGAGCGCGACCTGGGCGCCCGCCACCGGCAGGGTCGCCGTGGCCGTGAAGGACTCGCCCTCGGGCTGGAGCCGCAGCAGCTGGCGGATGGCCGCCTCGTGCGGGGCGAGGGCCGTGCCGTCCAGGGTCAGCCGGGCCGGGACCCGCTGGCCGGGCTGGAGGCCCTGGTCGGCGCGGAAGCGGCGGACCTCGGTGATGACCGACTGGAGGGTGGCGATCTCCTGCTCGGCCGCCGTGTCCCGGAAGCCGCTGTCGGTGGGCCAGTCGGCGATCACGACCGACTCGCCGCCGGTCAGCGTGGTCCACAGGGTCTCGGTGACGAACGGGACCACCGGGTGCAGCAGTTTGAGGGTGACGTCGAGGACCTCGCCCAGGACCCGCTTGCCGACCTCGGCCGCCTCGCCGCCCGCCTGGAAGACGGTCTTGGACAGCTCCACGTACCAGTCGAAGACCTCGTCCCACGCGAAGTGGAAGAGGGTGTCGGAGAGCTTGGCGAACTGGAAGTCGTCGTAGTAGGCGTCGACTTCGGCGACCACCGAGTTCAGGCGGGAGAGGATCCAGCGGTCGGTCGCGGACATCCGCGCCGGGTCCGGCAGCGGTCCCTCCACCGTCGCGCCGTTCATCAGCGCGAAGCGGGTCGCGTTCCAGATCTTGTTGGCGAAGTTGCGCGAGCCCTGGACCCAGTCCTCGCCGATCGGCACGTCCACGCCCGGGTTGGCGCCGCGGGCCAGGGTGAAGCGCAGGGCGTCGGAGCCGTACTTGTCCATCCAGTCCAGCGGGTTGACCGCGTTGCCGAAGGACTTCGACATCTTCTTGCCGAACTGGTCGCGGACCATGCCGTGCAGGGCGATGGTGTGGAACGGCGGGGTGCCGTCCATCGCGTACAGGCCGAACATCATCATCCGGGCGACCCAGAAGAAGAGGATGTCGTAGCCGGTGACCAGGACGGAGTTCGGGTAGAACTTCGCGAGCGACTCGGTGCGCTCGGGCCAGCCGAGGGTGGAGAACGGCCACAGGCCGGAGGAGAACCAGGTGTCGAGGACGTCGGTGTCCTGGCGCCAGCCCTCGCCGGTGGGCGGCTCCTCGTCGGGGCCGACGCAGACGACCTCGCCGTCCGGGCCGTACCAGACCGGGATGCGGTGGCCCCACCACAGCTGGCGCGAGATGCACCAGTCGTGGAGGTTGTCGACCCAGTCGAAGTACCGCTTCTCCATCTCCTGCGGATGGATCTTGACCTTGCCGTCGCGGACGGCGTCGCCGGCGGCCTTGGCCAGCGGGCCGACCTTGACCCACCACTGCATCGACAGGCGCGGCTCGATGGTGGTCTTGCAGCGCGAGCAGTGGCCGACGGAGTGGACGTAGGGCCGCTTCTCGGCGACGATCCGGCCCTCGGCGCGCAGCGCGCCGACGATCGCGGAGCGGGCCTCCAGGCGGTCCATGCCCTGGAAGGGGCCGTGGACGGTGATGACGGCGTGCTCGTCCATCACGGTGATGGACGGCAGGTCGTGGCGCTGGCCGATCTCGAAGTCGTTCGGGTCGTGGGCCGGGGTGACCTTGACGGCGCCCGTGCCGAACTCGGGGTCGACGTGGGTGTCGGCGACGACCGGGATGGAGCGGTCGGTCAGCGGGAGCCGGATGAGCTTGCCGACGAGGTGCTGGTAGCGCTCGTCGTCGGGGTGGACGGCGACGGCCGTGTCACCGAGCATCGTCTCGGCGCGGGTGGTGGCGACGACGATGGAGTCCTCCCCGTCGCCGTAGCGCATGGAGACCAGTTCGCCGTCGTCGTCCTGGTACTCGACCTCGATGTCCGAGATCGCCGTCAGACAGCGCGGGCACCAGTTGATGATGCGCTCGGCGCGGTAGATCAGCTCGTCGTCGTAGAGCTTCTTGAAAATGGTCTGGACGGCCTTGGACAGACCCTCGTCCATGGTGAAGCGCTCGCGGGACCAGGCGACGCCGTCGCCGAGGCGGCGCATCTGGCCGCTGATCTGGCCGCCGGACTCGGCCTTCCACTGCCAGACGCGCTCCACGAAGGCCTCGCGGCCCAGGTCGTGGCGGGACTTGCCCTCCTTGGCCAGCTCGCGCTCGACGACGTTCTGCGTGGCGATGCCGGCGTGGTCCATGCCGGGCTGCCACAGCGTCTCGTAGCCCTGCATGCGCTTGCGGCGGGTGAGCGCGTCGATCAGGGTGTGCTCGAAGGCGTGCCCGAGGTGCAGGCTGCCCGTGACGTTCGGCGGCGGGATGACGACGGTGTACGGCGGCTTGTCGCTCTTGGCGTCCGCGTCGAAGTAACCCCGCTCTACCCAGCGCTCGTACAACGGCCCCTCTACATCGGCCGGCGCGTACTGGGTCGGCAGTTCGGTGTCGGGCGCTGGGGGCTGCTGCTGAGCGTTGTCGGTCACGGTGGTCAGTTTAGAGGTGTCACGGGGCGGTCCCGAAACGCGCGTGTTCTGTAACGGTGCGGCCCCCGGTGCCGGGCGTGTCCCGGACCTGGGCCAGGATGTCAGGAACACATAAGCTTCTGGAGGGGAACCCAGGAATGAGCAACAACCAGCCGGGCCCGTACGGCCAGCCGCCCCAGCAGCCGGGACCGTACGGCCAGCCGGGTCAGCCTGGGCCGTACGGCCAGCCGGGCCCCTACGGCCAGCAGCCGCCGCAGGCACCCCAGCCCGGCTACGGCTACCCCCAGCAGGCCCCTCCGGCGCCGCAGCCCGGGTACGGCTACCCGCAGCAGGGCACGCCGCCGCAGGGCGCCCCGCAGGGCATGCCCCCGCAGCCGGGCCCGTACGGCCAGCAGCCGAACCCCTACGGCCAGCAGCCCTACGGCGTGCCGCCGCAGCCGCCGCAGCCGGCCGGCGGAAAGAAGAAGACCGGGCTGATCATCGGCGCGGTGGCCGTGGTGGCCGCACTGGCGGTCGGCGGGTACTTCGTGCTCGGCGGCAGCGGCGGCGGGGGCGGTGTCGCGGACGACGGCCCGCACAAGCTGACGACGCCGGACACCGTCCTGACCGAGTACAAGAAGAAGGACGGCGACGGCGACACGATGACGAAGAAGGATCTGAAGGACGCCGAGAAGTGGGGCGTGCACGATCCGAAGGACGTCAGCGCGCAGTACGAGTCCGGCAACGACGACAACCCGCTGAGCAAGAAGATGATCCAGTTCGGCGGTGTGTACGGCACGATCGACGACCCCGAGAAGACCGTCGACGCGATGTTCGCCTACATGAAGACCAAGGCCACGGAGGAGAAGGACAGCGAAGTCACCCTGAACGGCGAGCCGAAGGCGTACACGCCGGCCGGGCTCGACGGCGCGGTCCTCAAGTGCCAGCAGGCCAGCGCCCCCACCGGCGCGAGCAACGGCGGGCCGAAGGACGTCACGATGAGCATCTGCATCTGGGGCGACCACAGCACCCTCGGCCTGGTCATGCCGGTGGACGTCGCCAACCTCGCGGCGGGCCGCAGCAGCGACCCGACGGCCGACGCGGAGCTCACCGCCAAGTTCCGCGGCGCGGTCCGTGTGAAGGCCTGACGGCCTTCCGCCACGGCGAAGGGGCCCCGGTCGGTCGACCGGGGCCCCTTCCTTGCCGTGTCCGTGCGGCGGTTACGCCGTCTTCTGCTCGCCCGAACCCCGGCCGCGGGCGTCGCGCGGGATCAGGGTGGGGTTGACGTTGGAGAGGACCACGTCGGCGGTGATGACCACGCGGGCGACGTCCTTGCGGGACGGGACCTCGTACATCACGCCCTGGAGGACCTCCTCCATGATGGCGCGCAGGCCGCGGGCGCCGGTCTGGCGCAGGATGGCCTGGTCGGCGATGGCCTCCAGCGCCTCGCGCTCGAAGTCCAGCTCCACGCCGTCCAGTTCGAACAGGCGCTGGTACTGCTTGACCAGGGCGTTGCGCGGCTCGACCAGGATCTTCAGCAGCGCCTCGCGGTCCAGGTTGTGCACGGACGTGATCACGGGCAGCCGGCCGATGAACTCGGGGATCATGCCGAACTTGACCAGGTCCTCCGGCATGACGTCCTCGAAGACGTCCTTGGCCTCCAGCTCACGCTTGGACAGGATCGTCGCGCCGAAGCCGATGCCCTTGGCGCCGGCCCGGGCCTCGATGATCTTCTCCAGGCCCGCGAAGGCACCGCCCACGATGAACAGCACGTTCGTCGTGTCGATCTGGATGAACTCCTGGTGCGGGTGCTTGCGGCCGCCCTGCGGCGGGACCGAGGCCGTCGTGCCCTCCAGGATCTTCAGCAGCGCCTGCTGGACGCCCTCGCCGCTCACGTCCCGGGTGATCGACGGGTTCTCGCTCTTGCGGGCGACCTTGTCGATCTCGTCGATGTAGATGATCCCGGTCTCGGCCTTCTTGACGTCGTAGTCCGCCGCCTGGATCAGCTTCAGCAGGATGTTCTCGACGTCCTCGCCGACATAGCCGGCCTCGGTCAGCGCCGTGGCGTCGGCGATCGCGAACGGGACGTTCAGCATGCGCGCCAGGGTCTGCGCCAGCAGGGTCTTGCCGGAGCCGGTGGGACCGAGCAGCAGGATGTTGGACTTCGCCAGTTCGATCGCGTCGTCCCGGCCGCTCGCGCCGCCGTTCTCGCCCGCCTGGACCCGCTTGTAGTGGTTGTACACCGCGACGGAGAGGGCCTTCTTGGCGGCCTCCTGGCCGACCACGTAGCCCTCGAGGAACTCGTAGATCTCGCGCGGCTTGGGCAGTTCCTCCCAGCGCACCTCGCTGGTCTCCGCGAGTTCTTCCTCGATGATCTCGTTACAGAGATCGATGCACTCGTCGCAGATGTACACACCGGGCCCTGCGATGAGCTTCTTGACCTGCTTCTGGCTCTTGCCGCAGAACGAGCACTTGAGCAGATCGCCGCCGTCACCGATGCGTGCCACGGTGTGCTTCCCCTTCGCCTGGGAGACGCCTGGACGACATGAGTCCAGCGGCTCCTGGTGCTGCCTTATGTCCGACGGTACCTTGCCGGGCCCGGTGTTCGGGCCCCCCTTGGCAGGGTTCACTTTGCCGTGCACCGTGCCAAGGGGGGCTCGGGGTGCCGCGATCCGCGTCAGCGGACGGCGGCGTTGTTCAGCTTGCGGGTGGAGATGATCTGGTCGACGAGGCCGTACTCCAGCGCCTCCTCGGCCGTGAGGATCTTGTCGCGCTCGATGTCCTCGCGGACCTTCTCGAGCGGCCGGTTCGAGTGCTTGGCCAGCATGTTCTCCAGCTGCTCGCGCATCCGGGTGAACTCGTTGGCGATGATCTCGAGGTCGGAGAGCTGACCGCGGCCGGTGGAGCCGGCCGGCTGGTGGATCAGCACCCGGGAGTTCGGCAGCGCCATGCGCTTGCCGGGCGTGCCGGCGGCGAGCAGGATGGCCGCGGCGGAGGCCGCCTGGCCCATGCAGACCGTCTGGATGTCGGGCTTCACGAACTGCATCGTGTCGTAGATCGCCGTCAGCGCGGTCATGTCGCCGCCGGGGCTGTTGATGTAGATCGAGATGTCCCGGTCGGGGTCCATCGACTCCAGGCACAGCAGCTGCGCCATGACGTCGTTGGCGGAGGCGTCGTCGATCTGGACGCCCAGGAAGATCACGCGCTCCTCGAAGAGCTTCGCGTACGGGTCGTACTCGCGGATGCCCTGGGAGGTGCGCTCGACGAAGCGCGGGATGACGTAGCGGCTGTCGGGCCGGGGGCCCTCGTACATACCGCTGGCGGCGCCGGGGAAGTTGCTCATGGGGTTCACCGTCCTGGTGGCGTTCGGGGGGCTGGTGTCTCGGCGGTGCGTGGCGTGGCCGGGCCGGTCAGGCACCGGTGCCGCCGCCTCCCGGAACACCCGAGGCGTGCGTGATGATCTCGTCAATGAGACCGTACTCCTTGGCCTCTTCCGGGGTGAACCAGCGGTCGCGGTCGCCGTCGCGGATGATCGTCTCGACGGACTGACCGGAGTGGAACGCGGTCAGCTCCGACATGCGCTTCTTGGTGCGCATCAGGTACTCGGCCTGGATCTTGATGTCCGAGACCGTGCCGCCGAGGCCGGCGGAGCCCTGGTGCATCATGATGTCCGCGTGCGGCAGGGCGAAGCGCTTGCCGGCGGCACCGCCGGTGAGCAGGAACTGGCCCATCGAGGCCGCCATGCCCATCGCGATCGTGACCACGTCGTTCGGGATGTACTGCATGGTGTCGTAGATCGCCATGCCGGCCGTCACCGAGCCGCCGGGGCTGTTGATGTAGAGGTAGATGTCCTTGTCCGGATCGGCGGCAAGGAGCAGCAGCTGCGCCGTGATCTTGTTGGCGATGTCGTCGTCAACCTGCTGGCCGAGGAAGATGATCCGCTCGTTGAGCAGCCGGTTGTAGACCTGGTCGCCGAGGCCACCACCGATGGAAGGCTCGCCGGCGGCGGAGGGCATCAGATTCGTCACGTATCCACCTGCTCGTCTTACGACGGCGCCGGGCCGTCTCACGTCGTCCTGCCGGAGGCTTGGCGGGGGGTTTCAGGAGACTCCCCTGCCCCCGTATTCATGGACCCTAACGCTCAGCCTCCTTCGGGGAATCCCGGAGATGGGAGTGTTCGCCGGGGGCGTAGCGCGGGGGGCGTTCGCCGGACGCCGGGTGCCGTGTGTGCGGGGAGGGCGCCGGAGGCCGGGTGCGGGGCGTGGGGGACTTTCGCCGGACGCCGGGTGCCGTGCGTGCGGGAGTGCGCCGGAGGCCGGGTGCGGGGCGGTGCGGTCGTCGGGCGCGGTGCGTGCGGGGTGGTGCGGGGGTCGTCGGGCCGGGGGGCGTCGTGGCCTGTCGCGCGGGTCCCCGCGCCCTCGGGCCGGCCGCGGCCCCCGGCGTACGCGAACGGGCCCCGGGGACAATCCCCAGGGCCCGCTGTACGGCGTTACCGGCGCCGCGGGGCTCGCGCTCAGCCCTCGGACTTCTCCTCGGAGGTCTCCGACGCCTCGGCGGCCTCGGTCTCCTCCTCCTCGTCGTCCAGGTTGACGATCTCGCCGTTGGTGTCCTTCACCGTGGCGGCCTCGACCACGACGGCCAGGGCCTTGCCGCGGGCGACCTCGCCGACCAGCAGCGGCACCTGGCCGCCCTCGACGACGGCCTGGGCGAACTGGTCGGGGGACATGCCGGAGGAGGCGGCGCGCCGCATGAGGTGCTCGGTGAGCTCCTCCTGGTTGACGTTGAGCTGCTCCTTCTTGACCAGCTCGTCCAGGACGAACTGGGTCTTGATGCCCTTGACCGCGGCCTCACGGGTCTCGGTCTCGAACTCCTCGGCGGTCTTGCCCTGGATCTCCAGGTACTTGTCGAGGGTGAGGCCCATCTGGGCGAGCTGGTGGTGCTCCAGGTTGTGCTTGCGGGTGTTGATCTCGTCCTCGAGCAGCTTCTCGGGGACGGGGACCTCCACCAGCTCCAGCAGCTTCTCCAGGACGCGCTCCTGGGCCTGCGTGGCCTGGTCGAACTGCTTCATGTTGGCGAGGCGCTTGCGGCTGTCCGCCTTCAGCTCCTCCAGGGTGTCGAACTCGGAGGCGAGCTGCGCGAAGTCGTCGTCCAGCTCGGGCAGTTCCCGCTTGGCGACCTGGGTGACCTTGACGGTGACCTCGGCCTCCTTGCCGGCGGCGGAGCCGCCCTTCAGCTCGGAGGTGAAGGTGGCCTCGCCACCGGCCTCCAGGCCCTTCACGGCCTCGTCGATGCCCTCCAGCAGCTCACCGGAGCCGATGGTGTAGGACACGCCGTTGGCGATGCCGTCCTCCAGGACCTCGCCGTCGACCTTGGCCTCCAGGTCGATCGTGACGACGTCGCCCTCCTCGGCCGCGCGCTCGACCGGGGTGGTGGAGGCGAAGCGCTCACGGAGCTGCTCGACCGACTTCTCGACGTCCTCGTCGGTGACCTCGACGGCGTCGACCTCGACCTCGATGCCGGAGTAGTCCGGGATCTCGAGGGCCGGGCGGATGTCGACCTCGGCGGTGAAGTTCAGCGTCTCGCCGTCCTTCAGCTCCGTGATGTCCACCTCGGGCTGGCCCAGCACGTTGAGCTCGGCCTCGTTGACCGCCTCGGTGTAGAACTTCGGCAGCGCGTCGTTGACGGCCTCCTCCAGCACCGCACCGCGGCCGAACCGCTGGTCGATCACGCGGGCCGGGATCTTGCCCTTACGGAAGCCCTTCACCGTGACCTGCTGGTTGATCTTCTTGTACGCCGCGTCGAGGCTGTCCTTGAGCTCCTCGAAGGGCACCTCGACAGTGAGCCGAACCCGGGTCGGGTTCAGGGTCTCCACGGCGCTCTTCACGGTTCGGTCTCCTTGTGGCTGACTTCTTGGTTTCTGCCGGAGCCAGACAGGTCCGGCGGATTCGCCGCCCGGACGAGTACGTAGGCCGTGAGGGCCAGGACACACGGGCGCGCAGCTTGCATAGTAACCGCAGCCGGTCGGCGCCCCAAAAGGCGATCTTCGCGGGTCGTGTGCCGGTGGTCGGGGTGGCGGGATTTGAACCCACGGCCTTCCGCTCCCAAAGCGGACGCGCTACCAAGCTGCGCCACACCCCGTCTGGTGTGCGACACGTAGGGTACATGCCCCGGTCGATCGCGGCGGCCGGATTATGCGGGACAACACGCGGGAGGACGGGCGGGGGCGTGCCGCGCCGCCACCGCTCGGCGCCGGCCGGTCCTCCCGGGGGAAGTCGTTGGCCTCGGCGGCGGGCGACCCGCTACGATGCCTCCTGTGCCGCGGTCAGCGACCTGCGGTGCGGTGTTGCGGGCGTAGCTCAATGGTAGAGCCCTAGTCTTCCAAACTAGCTACGCGGGTTCGATTCCCGTCGCCCGCTCTGGATGCCGAAGGCCCAGGTGAGAGGTTGATTTCCTCTCCCTGGGCCTTCGGTCGTTCCGGGGCTCTTAGGGTCACGCCTGTGACGAGTCCCCTGGGTCCCGACGACCACATTGGCGATCGCGAGGCCTTCAGCATCTTCCTGGCGCGCCTTCGAGCGGACCACGCAGCCAACGGCGGGCAGTGGGAGAACGCGACGCTGGAGAGGTTCCTGGCAGCCCTGGAAGCCTGGGTCGCCGAGTCTCCGGGGTGGTACCGGAACTTCGGTCACGAACTGCCGCCCGAAGGTGACTGGACGTTCTTTGCCCGCGCCCTGACCGCCGCCCGGATCTACGAATAGCCCTGGCGAGCGGCGTGCCCCTTGCGTGGCCGTCCGCGCGGCGGACGGCGGGGTCGGGGTTGTTCTCGCTTGTCGTGCGGGGGGGGGTGGGTGTCCTGCCTCGTCGGTCAGAACCTGATCGAGTTGATGGAGTCCGCTATCGAGTTCAGGAAGCGGTTGATCGACGGGGCCATGCCGGTCGAGGCCAGGAAGAAGCCGAAGAGGATCGCGGCGATGGCGGGGCCGGGCTTGAGGTTCCCTCCTCGGATGAGGATCACCAGGATGACCGCCAACAGCACCACCACGGACAGTGAAATGGCCACAACTGATCACACCCTAGGTCGGTCCGCTCTCCCGGCCCGGAGGTACGGTCCGTGCACCCCCGCCAGGGACATCGTGCCACCAACCCGGCCCGCGTATGCGGCCGATGACGAATCGTCGGGCACCGCCGCCCGCCGCGGGCGATCCACCGCACAGTAATTCGATCAAGCACCCACGCGCGGCTCCCACGGAATTACCCGACTTCGTTTCCGCCTCCACACATCTCATGCCCAGGTAATTCGAATTGATGACACAGGAACGATGTATGCCCCCTTTAGTCGGGATGAATCGGGACATTACGCGGGCATGGGGCCCGAATAAGCGGGAATCATTGCGGGGGTTTTACGAAATCCGGGGGACGTGGTTAGGGTGCCTGAGATGTTTGACGCCGCCCCGTCCCCCGGCCCGAACCGCAGCCCGCTCCCCCTGGCCCAGCCGCCGGTGAACGGAGTGCCCACCCCGCGTCCCCCGGTGGAAGCGCGGGAGCGGCGGGCGGCGCCGGACAGACCGGGGCCGCGGCGCGACGCGTTCTTCGACAATGCCAAGTACCTGGCCATCGTGCTCGTCGCGGTGGGCCACGCCTGGGAGCCGCTGAAAGACGGCAGCCGGCCTCTGGAGAGCGTGTACACCGTCGTCTACACCTTCCACATGCCGGCGTTCATCATCGTCTCCGGCTTCTTCTCACGTCATTTCGACATGCGCCCGCACCGGCTGAAGCGGCTGATCACCGGCGTCGCCGTGCCGTACGTCCTGTTCGAAACGGCGTACACGCTCTTCCGGAACCTGGTCAACGGCTCGCACGCGGACATCAGCCTGCTCGATCCCTGGTATCTGACCTGGTTCCTGGTCGCGTTGTTCGTCTGGCGGCTGACCACTCCGCTGTGGCAGCTGGTGCGGCATCCGCTGCCGCTGGCCATCGGCATCGCGATGCTGGCGTCCGTCAGCCCGGACATCGGCGACGACCTCGATCTCCGGCGCGTCCTGCAGTTCCTGCCGTACTTCGTGCTCGGCCTGTGCCTGCGGCCCGAGCACTTCGCGCTGGTGCGCCGCCGCCGGGCGCGGATCGCCTCGGTGCCGGTGTTCGCGGCGGCGCTCGCGATCGGCTGGTGGGCGGTGCCGCGGATGAACACCGGGTGGTTCGCCCACAGCGAGTCGGCGCAGGAGCTGGGCGCCCCCTGGTGGTGCGGCCCGGTGATGACGCTCGCGCTGATGGGCTGCTCGCTGCTGCTGACGGCCTGCTTCTTCGCGTGGGTGCCGAGCCGGACGACGTGGTTCACCCCGCTCGGCGCGGGCACCCTCTACGGCTATCTGCTGCACGGCTTCCTGATGAAGTCCGGCGACTACCGCGGCTGGTTCGAGCACCCCTGGCTGCACCGGCCGCCCGGCGTGGTCCTGGTGACCGTGCTCGCCGCGACCGCCGTCACGGTGCTGTGCACCCGGCCGGTGCGGCGGGTCTTCCGCTTCGCGGTAGAGCCGCGGATGGAATGGGCGTTCCGGCAGGACGCGGCCGAGCAGGCCCGCAGCCGCAACCGGCGAGGGCAACGGCAACAGCGAGGACAACGGCAACGGCAACGGCAACGGGAGAGCGTCGGGGTCTAGGCGGCCGGGCCCTGTGTCACGGGCGCAGGCCGAGGAGCGCGCGCATCCGGTCGTACTTCCCGGTCAGCCGGGTCCGGACCGGTTCGGGGAGGACGGCGAGGCGCTCCGGGTCGGCGTTGTGCGCGAGGTCGGCCTCCTTCACCAGCAGCGCGCCCGGGGTGGCGAGGATCCGGGCGGCGTAGGCCTCCTGGGACTCCCCCGGTTCTTTGGTGAGGGCCCGCACGATGGCCTTGGTCCGCGCGGTGAGGCCGGCCGCCGCCAGCCACTCCTCGCTGAGCGCGGCGTCCTCCACGGCGTCGTGCAGCCAGGCCGCCGCGATCTGGTCGGGGTCGCCGCCCCGGGCGCGCACGCCCCCGGCCACGGCCGCGAGGTGCTCGGCGTACGGCCGTCCGGCCTTGTCGGTCTGGCCGTCGTGGGCGGCTCGGGCGAGCGTCTCGACCTCGGCGAGGGTGAGAAGGGGCATGCCCTCAGTGTGCCCCGCGGTGGGATCCGGGGGACCCGGCTCAGCGGGTCGTGGACGTCTCGCGGCAGATCAGCAGCAGGGCCCGGTCGTCGTTGACGTCCTTGGCGACCGCTTCGATGAGATGCCAGGCGGCGCCGTGGAAGCCGCCCGGCACATAGCGGTCGGCCTCGCCGGTGAGCCGGTCGATGCCCTCCACGATGTCCCGCTCGGCGGTCTCCACCAAACCGTCTGTGAACAGCATCAACACGTCCCCGGGCCGTAGCGAGCCCTTCACGGGGTCGAACTGGGCGCCGTCGTACACACCGAGCAGCGGGCCCTCGGCGGCCTTCTCCTCCCAGCGTCCGCTGCCCGCGCTCAGCTGGAGCCCCGGCGGATGGCCCGCGGAGTACAGCTCGTAGTCCCCGGAGTCCAGGTCCAGCACCAGGTGGATGGAGGTGGCGAAGCCCTCCTCCCAGTCCTGGCGGAGCAGATAGCCGTTGGCGGCCGGCAGGAAGGCGTGCGGGGGCAGCGAGCCGAGCAGACCGCCGAAGGCGCCGGACAGCAGCAGGGCCCGGGAGCCCGCGTCCATGCCCTTGCCGGACACGTCGGTGAGGACGACCTCCAGCGTCCGGCCGCCGTTCGTACGGGCCGCGACGACGAAGTCACCGGAGAAGGACTGCCCGCCCGCCGGCCGCAGCGCCATCTCGTGGTGCCAGCCCTTGGGCAGCTTCGGCAGCTTGCTCTGCACCCGGATCCGCTCGCGCAGGTCGAACAGCATCGTGCCGCCGCGCCGCCAGGGCACGCCGACCCGGCTGCGGAACTGCGCGGTCAGCAGCCCGAAGAAGCCGCACGCGGCGACCACCAGGACCACGCCGGGGGTGACCCGGGAGGGGCCCTCGGTGTACGGGCCGAGCCGCACCGACTCCACGATCAGCGCGGTGGCCGCCGCCGCGTACAGCCCGAGCAGGCTCGCCGGGCGCAGCAGCAGACCGCCGGCGACGATCGGCAGCACCAGGGTCGCCGGGGACCACCACACCGGGTCGAGCAGGGTCATGGCCGCGAGGAGCGGGACGGCCAGCAGCAGTCCGGCGAAGGCGATCCAGTCGGAGCCGTCGCCGCGGAAGTAGTCCACGGCGCTTTTGCGCAGCCCGACGCGGGCCCGGTGCCACCGCTTCTTGCACCGGGCCGTGAACGTGTCGGCCTTCGCGCGCCGCTGTCGTCCTGCTGCCATCAGTTCGGGACCCTATCCAGCGGACCGGCCGCTTGGCACGGGAGGTCCCGGTTGTCCCCCTGCGGGATTCCGCTTCGCCGCGCGCACGCCGGGCCGCGCGGCGCCCGCGCCGGGACGAAAATTGCTGGCCCGCCCTCCTGCGCCCTGATAGGCATGGCCCATGGGGACTGTTCACGGAACCGAGTTGAGGCCGCTGCGCGAGGACGAGTGGGACGGGTGGTGCGACGCCCTGTACCGGGCCTTCGGCGCGGGGCCGGCCTCCGGGGAGGAACGCGAGGCGGAGCGGGCGACCACGGAGTTCGACCGCTCCCTCGCCGCCTGGGACGGGGACACGCTCGTCGGCACGGCGGGGGCGTTCAGCTTCCGGCTGACCGTGCCGGGCGGGGCCCTGGTCCCCACGGCGGGAGTGACGATGGTGAGCGTCGCCGCCACCCACCGGCGGCGCGGCGTGCTGACCTCGATCATGCGCCGGCAGCTGGACGACTTCCACGAGCGGGGCGAGCCGGTGGCGATGCTGACCGCGTCGGAGCCGGCCATCTACGGCCGCTTCGGATACGGCACCGCCACGTTCCGGATCAGCGCCGAGATCGACACCAGCCGGGTGACCCTGGCCCTGCCCGCCGGCACCGACGAGGTACGGGTGCGGTCCGCGGCGCCGGCCGACGTGCTGGACGCCTGCGAGGCGGTGTACGCGGCCCTGGTGCCGCGCCGGCCCGGCATGCTGGCCCGGCAGCCGAACTGGGAGCGGGTCGCCCTGGTCGACATCGAGCGCCACCGGGACGGGGGGCCGCCGATGCAGTGCGTGGTCGCCGAACGGGACGGCGAGATCACCGGCTACGCCCGCTTCCACACCAAGGGATCCTGGGACGCCGGCGGTGCCCCCGCCGGCACGGTACGGCTGAAGGACCTGGCCGGGCTGGATACGGCGACCGAGGCCGCGCTGTGGCGGTTCCTGTTCGGCATCGACCTGATGACGACGTTGTCGGTGCCGTCGCGGCCGGTGGACGACGCCCTGCGGTATCTGGTCTCCGACATCCGCCGCTGCGATCCGCGGCTGCGCGACGACGCCTACGTCCGGCTGGTGGACGTCGGCGCGGCGCTGTCGGCGCGCACGTACCAGGCGCCGGTGGACGTCGTGTTCGAGGTGGAGGACGCCTTCTGTCCCTGGAACGCGGGGCGTTGGCGGCTGACGGGCGACGCGAAGGGCGCGTCCTGCGAGCGTACGGCCGACGCGGCGGAACTCGCCCTGTCCGTACGGGAGGTGGGCTCGGCGTACCTCGGCGGGGTGTCCCTGCTGTCGCTGGCGGCGGCCGGACGGGTGCGGGAGCTGCGGCCGGGGGCGCTGGCGGAGGCGTCGGTGGCGTTCGGCTCACCGCTGGCCCCGTGGCTGCCGCACGGTTTCTAGCCGCAGGCTCAGGTCCGCTGGCAGGTGGGGCACCAGAAGAGGTTGCGGGCGGCGAGGCCGGCGGTGCGGATCTCGTCGCCGCAGATGTGGCAGGGCAGGGTCGCGCGGCGGTAGACGTACACCTCGCCGCCGTGGTCGTCCACGCGGGGCGGGCGGCCCATCGCCTCCGGGGTGTGCTCGGGGCGGACGGTGTCGATCCGGTTGTTCCGCACGCCCTCGCGCATCAGCTCCACCAGGTCGGCCCAGATCGCGTCCCACTCGGCCGGGGTGATCTCGCGGCCGGTGCGGTAGGGGTCGATGCCGTGCCGGAACAGCACCTCGGCGCGGTAGACGTTGCCGACGCCGGCCACGATCTTCTGGTCCATGAGCAGGGCGGCGATCGTCGTACGGCTGCGGGAGATCCTGCGGTACGCGGCGGCCGGGTCGGCGTCCGCGCGCAGCGGGTCGGGGCCGAGCCGGTCGTGGATCCGCTGCTTCTCGGTGTCCGTGATCAGGGCGCAGGTGGTGGGGCCGCGCAGGTCCACGTACGAGGTGTCGTTCGCCAGGCGGAGCCGGACGGTGTCCGTCGGCGGGGGTGCGGGGGCGTCGCCGAAGCCGACCTTGCCGAACAGGCCGAGGTGGATGTGGACCCAGTCGCTGTGCCGGAACCCGAGGAAGAGGTGCTTGCCGTGGGCCTCGGTGGCGGTCAGCTCGCTACGGTCCAGGAGGGCGGCGGCGTCGGAGAACTTGCCCTGGGGGCTGGTGACGCGGGGTGCCGTGCCCAGGAAGCGCCCGGCGTAGTCCTGGGCCAGCCGATGGATGGTGTGCCCTTCCGGCAAGGCGGGGTGTCCTTTCCTGCGTCATCTTTTCCCGCCCGCCCACCTGACTCGGCAGATCGAGGGGTGAGCGTCCGACGCCCCCGGGGCGGGGAAGCGAAGGGCGTGGGGCGGGGCGGGCCGACCCGGCCCCGGCTTCCGGTCCGCTGAACCCGGTGGGCGGTCGAACCGAGGGCCGGAGGCGAGGCCCCCGTAGATCCGGGCTTCCAGTCGGGCGGGCGGCCAAGGGCAAGGGCAAGGGGCGCGGCCCCAGGTACCGCAGCCAGCCGGGGCCGGCCGAGGCACGGCCAGACCCGACACGACCGAACGGGATACCGCGAGCCCCGGCACGCCCAGAGCTGTCACAGCCAACCCGACACGCCAGGACCGGCCCTGCCGGCCACAGCATGAGCGGACCGGCTCGGTCGAGGCCGCGCGGCCGGGCCGGGATCGGCGGTTCCGGTGGGGTTACGGCTGCTGGGGGTGGTGGGCCGGGATCGGGGGGAGGGTGCCCGTGGTCTCGTAGTCCGCCAGCATCTCGATGCGCCGGACGTGCCGCTCGTCACCGGAGAACGGCGTGTTCAGGAAGACCTCGACGAACTTGGTGGCCTCCTCGGTGCTGTGCATGCGCGCACCCACGGCCACCACGTTGGCGTTGTTGTGCTGCCGCCCGAGCGCCGCCGTCTCCTCGCTCCAGGCCAGCGCCGCCCGCACGCCCTTCACCTTGTTCGCGGCGATCTGCTCACCGTTGCCGGAGCCGCCGATCACGATGCCGAGGGCGTCGGCGTCCGCGGCCGTCCGCTCCGCGGCACGCAGGCAGAAGGGCGGGTAGTCGTCCTGGGCGTCGTAGATGTGCGGCCCGCAGTCGACGGGCTCGTGCCCGGCCGCCTTCAGCCACTCGACGAGGTGGTTCTTCAGTTCGTAGCCCGCATGGTCGGAGCCGAGATACACGCGCATGCAACGAGTGTGACACGCGCCCCCCGGGGCAGCAGCCCCAGGGTGTCGGCGGGCGGCCGGCCCGAAACCCTGTGAGACATGCCATAGATCCTCAAGGGAACCAGAGGTAACGATACGGATTCGGAGGTTCCCCATTCCGTTGGCCTCGGATTCACTGGACCGACTCGTACACCGCTCGTACGAGCAGCTCCACCTGGCGCAAAGGAACTCCGTCCATGACCCCTGGTTCGGGCCTCCAAGCAGGACTCAAGAACCGCCACCTGTCGATGATCGCGATCGGTGGCGTCATCGGAGCCGGCCTCTTCGTCGGTTCCAGCACGGGTATCGCCACCGCGGGACCCGGCATCCTCCTGTCGTACGCCCTCGTCGGCACGCTCGTCGTCCTCGTGATGCGGATGCTCGGCGAGATGTCCGCCGCCAATCCGACGTCCGGCTCCTTCTCCGCGCACGCCGACCGCGCGCTCGGCCGCTGGGCCGGGTTCTCCATCGGCTGGCTGTACTGGTTCTTCTGGGTCGTCGTCCTCGCGGTCGAGGCGACCGCCGGCGCGAAGATCCTCGAAGGCTGGGTCCCCGCCGTCCCGCAATGGGGCTGGGCACTGATCGTGATGATCGTGCTGACCGCGACCAACCTCGTCTCCGTCGGCTCCTACGGCGAATTCGAGTTCTGGTTCGCCGGCATCAAGGTCGTGGCGATCGGCGCGTTCGTCGTCATCGGTCTGCTCGCCGTGTTCGGCGTGCTGCCGGGCGTGGACGCCGACAAGGCCTCCTTCGGCAACCTCACCTCGCACGGCGGCTTCCTGCCGCACGGTCCCGGCGCGATCCTCACCGGTGTGCTGCTGGTCGTGTTCTCCTTCATGGGCAGCGAGATCGCCACGCTGGCGGCCGGCGAGTCCGAGAACCCGCAGCAGGCCGTCACCAAGTCCACCAACAGCATCATCTGGCGCATCGGTGTCTTCTACCTGGGCTCGATCCTGGTCGTCGTCTCGCTGCTGCCGTGGGACGACGCGTCCATCGCGAAGGACGGTTCGTACGTCGCCGCGCTGAACTCCCTGGGCATCGCCCACGCCGGCGAGATCATGAACGTCATCGTGCTGACCTCGGTGCTGTCCTGTCTGAACTCCGGCCTGTACACGGCGTCCCGGATGGCCTTCTCGCTCGGCGAGCGCGGTGACGCGCCGAAGGCGTTCGCGCGGGTCAACAGCCGCGGCGTGCCGAGGACCGCGATCCTCGCGTCCGTCGTGTTCGGCTTCGTCGCCGTCTTCTTCAACTACCTGTCCCCGGACACGATCTTCCTCTTCCTGGTCAACTCCTCCGGCGCGGTCGCGCTGTTCGTGTGGCTGGTCATCTGCTTCTCGCAGCTGCGGATGCGGAAGATCATCCAGCGCGAGGCGCCGGAGAAGCTGGTCGTGAAGATGTGGCTGTACCCGTATCTGACCTGGGCGACGGCGGCGCTGATCGTGGGCGTGCTGGTCTACATGCTGTTCGACACCGAGCACGACGGCCGCCAGACCGTGCTGCTGTCGCTGCTGGTCGCGGCGATCGTGCTGGTGATCGCGGTGGTGCGGCAGCGGCTGGCGGCGGCCCGCCCGGCGCCCGCGGCCGAGTCCCCGGCCGACAAGGTGACCATCGGCTGATCCGCTCCCCGCGGTACACGTCGTACGTTGAAGACAGAGGCTCGCCAGGGTCGTGGAGTGATCCCGACCCGGCGAGCCTCTGTCGTACCGGCGTACCGGCGTACCGGCGTACCGGCGTACCGGCGTACGGCTTCTAGCGCTTGCCGAGCGCCTTCCAGGCGGTGGGCAGGGCGCCCATCGCCAGGGCGGCCTTGAGGGCGTCCCCGATCAGGAACGGGGTGAGGCCGGCCGCGATCGCCTCGGACGCGGACAGGTGGGCCGCCAGGGCCAGGTAGGGCACGCCCACGGCGTAGATGACCGCCTCGCCGAGGACCATCGTGCCGGCCATGCGCAGCGGCGAGCGGTCGGCGCCGCGCCGGGCCAGGGCGCCGACGACGGCGGAGGCCAGCAGCATGCCGAGGACGTAGCCGAAGGAGACGAGACCGGTGCCGGCCTTGCCGTCCGCGAACCACGGCACGCCCGCCAGACCGGCGACCGCGTACAGGGCGAGGGAGAGGAAGCCGCGGCGGGCACCGAGGGCGGTGCCGACGAGCAGCGCGGCGAAGGTCTGGCCGGTCACCGGCACCGGGGAGCCGGGCACGGGCACCGACAGCTGGGCCGCGAGGCCGGTGAGCGCGGCGCCGCCGACCACGAGGGCGGCGTCGCGGACGCGGGAGGCCGGGAGCAGGTCGGCGAGGACTGCGCCGGGGCGGGTGGTGGCGGTGGCGGTGGCCATGGGGACTCCACGGGGTGGTGTGGACACGTCGGGACACCGTGACGCTATACCGGTGCGCCCGTCACGATCACCGTCAGCGCCCGACAAAGGCCGGAACGGCGACTTGGTGGGCTCCGGACAAAGGCTGGGGATTACACCGGCCGGGGCGTGAGACTGATCACTGAGGCGGAGCCGTTTCCCTCACGTGTTCCGCGCGGACCGGACGGACTCCCCAACTGTGGAATCCCACCAAAGGAGTTGCGAGTCGCGTACGACCTCTGGTCACGCTCGACGGCGTAACCGTAGATTAACCCTGCGCACCAGAGGTGTCCGGATAGTGGTCAGCCCCTTCGCCTGAGCGGACGGGACGCGGAGACTGGCGGGGTTTTTGCCCGCCCATTGCACGGGGGAGAGCAGCACCCATGCCCAACAGCACGACCACGGAGACGACGCCACAGCGGGCGGACGGCTCCCTCTCCCACGGCCTCAAACAGCGCCATCTTTCGATGATCGCCCTGGGCGGGGTGATCGGCGCGGGGCTCTTCGTCGGCTCCGGCTCGGGCATCGCCGCCGCCGGGCCGTCCATCGTGATCGCCTACGCCCTCTCCGGGGTGCTGGTGATGCTGGTGATGCGGATGCTCGGCGAGATGTCGGCCGCCTATCCGTCGTCGGGCTCCTTCTCCGCGCACGCCGAGCGCGCGATCGGCCCGTGGGCCGGCTTCGCGGCGGGCTGGTCGTTCTGGGTGCTGCTGTGTACGGCGGTCGGCATCGAAGGCATGGGAGCCGCGAAGATCGTCCACGGCTGGCTGCCGGGCACCCCGCAGTGGATGTGGGTGCTCCTGTTCATGGTGGTGTTCTGCGGCACGAACCTGGCCGCCGTGAAGAACTTCGGCGAGTTCGAGTTCTGGTTCGCCGCGCTGAAGGTCGGCGCGATCAGCCTGTTCCTGATCCTCGGCGTGCTGGCCATCGCCGGCGTGCTGCCCGGCACGGACGCGCCCGGCACCTCCAACCTCACCGACTTCCTGCCGAACGGCGGCGACGGCCTGGTGATCGGCCTGCTCGCCTCGGTCTTCGCCTACGGCGGCCTGGAGACGGTCACCATCGCCGCGGCCGAGTCCCAGGACCCGGTGCGGGGCGTGGCACGCGCCGTACGGACCGCGATGTTCCGTGTCGCCGTCTTCTACGTCGGCTCGATGGCGGTCGTCGTCACCCTGGTCCCGTGGGACTCGAAGGACATCGCCAACCAGGACAAGGGTCCGTACGTGGCCACGCTCGAACACCTCGGCATCCCCGGGGCGGGACAGCTGATGCAGGTGATCATCCTCGTCGCCCTCCTGTCCGCCATGAACGCCAACATCTACGGCGCCTCGCGCATCGCCTTCTCGCTGGTCGAGCGCGGCCAGGGCCCGAAGGTGCTGGCGCGGCTGTCCGGCGGGGTGCCCCGGATCGCGGTGGTCACCTCCTCCGTGCTCGGCTTCGTGTGCGTGCTGCTCAACTACTGGCGGCCGGACGACATCTTCAAGTGGCTGCTGAACATGATCGGCGCGGTCATCCTGGTCGTGTGGATCTTCATCGCGGTCTCCCAGCTGCTGCTGCGCCGCCGCATCGAGCGCGAGGCCCCCGAGCGGCTGGTCGTGCGCATGTGGGCGTTCCCGTGGCTGACCTGGGTGGCGCTGGCCGGCATGGCCGCGATCTTCGTGCTGATGTGGCGCGAGCCGGACACCCGCACCCAGCTGTACTCCTCGGGCGGCATGGCCCTGTTCCTGGCCGCGGTCGGCTACGGCTGGCAGCGGCTGCGCGCCAAGGACTGAGCGCCCCGCACCGCACCGCACGCGCAGAAAGGCCCCCACGGAACACACGTGGGGGCCTTTCTGCTGCTCTGATCCACTTGTTGCCAGAGGACGTGACTCACGAGGGTCTGCCCCTGGACGGAGACGGTTACAGGTTGCTGAAGTCGGGGCCCTTGGTCCGGGTCCGCTTGATCTCGTAGAAGCCCGGTACCGAGGCCACCGCCACCGTGCCGTCCCACAGGCGGGCCGCCTCCTCGCCCTTGGGGGTGGGGGTGACGACGGGGCCGAAGAAGGCGATCTGCTCGCCGTCGGAGCCGGGCAGGGCGATGACCGGGGTGCCGACGTCCTGGCCGACCTTCTCGATGCCCTCCTTGTGGGAGGCGCGCAGCTCGGCCTCGAACTCGAAGTCGTCCTGGCCGGCGTAGTCGATCAGCTCGGCGGGCAGGCCGGCGTCGGCGAGGGCGCCCGCGATGGCCTCCGGGGTCGGGCCCTCGCCGTTGTTGTGGATGCGGGTACCAAGGGCGGTGTACAGCGGGCCGACGACGTCCTGGCCGTGCTTCTGCCAGGCCGCGGTGACCACGCGGACCGCCGGCCACGCCTTGGTGGTCAGCAGCTCGCGGTAGTCCTCGGGCAGCTCGTCGAGCTTGTCCTCGTTGAGGACCGCGAGGCTCATGACGTGCCAGCGCACCTCGATGTCGCGGAGCTTCTCCACCTCCAGCACCCAGCGGGAGGTCATCCAGGCCCACGGGCACAGCGGGTCGAACCAGAAGTCGACGGGGGTCTTGCCGGACGAGGTGGCGGTCTCGGACATGGCGCTCCTTGGCGAAAGTGCGTTTCCCGCGACAACGAGGCGGGCGCCACCCGCATTCCCCGCTGTCCGCCGTCAGGAGCACATGGCAGGATCGGTCCTGTCTCAGCCGATCTTCACGCGATCACGAGGGAGTGCCGTCCGTGCCCGGTGAGAATCTTTTCCGCGACGAGGCCCGGGAGCGGGCCGCCCTGCTGTCCGTCGACGGCTACGACGTGTTCCTGGACCTGCGGTCCGCCGTCGGCGACGGGGACGGCGAGCCGCGCACGTTCCGTTCGGTGACCACCGTGCGGTTCCGGTGCAACGAGCCGGGCGCGTCCAGCTTCGCCGATCTGCTCGCCCCGCGGGTCACCTCCGTCTCGCTCAACGGCCGGGACCTGGACCCGGGTGAGGTCTTCGACGGCTCGCGGATCGCGCTGGAGGACCTGGCGGCGGAGAACGAGCTGGTGGTGGACGCGCAGTGCGCGTACTCGCGCACCGGTGAGGGCCTGCACCGCTTCGTCGACCCGGAGGACGGCGAGGTCTACCTGTACACGCAGTACGAACCGGCCGACGCCCGCCGGGTGTTCGCGAACTTCGAGCAGCCGGACCTGAAGGCGCCGTACCGGTTCGAGGTGCGGGCGCCGGAGGGCTGGACGGTGTGGGGCAACGGCGCCGGTGAACTCGTGGACGGGGTGTGGCGGTTCGCGGAGACGAAGCCGATCTCGACGTACATCACGTGTGTGGTGGCGGGCCCGTACCACTATGTGACGGATTCCTACAGCCGTACCTTCGAGGACGGCACGAAGGTGGAGATCCCGCTGGGCGCGATGTGCCGCAAGGCGCTCGCCCCGTACTTCGACGCCGACGACATCTTCCTGGTCACCAAGCAGGGCCTGGACTTCTTCCACGAGCACTTCGACTACCCGTACCCGTTCGGGAAGTACGACCAGGCGTTCGTGCCGGAGTACAACCTGGGCGCGATGGAGAACCCGGGGATGGTGACGTTCCGGGAGGAGTACGTCTTCCGGGGGAAGGTGACGCAGGCGTCCTACGAGGCGCGGGCCAACGTCATCCTGCACGAGATGGCGCACATGTGGTTCGGCGACCTGGTCACCATGGAGTGGTGGGACGACCTGTGGCTGAAGGAGTCCTTCGCGGACTTCATGGGCACGTTCGCGAGCGTCGGCGCGACCCGTTTCAAGGACGCCTGGATCACCTTCGCCAACCGGCGCAAGGCGTGGGCGTACCGCGCGGACCAGCTGCCCTCGACGCACCCGATCACGGCGGACATCCGTGACCTGCAGGACGCCAAGCTGAACTTCGACGGCATCACCTACGCCAAGGGCGCCTCGGTGCTCAAGCAGCTGGTGGCGTACGTCGGCCGGGACGCGTTCCTGGAGGGCGCCCGGCGCTACTTCAAGCGGCACGCGTACGGCAACACGCGCCTGGGCGACCTGCTGTCGGTGCTGGGCGAGACGAGCGGCCGGGACATGAGCGCGTGGGCGCGGTCGTGGCTGCAGACGGCGGGCGTGAACGCGCTGACCCCGCAGGTGCTGCTGGACACCACGGGCGGCCGGATCGCCGAGCTGGCCGTCGTCCAGGAGGCCCCGGAGTCGCACCCGGAGCTGCGTCCGCACCGGATCGTGGTGGGCCTGTACCGGCGTACGCCCGAGGGCACCCTGGAGCGGTACGCGCGCGTGGAGACGGACGTGCACGAGCCGCGCACGGTGGTGGCGGAGGCGGCGGGACTCCAGGCGCCGGATCTGGTGCTGGTCAACGACGACGACCTGACCTACTGCAAGACCCGGTTCGACGCGACGTCGCTGGAGACGCTGCGCACGGACCTGGGCGGGCTCACCGATCCGCTGGCGCGTGCCCTGTGCTGGTCGGCGCTGTGGAACATGACCCGGGACGGGCTGCTGCCGGCGCGGGAGTTCATCGGTCTGGTGCTGCGGTTCGCGGGCCGTGAGCCGGACATCGGCGTGCTGCAGATGCTGCACGCCTGGGCGAACTCGGCGCTGACGTACTACGCGGCGCCCGCCTGGCGGGAGACCGGCGGGGAGCTGCTGGCCGAGGGGGCGCTGCGGGAGCTGCGGTCGGCCGCGCCGGGCAGTGAGCACCAGCTGGCCTGGGCGCGGTTCTTCGCCGCCGTGGCCTCTTCGGAGCCGGATCTGAAGCTGCTGCGGGACCTGCTGGACGGCACCACCGAGGTCGAGGGGCTGGAGGTGGACCAGGAGCTGCGCTGGGTGTTCCTGGAGCCGCTGGCGGCGCACGGGGCGGCCGACGAGTCGGTGCTGGCGGCGGAGCTGGCCCGGGACGACACGGCGTCCGGCAAGCGGCACCAGGTGCGCTGTCTGGCCGCGCGGCCGCAGGCGGCGGTCAAGGCGCAGGCGTGGGCGCAGGTGGTGGAGTCGGACGCGCTGTCGAACGCGCTGGTGGAGGCGACGATCGCGGGGTTCGCCCAGCCGTCGCAGCGGGAGCTGACCGCGCCGTACGCGCAGTTGTACTTCGCGGCGATCGAGCGGGTGTGGCGGGAGCGGTCGATCCAGATCGGCATGGACGTGGTGCGGGGTCTGTTCCCGGCGTTGCAGGACCGGCCGGAGACGCTGGAGGCGACGGACGCGTGGCTGGCGGCGCACGAGGACGCGGCGCCGGCGCTGCGGCGGCTGGTGCTGGAGGCGCGGGACGACCTGGCGCGGGCGCTGCGCGCGCAGGCGTGCGACGCGACGGCCGGCCGCTGAGCCTTGGCCTGAGCCTGCCCGGCCGGTGACCGTTACGAAATCCGGGCGAAAAGAGCCGTAACCCCTGGTTCACACCCGATCGGACCAGGGGTTTTCACTGCCCTCTCGGCATCCGAACACCTGACCTTTAGTGCCGTGTTGTCCGCATTCTTCGACAGATGTGTAACAGCGGTTACGGGCCGGAGGGGACCGGGGAATCCCGAGGCCATGACGCACGACACCCCCCTCTCCCCCCGCCCCCTGCGCCACCTGGCCGACGTCCACCGCCGGGTCCTGACGGCGGCCCAGCTGCGCGCCCACGGTGTGTCCCCGGCCGAGCTGGCCGAGCGGTGCGGCCCCGACGGCCCCTGGCGGGAGCTGCTGCCGCGGGTGATCCTGCTGCACTCCGGCCCGCCCACCGGCGAGGAGCGGCTGCACGCGGCCCTGCTGTACGCGGCGCGGCAGGGTGTGCCGGCCCAGCCGACGGCCCAGGGCCCGCAGCGGCCGCAGTACCCGGACGCGGTGCTCACCGGGCCCGCGGCGCTGGCCCTGCACGGCTTCTCGGCCACCCCGCCGCCCGACGCCCTGAACCGGGTGGACGTCCTGGTGTCCCGGCAGCGCCGGCCGCGCTCCCTCGGCTACGTGCGCGTCGTGCGCACCTCCGAGCCGCCCGAGCCGCAGCAGGTGGCGGGGCTGCCGGTGGCACCGGTGGCGCGGGCGCTGGCGGACGCGGTGGCGGAGCCCACGGACACCGAGACGGTACGGCGGCTGCTGACCGAGGCGGTGCGCGGCGGCCACGGCGAACCGGCCGCGCTGCTCCGGGAGCTGGCCCGGGCGCGGCTGCTGCACCGGCCGCACGTGGCGGACGCGGTGGACGCGGTGTTCGCCGAGGGCCGCCCGGCCGCCGAGGACCGCCTGTACCGGATGGTCCGCGAGTACGGTCTGCCCGACCCGGTGTGGAACGTCGAGCTGCGCCTGCCCGGCGGCCCGCACCTGGGCGGCCTGGACGCCTACTGGCCGGACCACGCGGTGGCGGTCGAGCTGGACACGCGGGTGTCCCGGCAGGACGACGGGGCCGTGTGGTCCCGGTACGCCGGCAAGCGCGAGCACCTGGAGCGCATCGGCATCACGGTCGTGTACCTCACGCCGCGCAAGCTCCGGGACTGCCCGGAGCAGCAGGCGACGGTGGTGCGGACGGCGCTGATGGCCTCCGCCGACCGCGAGCCGTCCGTGTACGTCGTGGTGCGGCCCCGGTAGCGGCCGGGCGTGGCGCCGCCCGGTGACGGCCGGGCCGGCCAGTGGTGCTGGTCCGCCCGGGTGAGGGCTCACCCGGGCGGACCAGCGCGGCGGGCGGGGCGGCGCGGGCCCCGGTAGAGGAGAGTCATGAGACAGACCCGAATAGCGGCGGGCGGCTGCTCCCTGCTCCTCGCGGCGGCCTGCGCGTTCGCCGGTCCCGCGACCGCCCAGGCGCCGCCCCGCACCCCGGCCGGCGGCTATGTGGCCCTCGGCGACTCCTACTCCTCCGGTGTGGGCGCCGGCGACTACCTGGCCTCCGGCAAGGAGTGCAAGCGCAGCAGCCGGGCCTTTCCCGTGCTGTGGGCCGAGGCCCACGCGCCGGCCACGTTCAGCTTCGCCGCGTGCAACGGCGCCGGCACCGAGGACGTGCTGACCGAGCAGCTCGGCCACCTCAGCGCGCGCACCTCCCTGGTCACCCTCACCGTGGGCGGCAGCGACTCGGGCTTCGCCGGGACCCTGGCGATGTGCGCGATCGGCGGTGCCGACCGCTGCCACACCGCCGTGTCCCGGGCCCTGGACACCATGGACGGGTCGCTGACGGACCGCCTCGACCGCCTCTACACGGCCATCCGGGACCGGGCGCCCGCCGCCCGGGTCGTGGTGCTGGGCTACCCGCACCTGTACCACCTCAGGGGCGGCTGCGCGCTCGGCCTCCAGGACGGCGAGCGGGCCACCCTGAACGACGCGGTGGACCATCTCAACGGGGTGATCGCGGGGCGGGCCGCCGCCCACGGGTTCACCTTCGCCGATGTCACCGGCGCCTTCGCCGGCCACGAGATCTGCTCCTCGCGGCCCTGGCTGCGCAGCGTCGACATCCTGGCGATCACCGAGTCCTACCACCCCACGGCGCCGGGCCAGTCGCTCGGTTATCTGCCGGTGCTCACCCGCGTCTCCGGCTGACGGCACCCCTCCCGGCCACGGCGGTCGTCTCCGCCGTGGCCCCGGACGGGTCCCGGAAGGCCGTTCGGGGGGGCTTTCCGGCCCTGTTCCGGTGCGGCTCACGCCCTACGGCGCTACCTCCGGCCGGTCCGCGAGCCGTCCGTGCGGCGGGCGTTCGCGCCACAGCCGCAGTCCGATGTCGACCATCGGCACCCGGACCAGACCGGGTACGGCGGCCAGGTCGTGCCAGGCGGCGAGGTCGGTGGAGCCGCCGACCTCGGGGCGCAGTTCCCCGCCGGTGACCTCGCCCGCGTAGAAGATCCGCAGGGCCTGGTGGTCCACGCGGCGGCCGACGCGCGGGTCCCCGACGAACCGGCGGGTGTGGACGCCGAGCAGGCCGGTCACCTCGATGCGGTAGCCGGTCTCCTCGGTGACCTCGCGGCGGACGGTGTCGTACGGGTCCTCGCCGTGCTCCATGCCGCCGCCGGGCAGCACCCACTCGAAGGTGCCGCCGTGCGCGGGTGAGCGGGCGAGCAGGAGCTGTCCGTCGCGGACACACACGGCGTAGGCCGCCACCCTCAAGTTCCGTCGCATGCCCGGACGTTATTCCCCGGGGCGGGCACCGGCGAGCGAAAATCCGGCGGCGGGCAGGTCACCCCGTACGCAAGGACCGGATTCCGTCTCATACCGTCAAAACCGGCTCATTTCCCATCGCGGGTTTTCCCCATACGTTCATTTCGATTGCGTCAACGGTCCCCAAAATCCCTCCCTTCTCGGTCAGGCTGAGCGCTTCCGTCCGCTCGTTTCTTGACCTGAGGGATGCCGATGACCCACACCGCCCCCGAGCGTGATCCCATATCCGGCCCGAGACGCCTGGCCCGCATAGCCGCGGCCGTGGGCGTGGTGGCCGCCCTCTGCGCGGCCGGCCCGGTGCCGCCGGCCCTCGCCGCGGAGCCGCCCCCCGCCCCGGCCGCCGACCCCGGAGTCAAGTCCGCCCACGACAAGCTGGGTTCGGACGACGCCGCCCTGCTCGCCGAGGCCAAGGCCGACGGCGACAAGAACGTCACCCTGATGATCGCGACCTCGCCCGGGCAGACGGAGCAGGTCGCCGGGGAGCTGGACGCGGTCGACGGCGGCCTGGTGGGCCGCACCGACGACAAGCTCGGCTACGTCCGGGCCACCGTCCCGACCAGCCGCGCGGACTCGGCCATCGACGCCGCCGTGAAGCTCTCCTCCGTGCGGGCCATCGACCTCAAGCAGGAGATCCCGCTGGACGACCCGGTGCCCACGGGCGCCAAGTCCCCGTCGGCCAAGGCGGCTTACCCGGCGCCGGGCCGGAACACCCCGGCGGAGAACCCGTACAACCCCTCCTTCGAGACCGGTGCCGTCGACTTCGTCCGGGACCACCCGAAGGCGGACGGGCGCGGGGTCACCATCGGCATCCTCGACTCCGGCGTCGACCTCGGCCACCCGGCGCTGCGCACGACCACCACCGGCGAGCGGAAGATCGTCGACTGGGTGACCGCGACCGACCCGGTCACCGACGGCGACGGCACCTGGCGGCGGATGACCACCGGCGTCGCCGGTCCGGCCTTCTCCGTCACCACCGCGCAGGGCACCGAGAAGTTCACGGCGCCCGAGGGCTCGTACAAGTTCAACTACATGTACGAGTCCGCCACCGCCGGCGGCGACGCGAAGGGCGACCTGAACCGGGACGGCGACACCACCGACGCCTGGGGCGTGCTGTACGACCCGGCCGCCGGCACGGTCCGCGTCGACACCGACGACAATCTGGACTTCACCGACGACGCGCCGATGAAGCCGTACAAGGACGCCTTCCAGGTCGGGTACTTCGGCACCGACGACCCGGCGACCGACGTCGCCGAGCGGGTCCCGTTCGTGGTGGAGACCCGCAAGGACGTCGTCTACAACGCCTCCGGCGCCAAGGCCGACTACGTCAACATCGGGGTCATCGAGTCCGAGCACGGCACCCATGTCGCCGGCATCACCGCCGCGCACGGCCTGTTCGGCGGGCGGATGAACGGCGCGGCCCCCGGCGCGAAGATCGTCTCCTCGCGGGCCTGCACCTGGACCGGCGGCTGCACCAACGTCGCCCTCACCGAGGGCATGATCGACCTGGTGACCAAGCGCGGTGTCGACATCGTCAACATGTCGATCGGCGGGCTGCCCGCGCTCAACGACGGCAACAACGCGCGCGCCGAGCTGTACACCCGGCTCATCGACACCTACGGCGTCCAGCTGGTGATCTCCGCCGGCAACTCCGGGCCGGGCGCCAACACCATCGGCGACCCGGGCCTGGCCGACAAGGTGATCTCCGTCGGCGCGACGATCTCCAAGGAGACCTGGGCCGCCAACTACGGCTCGGCCGTGGAGAAGAAGTACGCGATGATGCCGTTCTCCTCGCGCGGCCCGCGTGAGGACGGCGGCTTCACCCCGACCCTGAGTGCGCCCGGCGCCGCGATCAACACCACCCAGACCTGGCTGCCGGGCGGTCCGGTCGCCGAGGCGGGCTACTCCCTCCCGGCCGGCTACTCGATGCTCCAGGGCACCTCGATGGCCGCCCCGCAGGCCACCGGCGCCTCCGCGCTGCTGCTGTCGGCCGCCAAGCGCGAGGGCATCGGCCTCACCCCCGCCCGGCTGCGCACCGCGCTGACCTCGACCGCCGACCACATCAAGGGCGTCCAGGCGTACGAGGAGGGCGCGGGCCTGATCAACATCGTGGACGCCTGGGACGCCATCGAGGACGGCGCCACCGCCCACGACTACACCGTCGACGCACCGGTCGACACCGCGATCGACGACGCGCTGAAGATCCCCGGCCACGGCACCGGCCTGTACGACCGCGAGGGCGGCCTGAAGGCGGGCCAGAAGAAGACGTACGACGTGACGATCACCCGTACGTCCGGCCCGGACAAGGCGGTCCGGCACGAGCTGCACTTCGAGAACAACGCCGGGCACACCTTCCGGATCCTCGGTGACGACGTGGTGCGGCTCCCGCTGAACCGGCCGGTGACGGTCAAGGTGCAGGCGGCGCCCGGGTCCGCGGGCCTGAAGAGCGCGATCCTGGAGGTCGACGACCCGAGGACCGAGGGCGTCGACAAGCAGATCCTCACCACGGTCGTCGTCGCCGAGCCGGTGAAGTACACCTACTCCGCGTCCGGTTCGGTGCAGCGCAACAGCACCCGGTCGTACTTCGTGAGCGTGCCCGAGGGCGCCACGTCCCTGGAGGTCGCCCTCGGCGGGCTGAAGGACGGCAGCCAGACCCGGTTCATCGCCATCCACCCCTACGGCGTCCCGTCCGACAACACCGGCACGCCGTACTGCTACCACAACTACCTGGACGGCAACGGCTGCAAGCCCGGCGTGCGCGCCTACGCCGACCCGCAGCCCGGCGTCTGGGAGATCGAGGTCGAGTCCCGGCGCACCTCCCCGCTGCTCGACAACCCCTACCGGCTGGACGTCTCCGTCCTCGGCGCGGCCTTCGACCCGGAGACCGTGACCGTGCCCGAGGCCAAGGTGGGGACCCCGGTCGCCGCGTCCTGGAAGGTGACCAACGGGTACGCCCCGCTGGACGGCACGCTGACCGGCGGCCCGCTCGGCTCCGCCGAGTCCGCCCGGCCGGCGATCAAGGAGGGCGAGACGCGGACCACCACGGTGACCGTCCCGGCCGGCGCGACCTCGCTCGACGTCGCCATCGGGCGGGTCTCGGACGCGGCGGCCGACCTGGACCTCGCGGTGTACGACGCGTCCGGCAAGGAGGTCGGCAAGTCCGCCGACGGCGACTCGGAGGAGGCGGTCTCCGTGCCGTCCCCGGCCGCCGGCACCTACACGATCGAGGTCGTGGGCTACGCCGTCCCGTCCGGCTCGACCGACTACGACTACCGGGACGTGTTCTTCTCCTCCGCCCTCGGCTCCGTCACGGTCGCCGGCTCCGCCCCGGTCCACCTCGCCACGGGCGCCTCGGCGACGGTCGGCGCCCAGGTCACGGCCGCGGCCGAGGCCCCGGCGGGCCGCGAGTTCTTCGGCCGGGTCCAGCTGGTGAACGCGCGCGGCACGACGGCGGGCACAGCCAGCGTGAAGATCGGCAAGGTCACGCCGTAACAAAGTGACGGCCGGCAAGGAGGGGCGGGTGTTCCGAGGGGACGCCCGCCCCTTCCCGTACCCCGAGGGCCGGCCGCCCGGGCAGAGGCGTACATCACACCTTCGTATGGCCGGGGCCCGCGCGGGCAGGGACGGGACGGCACAGCTTGCGGCGCGGGGCCGTCGCGGAGGGAATTTCTGCAGCTCCATCCGGTGCCGGGCGGACGTGTGGAACCGTTCGCGAGGCGGCCGTGTCCCATTCCTCGGGCACGCCGGGCAAAGAATTGGACAGGTGGACCGGGGTGGGCCGCATGATGGAAACGCCCCGGTCAGGCAAGCAACACACAGAGGGAGTCGCCGTGAGGGTCGGAATCGTCGGAGCCACCGGTCAGGTGGGCACGGTCATGCGCAGGATCCTCGCGGAGCGGAACTTCCCGGTCACGCAGCTGCGCCTGTTCGCCTCGGCCCGCTCGGCCGGGAGCGTGCTGGACGGTGTGACGGTGGAGGACGCGGCGACCGCGGACTACACCGGCCTGGACATCGTGCTCTTCTCGGCGGGCGGCGCGACCTCCAAGGCGCTGGCCGAAAAGGTCGCCTCCCAGGGCGCCGTCGTGATCGACAACTCCTCGGCTTGGCGCAAGGACCCCGAGGTCCCGCTGGTGGTCTCCGAGGTGAACCCGCACGCCATCGCCGACCGCCCCAAGGGCATCATCGCCAACCCGAACTGCACCACGATGGCCGCGATGCCGGTGCTGCGGCCGCTGCACGAGGAGGCCGGCCTCGAGGCGCTGGTCGTCGCCACGTACCAGGCGGTGTCCGGTTCGGGTCTCGCGGGCGTGGCCGAGCTGCACGGCCAGGTGCAGAAGGTGGCGGCCGAGGCCGACAAGCTCACCCACGACGGCGGGGCGGTCGACTTCCCCGAGCCGCAGGTCTACAAGCGCACGATCGCCTTCAACGTGCTCCCGCTGGCGGGTTCGATCGTGGACGACGGTCTGAACGAGACCGACGAGGAGCAGAAGCTGCGCAACGAGTCCCGCAAGATCCTGGAGATCCCTCAGCTGAAGGTGTCCGGCACCTGTGTGCGCGTGCCGGTCTTCTCCGGCCACTCCCTCCAGGTCAACGCCCGCTTCGCCCGCCCGCTCAGCCCGGAGCGGGCCACCGAGCTGCTGGCGAAGGCGCCCGGGGTGGCCCTGTCCGACATCCCGACCCCGCTCCAGGCGGCCGGCCAGGACCCGTCGTACGTCGGCCGCATCCGCCGCGACGAGACGGTGGACAACGGTCTGGCGCTGTTCATCTCCAACGACAACCTCCGCAAGGGCGCCGCGCTGAACGCGGTGCAGATCGCGGAGCTGGTGGCGGCGGAGCTGTCGGCGAAGTAAGGCTCACCACGCGGTGCGGGGCGGTCACGGTGACGTGGCCGCCCCTCGCTCGTCGCGGCCCGGGGTGAGCGCCGCCAGACCCGCGAGCACCCCGCCCGTGAGCAGGACGGCGGTCGGTCCCGGTCCGTCCGCGAGCCGTCCGCCGGCCAGCGCGCCGAGCGCGATGGCCGCGTTGAACACCCCGGCGAACAGGGCGGACGCGGCCTCCGGTGCCGTGGGCGCGGCGGCCGTGAGGGCCCGCTGGCCGGACACGGACACCCCGCCGTAGGCCAGCCCCCACACCAGCAGCAGCGCGGCCGACCCGGCGGCGGAGCGGCCCGCCGGGGCGAGCAGCACGACGACCGCGCCGAGCACCGTGGCGATCAGCCGCAGGGCGCGGCGGGGGCGGCGGGCGGCGAGCGCGCCGCCCGCGAAGTTCCCGGCGACGCCCGCGAGTCCGTAGCCGAGCAGCAGGGTGCCGACCAGGCCCGGCCCGGTGCCCGGGACGCGTTCCAGGACGGGGCGGACGTAGGTGTAGGCGGCGAAGTGGCCCGTGACCAGCAGGGCGATGGTGACGAGCAGCCACCGCACCCGGGCGGCGCCGAGCAGCCGGGGGAAGGTGCCGAGGCGGACGGCGCCCTCGGCGGGCAGCGGCGGCAGGACGACGGCGAGGCCGGCCGCCACCAGCAGCGCGCAGCCGGTCATCGCGGCGAAGGCGGTGCGCCAGCCCGCCGCCGCGCCGAGGAAGGTCCCGGCGGGCACCCCGAGCACCGAGGCGACCGCGATCCCGCTGAAGGCCAGCGCGGTGGCCCGGCCGGCCGACGGCCCGGGCAGCAGCCGCGCGCCGAGCCCGGCGGCCACCGCCCACACCCCGCCCATGCACACCCCGACCAGCAGCCGGGCGAGGAGCACCACGGGGAAGGCGGGGGCGAGCGCGGTGAGCAGGTTGGCGGCGGCCAGCAGGAGCAGCAGCGCGCACAGCACGGTGCGGCGGTCGGCGCGGCGCACGGCGACCGGCAGCAGCGGGGCGGCGACGGCCGCGACCAGTCCGGGCAGGGTGACGGCGAGGCCCGCGGTGCCGGCGGAGACGTCCAGTCCCGCGCCGAGCGAGGTGAGCAGGCCGACGGGGAGCATCTCGGTGGTGACGACGGCGAAGGTGGCGCCGGCGAGCATCCCGACGGCGGCCCAGGGCCGGTCCGGGCGGACCGACGGGGTGTCGAGCGGGTCGGAGGGGTGGCGGGTGCGGGTCCGGGAGTGGGGGGCTCGGTGGAAGACCATGCCCTCCAGCCTTTGCCGCGGGCGGCGCGGGAACAACGGCGATCCGCTCACCCTTGCATGAGCGGGAGTGATCGGCGGAGGGAGTCGCGTGTCCGGGCTGGAGCTACGGGAGTTGGAGTGCTTTCTGGTGCTCGCCGAGGAGCTGCACTTCGGTCGGGCCGGGGAGCGGCTGTTCGTGTCGCAGAGCCGGGTGAGCCAGCTGCTGGCCGCGCTGGAGCGCCGGGTGGGCGCCCGGCTGGTGCACCGCTCCAGCCGCCGGGTGGCGCTGACCCCGCTCGGCGAACGCTTCCTGGAGCGGCTGCGTCCGGCGTACGGGGCGCTGCACGCGGCGGTGGCGGACGCGCGGGCGGTGGCCCGGGGCGGGACCGGCCCGCTGCGGCTGGGTTTCCAGGGGACGGCCTACGCGCCGCTGCTGGAGGCGGTCACGGCGTTCGAGGCGAAGGACGCGGCCCGCTCGGTGGACCTGGTGGAGATCCCGTACGCGGATCCGTTCGGGGCGGTGCGGCGGGGCGCGGTGGACGCGGCGGTGGTGCTGCTGCCGGTGGCGGAGCCGGACCTGGTCGTCGGCGCGGTCTTCTCCCGGCAGCGGCACACGCTGGCCGTCTCCCGCCGGCACGCGTTCGCCGGCCGGGACCGGGTCTGCGCGGCGGACCTCGCGGCCGTACCGCTGATCGGGGCGGCGGCGCCGGCCCCGCCGTACTGGCGTGCCGCCCGTGCCCCCGGCGCGCTGCCCGGCCCGGTGGCCACCACCCTCCAGGAGGCGCTGTCCCTGGCCGCCGCCGGCCGCGGCGCCCTGCTGCTGTGCCACCCCACGGCCGCCCAGCACCGGCGCACCGACCTCGCCTACGTCCCCGTCGACGGCGTCCCCGACTCCGAACTGGCCCTGGTCTGGCACCGGGACGCGGAGACGGAGACGGTACGGGAGTTCGCCCGGACGCTGGCGGAGACGGAGGCGAAGGCGGGACGGACGGCGGGCTGACGCCGGCGGAGGCGGGGCGGGCGGCGGGCCGGCGCCGGAAGGGCGGTGCCGGGTGGGTGCCGGTGGCCGAGATGCCGAGCCGTCGGGGGGCCGTTAGCGTGTTGGAGGAGGGCCGCGGTCGGGCGGTGTGCCCGCCGACGGCGAGCGCCCCGGTCACGAGGCCGGCCGGGCACACGGGACGTGCCCCTCGCCCCCGCGGCGTCACCTGTGTACCGCGCGTGCCCGAACGCGCCGCGGCAGCACCCATCGCCCCCGTGCCGGACAACCCCACGAGGGCGTGGAAGGAAGGTAGGCCCATGAAAGCACTACGTGTGAGGCGTCTCCTCGCGGCATCCGCGGCCGGCGCCGTCCTGGCCGGTGGCGCGGCCATCGGCACGGCGGGCACGGCCTCGGCGGTCACGCCGGGGCAGGTCTCCACCCACCACGGCTGCTTCGACCGCGGCGGCTGGGGCAACGGCTGCGGCTTCCACAACAACTTCTTCGGCAACGGATTCCACAACGGGCTCGTCGGCACCGGCGTCGTGGTGATCGTGGTGAGCTGAGCGCGCGACGCGGACCCGCGGCACACGGAAGGCCGTCCCCGGACGGCCTTCCGCGTGTGCGCCCTCCCCCTCGGCGCCCGCCCCCGGCGCCACGGGCACCGTCGGGAACCGGACATCGCGTTCCCCGTCACTCCCATGGAAGGATGGCGCAACCGACACATAACGAGGAGATGACCGCGTGCCTGGCACAAACCTGACTCGCGAAGAGGCGCAGCAGCGGGCCGAGCTGCTCACCGTTGACTCGTACGAGATCGATCTCGACCTCTCCGGCGCGCAGGGTGGGGGTACCTACCGGTCCGTGACCACGGTGCGCTTCGACGTGGCCCGGGGCGGCACCGAGTCCTTCATCGACCTGGTGGCGCCCACCGTCCACGAGGTGGTCCTCAACGGCGACCCGCTGGATCCGGCCGAGGTCTTCAAGGACTCCCGGATCGCGCTGCCGGGCCTGCTGGAGGGCCCCAACGTCCTGCGGGTCGTCGCGGACTGCGCCTACACCAACACCGGTGAGGGCCTGCACCGCTTCGTCGACCCGGTGGACGAGCAGGCGTACCTGTACACGCAGTTCGAGGTGCCGGACGCCCGCCGCGTCTTCGCCTCCTTCGAGCAGCCGGACCTGAAGGCCACCTTCAAGTTCACCGTGAAGGCGCCCGAGGGCTGGACCGTCATCTCCAACTCGCCGGCCCCGGAGCCGAAGGACAACGTCTGGTCCTTCGAGCCGACCCCGCGGATCTCGACGTACATCACCGCGCTGATCGCCGGCCCGTACCACTCCGTGCACAGCGTGTACGAGAAGGACGGCCGGTCGGTGCCGCTCGGCATCTACTGCCGGCCCTCGCTCGCCGAGTTCCTGGACGCGGACGCCATCTTCGAGGTCACCCGGCAGGGCTTCGACTGGTTCCAGGAGAAGTTCGACTACGCCTACCCGTTCAAGAAGTACGACCAGCTGTTCGTGCCCGAGTTCAACGCGGGCGCGATGGAGAACGCGGGCGCGGTGACCATCCGGGACCAGTACGTCTTCCGGTCCAAGGTGACCGACGCGGCGTACGAGGTGCGCGCGGAGACCATCCTGCACGAGCTGGCCCACATGTGGTTCGGCGACCTGGTCACCATGGAGTGGTGGAACGACCTGTGGCTGAACGAGTCGTTCGCCACGTACACGTCGATCGCCTGCCAGGCCGCGGCCCCCGGCTCCCGCTGGCCGCACTCGTGGACCACGTTCGCCAACTCCATGAAGACCTGGGCGTACCGGCAGGACCAGCTGCCGTCCACCCACCCGATCATGGCGGACATCCGCGACCTGGACGACGTGCTCGTCAACTTCGACGGCATCACCTACGCCAAGGGCGCCAGCGTGCTGAAGCAGCTGGTGGCGTACGTCGGCGAGGACGAGTTCTTCAAGGGCGTGCAGGCGTACTTCAAGCGGCACGCCTTCGGCAACACCCGTCTGTCGGACCTGCTGGGCGCCCTGGAGGAGACCTCCGGCCGGGACCTGAAGACCTGGTCGAAGAAGTGGCTGGAGACGGCCGGCATCAACATCCTGCGCCCCGAGGTGGAGACGGACGCCGACGGTGTCATCACCTCCTTCGCCGTGCGCCAGGAGGCCCCGGCGCTGCCCGCCGGCGCCAAGGGCGAGCCGGTGCTGCGCCCGCACCGCATCGCGATCGGCCTGTACGACCTGTCCGACGCGGGCAAGCTGGTGCGCACCGACCGGATCGAGCTGGACGTCGACGGCGAGCTGACGGCCGTCCCGCAGCTGACCGGCAAGCGCCGCCCGGCCGTGGTGCTGCTCAACGACGACGACCTGTCGTACGCCAAGGTCCGGCTGGACGAGCGGTCGCTCGCGGTGGTCACCGAGCACCTCGGCGACTTCACCGAGTCGCTGCCGCGCGCGCTGTGCTGGGCGTCGGCCTGGGACATGACGCGGGACGCCGAACTGGCCGCCCGCGACTACCTCTCCCTGGTGCTGTCCGGCATCGGCAAGGAGTCCGACATCGGCGTGGTGCAGTCGCTGCACCGCCAGGTGAAGCTGGCCATCGACCTGTACGCCGACCCGTCCGCCCGCGAGGCGCTGCTGACCCGCTGGACCGACGCCACGCTGGCCCATCTGCGGGCGGCCGAGGCGGGCAGCGACCACCAGCTGGCCTGGGCGCGGGCGTTCGCGGCGACCGCGCGCACGCCCGAGCAGCTGGACCTGCTGGAGGCCCTGCTCGACGGCGCGCAGACCATCGAGGGCCTGGCCGTGGACACCGAGCTGCGCTGGGCGTTCGTGGAGCGGCTCGCGGCGGTCGGCCGGTACGACGAGACGGAGATCGCGGCCGAGTACGAGCGGGACCGGACGGCGGCCGGTGAGCGGCACGCGGCCACCGCCCGCGCCGCGCGTCCGACGCCGGAGGCGAAGGCGGAGGCGTGGGCCTCGGTCGTGGACTCCGACAAGCTGCCCAACGCCGTGCAGGAGGCCGTGATCGGCGGCTTCGTGCAGACCGACCAGCGGGAGCTGCTCGCGCCGTACACGGAGCGGTACTTCGAGGTCCTCAAGGACGTGTGGGCGTCCCGTTCGCACGAGATGGCCCAGCAGATCGCCGTCGGCCTGTACCCGGCGGTCCAGGTGTCCGAGGACACCCTGGCCAGGACCGACACCTGGCTGTCCACGGCCGAGCCGAACGCGGCCCTGCGCCGCCTGGTCTCGGAGTCCCGCGCGGGCATCGAACGGGCCCTGAAGGCCCAGGCGGCGGACGCGGCGGCAACGACCCACTGACCCACCACCGAAGGGCGCCCGGTCTCCGCACCGGGCGCCCTTTCGTGTGCGCGGGCCGATCAGCGCAGGGCGAGGAGAACCCGGTCGCGCAGCGCCTCGTCCTCGATCGTGTCGGCGGATCGCCAGGCAGCGTCCGTCACCTCCTCGGTCTGGAGTTCACCGACGTCGGCCGCCGTGCGGAACATGAACCGGAAGTCGAAGTGCCGGTGTTCCGGCTCGCCCTTGGCGGGATTGGCCGGGATCGGGTGGACGTCGATGTGTACGGGGCACTCCCCTACCGGGACGACAGCCGAGGCGGAGATGCCCGTTTCCTCGGTCAGCTCGCGCAGTGCCGCGGCGAGGAGAGTGGCGTCGCCCGGTTCCAGGTGTCCGCCGGGCAGCAGCCAGCGCTTCAGAGCCAGGTGCTCGATGTGCAGCACTCGGCCGGCGGGATCGGCCAGGACCGCTCCCGCCGTAACGTGCCCCCGGAACTCCTTGCGACTGGCGATGTCCGCCGCCGGGTCGTCGAGAAGTGCCGTGATGCAGGCGAGCCGCTCCTTCTCCTCCGGGCGGACATTCAGGTACGCGTCGACGGTCGCGCGGATGTGGGTGGCTGTGATGGGCACCGTACGTCCTCACTGGGTGAAGTAGTCGAGCCAGGTCGCGGCGATGGTGGCGCGATCGGCCGGGCCGATCTCGTGCATGCCCGGATCGAGTCCGCCACCGGCGAGCATTGCGGAGGCGGCGATTATCTCGGCTTGCACCAGGAAGATGAACGGCCCCACGCTGGCGCCGTGCAGGAAGTTGACGGCGTTGCCGCCGTTGAGGAGGTAGAAGTAGTGCCCTGTCGTCAGGTACCGGGTGATGTGCGGGCCGACCTGGGTGCGCTCGTACGCGTCGGTGAGGCCGGCCAGTTCCAGCTCGTCCTCGCTGCTCGTCACGGTGGCGACGTAGGCACCGTTGCGCAGCCGGCCGAAGTCCTCGCCTCGTAACGAGAGCGCTCCGGTGGCGCAGAGAACGAGCCCTGCGTCCTCCAGTCCGTTCGCGAGTGCCCGCGCCACCGCGAAGCCCTGGGACAGCGCCTGTGTACGGCGAACGGGATCGACGTCGTACACCGTCACGCGTACGCCCTTGGCGTGCAGCAGGCGGGCGATGCTCGACCCGAGCTTGCCGAACCCGATGACGAGTGCGGTACGGCCGTGCAGGATGTCGCCCCGGCTCCTCATGAGGACCTCGGTCGAGAACACGACCGACTGTCCCACGAGGAAGTCCTCGGGTTCCTTGAGCGGCGAGCGTGCCACCGAGAGGACTGGGCAGGGCAGTTGCCCCAGCTCGGCATACCGGCGATGCCCGTTCTCGGTGTCCTCCACCACACCGAAGATCCGACCCGAGAACCGACTGCACACCTCCTCGATCGATGGAGCGAAGTAACCGCCTACGTCGAGAAGGACCACCGCCCGGCCCGCGGCCCGCGTCTCGAGGTACCGGACGGCTCGGTCCGGCTCGGCAAACAGTTCCCGGGACAGTTTGTCGCACACATGTCCGTTGCGCTCGATTTCGCGCTGGGCCTCCGCGTGCACGGATTTCGGTTTGGGCAGCACCGCCCTGAGGTCCGTCACACACGCCACCCCTCGGACGAAGGCCGGGCGCTCAGGCAGAAGATGTGTGATCAGGAAGGCGGCCGGCCGCTCCGGAGGGCTGAAGTGCGAGGCGATCCGAGCGAAGTACGCCTCGAGCCGCGCCCTTTCACCTGCTTCCATCACGAACCTCCGGCGCGTCCGGAAGACCGCATTTGAATTCCGTCCACACGATCTTGCCGGGGTTCTGCCGGGTGACGCCGAAGTCGTCGGCAAGGGCACTCACGATGCGAAGCCCCCTGCCCCCGCACCCCTCAGCCGGGCCCCGCACGATCTCCGGGTCTCCGCCTCCGCTGTCCCGCACTTCGATGCGGATCAATGAGTCACCCCCGACAACCCCCACGGAGAACTCGCGCCCCGGCGGCACGCCGTGCAGTAGGGCATTCGTGGCCAGCTCCGAGACACAGATGAGTACGTCGTCATGCCGGTCGAGGTATCCCCACTGCGTCAGGGTTTCGAGCACGAACGCCCGGGCGGCTCTGACGGATCTGGGAGAGCGGGGAAAACGTCGTTGCCGTAAGAGGGACATGCCGCACCACCACCTCGCTGCAGGTTGCACGATCGATGCCACCATATCGCCTTTCGTGAAATGCAGTAAGGTTGGTCACCCGTTAGGGCGTCACCGATGCGCGTCACTTACCGTGTAGACCGGCAAGGTCGGCGATCGACTCAGGAGGACACTGTGGGCGACAGCGCGTGGGTCAGCACTTCGATGCCGTACCTGACGCCACGGGAGCAGGGGCAGCCCGACGCCTGGGGAGCCGAGGCCGCGGCGAGAGGCGGCAAGGGCAGTCAGCGCATCGTGCAGGCAGGGGAAGTGCCCGCCCCGGAGGAAGTCGCCGCTCTCCTGGATGTGCCCGTGGGAGAGACCGTTGTCGTACGCCGACGGATCATCCAGTTGGACGATGAGCCTTGCGAGTTGACGGACACGTACTACCCCGCCCACGTGGCCCGCGGGACTCCTCTCGCCCGGAGAGGGAAAATCCCCGGTGGAGCGGTGACCCTGCTGGCCGAACTCGGCCACGTCGGCAGGCGTGTACGTGAGGACGTGACCGCCCGACTGCCCAGCGCGGAGGAGCGTGACGCCTTGCAACTGGCCCCCGATGCGCCGGTCCTGACCCTGAGCAGGGTCACCCTGGACGGCGGGGACCGGCCCATTCAGGTCGACATGATGGTCATGCCGGCCCACAGACAGCGACTGCGCTACGAGATGCGGATCGGATGATCGTGCCCCCTATGGATACCGGCACCGAGGACCGGCGCTCCCTGCACGAGCGGATTGCCGCCGACCTTCGGGACGACATCATGAGCGGCAACCTGGCGCCAGGCTCCGCCCTGCCGTCGACCGCTCAGCTCAAGACGAAGTTCAATGCCTCCAACGCGACCGTTCAAAAGGCGCTTCAGCTACTCAAGGACGAGCGACTCGTGGTCGGTCGCGCCGGAGCCTCCGTCACCGTGCGCGCGCATCGGCAGCGCACCATGCGCCCCGCTTCGTACATGGCTCCAGCCGAGCCGGGGCAGCCTTTCCGCTGGCTCACCGAGGCCGGGAAGCTGGGCTCCGAAGCCCGCAGCACCCTCCTCAGCGTGAGCGAGGTCCAACCTCCTGCCGATGTCGCGGCGGTCCTGGGCATCGCCGACGACGAAACAGTCTTCCTGCGCCACCAGGTGCTCTCCATCGACGGGGAGCCGGTTGAACTGGTCAAGTCGTACTATCCCTCGGCACTCGCCAGAGGGACCGCCATCGCGGAGAAGCGGAAGATCAGGGGCGGTACCCCCGCCCTGCTCGCCGAACTCGGATTCCCGCCGCGCCTGAGTGTGGACCGCGTCTCCGCGCGAGTGCCGACCCAGGAGCAGTATCAGGCATTGCGCCTGCCGAGCGACCTTCCGGTGCTGCGGACCCTGCGTGTCGTGTACAGCGACGACGACCGTCCCATCGAAGCCACCGTCATGGTCAAGGCAGGACACCTCTACGAACTGCAGTACGAGTTCACATCGGACTGACCTGCGCGTCCTTACCCCCGGGCGTCCGGTCCGCCGCCCGGCGCAGGGCCTGGAGGACCCTGGCGGTCGCCGGGGCGGCGGCGCCACCGCTGCGTACCGCTGCCACCACGTGTCGTACCGGGCCGTCGGCGCCCAGTTCCCTGAGGGCCACGCCCGCGCGCCGGTCCGCCGCCATTCTCGGCACCAGGGCCACCCCCATGCCCGCCTCCACCATGGCGAGGATCGCGGTCCAGCCGGAGGCCGAGTGGCCCTGGTGGGGGCTGAAGCCGGCCGCCTCGCAGGCGCGGCGGGTGATGTCGGACCAGGGGCCGCTGCCGCCGTAGATCCAGGGTTCGGCGGCGAGGTCGGTGAGTCTCAGGCCGGGGGCCGAGGCCAGCGGGTGGTCCGGGGGCAGGGCCACGTCCAGCGGGTCGGTGAGCAGCGGGACGTGGGTGAAGCGGGGGTCGGCGGCGCCGGGGGCCTCGGCGGCGAGGGACAGGGCGAGGTCGACGTCCCCGGCGGCCAGCAGCCGGTAGGCCTCGGCGGCCTCCGTCTCCCGGACCCGGACGGCCACCTGGGGGTGGGTGTCCCGCAGGGCCCGTACGGCCGGGACGACCAAGGCGGGGACGGAGGTCGGGAAGGCGCCGACGCGGACCTCCCCGGCGTCGCCGTGGGCGTAGGCCGCGAGGGCCGCGTCCGCCCGCTCCAGCTGCTCGAACACCGGCTCCGTGTGCGCCAGCACCAGCCGGGCCGCGTCGGTGAGCCGGACCCGGCGGCCGTGCGCCTCCAGCAGTTCCACGCCGAGTTGCGCGGCGAGAGTGGTGAGCTGCTGGGACACCGCGGACGGGGTCATGTGCAGGGCCGCTGCGGTCGCGGTGACCGTGCCCCGTTCGCGCAGGGTGCGCAGAATCCGCAGCTTCCTCAGATCCCACTCGCTCATGCGCGCACGCTACAGGGCACGGTCAGCGGCGGGAGCCCGCGCCCAGCACCACTCCGGCCAGGATCAGCGTCAGGCACAACAGGCCGGTCGCGCCGGTGTGTTCGCCGAGCAGCGCCCAGGAGAGCGCGGCCACGCAGACCGGCTGGAGGTAGTAGACGATGCCGGCGCGGGTGGCGCCGATCAGGGCGACGGCCTTGTTCCAGGCGAAGAAGGCGAGCGCGGAGGAGGCCACGCCGACGTAGAGCAGCGGCAGCACCGTGCCGGGCACGGGGTCGAAGCCGCCCTGTACGGCGAGGCTGACGGCGTGCGCGGGCAGCAGCAGCACGGTGCCGGCGAGGAAGGTGGTGAACAGGAAGGCCGTACCGTCGAGTCCGGCCGGCCGGCGGCGCAGCAGCGCGCTGTAGCCGGCGAAGCAGCAGGCGGCGGCCGGCATCCACAGGGTGCCCGGGGTGAAGCCCGCGCCGCCGCCGACCACGAGCAGCACCACGCCCGCGCAGGCCAGGAGCAGCCCGGTGGTGCGCCGTGCGCCCAGCCGTACCCCGCCCAGCCGGTCGAAGACGGCCATGAGCACCGGTGAGGCGGCCATGATCATGCCCATGGTGGCGGCCGGGGTGGTCAGGCCGGCCTGGTTGACGAGGGTGTTGTAGAGGGCGACGCCGAGGAGGGAGACGAGCAGGACGTAGCGGGCGTGCCGCCGCAGGAGGTGCCGTTGCCGCCAGGCCCGGCGGGCGCCGAAGGGGGCGACGGCGAGCAGCGCGATCACCCACCGCCAGAAGGCGTGCTGGATAGGCGGGACGCTGTCGTGCAGGCCGCGTGAGGTGACGAAGCTGCCGGACCAGACGACCGTGGCGAGCGCGGCGCAGGCCAGGCCCAGGAGGGGAGCGGCGGCCTGCCGGGAGCGGGTGGCGCGGGGCGCGGGGGCGGTGGCGAGGGTGGTCTGGTGCGCGGCTGCGGGCACAGGGGGCCTTCCTGCTCGGCTGGGGCGGGGCGGTCGTTCTACCGTCGCAGGGCCGGAAGCATCAGGTCCATCGAATCTTTGCGATCGTTCTTTTCAGCCCTCCTGAACAGTCGCGGGGTTCCACCGCCCAGCTGTGCCGCGAGCGTCGCCCCGAACGCGAGCGCCATGCCCGCCGTCTGCACCGGCGTGAGCGCCTGCCCGAGGGCGGCCCAGCCGACGACCGCCGCGGTCAGCGGGGAGAGCGGGCCGAGGAATCCGGACCGGGTGGTGGTGAGCCGGCCGATCCCGCGGAACCAGAGCCAGTAGGCGAGGGCGGTGTTGGCCAGGGCGAGGTAGAGGTAGCCGCCCACGGCCCGGCCGTCGAGGGCGGGCGGGGCACCCTCGGCCAGCAGTGCGATGGGCGCGATGAGCAGGCCGCCCGCGGTGAGCTGCCAGCCGGTGAGGGCCAGCGGGCCGACCCCGGCCGGGCGGCCCCAGCGCTTGGTCAGCACGGTGCCGGTGGCCATGGCGACGGTGGAGGCGAGGGCCGCGAGGACGCCGACGAGGTCCAGCGCGCCGGCTCCCTTCAGCACGACGAGGCTGACGCCGGACGCGGCCACCAGCCCGGTGAGCAGGGTGCGCGCGGCGGGCCGCTGCCCGAGGAGCAGCGCGGACAGGCCGACGACGAACAGCGGCCCGGCCGAACCGACGACCGCGGCCATTCCGCCGGGCAGCCGGTACGCCGCGACGAACAACAGCGGGAAGAAGGCGCCGATGTTCAGCGTCCCGAGGACGGCCGCCTTCGCCCACCAGAGGCCGCGCGGCAGCACCCGGGTGGCGGCGAGCAGCAGCAGCCCGGCGGGCAGGGCCCGCACCAGGGCGGTGAACAGGGGGCGGTCGGGTGGCAGGAACTCGGTGGTGACGGCGTAGGTGGTGCCCCAGGAGATGGGGGCGAGCGCGGTGACGGCGATGGTGGCGGCCGTGCCGGTGGCGCGGGTGGCGGGCATGGCGGGGCCCTTCCGGGAGGCGGGGAGCATGGTCGCGAGCAAGGTTGCTAGCTCGTAAGTAGCTTAGCGCTAAGCTACTTATTCGCAAGTGGCTTTCTTGCGGGCAAGCGAGAGGGGGCCGATACTCGGCACATGCACGCACAGCCAACCGACCCGGTGGACACGATCGTCGAACAGTGGGCGCGGGTGCGCCCCGATCTGGACACCCGGGCGATGGAGGTCTTCGGCCGGATCTTCCGGCTCTCCCGCGCGATGGGCGACCGGATGGAGCGGGCCTACCGCCCCTACGGGATCTCCCGGGGCGAGTTCGACGTCCTGGCCACCCTGCGCCGCTCCGGCGAGCCGTACACGCTCTCGCCGCGCGAGCTGTCGGCCACCCTCATGCTCACCACCGGCGGCACCACCGGCCGCCTGGACAAACTGGAACGCGCCGGGCTGCTGCGCCGCTCCCCCGACCCGCACGACCGGCGCGGTCTGAAGGTGACGCTCACCGAGGAGGGGCTGCGGCTGATCGACGAGGCGGTGGGCGCGGGGCTCGCCGAGGAAAGTGCCGCGCTGACCGCCCTGGACGCGGAACAGGCCGGCCAACTGGCCGACCTGTTGCGGAAGCTGCTCGCCACGACGGCCGAGTGACCGCCCGGCGCCCGGCGGACACGCGGAACGCCGGGGGCGCCGGCCCACGCGGGTACGGCAGCACGGGGGACGCCGCCGGCCTCACCCGGGTACGGCAGGCACAGGGGGCGCCACCGGTCTCACCCGGGTACGCCGGGCACGGAAAACGCCGGGGGCGCCGGTCTCACCCGGGTACGGCGCACACGCGTACCGGCGGGAGGACGGGCGCCCCCGGCGAACGAACCGACGAGGCGGTCAGGCCTTGGCCCCTGCCCCGGACTTGACGTTGACGTTGGACGAGGTGGTGTCCTTCTTGGCCCGCGACTTGTCCAGCACCATGACCAGACCGGCGATCACCGCGAACAGCACCAGCGGGAGGAAGACGTACAGGCCCAGCGTCTGGATGACGCTCAGGCCCGGGCCGGGGTCGTCACCGTCGTCGCGGGTCAGCGCGAGCGCGGGGGACGACATGAGCAGCATCATCAGCGTCGTACCGGCGGCCAGGGCGCCGGCGCGCAGGGCGTTGTTCTTGTCCACGCATTCAAGTTAGCGAACCGGGCTGAAGGGCGCGCGCCCGGGGTGCCTTACCGCGGCGGGCGCCCGGGCCGGCGGGGCGGGGGCCGGCGCCCCCGCGCACCGCTTCCGCCGCCAGGGTCTCAGCCGCCCGGCGCACGGTCCTTCCCCAGGACGTCCAGCAGCCCCCGCAGCCGCGGCGAGGCGAGGAGTTCCTCCAGGGGGACCGGGCGGCCCTCCCGGTCGGCGAGCGGGAGGCGCCAGTTCGGGTATTCGTCCCAGGTGCCGGGCAGGTTCTGCGGGCGCCGGTCGCCGACGCCGTCCGGGAGCCACACGCCGATCATCCGGGCCGGTGTGCGCAGCAGGAAACGGTGGACGGCGCGGATCTCCTCCTCCTCGTCGGAGCCGGGCGGCCCGGCCGCCGTCAGGTCCAGCAGGCCGAGGCTGCCCAGCAGGGCCAGCCACTCGGCCGCGTCGGCGGTGGCGCCGGCCTTCTCCTCGGCGGCCGGACGGGTGAGCAGGCCGAGGCGGTCGCGCAGCTCGACGTGGTCGCCGGTGAGCCGGGCGGCGGTGGGCGGCAGATCGTGGGTGGTGGCGGTGGCCAGGCAGTCGGCGCGCCAGCGCTCGGGCGGCAGCGGGCGGCCGTCGCCCTCCCAGTCCCGCTCGAACCACAGCACGGAGGTGCCGAGCACCCCGCGCCGCTGGAGCGCCTCGCGCACACCGGGCTCGACGGTGCCCAGGTCCTCGCCGATCACCACCGCCCCGGCCCGGTCGGCCTCCAGGGCGAGCACGGCGAGCATGGCGTCGGCGTCGTAGTGCACGTACGTGCCCTCGGTGGGCGGGCTGCCCTCGGGGACCCACCAGAGCCGGAACAGGCCCATGACGTGGTCGATGCGCAGGGCGCCGGCGTAGCGGAACAGGGCGCGCAGCAGCTCACGGTAGGGCGCGTAACCGGTGGCGGCGAGCCGGTCGGGGCGCCAGGGCGGCAGGCCCCAGTCCTGGCCGCGCGCGTTGAAGGCGTCCGGCGGGGCGCCGATCGACATGCCGGCGGCGAACACGTCCTGCTGCGCCCAGGCGTCGGCGCCGTCCGGGTGCACGCCGACGGCGAGGTCGTGCACGATCCCGACGGGCATGCCGGCCTCGCGGGCGGCGCGCTGCGCGGCCCGCAGCTGGCCGTCGGTGAGCCAGGCCAGGCGGGTGTGGAACTCCACCCGGCCGGCGAGCGCGGACCGCGCCCGCGCGGTGGCGGCCGAGCGCGGGTCGCGCAGCCCGTCCGGCCAGCGGTGCCAGTCGGGGCCGTGCGCCTCGGCGAGGGCGTACCAGGTGGCGTGGTCGACGAGGGCCTGGCCGTGGGCGGCGCGGAAGGCGTCGTAGGCGGCCCGCCGGCCGGGGGCCAGGGGCACCGCGAGGACCGCCTCCAGGGCCTCCCGCTTCAGTTCCCACACGGCGTCCCGGTCGATGAGGGCGCCCTTGTCCAGGACGGCGGCGCGCAGCCGCCCGGCCCGCTCCAGCAGGCCGCTCAGCCGCTCCCGGTCCCCGGCGTACGCGAACTCCGGCACGTCCTCGACCCTCAGATGGACGGGGTCGGGGAAGCGGCGCGAGGAGGGGCGGTACGGGGAGGGGTCGGTGGGGGCGCCGGGCACGGCCGCGTGCAACGGGTTGACCTGCACGAACCCGGCACCGGCGGTGCGTCCGGCCCAGCCGGCCAGCTCCGCGAGGTCGGCGAGGTCGCCCATGCCCCAGGAGCGGTGGGACAGCAGGGAGTACAGCTGGACCAGGAGGCCGTAGGAGCGGCCGGGCGGGGCGGGCAGCCGGTCCGGGGCGACGACGAGATACGCCTCGCCGGTGCGGCCGTCGGGGGCGGTGGCGATCAGCCGGTGGACGCCCGGCGGCAGGCCCTCGGTCCCCTCCCGGTCCTCCCCCTCCTCGGTGACCACGCGCAGCGCGGTGCCGGCGGGCAGGCCGGTGAGGGCGGCGGGCGGCTCGGCGCCGGCCCAGCGGACCACCACCGGCGGCAGCAGCCGCGCGCGCAGCTCGTCTTCCCGGGCGGCGAGGGCGGCGCGCACGGCGTCCGGGCCGCTCGCGTCGACGCCCAGGGCGGCGAGGGCGGCGGTCACCGCCGAGGCGGGGACCTGGACCGTACGGTCCGGGGCGGGGCGGTAGGAGGTGGCGACCCCGTGCAGCCCGGCGAGCCGGGCGAGATCCTCCGTGAGGTGCTCTGCGGGCGCCGCGGCCATCTACAGCCCCGACCCGCAGAAGTCCGGGACCGGGTCGGCCTCGCTGGTCAGCGGGGCGGCCTCGGCGAGCGGGGGCTCGCTGGTCAGCGGCTCGGCGTCGGGCAGCGGCGGTTCGCTGGTCAGCGGGGCCTGCGCGCACGCGCTCTCCGCGCTGAAGACGCACAGCGGCACCTGGCCGGGCTCGGCGGACGGCGCCGCCACGGGTTTGGACGGGGCCGGGAGGGTGAGACGAGCGGCCACGGGGGCCTCCTTGTCGGTCTGCGCCGGTCTGCGGGGCCACGGGTCGGACGTGGCCGGGTTACGGCAGGCCTACCCCGTGAGCCCGCGCCCACGCGCGGCGGACCGGCGCCCGGGTGATCCGGCACAGGTGAGCGGCACGGCACAGGGCACCCGGGCGGTGCGGCACCGGCGCGCGGCACAGCAGAGGGCACCCCAGGTGATCCGGCGGCGGCGACCGGCACAGTGCACCCCGAACGGCCCGGCCCGCCCGCCGGGCGTGCGCACACCGTCCCGGCTCCAGGCGGACGCTACGTTCCAGACGAAGGCCCCGTTCCAGGCCGAGGCCCCGTTGCAGACGCAGGCCCCGATCTAGGCGGACACTCCGTCGATCCGGGCCAGGGCGTCGTCCGCGCCGTACGGCTGCAAGTACGGCAGCCAGCGCGGGTCCCGGTGCCCGGTGCCGATGATGCGCCAGGCCAGCCCCGTCGGCGGAGCCGGCTTGTGCCGCAGCCGCCAGCCCAGCTCGACCAGGTGGCGGTCGGCCTTGACGTGGTTGCAGCGGCGGCAGGAGGCCACCACGTTGTCCCAGACGTGCTTGCCCCCGCGGCTGCGCGGGATGACGTGGTCGACGCTGGTTGCGACGCCACCGCAGTACATGCACCGGCCCCCGTCGCGTGCGAAGAGCGCACGGCGGGTCAGCGGGACGGGCCCCCGGTAGGGGACCCGGACGAATCGCTTGAGCCGGACCACGCTGGGTGCGGGGAGAGTGACGGTCGCGCTGTGCATATAGGCGCCGGATTCCTCGAGGGAGACGGCCTTGTTCTCCAGGACGAGGACGAGCGCGCGGCGGAGCGGTACGACGCCGAGCGGCTCGTACGACGCGTTGAGGACCAGGACATGCGGCACGGGTGCCTCCTTGGGCGTCGGCGGCGCGTGGCTCGCGCCGGGACGATCTGCAGTCAGTCTCCCCTCAGGCCTGGTGCGAGCGCCACCATGTCCCGGTAACGGGCTGGGAGTGTTTTCGACCACATCTGATTCATCCCCCGGACCACGCCCTGTTCAAGCCCGCGTGAGCCGCGTCTCTCCTGCGCGCCCGCCGCACGGATCGGCGGAAGGCACCCGCGCTGCCCCGTTAGTGTGGTGGTTCCGTCCGTCCGGTGACCTTTTCGTGACCTTGCCCCCCGCCGGCGCGGACCACGCAGCACCTGGAGGTACCTGCCGTGTCGTCCCTGCCCGCCCTCCTCGTGGCCGCCGGCGCGTCGCCGTCCCCGTCCCCGTCGCCGTCGCAGTCGGTGACCCCGGCCGTACCGACGCTCCAGGACGCCCAGGAGAGCGCGACGAACGCGGCGAGCTGGGTGGAGCAGAACTGGTCGACCTGGCTCGCGATGGGTCTGAGGATCCTGCTGATCGTGATCGTGGCGGTGGCGCTGCGGGCGGCGGTGCGGCGGGCGATCACCCAGCTGATCGACCGGATGGGCCGTACCGCGCAGGCCGTGGACGGCACCGCGCTGGGCGGGCTGCTGGTCAACGCCGAGCGGCGGCGGCAGCGCTCGGCGGCGATCGGCTCGGTGCTGCGCTCGGTGGCGAGCTTCCTGATCCTCGGCACGGCCGCGCTGATGGTGCTGTCCACCTTCGAGATCAATCTGGCGCCGCTGCTGGCGTCGGCCGGTGTCGCGGGCGTGGCGATCGGTTTCGGCGCGCGCAACCTGGTCACGGACTTCCTGTCCGGCGTGTTCATGATCCTGGAGGACCAGTACGGCGTCGGTGACGTGATCGACGCGGGCGTGGCCACCGGCGAGGTGATCGAGGTCGGGCTGCGGGTGACCAAGCTGCGCGGCGACAGCGGGGAGATCTGGTACGTCCGCAACGGCGAGGTCAAGCGGATCGGGAACCTGTCGCAGGGCTGGGCGACGGCCGGGGTCGACGTGACCGTCCGGGCGAGCGAGGACCTGGACCGGGTCAAGGCCACGCTGGACGAGGTCGCCCGGAAGATGAGCCGGGAAGAACCCTGGAACGAGCTGCTGTGGGGCCAGGTGGAGGTCCTCGGCCTGGACTCGGTGCTGATCGACTCCATGGTGGTCCGGGTCTCGGCGAAGACCATGCCGGGCAAGTCGGTGACGGTGGAGCGCGAGCTGCGCTGGCGGATCAAGCGGGCGTTCGACGCGGCGAGCATCCGCATCGTGGGCGGCGCGACGGCGGTCGAGGACGCCGAGGACACCCCGGACCCGACGGCGACGGTGGCGGCCCCCTCGGTGTACTCCAACGCGGACTCGCCGCAGTCGGCGGCGGCCTCCCCGATCGTCACCCAGCGACCGGCACCGCCGGCGAAATAGGGGAACGGTTACAGCACGCTTCGGAGAGGATCCCACCGAGGCCCACTACAGCTCCGACACCAAGGTCACCCTCGGCGGCCCGCTCCCTCTCCCGGCGCCCTACCCCACCCTGGACACCGCCCCCTTCCTCTAGAGCCGAGCCCCGGCCCCCGCGGCCCCTTGGAACAACGACAACGTTGCCCAAGGGGTCGCTGCCATCGACGCCTATTGACGCCCCCTCCACCCTCGGCTTACGTTCCTCCCACCCGAACAGGAAACTTTCCTAACAGTGTCCCGGAGGGGGCCGTCGATCAAGGACTGGACGCCTCACCCGGGTCACTGAAAAGCTGGGCGGCCGGAAAGGCAGGTGTGGCACCCCCATGGCAGGAACCGCCGGTACGCCGGGCACCCCGCGCGTCCTGCGCGCCATGAACGACCGCGCCGCTCTGGACCTGCTGCTGGCGCACGGGCCGCTGTCGCGCACCCGGATCGGCAAGCTGACCGGCCTGTCCAAGCCCACCGCCTCCCAGCTGCTGGCCCGCCTGGAGGCGGCCGGACTGGTCCGGGTGACCGGCACCAGCGAGGGCCGGCCGGGCCCGGGCGCCCAGCTGTACGCGATCGATCCGGCCGTGGCGTACGCCGCCGGGCTCGACGTCACCCCGCAGCGCATCCGGGCCGCCGTCGCCGACATCACCGGCCGCACGGTCGGCGAGTACGAGCTGCCCACCCCTGGCCGGCGGCCCGCGCAGCCGGTCGTACGGCAGGTGACCGACGCCCTCGACGGCGCGGTCAAGGCCGCCGGTCTCGCCCGGTCCGACGTGCACCGGCTGGTCATCGGCACCCCCGGCGCCTTCGACCCGGGCACCGGGCGGCTGCGCTACGCCTCCCACCTGCCCGGCTGGCACTCCCCCGCGCTGTTGGACGACCTCGCGGCGGCGCTGCCGATGCCGGTGGAGTACGAGAACGACGTCAACCTCGCCGCCGTGGCCGAGCAGCGGCTCGGCACGGCCCGCGGCCACCAGGACTTCGTGCTGCTGTGGAACCAGGAGGGCCTGGGCGCGGCCCTGGTGCTGGGCGGCCGGCTGCACCGCGGCTGGACCGGCGGCGCCGGCGAGGTCGGCTTCCTGCCGGTGCCGGGCGCCCCGCTGGTGCGGCACGTCGGCCGGGCGGGCAGCGGCGGCTACCAGGAGCTGGCCGGCTCCCAGGCGCTGCCGGGGCTGGCCCGGGACCTGGGCATATCCGACGTGCCCGCCGGACCGCACGCCGAGGCCGCCGCCCTCCTCGTGGCCCGCGCCGCCGACCACGCCGACGGCCCCCACCGGGAGTTGCTGCGGGCCTACGCCACCCGGCTGGCCACCGGCCTCGCCTCGCTCGTCTCCGTCCTCGATCCCGAACTCGTCGTGCTCAGCGGCTCCGCGCTGACGGCCGGCGGCGAGGTGCTGCGGGCCCTCGTCCAGGCCGAACTGGCGGAGCTGGCCGCGGCCCGGCCCCGGCTGGCCGTCGCCGAGGTCCGCGAACACCCCGTACTGCGCGGCGCGCTGGAGTCCGCGCTCGCCGCCACCCGCGACGAGGTCTTCGACACCTCGCGCTGAGCGCCCCCGGCCTTCCCCTCCCCGCCGAACCCGTCCCGTCCCGCCCCCTGGGAGACCTCGTCATGCCCACACCCATACCCGGAGCCGCCCGAAAAACGGCTTTCGTCCTCACCGTCGCCACGGTGCTGCTCACCACCGCGTGTACCGGCCAGTCCGTCGGCAGCGCCACCGACGACCCCTCGAAGGAGGCCACGATCACCTTCTGGCACGCCTGGAGCGCGCCGAACGAGGTGAAGGCCGTGCGGTCGCTGGTCGCCGGGTTCGAGCGGGCGCACCCCAACATCCATGTGAAGGTCATCGGGAACATGACCGACGACAAGATCAACCAGGCGCTGCGGGCGGGCGGCGACCGGGCGCCGGACGTGGTCTCCTCGTTCACCACCAACAACGTCGGCCGGTTCTGCTCCTCGGGCGCGCTGGTGGACCTGAGCCCCTTCTTCGCCAAGTCCGGGATCGACCCGGAGAAGACGTTCCCGAAGCCCATGACCGAGTACACCGCGTTCGAGGGCGACCGCTGCGCGGTCCCGCTGCTCGGTGACGCGTACGGGCTCTACTACAACAAGACGGCGTTCGCGAAGGCGGGCATCACCCGCCCGCCGAGGACCTGGTCCGAGTTCCTCGCGGACGCCGAGAAGCTGACCGTCCGGCAGGGCGACGGCTACCGGCAGCTGGGGTTCATGCCGAACTACCACGGCTGGGAGTCCACCACCGAGCACTACCTCGGCCAGTTCTCCCCGACGTACTTCGACCAGGACGGCAAGTCCGCCGTCGCCAAGGACCCGGCGTTCGCGCAGGCGTTCACCGTTCAGAAGAAGCTCGTGGACGCCCTCGGCGGATTCCGCCGGCTGGAGCGGTTCCGGGCCACCCTCGGCGACGAGTGGGGCCCCAAGCACCCCTTCCACACCGGCCAGGTCGCCATGCAGATGGACGGCGAGTGGCGGCTCGGGATGGCCGAGGAGGCGAAGCCGGACTTCGAGATCGGGGTGGCCCCGCTGCCCGTCCCGGACGACCGGGCCGGCCAGTACGGCAAGGGCTACCTCACCGGCACCATCGCGGGCATCGCCGCCACCAGCCGCAAGCAGAACGCGGCCTGGGAGTTCGTCAAGTACGTCAGCACCGACACGGACGCGGTGACCGGTTTCGCCAACGACATCCACAACGTGCCCTCCACGCTGGCCGCGCTGAAGTCCCCGAAGCTGAAGTACGACCCGCGGTTCAAGACCTTCCTGGACATCGCCGCCCACCCCTACTCCACCTCGGCGCCCGCTTCCGTCAACGGCGGGGTGTACCTGGTGACGATCCAGCAGTTCGGCTACGACTACGAGAGCGGCAAGGCCACCGACCTGAAGGCCGGGCTGGAGAAGACGGCCGCGCAGATCGACACCGACATCGTGCAGGCGCGGCCATGAGCGCCGGCACCCTGGCGGCCAAGCGCCGCCGCGCGACCCTGCGCACGCTCGCCTTCATGGCGCCCTGGCTCGTCGGCTTCGCGGTCTTCTTCGCCTACCCGCTGCTCTCGACCGTCTACTTCTCCTTCATGCACTACGACGGCTTCCGCCCGCCGGAGTGGACCGGCGGCCGGAACTGGGTCTACGTCTTCGAGCACTACCCGCTGTTCTGGCCCGCGCTGCGCAACACGCTGTGGCTGGTCGTGGTGATGGTGAGCCTGCGGGTGGCCTTCGGGCTGGGCGTCGGCCTGCTCATCACGAAGATCAAGACGGCGACGGGCGTCTTCCGCACCCTGTTCTACCTGCCCTACCTCGCCCCGCCGGTCGCGGCCACCATGGCCTTCGCGTTCCTGCTCAATCCGGGCACCGGGCCGGTGAACTCCCTGCTGGAGCGGGCCGGGCTGCCCGCGCCGGGCTGGTTCGGCGACCCGGGCTGGTCCAAGCCGGCGCTGACCCTGCTGGCGCTGTGGGGCATCGGCGACCTGATGGTGATCTTCATGGCCGCGCTGCTCGACGTGCCGGCGGAGCAGTACGAGGCGGCCCAGCTGGACGGCGCCTCGGCCTGGCAGCGGTTCCGGTACGTGACCCTGCCGGCCATCTCCCCGATCGTGATGTTCGCGGTCGTCACCGGAGTGATCCAGACGATGCAGTACTACACCCAGCCGCTGGTCGCCGGGAAGGTCGCCTCCGGGGTGATCCAGGGCGCCGGCACCCAGTTCGAGCCCGGCTATCCCGACAAGTCGACGCTCACCCTCCCCCAGCTCGTCTACAACCTCGGCTTCCAGCGCTTCGACTACGGCTCGGCGTGTGTGGTGGCGCTGGTGCTGTTCGCCCTGTCGATGGCGTTCACCGCGCTGCTGATGCGGCGCCGCGGCGGCCTGATCCAGGCAGGTGACTGACGTATGACCCGCCGCAAGGCATCCCTTCAGTGGATCGCGGTGCACTCCCTGGGCGTGGCCGCCGCCCTGTTCTTCACGCTGCCCTTCGTCTTCCTGGTCCTCACCTCGCTGATGAGCGACAGCCAGGCCCTGAGCCGGGACCTGGTCCCGCACACCTGGGAGTGGGGCAACTACCGGAAGGTGTTCGACACCCCCGGCTTCCTCACCTGGTGGCGCAACACGCTGCTCTACGCCGGTCTGGGCACCGTCCTCACCGTGGTGTCCTCGGTGCCGGTGGCGTACGCGCTGGCCAAGTTCCGCTTCCGGGGCCGCAGGCTGTCGCTGATGCTGGTGATCTCGATGATGATGCTGCCGCCCCAGGTGGTCGTCATCCCGATGTACCTGTTCTGGGCCAAGCAGCTCGGCCTGTCCGGCACCCTGTGGCCACTGATCCTGCCCATGGCGTGCGGGGACGCGTTCTCCATCTTCCTGCTGCGCCAGTTCCTCACCACGATCCCGGACGAGTACCTGGACGCGGCCAGGGTCGACGGCTGCGGTGAACTGCGCACCCTGCTGCGGGTGGTGCTGCCCATGGCCAGGCCGGGCATCGCGGCCGTGGCCCTCTTCCAGTTCTTCTACGCCTGGAACGACTACTTCGGCCCGCAGATCTACGCGTCCGAGAACCCCGGCGCCTGGACCCTGTCCTATGGACTCGAGTCCTTCAAGGGCGCCCACCACACCGACTGGAACCTCACCATGGCCGCGACCGTGCTGGTCATGGCCCCCGTCATCGTCGTGTTCTTCCTCGCCCAGAAGGCGTTCGTCGAAGGCGTGACGCTCACCGGAGTAAAGGGTTGATCTGACTGTGAAACTCACCGTGGTCGGCGGCGGCTCGACCTACACCCCCGAACTCGTCGACGGCTTCGCCCGGCTGCGCGACACCCTGCGCATCGAGGAACTGGTGCTGGTCGACCCGGCCGCGGACCGGCTGGAGCTGGTCGGCGGCCTGGCCCGGCGGATCTTCGCCCGGCAGGGCCACGCCGGGCGGATCGTCACCACCTCCGACCTGGACGCGGGGGTCGACGGCGCCGACGCCGTGCTGCTCCAGCTGCGCGTCGGCGGCCAGGCGGCCCGCGAGAAGGACGAGACCTGGCCGCTGGAGTGCGGCTGCATCGGCCAGGAGACCACCGGCGCGGGCGGACTGGCCAAGGCCCTGCGCACGGTCCCGGTCGTCCTCGACATCGCCGAACGGGTCCGCCGGGCCAACCCGCGCGCCTGGATCATCGACTTCACCAACCCGGTCGGCATCGTCACCCGCGCCCTGCTCCGGGCCGGGCACCGGGCGGTCGGCCTGTGCAACGTGGCGATCGGCTTCCAGCGCAAGTTCGCCGCCCTGCTGGACACGGCCCCGGCCGAGGTGCACCTGGCGCACGTGGGCCTGAACCACCTCACCTGGGAGACGGGGGTGCGCCTGGGCGGGCCGGACGGCGCGGACGTCCTGCCCGCCCTGCTGGCCGAGCACGGCGAGGCCATCGCCGCCGACGTCCGCCTGCCGCGCCCCCTGCTGGAGGGCCTCGGCGTGGTCCCTTCCTACTACCTGCGCTACTACTACGCCCACGACGAGGTCGTCCGCGAACTGCGCACCAAGCCCTCCCGGGCCGCCGAAGTCGCGGCGATGGAACGGGAGTTGCTGGCCATGTACGGCGACCCGGCCCTGGACGAGAAGCCCGCGCTGCTCGCCAAGCGCGGCGGCGCCTTCTACTCGGAGGCGGCCGTGGACCTCGCGGCGGCCCTGCTGGGCGGGGCCGGCAGCCCGTACCAGGTGGTGAACACCCTCAACCGGGGCACGCTGCCGTTCCTGCCCGACGACGCGGTGATCGAGGTACAGGCGGCGGTCGGCCCCGAAGGACCGGTCCCGCTGCCCGTCCCGGCGCTCGACCCGCTGTTCTCCGGCCTGATCGCGAACGTGACGGCGTACGAGGATCTGGCCCTGGACGCGGCGCTGCGCGGCGGCCGGGACCGGGTGTTCCGCGCCCTGCTGGCCCACCCCCTGATCGGGCAGTACGCGTACGCCGACGCCCTCACCGACCGGCTGGTCACGCACAACCGGGAGCACCTCGCGTGGGCCTGACCTCGACCGTGCTCGCCATCGACGCGGGCAACAGCAAGACCGACGTGGCCGTGGTCGGCGCCGACGGCGAGGTGCTGGCCACGGCCCGCGGCGGCGGCTTCCGGCCGCCCGCGGTCGGCGTGCCGGCTGCGGTCGACGCGCTGGCCGCACCGGTCGCGCGCGCCTTCGCCGACGCGGGTGTCACCTCCGTCTCCCATGTGTCGGCCTGCCTGGCCAACGCCGACCTCCCGGTGGAGGAGGAGCGGCTGGCGAGCGCGCTGCACGCGCGCGCCTGGGGCGCGTCGGTGGAGGTCCGCAACGACACCTTCGCGATCCTGCGGGCGGGCGTCGCCGAGCCGCGCGGGGTCGCGGTGGTGTGCGGGGCGGGCATCAACTGCGTGGGCATGCGCCCCGACGGGCGGACCGCGCGCTTTCCCGCCCTCGGCCGGATCTCCGGTGACTGGGGCGGCGGCTGGGGCCTGGCGGAGGAGGCGCTGTGGCACGCGGCCCGCGCGGAGGACGGCCGCGGCGAGCCGACCGCGCTGGCCCGCACCCTGCCCGCGCACTTCGGGCTGCCCACCATGTACGCGCTCATCGAGGCCCTGCACCTGGAGCGGATCGCCCCCGCGCGCCGGCACGAGCTGGCGCCGGTGCTGTTCGCCACGGCGGCGGACGGCGACCGGGTGGCCGGTGCGCTGGTGACCCGGCTCGCGGAGGAGGTCACGGCGATGGTCACGGTCGCGCTGACCCGGCTGGACCTGCTGACGGAGCCGACCCCGGTGCTGCTCGGCGGCAGCGTCCTCACCGCCGGCCACCGGCAGCTGGACGACGCCGTACGCGCCCTGCTCGCCGCCCGCGCCCCCCGGGCCGACGTCCGCGTGGTCACGGCCCGCCCGGTGCTGGGCGCGGCCCTGCTGGGCCTGGACCGCCTGGGCGCCGGGGCGGAGGCGGGCGAACGGGCGCGCGGGTACTGGGAGACGGCCGTCCCCCGACCGGTTCCGGATCCCGGCCGGCCGCCCACCTGACCGCCCTCCCGGCGGAACCGATGCCCCGTCACCATCGTCTTCGCCCCCAGGGGGTGGTGCGTACGCCGGCCGTGCGCCCCGGGGGCCACCGCGATCCGATCAAGATCCAGTGAAGGCCGGTGCGGATGCCGGTGCGGACGGTGATACTGGGCGGCGACCGCATGACCATGGGGGAGGTCGAGTGACACACCCGCCGAAGAGCAGCGCGCCGCCGCCGGCCGGTGCCGCCGGTGTGCCCGGCATCCCCGCCCAGCCCCACGCGCTGCCCGTGTCCCCCGCCCAGCCCCACGCGCGGACCGCGCCCGCCGTCCAGCCCGCCCCGCCCGCGCGCCGCACCGCCTTCGCCGAGGGTGCCGAGCGGCTGCGGGCCGCCGCGACCACGGAGCCGGGGCGGCTGCGGATCATCGGCGCCGTCCTGGCCCTGCTGGTGCTCGGGTTCGGCGCGGTCACCGCCTGGCAGACCAGCACCCGTGCGGCCGCCGCCGACGACGTGCTGCGCCGCAGCCAGCCGCTCAGCTTCGGCGCGGCCGGCATCTACCGCTCGCTGGCCGACGCCAACACCGCCGCGGCCGGCACGTTCCTGGCCGGCGGGCAGGAGAACGCCAAGTCCCGCGACCAGTACGAGAAGGACATCCGTCAGGCCGCCGCCGGCCTCGTCACCGCCGCCGCCAACGCCGAACCCGGCTCCGCCGCCGAGGCGACCGTGGCCCGGCTGAACCGGCTGCTGCCCGAGTACAAGGGCCTCATCGAGCGGGCCCGGACCTACAACCGGCAGGGCTACCCGGTGGGCGGCGCCTACCTGCGGTACGCCGACGAGAAGATGCAGAAGCACATGCTCCCGGCCGCACAGGCGCTCTACACCACGGAGAACCGCCGGCTGGACGCGGACTACGGCGACGCGACGCCGTACCCGTGGGCGGCCATCGCGCTCGGCCTGCTCGCCCTGGCCGCGCTCGGCTGGGCCCAGCACCGCGTGTACCGGCGCACCCACCGCGTCCTCAACCGCGGCCTGGTCGCCGCCACCGCCGCGACCACGGCCGCCCTGCTGTGGCTGGTCGTGGGCCACGCGGTCGCCCGCTCCGGGCTCGACGGCTCCTACGAGCACGGCATCAGGTCGCTCAACGTGCTGCACGAGGCCCGGATCGCCGCCCTGAAGGCGCGCGGCAACGAGAACCTGAGCCTGGTGGCACGCGGCGCGGACACCGTGACGGTGGGCGGGCAGACGTACGACGCCCACTACTACGAATTCGACAAGGACATGGCGGTGCTCCGCGCGGCGCTGTCCGAGGCGGCGCGGCTCGCCGACGACGGCGCGGGCACCGCCCCGGTCACGGCCGCCCAGAGCGACACGGCCGTGTGGCAGCGGCGGCACGCGGCGGCCCGCGCCGAGGACGAGAACGGCAACTACCAGCAGGCCCTGGACAAGGTGATCGGTGCCAAGGGCGCGACCGCCGAGTGCTTCGACGGCGTCGACCGCGGCCTGGAGAGGGCCATCGGCCACGAGCGGGCCGAGTTCCGGCAGGCCGCCGGCGACGGACGGGACGCGCTGGCCTGGCTGCCGCAGGGCGCCGCCGCCCTCGCGGTGCTGGGCGCGGCGGGCTCGGTCGCCGGCATAGGCCGCAGGCTTTCGGAGTACCGGTGACAGGGGGCAGGGCGATGGACGCGAGACGTGCGCGGGCCTCGCTGCGGGGCTGGGGCGGAGTCGCCACGATGGCGGTGCTGTGCGCGCTGGCGCTGGCGTTCGTCCTGCTGCTGCCGTGCACCCAGCGGGTGACGGCCGAGCCGGGCCGTGCGGCGCCGCGGGTCGCCACCGGCGCCCAGGCCCGCGCCGACGACTGCACGGACGCCGAGGCGCACGAGCGGACGCTCGCCCCGGCCGGCGCGGACGGCCCGACGATCGAGGCGATCCGGGCCCGTACGGGCGCCAAGCGCAAGCTGGTCGTCGGCGTCGACCAGAACAGCTACCGCTGGGGCTACCGCAACCCGAACACCGAGGGCGCCCGGCTGGAGGGCTTCGACATCGACCTCGCGCACCGGATCGCCGAGGACATCCTCGGCGACCGGAACGCGGTGCAGTTCAAGGCGATCCCGACCAACCAGCGCATCCCGGCGATCCAGGACGGGCGCGTGGACATGGTCGTGCGCACGATGACGATCACCTGTGACCGGCTGCGCCAGGTCGCGTTCTCCGCGCCCTACTTCCGGACCGGCCAGCAGGTCCTCGCCCCCAAGTCCTCGGCGATCACCGGCTACGACGGCTCGCTGGCCGGCAGGAAGGTGTGCACGGCGACCGGTTCGACCGCGTACGCCAAGCTGGACGCCGACCGGAAGGCGGGCCGGCTGCCCGGCTCCACCGACCTGTCCACCACCGTGCCCAACCAGCTGGACTGCCTGGTCCGGCTGCAACTGGGCGAGGTGGACGCGGTGGTGACCGACGGCGCGCTCGCCGCGAGCCAGGCCGCCCAGGACCCGACGGTGGAACTCAAGGGCGAGGCGTTCACGACCGAGTACTACGGCGTGGCGATGAAGAAGGACGCAGACGACCTGGTACGCCGGGTCAACCGCGTTCTGGTGGACTACGCGGCGAACGGCTGGCAGAAGTCGTACGACGACTGGCTGTCGGCGACACTGGGCAAGGACCCGGCCGCGTCGAAGCCGCCCGCGCCGCGCTACCTGAGCGGCAGTTGAGCCGCACCCGACCGGAACCGACAGCGAGCGAGAGGTGATCGATGGGCGTCACGGACCCCGCCGGGCCGGTGATGGACCGGGACGAGGCGGACCGTGCGCTGGCGCGGCTCGGCCAGGAGCACGAGGCGATCGAGACCTCCCTGCTGGCCCTCCAGGACCACGCGGGCCGCAGACTCCTCGAAGGCGCCGAACTGACCGGCGTCACCCGGGAACGCTGGCAGGCCACGGAGGCACGGATCACCCTGCTGTGGACGTACTTCGACGCCTACACGGCCGCGCTGCGCGGTGCCCGTGAGATCCGCGCCCGGCGCCGCTGGTCCAGCCGCGAGGACCTGGCGGAGCTGACCGGGCTGCTGCGCGGCGAGTCCGTGACCGTCCCCGGCGGCGAAAGCGGCCGGCTCAGCGAGACGTTCACGCTGCCGGCGCTGGTGGAGCGGATGAACGAGCTGTACGCGACGAGCCTGGACGTGATCGTCGCCGCGGACGCGGTGTGGTCGGCGCTGCCCGCGCGGATCGACCTGCTCGCGGCCGAGCTCCAGCGCACCCGGCAGCTCGCGCACTCCGTCGGGGTGCGCCCGGGCGAACACCCGGCCGGCGACGACCTGGAGCGGATCACCCGCACGCTGACCCGGCTGCGCGAGGACGTCGTCGCCGACCCGCTCGCGTTCTGGGTGCCGGCCGAGGGCAGTTCCGCGCCGGGCGGCGGCCGCCCGGACACGACGGTGTACGACCGTGCGGCGCGCGCCCTGGAGGACGTGCGCCGGGAGATCGACGCCGTGCTGACGGTGCGCCAGGACGCGGAGGCCCGGCTGGTCCGGGTGCGGGACGTGCTGTCCCGGGCGGACCGCACCCTCGCCGAGGCCCGGACCGCGCGCGGCGAGGTGCTGGCGAAGATCGCCGCCACCGAGGTGCCGGCGGTCGGCGGCCCGCCGACCGTCCTCCAGGAGCAGCTGGCGACCGCCGTCGAGTACCGCAGGCAGGGCCGGTGGCACCGGCTGTCCCCGCTGCTGGAGTCCCTGGAGGAGAAGGCGGAGGACGAACTGCTGCGCGCCCGCGAGTCCTTGACCGCGGTCACCGCGCCGCTCGCGGTCCGCGCCGAGCTGCGCGGCCGGCTCGACGCCTACAAGGCGAAGGTCGCCCGGCACGGCCTGGCCGAGGACCCGCTGCTGGTGGAGCGCTACGACGTGGCCCGCCGCATGCTGTGGAGCGCGCCCTGCGATCTGCGCGTGGCCGAACAGGCCGTGCTGCGCTACCAGCAGGCGGCGGCCGAGCTGCTCGGCGGCACGGGCGCGCCCGAGGACCGCAAGGGGGACGCGTCATGAGCCGGCCGGGACAGACCTGCCAGCGGCCGGGGTGCCAGGGCGCCTACGAGGACGTCGGCGGTGGCGGGCTGTACTGCGACACCTGCGGTCTGGCGCCGGTGGTGGCGGCCGGAGGTCCCCCTTCCGGGGCAGGGATGGTGGGCTCGCAGGCCACCGGGATCGCCAAGGGGGCGACCGACGGCGCGGGTTCGCGCAGCGCCCGCACGTCCTCGCAGTCGTCGCGCTCGCGCCGCTCGGTGTCCGGGCGGCTGTCCCGCTCGGTGTCGGGGAGGTCCACCGGCCGCTCGGTGTCGGTACGCAGCTCCGCCGCCTCCACCGGCTCCTCGGCGCGCGGCCGGCTGGGCGCCGGGCTGGTGTCCGTGCCGCAGGTGCCGCGGCCCGACCCGCACGCGATGGTGCTGGAGCGCCCGGAGGTGCCCGAGCGCAAGCGGTTCTGCTCCCGGTCGGACTGCGGGGCCCCGGTGGGCCGGGCGCGCGGTGACCGGCCGGGCCGCACGGAAGGTTTCTGCACCAAGTGCGGGCACCCGTACTCCTTCGTGCCCAAGCTGCGCGCCGGGGACATCGTGCACGGCCAGTACGAGGTCGCGGGCTGTCTCGCGCACGGCGGGCTGGGCTGGATCTACCTCGCCGTGGACCGGGCCGTCTCCGACCGCTGGGTGGTGCTCAAGGGCCTGCTGGACACCGGCGACCAGGACGCGATGGCCGCGGCGATCTCCGAACGGCGCTTCCTCGCCGAGATCGAGCACGCCAACATCGTGCGGATCTACAACTTCGTGGAACACCTCGACCAGCGCACCGGCTCGCTGGACGGCTACATCGTCATGGAGTACGTCGGCGGCAAGTCCCTGAAGGAGATCGCCAACACCCGCCGGGCCCCCGACGGCCGCCGCGACCCGCTGCCGGTGGAACAGGCGTGCGCCTACGGCATCGAGGCCCTGGAGGCGCTCGGCCACCTGCACAGCAGGAACCTGCTGTACTGCGACTTCAAGGTGGACAACGCCATCCAGACCGAGGACCAGCTCAAGCTGATCGACATGGGCGCCGTCCGCCGGATGGACGACCAGGAGTCGGCGATCTACGGCACGATCGGCTACCAGGCCCCCGAGGTCGCCGAGACCGGCCCGTCGGTGGCCAGCGACCTGTACACGGTGGGCCGCACCCTGGCGGTGCTCACCTTCGACTTCCAGGGCTACACCACCGCCTACGCCGACTCCCTGCCCGACCCGGACACCATCGAGGTGTTCCGCCGCTACGAGTCCTTCTACCGGCTCCTGGTGCGCGCCACCGACCCCGACCCGGACCGCCGGTTCGGCTCCGCGCAGGAGATGGCCGAGCAGCTGACCGGCGTGCTGCGCGAGGTGGTCGCACTCCAGACCGGTGAGCCCCGGCCCGCGCTGTCCACCCTGTTCGGGCCCGAGGTGAAGGTCACGGACACCGAGCTGTTCCCCGTCCTGGACGGGGACGTGTCCCGGCTCGGCGCCCGCCGGGACCGCAAGGCCCCGGCCGCCGCTGCCGCCCTCCCCCCGGCGGCGCTCGTCCGGCCCGTGGACACCCCGGCCGCCGCGCTCGCCCTGCCCCTGGCGCTGGTCGACCCCGGCGACCCGGGCGCCGGTTTCCTGGCGGGCCTGCCGGCCTCCCCACCGGCCGAGCTGCTCGGCGCGCTGGAGGCGGCACCCGAGCAGACCGTGGAGACCCGGCTGCGGCAGGTCCGCGTCCGGCTGGAGAGCGGCGAGACGCGGGGCGCCCTGACGATCCTGGCAAAGCTGGACGAGGAACGGCCCGACGACTGGCGGGTGGTGTGGCAGCGGGGCGTGGCCGCCCTGGTCACCGGCGACTTCGAGGGCGCCGCCCTGGCCTTCGACGCCGTCTACGATGCCTTCCCCGGGGAGAGCGCGCCCAAGCTGGCCCTCGGCCTGTGCGCGGAGGTGCTGGGCCAGACGGACAACGCGGCCGAGTACTACCGGCTGGTGTGGACGACCGACCGGAGCTTCGTGAGCGCCGCGTTCGGGCTCGCCCGGGTGCGGCTCGCGGCCGGGGACCGGCAGGGCGCGGTACGGACGCTGGAGTCGGTGCCGGAATCCTCCATCCACTACACGGCCGCCCGGGTCGCCGCCGTCCGGGCCCGGCTGCGAGGTCGTACCCCCGGCCCCGGTGACGTACCGTTCGGGGACGACCTGACGGCCGCCGCCGGGCAGGTCGAGGCGCTCCAGGCCTACGGTCTGGACCCGGCGCGGCGCGCGCGGCTGTCGGCGGAAGTGCTCGGCGGCGCGCTGGACTGGGTACTCTCCGGGGGCGCCGGATCCGCCGCGGCGGGCCGGACGCTGCTGGGCAGCGGTCTGGACGAGCGGGGTCTGCGCTTCGGCCTGGAGCGTGCCTACCGCACGCTGGCCCGGCTGGCGCCCGGCGGCAAGGAGAGGATCGAGCTGGTGGAACGGGCCAACCGTTACCGCCCCCGAACGTGGGTGTAAGTCGATGTCGCAGATGCCCCGGCAGGCCGCACTGCCGAAGTGCCCGAGCTGCGCGGAACCGGTGGAGCCGGGTGACCTGTTCTGCGGAGCGTGCGGATACGACCTTTCGGTGGTGCCCGCGCCGCCGCAGGACCATCCGACGCTCCCCCTGACCGGTGCCGCCGCGCCCGGGGACGGAACGGACCGGCCCGCCCCCTGGCCCGGCGACCCGGCGCCCGCGACGGAGCCGCCGGGTCCCGGCGCGGGCGGCGCCGCGCCGCACGGGCAGGAGCCCGGGGACGACCGGTCCGCCGGTTCCGGGGTGCGCTTCGACCGGCCGGCGGAGCCCGAGGAGTACCCGTTGCAGGCACCGGACCCGCGGCTGGCCGCCCCGCCCGCCGCCCCGGCCGCTCCGGCGCGGCTGTGCGTGGCCTGCCGCACGGGCCGGGTGGACGACGACGGCTACTGCGAGCACTGCGGGCACGCCCAGCCCCGCGAACGCGACCACCTGGAACGGGAGACGGGCCCGGTCGCGGCCGTCAGCGACCGCGGGCTGCGCCACCACCGCAACGAGGACGCGTTCGCCGTCGGCCACACCACGCTGCCCGACGGCACCCCGGCGGCGCTGGCGATCGTCTGCGACGGCGTGTCCTCCGCGACCCGCCCCGACGCCGCCTCCCTGGCCGCCTCCCGGGCGGCCGGCGACACCCTGCTGGCCGCGCTGCCGCGCGGCACCCACCCGCAGGCGGCGATGCACGAGGCGATCGTCGCCGCCGCGCACGCCGTCAACGCGCTCGCCGACGAACCCGCCACGGCCCGCGAGCACGCCCCGCACCAGAACGCGCCGGCCTGCACGATCGTCGGCGCGGTGGTCACCTCCGGGCTGCTGGTCGTCGGCTGGGTCGGCGACAGCCGGGTCTACTGGGTGCCCACCGACCGCACCGCACCGCCCGCCCGGCTCACCGAGGACGACTCCTGGGCCGCGCAGATGGTGGCCGCCGGACTGATGAGCGAGGCCGAGGCGTACGCCGACGAGCGGGCCCACGCGATCACCGGCTGGCTCGGCGCGGACGCCTACGAACTGGAGCCGCACACCGCCTGCTTCCGGCCGGACCGGCCCGGCGCGGTGGTGGTGTGCACCGACGGACTGTGGAACTACGCCGAGACGGCCCAGGAGATGTCCGAGGTCGTCCCGCCGGACGCGGCGACCCGCCCGCTGCACGGCGCCCAAGTGCTGGTCGGGCACGCCCTGGACGGCGGGGGCCACGACAACGTAACAGTGGCGGTACTGCCGTTCCCGGCGCCGTCGCAGGGGGCAGGATCGGCCTGAAGGCCGTGGGCCGCGGGACCGCGGCACGGGGAAGCCGGGGCGGACCGGAGGGGACCGGTCCGCCCACAGCCGGCGCCTGGCGTGGGCGAGTCGTACGAGGGGGATGCGTCACAGCATGGCCAATTTCGCGAAGCCGGACGGACCGCGGTTCTCGGTGGACGTCTACCAGAACGAGTATCTGCCCGAGGGCGGCAGCCAGGTCGACGCCATAGTGACGGTGACCGCGACCGGCGGCGGCACCCTCGGCGGCGCCGCCGTGGCGCCGGGCCGGCCCTCCGCCGCGGTGGCGGTCATGGTCGACTGCTCGGGCTCCATGGACTACCCGCCCGCGAAGATGCGCGGCGCCCGCGAGGCCACGGCCGCCGCGATCGACACCCTGCGCGACGGCACCCGCTTCGCGGTGATCGGCGGCACCCATGTCGCCCAGGAGGTCTACCCGGGCGGCGGGCGGCTCGCGGTCGCCGACGCCACCACCCGTGAGCAGGCCAAGCAGGCGCTGCGCCGGCTGAGCGCGGGCGGCGGTACGGCCATCGGCACCTGGCTGCGGCTCGCCGACCGGCTGCTGTCCGCGGCGGACGTCACCCTCCGGCACGGCATCCTGCTCACCGACGGCCGCAACGAACACGAGTCGCCCGCGGACCTGCGGGCCACCCTGGACGCCTGCGCGGGCCGGTTCACCTGCGACGCGCGGGGCGTGGGCACGGACTGGGACGTGAAAGAAGTCACAGGCATCGCCTCGGCGCTGCTCGGCACCGCCGACATCGTCGCCGACCCGGCCGGACTCGCCGCCGACTTCACGCGGATGATGGAGACGGCGATGGGCAAGGAGGTCGCCGACGTCGCCCTGCGGGTGTGGACGCCGCTCGGGGCCACCCTCCGGTTCGTCAAGCAAGTCGCCCCGGCGGTCGAGGACTTGACGCACCGTCGCACCGAGGCCGGGCCGCGCGCCGGGGACTATCCGACCGGTTCCTGGGGCGACGAGTCCCGCGACTACCACCTGTCCGTGACGGTCCCGCCGGCCGGACTGGGCCAGGAGATGCTGGCGGCGCGGGTCTCCCTGGTGGTCCCGCAACCGGACGGAACGGTACAGAACCTCGGCGCGCAGGGCCTCGTACGGGCCGTGTGGACGGACGACATGGCCGCCTCGACCGCCATGAGCCCCCAAGTCGCCCACTACACCGGGCAGGCCGAACTGGCGCAAGCCATCCAGCAAGGGATCGATCTGCGCAAAGCGGGCGATTTCGATGGAGCAACGGCCAAACTGGGCCGGGCCCTTCAGCTCGCGAACGCCTCCGGCAACGCCGATACTGCGAAACTGCTTGCGAAGGTGGTGGACGTGGTCGACGCCGCGACAGGTACTGTGCGGTTGAAGACGAGGGTCGCGGAGGCCGACGAGATGACTCTGGAGACCCGGTCCACCAAGACTGTCCGCGTGAAGAAGTGACCCTCCAAAGCGTAGGAGAAGGGGAAGCACCGACATGCCGACCTGCCCGAACGGACACCAGTCGGGTTCCGACGACTGGTGCGAGGTCTGCGGTCACCGCATGGCCGGTGCCGTACCTCCGCCCCCGCCGCCGCCCCCGGGCCCCGGCGGCTACGGCTTCCCGCCGCCCGCCGGCGCGCCCGGCCGGCCCGGTCCCGCCGCGGCCGGCCCCGAACCGGAGCTGTGCCCGCAGTGCCGTACGCCCCGCGAGGGCGGCGCGCCGTTCTGCGAGGAGTGCCGGTGGAACTTCCTGACCAACACCGCGACCTCGTACACCCCGGCCGCGCCGCGCCCGCCGCAGCCCCGGTTCCAGCCGCCGAGCTCGACCTACGGCGGCGGTGACGGGTACGAGTACCAGGGCTCCCGGCCCTCGCAGGTGAACCGGCCCGCCGAGCCGATCCCGTCCTTCGGCAGCGAGCCGTCGGGCCCGACCCCGTTCGCCCCCGACCGGACCCCGCCCGCCCCGGGTCCCGCGGGTCCCGAGGGCCAGTCCCCCTTCCCGCCCGGCAACCGCCGCCCGCCCGCGCCCCCGCAGGGGTTCGGACAGGGTCCCGGCGGTCCTGGTGGTCCAGGTAGCGGCGGTCCTGGTGGTCCCGGTAGCGGTGGTCCCGGTACCGGTGCCGGTGGTGCGTCCGGTCCCGGCGCGTTCCCGGGGCAGGGTCCCGGTCCTGGCGGGTTCCCGGGTCAGCGGCCCGGTGGTCCGGCCGGTCCCGGTGGTCCCGGTGCCGGCCGTCCGGCGGGACCGCCGTCCGGCTTCGGCGGCGGCCCCGGACAGGGCCCGGGGGGCGGCGCTCCCTCCGGTCAGCCCGGCTTCGGCGGCGGCCCGGGGCAGGGCCCCGGTTCCGGCGGCCCCTCCGGCCCGTCCGGCTTCGGCGGCGCTCCGGGGCAGAACCCCGGCAACCCCTCCCGCCCCGGCGGCCCGTCCGGCCCCGGCGGTCCCGGTGGCCCGGGCCAGGACACCGGCGGCCAGGGCGGCGGCTACGGCTACCCGCACCCCGGCGCCAACCAGACACCGCCCGGACCGGGCGGCCCCGGCGGACGACCGGCCGGACCCGGTGGGCCCGGTGGACCCGGTGGACCCGGCGGTGGACCGCAGGCGTTCCAGCAGGCCGGGGCCTCGGCTCCGCCCGCCCCGCCCGCGTTCCCGCGCGGGAACCGCCGGCCCCCGGCCGGTGAGGACGACTGGGTGATCTCCCCGCCGTCGTCCGGCGGCCCGGGCCAGGACACCGGCGGCCAGGGCGGCGGCTACGGCTACCCGCACCCCGGCGCCACGCAGGCACCGCCCGGACCGGGCGGCCCCGGCGGACGACCGGGCGGACCGGGCGGTCCCGGCGGGTTCCCGCAGGCACCTCAGCAGGCCCAGGCCCCGCAGGCGCCTCAGGCACCCCAGGTCCCGCACCAGTCGCACGGCCAGGGCCAAGGCGCCCAGCCGGGCACCTGGACCGCGACCATCGGCCCGGACCGCGAGTACTTCATGGCGATGATGCAGCGCTCCGGCCCCGAGGCCGCGGGCCTGAACCTGCCCGCGTACTCGCCCGAGCAGCAGCGCACGCTCACCGGCAACCAGGTGACCATCGGGCGCCGCCGGCACTCCACCGGCGACACCCCGGACATCGACCTGTCGGTGCCGCCGGAGGACCCGGGCGTCTCGCACCAGCACGCGATGCTGGTGCAGCAGCCGGACGGCAGCTGGGCGGTCGTGGACCAGAACTCGACCAACGGCACCACGGTCAACATGTCCGAGGAGCCGATCCAGCCGTTCGTACCGGTCCCGCTCCAGGACGGCGACCGGGTGCACGTGGGCGCCTGGACGACGATCACCGTCCGCCGGGGCTGACCGCGCTCAGGACAGCGGCCAGGCGTACGGCCCTTCGGGGTCGTCCAGCCAGGCCCAGGCGTGCTCGCCGCGGACCGTGACGCCGTAACGGCCGCGGCCGGGCTCGCCCTCGCGCTCCCATAGCGCGTACGCCTCCCGGGGGCCGAGGACGCCCCGGGTCAGCGCGAGCAGGAAGCGGAACGGCTCCCGCGTACGGGCCCGGGCGGGCAGTCCGGCCAGGCTGACGCTCCCCGGCTCGGCCCGGCCCTGGCCGCGCAGCGGCACGAAGAAGGCGGCCCCGGGCAGGAAGCGGCCCTCGGCATGCTCCGCGTCCCGCACGGTCAGCGCGAGCAGACCGGTGGCGAACGGGGTGAGGATGCGCGCGCCGGGGCGGCACTGCGCGAGCCAGGCGCGCGGCACCGCGCACAGCTCGCAGGTGGCGATGATCCGGTCGTAGGGGGCGCGTTCGGGTACCCCGCGCGCGCCGTCGCCGGTGACCACGGCCGGGTGGTGGCCGGCCGCCGCCAGGTGCCGCCGGGCCGACTCGGTGATCTCCGGCTCCAGATCGACGGTGGTCACCAGGTCGTCGGCGCCGAGCCGGTGGGCGAGCAGGGCCGCGTTGTAGCCGGTGCCGGCGCCCACCTCCAGGACCCGGTCGCCGTCCTCGACGCGCAGGGCGACCAGCATCCGGGCCATCAGGGAGGGCTGGCTGCTGGAGGAGACCAGTTCGCCGTCGCGCAGCCGGGTGGCCAGCGGCACGTCCGCGTAGGCACCGCGCACCCAGCGCTCCCGGGCCGCCGGCTCGGGACTCTCGCCCCAGCGGCGTTCGTACCCGCGCGGCCCGGGCACGTAGTAGTACGGCACGAACAGGTGCCGGGGCACCGCCGCGAACGCCTCCCGCCACACCGGGTCCCGCGCCCAGGCGCCGTCGGCGTCGATCTCCCGCACCAGCTCGGCCCGCGCCGCGTCGGCGAGGGCCTCGGTACCGGTGTCGTAGCCGCCCATGAGTCCACAGTAGGGGCGGACGGCCCCCGCTCGGGGCGGTCCTAGGTCTTCCGTCCTGGGTCACCGCGTCTGAGACGATGGACGGGTGAATGAGATTCGGCGCGGCACGCTACAGGAGCAGACCTTCTACGAGCAGGTCGGCGGGGAGGAGACCTTCCGCCGGCTCGTCCACCGTTTCTACCAGGGAGTCGCCGAGGACCCGCTCCTGCGGCCGATGTACCCGGAGGAGGACCTGGGTCCGGCCGAGGAGCGGCTGGCCCTGTTCCTGATGCAGTACTGGGGCGGCCCCACGACCTACAGCGACCACCGCGGGCATCCCCGGCTGCGGATGCGGCACGCCCCGTTCACCGTGGACCGCGCGGCGCACGACGCCTGGCTGCGGCACATGCGGGTGGCCGTCGACGAACTCGGCCTGTCCGAGGAGCACGAGCGCACGCTGTGGAACTACCTGACGTACGCCGCCGCGTCGATGGTGAACACCGCCGGCTGAGCCGGGCGCGGCGCCGAGCCCGCAGGGGTCAGCGCACGCTGACCCCTAGGGACCCGAGCGGCCCCGTCTGCCGTACGGCCACCGAGCCGTACGGCGTACGCAGCCGCAGCCACGCCCCCGAGGAGAACAGCCCGGTGCCGGCGGGCCCGGTGCCCGGCCGGAGGAAGCCCAGGGACTGGGCCGCGTGCACGGCCCGCACCGGCAGTCCGGTGCCCCCGATCCGCCGGGACCAGATGTCCCGCCCGATCCGGTCCAGCTCCGCGCGGGTACGGGCCTCGGGCGCCAGTTCCTCGGTGCGGGAGCGGAATTCGGCCACCGCGGCGGCGACCGTGGCGCGCAGCGCGTCCGGGGCGGGCAGTCCCGGCTCGGGCCGCCAGCCGGCGCGCGGCGGCAGCAGCCCGGCCCACGGCGGACCGGTGACCGCGCCCGGGACGGCGGCGGTGGCCGCCCGCTCGTCCACGGACTCCAGCAGTTCGCCGGCGGAGACGGTCACGTCGAGGGTGGCGTCGAGCCCGTCCTCGTACGGCTTGGCCAGCCGCACCGCGCGGACGGCCAGTACCTCGAAGGACGGCGGCCGGCCGAAGACGGCGAGTGCCGTGCCGGCCGCCTGGAGGCGCACCGCGGCCCCACGGTCGTAGTGGAGCAGCCGGGAGAGGAAGGCGGCGAGGTCCGCCGCCTCCGTCTCGTCGGCCAGGTGCAGCACCGTCATGCGGCGACGGCCTCCCCCTCGGCCGCTCCGGCGCCCTCGGCGGCGTCCGTGTACTCCTGGAGGAAGTCACGCTCCTCCGCGGTGATGCGCCGCGGACGCTGGGCGTCGAAGTCGAACGGGACGATGACCGTCGACGCCCGGGCGTAGACGAGATCGCCGTCCTTCACCTCGTAGGCGAGGGTGAAGGAGGCGGCCCTGATCTCGGTGACCCACAGCTCGATGGTCACCGGCTCGTGCCGGTGGGCGAGCTGCCGCTTGTAGTCGATCTCGTGGCGCGCCACCACGGACCCCTGCCTGAACTCCTTGTCCGGACGGAACAGGAAGTCGACCCGGGCCTCCTCCAGATAGCGGAGGAACACCACGTTGTTGACGTGGCCGTACGCGTCCATGTCCGCCCAGCGCAGCGGGCAGCGGTAGATGTGGCGCAAGACCGATCAGCCCCGGGTCAGCTTCTTGTAGGTGGCCCGGTGCGGACGCGCGGCGTCCGGACCCAGCCGCTCGATCTTGTTCTTCTCGTACGACTCGAAGTTGCCCTCGAACCAGAACCACTTCGACTCACCCTCGTAGGCGAGGATGTGCGTCGCGACACGGTCCAGGAACCAGCGGTCGTGGGAGACGACGACGGCGCAGCCGGGGAAGTCCAGCAGGGCGTTCTCCAGGCTGGAGAGCGTCTCGACGTCGAGGTCGTTGGTGGGCTCGTCGAGGAGGAGCAGGTTGCCGCCCTGCTTCAGGGTCAGCGCCAGGTTGAGCCGGTTGCGCTCACCGCCGGAGAGGACTCCGGCCGGCTTCTGCTGGTCCGGACCCTTGAAGCCGAAGGCGGACACATAGGCCCGGCTCGGCATCTCGACCTGGCCGACGTTGATGTAGTCGAGACCGTCGGAGACGACCTCCCACAGCGTCTTCTTCGGGTCGATGTTGGCGCGGGTCTGGTCGACGTAGGAGATCTTGACGGTCTCGCCGACCTTGATGTCACCGGTGTCCGGCGTCTCCAGGCCCTGGATCATCTTGAACAGGGTGGTCTTGCCGGCGCCGTTCGGGCCGATGACACCCACGATGCCGTTGCGCGGCAGCGTGAAGGACAGCCCGTCGACCAGCACCTTGTCCCCGAAGGCCTTGTGCAGGTCGTTGACCTCGACCACGACGTTGCCCAGGCGCGGGCCCGGCGGGATCTGGATCTCCTCGAAGTCCAGCTTCCGCATCTTCTCGGCCTCGGCGGCCATCTCCTCGTAGCGGGCCAGACGCGCCTTGGACTTGGCCTGCCGCCCCTTGGCGTTCGACCGCACCCACTCGAGCTCTTCCTTGAGCCGCTTCTGCCGCTTGGCGTCCTTCTGGCCCTCGACCTTCAGACGGGCGGCCTTGGTCTCCAGGTAGGTGGAGTAGTTGCCCTGGTACGGGTAGGCGCGCCCGCGGTCCAGCTCCAGGATCCACTCGGCCACGTTGTCCAGGAAGTACCGGTCGTGGGTGATGGCGACGACGGTGCCCGGGTACTTGGCCAGGTGCTGCTCCAGCCAGTTCACCGACTCGGCGTCGAGGTGGTTGGTGGGCTCGTCGAGGAGCAGCAGGTCGGGCGCTTCCAGCAGCAGCTTGCAGAGCGCGACGCGGCGCTTCTCACCACCGGAGAGGTTGACCACGGGCCAGTCGCCCGGGGGGCACCCGAGCGCGTCCATGGCCTGCTCCAGCTGGGCGTCGAGGTCCCAGGCGTTCGCGTGGTCCAGCTCCTCCTGGAGCTTGCCCATCTCGTCGAGCAGCGCGTCGGAGTAGTCGGTCGCCATCAGCTCGGCGATCTCGTTGAACCGGTCGAGCTTGCCCTTGATCTCGGCGACACCCTCCTGGACGTTCTCCAGGACGGTCTTCTCCTCGTTCAGCGGGGGCTCCTGGAGCAGGATGCCGACGCTGTAGCCGGGCGAGAGGAAGGCGTCACCGTTGGACGGCTGCTCCAGCCCCGCCATGATCTTCAGCACGGTCGACTTACCGGCACCGTTCGGGCCGACGACGCCGATCTTCGCCCCGGGGAGGAAGTTCAGGGTGACGTCATCGAGGATCACCTTGTCGCCGTGCGCCTTGCGCGCCTTGCGCATGGTGTAAATGAACTCAGCCAAGAGAAACCGTCCGGCAGCTTGAAATCTGGCAGTGGGCAGATACACCCCATCTTGCCGTACCGCCAGCCCTACGGGGAAACCCGTGTGGCTGGGGGGCGCTGACCTGGGGTTTCCCGGCTTCGGCAGTGTCGGGACCGCCGCTGCCGGTGACCGGTGGCCGACCCCGGACGGGGAATCCGCCGCTGCTGCGACGCGTTCCCGGCCGCGGACCGCGCCTCATGGCCCGAGCGCCGGTGATCACCCGCGCCAGGACGTATTACGGGCACCTGGTGGTGCGGAACCGGCGCGCCTGTGGCACGTGCCCGGTCAGCACCCCGCACAACGACAAGGCCCAGGTCGGCGTGGTGATAATCCAGGGCCGGCAGGCACCGTGCAGTGGCTACGGTCGGTCCATGCAGTGGATCACGTTGATCAGCACCATAGTCGGCGCGGTGATCGCCACAGGGTCCGCCATGCTTCTGGACCGTCAACGATGGAAGCGAGAGCGCGTGGATCGCGAGACGCAGGCCCGTCGCACTCTCTATGGAGACTATCTGGCCAGTCTGTCCGAGGCCCGTCACGCCTGCGGGAACATGGCTCGGGACCCGGACATGGAACCGTCGATGCGCCGCACCACGGCTCGTGAGGCGTTCGGGCCCTGCATCGGACTGAGGTACCAGATGACCATCAGCGTGCCCAGTCGCGTCGTAGAGGCCTCTGAGGATGCTTTCCGCCGCCTGCGCGACCTCCGCGATCGGGTGATGGAGGGAGTCCTGGCCACCGATCCTGTGTACCTGGAGGGGCGCCGGACGTATGACGATGCCCTTGCCGTGCTTCGGGCGCGCATGCGAGAGGATCTGCACGTCGGTGACGACGGTGCTGCGCACTGAGGCCGGAAAGCTTTGGTCGTCTATGGCTGGTCGCCGAGCTGACCTGCGGTGGAGCAACCTCGGTGCGTGGTCCGTCTGTTCGGCTGTTTGCAGCGGTACGGGCCGGTGTCCGGCCGATACGATGCGCAGGCTGGACAGTGTCCACCGAAGGGGGAGGGGCCATGAGGATCAAGGACCCGGAGTACCCGGCAGCGCTCGAAGCCGCCGTGGGCATCCTGCGGGCGCGGGCCCGGCAGGGACGGACCATCACGTACGGGGAGCTGAGCGCCGAGCTCGCGGCACAAGGCTTCGACTCCATCCCGCCGTACCGCGGAGTCATGACCTATCTGCTCAAAGATGTCTGCCTCCACCACAATGAGGACGGACGAGCACCCATGCTCTCCGCGATCGTGGTGAACAAGGCCAGCGGCGAACCATCCGACCAGTTCTCCGGTCTTGCCCGGAGCCTTCCCTTCTCACGCTCGGGTGACTGGACTTGGCGGGACGAACAGCAGAGGGTGTTCGCTCAGCACCGCGAGGAATGACGTCGACGCTGCCCCCGGAGACCGCGGGATCCCGTGTGGCTGCTCGGCATCGCTGTGTCTGCGACCGTCTTCGTCGGTGATGGGGGATCGGAATTGTGGGAGCAGCTGCCCGCTTTGGCCGGCGTTGTCGTGGGAGCCATCGGCTCCTACGTGGCGACCAGCCTCACGGAACGGAGCAGATGGCGACGGGGAAGAGCGGAACGCTGGGACCAGAAGAGACTGGACACCTATGCCTCCTACGCGAACAGCTTGAAGCATCAGATCAACGTCGCCCAGCGCATAGGAGCAGCGAGAGGGTTCCAACACGCAGTGGACCCGCTGGATCCGGAGCAGGGCCTGGCACAGCTCTCCGAAGCCGAGGCCCGGCGTGCGACCGAGTGGGAAACGATGCTGCTCGTCGGGGAAGCGGAGACCATAGCGGCGGCTCGCAAGTGGCATGAATCCGTGTGGAACGTCGAACTTTATGCTCGCGGCTTGAAAGACGACCCTGCCGGCTGGGAGAGAGCAGTGGGGCAGATGAGTCGAGCACGGGACGACTTCTACGCTCTCGCACGGCGTGACCTGGGTATTTTGGGGCCCCCTCCACCGTCCGGCAACTGGCCTCGTGTCTGGCAGCGGGAAGACGAAACGAACTGAGAGCAACGCGCTGCCGGTGACCTGCCTGCTGCCAGAGGCACAGCGGTCTACCGCTGCCGTGCCGGGTGACGGTTCGCTCTGGGCCGGGCGCCGACCGCCGCCGCCTCAGTCGAACGGCTACGGCAGGCCCATGGCACGCGCCGTCTCTGTACCGACGGTCAAGCTCGGTGGGGTCGCACTCGGCTTCGTCGGCTTCTCCCCGCTACGCCCCCACTCGCGCTCGGCACCCGCCTCCGAGGTGCGCCCCGACCGAGGCGAACGCGCCACTCGTCTCCCGTAGGGGATTCGCCGACGGCTCGCGTGCGTCTGGTGGGGGACTTGGTGGATGGTTCACAGCCATTCGCGGAGGTTTGCCCCGATGGTCGAGCCCTTCAGGTTTGGCGGAAACAAACCGTTGCCGCCTCGTTCCGGGCCGCGCAGCCTGGAGGGCGCGGGAGCGCTCCCACGCACCCGGCACCCGCGCAGTGAAGACGTCCCCCACAGGAAGAACGCCTCCATGCATTGTCATGAACATGCACCGCGCCGTATATCTCGCCGTACCGGCAGTCGGCTGGCGCTCGTACTGAGCACCCTCGTCGGCGTACTGATCAGCCTGATCACCTGGGGCGGCACCGCCTCCGCGCACGGTTCGGTGGTCGACCCCGCCTCCCGCAACTACGGCTGCTGGCAGCGCTGGGGCAGCGACTTCCAGAACCCGGCGATGGCCCAGCAGGACCCCATGTGCTGGCAGGCCTGGCAGGACAACCCCAACGCCATGTGGAACTGGAACGGCCTGTACCGCAACGGCTCCGCCGGCAACTTCCAGGCCGTCATCCCCAACGGGCAGCTGTGCAGCGGCGGCCAGACCGAGAGCGGCCGCTACAACTCCCTCGACGCCGTCGGCCCCTGGAAGACCACCGACATCGGCTCCAACTTCACCGTGAAGCTGAACGACCAGGCCAGCCACGGCGCCGACTACTTCCTGGTCTACGTCACCCGGCAGGGCTTCGACCCCACCACCCAGCCGCTCACCTGGCAGGACCTGCAACTGGTCACCAAGACCGGCAAGTACGCGCCCAGCCAGACCTACTCGATCCCCGTCAGCACGTCCGGCTACACCGGCCGCCACGTCGTCTACACCATCTGGCAGGCCTCGCACATGGACCAGACCTACTTCCTGTGCAGTGACGTGAACTTCCGCTGACCCGGCCGCCACCGGCGCCCAGCGCCCACCGGACGCGACCCGACGCCGACCGGGTCGCGTCCATCCCATGGGGAGCCATCCCGTCCCTTGCTATTGGGAGCGCTCCCAGCCGTTCTTGGCAGCTCCCTTGGCAGCTCCCCTTGGGGGGCTCCCCTTGGGGGGCTCCCCTTGGGGGGCTCCCCTTGGGGGGCTCCCGTTGGGGGGCTCCCCTTGGGGGGCTCCCCTCCCCGCCCTCCCCACCTCCCCTCCCACCCCCAGGAGCCCCCATGCCCCAACCCCCCACCCGATGCCCCCGATGGGTGCGCACACCCTGGACGGCAGCCGTGGCCCTACTCGGGCTCGCGCTGTCCCTCCTGGTCGCGGTGCCCGCCAGCGGTGCCGGTGCAGGAGCCGCCGCCGGATGCCAGGTCGACTACACCGTCAACAAGTGGTCCGGCGGTTACACCGCCCAGATCCGCGTCACGAACCTCGGCCCCGCCCTGAGCGCCTGGCGGCTGACCTGGACCTACGGCGGTGACCAGCGCATCACCTCCGCCTGGAACGCCACCGTCACCCAGACCGGCCGCGCCGTGACCGCCGTCGGCACGAACTGGAACGCGGCCCTGCCCAGCGGCGGCGCCGCCGACTTCGGTGTGCAGGGCACCTGGCAGTCCGCCGACCCGGCGCCCACCGACTTCAGCCTCAACGGCGTCTCCTGCGGCGGCGACGCCACCGAGCCGCCGACCACACCGCCCACCACTCCGGGCACCCCCTCGCCCACCCAGCCGCCGGCCGACTGCGGCGGCGCCGTCCTGTGCAGCGACTTCGAGAACCAGGCCGGCACCTCCCCGTCCGGTGACTGGCGCTTCACCGCGCCCGACTGCCAGGGCACGGGCACGGCCACCGTCGACACGGCCGTGGCGCACAGCGGCACCAAGTCCCTCCGGGTGGACGGCCGGGCCGGTTACTGCAACCACGCCTTCGTCGCCGCCACCACCGACCTGTCGACGGCCGGCCCGGTGCTGTACGTCCGTATGTGGGTCCGGCACACCACCGCGCTTCCCTCCTCCCACGTCACCTTCGTCTCCATGCCGGACAGCTCCCAGGGCGGCCGGGCGCTCAGGGTCGGCGGCCAGAACGGCGCCCTGCAGTGGAACCGGGAGAGCGACGATGCCACGCTTCCCGCGCAGAGTCCGGCCGGTGTGGCGCTGAGCAAGCCGTTGCCGACGGGAAGTTGGCAGTGTCTGCGGTTCGCCATCGACACCTCCGCGCCCAAGCTGGACACCTGGCTGGGCGACCAGCAGGTGCCCGGCCTGCACGCCGACGGCGTACCCACCCAGGACGTCGACCAGCAGTGGCTGTCCCGCACCACCCCGCCCCGGCCCACCGCTCTCCGGCTCGGCTGGGAGAGCTACGGCACCGGCGACGACACCCTGTGGTTCGACGACGTGGCCGTCGGCTCGGCACCGATCGGCTGCTGAGCGGGGCGCCGGCCTCCGTTCGCCGTGAGCCTGGCTGCCGGACTCACGGCGGCCGGGCCCCTGGCGGCCGTCTCTCCGCCGGCCTCCCCCGCCTGCGTGCTCTCCCCGTCCGGGCGCTCTGCCCGCCCGCGCGCTCTCAGGCGTCCGGTGTCGCGTCCTTGCGGCGCAGGACGACCAGGACCGCGCCGCCGATCACGACCAGGCCTATGGCCACGCCGGTGATCAGGGGGGTGAGGGCGGAGGCGCCGGTCTCGGCCAGGTCGGTGGTGGTGTCCAAGGCGCTACCGCCGACCGAGGCCGGGCTGGGCTCGTTGGGAAGCCGGGCCGCCGTCTGTGTGGTGACCGCGCCCTGGGTCTTGCAGTCCAGGACGCCGGTGAAGCGGTGGCTGAAGCCTTGGGGGCCGGTGATGGTGAAGTCGTAGGCCTGGTCTTCCTGGAGCGGCACGGTCACCGTGCGGGTGGTGCCCGCGGGGATCGTGTGGCCGGCGCCCATGAGCTGGAAGGTGAACGGCTCGTCGCCCTTGTTGACCGTGGTGATGTCCACCCCGCCCTTGGCGCAGTTCTCGCGGGCCGACACCGCCGGTATCGGGCCGTCGGCGGCCCAGCCGGCCGTCGCGGTCGCGGAGACGGTGGACTCGCTGGAGCCGGCCAGGATCTGCGTCTGGCTGCGGTTCTCGGAGGCGAAGGCCCGTCCCACCGGAACGGTCGTGGACGCCTGCACGGTCAGTTCGGCCGTGCCTGCCCCGCTGTCGGCCGGGTGGGCGGTATCCCCGGCGGCGTCCTCGGGGACGTCGAAGTACAGCCGGGTGCCGTCCTTCGCCGAGGTGATCGCCTTGCCGTTCTTGTCGGTGATCCGCACCCCGCCGGTGGCCGTGTCCGCCGGCGGGCTCACCGTGACCGTGCTCGCGTTGGTGTGCACGGTGACCGGTCCGAGCCGGTCGCCCGGCCGGCCGGAGACCGCGGGCGGGTCCAGGGTGAGCGAGGCCCGCGGCTCACCGACGCCCCGGGCGCTCTTCTCCAGGTAGTCGGCGAGCTTCTCGGCCTGTGGGTCGAGGGCGTCGACGTGGGCGCCGTCGGAGTAGCGCCAGATGGCCACCTGGGTGCCGGCCGCCGCGTCCTGCTCGGTCAGCCCGGGTGCGCCCGCCTTCCGGGCCAGTGCGGCGAGATCGTTGACCTGGGGGTAGGAGTGCTGCAGGATCCAGCCGATCCGGCCCGCGTCCTTGTTGGTGCCCAGCGAGGTGCCGCTCCAGGGTGTCTCCTGGTATCTGGCGTCCCGCTGGGTCGGGTTGTGCAGGTCGACGCAGTACGTCTGGAGGGTGCCGCCGCCGTCCACGGACATCTCGAACAGGCCCGCCGGGACCCGCTGGTCGCCGCCGTCACCGTGGATGACGGCCTCGCCGTAGGTCTTCAGACCGTCGTTCGTGGCCGTCGCCCCGCCCTCGGTCCGCGGTGTCTCCTCGGCCACCGCCGTACCGGCACCGGACAGCACGCCGGCCGCCACGAGGCCGGACACCGTCGTGGCGGCGGCCAGGCGTGCGGTTCCGGTGGACCGGCACAGCCCAGAGAGCGCAGCAAGCACAGAATTCCCCTTCGAGCAGGACCCGTTGGACGTGGGGGACGGTCCCACCAGCAGAAATCGGCAGCCCCTAGGGGCACGCCCGGCATCCTATGGATCACTCGGAGCCCAACTTGCCGGTGGGATGATCGGATGGCCGATCCGATCTGTAATCGTTATCGCCGGGACCGTCCACGAGCTGGCCATATCGACAAATCCACCGGTTTCACGGCTGACGGCACGCCACGATCGAGACTTGACGTCACGTCACCGGCACTGGTTCCGGGGCCTGTTGATCCGTCCGCTCGTCCTGGGTGTCCGTCCGGCCCGGCGTCTCCCAGTTCGGTTCCGGGCGGGACACCGCGGCCGGTGCGTCGGGCCTGGCGGCGCGCTGGAAGAGTGCCGTACCGCGCGCCAGATCGTGGCCGATCACCACGGCGTCGATGTCGGCGGAGGCCCACGGCTGCTGCCCCTCCCGTGTCTCCGTGCGGACCTTCAGCCGGCCCTGGACGACGACCGGCTGGCCCACCTCCACGCACGCCGCCACGTTGACCGCGAGCTGGCGGTTGGCCCACACGGTGAAGAAATTGGTGTGCCCGTCGGTCCAGGCGCTCTTCTCCCGGTCCCAGTAACGGGCGGTCACCGCCAGCCGGAACCGGGCCGACGGACCTGCCGCCGACTCCCGGTAGACCGGCTGGGTCGCCACGTTGCCCACCACACAGACGATGGTCTCGTTCATGTCTCGCTCCCCTCCCCCGCCCGCGCGCTTCCGGCCGGGCGGACACACGTACGGGCCCGTCCCGTACGGCTGCGTCTGCCGTGCCGGCGAGTACGACTGCCGTACGCGCCCGCACATCCCGCCGACCGCTCGCGCCGTCCGCCGCCTGTGCGGCCGGACCCGCCGTGCGATCGCCGTGGCCTCAGACTGCCTCCGCCGGGCCGAGCCCGCTGAGCGCTGTGGACGGCCCCCCGCCTGTGGATAACTCCCTCACCCGCGCGGGTGAACCGCGGGCCCGCCCACCAGTTCCGCCTGTCCCATCAGTTCCATCAGTCCCACCTGTTGCGCCAATCCCCCCGGTCCGCTCACACCACCCCGGACCTGCTCCGGGCGACCCTCCCGTACTGCTCCCGCACCTCCCGGTACCGCAGCAGTTCCGCCGCCACCGGATCGAGCACCCGGGCCCGGCCGCAGCCCGCCGCCGCCTCCCGCAACCGCCGTTCCGCCTCCTGGCCGTAGCGCCGTGCCGGCCCCCGGGCCGCCATCCGGCAGCCCCACTCCACCAGCGGCCCGCCGACGATCCCGCACACCATCAACAGCACCGGAACGCCCAGGTTGGGCGCCATCAGTCCGGCGATCTGTCCCGCGAGCCACCCGCCGCCCACGATCTGCAGCAAGGTCATCGCCGCCTGGACCAGTACCGCCACCGGCCACCAGCCCGGCCGGGGCGGGCGGCCCGGCGGCAGTCCGGCCCGCGCCGACAGCGCGTCCAGCGCCTCGGGTAGGCCCTGGGAGCCGCGTACGGCCGCCTCGCGCACCGCCTGCGCCCACGGCGCGGGCAGCCCGGCCGAGGCCCGGTCGGCGACCGTGCGGACCGCCTGTTCCACCCGCTGACGGGCCGTGGCCTCCTCGTCGGCCTGGGCACGGACCGCGTGGCGGCCCGTCGTGGCCTCGCCGCGGCCCTGGTACCAGCGCCACAGCCGCAGCCAGGGCGTGCCGCAGGCCCGGTTGGCGTTGCGCAGCCAGGCGCGTTCGGCGGCCTCGCCCGCCGCGGTGGCGCCCACCGCGTCCGCGAGCCGCGCGGCGAACTCCTCGCGGGCCTCCTCGGTGAGGCCGGCCCGCCGCCTGGTCGCGTACACGGGCCGCAGTCCGGCCGCGGCGGCGTCCAGGTCGGCCGCCACCCGGCGGGCCGCCGCGCCGCGCTCCGCCACGAACTGGCCGAGGGTCTCGCGGAGTTCGCCGACCCCCTCGCCGGTGAGCGCGGACAGGGCGAGGACGGTGGCGCCCGGCTCGCCGTGTTCGCCGAGCGCGATGCCGTCCTCGTCCAGCAGCCGCCGCAGGTCGTCCAGGACCTGGTCGGCGGCGTCCCCTGGGAGCCGGTCCACCTGGTTGAGGACGATGAACATGACCTCCGCGTGGCCGGCCATCGGCCGCAGGTAGCGCTCGTGCAGCATGGCGTCGGCGTACTTCTCGGGGTCGACCACCCAGATGACCGCGTCGACCAGCTTCAGGATCCGGTCGACCTGTTCGCGGTGCTGTACGGCGGCGGAGTCGTGGTCGGGCAGGTCGATCAGGACCAGCCCGCGCAGTTGTCCCTCGTTGTCCGGGCTGTGCATGGGGCGGCGGCGCAGCCGGCCCGGGATGCCCAGCCGGTCGATGAGGCTCGCCGCGCCGTCGCTCCAGCTGCAGGCGATGGGCGCGGCGGTGGTCGGGCGGCGCACGCCGGTCTCCGAGATGGCCACTCCGGCGAGCGAGTTGAACAACTGGGACTTGCCGCTGCCGGTCGCGCCGGCCAGGGCGACGACGGTGTGCCGGCCGGAGAGCTTGCGGCGGGCGGCGGCCTCGTCCAGGACCCGGCCCGCCTCGGCGAGCGTCTGGCTGTCCAGCCGGGTACGGGACAGCCCCACGAGTTCCCGCAGGGCGTTCAGCCGGGAGCGCAGCGGGCCGTCGTACGCCAGCGGCACCGGGACCTGCGCGCCCGGCCCCCGGTGCGGCTGCTCCCCCGCGGAGGCACGCTCGGCGGCGAGGGCGGCGGAGGCGGCCCCGGTGACGCGGCGGGCGATGAGGCCGTCGTCCCAGGCCTCCTGAGGGCCACCGGCTTCGCCGTCCGTGGCGGGGGCGGGGGTGGCGGCGCCCGTCGCGGTGGTCGGCTTGGGGGGCGTGGCACCCGAGGCGGGCCGGGGCTTCGGGGAGCGTGCGGGGTGCGGGTGGGGCCGGGGCACGGAGACGCCTTGCTCGCCACCACGCCCGCGCGCGGAACGGCCCCGGTCACCGTCTTCGCCGTCGCCACCGGCTTCGCCGTGCCGGTCGTGGTCTTGCGCATCGTGGCGGTCGCGGTCTTGTACGGCGTGCCGGTCACGGTCTTGTACGGCGTGTCCGTCGCGGTCGCGGTCTCGGTCGGTGTCCCGGCCGTGGTCGCGCTCGGTACTACGGCCACGGTCGCGCTCGGGCTCGGGCTCGGTGTCACGGCTGTACTCGGGGTCGGTGCCCTGCCCCTGGCCGAGGTCCGCGTTCTTCTCGTCACGTACTCGGGCGGGACGCTCCCGTCCGGTGTCCGGGCCGCCCTCGATGCTCCCGTCCGGCACGCGCGCGTGCAGGACACCGGCACCGTCCCTGCCGCCGCCCTCCTCACGCCCGGCACCGTCCCTGCCGCCGCCCTCCTCACGCCCGGCACGGTGCCCGCCGCGCCCCTCCTCGTGACCGCCACCGCTCCCGCCGTCCGTGGCGTCGTCCCCCCGCCCCTCGTGACGGCCACCGGTGCCGGAGCGGTCGTCCGCGGGGCCCTCCTTCACCAGGCTCGGGCTCGCGTGCCCGAGGCCGCCGGCGCGGTCGGTGCCGTCCAGGGCGCCCGTGCCCGCGCGGCCGACGTGTTCCAGGGACCCGGTGTCGCCGCTGCCGCTGTCGGTGCGCCTCATGTGGTCGGTGTGCTCCGTGTGGTCCTGGTCAGTGACGGCGGTCACCGGTCACCTCTCCTTCTGCAGTACGGACAGCGCGGCGATGAGTTCGGCCTGGGGCTCGGGGTGGACGTCCAGGGCATCGAGCGGGGCGAGGCGCCGTTCGCGTTCGGCGTGCATGACGCGGTCCACGTGTTCGGCGAGGAGCCGTCCGGCCCGGTCGCGCAGCCGCAGCACGCCGTGTGCGCCGAGCCGCTCGGCGAGTCCCTCACCGGCGGTGCGCGCCCGCCGCCCGCCCAGCACCGCCGTGGCGACGAGCGCGGCGACGACCTCGGGGTCGGGGGCGCCGGTGCGCTCCAGGACCCGTACCTCGTCCTCGGCGTACTCCTCCAGCTCGCGCCGCCAGCGCCGGGCCGCGAGCCCGATGCGGTGCTCGGCGCTCTCCAGGGAGGTGTTGCGGGGAACCAGTTCGGGGGCGCGGGCGGCGGGCTCGCGCCGCCAGGCGTCGTCCACACGCTCGTTGGCGGCGGTGACGGCGCACAGCAGCAGGGCGGCCAGGCTCTCCACGAGGGCGTCGAGGAGTTCGGCGGCGGTGCAGTCCAGGGGGAAGGCGCGCCAGCGCTTGAGGGCGTCCCCGGCGAGTACGGCGCCGGACTGCAGGCGGCTGCGCACGCGCGCGTGTTCGCTGTCGTAGGCGGAGTCCACGGCGGAGGTGAGCCGGAGGGCCGCCGCGTACTGGGCCGCGGCGGCGCCGGCCAGCTCGGGCATGCGGGACTTCAGCGAGTCGAGCAGGCCGTAGGCGGTCCGGGCCATGATGTGCTGGCGGGCGGCGGGATCCTGGGCGTGGTGCACGAGCCAGCTCTTCAGGGGCGCGACGGCGGTGGCGGGCAGCAGTCCGGCGCCCCAGGCGGACTCCGGCAGCTCGGGCACGGTGAAGCGGGGTACGTCGCCCAGTCCGGCCTTGGTCAGCAGGGCGCCGTACTGCCGGGAGACCTCGGAGACGACCTGGTGGGGCACCCGGTCCAGGACGGTGACGAGGGACGCGTCGTACTCCTTGGCGGTGCGCAGCAGGTGCCAGGGGACGGCGTCGGCGTAGCGGGCGGCCGTGGTGACCATGATCCAGATGTCGGCGGCGCAGATGAGTTCCGCGGCGAGGGCGCGGTTGTCCGCGATCAGGGAGTCGACATCGGGGGCGTCGAGGAGGGCGAGGCCGCGCGGAAGGGTGTCGGCCGTCTCCACGCGCAGCACGCGCGCGTGCTCGTCGTCGGTGGGCGGGAACTCCTCGGCGGGGTCCCGGTCGGGGTCCCACACCCGGGTGAGGGAGGGGAGCACGCGCATGCCGCTGAACCAGTGATGATCCTCCGGATGGCAGACGAGGACCGGTGTCCGGGTGGTCGGCCGAAGCACGCCCGCCTCGCTCACCCGTCGGCCGACGAGTGAGTTGACCAGGGTGGATTTCCCCGCGCCGGTGGAACCGCCGACAACGGCGAGCAACGGCGCCTCGGGGTGCCGCAATCGGGGTACGAGGTAGTCGTCGAGCTGCGCGAGGAGTTCGTCGCGGTTGGCACGCGCGCGTGGGGCCCCGGCCAGGGGCAGCGGAAAGCGTGCGGCGGCGACACGGTCGCGCAGAGCGGAGAGTGTGTCGAGCAGCTGGGGCCGTACGTCCAAGGTCACCACATGCGAAGAATGCCCAATTTTAGGGGAATTCTGAAGCATATGGACATGTCTGCGCGCCGACGGAACAGAACGGGCGGAAGGAACAAGTGGGACACTGGCACAGTCCAGGCATAACGAGTGCACAACACCCGGTGCGTCAGGCGCCAAAAGCGGTGCACGATTCGCACCTGCCTGCGATTATCAGGACCGCTTCACCGAACCTCCACATCGAGCCACGGAGGGGAAGCGACAGGGTCAAGGAACCGGGAGCCCTATCCTTGACCCCGGCAACGTCACGGATCGGCCCCCACCAGGCCACCAGGCACGAGGCCACCCCACCCGGCCCCCGTAGCTCAGTGGATAGAGCAGGCGCCTTCTAAGCGCTTGGCCGCAGGTTCGAGTCCTGCCGGGGGCGCCAGGCTCCGTCCTCCCGCTCGGGAGGGCTTTTCGCTGGTCAGAGCGGCTTTCAGCGGGCATGACGAAGCCCCGGACGCCCTCTTGGTGATCAAGGGCTGACTCCGGGGCTGTCCGGCTGTCACCGGGTTCTCGCGGGTGGCCGTGTCGAATACGTGTCGAAGTTCTCGACCGGTGGAAGATCAGCCGGTGCCCGGCACCTCTGCCTCCGTTTCCGGAAGATCACCCGCGGCCTCCAGCCGCCGCTTCAGGTCCGGCAGCTGCCCGTCGACGCACCGGGCGTACGTCGCCAGCAGCACGGCGACGCTGTTCCCGGCCCACTCGGCCACCTGGGCGGGCGGGATCCCGTCGTTGAGCCACTTCGTCAGGCGCGTGTGCCGGATGTCGTACACGCGCCGTCCAGTGGGTGACTCGAAGACGTGCGGGGGCAGTACGGCCTTACGCGCGCTGCGCCACGCCCGGCGGATGACGGAGCCGGCGAGGATGCCGCCGGACTCACCCTGGAAGAGCAGATCACCCGGCTGGAGCTGTTCGTCCTCAATGTGCTGCCACAGGATGCGCGTGAGGGCCGGATGCCCCGGCACCGCGCGCGTCTCGGCCTCGGCACGGCCCTTCAGATCCCGTTGCTCGTGAATCTCCCCGTGTCGGTCCACTGCTTCCCGACCTCCGGCGTCGCGGTGTGGATCAGCAGCTCGCACCACTGGTCGTCGGCATCTGGCTCGGGAAGGGTCACGTCCTCCACCCTCATGGCTACGGCTTCCTCGGGCCGAGGGCCGCAGCAGTACGGCCGTCCCCCTTGCACTCCGTGTCCGTGGCAGGAATGGTGGTGCGCGAGGACGACCGTCTCTTGGCGATCTGCCGAGCCGACAACGGCACCTGGGAGTTCCCCGGCGGCATCCTCGAACTCAACGAGGCCCCGAGGCCGGCGTAGCCCGCGAGGTCTTGGAGGAGACAGGCATCCACGTCGAAGTAGACGAGCTGACCGGCGTCTACAAGAACCTCACCCGTGGCATCGTGGCCCTGGTCTTCCACTGCAAGCCGTCCGGCGGCACCGAGCGCACGTCGAGTGAGTCCACGTCGGTTTCCTGGCTCACGCCCGACGAGGTCAGCGAGCGCATGTCCGAGGTCTTCGCGGTCGGGCCCTGGACGCCTTGGACGGCAACGAACTCACGTGCGTAGCCACGACAGCAAGCGCCTCATCCCAGCGGGATAAAACCTTCTCTCCTTTATCAAGCCCCGGCTGCGCTCCGCTCCGCCGGGCGCGCTTCCCGGCTCCGCTCCTGCCTTCGGCCCGCTCCGCCCGCGCTGCGCCGACGCGCGCCCACATGTGGATAGGGCCGGAGGCCATGAGTCGAGCACCGGAGAGCGCGGCCGCGGTCAAGGCAATGCCTCCAGCGGGGGATCGGCCGGCACCGGGATGGAGGGGGCGCCGTCGCCGACCGCGGGCACGTAGTGGCGTGTGCGGGGTGCTCCCATCCCGTCCACCGCGGACCCAGGCAGAGCCGAGCAGACACGGCACCTGGCGTCCAGGTCGTTCGTACAGTGGCGCGCTCCACCTGGACGCCAGGCACCGCGCCTGCTCCACGATGTGTGAGTCGACGGCGGACGGGATGGGAGCTGGGGTAAGTGGTGGGTCGGGCAGGTCTGCAACCGCTCCGGTCGGACTTGCGAGGGCGACCGCAGCAAGCAGGAGATTGGCCCCTGACTCGTTCCCCCGAGGCCGATCTCAATGGACTACGCTACGCCGTCTTCTTGGGCCGGCCGCGCTGACCAGTCTCGTGCAGGGCGGCGCTACCGCCGAACGGCAAGAGGAGCACGCGGCGCCGGGTGCTCCTGCCGTCCCGTCCGTCCTGCTGGTCAGCACGTCCACCCGCATGACCCTGGTCGACTACATCGACTCGATTGGCGATGCACGCCTCGTAATTGACATGTTGACGGGCGCGCAACAGCGGCTCATGATCTACCCACAGCAAGGATTCATGCTCGAACAGTACGTCCCTGATGACGTGGCCGCAGCGTACGAACGCTTGCGCGATGCCGGGTTTACAAGCCGACTGGTGACAGACCCCGCAGAGCGGAAGCGTGCTTGACCCGCTGCGCTCACGATCGCAAGGATCGACCATGCCGGATTGCGGAGGGCGGCACGGCTGGTCCTCGGGGTGGACGGCACATCGGCTGCATGGAGACGGCGACCTATTGCGGGGGGCAATGAGGTGACGAGCTACAAGAAGTGGTGCAAACCCTCTAAGGTGACGTATGTCGAATCTCATGTAATCGACGTTCTTGCGTCGGCTACGGATGAGGTTGGCATTACGTTGCTTGCAGCCTACCTTCCTAGTCGCTACGCCGAAACTAAATCGCTGACACGCATTGCGGAACGATTCGGCAAGGGCCAGGTAGCCAAGTTTCTGCAAAACAAGCTTCCAACCAAGCAAAGCGCAAGATCAGGTGATCTTGGCGAGATACTTGCTGCCGCATTTCTGGAGGAAGACTGCGGGTATGTTATCGGCCCTAGCCGATTGATTCAGCGGGACCACCAAGAGTGGGCAATGCGCGGTGATGATGTGCTCGCTGCAAGACTTGACTCTTCGTCAAAGGTTCACCTGATCAAAGGTGAAGCGAAAAGCCGAGCTCAAGCGAAATCTGACACAGTGAAAGAAGCCCGCGACGGTTTGCAGCGCTCCGACGGGCTTCCATCTCCACATTCATTAACCCAGTTCGCAGAGCGTTTGCTGGGCACGGTCAATGATGATTTGGGGGAGGAAATCCTCACACTCCAGCTCGAAGACGGAATTCGACCTAAAATCGTTACGCATCTGATGTTCCTTTTCGCGGGGAACAATCCGATCAGCCATGTCAACGTTGATCTGACCGCCTACGAGGGTGATATAGCGCAGCGGGCAGTAATTCTTCAAGTGCAAGCGCACCAAGATTTTGTCCGCACAGTCTACGAGAGGGTGATTGTGGATCGTGCGTGACCATCAATCCTTGTCTCAAGCCTTGACCAGCGCCATAGAACCGCGGTTCCGAGGTCGACTCGTCGCCAGAGGGCAGGCCCAGTCTATGATCCGTCGCGGTGGAACACTGCCCGACGGAGCGCCGTTGTTCGATAGCTCCCTGGATAACGACCTTCTCGGGTACGCTTACTCCCTGATCTCCACCAGCCTTCGAATCGCTGAGCCGGTTAACCCGGACGAGGCAGATCAGGAAACGGTCGACCGTTACGCAAGTCTCGCTCGCGAAGGCCTTATTCATGCCTCGTACGCGCTTGAGGCAGCCACCAGGAATGTATTGGAGAGTAGCGATACATCTTTCCACCGTTTGATTGCTGGTGCAGCAAGTCATCTGGCTGGATATGCTGCACGCGCATATTCGCTCGTCCAAGGAAGTGTGCAATCAGGCTGGCTGACGCCGATGGAACAGACGCTGGCTGACTTGATTATGCGCTCCCTCGATGCTATCGAGGAACGGACTCGACTTTTAAGGGCATCGCCCGACGTGACGGACGATGCCCTATTGGCAGCCTTCCTTGGCTCCAGTCGTGAATATCCCACTGTCCATGAGGAGGCTCGGACTCTAACAAGCGACCGTAGCCCTATTGAATTGTTGCTCAGCGAGAACTACATGTCGGCTGTCTCCGCTGCTCTATTTGCTTTGGCTCACGCTCAGTCGGAACTGATGGCGACGGCACTCACTGACTTACAGACAGGAGAGCGTGCGTCACACGATATAAGCGCTCCGGGACCTTGGTGGGTCCATCGCCTCACACGTCGGTTACTTGATGACCTTGCCCACACCAGTATTGGTGCTAACATCCCTGACCAACCACCGCCGGTAGGGATTTCGCACGTTCGAATCCCTGATGAGCTACGCAAAGCTCGGTGGCGTTACCTGCGACAAACTTTCGTAGCCACTCTCTTTGCCCGCGGGCGCTCCGAGATCGACCTCTGGCCATCGCAGCTACACGTTGTCGATCGAATTTTCGAGGGGAACGACGACCTTGTTGTTGCTCTCCCTACCAGTGCGGGCAAGACCCGGATCGCAGAGCTTTGCATTTTGTCCTGCCTAGCTCAAGAGCAGCGGGCCATCTATGTGGCTCCGCTGCGGGCACTGTCTGCTCAAACCGAACAGGTGTTGGCGCGTACCTTTATGCCTCTCGGGATAAAGGTCTCATCCCTCTACGGAAGCATGGGGGTGAGTGATTTCGATGAGCATGCCCTCCGTGAGAGTCGCATCGTCGTAGCAACCCCGGAAAAACTTGACTTTGCTCTTAGATCGGACCCAAGTCTTCTCGATGACGTTGGCCTGGTAGTCCTCGACGAAGGACACATGATCGGGCCGTCCGAGCGTGAAGTTCGGTACGAAGCGCAGATCCAGCGTCTTTTGCGCCGCTCCGACGCGAACACGCGCAGGATCGTATGTCTCTCGGCTGTCTTCCCTTCAGGCGATGACCTCAATGACTTCGTTTCCTGGATAACCGACGACAATCCGCGTGGGCTCCACCGCGAGGAATGGCGCCCCACGCAGCAACGGTTTGGCTTGGTGGAATGGCGTCGAGACCACGCTCGCTTGTCGATCACATTGGGAGGTGACCGGCCATTTATCCCCAAATATATCGAAGCAAAAGCGCCGACTCGCCCTCGGAGGAAGTCATTTCCCGCTGATCAGCGGGAACTCGTCATCGCGGCCTCGTGGCGACTCGTTGAAGAAGGTCAAACCGTGCTGATCTTCTGTCCGCAACGGAACTCAGTTGAGCCTTATGCGCGCGAGATCGTCAAACTTCGAAAACAAGGTCTCATCGATTCCGTCCTCCCCCCTCAGGTCGACCTGGCGAGCGTTCTCTCGATTGGTGCCGAATGGTTCGGCGAAGATCACCCCATCTTGGAGTGCCTCAAATTGGGAGTGGCTATCCATCACGGCGCACTCCCCGCACCTTTCCGCCGTGAAGTTGAGCGTTTGCTTCATGCGGGGGTCGTCAAGGTCACGGTGGCCTCACCGACCCTCGCCCAAGGCTTGAACCTATCGGCATCCGTTGTGCTTTTCCACGGACTTCGCCGCAGTGGGAACCTTCTTACCGGTGCTGAGTTCTCAAATGTCATCGGACGAGCCGGCCGCGCCTTCGTCGACAGCGAAGGACTTGTGCTCTGTCCCATCTTCGATCCCAAGGACTCCAAACGACGTGATTGGAGGGAACTCACCAGCGGCGAGACCGGCAAGACTTTGCGGTCCGGACTGATCGAGGTGAGTCGTGCCCTAATCCGACGCATCATTGAGCATATTGGTTCCAGTCAACTGTCGCAATTCCTCGCTTATCTCACTGGAGGCTCAGAATGGGCATTCCCGGTTGTTGCCGGTGAGGCGCCGGTGGCCCAAGAGGCGGCAGAACAATCCTGGCGGGCAAACCTCGCGCTGCTCGACACAGGAATCTTGAGCGTCCTCGGGGAGGAGGACTCCCATCCTGACCAGATCACGCAGCGGATCGCAGATACCCTCAGGGATTCCTTGTGGGACCGGCAAATCCAGCGCTTCGGCGAGGGGCCCGCTGCGGCTTTGCGTGAGGTAGTTGCCAACCGGACCCAGTTCATCTGGGCCACATGCACACGAACGCAGCGCCGCGGATGGTACCTTGCAGGGCTCGGCGTAGACGCAGGACGAGAACTTGCCCAGGTTGCAGGGGACGTCGTTGAATTGATCGCCCAGGCCGAGGCCGCTATAGCTGGGGGAGATCACGAAACCGCGACAACTCGGATTGAGCAGATCGCGGAAACGCTCTTCTCCTTGCCTACGTTCCAGCCCGAAACGAAGATCAGGAACTGGAGAGGGGTTCTCGGACAGTGGGTGAATGGCCAGCCCCTAGGAGACGCCGATGGGCCCGATCCTGACGACCGCATCGCCATCGCCCAGTTCATCGAATCGGACCTGATCTATCGACTTGTGTGGGGCGCTGAGGCGGCTCGTGTGTATGAGGACGCGCAAGGTAACCCCACTGCTGCCGCGCTCGAAGGATCAGTGCTAACCGCGATCGAGACTGGTACTTTTCTTCAATCAGCATCCATCCTGATTCGCGCCGGCTTCGACCACCGAGTCGCCGCAATATCTGCCATTGAGGAGACCGGTGCGACGTTCTCTTCAGTTTCAGCAATGTGGGCATGGATTGCTCGGCTGGATCCCGAAATTTCCCGTTCACCGAACTGGCCAACCGCAGAGTCACGCGAAGCGTGGCTGCGATTTGTAGAGAATGTATCGCGGACCCGATATCGGTCATGGAGGAAAAGAGTCGAGCGGATCGATGAAGTCATTTGGTCCGGCCCGCCGCCATCAAAGCGTGCATGGCTTCGTGCAACCGCACACCGTAATGAGGTAAGGCTCTGGTCGCCAGGTTTTGATTTTGTCGGACACGCCAACATTTCGCTCAACTTGTCCATGGAAGGAATACTTTACGCGCGAAGGGTCAGTGACGGACCTGGCGTCGAGCTGCACTATCGGGGACCTGGCGACCTCTTCTGAACGGGGGCCGCTGTTGTGTTCGGCCGCCGGGGCCGTCCCGGGGCCGTCCGAGGGTGGTCGGCAACGACAGACAACAACGGCTTTTCTGCGGGTCAGAGCGACTCCACAAACAAGACTCCGAGGTGGCGCCGTCGCATCATCACTTCTTCGACGTGTGATCGGCACCCGCCGTGCGAGCGGCGCTGACTGGCGCGGCGCCCCGCTCCTCTCTGGGGAGCTGGGGCGCCGTCATCCTCGCCGGGTTCACCCGCGCCAACGACATCCTGACCACGGTCGGGTCCGCCTTGAGCGTGTGGCTGACGCGAAATAGCGAGGCATACGCGATCGCCGAGCCGACCGCGTGGCCAAGGAGTGGTGGGACATGGAAGAGGGGTGTATCACCGCGCAGTGGCGGGCCGCTTCCGTCGGCTGACGACACTCAGGTGATCCACGGATGGGCCGTCCCTGGGCCGTCCGAGGCTGCTCGACAGCGGCCAATGACGACCAACGGTGACCACCAGGCGCCCGAGTCCACCGCCCCTGACCAGCAAAAGCCCAGCTCACCAAGATCCCCGACAAGACCCAGGGCAAGAAGACACCTAGGTTGCATCCCGCCGCGGATCCGACAGGTTGTGCCACTCGTGACTGCACCCATCGGTGCAATGCAGCGCCCGCCTGCGGGTGTCCGCGATGCTGAAGAGGGCAACCAGCAGGCGGAAGGACTTGGTGAGTTCATAGGCCGGAAGCCCTGCCATACCGAAGCGCCACTTCGTGAGCATCACCGCCGGCGTGTGAGTGGGACGAATGCCAGAACGCGCAATGCTCTCCGGTACATCTTCCTCGCAGGCGCGGGCCTGCCCGCAGAACAGCACCAGTGCGTGCAAAGCCTTGCGTCGGTCGTCCTCCGAGAGGCGCTCGAACCACTCGACACCCTGGGCCATCGGTCTGAGCCCCTGCGCGAGTTCGTTCAAGACCACCTCGTGCGCGTACAACACCGGCCACCTCCCCTGAGATACAGACGTCGACGACTCCCCGGCTGCTCAGAGCGAAGGAGTGAAGCCGACGGACTGGTCGAGGTGGAACACGGGGCCCGGAGCCGTCGGAGTCCAACCCTCACGCAGGGCGAGACGTACCGCCATGGCGACACCGGACGGCAGTACCGGCTCAGCCTCTCGACCGATCCAGTTGCTCGGATGCGGCTGGTCGGTGGTGACCACGAGCGTCACCCCTGGAGTGTCCGCATGCTCGACCGCGAACGTGCACGGCGACCAGGCCAAGCCCTGGAAGTACGTCGGCCGGCCTCGCAGCCGCCAGCGGTAGGCTGTGCCGTCGACGACGATCCGTCGTGATCCCTTGCGTACCAACGTCATGACTCCCCCTCTAACAGCGAAGATGCTAGCGAGTCCGGCCCCACCGTCCGTCTCAGTTTCCGTCTCATTCAGCGCCGTTCGCGGCCGTTCAGGCGGGACCGTAGGCGGTAGCCGCTTCCACGGTCGACCGCCCATGAACGCAGGTGAACGGCCCTGTTCAATACCCCTGAGGCCACCACCACAGTTGGAAAGCGTGTTGGTCCCCACGGGAGCTCGTACCTACGACACCGCCAGTCGATGCAGCTAGCCATCCATTTCATTCTCGCCGTCGTTGGCGGAGCACGGACGTCCAGCACCGGTTACAGGGGCGGGCTGGACACTGGGCCCGGTGTCTCACCTACGGGGCGGCAACGAAGCCAGCTGCCGCCCCGCCTCTTCCTCTCCCCGGACGGTCGGCACAGTTCGCTGACGCGTCAGAGTTGGTCGTAGCCAGTGTTCGCGCGGCCGCCGTCCTCGGCTCGTGCCTCTGCGGTCCCGTCGACTTCCATGCCTCCGTGCACGCCCCCCTGAGCGGTCAGACCGGTGTTGGCGTGCGAGCCCGCACCGACCGCAGTGGCCGGCCCAGTATTCACGACCCGCACCGACCCGTCACGGCCCGACATCAGGGCCAGGACCCCAGTCCCCAGGGCTACGACGCCCACCAGCGCCGAGACGATCCCGGCGACCTGGTTGGCCCGGTCCCAGCTCAGAAAGCAGAAGACCCCGGCCAGTACCGCCACCGCCAGCCCTGTTAGCCCGGCGACCGCTCGCTGCCGTCCGCTCATCGGCCCATCCCTTCCTGGTCGTCCTACCCGAGCAAGTGTCCTGCCGATGTCCCCGCTCGGGCCGTTCGTCCATGGTCTGTCTCCGGACGTTTGGTGGTCATCAGTCGAGGCAGCAGTTCCAGGGTCTCTGGTGCGATGTCGGGCAGGCACTCGACCACCTGCTGCAAGGGGCCAATGTCGAGTGCCTCGGCCAGGAGCACACGCCCGTTGAGAATATCCGGGCACTTTTTCGCCGCGGACGTCAGCGCCTTGACCCGCTGCCCGGGGTCCTTGATGGTGCGGGCCGCATTGACGGCCTGTCGCCCTACGCCTTCGGCCTGTCCCCGACACCCCGTGCTGGTCAACGCACGGGCGGCGCCCGCAAGTGCCGCCGCGCGTCGGCCGGGGTCCTTGAGTGTTCGGGCGAACTTGGCAGCCGCTTGGGCGAAACCGACGGCCTGCTCGTGGTGCCCGTCGTGGGCCAGCACTTCGGCGGCGGTCGCCAACGTTCTGGAGTGCCAGTTCGCGTCCCCGGCCTCGTGGGCGAGGTTGACAGCTGTCCGAGAGAGTTCAACGGCCTCTTGTCGGTGCCCTGTTCGGACCATTGTCCTGATTATGAGGGTCAGGGCCCTAACCCGGCTGGTCTGCCGGCTGATACTCAAGGCGAGGTCGGCCGCTTGTCGGTGACGTCCCGCGTGGGCCAGGGCCGTGGCGACGGCTGCTAGTGCCTTGGCCTTCCGGTCGGGGTCGTCGATTCTTCGTGTGAGTTCGATCGCTTCTCCGGGGTGCCCCGCGTGGGCGATAACCACGGCCACGGCCCCGTACGCCCCCTCCAGCAAGTCGGGCTCGGTGACCATTCGTGCGATGTCGATCGCTTGTCGATGGCGTCCGGTACGTGCGATGGCCCTCGCGGCGAGCGTGAGGGCCATCGCACGTCGACCGGACCCTTTGGCATCGTGGGCGAGTTCGGCTGCTACGTGGGCGAGTTCGGCTGCCTGATCGTGACGTCCCGTGAGTGTCATGGCCTCGGCGATAACTGCCAGCAGCGCGGCCTTCGGCCCGAGGGCAGTGCCGCCACGGGCGAGCTCTGCCGCCTCGTCCGCGAGTTCGGCTGCCTGCTGACGAGCACCCGCGCGGGCAAGGAGCACGGCCACAGCCGCCAGGGTGTCCACGCGCCGGGCGGTGTCGATCACGGCGCGGGCGAGTTCGGCGGCCAAGGCGTGGTGCCCCTTGCGGGCCACGGCCCGAGCAGCGACCGTGAGCGCCCCGTCCCGTTCGTCTTGGTTAACGATGCCGCGAGCGAGGCGAGCGGCTTCGTCGGCGAGTTCGGTGGCCTGCCGGTGGAATCCACTCAGGGCCAACTCCTTGGCTATGCCGCCCAGAGCCTTGGCCTGTCGGTCCGGGTCGGAGATGCTGCGGGCACGTTTGGCTGCTCGCTCTTGGTCCTTCGCGAAATTGGCGTGCTCGACGGGCTCGGCCGGGATCCGGGCTTGCCGGCTGAACGCGTAAGGAGAAGAGGGGTATGCGCTGGCCGGCTCATCGTCCGCGGCTTCGGAGGCAGCGGCGGACAACGAGCCCAGCACTCCGTTCCGCCGCTGGGGGTCGGCGATGCTTCGGGCGAGCTCCACGGCTTGCTCTTGACGCCCCGACCGGGCCAGAGCCCTGGCCGCGGAGGCGAGAACTCCGGCCTGCCGGTCGGGGTCGGTGATGCCTCGGCCGAGTTCGGCGGCTTGTTGAGGGTCTCCGCTCCTGGCCATCGCGCCGACGACAGTGGCGAGGGCGTCGTCGCGCCGGTCGGGCCTGGCGATGCTGCGGGCGAGGTCGGCGGCTTGTTGGGGGTGCCCGGCGCCGCAGAGGGCATCAGTGACGTCCCGTAGTTCCCAGGCGTCCTGGACGGGGCTCAGGAGCTGACGGGCCACCGACGCTACGAGCAACGCGGTGTTGTGGTCGGCTCTCCCCGCAAAGAGGAGTCGCCTGACGAGGTCGGGTATCCGCCTCGAACCGTGCGCCACCTGGGCCAGGGTGAGGGCACGTCGTACGTGCCCCAGGATCGCCCAAGTCTCGATGACATCGTCAGGAATACTGGCGACATGCCCGCGGATCTCGTCGCGGCGTTGAGCCAGCCGCACACACGCCCGCAGATTGGGATTGGTTGCGGCCCGGTGGAGACCGATGGCGTCGGCGATCTCGGCCAGCGCCTCTGTGTCGGAGCCGGTGGTCTCCCACAGTCTCTCGTGCCGCACCGCATCGGTCGCCAGTACGGTGAGACGAGTGGTGTCCGCCAGATTACGTAACAACTGCGGGTAGCCGACAAGGGCATATTCCGGCGTGTCGGCTGGCCAGCCAGCCTGGCGCCAGGCGTCGGTGAAGGCGTGCACCCGCGCACGATAACCTTCAAGCGCCGCCATGGAGATCCGCTTCAGAGCGCCCTGTTGCAGCTCTTCGTGGGCGAAGGAGAACAGTTGTGCCGGTTGTTGGCCGGTGGCCTGCCATTGGGCGGGCCGGGGTTGAAAGGACCGGCCCAATGATCCGCCGAGGACCTCTTCGACCTCCCAGGCACTCACCTCGCCCATGAGGTCGGCCAGGTCTTGGGCGCTCAGGCCACCGTTGGCGGCGGCGATCAGGCACGCCACCTCCCGCCCGGGCCCACCACCCGTCAGCAGGGCGTGAAGGTCGCGCTCCGCGGCCTTCCGTAGCGCCTGAGCCGCGGGTGACGGTGCCAGCAGGTGGTCAACGTGCGCACTGTGCAGCGGGTGGTTCTCTAGTACATCGCTGGGGATGGGCGGATTTGGGCGACCGGCCACGACGATTCGCAGGCCCGGAGGCGGCACGCGCGGCAGTAGCGCGGCGATGCTGTAACCGCTGCTGGCCGACTCGACGCCGGTGTCCTCGTCGAGTCCGTCGACAAGCAGGACCAGCCTTCGGCCTTCGGCCGTGGCCCTGTCTGCGGCACGTTCGAGGGCGTCGAGGAACTGGCCCTGGGAGACGCAGTCCACGTCGGCGTCGCACAGGAACTCCCGCAACTGCCCCTGCAGGGCGGCCAGGAAAGCGGTCCGGTCCGAGCGTCCGGCGGCACGTGCGGTGATGAAGAAGGCCAGCACGTCCACGCCCTGCGGAGGGTGCAGTGCAAACTGCGCCATAAGCGCGGTTTTTCCTGACCACGCTGGCGCCAGCCACCGCCAGTAGGCCGTGCCCGCATCGCCTCCCTGGGCCTCCTGGACACCGTCGGGTGCGGTGGAGAACGCGGCTATGGCCGCCAATTCGGCGGCTCGACCCTCGAACCGGGCGGCCGCGAGCTGGGCGACCTCATGCAGATAGCCCGAGGACAAGACGGGGCGGCCCTGCCCCAGGACCAGATCCCCGGCGATCTTCAGGACGCCGCTGTTCGCGAGTGCCCCGTCCACAGCATGCGCCTCACCCGTGTCCTCGGCCAGCTCCTGCCGCTTTCCCGGCCTCACTTCGCAACGCTCCTTCGCTCGCGACTTGTGAACGTCATTCTGCCCTCCCGCACGCTCTCCGCACCGGGCTGGCCGTGCACCACTAGTGCGGCCCCGGGTTGAGGACGGCTACTGACAGCCCCAGCAAGGCCAGCTTGTGTTACTTCCACCAATGCCTTGCGAGATCTTCATGCCCAAGTACCGTCCGCGGCTCGAATCAGCCAAGGCGCGTCTCCGCGCCAACCTGTACAGCGGAGCCAGCGAATCGACGGCGCCAGGCCAGGACACGACCGACGCACCACAAGCGCACCAGATAGAGCGGGGAACAGCAGGGAACCACGGTAAAAGCGACCAAGGGCGATGAGACCTGGCGCCAGGCGAACTCCCAGTTCAACAGCCTTACCCGCCCCAAATACTCGCAGCTTCCCAAGCTGAGGGCTTTGGGCGGCCGACTCCAACTCGGTCCCACGGCCCGGCCGACGTGGTCGCTCCCAGTGACGGCATAGCACCGGGGCTGAAGCCGGTCGGGGTGCAGCGAGACACACGCGCGCCTGGTCGGTCGGCGCGCCCGCCGTCGGGGCTGGCTGTCGGCGGCTAAGGTCCGTGCGGCCCGTGCGACGGTGGCTGCCATCGGCCGGCGAACCGGCTGCTGGTGATCAGCTCTTGAACGTGTCTGGGCCGCGCGAGGACGCCCGCAATGACAAAAGCCCACGGCATGGTGTTCAGAACCGTGGGCTTCGTCGAGCTTCTTGTTCGGCGGGGCCGGCAGTCAGGAGACCGGCATCTCAGGTCGCACGCAGTGGTCCGCAGCGAGGAAGCTGCCTCAGCCTCTGAGAATGCGCAGCGTCCCCTCAGGGTCGATGAGGGTCGCTCACCGCCAGGAGGTGACCGCGGCTGACTGCAACGCGGAGAACATCCCGCAGCGACCCGGCCAGTTCCCTCGCCAGCGGGTGCAAGTCCTCCAGGTCGGCGTCCTGGTCGTCGAGGGTCTCGGCGGCATGCTCCAGCAACTCGGCCGCCGTGCCCAGTTGCACCGCTTCGATGTTGTCCGCCAGGCGGGACATGTAGCTGGCCTTGTCGTCGGTGTCCAAGTAGCAGGGCTTACCCTCGGGCCCCGACCACGGGAGGAGGCGCAGTTCGTTCGCCGTCATCGTTGGGTTTCCTTCTCTTCGGTGACGTCGTGGGTGGTGAAGACCGCGTCGACGCGATCTCCCGGGAACACGAGGAGCGCGGCCTCGACGACTCGACCGGTGGAGTCGGTCGCGACCCGGGTGATCGCGAGGGTTGCCGCCGTTGGGCCGATCCGGAGGGCGGATGCCTCGTCCGGTGTCGGTGGACGAGCGCATACCGTCTCCCGGACGGTTGCCGGTGCCGAACCGAGAACGGCGAATCTCGTGGCCGTGTTCCGCCACGAGGAGTCGTCGCCCAGCACCCCGGCCGGTGCCAGGTCGCGCGGGATGTAGATGCGGGCCAGACCGTGCGGTGCGTCTCCCTCATGGCTGATGCAGAAGAACTCAGCGAGAGCGCTGCCCACCGGTACCTTCAGCAAGGACGTCAGATGGCCGTCTGCCTGCACGGTGGCGGTGCGAACAGTGACGCGCATGGCCGCTTCAGCGGCGGTCCACGGATCCAGCGTTCCCCATCCCCCGACGTACACGATCTTGCGGAGTGAGCGGCGGACGAAGTTGCCTTTTCCGTGGATCTTCTCGACGAGACCTTCGCTTTGGAGGACTGCGAGCGCACTTCGCAATGTGGTCGTACTGACCTTGTATCGGTCGGCGAGGTCTGCCTCGGAGGGCAGGCGTTCACCCGGTTTGACTGCGCCGGTTGTGATCTGGCGCCGGAGATCGTCGGCGATGTCCTGATGGAGTGAAGACACGGACCGGGTCACCGCCTTCTCCGCACGCGGACGGCGACGAGCCGGGTTCGCGTGTGTATGGTCAGCAGCTCGCCCGACTCGAAGAGGAGCCGTTTGGCCCCTTGGGGAAGTTCGAAGAGGTCCATAACCCGGCACGCTCTGCCGCCCAGTTGGATGACATCGCCACGCTGCACGGTGGTCGCCGTGACCTCGACAGTGACAACCAGCGCGCCGCCCGGTGCCCAGCTGCTCACCGCTGCACCTCCCTGAGCTCTGAGCGGCCCGGGGTCGAGTGACACGGGCACGCGCACGTCTCGTAGACAACCGGCAGGTCGATCGGCGCGGAGACGGGAGAGGATTCCGTGCAGAGCGGGTGTGTGCCCATACGGCAGGCGGTCGACCGGTAGGGGACGGCCGAGGCGTCGGTGACGCGAATCTGCTGGCGTGGAGACATCAGCCGGCCCCCGCGAGAGTCGACCAGGCTTCAGGCGGCAGATGGGAAGCGACGACCACCGCCCGTGGCCGTACTCGTTCCTCCCAGGCCAGCACGTAGGGGCGGACGAGTGCGGTGTCCTCCCCTGCGAGCGGGAGTCGATGGTCGGCGCTGTCGGAGAACCGGCCCAGTGGTCGCCTCGACGCAGCGACGGACGCCGGGAAGGTGGGGACGACCGTCGGCAGGCAGGGCGTTAAGGGGCGGCGGTGCCTGCCCTTGGGGGCGTACCGCGCTCTGGCGAGCGAGACGGCACGGCGGATACGGTTGAGCACGCTGCTCAGCTCCTATCGCTGATGGCTCGGTCCCCCGACATCGCCCGTCGCGGGGACCGCTTTGTGTACGACCGCCCAGAGGGTGCGGCCGTTCAGGCTGGCGGCGAGGAGGCCGAACCGATCTGCCTCGGCCACGACTTCCAGGGCCTTCCGCCATGAGTCGGCGGAGAGCGCTTCCGGTACCTCCGCTTCGATCGACGTGAACCGGTCGTGCTCCTCCACGCGCGTGGCAAGCCCGATGGCGGACAGCCTGGCGGCGATGGCCGCCGCGCGAGATCCCGAAGCGGGCACAGGGCAGCCTCCGTCAACCGGCGATCACTTTCAGTGAAGCTAGTTAACTAGATTAGAGCTAGTGGACTAGATTTTCCATATGCCTGAGCAGCCGCCCTATCTCCGCATCGCCGACGAACTCCGGCGCCGGATCGCGGAGCACGTATGGGAGCCCGGGGACCGCCTGCCGTCCCGCGCCCAGATCGGCCACGAGTACGGGGTCGGCGAGAACGTGGTCCGCCGGGCGCAGGAGTTGCTGATCTCCCAGGGCGTGCTGGAGGGCCGCGCCGGTTCGGGCACGTACGTCGCCGAGCCCCGGCAGCGTATGCGCATGGTCCGGTCGTCAGCGCGTGAGCGGCCCGACGGGTCTCCGTTCCGGGCGGACATGAAGGCCGCGGGCAGGCAAGGGAACTGGGAGAGCCGGACCGAGGCCAAGGTGCCGGCTCCCGCGGACATCGCGGCGCGGCTCGGCATCAGCGAGGGTGATCTGTGCGTCCGGACGACGTACGAGTTCCTGGGCGACGGCCGTCCGGTGCAGCTTTCCACGAGCTGGGAGCCGTACGACCTCACCGCCGGCACCATCATCGTCCTGCCCGAGGGAGGCCCGCATGCCGGGGCGGGTGTCGTGAACCGCATGGCCGCGATCGGGATCACCGTCAGCCACGCCGTGGAGCAGCCCGAGCCGAGGCAGGCGACCGCCGAGGAGGCGTCACTCCTGGGCATCCAGAAGGCCGCGCTCGTCACGCACATCCGGCGGACGTACTACAGCGACGAGGGGCGGCCCGTGGAGACGGCGGACATCGTGGTGCCCGCGGCTCACTGCGAGATCGTCTACGAGATTCCGATCAACCGTCAGTAGGGGATGGTCGGAGACCGCCGCTGGAGGCGGTAGGTGACGGCCTACCTACGGCGCCGGATGTACCAACCCGCCGCCAGCACAATGAGGACGCTGACCACGAAGGCCCACACCGTGACGGCGCCGTCGTATGAACGGTAGGCCACGAGAGCATGCATGCTCCGACGGATACCCAGGACGCTTGGGCACAGACGGAGACCGTAAGTACCCATGGGTCGAATGCGTGTCGAAGTGCAGCCGGTGACACGCGCGGCGTGCAGAGACAACAGGTCAGCAGCGGCGTGACCCTAGATCCACCAGGCGCCTTCTAAGCGCTTGGCCGCAGGTTCGAGTCCTGCCGGGGGCGCCAGGCTTCGCCCTCCCCGTCGGGAGGGCGTCTTCGTTTCCGGGTCGGCCGATGGTGTCCGGCCGGTCACCGTTCAGGGCCGGTCGTCGGGGAAGATCAGCCTCGGTGAACCGCTGATCATCGCCAGGGATGCCAGGCCGAGGGCCACCCGGCCGAGTGCTTGGGCGCCGTGCCAGTCGTGCGGGGCCCCGAAGACCACCCAGATGCCCAGGGCGATGCCCGCGATCAGGAGTGCCGCGCCGCCGAGGCGGCGTAAGCCGTGACTCATGGGTGCATCCTCGCCTCTCGCGGACCGGCGCTCAACACGGCCGTGACCGTCGCGCACGGATCAGGTCGGCGCCGGCAGGAAGCCCCCGCGTGTCGTGCCCGAGGTGAGCAGCGCGGGCCAGTCGAGGGTTTCCGGGAGCCGGTCCAGGGAGAGGACGACCGCGCCTCCGGCCCGCTCGGCGTCGGCGCACCAGTCGGCCATGTCCCCCGGTGCCGTGCCCTCGTCGGTGTGGCCGGTCACCGGCGCGGCGAGCGCGGGGACGAGGACTCCGTGGTCGCCGGGGCCGTCCACGACGCACAGGGTGAGCCGGGGCACGATGCTCCAGCCCTCGCACCGGGGTATCGCCCCGTCCGGCGCGGTCAGGGGCGGCAGGGCGTCATGAACGGGCGCACCGGCCAGCAGAAGCACGGGCGTGGCTCCGCGAACGAACAACGTGTTTCCGGGATCGAGCAGCATGGGGACACTCTTTCAGCCCGCCGGCCACCTATGAGACGCCCTACGGCTGCCGAGACGCCCTACGGCTGCTGGAACGCCTACGACTGCCGGCCGGCCTCCTCCGGTCGCTCCCCGCGGTTCAGCTTCCGCAGCGTCTCCCGGCTCCAGCCGGAGATGCGGGCCAGGTCCGACTGACGGACGCCGCCTATCGCCGCGTCGCGCAGTGAGGACTGGAGTGCCTCCGTCGCCTCCTCCAGGCGGGCCAGGGCCTCGCGACGGCGGCCGGTGTCCCTGCGCACCTTGTGTTCCAGGACGCTGTGCAGGGTGAACACCGCGGAACGGCCGCCGGCTCCCTGTACCCGGACGAGGATGCGCAGACCGGGGGCGTCCGGGGCGACCAGGGCCGCCACGCTCTGCCGGTGCTGGGCCATGTAGCGGTCGAAGGCCTGCACGGCGGCGTCGGCGGCGTGGTACCCGTAGAACCAGCTCGGGGTGACGGCCTGCGTGCACCAGTCGTCGGCGCCCCCGCGCTGCACCTCGACGGTGAACACCATCCGCTGCGGACGCGCCTCTTCCATGGCTCCTCCTCTTGGAAGTCACCTTGTCCCACCATGGATCACGAGCTACCGCCCGGCCGGCGAACCGCCCGGCCCGGAGGGCAGGCCGAGCCGCCCAGGGTTTCCGCTGGTCAGCAGGGGCCTTACCAGGATCCCTCACTTCAGTGAAACGTGCCACTGTCCGGGCGCCAACAAGCGCTCGTGACAACGGGGTTAACACTCCGGCGCGCGCACGCCGGACGAAGGGGGCCCGCCGGCCGGGGAGTTCCGGCGATCGGTAGAGTCGGCCGCAGCGAGGGGAGGACACGCCGTGCGGCTTCGTTGTGTGGTGCTGGACGACTTCCAGGGGGTGGCCACCGAGGCGGCCGACTGGTCGGTGCTCGGGGACCGGGTGGAGGTCGTCGCGCTGCGCGAGCACCTCCACGACGAGGACGCCCTCGCCGCGGCTCTCGCCGACTACGACATCGTCGTCACCCTGCGCGAACGCGTCCCCTTCCCTGGCTCCCTGATCTCCCGCCTCCCCCGGCTGAAACTGCTCATCGCCTCCGGGATGCGCAACAGCGTCATCGACTACGCGGCCGCCGAGGCGCACGGCGTCACCGTGTGCGGTACGCAGAGTTCGGGCACCCCGCCGGTCGAGCTGACCTGGGCGCTGCTGCTCGGTCTCGCCCGGGGCATCGTCCAGGAGAACAACGCCCTGCGCGCGGGCGGTCCCTGGCAGTCGACCGTCGGCGCCGATCTGCACGGCCGCCGGCTGGGGCTGCTCGGGCTGGGCAGGATCGGCAGCCGGGTGGCACGGGTCGGCCTCGCCTTCGGGATGCGGGTCTGTGCGTGGAGCCGGAACCTGACGAAGGAGCGCGCCGAGGAGGTGGGCGTGGAACTGGCCGGCTCCAAGGAGGAACTGCTCGCCGGCAGCGACTTCGTCTCCGTTCATCTGGCCCTCGGCGAGCGCACCCGCGGCCTCGTCGGTGCCGCCGAACTCGCCCTGATGAAGCCGACCGCCTATCTGGTCAACACCTCCCGCGCCGCCATCGTCGACCAGGACGCGCTGCTGGCCGCGCTGCACGAGGGCCGGATCGCCGGCGCCGGCGTCGACGTCTTCGACATCGAGCCGCTGCCCGCCGACCACCCGATGCGCACCGCGCCCCGCCTCCTGGCCACCCCCCACCTCGGCTACGTCTCCCAGGCCAACTACGCGACGTACTACGGCCAGGCCGTGGAGAACATCCAGGCCTACCTCGCGGGCTCCCCGCTACGACGCCTGCCCTGAGCCCCGCTCCGACTGCCGCCGCCAAGCCCGGCGGACCGGGGAACGAGCTCCCCCTCACCCGGGTCAACACGGTGCCGGCCGGCCGTCACACGAACAGCCCAGCCGGCGTTCCGGTGTCCGCACACCACGGCACCGCCCCCTGCCGTTGAAAGGGTGATCCCCGGCCGATCGGCGTGACCCGCCCCGCACGGCGCCGTTGAACGGGGAGTGCGGCGGCTGGTCTGCCGCCGCGCGCTTCCCCAGCCACAAGCAACAAAAGGAGAACGTGATGTCTCGCATCGCGAAGGCGGCCACTGTCGCCCTCGGCGCCGGCGCCGTGGTGATCAGCGGGTCCGGGCTGGCCCTGGCCGACGCGGGCGCCCACGGCGCGGCCGTCGGCAGCCCGGGCGTGATTTCCGGCAACCTGATCCAGGTGCCGATCGGCATCCCGATCAACGTGTGCGGCAACACCATCGACATCATCGGCCTGCTGAACCCGGCCTTCGGCAACGCCTGCGCCAACGTGGGCGGCGACGTCAAGCCCGGCAAGCCCGGCAAGCCCGGTCCCACCAAGCCCGGCAAGCCCGGCAACCACGGCAACGACGGCTACGGCCACTGAGCCGCCGGCACCGCGCAGACAAGAGCCCCGGCACTCCGAGCGCCGGGGCCTTGCCACGCCCACCGCACACCTGCCCACACCTGCCGTACACCCGCTCACGCGCCCACGGCAGCCCCGCTCACGCGTACCGGTAGACCCGGCTCATGTCCTCCAGCTGGTCCGGTGTCTCGTCCCACGGCGGCAGTTTCTGGTGCCGGGCCACGACCCGGCCGTGCTGGGCGTCGCCGGCGCGGGGCGGCTCGGCCGGCAGATAGCGCCGACCGTGGTGGGCCCGCTGCCAGCGGTACCACTGGAGGTCCAGAAAGGCGTGGTGCAGCCAGAACACCGGGTCGTTGACGGACGCGCCGCCGAGCATGACACCGCCGACCCAGCGGTGCACCCGGTTGTGATTGCGCCAGGAGGCGCTGCCGCTGCCGCTCCCCCACCCCTCCAGCTTGTTGCGGAAACCCTTGCGGACGGTCGAGTCCCAGGGCCAGGCGTCGTAGAGGGGGTCGTCGAGCGCCCACTGCAACTCGCTCCTGGTGGGCAGCTGGATGGGGGCGGCCGAGCGGCCCAGGTCCCGGGTGAGGAACCTGCCGTCGGTGACACCCTCCTTGATGGTCCAGTGGCCCGCCGCGTAGGCGAACGGACCCGTCATCACCTGCCGGTCCGAGCGCCGCCCGTTCCCGCCGAGCAGATCCTTCGTCCACGGCACGGAGGTCGTCGTACGGTCCCGGGTCCAGTCCCAGTACGGCACCGTCACCGACGAGTCGACCCGGCGCAGGGCCCGCTCCAGCTCCAGCAGGAACCTGCGGTGCCAGGGCAGGAAGGACGGCGCCATGTGGGCGCTGCGCAGGCCCGCCTCGCCGTCGGCGCTGTAGTAGTCGATGTGCATCCGCACGAACTCGTCGTACTCACCGCGCCGTTTGAGCGTCAGCAGCGCGTTGACGAACCGGCGCCGCTCGCCGGCGGTGAGCGCGCCGACGTTCTTACGCACGTACGCCATGCCGGCCCCCCGTGTGCGCGTGGCCGGAGTGGCCGGCGGCCGGCCCGTCCGCCGGCAGGTCGCGCAGCCGCCGGCCGGGCCCCATCTCGTCCACGGCCGCCCGGGTCGCCTCCAGCGGTGTCCGGTACGACGTGTAGTGGTCGACCATGCTCAGCCAGGAGCCGTCGGCCCGGCGCATCAGGTGCAGCGGACGGCCGTCCACGGTGATCCGCCAAGTGCCGCCCACCGCCCCACGCCCCGCCGCCTCGCGCCCCGCCGCCGCGGGCACCAGGACGCCCTGGATACGACGGCCCCGGTAGGTCTCGTCGAAGAGGCCTCCGTCGGCCGGCCCGGCCGGGTGCTCGGGACGGGAGGCGGCGACGACCGGGGTCAGCGCCAGTGCGGCGGCGGAGGCCAGCAGCCCCCGCGCCACCTCTCTGCGGGACCGCCCGGCCCCGGCCCCGACCCTGGCCTCCCGATGTACCCCGGCCTCCCGTTGTGCCCCGCCCTCCTGATGGGGCCCGACCGCCACTTCGCCGACACCGACGACCATGCTCGCTCCTCGTCCGGGTGCAGATGTCCGTACGGGCTAACCGGCCGGGGGCGCGCGGGGTCACCGCCGTAGAGCCATACGAGCCATACGAGCCACAGGAGCGGCGGGGATCTCCGGAGAACGGGGGAGGAACCGGGGAGGCGGTGCGGGCCTTGGTCAGCGGCCCGGGCCCGTGGCCAGGTTGCCGCCGGCGACGGTGCGCAGGACCGGGGCGAGGACACCGGCCTGGGGAAGCTTGGTGGAGGGCAGGCCGAAGCGGTCCGCGTCCGGTGCGGTCAGGGGGGCGTCCAGCGCCAGGCCCGGCGCGAGGGCCCGTACGTCACCGGCGGGGGCGTTCACGTCGAGGTGGTCGAAGTCGTCGCCCATGAGGCGCGGCAGCGGAGCCCTGCCGTCCAGGCCGGGCAGCCCGCCGCTCACCGGCAGCTGGGGCAGGGTCCGGTCGGGCAGCAGCCGGCCGGTGACGTAGCGGGGCCCTTCGGGGGCACCGGGCTTGACCAGCGGCACCTCGGCGCGGACCTTGGGCACCTCCATGCCGAGCGCCCGGGACACCCCGCCCAGGGGCACGGGGACCGGAACCGTACCGGCCGCGGCGGCGGGGCCGGCGGCTCCCACGGCGGCCGCGAGGCCCGTGACGACGACGGCGAGGGTGCCTCGGGTGAGGGTGATCGGTTTCATCACAGGTACGGGCCCTTTCGGAATGCGGGGGTTCGACGTCCGTACCGCGTAACGAGCGGAAAAGGCCCGCATTTCACAATTCCCCCGGGTGCCGTAATAGTCAGCTCGTCCAGAAGTCCCACCAGCGGTCGGTACGAGAATTCCGGCCGGGCTGCCGGGCCCGTGGCCGGGGTGTCAGGTGCGCAGGCCGCGGGCGGGCAGATAGACGTGCGCGGCGGCGTCCGTGGTCTCCGGGGAACCGGCGAACGCGGCCAGCTCCGTTCCCTCCACCGAGCGGCGGGGACCGGCCGACGGGCAGATCCGGGTGGTGAACATGAAGTAGGCGTAACCCAGTTCCCCGACCGCCTGCAGCCAGTCCGCCGGCGGGGTGGCCTGGCGGCTGATCTGCGGCATCTGCAGGACGATCTGCCCGGCGAGGACCAGCATGGAGACCTTCAGGCTCGGCCGGGCCATACCGATCACCGGCTCGCCGCCCACGGGCAGGTCCATGTCCTTCAGGAGCCGGGCGACGGCGGCGGACGCGGCCTCGGGGCCGTCGGGGCCGTCGCCCAGGGAGCAGGCGAGCAGACAGGGGGTGTGGCCGTTGCCCTCCTCGTTCCTGGCCATCCAGGCGAGCAGCGCGAGCGTGCCGAGATCGGCGGCGCGGAAGGGGCGGGTTTCGCTTGATGCTGAGGTCATCGCGCGACCATATCGACGGGCGGTGGCGCGGCCCGGTGCGCTCTCACCCGTCCGGAGCAGCGTCCGGGACCTCGCCACACGATCGGGCGACGTGGTCCCGGACGCGCCGGGGCGGGGCGGGCAGGGGCGTCAGCTCAGGGGCAGACCGCCGAGCAGCCCCCGCTGGTTGAGCGTCGTGGTGGCGCCCTTGACGCTGCTCAGCACGGAGTCCTTGTTCTCGGTGTCGAGCGCGTCCGACTGGTGCTGGATCGGCATCAGGTCCTTCACGCCGGGCGGGTGCTCCGTCAGCTGGGCGAGTCCGCCGTTGAGGCTCATGGGCGGCAGGTGCTGGGCGTCGTAGGCGAACGCGGGTGCGGTGACGCCGACGAGGGCCACGGAACCGGCGACAACGGCGGCGGCCTTGAGGGACTTCATCGTGTTCCTTTCTTGGCAACTCACGTCACCCAGGAAATGCGGACGCCCTGCTCAACGATTTCCGCGCGGGCCGGAAACCCCGCCGTGACAAGACATATGAGATCCCGTGGGCAGCACGGGATTTCACCGCGTCAGCCGGCTGGGGCCGGGGCGGGTACGGAGGCCGGCGTGGGCAGTTCGGTCACGGCGAGCTTGGTGCCCCCGCCGAAGAGGCCCGTCAGCAGGTCGAGCAGTCCGGACAGCAGGTCGTCGAAGGACGGCAGCAGCTGGTCGGAGTCGGCCGCGGCGGCCGTCTGATCGGTGGCAGTCTGGTCGGTGGCCGCCTCGGTGGCCGCCTGGTCCGTTGCCGCCTCGGTGGCCGCCTGGTCGGTGACGGCCTGCACCAGGTTCTCGATGGCGGTCACCAGCGCGCCGAGCGCGTCGTCGAGGCCGTCCCGGGCCATGGGCGCACCGGCGTGGGCGTGCCGCGCGGCCACCCGGGGTGCGGCGGATGTGACGGGCTGCTCCTCCGTCGCGGGCTGCCCCGCCGTCACTGGCTGCCCCGCCGTCGCTGGCTGAGCCGGCCGGGCTTCGGCGGCCCTGGTGACCGCCTCCTTCGCCGCCTCGCCCAGCCTTCTCGCCTCGTCGGCGGGCAGCCGGCCCGCCTCCAGCGACCGGCTCAGCAGGTCGGTGACCGGGCTCAGTTCGGGGTGGGTGCGGCCCAGGGCCCTGGCCTGGGCGAGCAGCCTCTCCTTCTCCGTCGCCGGGACGGACGCCCGGGACGCGGTACGCCCGTGCTCCCCGGCCGCGTCGGCGGCGAGCGCCACCGGACCGGTGATGCCGGCCAGCACGGACGCGCAGAGGACGGTGGACGCGAGACGCCGGGCGGGCAGATGACGCATGGCGGTTCCTTTCGGTGGACGGTGGGACCTGAGCCCACCGTCTGATCACCGATGGCACCCCGCAACCGCTCGTCCGCCCGGCGTGATCCGTACGAGGGAGCGCGAACCGGCCGCCCGCTCCGCGCCACGAGCGCGGAACGGACGGCCGGTCGAAGGGGGAGGCGCGTACCCGGCGTCAGTGGTTGACGCAGGTGTTGCCGAAGGCCGGGTTCAGCAGGCCGATGATGTCAATGGTGTTGCCGCACAGGTTGATCGGCACGTGCAGGGGGATCTGGATGACGTTGCCGGAGATGACACCCGGCGAGCCAACGGCGGCGCCGCCCGCGCCGGCACTGGCGGAAGCCACACCGGCGCCGCCGGCGACGGCCGCGGCGGCGGCGGAGGTCAGAACCAGACCCTTCGCAATACGCGACATGGAGAGGTGCTCCTTGGGATCGACACAACATCCGGGCGGATACCCGGCGTTGTGTCAACGCCTGGCGCTGCCGGGAGTTGTGCCGCCAAAGGGGTGATGTCCGGGGGGGTGCCGGGTGACGCCGCGGGAGAGGCACCGCCACGGCCGGCGGGCGCGCGGGGCCCGGCCGCTCCCCCGCACGGCGTAGTGAGTCCACGCTCGGCGCACCGGGTGCCGTACCGGTGTCTGCGCAGGCCGCCCTACGCCGTCGCGTCCGGCATCCCCGGCGATCCGTGCGATCCCGGCCCGGCTCCCCGGCGCGGGCGGTGACCCGCCGGGCTGCCGGCTCGTTGGCCACGCGGACGCGGCGTGGGCCCGCGCGCTTCGCGCCGCCGTGGACGCCCCGAACCGGCGCGTTCGCGACCGCAGTCCCGAGCGCCCTGAGCGAGGTACCCCGCGCATGCACCAGTCAGTCCCCGCCCCGCGGCCCCGGGTCCTGCACCTCGCGCAACCCGTCGACGGCGGTGTCGCGCGGGTCGTGCTCGACCTGGTCCGGGCCCAGCTCGCGGCGGGCCTGCCGGTCACGGTCGGCTGCCCCGGCGGCGCGCTCGCCGCGGACCTGCGGGAGCTGGGCGCCGAGGTCCGCGACTGGCCCGCGCGCCGGTCACCGGGGCCCGGCCTGCCGGGCGAGGTACGGCGCCTGGCGCGCCTGGTCGATCAGGTGCGGCCCGCACTGGTGCACGCGCACAGTGCCAAGGCCGGGCTGGCCGCGCGACTCGCCGTGCGCGGGCGGGTGCCGACGGTGTACCAGCCGCACGCGTGGTCCTTCGAGGCGGCCGGCGGAGCGACCGGGGCGCTCGCCCTGCGCTGGGAGCGGTGGGGGGCGCGCTGGGCCGACCGGGTGGTGTGCGTCAGCGCGGCGGAGCGGGCGACCGGACTGCGCGCCGGGGTACGCGCCGCGTACACGGTCGTCCCGAACGGCATCGACACCACCCGTTTCGCTCCGGGGCCCGCCGCGCCCGCACCGCGGCGCGCCGGCCAGGAGACGGACCGGCCGCTCGTCGTCTGCGTGGGCCGCCTGTGCCGGCAGAAGGGCCAGGACGTGCTGCTGCGGGCCTGGCACACCGTCCTCGGCGCGCTGCCCCGGGCCCGGCTCGCGCTGGTCGGCGACGGCCCCGACCGCGAGGCGCTGCGGCAGCGGGCACACCCCTCGGTGGAGTTCGCCGGTGCCGTCGCCGACGTCGTGCCCTGGTACCGGGCCGCCGACCTGGTCGTGCTGCCCTCGCGCTGGGAGGGCATGGCCCTCGCCCCGCTGGAGGCGCTGGGCTGCGGACGGCCGGTCGTACTCACCGATGTCGACGGCGCCCTGGAGAGCCTGCCGCCCGAGCTCGCCGCGCGCTGTCTGGTGCCGCCGGAGGATCCCGTGGCGCTGGCCCGGGCGATCACCGGCCTGCTGACCGACCCGCCTCTGCGCGCGGCACTCGGCGACCAGGGGCGCCGGCACGTCGCCGCCCGGCACGACGTACGGCACACCGCCGCACGGATCACGGCCGTCTACGACGAACTCCTCACGCCCGCCGGGCGGAAGGACGACCCGCACCGGGCCGCGCCCGCCCCCACACCCCGGCTGCCCGACCTCGCACCGCGTCTTCCCGCCCCCGCGCGGAACAGCGAACGGCACCGGTCCGTGCCCGGGCAGGGCGGGGAGGCCGGGCGCTCGTGACCGCGGAGACCACCGTCCCCTCGTCCGGCACGCAGCCGTGGGCGTCCGGGATCCCGCACGGCCCGGTCCGGCCGGCGCGTCACATCGGCGGCTTCCGGTTCCCGTCGCGGCGCCCGCCCGCGCGGTCCGACTCGCCGCTGCCGCTGCTCGCCGCCGACCTGCTCGCCGCGATGGCGGGCGCGGCCGTCCTGGCGGAGGCCGCCGGACGGCCGGGGCCGACCGCCGCGCCCACCGCCGCGCTGGTCGCCGCGCTGGTCGCCGGCGCGCTGCTGTTGCGCCCGCGCTCCGCCCGGCCGGGGCCCGGCGCGCCCGGCGTACTCGACGAACTGCCCGCCCTGTGCGGGCGGACCGCGGTGACCTGGCTGGGCCTGGCCGCGCTGCTCGCCGCGTACGACCCCGCGCGCGCCCTGACCGCCCGGACCCTGCTGCTCGGCTGGGCGCTGCACGCGGCGGCGGCCGGGGCGGGCCGGGGCGCGGTGCACTGGCGGCGCCGGGTCGCGCTGCGGCGGCGGCCGCGTACCGCCCTGGTCGTCGGGCCCGCCGCGACCGCGCAGCGGGTGGCCGCCGCGCTGCTGCGCCACCCCGGCTGCGGGGTACGGCCGGTGGGTGTGGTCGCCGACCGCGCGGAGGGCGCCGCCGGGCTGCCGGTCCTCACCACCGGCGAGGAGGTGGAGCGGGCGCTCATCCGGAACGGGGTGCGGGTCGTGCTCACCGTCCACCCGGCCGTACGCACCGCGAAGGCGCCGCTGCTGCGGGCGCTCGCCGCGTCGGGGTGCGCCCTGTGGGAGGTGGAGGCGGAGTGTCCGGCGTACGAGACGCGCGACCAGCTCGCCGGGTTCGCCGTGCGCCGCCTGGACCCGGGCGCGCGGCGGCCCGGTGCCGCCGGCAAGCGGCTGCTGGACGTCGTGGTGTCCGGGACGCTGCTGGTGCTGGTCAGCCCGGTGCTGCTGGTGTGCGCGACGGTACTGCGGCTCACCGACGGTCCCGGGGTGGTGTTCCGGCAGGAGCGCGTCGGCAAGGACGGCCGCCCCTTCACCATGCTGAAGTTCCGCACCCACCGCCCGGCCGACGAGCAGGAGGCGGCCACCCGGTGGAGCGTGGCCGGCGACCAGCGGATGAGCCCCTTCTGCCGGGTGCTGCGGCAGACCTCGATGGACGAGCTGCTCCAGCTGTGGAACGTCTTCCGGGGCGACATGAGCCTGGTCGGACCGCGCCCGGAACGCCCGCATTTCGTGGCGCAGTTCAGCCGGATACACCCGGGATACGCGGCCCGTCACCGCATGCGGACCGGCATCACCGGGCTGGCCCAGGTCAACGGGTTGCGCGGGGACACCTCCATCGAGGACCGGGCCCGCTTCGACAACGCCTACATCGACAACTGGTCGCTGTGGCAGGACATCCGCATCCTGCTGCGCACCGCCGCCGCGGTCGTGCGGTCGACGGGGAGCTGACCGATGGCCCTCGCCCCGCCGCCCGGCCGCCTCACCCGGCCGCGCCCACCGCTGCCGGTCCTGCCGCTGCTGCCGGTACTGCCGGTGGTCGCCGTGGTGGCGCTGCTCGCGCTGCCGGTCGCGCCCGGCGCGGACGGCGGCGCGGGTCCCGCCGACGCGCTGTCCGCGCTGGTCGTCGTCGCCTGCGCGCTGCGGCTGCTGCGCGCGCGCCGCCGCCCGCTGACCCCGGCCGCCGCGGTGATCCTCGGTCTGCCGGTGGCCGGGCTGGTGCCGGCCGCGCTGCACGCGGTCCAGGCCGACGCGGGGGTCACCGGCCTGGGCCGCTACCTCCAGGTCTTCGTCCTGGTCCCGGCCGCCGTCGTGCTCCTGCTCCGCGACCGGGCCGACTTCCGGCTGCTGGCCTGGTCGTTCGTGGCGCTCGCGCTGTGGCAGGGGGCGGTCGGCGTCCACCAGTACGTCACCGGGAACGGGGCCTCCTACCAGGGCCGGGACGTCCGGGCGGTGGGCACCTTCGGGGTGGCGGACGTGATGGGCATGGCCACGGTGGTGTCCCTCGGGCTGGTGTGCGCGGTGGGGCTGGCGCTGGGCCGTACCGCGCCCCGGGAACGGGCCGTGGCCCTCGCCTGCGCGCTTCTCCTGCCGGTGCCGCTCGCCCTGTCCTTCAGCCGGGGCGCCTGGATCGCCACCGCCGTCACCCTCACCGCCCAGCTGCTGCTGGCCGGGGTGCGCCGGGCGGTGCGGGTGGCGGCGGCCGTGCTGGCGGCGGGGGTGGTGCTGGTGGGCGGCCTGGGGGTGGGGACGACGATGCTCCGGGAGCGGATCGACAGCATCACGCGGGTCGCCGACGCGCCGGACCAGTCGGTCACCGACCGGTACACGATGTGGGCGGCGGCCCTCGACATGTGGCGGGACCGGCCGCTGACCGGCGTCGGGCTGAAGGCGTTCCCCGAGTACCGCGACGCGCACGCCTCGCTCGCGCTGTCCTCGGGCAGCGACACCGAGGGCGCGGGCGCCGCCTTCCGCCGGCAGCCGCTGCTGTCCCCGCACAACATGTACCTGCTGGTCCTCGGCGAACAGGGGCTGACCGGGCTGCTGTGCCTGGCGGGCGGCTGGCTGGCCCTGCTGGTGTGCGCCCTGCGCGGCCTGTGCCTCACCCGCGCGGCCGGCGGCCGGGGCCTGGACTGCGCGCTGGTCGCCTGCGGGCTGCTGGTCTGGCAGCTCGTGGACTTCGCGTACGCCGACATCGGCGGCCCGTCGACCGTGCTGACGGCGGTGTCCTTCGGCCTGGCCGCGTGGTGGGCCCTGCCGGCCGCCGACCGCCCCGCCCCGGCGGACCCCCGCGCCGCCCCGCCCCCGCGTACGGCGGTACGGGGAGAGGCGGCGGCGCGATGACCCGCACGACCGACGGCCCCCCGGGACCGGAATCCGCCACCGGCCCGTCCGCCGTGGCCGCCGTGGCCGGGGCACCGGCACCACAGGCCGGCCCAGGCGCAGCCGTCGTACCCCAGGCCCCGGGCCCGGACGCCGGCGCCGGCCCGTCCGCCGTAGCAGCCGTACCCCCCGCTCCCGGTGCGCTCCTCGGTCCCGAGGGCCGTCCGTCGGAGTCCCCTGCCCCCACCTCCCGTCTCCTGGCGCGGGCCGCGCTTCTCACCGCCGGTCTGTCCGTCGCGGCGGCGCTGCTCGGGCTGGTGCGGGACCAGTCGCTGGCGCGGTTGTTCGGGGCCGGGCGGGACACGGACGCCTTTCTGGTCGCCTGGACCGTGCCGGAGTTCGCGGCCACGCTGCTCATCGAGGACGGGCTGGCCTTCGCGCTGATCCCGGCGTTCAGCGCGGCCCTGGCCCGCCGGGCGCGGGGCGCCGCCGGGGATCCGGTGCGCTCGCTGGTGGCCGGCACCCTGCCCCGGCTGGCGTCGGCGTTCGCGGCGGCCGGGGTGCTGCTCGCGCTGGCCGCGCCCTGGCTCGTCGCGGTGCTCGCGCCGGGTCTGCCGGACCCGGCCCTGGCCGTGGACTGCACCCGGCTGACGGCGAGTTGCGTGCTGAGCTTCGGCCTCGCCGGGTACTGCAGCGCGGCGCTGCGGGCGCACCGCCGCTTCCTGGCGCCGGCCGCCATCTACATCGTCCACAACGTCGCGATCATCACGGCGATGTACGCGTGCGGCGGCCGGTGGGGCGTACGGTCGGCCGCGTTCGGGGTCGCGGCGGGCGGCTGTCTGATGGTGGCGGCACAACTTCCGTCCCTCGTACGCGAGTTGCGGCGCGGCAGAAGTGGCCGTACGGACCTGCGGCCCGCCGCCCCGGCGCCCCCGCTGGACATACCGCTGCTGGCCGCCGTGCTGCTGTTCGCGCTGTGCCGGCAGTCGCAGGTGCTCATCGAGCGGTTCCTGGCCTCGGGGCTGCCCGCCGGGGCCATCTCCCACCTGAACTACGCGCAGAAGGTCGCCCAGATCCCGATGACGCTGTCCATGATGCTGTCCACGGTCACCTTCCCGGTGGTGGCGCGGGCGCTGGCCGACGGCGACACCGAGCGGGCCCGGGGCCGGGTCGAGGGGGACGTGGCGGTGGCCGCCCGCCTGGTGCTGCTCGGTACGGCCGCCGTCGTGGCCTTGGCCCCGCAGCTGATCGGGCTGCTGTTCCAGCGGGGCGCGTTCACGGCCCAGGACACCGCGGCGACCGCCGGTGTCATGCGCGTCTACGCGCTCGGGCTGCTCGCCCAGACCCTGACCGGGGTCCTGGTCCGCTCGTACTTCTCGGCGGGCCGCGCCACCTGGTACCCGGTGGCCGCGATGGCCGCGGGGATCGCCGCGACCTGGGGGATCGGCGCGTGCACGGCCGGTTCCCGGGGCGCCGTCGGGATCGCCGCCGCCAACGCGGCCGGCATCACTCTGACCGCCGCGCTGCTGCTCGCGGGCACCGGCCGCCGCGGGGTGCCGCTGCGGGCCGGGGCCGTGCTGCGCGGGCTGGGCCGTCCCCTGGGGGCGGCCGGCGGGGCCACCGTGGCGGGCGGGCTGGTGGCGGCGGTGCCGTCGGCCGCCCCGGCCGGGCTCGCCGCCGGCGCGGCCACGGTGGCCGCCGTCTTCCTCCTGCTCGGCGGCGCCCCGGGCGTCCGCGCCCTGGCCCCCGCCCTCCGTCCCGTCCGCTCCCTCCCGCAAAGGCTCGCCCATGCCCTCACCACCCGCTGAGTCCCCGGCGCCCGGCCCGGCGCCGTGGATCGCCATGTACCACTCGGTCGGCGACTGCTTTGACGACCCGTACCGCGTCACCGTCTCCCCCGCCCGGCTGGAGCGGCAGCTGCGCTGGCTGGTGCGGCGGGGGCTGCGCGGGGTGTCGGTGGCCGAGCTGCTGGCCGCCCGGGACCGGGGCGAGGGGCGGGACCTGGTGGGTCTCACCTTCGACGACGGGTACGCCGACTTCCTCGGCAACGCCCTGCCGCTGCTGGCCCGCTGGCAGTGCACGGCCACCCTGTTCGTGCTGCCCGGCCGGCTCGGCGGCGACAACGCCTGGGATCCGCTGGGCCCGCGCAGGCCGCTGCTGACCGCCGACGGCATCCGGCGGGCCGCGGAAGAGGGAGTGGAGATCGGCTCGCACGGCCTCACCCACGTCGATCTCACCCGGGCCGCCGACACCCGGCTGAAGGCGGAGACGGTCGAGAGCCGGGCCGCGCTGGAGGAGTTGACGGGCGCCCCGGTGGCCGGCTTCTGCTACCCGTACGGCACGGTCGACCGGCGCGCGGTGGCGGCCGTGCGGGAGGCCGGGTACGGCTACGCGTGCGCCATCGACCCCGGGGAGCTGACCGGCCGGCACGCCCTGCCGCGGGTGCACGTCGGGCAGGGCGACACCGCCGTGCGCCTGTTTTTGAAACGCCGGCTGCACCGGTGGCGCCGACGGCCGGTGGAGGGACTGCGGTGAGGGTCCTGCACATCATCACCGGACTCAACGTGGGCGGCGCCGAGCAGCAACTGCGGCTGCTGCTGCGGCACCTGCCCGTCGAGTGCGAGGTGGTGACGCTGACCGATCCGGGGCCGGTGGCCGACGGGCTCGCGGCCGACGGGGTGCGGGTGATCCACCTCGGCATGACCGGCAACCGCGACCTGAGCGCGCTGCCGCGGCTGACCGGGCTCATCCGGCGCGGCCGGTACGACGTGGTGCACACCCACCTGTACCGGGCCTGCCTGTACGGCCGGATCGCCGCCCGGCTGGCCGGGGTGCGCGCCGTCGTCGCCACCGAGCACTCGCTCGGGGACACCCAGACGGAGGGCCGGCCGCTCACGGCGGGGGTCCGCGCGCTGTATCTGCTGGGCGAGCGGCTGGGCCGGACCACCGTCGCGGTCTCCCCGGCGGTCGCCGCCCGGCTGGCCCGCTGGGGCGTGCCCGAGCCGCGCATCACGGTCGTGCCCAACGGCGTCGACCTCGCCCGGTTCGCGTTCGACCCGGCGGCCCGCCACCGCGCCCGGGCGGAACTGGGCCTGGAGGAGGACGCGTTCGTGATCGGCGGCATCGGCCGACTGGTCCCCGGCAAACGCTTCGACGTGCTGGTGCACGCCCTGGCCGGGCTGCCCGCCGACTGCCGGCTGCTGCTGGTGGGCGGCGGCCCGCAGGAAGGCGCGCTGCGGCGGGCCGCGCACCGGGCCGGCGTCGCGGACCGGGTGGTGTTCGCCGGGGAACGGCCGTATCTGCCCGACGGCTCGCCCGGGCCCGGACTGCCCGCGCTGGCCTCGGCGATGGACGTGCTGGCCGCGCCCTGTCCCGAGGAGGCTTTCGGGCTGGCGGTGGTGGAGGCGCTCGCGGCCGGGCTGCCGGTGCGCTACACCTCCTGCCCGGCCCTGGAGGACCTGCCGCCCGAGGCCGCCCCGGACGCGGTACGCATCCCGTGCGAGCCGGGCGCGTACGCCCGCGCGCTCGCCGGGGTGCGCGCCGCCGGGCGGCGGTCCGCGCGCCGCCGCCGGGGCGGCCCGCCACTACTGCGTCACCCGCACCGCCGCCCGGCTCCTGAACGTCTACGCGGCGGCGCTCGCCCACCCGGCCCCGACCCCCGGACCCCCGCAGAAAGCCGTCCTGTCATGACCGAGAACCACACCCGGCGCCACCGCGGCCCCCGCCTCACCCCGCCCCGCGCCCTCCCGCCCTGGTCGCTGGTGGCGGCCGGGGTCCTCGCGGGCGGGCTGCTGGGCGGCGGCTACGGCGTGCTGCGGCCCGCCGAGTACACGGCCACCAGCTATCTGGTCGCCGTGCCCGGTGAGCGCTCCGACGCCGCCGGCGCGCTGGGCTTCGCGCAGGCCTACGGCCGTATCGCCACCCAGCCCGCGGTGCTCGCCGACGCCCAGGGGGCCGCCGGGGTGCCGGTGGCCGCGCTGCGCGCCGGGGTGCGCACCGCGACCTCGCCGGACGCGCCGATGGTCGCCGTCTCCGCCACCTCGCCCCGCCCGGCCGAGGCCGCCGCCATGGCCAACGCGGTCGCCGGAGCGCTGACCCGGCGCGCCGACGCCGCCCGGGCCGGCACCCGGGTGACCCTGGTCCCGTTCACCCGCGCGGTACGGCCCACCGAGCCGTCCTCCGCGTCCGCCGGGGTGACCGGGCTGGTCGGGGCGGCCGGGGGCGGGCTGCTCGGCGCCCTCGCGCTGCTGGTACGGCCGCGCCGCGGACCCGAGGCGGAAGGCCCGCGCCCGGCCCCGGTGCCCGGACCGGCCGTCGCCGACGGCGCGCGCGGCCGGCGATGACCGCCACCGTCACGGCGCGCGCCCGGGCCGTCCGCCTCACCGCCGAACTCGTCACCGACCCGGACGTCTTCGCTTCGCTGGCCCCGGCCTGGGGGCGGCTGGCCGGGCGGTGCGCCGCCGCGACCCCGTTCCAGAGCCACGCCTGGCTGCACTCGTGGTGGCTGTCGTACGGCCGGCCCGGACGGCTGCGGCTGCTGCTGGTCCGGGCCGGCCGCGACCTGGTGGCCGCCGCACCGCTGACACTGGTGTGCCGGCCGCTGCCCGCGCTGCTGCCGCTCGGCACCGGGATCTCCGACTACGCGGACGTACTGCTGGACGACGCCGACGACGGGCGGGTGGCGGACGCGCTCACCGCGCTGCTCGCGGACGCGGCCCGCACCGCGCTGGTCGACTTCCGCGAGGTGCGCCCGGGCGGGGCGGTCGAACGGGTCTACGACCGCTGGCGCGGGCCGCGCCGCACGGTCCCCGACTCACCGTGCCTGGAGCTGCCCGCGCTGCCCATGGACGGGCTGATCGCCCGCCTGCCGTCGGGCAAGTCCGGCCAGCGGGTGCGGGCCAAGCTGCGCCGGCTGGACGCGCTGGGCGTGCGACGGCGGACGGTGGGCCCGCAGGAGGTGGAGACGGCGCTGGTCCGGCTGCTGGCGCTGCACCGGTTGCAGTGGCAGGGCCGGGGGGTGACGAGCGAGCATCTGCGGCCCCGGTTCCGGGCGCACCTGCTGCGCGCGGTGGGCCCGATGGTGCGTTCGGGCAACGCGGTGGTCACCGAGTTCCGGATCGGCGAGGAGGTGGTGGCCGTGGACCTGACGCTGCTCTCGGGCGGCATGGCCGGCGGCTACCTCTACGGCGCCCATCCGGGCCTGCGGGAACGCCGGGCGGACGTGGCGGTGATGCTGCTGGACGCCTGCGCCGGACTGGCGGGCGGCGGGCACGGCACGCTGAGCCTGCTGCGCGGCGACGAGCCGTACAAGCACCACTGGCGGCCCGAACGCGTCGTCAACCAGCGGCTGCTGATGGCCCGCCGGCACACCGCCCCGCTGTTGACGGCCGCGCTGTGCGGGGCGGGCGCCCGGCAGCGGGGCAGGGAGGTGCGGCACCGGTGGCGGGCACGCGGCCAGGACTGAACGCCCGCCTAGGCCCTGTCGTCAAACTCCCGCCTGCCTGACGCCGCCAGGCCCGCCCTCCGGGCGAACGACGGGAGTTTGACGACAGGGCCTAGCGGCCGGCGGGCCACCGGTCGAAGGGGAAGCACGGCCGGCGGCCGAACCAGTACGCGGCCCAGTCGCCGAGGACCGTCGGGGTGCAGGCGGGCGGGAGCGGGGCGGGCTGCCCGGTGCCGCCGTACAGGGCGGCCTGGTAGACCCGTGCCGAGCGCGGGTTGGCCGGGCACTGCCACACGCCGTGCGGGCAGTAGTCGGTCAGCGTGTGGTACACCGGCCGGTGTGCGCCGATCCAGTCGAGCATGCGCCGCATGTACTCGGCGTTGTCGCCGTTGCGGAACAGGCCCCATTCCGGGTACGACACGGGCTTGCCGTGGGCCTGGGCGAAGTCCACGTGCCACTGGAGGCCGTAGGGCTCGCTCACCTGCTCGTCGAAGGTCACCCCGGCCGGCTGGTCGTAGGAGTCCATGCCGAGGATGTCGACCGTGTCGTCCCCGGGGTAGCACGCGGTCCAGGGCACGGCGTCCCGGCCGCGGCTCGGCGCGAAGTCGAACCGGAACCGCTGGCCCGGCACCGCGCGCATGGCGGTGACGATCCGGTTCCAGTACGCCTTCCAGGCCGCGGGGTCGGGTGCGCAGCGATGGGTGTAGGTGGTGCCGTTCATCTCCCAGCCCAGGACGATCACCGTGTCCGGCACCCCCAGCGTCACCAGCCGCTCGGCCAGGGTCCGGAAGTGCCCGTCGAACGCGCCGTCCGCGCCCTGCCGCAGCAGTGCGCGCACCTCCTCGTCCGGGACGTCCTCCTCGTTGCGTTCCTGCATCGGCACGTTGAGGACGAGGGTCCGGCCGGCCCGTTCGCGCCGCCAGCCGGCCCAGGGCTCCAGGAAGCCGGGCGGGCCCTCGATGTCCTCCCACAGGCCGCCGGGCAGATAGGTGTGGGCGACCGTCAGCTCCGCCCCGCCGAGCCAGTGGCTCAGCCCGGTCATCCGGGCGACCCCGTCCGGACCGGAGTCGAGGAACGCCCCGAAGGGCGCGGCGGCCCGCGCGGGCGCGGCCGGGGCCGGGCCGTCCACGGCGAGCCCGGGACCGGCCGCCGCCAGGACCGAGGCGACGAGCGCGGCGAACAAGGCGATGACCGAGGCCGCGCGCACGGCCGGCCTCCCACGCCGGTGTGAGGCCATCGGCCCCTCCTCTCCGTATGTCACCACGCGTCATACATCTCTGACACTCAGTCATACCTGTACGAAAAACGCCAGTGCGGTCGCCGCGTCCGGCCCCGGATCCCCCCGCACGGGCCAACGCGACCGAAAGCGAGCACATCGCCGATGTACGACCTGCTGGTGGTGGGTGCCGGACCGTACGGCCTGTCCATCGCGGCGCATGCCGTGGCGGCCGGGCTGCGCGTCCGCGTCTTCGGGCGGCCCATGGCGTTCTGGCGCGACCACATGCCCCGCGGCATGCTCCTGGCGTCACCGCCGTGGGCGTCCGACCTGTCCGACCCGCAGGGCCGCTGGCGGCTCGATGTCTTCCGCGCCTTCCGCGGCCTGCCCGGCGGGGACGCCGAGCCGGTCCCGCTGGAGGTGTTCACCGGGTACGGCCTGTGGTTCGCCCGCAACGCCGTACCCGGGACCGACGAGCGGACCGTGACCCGGGTGGCGCCGCGCACCGGCGGCTTCGAGGCCGTCACCGAGGACGGGGAGACGTACACCGCGAGGACGGTCGCGCTGGCCGTGGGCCTGCTGCCGTTCGCCGAGCTGCCGGCCGCCCTGCGCGGACTGCCCCCGGCCCTGGTCTCGCACAGCAGCCGGCACGCCCGGCTCGACCGGTTCCGCGACCGGGACGTCACCGTGCTCGGCGGCGGCCAGGGCGCCCTGGAGACGGCCGCGCTCCTCGCCGAACAGGGCACCCGGGTGCGGCTGCTGGTCCGCGCCGACCGGCTGCGCTGGGAGCGTCCCCGGCGGCGCCCGCCCTGGCCCCCCGGCCGGCGCGGCCGGTGGTACGCCGAGCGGCCCGGGCTGTACCGGCGGCTGCCGGAGCGGGCCCGGTCCCGGATCGCGGCGCGGGCACTCGGCCCGGCCGGCTCCTGGTGGGTGCGCGAGCGGGTGGAGCACCGGGTGGAGGTGCTGTACGGGCGGGAGGTGGCGGGCGCCCGGGAGGTGCCGGGCGGGCTGCGCCTGGAGACGGCGGTGCGGCGGGGCGGGTCCGCGGTGCTGGAGACGGGGCACGTCATCGCGGCGACCGGCTTCCGGCCCGCTCTCGGCCGGCTGCGGCCACTCTCCCCGGAGCTGCGCGCGCTGCTGGCGACGGGGGCCGGCGGGGCGCCGGAGGTGGGGCCGGAGTTCGAGTCGTCGTACCCGGGCCTGTTCCTGGCCGGTCCGGTCACGGCCGCGTGCTTCGGCCCGGCGGCGCGGTTCCTGCACGGCGTGCCCTTCACGGCGGACACGCTGGTGCGCGGCGTACGGCGGCGCCTGCGCACGGGCCCGGCGGGCTGGCCCCTCCCGCCCGCCCACGACGACGGGGCACCGGAGGCACTCCCCCGCTGAGGGAGCCTCGCGGCCGGCGGCGCGGGGTGCCGGGCGCTCGGTCCGGCACCCGGTGCGCTAGCGACGGCAGGCGGACCGGCCGCGCCGGTAGAGGATCGTCCCGGCCCCGATCAGCACGGCACCGGCACCCGAGGCCGCGATCATGGTCCGGGTGTTCCCACCGGTCTGCGCGAGCACGGGCGGCTGCCCGGGCCGCTCCTGGTCCCCGGGAGGCGTGGTGCGCCCGGTGTCCGGAGGCGTGCTGTGCTCGTCACGCGGCGGAGTCGTCTCCTCGCCGCCATAGGGGGGTGGCGTGGTCTCCTCGCCGCCATAGGGAGGCGGAGTCGTCTCCTCACCGCCGTACGGAGGTGGAGTCGTCTCCTCACCGCCATAGGGAGGCGGGGTCGTCTCCTCGCCACCGTACGGGGGTGGCGTGGTCTCTCCTCCGCCGTAGGGAGGCGACGTCGGCTTGTCGTTGCCGTACGGCGGTGTGGTGTGGGTGTCGGGGCTCGGCCGGGTGCCGTGGCCGGAGTCGTCGGAGTCGCCGTACCCGTCGGGGTGCCGGGTGCTCTCCTGTGGCCGCGGGGTGTGACCCACGTTGGCGCAGGAGTTGCCGAAGGCCGGGTTCAACGCGGCGGCCGCGTCGACGGAGTTGCCGCAGACGTTGACCGGGATGTTCACCGGGACCTGGACGTTGTTCCCGGACAGCACCCCGGGAGAGCCCTGCGTGGTGCCGTGCGCGCTGCTGTCGGCGAGCGCCGTGCCGCCGTACCAGGACAGCACGCCGGTCGCGGCGGCGGCCACGGCCATGCCCTTGCTGAATGTCTGTCGCAATCTCGTGGTCTTCCTGCTCGGAGAAGTGGGAAGGCCGGCCCCGGAACGGAGAATCGTCGGTCCGGGGCCGGCCAGTACACAGCCGGGGAAGCTGGTGAATCGCGCGGGCGAACGTCAGTGGTTGACGCAGGCGTTGCCGAACGCCGGGTTCAGCAGCGCGATGATGTCGATGGTGTTGCCGCAGACGTTGATCGGCACGTGGACCGGCACCTGGATGACGTTGCCGGAGATGACGCCCGGGCTGCCCACGGCGGCTCCGTGGGCTCCGGAGTCCGCGAAAGCGGGCCCGGCCATACCCAGGGCCAGCACCGCGCCCGTGACGGCGACGACGGTCTTCTTCATGAATGTTCCCTTCTCTGGGGCCACGCCCCGATGACGGCCAGAACCGTGCGAGCCCGACGTGAACGGTCGCGGCACGGAACGAGGAATTGACACAACACGAATCCGTGGAACACGGATGGCGCGATAATCACTCGATCGCACCGCTTCCTCGTGCGTTCTTCCCTCACCTGAGGTAGGCGGAAAAGGCCCGGGCAGCCCGCAGACGACGCCGCGGACGACCCGGGCCCTGCCGGTCCGGTCAGCCCTCGCCGTTGGCCGAGAGGACCGAGAGGTCCTCCAGGATGTGCGAGAGCGCACCGTCGCGCTTGATGTTCGACGACTGGTCGCTGCACTGCTGGTCCAGGTCGTCCGACAGGATCGGAACATCGTTGATCGGAACGATGTTGATGATCGGGATCTGGATGTCCTCCAGGGCGAGGCACGGCTTGTTCAGCGAGCCCTGGACCAGCGACAGCTGCGGGCTCATGGCGCCCTCGGTGGACGAGTTACCCCAGTCCGCACGGGCGCCATTGCCGTTCGCGACGGTCGGGCCGTCGTCGTTGCCGATGGCAAGCGCCTGCGGCGCGGCCGCCACCGCCATTCCCACGACCGAAGCGGCGGTCGCGGCGGCGACCATTGCCTTCTTGAGCACTTCGCGTTCCTTTCCTCGTAGCGACGCATGCCCTACGGCCTCATCAACCCGGCGCGACGGGAATGGTTCCGCCTATTCACTCGGTTGGCTCCCGGCCGTTTGGAAGGTGACGGCAGCCGCCAATCGGAAAAACGCACCAGCAGCCCGGGGTATCGGCCGACGGGGTGAACGGCAGAAACCATGCGGGGAAGAGGGAGTTGACCAATGCGCTCCGGTGGACGGGGTTTTCTCAGAAAGGACTGGCCAGTGATCAAGAAGATTGTTGCCACCGCGGCCGTCGCCGCCTCGGCCGTGGGCGCCTCGGCTGCCGTGGCACCGCAGGCGCTGGCGATCGGCAACGACAGCGGCCCGACCGCCGCCAACGGCAACGGCGCCTGGCAGAGCTACGGCAACTCGGCCACGTACGGGAACATGAGCCCGCAGATCGCCCTGATCCAGGGCTCCTTCAACAAGCCGTGCATCGGTCTGAGCGACATCAGCGTCCCGGTTCTCAACATCGTGCCGATCAACGACCTGCCGATCCTGTCGGACGACATGACGCAGCAGTGCACCGAGAACTCCTCGAACGTCAAGCGTGACGGCGCGCTGGCGCACCTGCTGGAGGACGTATCGATCCTGTCCCTGAACGGGGAGTGAGGCAGCCGGTCCCGCGCTGGGGCCAGGAGCGGGCCACCGGGGATTCCCGGCGGCCCGCTCCGGCGTGTCCGGGGCGGGCGCTAGGAGACGACGTCCTTGCGGGAGAAGGTCCGGAACGCCAGGGCGAACAGCACCAGGGCGTACGTCACGGACAGCGCGGCGCCCTGGATCATGCCGGACCACTCGGGGGTCGGCTGGACGGCGTCCGCCCAGGCGAACTGCCAGTGCGCGGGCAGGAAGTCGCGCCAGTGGCCGAGGGCGGTGACCGCGTCCAGGACGTTGCCGACGATGGTCAGGCCGACCGCGCCGCCGACCGCGCCCAGCGGGGCGTCCGTCACCGTGGACAGCCAGAACGCCAGTGCCGCGGTGACCAGCTGGGACACGAAGATGTAGGCCACGGCCACCAGGAGCCGCTGGGCCGCCGTCCCGGTGTCCAGCGCGCCGCCGGTGGGGATCCGCAGCGGGCCCCAGCCGTAGGCGGCCGTGCCGGCGGCGAGCGCCACGAGCGGCAGCAGCACCATCGCGGCGAGGGACAGCCCGAGCGCCACGACGAGCTTGGACCACAGCAGCCGGGCGCGGGGCACGGGCGCGGCGAGCAGATAGCGCAGCGAGGACCAGCTCGCCTCCGAGGCGACCGTGTCCCCGCAGAACAGGGCGACCGGGATGACCAGCAGGAAGCCGGCCGACACGAAGAGGCTGACGGCGGCGAAGTTGGCGCCGGAGGCGGTGGCCGTGTCCATCAGGGTGACCCGGTCGCCGCGGCCGCCCGGGTCGCCGCCGACCGCGAAGGCGATCAGCAGCACGAACGGCAGCACGGCCAGGACCGCGCCCATGACCAGGGTGCGGCGCCGCTTGAGCTGACGGACCAGCTCGACCCGCAGCGGCAGGGTGCGCCCCGCCTGATAGCCGGAGGCGACCTCGGTGAGGGTGCTCATGCGGAACCTCCGATCAGGGTGAGGAAGGCGTCTTCGAGGCGGCGGTGCGGGCCGACGGAGGCGACCGGCAGCTCCAGCCGCACCAGCTCGGCGACCAGCCGTTCGGCGGTGCCGCCGGGGGCGAGCCGGACCAGCAGCCCGTCGTCGGTGCGCACGGCGGAGGCGACGCCGGGCAGCGCGGCCACCTTCTCCACCACCGGCTCCTCCACGGGCCGGGCGGTGCCGACCAGCAGGGTGTCGCCGGAGCCGACGATGTCCCGTACCTCGCCGGCCCGTACCAGCCGGCCGCGGTCCATCACGACCAGGTGGGTGCAGGTCTGCTCGACCTCGGCGAGCAGATGGCTGGAGACGATCACCGTGCGGCCGCCGGCCGCGTAGCGGATCATCACCTCGCGCATCTCGCGGATCTGGGGCGGGTCCAGGCCGTTGGTGGGCTCGTCCAGGATGAGCAGGTCGGGCAGGCCGAGCATGGCCTGGGCGATGGCCAGGCGCTGGCGCATGCCCTGGGAGTAGGTGCGCACCGCGCGGGCCAGGGCGTCGCCGAGCCCGGCGATCTCCAGGGCCTCGTCGAGGTGGGCGTCCTCGGGCGGGCGGCCGGTGGCCCGCCAGTACAGCTCCAGGTTCTCCCGGCCGGACAGGTGGGGCAGGAAACCGGCGCCCTCCACGAAGGCGCCGACCCGGGAGAGCACCGACGCGCCGGGCCGGATGGCGTGCCCGAAGACCCGGATCCCGCCGTCGTCGGGGCGGATCAGGCCCATCAGCATGCGCAGGGTGGTGGTCTTGCCCGCGCCGTTGGGCCCGAGCAGTCCGAGGATCTGGCCCTTCTCCACCCGGAAGGACAGGTCCCGGACGGCGTACCGGTCGGTGGATTTGGCGTAGCGCTTGCTCAGGCCCTCGATGACGAGGGGGACCTCGGCCAGGTCCGGGTCGGGGGCGGGGGCGGCCGTGCGGCGGCGGGCGGTGAGCAGCAGGGCGAGGGCGGCGGCGGCACCGGCCGCGGGCAGCCACCACACCCAGGCGGGCAGGGGCGCGGCGGCGGTGGTGACCTCGGGCGCCGTCGGCACGCTCAGGTCCGACTTCAGGGAGACGGTGTAGGTGGCCGGGGCGGCCGGTGAGGCGTAGCCGAGGTCGGTGGAGGCGAGAACCAGGCGGAGCCGGTGGCCCTTGCGCACCTCGTGGTCGATCGCCGGGAGGGTGACGGTGACGTCCTTGCCCGTCTTCGCGCCGGTCACCCGGAACGGGGTGACGAGCTGGGCGGGCAGGACCGGGCCGCCGCCGTCGGGGCCGATGTCGTAGACCTTGCCGAACAGGACGGCGTCGTCGCGGGTGGAGGTGAGGTGCACGGTGGCCGTCGGGGTGCCGGTGATCCGCAGGTCGCGGGTGAGCGGTGCCGAGTCGAAGCGCGCGTACTGGCCGGGGAAGTCCACGGAGAGGCCGACGCCGAGCGCGGACAGCCGGGCCAGGCCGGCGGAGGCGCCGAGGCCGGGCAGCGCGGAGACGCCGGGCGGGGTGGCGCCGGCCGGGTTGGCGACACGCTGGGCGGGGCCGGTGAGGGCGAGGGCGCGCGGGTGGTCGCGCAGGCCGGGGTAGTCGTCGGCGCTCGCACCGCGCAGCCGGGCCGTGCCGTCGGTGGAGTCGACGCCTCCGGTGCGGCTGATCCGGAAGGCCGGTCCGGTGTCGGCGTCCTTGTCGCCCTTCAGGTAGCGGTCGAACCAGGCACGCGTGCGTGCCTCGATCCGGGCGCTCTCCATGTCGCCGCCGTCGTGTCCGCCGGCGATCCAGTCGACGGCGACGGGGGCGCCGTTCGCGCGGATGGCCCGGGCGGCGGCGTCGGCCTGGTCGAGGGGGAACAGGGAGTCCGTCTGCCCCTGGACGAGCAGGGTGGGCACCTTGACGCGGTCGCCGACGGCGGACGGCGAGCGCTGTGCCAGCAGGGCGCGGGCGGCCGGGTCGGGGGTGCCGGAGGCGGCGACCCGCTCGTACATCCGGCACAGTTCGGGCTGGAACCTGGCGCAGCCGCCGCCGGTGTTGACGAAGACGCCGGCCCACAGCTTCTTGAACACGCCGTTGGGGAGCAGGGCGTCGGCGAGGTTCCAGTAGGTGATGGCCGGGGCGATGGCGTCGATCCGGCGGTCGTGTCCGGCGGCGAGCAGGGCGACCGCGCCGCCGTAGGAGCCGCCGGCCACGCCCACGCGCGGGTCGCCGGGCCGGTCGAGCCGTACCTCGGGCCGCTTCGCCAGCCAGTCGAGGAGCCGGGAGACGTCGGCGACCTCGGCCTTGGGGTCGTTCAGGCCGATCTTCCCGGTGGAGCGGCCGAAGCCGCGCGCGGACCAGGTCAGGACCGCGTACCCGGAGCGGGCCAGGTCCTCGGCCTGCCGGCGCATGTCGTCCTTGCTGCCGCCGAAGCCGTGCGCGAGCAGTACGGCGGGGTGGCGGCCGGTGTCGGCCGGGGTGACGTAGGAGGTGTCCAGGCGTGCTCCGTCGACCGCGAGGACCTGGTCGCTGCGGCGCACGGCACGGGTGTCGTCGGAGGCGACGGCCGCCGTCCACGTCCCGGCACCGGCGAGCACCAGGGCGGCGGCCACGGCGGCGACGAGCCGGCGCGGCCGCCGCCGGGGCGTCCGGGGCGCGCGAGGTCGAAGATCCATGCGTCAACGGTACGGGGCGGCACCGACAAGCGCCGCTGCCGCCGGGGGGAGGGGTGCACCCTCCCTGCGGCGTACGGAGGCGTGTGCGCGTACCGCGCCCGCGGTACGGGCGCGGTACGGGTGGCGGGCCGGCGCGGTACGGGTGGGGGTCCTCGTGGCCCGGTGCGCGGTTTCCCGCGCGCCTACGGGGCGCTGCTCAGGCCCGCGCCTCTCCCGGGACCGGGGCCGGCTCGGCCGGGCCGGCCTGGGCCGGGATGGTGGCCAGGGTGTCCGCCGGGTCCGTGATCCGCGCGTCCTCGGGGATGGACACCAGCCAGCGGGTGTCGCGGCGGGGCCGCAGGTACAGGGCCCAGTACAGGGTGGCGACGGCGGTGATGCCGCCGGTCCACAGCAGGTAGCTCGCCTCCTGCTGGGTCAGGATGTAGGCCAGGACGGCGATGAGCAGGACCGGCACCGCGGGCCACAACGGCATCCGCCAGGCGGGCGTGTGCCGGTGGGAGCCGCGGCGGGCGAGCAGCGCGGCGACCGCGACCAGCAGGTACATGCCGGTCACCGAGACGCCGGTGACGCCGTAGAGGGTGTCGAGGTTGACGAAGCAGAGCACCGCGCCGGGGACGCCGACGGCGAGGGTGGCCACCCAGGGGGAGCCGAAGCGGCCGAGCCGGGAGAAGACGGTGTTGACCGGGCCGGGCCAGGCCTTGTCGCGGGCGGAGGCGAACAGCACGCGGGAGTTCTGGATCACCATGACGATGCCCGCGTTGATGATGGCGAGGGCCACGCAGAGGCTGACGAAGGTGCCGACCGCGGAGTTGGACCAGGCGGTGACCATGGAGCTGATGTCGCCGCCGGTCAGCTCGGAGAGGTCGGAGGCGCCGAGGGTGATGGCGGCGACCGGCACCAGGATGACCACGGTGGAGATGGCGAGGGTGGCGAGGACCGTGCGGGCGACGTTGCGGCGCGGGTTCTCCAGTTCCTCGGAGAGGTAGACGGCGGTGGAGAAGCCCTGGGTGATGAACAGGGCGATGGCGAGACCGGAGACCACCAGCATGGCCGTCACGGTGTCCGTGTGGCCGTGTTCGCCGGCCACCTGCATCGAGACCAGGCTGCCCATCCCGCGGTGGCCGTGCGAGAAGCCGAGCACGGCGACGACACCGGCGGCGATGACCTCCAGGACCAGGAAGATGCCGGTGATCCAGGCGTTGGCGCGCAGGTCGAGCAGGCCGGCGAGGGTGGCGAGCAGCATCACGCCGGCGCCGGTCATGGACGGGTCGAGGTGGACGATCGGGGCGAGGTAGTCCGCCGTGCCCATCGCGATCACCGGCGGCACGATCATGACGACCAGCAGGGAGAGCACGAAGACCAGCCAGCCCGCGAGCCGTCCGGCCATCGTGGACACCATGGCGTACTCGCCGCCCGCGCTCGGGATGAGCGTGCCCAGTTCCGAGTAGCAGAACGCCACGGCGATGCACAGCAGGGAGCCGATGGCGATGGTCAGGGCGGTGGCGGTGCCGAGGGAGCCGAACAGGTCGGGAACCACGACGAAGAGCGTGGAGGCGGGCGTGACGCAGGACAGTGTCAGCAGGGTGCCGCCCACGACACCGATGGAGCGCTTCAGCCCGGGGGCGGGGGCTGTCGCGGCGTCGGCCACGGTCTTGTGGTGGGTGTCGGTCATGTGGCGGTTCCGATCGACTGGTGCGAGTGCGGGTGGGCTCGGGAGCGCTATCGCCTCCGGCGGATCGTCGAATGTTCGGTCTCGTCCGCTCCCGGCGCTGCATAGAACCCCGACGAAAACCCCCACGTCAATGGCCGTTTACCTTCGGAATCCGCACGTCCGCTTTTCCGTGGGCGGCATCGCTTTCCCAGGCCGTTACGCCCTACAGGTGCATCCATCAAGCCCGAACCCGATGTGACCTTGCTTTCAAAGGCGCTATCGCGGCAACCCCTTCGTCGCCCGTTTCGTCCGCACTGCACGGGAACCGCAGCGAACGTTTCAAAAAAATGTCAGGCGTCCGCTATCCGGACGGGCTCGCCGGAGGGCCCCGGACACACCGGTGCCCCGCCCGCCGCCATGCGGAGGACGGGGCACCGGGCCGGCTCAGTGGTTGCGCGGGAAGCCCAGGTCCACGCCCGCCGGGGCGTCGGCCGGGTCCGGCCAGCGGGTGGTGACGACCTTGCCGCGGGTGTAGAAGTGCGTGCCGTCGTTGCCGTAGATGTGGTGGTCGCCGAAGAGCGAGTCCTTCCAGCCGCCGAAGGAGTGGTAGCCCACCGGCACCGGGATCGGCACGTTCACGCCGACCATGCCCGCCTCGACCTCCAGCTGGAAGCGCCGGGCCGCGCCGCCGTCCCGGGTGAAGATCGCGGTGCCGTTGCCGAACGGCGAGGCGTTGATCAGCGCCAGGCCCTCCTCGTAGGTGCCGGCGCGCAGCACGCACAGCACCGGGCCGAAGATCTCGTCCTGGTACGCCTTGGCGGTGGTCGGCACCCGGTCCAGCAGCGAGATGCCGATCCAGTGGCCGTCCTCGAAGCCCTCCACCGTGTACCCGGTGCCGTCGAGCACGACCTCGCAGCCCTCGGCGGCGGCACCGGCGACGTAGGAGGCCACCTTGTCCCGGTGCGCCTTGGTGATCAGCGGGCCCATCTCGGACGCCGGGTCGTTGCCGGGGCCGATCTTGATCTTCTCGGCGCGCTCGCGGATCTTCTCCACCAGCGTGTCGCCGATGGAGCCGACCGCCACGACCGCCGAGATGGCCATGCAGCGCTCGCCGGCCGAGCCGTAGGCCGCGCTCACCGCCGCGTCGGCCGCCGCGTCCAGGTCGGCGTCCGGCAGCACCAGCATGTGGTTCTTGGCGCCGCCGAGGGCCTGCACCCGCTTGCCGTGCGCGGAGGCGGTGGCGTGGATGTGCCGGGCGATCGGGGTGGAGCCGACGAAGGAGACGGCCTTCACGTCCGGGTGCTCCAGGAGCCGGTCGACGGCCACCTTGTCCCCGTGGACGACGTTGAAGACACCGTCGGGCAGACCGGCCTCGGACAGCAGCTCGGCGATCCGCACGGACGCGGACGGGTCCTTCTCGCTGGGCTTGAGCACGAAGGTGTTGCCGCAGGCGATGGCGATCGGGAACATCCACATCGGGACCATCGCCGGGAAGTTGAACGGCGTGATGCCCGCGACGACGCCGAGCGGCTGGCGGATCGCGGCCACGTCGACCCGGCTGGCGACCTGCGTGGACAGCTCGCCCTTGAGCTGGACGTTGATCCCGCAGGCCAGGTCCACGATCTCCAGGCCGCGCGCGACCTCGCCGAGCGCGTCGGAGTGCACCTTGCCGTGCTCGGCGGTGATCAGCTCGGCGATCTCGTCGCGGTGGGCGTCCAGCAGCGCCCGGAACCGGAACAGGATGGTGGTGCGCTGGGCCAGCGAGGACTGGCCCCAGGCGGCGAAGGCGTCCTTGGCCGACGCGACCGCCGCGTCCACCTCCTCGGCCGACGCGAACGCGACCTTCGTCGTCACCGCGCCGGTCGCCGGGTCGGTGACCGGCCCGTACGCACCCGACGCGCCCTCGACGGACTTGCCGCCGATCCAGTGGTTGACGATCTTCGTCATGTCCGGGGACTCCTTACTTCACAGATGGCGGCGTCGGGTGGAGACGTGCCGTTCGTACAGCTCGCGTGCCTTGACCGCGGACGGGCGGGTCGCGGTCGCGGCCACGGGAACATCCCACCAGGCCTGGGCGGGCGGCGCGCCCGACACAGTGTCGGACGTTTCGGTCTCCACGTAGACACATGTGGGGACGTCCGCGGCGCGCGCCTCGCCGAGCGCCGCCCGCAGCTCCCCCACGGTTCCCGCGCGCAGCACCCGCATGCCCAGGCTGGCCGCGTTGGCGGCGAGGTCCACGGGCAGCGGGGCGCCGGTGTAGGTGCCGTCCCCGGCCGGATAGCGGTAGGCGGTGCCGAACCGCTCGGCGCCCACCGCCTGGGACAGCCCGCCGATGGAGGCGTAGCCGTGGTTCTGCAGCAGGACGAGCTTGATCGCCACCCCTTCCTGCACGGCCGTCACGATCTCCGTCGGCAGCATCAGATACGTGCCGTCGCCGACCAGCGCCCACACGTTCCGCTCCGGCGCGGCGAGCTTCACCCCGAGCGCGGCCGGGATCTCGTAGCCCATGCAGGAGTAGCCGTACTCCAGGTGGTACTGGTCCGCCGACCGGGCCCGCCACAGCTTGTGCAGGTCGCCGGGGAGCGAGCCGGCCGCGTTGACGATGATGTCCGACTCGTCCACCAGCGCGTCCAGCGCGCCGAGGACCTGCGGCTGGGTCGGGCGGGCGGCGGGGTCGGGGGCCGCGAAGCAGGCGTCGACGGTCCGCTCCCAGCGGTCCTTGGCCTCGGTGTACTCCGCGACGTACTCCCCCGCCACCCGGTGGCCGTGCATCCGCACCCGCTCGGTCAGTTCCTCCAGGCCGCTCCGCGCGTCCGCGACCAGCGGGAGCCCGGCGAGCTTGTGGCCGTCGAAGGGGGCGATGTTGAGGTTGAGGAAGCGGACGTCCGGGTTCTCGAAGAGGGTGCCGGAGGCGGTGGTGAAGTCGGTGTAGCGGGTGCCGACGCCGATCACCAGGTCCGCGGTGCGGGCCAGGCCGTCGGCGGTCGCGGTGCCGGTGTGCCCGATCCCGCCGACGTCCTGCGGGTGGTCGTACCGCAGCGATCCCTTGCCGGCCTGGGTGGAGGCGACCGGGATGCCGGTGGCCCCGGCGAACTCGGCGAGGGCTCTCTCGGCGCGGCTGTGGTGCACCCCGCCGCCGGCGACGATCAGCGGCCGGCGTGCCGCGCGGACCGCCTGGACCGCCTCGGTCAGCTCGGCCGCGTCCGCGCCGGGCCGCCGTACGGTCCACACCCGCTCGGCGAAGAACCGCTCCGGCCAGTCGTAGGCTTCCGCCTGCACGTCCTGCGGCAGGGCGAGGGTGACCGCGCCGGTGTCCACCGGGTCGGTGAGCACCCGCACCGCCTGGAGGGCGGACGGGATCAGGGCCTCGGGGCGGGTGATCCGGTCGAAGTACTTCGACACCGGGCGCAGGGTGTCGTTGACCGACACATCGCCCGCGTACGGCACCTCCAGCTGTTGCAGGACCGGGTCGGCGGGGCGGGCGGCGAAGACGTCGCCGGGCAGCAGCAGCACCGGAAGGTGGTTGATGGTGGCGAGGGCGGCGCCGGTGACCAGGTTGGTCGCGCCGGGGCCGATGGAGGTGGTCACCGCGTGGGCGGACAGCCGGCCCGACTGGCGGGCGTAGCCGACGGCCGCGTGCACCATCGCCTGCTCGTTGCGGCCCTGGTGGTACGGCATGAGCTCCGGGTACTCGACCAGCGCCTGGCCGATCCCGGCGACGTTGCCGTGCCCGAAGATGCCCCACATGGCGCCGATCAGCCGCCGCCGGGTGCCGTCCCGCTCGGTGTACTGGGCGGCCAGGAAGCGGACCAGCGCCTGGGCGACGGTGAGCCGGATCGTCGTCATCGGTACCCCCCGGTGGTGTGGTCGGGGTGGAAGCGGATGAGCCACTCCCGGCCGTCCCCCGGACCCGCCATGACGTTCAGGTAGTACATGTCGTGCCCGGGCTGGGCGATGGACGGGCCGTGCCAGCCGTCGGGGACGAGGACGGCGTCGCCGGAGCGGACCTCGGCGAGCACGTCCGCGCCGCCCTCGCGGGAGGGGGACACCCGTTGGTAGCCCAGGCCGCCGGGGCCGTCGATCTCGAAGTAGTAGATCTCCTCCAGCTCCGACTCCTCGCCCGGCCGGTGCTCGTCGTGCTTGTGCGGCGGGTACGAGGACCAGTTGCCGCCGGGGGTGATCACCTCCACGGCGATCAGCCGGTCGCACGCGAAGGCGTCGGCGGCGGCGAAGTTGCGCACCCGGCGGGCGCAGGTGCCGCTGCCGCGCTCCTCGACGGGGACCTCCGGCGCGGGGCCGTAGCGGGCGGGGAGTCGTCGCTCGCACTTCGCTCCTGCCAGGGCGAAGCGGCCTCCCGCGCCGGAGGCGATCTGGACCCGGGCATCCCGGGGGGCGTACGCGAAGTCGGTGACGTCCGCGAACACGCCCTTCCGGCCCAGGAGTTGGAACTCTTCCTGCTCCGTTTGTACGGTACATCCGCCTTCCAGCGGAAGCACGATCCACTCACTGTCGCCGGTGGCGAAGGCATGGCTGCCGCCGGGCGGCAGCTCCACGACCCGCAGACTGCTGTACGTCCAGCCGGCCGCCTCGGGGCCGATGTCGACGGCGTACCGGGCGTTCGCGGCCGTGCCGCTGGGCAGATGCAGACCGGTGCTTCTCATGCGCCCCTCACAGCAGTCCCGCGGCGGTGTCCACGGCGGCGGCCACGTCGCCGTCCGCCGGGTACAGCAGCGAGCGGCCCGCCACCAGGCCGCGCACGGTGGGCAGGCGCAGCGCGCCGCGCCACCTGTCGTAGGCGGCGGCCCTCTCCGCCGGGGAGTCGCCGATGTCCCCGCCGAGCAGCACGGCGGGCAGCGTGGAGGTCCGCATCACCCGGGCCATGGCGTCGGGGTCCTCGGTGACCGGCACCTTCAGCCAGGTGTAGGCGGAGGTGCCGCCGAGGCCGGAGGCGATGGCGATGGCCCGGGTGACCGCCTCGGCGGAGAGGTCGTTCACCAGCGCGCCGCCGGGGCCGCGCCGGCTGATGAACGGCTCCACGAACACCGGCAGCCGGCGGGCCGCCATGGCGTCGATGACCCGGGCGGCGGTCTCCAGGGTGGCCAGGGAGCCCGGGTCGGTGTAGTCGACGCGCAGCAGCAGCTTGCCCGCGTCGAAGCCGAGCCGCTCGATGTCCTCGGGGCGGTGGCCGGTGAACCGGTCGTCCAGCTCGAAGCTGGCCCCGTGCAACCCGCCGCGGTTCATGGAGCCCAGGACGACCTTGTGCTCCAGGGCGCCGAGCAGCAGCAGGTCGTCCAGGATGTCGGCGGTGGCCAGCACCCCGTCGACACCGGGCCGGGACAGCGCGAGGCACAGGCGGCCCAGCAGGTCGGCCCGGTCGGCCATGGCCAGCCGCCGGCCGCCGACGTCGAGGGAGCCGCGGGCCGGGTGGTCGGCGGCGACGATCATCAGCCGCCCGCCGTCGTCCAGCAGGGGGCGGCGGGCCCGCCGCGCGGCGGCCTCGGCGACGGCCTCGGGGTGCCGGGCCCGGATCCGGGCCAGCTCGGCCACGTCGACCCGGGACCCCGGAGGGCCTGCGTCCGCGACGGCCGGGGCACGAGCCGCGCGCCGGCCGAGGGTGCTTGCGCGGGGAGCGGTCTCACCGGGGCCGGCCTGGCGCTCGGGCGTCTCCTCGGGCGCCGTGGCCCCGGGCCCCGTGCCCGCGCCGCCCTCGGCGTGGGTGCCCGTGACCCGGCCGGCCCTCACCGGACCGCTCCGGCGTCGAGCGCGGCGGCCACCTCGGCGGGGGTCGGCATCGCGGAGGAGCACTCCAGGCGGGAGGCGACGATGGCACCGGCCGCGTTGGCGTGCCGCATCACCGTCTCCAGGTCGTGCCCGGCCAGCAGGCCGTGGCAGAGCGAGCCGCCGAAGGCGTCGCCGGCGCCGAGCCCGTTCAGGACGGTGACGGGCAGCGGCGGGACCTCGGCCGTCTCGCCCGCGCGGCTGACGGCGAGGACGCCCTTGGGTCCCTGTTTGACGACGGCCAGCTCCACCCCGGCGTCCAGCAGGGCGCGGGCGGCGGCGTGCGGTTCGCGCGTCCCGGTGGCGATCTCCACCTCGTCCAGGTTGCCGACGGCGACGGTGGCGTGGCGCAGGACCTCGGCGTAGTGGGGGCGGGCGGTGCCGGGGTCCGCCCAGAACACGGGGCGCCAGTCCAGGTCGAAGACGGTGATGCCGGTCCTGGCCCGGTGGGCGAGGGCCGCGAGGGTCGCCGTACGGCTCGGCTCCTCGCTCAGCCCGGTGCCGGTGACCCAGAAGATCCGGGCCGCCGCGATGGCGTCCAGGTCCAGTTCGTGGGGGTGGATCTCCAGGTCGGGGGCCTTGGGCCGGCGGTAGAAGTACAGCGGGAAGTCGTCCGGCGGGAAGATCTCGCAAAAGGTGACGGGGGTGGGCAGGCCGGGGACGGGGGTGACCCAGCGGTCGTCGACGCCGAAGCCGCGCAGGGCCTCGTGGAGATAGGTGCCGAACGGGTCGTCGCCGGTGCGGGTGATCACGGCGGTGCGGCGGCCGAGCCGGGCCGCGGCGACCGCGACGTTGGCCGCGGATCCGCCGAGGAACTTGCCGAAGGTCGTGACCTGGGCGAGCGGGACGCCGGCCTGGAGCGGGTAGAGGTCCACCCCGATCCGCCCCATGGTGATCAGGTCGTAGGCCATCGGCTTCCCTTCGTCATGGCTCTCCCGGCTTTCTAGCCCGCACACGGAACCCTGTCAACGTTTTGTCCGGACATACGGACGACCCCGCTCCGGTACGCGACCGCCCGCCTTCGCATGGATGCCCTGTGTGGCGGGTTCGTCACAAACACCGCCCTCCTGTCACAGATGTCACGCCTGTATGGGTTCTCGGTCACAACCCGTCGACAGTCGCCCCCGGTCGTCACTCACCGTCGCCCCCGCGCCCAGGCTGGGTGACCACATCACAGGGAGGTAACGGCTCATGACCGACCGGAGACTCTGGTCCTACAAGGAGATCGCGGCGCACATCCGGGTGCGGCCGGACACCGTGCGGTCCTACCGCAAGCACGGGCACCTGCCCCCGCCCGACCACGTCGAGGGCGGCAGGCCCTACTGGTACGCCGACACCGTCCGCGCCTGGGTCGCCGCGCGCCCCGGCAACCGCCGGCGCGGAGCCGGCTGACCACCCGGGCGCGCCGGCCGCGGGCCCGGCCGGCACCGGGTACGTGAGCCGCGGCTCCGGGGCCCGTCCGGCACCGGGCACCTCAGCCGCGGCTCCAGGGCTCGACCACCGTCACGCCCGCCCCCGTCGCCGTACCCATCGCCGCGAGCGCCGCCGGGGCCGCGTGAAGCGGGATGGTCCGGGTCACCAGGAGGTCGGGGCGCAGGACGCCGGTGCGGACCAGGTGGAGCATGCCGGGGTAGGCGTGGGCGGCCATGCCGTGGCTGCCCAGCAGTTCGAGTTCCAGGGCGATCGCGCGGGCCAGCGGGACCGGGGTGGTGCCGTCGGCCGAGGGCAGCAGGCCGACCTGGACGTGCCGGCCGCGGCGGCGCAGTCCGTTCACGGAGGCGGCGCAGGTGGCGGGCGAGCCGAGGGCGTCGAGCGAGAGGTGCGCGCCGCCGCCGGTCAGCTCCCGGACGGCGGCGGCCGGGTCGGGCACGCCGGTCGCGTCCAGGCACGCGGCGGCGCCGAAGGCGCGGGCCAGTTCCAGGGCCCCGGGCGAGATGTCGACCGCCACCACCCGGGCGCCCGAGGCCGCCGCGATCATCACCGCCGACAGGCCGACCCCGCCGCAGCCGTGCACCGCGACCCACTCCCCGGCCGCCACCCGGCCCTGCTGGACCACGGCCCGGAAGGCGGTGGCGAAGCGGCAGCCGAGGGCGGCCGCGGTGGTGTACGCCATGTCGTCCGGGAGGGCGACGAGGTTGACGTCGGCGTGGTCGAGGGCGACGTACTCGGCGAAGGAGCCCCAGTGGCTGAAGCCGGGCTGGGTCTGCCGTTCGCACACCTGCTGGTCGCCCGCCGCGCAGGGCCCGCAGGTGCCGCAGGCGCAGACGAACGGCACGGTGACCCGGTCGCCGGGCCGCCACCGGGTCACCCGGGCGCCCACCGCCTCGACCACCCCGGCGAGTTCGTGCCCCGGCACGTGCGGCAGCGTGATGTCCGGGTCGTGCCCCGCCCAGCCGTGCCAGTCGCTGCGGCACAGGCCGGTGGCCTCCACCCGGACGACCACGCCGTGCGCCGCCGGCTCCGGGTCGGGCACCTCCCGTATCCCGGCCGGCTTTCCGTACTCCTCGAAGACCACGGCTCGCATACCCGCTCCTTTCGGGAACCCGAAGGAAGGCTAGACGCTCCGGGGAGTCGCTTGGCTTCATACCCCCTAGGGGTATACAGTACGGGTATCGGGGTTCCTCCGGGCACCCCACAGGCCCCACCCGCGCCTCGACGAGGAGTAACGACATGACCACCGTCACCACCGTCTACAAGGTCACCGGCATGAGCTGTGGCCACTGCGAGGGCTCCGTCTCCGAGGAGATCTCCCGCATCGCGGGCGTCAGCTCGGTGAAGGCGGTCGCGTCGAGCGGCGAGGTGACCGTCGTGTCCGCCGCCCCGCTCGACGAGGAGGCCGTGCGCGCCGCCGTCGACGAGGCCGGCTTCGAGCTGGCCGGCCAGGCCTGAGCACCACCCCCCGATCCCCGACCGGGCCGTGCCGACCAGCTGATACTGGATCCGTACGGCCCGGTCCGATGTCTGGAGTCCGGACATGACCAGCACCACCGCCAAGCCGCCGGCCACGGAACCCGGCACCGAACAGGTCGAGCTGCTCATCGGCGGCATGACCTGCGCGTCCTGTGCCGCCCGGGTGGAGAAGAAGCTCAACCGGATGGACGGCGTGAGCGCCACCGTCAACTTCGCCACCGAGAAGGCCAAGGTCACCTTCGCCGACGGCATCGAGGTCGCCGACCTGATCGCCACCGTCGAGAAGACCGGCTACACCGCCGAGGAACCCCGGCCGCCGGAGCCCGAGCCCGAGACCACGTCGACGGACTCCGGGCGGGACGCCGAACTCGGCGAGCTCGGGCACCGCCTGCTCGTCTCCGCGCTGCTCGCCGCGCCCGTGGTCCTGCTCGCGATGATCCCCGCGCTCCAGTTCGACAACTGGCAGTGGCTCTCGCTCACCCTGGCCGCGCCGGTCGTCGTCTGGGGCGGCGCCCCCTTCCACCGGGCCGCCTGGACCAACCTCCGGCACGGCGCCGCCACCATGGACACCCTCGTCTCGGTCGGCACGCTGGCCGCGTTCGGCTGGTCGCTGTGGGCGCTGTTCTTCGGCGACGCGGGCACGCACGGCATGCACGACGAGTTCCGGCTCACCGTCTCCCGGATGGACGGCTCCTCCACCATCTACCTGGAGGTCGCCTCCGGGGTCGTCGCGCTGATCCTGCTCGGCCGCTATCTGGAGGCCCGCTCCAAGCGCCGCGCCGGAGCCGCCCTGAAGGCCCTGATGGAGCTGGGCGCCAAGGACGTGGCGGTGCTGCGGGACGGGCGCGAGGTGCGGGTGCCGGTGTCCGGCCTGGCCGTGGGCGACCGGTTCGTCGTACGGCCCGGCGAGAAGATCGCCACCGACGGCACGGTGGTCGAGGGCATCTCCGCGGTGGACGCGTCCATGCTGACCGGCGAGTCGGTGCCGGTGGACGTCGGCCCCGGCGACCGGGTCACCGGCGCCACGGTCAACGCCGGCGGCCGGCTGGTCGTGGAGGCGACCCGGGTCGGCGCGGACACCCAGCTCGCCCGGATGGCCCGGCTGGTGGAGGACGCGCAGAACGGCAAGGCCGAGGTGCAGCGGCTCGCCGACCGGATCTCCGCCGTCTTCGTCCCGGTGGTCATCCTGATCGCGCTCGGCACCTTCGGCGTCTGGCTGGCGGTCACCGGGGACACGGTCGCCGCGTTCACGGCCGCCGTCGCCGTCCTGATCATCGCCTGCCCCTGCGCGCTGGGCCTGGCCACGCCGACCGCGCTGATGGTGGGCACCGGGCGCGGCGCCCAGCTGGGCATCCTGATCAAGGGCCCCGAGGTGCTGGAGTCCACGCGCCGGGTGGACACGGTCGTCCTGGACAAGACCGGCACGGTCACCACGGGCCGGATGAGCCTGCAGGACGTGTACGTCGCCGAGGGCGAGGACGAGAAGGAGCTGCTGCGCCTCGCGGGCGCCCTGGAGCACGCCTCCGAGCACCCGGTGGCCCGCGCCATCGCGTCCGGAGCCGAGGAACGCGCCGGGGCCCTGCCGCCGGTCGGGCACTTCGAGAACGTGCCCGGGCGGGGCGTGCGCGGGCGCGTGGACGGCCGCGAGGTGGCCGTGGGGCGGCTCTACGACGAGCTGCCGCCGGAGTTGGCGCGCGCGGCCCGGGAGGCCGAGCAGCAGGGCCGTACGGCCGTCGTGGCCGGCTGGGACGGACGGGCCCGCGGGGTCCTCGCCGTCGCCGACGCGGTCAAGGAGACCAGCGCCGAGGCCATCCGCGAGCTGCGCGGGCTGGGCCTGACGCCGGTACTGCTCACCGGGGACAACCGCACGGTCGCCGAGGCGGTCGCCGGAGCCGTCGGCATCGACCCGGGGAACGTGTACGCCGAGGTGCTGCCCGAGGACAAGGTGGACGTCGTACGGCGGCTCCAGCGCGAGGGCCGGGCCGTGGCCATGGTCGGCGACGGCGTGAACGACGCCGCCGCGCTGGCCACCGCGGACCTGGGCCTGGCCATGGGCACGGGGACGGACGCGGCGATCGAGGCCGGCGATCTGACGCTGGTGCGCGGGGACCTGCGGGTGGCCGCGGACGCCATCCGGCTGTCCCGCCGGACGCTGGCCACCATCAAGGGCAATCTGGTGTGGGCCTTCGGCTACAACGTGGCCGCGCTGCCGCTGGCCGCCGCCGGGCTGCTCAACCCGATGATCGCCGGGGCCGCGATGGCCTTCTCCTCGGTCTTCGTGGTGACCAACAGCCTGAGGCTGCGCGCCTTCCGGTGAACGGAAGCCGAATTTCGGAATCGATCCTCCGATCCCCCTGGAGTCCTGCGCGAGCCTCACATAAGCTCTTCACAAGCCTCGCGCATCTTCCTTACGCTTGGGCCTCGATTGCCATATCGGGGCTCTTGTGTACGTAAGGGACATATGCAAGAGACGCACATCACAGTGATGCGAACGTAACCATCGAAGGGGTTCGAAGGTCTAAGTTGGCGATTGTCAGGCCGACGTCTTGGGGGGCGTCGACTGGCGTCTGGGGATGTCTTGGGGGACTTTCCCAGAAGGGGGTACCTCCCGGCTCGCACGATGTTGAGAGCTTGGGGGAGCGTTGCCGGGGCACGTACACCGGGAAGCTTTGAGCGGCCCTCCCAGCGTGCGCTGTCCCGGCAGACCGCACCGCATCACTGGAGTACGGCGGGTTCGCCCGCGCGTGCTCAGACAGCGAATTCAGGCGCTGTCCTCTCCGAGCGCCCGGCCGGATCCCGTGGGGGGAATCCGCACCGGGACATGGGAAGGCGCCCTGGTCGTCGGCCCGTGGGGGGACCGGCGACTCGGGGCGCCTTCCACCTTTTCTGACGCTTCTTCGCCTCGCGCGGGCGATCACTTCCGAGCGCCGGACCGGGACCCGTCCGCCTGGACGGGCCCCGCGCCCGATGCGCTCAGCGCTCCTCGACCGGGACGAAGTCGCGCTCGACCACGCCGGTGTAGATCTGGCGCGGACGGCCGATGCGGGAGCCCGGCTCCTTGATCATCTCGGTCCACTGGGCGATCCAGCCCGGCAGCCGGCCGAGGGCGAACAGGACCGTGAACATCTCGGTCGGGAAGCCCATGGCCCGGTAGATCAGACCGGTGTAGAAGTCCACGTTCGGGTAGAGCTTGCGCTCGGTGAAGTAGTCGTCGGAGAGCGCGTGCTCCTCCAGCTTCAGGGCGATGTCGAGGAGCTCGTCCTCCTTGCCCAGCGCGGAGAGGACATCGTGCGCGGCGGCCTTGATGATCTTGGCGCGCGGGTCGAAGTTCTTGTAGACCCGGTGGCCGAAGCCCATCAGGCGGACGCCGTCCTCCTTGTTCTTCACCTTGCGGATGAAGGTGTCGACGTCGCCGCCGGAGTCGCGGATGCCCTCCAGCATCTCCAGCACCGACTGGTTGGCGCCGCCGTGCAGCGGGCCCCACAGCGCGTTGATGCCGGCCGAGATCGACGCGAACATGTTGGCCTGCGAGGAACCGACCAGGCGGACCGTGGAGGTCGAACAGTTCTGCTCGTGGTCGGCGTGCAGGATCAGCAGCTTGTCCAGCGCCGAGACCACGACCGGGTCCAGGTCGTACTCCTGCGCCGGGACCGAGAAGGTCATGCGCAGGAAGTTCTCGACGTAGCCGAGGTCGTTGCGCGGGTAGACGAACGGGTGGCCGATCGACTTCTTGTACGCGTACGCGGCGATGGTCGGGAGCTTGGCGAGCAGCCGGATCGTGGAGAGGTCGCGCTGCTTCTCGTCGAACGGGTTGTGACTGTCCTGGTAGAAGGTGGACAGCGCCGAGACGACCGAGGACAGCATCGCCATCGGGTGGGCGTCGCGCGGGAAGCCCCGGTAGAAGTTCTTGACGTCCTCGTGCAGCAGCGTGTGCCGCGTGATGTCGTTCTTGAACGCCGTCAGCTGGTCGACGGTGGGGAGCTCGCCGTTGATGAGCAGGTACGCCACCTCGAGGAAGGTGGAGCGCTCGGCCAGCTGCTCGATGGGGTAGCCGCGGTAGCGGAGGATGCCCGCCTCGCCGTCGAGGTAGGTGATCGCGGATTTATAGGCGGCCGTGTTGCCGTACCCGCTGTCCAGGGTCACCAGACCGGTCTGGGCGCGCAGCTTCCCGATGTCGAAGCCCTTGTCGCCGACGGTGCTGTCGACCACCGGGTAGGTGTACTCGCCGTCGCCGTACCGCAGTACTACATAGTTGTCGCTCACGTCTTCCCTCACCGACGTAGTGCCTCATCTTCGAGGTGCCCTGACTGTCTCTACCATCCCCCATTTGGCTCAGGAGAGTGCACTCGGGGTCGACCATTGGGCCTATTGACGGCACTCAGTGCCGCCAGCCTGCCCATCCTGCCCCCTTCGCGGGGGTTGCGGAAGTGCTCTGTGACCTTCACGACTCGTTTGATCGATCATTTTGTGCCGAGCCGGAAGTCCAGGGCCGTACAGCGCCGTCCGGCCGACACCGTGCGCACCGCCTGGCCGATCGCCTTGCGCGATCCGACGAGCACGACCAGCCGCCGGGCCCGGGTGACCGCCGTGTACAGCAGGTTGCGCTGGAGCATCATCCATGCCCCCGTCGTGACGGGAATCACCACGGCGGGATACTCGCTGCCCTGCGAACGGTGGATGGTCACCGCGTACGCGTGGGCCAGTTCGTCCAGTTCGTCGAATTCGTACGGCACCTCCTCGTCCTCGTCGGTCAGTACCGTCAGACGCTGGTCGACCGGGTCGAGCGAGGTCACGACGCCCACGGTGCCGTTGAAGACACCGTTCTTCCCTTTTTCATAATTGTTGCGGATCTGGGTGACCTTGTCGCCGACGCGGAAGACCCGGCCGCCGAACCGCTTCTCCGGCAGATCCGGGCGGCCGGGCGTGATGGCCTGCTGGAGCAGGCCGTTGAGCGCGCCGGCGCCGGCCGGGCCACGGTGCATCGGCGCGAGCACCTGCACGTCCCGGCGCGGGTCCAGCCCGAATTTGGCGGGAATTCGCCGGGCGGCGACGTCCACGGTGAGCCGTCCGGCGGCCTCGGTGTCGTCCTCCACGAACAGGAAGAAGTCCTTCATCCCGTCGGTGAGCGGGTGCTGCCCGGCGTTGATGCGGTGCGCGTTGGTGACCACCCCGGACTGCTGGGCCTGCCGGAAGACCCGGGTGAGCCGGACGGCGGGGACGGGGCCGCCGTCGGCGAGCAGGTCCCGCAGCACCTCTCCGGCGCCGACGCTGGGCAGCTGGTCCACGTCCCCGACGAACAGCAGATGGGCGCCCGGGGGGACGGCCTTGACCAGCTTGTTGGCGAGCAGCAGGTCCAGCATGGAGGCCTCGTCCACCACCACCAGGTCGGCGTCCAGCGGGCGGTCGCGGTCATAGGCCGCGTCGCCGCCGGGCTTCAGCTCCAGCAGGCGGTGCACGGTGGACGCCTCGGCGCCGGTCAGCTCCGCCAGCCGCTTGGCCGCGCGCCCGGTCGGGGCGGCCAGCAGCACCTTGGCGCGCCGGGCCCGGGCCAGCTCCACGATCGAGCGGACGGTGAACGACTTGCCGCAGCCCGGCCCGCCGGTGAGGACGGCGACCTTCTCCGTCAGCGCCAGCTTGACCGCCGCCTCCTGCTCGGACGCGAGGTCGGCGCCGGTACGGGACTTCAGCCAGCCGAGCGCCTTCGCCCAGTCGACGTCCCGGAAGCCCGGCATCCGGTCCTCGTCGGTGCGCAGCAGCCGCAGCAACTGGCCGGACAGGGAGAGTTCGGCGCGGTGAAAGGGCACCAGGTAGACGGCGCTGACCGGCTCGTCGTCGCCGTCGGGGCCGGGCACCTTCTCCCGTACGACGCCGGGGTCGGCGCCGTCCTCGGGCGGCTCGGCCAGCTCGGCCAGGCACTCGATGACCAGTCCCGTGTCGACCTGGAGCAGCTTGACGGCGTCGGCGATCAGCCGCTCCTCCGGCAGGAAGCAGTGCCCCTGGTCGGCGGACTGCGACAGCGCGTACTGCAGGCCGGCCTTCACGCGCGCGGGGCTGTCGTGCGGGATGCCGACCGACTGGGCGATCTTGTCGGCGGTGAGGAAGCCGATGCCCCAGACATCGGCGGCGAGCCGGTACGGCTGCTCCTTGACGACGGAGATGGACTCGTCCCCGTACTTCTTGTAGATCCGCACGGCGATGGAGGTGGACACTTCGACGGTCTGGAGGAAGAGCATGACCTCCTTGATCGCCTTCTGTTCCTCCCAGGCGTCGGCGATCTTCTTCGTGCGCTTCGGGCCGAGTCCGGGCACCTCGATCAGGCGCTTCGGCTCCTCCTCGATGATCCGCAGGGTGTCGAGGCCGAAGTGCTGGGTGATGCGGTCGGCGAAGACCGGGCCGATGCCCTTGACCAGCCCGGATCCCAGATAGCGGCGGATGCCCTGGACGGTGGCCGGCAGGACGGTCGTGTAGTTCTCCACGTGGAACTGCTTGCCGTACTGGGGGTGCGAGCCCCAGCGGCCCTCCATGCGCAGGGACTCCCCCACCTGGGCACCGAGCAGCGCGCCGACCACCGTGAGAAGGTCGCCGGCGCCCCTGCCCGTGTCGACCCGGGCGACGGTGTAGCCGTTCTCCTCATTGGCGTATGTGATGCGCTCCAGCACGCCTTCGAGGACGGCGAGACGCCGTTCACCGCTGGAGTTCCCCGCCTGTCGGTCCATGATCCGACGGTACCGGCGGGGTCTGACAGGCCGCCTCCGAGGCTGGGCCCGTGCTTCAGCCGGCCTTCTTCTCGTCTCTGTCGCCGGGTGACAGAAGCGTCTTCAGACGCATGAAGAGCGAGGTGCGCGGCTCACTGGATCCGCTCAGGCTCGCTCGTACGCTCTCGAAGTCCATGGAGCGCAGCGCCGTGGCTTTCCGCTTCATGTACTCGGCCGGGTCTCTCTCGAACTCGCGGACCGCGGGGTCCGTGTCTAAGACGACCCCGCTCCATACCTCACTGTGCGCAGTGCTCATGCTCGCGCTCCCCCCCGGGTTCGACTCGGAGGACGGGTGGCTCCCGCCGTTCTGGGTCGGCATGCGCCCTCCAAGCGTTGACGGTACAGTCTCGGCTGATGGCTTGTCAGCGTCAATCCGACGGTATGGCTTACGAATTGACAATCGGCCCGGTTCAAGAGGCCGACATCGTCCCTGAACGAACCGTCCGCCTCCTGGTCACGGCCCGGACACCTTCCGTCACCGTATTGATACCCAGAGACACGCCCACCGAAACGACAGAACCACCCACTTGGCCTAACTCTGCGTGTAGGCTCCGTCGCTATGTCCTTGAGTGGATTACGGGTGGGCTGGGGTACCACGACGATGGGGACGCTGAGCGTCGTCACCTACGTGGCACCGATCGTCCTCGGTCTTGGCCTGAAACTGCCGATATGGCTCGCCATGACCATCATGGGTGTCGGCGTCGTCGCCACGGTGGCCACGGTCATCGTGTCCCGGCGGGAGGCGGTCGCCGCCCGGCGCGACCTGGTCACCGCCGAACAGGCCGCGAAGGTCGCCGCGGAGCGGGCCCGCGGAGCCATGGAAGACGTGCTCACGGTGCTGGTCCACCACATCGGGGAGATCGTCAGCGCGAACAGCAAGAGCACGCGCAGCCAGCTGCAGCAGCAGATGAAGCAGGCCATCGTCTCCCTCACCGCCCAGCTCATCGGACCGCAGAACGCGCGCGCCTGCGTCCTGGAGGTCGACCCGGCGTCCCTGCCAACCGGCGTCCGGGAGATGAAGTGCCTGAACGGCCTGTGGATGGGGCGGGCGGAGGCACCGCGGACGGTGTTCCGCGAGGACCAGGCGCGCGGGGCGTCCCTTTTGAAGCTGATGGACGACCGCAAGAGCACGTTCGTCGAGAACGTCGACGCGCTCGATCCGGCGCTCCGGCCCGAGACGGACTCGTACAAGACCTACATCACCGCCACCATCACGGCCGCCGGCAAGGACGCGTTCGGCGTCCTGTGCGTGGACGCCCCATGCCCCGGAAACCTCCGCAAGGAGGACATCCGCCTGGTGGAGGTCTTGGCCCGCCTGCTGGGCGCGGCGCTGGCGGTACGCCGCTGAAGGCCGCCCGCGCCTCGTGACGGCCCCGCTTCGTGACGGTGCGCGACCTCTCGGACGCCTGGCTCGTTGAGCAGGTCGTACGAAAGGAGAGCTGATGGTCGGCTCGTCACATGAGGCGCTGCACCGGATCTTCCAGAAGGATCCGGAGCTGCTGACGCGGGCGTTGCAGCGGGTGTTGCACGTGCCGTTTCCCCGGCCTACGGAGATCGCGGCGCTGAACGTGGACCTGACGGAGATCGAGCCGGTCGAGCGCCGGGTGGACACGTTGCTGCGGGCGGAGACGGACGAGGGTACGTACCTGCTGGTCGTGGAGTCGCAGGGGAAGGCGGACGAGCGGAAGCGGGGCAGCTGGCCGTACTACTTGTCGTACCTGTACGAGAAGTACCGCTGCGAGCCGGTGCTGATCGTCATCACGCAGAGCAGTTCCACGGCGAAGTGGGCCTCGCGTCCGATCCGGCTGGGTTTCCCGGGCTGGCACTCGCTGTCGGTGCGGCCGTTGGTGCTGGGGCCGGACAACGTGCCGGTGATCGCGGACGAGAAGCAGGCGGAGGCGGATCCCACTCTCGCGGTGCTGTCGGCGATGACACACGGGCGTGGGCCGGGGGCGATGGCCATACTGGAATCCCTGGCATCCGCCCTGCGGACCATCGACTCCGACAGTGCCGCGGTCTTCGCGCAGTTCGTCGACTCATGCCTGGTCGATCCCCAGGCGAAGCAGATGTGGAGGGATCTGATGACGGCCGTCCAGTACTTCTGGCGACACCCGTTGGCTGAACAGGTGCGGGAGGAAGGTCGTATTCAGGACCGGCAGGAGATGACGCTCCGCGTCCTGGAGTGGCGCGGCATCCCGGTGCCCGACGCCGTCCGTGAGCGCGTACTTGCCTGCGCGGACCTCGGCCGACTGGAGGTCTTGGCCCAGCGAGCCGTTCATGCCACGGACGCGGCGGAGTTGTTCGCCGACGAGTGAGCACGTGGGCGTTGGCCACTGTCTCGCCCGGTTCGGACTTGTGGTTCGGCGAATCACGGCTGACCGGCCTTCAAGCGATGCAGAGGGGAAAGACCTGACGGTGGCGATCCGGTACTTCTGGCGACACCCGTTGGCTGAACAGGTGCGGGAGGAAGGTAGGGAGCAGGGGCGCATCCAAAAACAGCAGGAAATGACCCTACGCGTCCTGGAGTGGCGCGGTATCCCGGTGCCCGACGCCGTCCGTGAGCGGGTTATGGCCTGCGAGGATCTCGATCAGCTGGAGCTCTGGGCGCAGCGAGCCGTTCATGCCACGGACGCGGCGGAGTTGTTCGCCGACGAGTGAGCACGTGGCCGTGGGGCCGCTCGCTTCTGGTCAGTGTCGGGCTTCCGCGAGGTGAGTCAAGGGCGCGTTCCGCGTCGGCTTCGCCGATGGGCCTCCGGCCCACCCTTGACACACCTCGCTCCAGCCCGGGGTAGAAGCGAGCGAGCGGCCCGGAGATGCGGTGGGCCCGGCCGGTACCGGGCCCTCGGGTGGGCTACGTGGTGCTGTCGGTGGGGTGGCGCGGTCGCGTCTCGCCTGCACGCCGGGGGCGTTTGGCGGCTACCGGGGCGGTGGATGGTGCGCGGTCGCGTCTCGCCTGCACGCCGGGTTTGCCAAGCGGCTTTCGGGTGGTGGGTGGGGCGCGGTCGCGTGTTGTCGGCGTGCCGGGGTGTTTGGCGGCTTGCGGTGGTGGGGGCTGGTGACCGGCTTGGCCTCTCGTGCGGGTTCCGGTCCCTGCTTTTGGAATGGGTGGTCCAGAAGGCGGGGGTGGGGAGGGCAACCTGGACTGGACGGGGTGTGGCCGGTGGAACGGTTCCGCGTTATCTGCCGTGGCGGGGTTTTTCCTGGCTCTGGGGCAGCGTCAGGGTGATCTGGCGGATCAGTTGCTGGAAACAGGCCAGGGACGCGAACGCGGGAAGCGCGGCGCCGGCGATGCCGGTGACGGTTCGGTCCGCCTGGGCCACGCACAGGATCATCGCGACCGAGGAGAACAGCACGACGATGCACCACGAGTGCACGGCCCTGCGCTGGTGCAGGGCATTGCGCAGGATGGAGAGAGACGCCGCCATCCACGGGCCGTACACGAGAAGGGGCCACCAGGCGATCATTCCGCCGTTCACGCCCGGGGTCGCGTTCCGCAGCGGGCCGTAGGCCGCCATTCCGCCGAATACGCTGACCATCGCCACGAGGACGGACACGAACGCGGCGATCACAAAGCTGCCGGCCCGCATCCACTTGATGTGATTTCTCTGGACGCGCCTCTTCCGGTGTGCCGCTCCGGCAGGGGAATTCCGGCCCGGGGAGAACTGCCCGGCGATCCGCGCCAGTTTCTCCTTCGGGTCCGCGAAGTGGGCGCCGGGTGCGGTCTCGGCGCGGGGCGGCGGGACCGTGACCGTCTGCTCGGTGGGAGCAGCGCCCAAAAGGCTGGCCAGTTCTGCCGCCGGGTCCCAGTAGGCGTCCGGCGGTACCAGCACGTCGTCCGTCGGGTACGGGGCCGCGTCCGCGTACCATTCGCGGCGCACGAAAGAGGAACCCGCGTATTCGTGATTCATAGGAAACCCCCCGTCAGACGCGGTCCAAGTGGCAGTCCGTTTTCTCCTGAGCGCTCCATCTCTCGTCGAGTTCCCTCTGGACCGCCTCCAGCAGCACGAGGAATTCGCCGAGCAGTGCCTCGACCTCCTGCGGGACGGCTCCGCCGGATGGGTGCAATGTTGGACTGAATGTCAGCAAACCGCCCGTCGACCGGCTATCCTTGCCCGTGTCCCGGTGAAGCAGGCCGTGGAACCTCGTCGTCGTCATATTCGGGCTAACGGCACCCCCTCTCCTCCAGATGCGCGGCAAATGAGTGAACGCGGCTCCTGGAAAACGTTACGTAGAGCGTTTTTTCATTTCTGTCATTTCGTCCGTGTGTGCGTCCACCCCTCCGCCCGCGTGCGCGTCCACTCCCCCTGCGTGCCCGCCGGCGGTCCCCGGCGGGGCCCGCCGGTGCCGGTCGGCCCCCGCCGCGCCGGCCTCCACGGTCACGATTGGGTTTCGGCCACCCTCGGCCTCTTGCTCCCGCCCCATGTAATCGATTCCAATCCTCCTACCGCAGGGATGTAATCGATTCCACGAGGAGGTGGAGCCGGCGATGGCGAGCATCAAGGATGTGGCCGCTTCGGCGGGGGTCTCCGTGGCCACCGTGTCACGCGTGCTGAACGGCCATCCGTCCGTCAGCGCCGACGCCCGGGAACGGGTGCTGGCCGCCGTGGCCGCCCTCGGGTACCGGCCGAACGCCGTCGCGCGGTCCTTGCGGACCGACCAGACCCACACGCTCGGGCTCGTCATCAGTGACGTGCTGAATCCTTACTTCACCGAGCTGGCGCGGTCCGTCGAGGAAGAGGCCCGGGCGCTCGGGTACAGCGTCATCATCGGGAACGCCGACGAGCGGCCCGAACTTCAGGACCATCACGTGCGGAACCTGCTGGACCGGCGGATCGACGGGCTGCTCGTCTCCCCCACCGACGGCGGGTCGCCGCTCATGCTGGACGCCATTCGGGCCGGGACCCCGATGGTGTTCGTCGACCGGTGGATCCCCGGCGTGGACGTCCCCGTCGTACGGGCCGACGGGCGGGCCGCCGTGCGGGATCTCGTGGCGCATCTGTACGGGCTCGGGCACCGGCGGCTCGCCATCATCGCCGGGCCCGCCGCCACCACCACCGGCAGTGAGCGCGTCGAGGCCTTCCGGGCCGCCCTCGCCGAGTACGGGCTGCCGCTGCCCGACGCCTATATAGGCCAGGGCGACTTCCAGGCCGAGAGCGGGCGGCGGGTCACCGAGGGGTTCCTCGATCTGCCGGAGCCGCCCGACGTCGTCTTCGCCGCCGACAACCTGATGGCGCTCGGCGCGCTGGACGCCGTACGCGCCCGTGGGCTGCGGGTGCCCGACGATCTGGCGCTGGCCGCGTTCGACGACATCCCGTGGTTCGTGCACACCGATCCGCCGGTCACCGCGATCGCCCAGCCCACCGGTGAGCTGGGGCGGGCCGCCGTACGCGCGCTGGTCGACCGGATCGAGGGGCGCACCCCGCGCTCCGTCACGCTGCCCGCCCGGCTCGTCGTACGCCGCTCGTGCGGTGAGCCCCCCACCCCCTCCCCAGTGCAAAGGAGCACGACGTGAGCAACCCGGACGAGTTGCTGCGCATCGAGGGCATACGGAAGACCTTCCCCGGCGTGGTCGCGCTCGACGGCGTCGACTTCGATCTGCGCCGGGGCGAGGTCCATGTGCTGCTCGGTGAGAACGGGGCCGGCAAGAGCACGCTGATCAAGATGCTCTCCGGCGCCTACACCCCCGACGCCGGCCGGATTCTCGTGGGCGGTGAGGAGGTGCGCGTCCACGGGGCGCAGGACGCCGAACGGCTCGGGATCGCCACCATCTACCAGGAGTTCAACCTGGTGCCCGATCTGACCGTCGCCGAGAACATCTTCCTGGGGCGGCAGCCGCGCCGCTTCGGTCTGATCGACCGGAAGCGGATGGACGACGACGCCGCAACCCTGCTGAAGCGGGTCGGGGTCGATGTCTCGCCCCGGGCGCGGGTGCGGGAACTGGGGATCGCCCGGCTCCAGATGGTCGAGATCGCCAAGGCGCTCAGCCTGAACGCGCGGGTGCTCATCATGGACGAGCCGACCGCCGTGCTCACCTCGGAGGAGGTGGAGAAGCTCTTCGCCATCGTGCGGGGGCTGCGCGCCGACGGGGTGGGCATCGTGTTCATCACCCACCACCTGGAGGAGATCGGCGCCCTGGGCGACCGGGTCACCGTCATCCGGGACGGCAGGAGCGTCGGGCAGGTGCCCGCCTCCACCCCCGAGGACGAGCTCGTCCGGCTGATGGTGGGGCGGTCCATCGAGCAGCAGTACCCGCGGGAGCGGGCCGGGAAGGGCGCCCCGCTGCTGTCCGTGGAGGGGCTGGGCCGGGACGGCGTCTTCCACGACGTGAGCTTCGAGGTGCACGCCGGTGAGGTCGTCGGCATCGCGGGGCTGGTGGGTGCCGGGCGGACCGAGGTCGTGCGGGCCGTGTTCGGCGCCGATCCCTATGACCGCGGGGTCGTCCGGGTCTCGGGCACCGAGCTGCGGCGGCACGACGTGAACGCCGCCATGGACGCCGGGATCGGGCTCGTGCCGGAGGACCGCAAGGGGCAGGGGCTGGTGCTGGACGCCTCCGTCGAGGAGAACCTGGGGCTGGTGACGCTGCGCGCGGCCACCCGGGCGGGGCTCGTGGACCGCAAGGGCCAGCATGCCGCCGCCGAGCGGATCGCCGGGCAGCTCGGGGTGCGCATGGCGGGCCTCGGGCAGTCGGTGCGGACGCTGTCCGGCGGCAACCAGCAGAAGGTCGTCATCGGCAAGTGGCTGCTGGCCGACACCAAGGTGCTGATCCTCGACGAGCCGACGCGCGGGATCGACGTCGGCGCCAAGGTCGAGATCTACCAGCTGATCAACGAACTGACGGCCGCCGGTGCCGCCGTGCTGATGATCTCCAGCGATTTGCCGGAGGTGCTCGGCATGAGCGACCGGGTGCTGGTGATGGCCCAGGGCCGGATCGCCGGCGAGCTGACCGCCGAGCAGGCCACGCAGGACGCGGTGATGTCCCTCGCCGTCTCCACCCCCGTCACCGAGAAGACCGAGAAGACCCAGAAGGAGGCCACCCGTGGCCACTGACACGCTCAAGAGCCGGCCGGGCGCGAGTGGCGCCCCGGGCGGCCTGCGCCGGCTGCTGCTCGACAACGGCGCGCTCACCGCGCTGATCGTCCTCGTCATCGCCCTGTCGGCGCTGTCGGGGGACTTCCTGACCACGGACAACCTGCTGAACATCGGCGTGCAGGCGGCCGTGACGGCCGTCCTCGCCTTCGGTGTGACGTTCGTGATCGTCTCCGCGGGCATCGACCTGTCCGTGGGGTCGGTGGCCGCGCTGTCGGCGACCATGCTGGGCTGGAGCGCCACCTCGCACGGGGTGCCGGTCGCGCTCGCGGTGGTCCTGGCTGTCGCCACGGGTGTCGTCGCCGGTCTGGTGAACGGTTTCCTCATCGCCTACGGCAAGCTGCCGCCGTTCATCGCGACGCTGGCCATGCTGTCGGTGGGCCGCGGTCTGGCGCTGGTGATCTCGCAGGGCTCGCCCATCGCGTTCCCCGGCTCGGTCTCCCACCTCGGGGACACCCTCGGCGGCTGGCTGCCGGTGCCGGTGCTGGTCATGGTGGTGATGGGGGTCGTCGCCGCCGTCGTGCTCGGGCGGACGTACATCGGCCGGTCCATGTACGCGATCGGCGGCAACGAGGAGGCCGCGCGGCTGTCGGGCCTCCGGGTCAAGCGGCAGAAGCTCGCGATCTACGCCCTGTCCGGGCTGTTCGCCGCCGTCGCGGGCGTGGTGCTGGCCGCCCGGCTGTCCTCGGCGCAGCCGCAGGCCGCCGACGGCTACGAGCTGGACGCCATCGCCGCCGTCGTCATCGGCGGTGCCTCGCTGGCGGGCGGCACCGGCAAGGCGTCCGGCACGCTGATCGGCGCGCTGATCCTGGCGGTGCTCAGGAACGGGCTGAACCTGCTGTCCGTCTCCGCGTTCTGGCAGCAGGTCGTCATCGGTGTGGTGATCGCGCTGGCGGTGCTGCTGGACACCGTGCGCCGCAAGGCCGGTGCCGTCCCGGTGGCCGCCGGTGCGGGCGGGCCGAAGGGCAAGCAGGCGGTGACGTACGGGCTGGCGGCGGTGGTCACCGTGGCCGTGGTCGGCGCGACCTCGCTGCTGCACGGCGGTTCGTCGTCGTCGGCGAACCCGCGGCTGGGCTTGTCCCTGTCCACCCTGAACAACCCGTTCTTCGTGCAGATCCGGTCCGGCGCGCAGGCCGAGGCGAAGAAGCTGGGCGTGGACCTGACCGTCACCGACGCCCAGAACGACGCCTCCCAGCAGGCCAACCAGCTGCAGAACTTCACCAGCACCAGCCTGGACGGGATCATCGTCAACCCGGTGGACTCGGACGCGGCGGGCAACTCGGTGAAGGCCGCCGGCAAGGCGGACATCCCCGTCGTCGCCGTGGACCGGGGCGTCAACCACGCCTCGGTGGCCACCCTGGTGGCCTCCGACAACGTCGCCGGCGGTGAGCTGGCCGCGAAGACCGTCGCCGAGAAGCTGGGCGGCACCGGGAAGATCGTCATCCTCCAGGGGCAGGCGGGCACCTCGGCGGCGCGTGAGCGGGCGGCCGGGTTCGCCAAGGGCCTGAAGGCCTACCCGGGCATCCGGGTGCTGGCCCAGCAGCCCGCCGACTTCGACCGCACCAAGGGGCTGGACGTGATGTCGAACCTGCTCCAGGCCCACCCGGACGTGCAGGGCGTCATCGCCGCCAACGACGAGATGGCGCTCGGCGCGATCAAGGCGCTCGGCTCCAAGGCGGGCAAGTCGGTGCAGGTCGTCGGCTTCGACGGCACCCCGGACGGACTGACGGCGGTCAAGGGCGGCACGCTGTACGCGTCGGTCGCCCAGCAGCCCTCGCAGCTGGGCCGGATCGCCGTGGACAACGCCCTGAAGGCGGTCCGGGGCGAGAAGGTGGCGCCGACGGTGAAGGTGCCGGTGAAGGTGGTCACGAAGGACAACGTGGCCGGTTTCACCGGCTGACGGACCACAGCGGGCGGGCCGCCCCGGGGAGTTGCTCCGGGGCGGCCCGCCGGGGTCATCTCTCAGGGGAGTCAGGGGAGTCAACTGATGTACGACTACGACCTGCTGGTCGTGGGTTCGGCCAACGCGGACCTGGTGATCGGCGTCGAGCGGCGGCCGGCCGCGGGCGAGACGGTGCTCGGCGGCGATCTGGCCGTGCACCCGGGCGGCAAGGGCGCCAACCAGGCCGTCGCGGCGGCCCGCCTGGAAGCCCGTACGGCCCTGCTGGCGCGGGTGGGCGACGACGGCCACGGCCGGCTGCTGCTCGACTCCCTGCGCGCGGCCGGGGTGGACACGGTGGGGGTGCTGGTCGGCGGCGCCCCGACGGGCGTGGCGCTGATCACCGTGGACCCGTCCGGGGACAACAGCATCGTGGTGTCGCCGGGCGCCAACGGGCGGCTGCGGCCGGAGGACGTCCGGACGGCCACGAGCCTGTTCCACGCCTCCCGGGTGGTGTCGGCGCAGCTGGAGATCCCGCTGGAGACGGTCGTGGAGGTGGTGCGGAACCTGGCGCCGGGCAGCCGCTTCGTGCTGAACCCGTCCCCGCCGCGCGAGCTGCCCACGGAGGTGCTGGCGGCCTGTGACCCGCTGATCGTCAACGAGCACGAGGCCCGGGTGATCCTCGGGGACGCCCGGGTGGGCGACGACCCGGCGGACTGGGCCCGGCTGCTGCTGGCCAAGGGGCCGCGCTCGGTGGTGGTGACGCTGGGCGCGCGCGGGGCGCTGGTGTGCGACGGCTCGGGGACGGCCCTGGTGCCGTCGGTGAAGGTGGACGCGGTGGACACGACGGGCGCGGGCGACGCGTTCACCGCCGCGCTGGCCTGGCGGCTGGGTGCGGGCGCGGGCCTGGCGGAGGCGGCGGCGTACGCGGCCCGGGTGGGCGCGGCGGCCGTCACGCGGCGGGGCGCGCAGGAGTCGTACCCGACGGCGGCGGAGGTCGAGGCGCTGGGGGGTGACGCGCGGTGAAGAAGGCGGGGATCCTGAACCGGCACCTGTCCGGGGCGCTGGCCGGACTCGGGCACGGGCACGGGGTGCTGGTGTGCGACGCGGGCATGCCGATACCCGACGGGCCCCGGGTGGTGGACCTGGCGTTCCGCGCCGGGGTGCCGTCCTTCGCCGAGGTCCTGGACGGACTGCTGGCGGAGCTGGTGGTGGAGGGCGCCACGGCGGCGGAGGAGGTCCGCACGGCCAACCCGGCGGCGACGGCCCTGCTGGAGAGCCGCCTCCCTGATCTGGCCTACGTGCCGCACGAGCGCCTGAAGGACCTCTCGTGCGGCGCCCGGCTGATCGTGCGGACCGGGGAGGCACGCCCGTACGCGAACGTGCTGCTGCGGTGCGGGGTGTTCTTCTGAGCTGCGGGGGTGTTCTTCTGAGGTGACGGCGCCGGCCGGGTGATCAGCCGGCGCCGTCCTCCGTCCACGGTCCGTCCAGGCAGCAGCGGACGAAGTCCTGGACGACGGGATCGGCGTCGTGGGCGGCGGCCCAGGCGACCGCGACCCGGCTGGGGCTGACGCCGGTGACGGGGCGGTAGGTGATGCCGGGGCGGGCGTAGAAGCGGGCGGCGGACGCGGGGGCGAGGGCGATGCCGTAGCCGTTGGCGATGGCGCTGAGCCAGTCGTCCGGCTGGTCGGTGACGGCGCCGATCCGGACCGGGTGGCCCTCGCGCTCGTCGGCGGCGAGCCAGTGGTCCCGCCACCGGCCGGTCTCGGGCGGGGCGGCCACGAACGGCTCGTCCCACAGGTCCCGGAAGGGGATCGTGTCGCGCGCGGCGAGAGGGTGCCCCTCGGGGAGGGCGACCCAGCGGGGCTCGGTGAACAGGACCGCTGTCCGCAGCGCGTCCTGGCCGGTGAGGGGCAGCCGCAGCAGGGCCGCGTCCACCTCCCCGTCGGCGAGCCCGGCGCTCGGGTTCGACCAGGTGGCCTGCCGCATCTCCACCCGCCAGCCCGGCCGGCGCCGGGTGAACTCCGTGATGATGCGCGGGGTCGCCTCGTTGGCGGCGCTGGCCAGGAAGCCGACCCGCAGCGAGCGGGCGGCCCGGCGGGCGGCGCTCCTGGTCTCCCGCAGCGCCTGGTCCCAGCCGGCCAGCAGGGCGGGCGCTCGCTCCGCCAGGGTGCGGCCCGGTTCCGTGAGGGCCATGCCGGTGCGGGACCGCGTGAACAGCCGTACTCCGAGCCGGGTCTCCAGTTGCCTGATCTGCTTGGTGAGCGCCGGCTGGGACACGAACAGCCGTTCCGCGGCGCGGGTGAGGGTGCCCTCCTCCGCCACGGCGACGAAGCAGCGCAGCAGCCGCAGGTCCACATCCATGCCTCCAGGTTATGGAGACAGGTATTGGACACCGCTCAGGGGCTCGCAGAGGCTGGTCGTGGGGGGCTTACCGGGCTCGCCGGACTCACGATGCGCTCGACCGAAAGACGTGGCCCATGTACACCGCCTACGCGATCACCACCGCGATCACCCTCCTGGCCAACGCCGGAATCGCCGTCGCGGACTTCCTCGGAGCCGGGTTCGTCCTCGCCAACTCGGCCGAGGTCGGCGTCCCGCGCACCTGGCTCCCGTGGCTCGCCACGCTCAAGGCCGCCGGAGCCGCCGGTCTCCTCCTCGGGCTGGCGGGTGTCCCGTTCATCGGCGTCGCCGCCGCGACGGGGCTCGTCCTGTTCTTCGTCGGCGCCGTCGCCGCGCACATCCGTGCCCGCGTGTACGACGACATCGCCTTTCCCGGGGCCTACCTGGCCCTGGCCGCCGCGTCCCTCGTCCTGGCCGTCGTGCGGTAGGCGTCGCCCCGGCGAGCGGCTCACCGGGTGCGGGCGTACCGCTCCGACGACAGCTCGAAGACCCTGACCCGCCGGCCGCCGGCGGGGGTCACGGTCTCCCGCTCCAGGCGCATCCCCAGTTTCGCCGTGATCCGTTCGGATGCCTCGTTGCCCACCTGGACGATGCTGAGGATCCGCTCCAGTCCCAGTTCTCCGAAGCCGAACCGCACGGCGGCCGCGCCGGCCTCGGTGGCCAGGCCCTGCCCCCAGTGGGCACGTCCCAGCCGCCAGCCGACCTCGACCGCCGGCAGTACCTCCGGCAGGAAGTCGGGCACCGAAAAACCGGTGAACCCGGCCAGTTCGCCGGTGGCCCGGACCTCCACGGCGAACAGGCCGAAGCCCCGTGTCTCCCATCCCTCGTCCCAGGCGCGGACCTTGTCGCGCGTCTGCTGTTCATCGAGGACGCTGCCGTCACGGATCCACCGCATGACCTCGGGGTCGGCGTTGACGGCGGCCATGGGCTCGACGTCCTCCTCGCGCCAGCGGCGCAGGACCAAACGGGGAGTCTCCAGCGTGACCATCAGGTCATTCTGGATCAGGGACAGGCGGCCCCGCCATCCTCAACCGCCGCTCGACAACCGCGCTCCCCTGCTCACCGCGACCCGCGTGACCTCCCGCAGGGATTCGGCCAACCGCCGCGCCAGGTAGTGCAGTTCCAGGTCCGTCAGCCGGTGCTCCGCGAGCAGCTCGGCCGCGTGGTCGATCAGCTCGCCGGCCATCCCGAGCTGCACGCTCTCGATCTCGTCCGCGAGCCGGGACACGTAGCCCGTGCCGTCGCCCAGCACGTAGCAGGGCTTGCCCCCGTCACCGGTCCAGGGCAGCAGGCGCCCGTCCGCCGGCGGGTCGTCGTACGTCCGGTCGTTCATGCGTAGGTCTCCACCAGGTCGAGATACGGGCGGACCAGCGGGCTGTCCTCCCCGCGCAGGGGAGCCTCGCCCCTGCGGTACGTGGTGGGGGCGCCGACGTACGGGCACGAGTACGGGGACACGTCCGTGTACGGCGGAGCTGTGACCGGCCTACGGCGCCGACGCGACGGCCTGACCAGCCGGGCCAGGAGACGAACCATGCCGACCTGCTTTCTCACCTGCGGTGACTGCGGTGTGTGCTGATTTCCTCACAGAGTGGGGTCGGTTGTGGCTACGCTGCCAGGGGCGGGGGGTTGACATTGCGCCTGTCACCAAGGGAGTTGGCCGGATGAGCGTTGTCCGCAGGCCGAAGACGCCGCGCGAGAAGTACGGGGAGGAGCTGAGGCTGCGGCGCATCGCGGCCGGGCTCACGCAGGAGCAACTGAGCGAGATCGTGGTCTGCTCACCGACGTTGATCAGTCACTGGGAGGCGGGGAGACGGCTTCCCAAGCCGGATGACGCCCGTCGGATCGACCAGGCGTTGGGGACGGATGGGTTCTTCGAGAGGTGGCTGGAGGATTTGGAGAGCCAGTACTTCGCCCCTCGCTTCGCTGCCGCCCGCGAGCTGGAGCAACACGCTTCGCTGATCCAGTTGTTCGCCCTGACGCTCGTTCCCGGGTTGCTTCAGACACCGGGTTACGCACGGGCCGTGTTCACGGCCTACCACCCCAACTACACAGACGAGGAGCTTGACAGGGAGGTTGTCATTCGAACGAGTCGCGCCGAAATCCTGGAAGGACCATCAGCTCCTGTCATTTGGACGTTGCTCGACGAGGCCGTGCTTCGCCGCCCGGTAGGTGGCCCTCACACCATGGGGGAACAGCTGCACAAAATCGCCGACATGGCCGAGGCACGGCGGATTCGGCTTCATGTCCTTCCCTACCGGGTCGGCGCGCATCCGCTCATGACGAGCCTGCTCACTTTGATGAGCTTCGATGATTCCGCTCCAGTGGCGTACGTCGACGCGTTCGAAACCGGGCGACTGATCGATGATCCGTCGGTGGTGAGTTCCTGCCAGACGTCCTACGCTCTGGCGCTGAGCGACGCCTTGTCGCAGCAGGAGTCACTGGCCCTCGTCAGAGCCGCCGCGAAGGAACACGCACATGATCAGCAGTGAGCGCACCATCCCCAACTCGTCCACACTCACTGGCTGGTACAAGTCCAGCCACAGCGACGGCAGCCAATCGGAATGCCTTGAGGTCGCCCGCGGCCACACTCACGTACCCGTCCGTGACAGCAAGGCCGTCACCGGGCCCGCCGTGCTCTTCTCCCTGGACGGCTGGATGGAGTTCGTAACGGCCGTCAAGAAGGGCCGGCTCCCACACACCCAGTAATGAACACACCGTCCCAAAACCCGCCCGGCACGCCGGAGATACTTGTCGAGCGGCTCCGTGACGCAGGTTATGCGGCGGAAGCCGTGGAAGAGGCCGCCGGAGGAGTGGTCGCCGTCGCGGGGCTGGTCACCCTCCAGGACGGCACTCAGGCATTCGCGAAGACCATACTGGGGCCGGATTCCGACGTATTCGCAGTCGAGTCCGCCGGCTTGGCCGAGCTCCGCAGCCGTGGAGGGGTGAACACGCCGGACGTGCTGTACGTCTCTCCCCGGCTGCTCGTACTCGAAAGAATGCGGCCGCGCCGGGACCACGAACACTTCTGGGAACGGCTCGCTCACATGGTCGCCGCCCTGCACATGTCCACCGTCACGGAGCGGTTCGGCTGGCACCGCGACGGCCGGCTGGGCCGCATGCGTCAGGACAACACCTGGGAGACGGACGGCCACACGTTTTTCGCGGAACGGCGCATCCTGCGCTGGCTGCCGGAGCCACTGGTCGAGGCCGCGTTCGACCGTGAAGAGCGCCGGGCCCTGGAACGGCTGTGTGGGTCCCTGCCCGAACTGATCCCGCCCCAGCCCCCCTGTCTGACCCATGGCGACCTGTGGCGGGAGAACATCGTCGCCACCGGTGACGACGCCCCGGTGCTCATCGACCCCGCGGTGTCCTATACCTGGCCGGAGGTCGACCTCAGCATGCTGTGGTGCTCGCCGCGCCCGGTCGCCGCGGACCGCTTCTTCGCCGCGTACCGGGAGATCGCCGGACTCCAGGACGGCTGGGAGGCACGCATGCCGGTCCTGCACCTTCGGGAACTCCTGAGCACGATCGCGCACGGTGACGACGACTGGGGCGCGGCTGAAGCAGTCCGAGAGATCGTGAGGCCGTTCCGAACGCAACCCGGCGCACCTGCGCGGCCAGAGCGCTAGCGAGGTGCCGCGAGTACGTCCTGGAGTACGTCCGCGAGCGTGACGCGGGCCAGTTCCTGCCTCAGGGTCTGCTCGATGCCCTCGTAGACGCTCCGCATCGCCGGCTGGATGCCGCGGCCCACCACGCATTCCTGGTCCGGTGTGGTGCGGTGCATGGCGAACAGCGGGCCGGGTTCCACCGCCTCGTACACGTCGAGCAGGGTCATCGACTCCAGTTCGCGCGCCAGTGACCAGCCCGCGCCCACGCCCCGCCGGGACTCCACGAGCCCGGCCCTGCGCAGTTCGCCGAGCAGTCGCCTGATGACCACCGGGTTGGTGTTCGCGCTGGTCGCGATCTGCTCGGAGGTGGCGACCTCATGGCCCTGGCGCTGGTAGAGGCCGATCCAGGCCAGCGCGTGGGCGGCGATGGTCAGCCTGCTGTTGGCGCTCATGGGTCCCTCACCTCTCGGCCGCAACGCTTCATGTTACGACGGGGCAGTCGTAACAGCTATAGTTGCATCAGTCGGTCGTAACAATTAGCGTTGCGACTGTCGGCAAGAGTCGATCAACGAGGTGAGAAGAATGAGCAAGCCACTCGCGGGCAAGGTCGCCCTGGTCACCGGAGGGTCGCGCGGACTGGGAGCCGCGACCGTACGGCTGCTGGCCGAGCAGGGCGCCGACGTCGCCTTCACCTACGTCAGCTCCGAGAAGCAGGCGCAGGCTGTCGTGGACGAGGTACTAGGCAAGGGAGTCAAGGCCGTCGCCTTCCAGGCCGACCAGGCGGACACGAGCCGGGCGCCGGCGCTCATCGATGACGTGGTCGCGCACTTGGGCGGGCTGGACATCCTCGTCAACAACGCGGCGATCTCGGTGGAGCAGGGCCGCAGGGTGGACGACCCGGACGCCGACACCGCCGCGCTGGACCGGATGCACGCCACCAACTACCTCGGCGTGATCGCCGTCATCCGGGCCGCCTCCCGGGTGCTGCGCACGGGCGGCCGCATCATCACGGTGAGTTCCGGCCTCGGCTCCCGGGTCGGCGCCCCCGGCCTCGCCGACTACGCGGCGACCAAGGCCGGGATCGAGAGGTACACCATGGGCGTCGCACGCGACCTCGGGCCCCGGAACATCACGGCCAACGTCGTGGAGGCCGGGCTGATGGAGGGCGGCATGCAGCCGCCGGACCCCGAGACCCTCAACGCCCTGCTCGGCTCGCTGTCGCTGCAACGCATGGGGCACCCCGACGAGATCGCCGCGGCCATCGCCTTCCTGGCGAGCCCCGCCGCGTCGTACGTCACCGGCGCGGTGCTGGACGCCCACGGCGGCTACAACGCCTGAACCTCAGCGGACCGGGCAGCAGCCGTCGCCGCTCGCCCCGGCCCGGGCACTCTTGCCGAGGGTGTCGGCGTCGGCCTTGACCACGTAGACCTCCCAGGGTTCCCGGCCGGGGCCGTGGACCCAGACCTTGTCCTGGAGGGCATAGCAGCAGGAGGTGTCGTTCTCCTCGGACGTGGCCAGGCCGGCGTCCTTGAGGCGACCGGCCGCCGCGGCGACCTGGCCGGCGGACTCGACCTCGATGCCGAGATGGTCCAGGCGGGTCTCCTGGCCGGGCTCGCCCTCGATGAGGACGAGCTTGAGCGGGGGTTCGGCGAGGGCGAAGTTGGCGTACCCCTCGCGCCGCTTGGCCGGTTCGGTGCCGAACAGCTTCGCGTAGAAGGTGATCGACGCCTCCAGGTCGCTGACACGCAGGGCGAGCTGAGCGCGAGGCATGGCGGTGCTCCCATCCGGTTGTATTGATGTCCGTCGATGCAACATTGCGCGCTGGATCGAAGACTGTCAACATAGACGCATGTCAAAGCAAGAGCTTGTGGTGGTGGAGGCGACCGGCGGGGGCGACACGTGCTGCCCGGGGCTGCTGACCGCCCCGCTGGACGAGGAACAGGCCGTCGATCTGGCGAGGGTCTTCAAGGCGCTCGGCGATCCGGTCCGTCTGCGACTGCTGTCGATGATCGCCTCGAAGGCGGGCGGCGAGGTCTGCGTGTGTGACCTGACCCCGGCCTTCGACCTGTCGCAGCCGACCATCTCGCACCACCTCAAGCTGCTGCGGCAGGCCGGTCTGATCGACTGCGAGCGGCGGGGGACGTGGGTGTACTACCGGCTGCTGCCGGAGACGACCGACCGCCTCGCGGGCCTCCTGACCCGCCCCGCCGGCACCCCGCTGCCCGACCGCCGCGTCAGGGCAGGTGCCGTCTCGTGAACACCGCCGTACCCGAACAGAGCGTGGCCGGACGGCTGTCGTTCCTGGACCGCTACCTGGCCGTGTGGATCCTCGCCGCCATGGCCGTGGGCCTCGGCCTGGGCCGCCTGGTCCCGGGGCTCGGCGACGCGCTGGCCGCCGTGACGGTCAGCGGGGTGTCCCTGCCGATCGCGCTGGGCCTGCTCGTGATGATGTACCCGGTGCTGGCCAAGGTCCGCTACGACCGGCTCGGCACCGTGACACGGGACCGGCGCCTGCTGCTGCCCTCGCTGCTGCTGAACTGGATCGTCGGCCCGGCCCTCATGTTCGCGCTGGCCTGGCTGTTCCTGGCGGACCTGCCCGAGTACCGCACCGGGCTGATCATCGTCGGTCTCGCCCGCTGCATCGCCATGGTCGTCATCTGGAACGACCTGGCCCGCGGGCACCGGGAAGCGGCGGCCGTCCTGGTCGCGCTCAACTCCGTGTTCCAGGTGATCGCGTTCTCCGCGCTCGGCTGGTTCTACCTCCAGGTCCTGCCCGGCCTGCTCGGCCTGGAGCAGAGCGGACTCGACGTGTCCGTGTGGGAGATCGCCCGCAGCGTGCTGGTCTTCCTCGGCGTCCCGCTCGCGGCCGGCTACCTGACCCGCCGCCTCGGCGAGAAGCTCAAGGGCCGTGCCTGGTACGAGGCGGAGCTGATCCCGCGCATCGGTCCGTACGCCCTGTACGGGCTGCTGTTCACGATCGTCGTCCTCTTCGCCCTCCAGGGCGACGCCATCACCGGCCGGCCGTTCGACGTGGCCCGCATCGCGCTGCCGCTGCTGGTCTACTTCGCGCTCATGTGGGCCGGGTCCATGCTGCTGGGCAGGGCCGTCGGCCTCGATCACCCGCGGGCCACCACGCTCGCCTTCACCGCCGCGGGCAACAACTTCGAGCTGGCCATCGCCGTCGCCATCGCCACCTTCGGCGCCGCCTCGGGACAGGCCCTGGCCGGCGTCGTCGGACCGCTCATCGAAGTCCCCGCACTGATCGGACTCGTCCACGTGGCCCTGTACGCGCGCCGCTACTTCACCGGCCCGACCGCCCCCGCACCACAGGAAGAGCCCACCCATGCCTGACACCCCGCCGCGACCGTCGGTGCTGTTCGTCTGCGTCCACAACGCCGGACGCTCGCAGATGGCCGCCGCCTTCCTCACCCACCTCGCCGGTGACCGCGTCCAGGTGCGCTCCGCGGGTTCCGCCCCGGCCGGCATGGTCAATCCGGCCGTGGTCGAAGCGCTCGCCGAGGTCGGCATCGACATCTCCGCCGAGGTGCCCAAGGTACTGACCGTGGAAGCCGTACAGGCTTCCGACGTCGTCATCACCATGGGCTGCGGCGACACCTGCCCCGTCTTCCCCGGCAAGCGCTACCTCGACTGGCGCCTCCCCGACCCGGCCGGCCAGGGCGTCGACGCCGTCCGCCCCATCCGCGACGAGATCGAACAACGCGTCCGCGCCCTGCTCGACGAGATCGCACCGACGGCCCGCGCCTGAACGGCACGTTGGACGCCACGTGTCTCACCCTCCGGGCGGGCCGAACGCTTCCGTCACCGCCCGGCTGTACGCCTTGAACGTCCGGGGTCGCAGCGGAGCCAGGTACGCGACCACGCGGGCCAGTTCGTCCGGGTCCGCCAGGCGAGGCAACCGCTTCTCCCGTACGGCATGAGACAGCAGTTCCTCCAGCAGCACCACCTCGGTCGGGCTGTAGAGGCCGGAGTGCAGGGCGAAGCGGAGGGTGGAGTCCTCGTACGGGTGGCGCAGGGTCATGTGCAGGTAGCCGTGGCCATGGCCCTTCCAGGGGCCCGGGAGGGCGTTGGACAGGCCGAATCCATTGCCCCGGTGCGGGTACTTCACGCCCAGGGTGACGCGCATGCCCAGCATGATCCTGGACCAGGGGACCAGCAATCCCTCGGTGTCCCGCTCGTGCTGGTGGAGCCCTTCCGCACGGAACTCCACCCACGGTCCGTCCGGCCGCCGGGCGTCCCCCAGGACCCAGCGGCCGTCGATCCGCTCCAGCGGACCCAGCATGTCGGTCATGTCTCTTATCAGATCACATGTGCGAGGAACCGTTCGGCCGTCTCCGCCAGTACCTCCCGTCCGTCCCGTGCCCACAACCCCTCGTTGAAGAGCTCCACTTCGATGGGTCCGGTGTAGCCGGCCGCCTCGACGTAGCCCTTCCACTCCCGCATGTCGATCGCGCCGTCGCCGATCTGGCCGCGGCCGTTGAGGACGCCCTCGGGGAGGGGAGTGGTCCAGTCGGCGAGCTGGAAGGTGTGGATGCGGCCCGCCGCGCCGGCGCGGGCGATCTGGGCGGGGGCCTGGTCGTCCCACCAGATGTGGTACGTGTCCACGGCCACCCCGACCTGGTCCGCCGGGAAGCGTTCGGCGAGGTCCAGGGCCTGGGTGAGGGTGGAGACCACGCAGCGGTCGGCCGCGTACATGGGGTGCAGGGGCTCGATGGCGAGGCGTACGCCGCGGTCGGCCGCGTACGGCGCCAGGACGGCCAGGGCGTCGGCGATGCGTTCACGGGCGCCGTGCAGGTCCTTGCTGAACAGCGGGAGGCCGCCGGAGACCAGGACCAGGGTGTCCGTGCCGAGCGCGGCGGCCTCCTCGATGGCCGCGTGGTTGTCGCCCAGCGCCTCCATCCGCTCGACCGGTTCGGTCGCCGTGAGGAAGCCGCCCCGGCACAGCGTCGTCACCGTCAGGCCCGCGTCCCGGACCAGCTTGGCCGCCGCCTCCACGCCGTACGCCTGGACCGGCTCCCGCCACAGGCCCACGTTGCTGACACCCAACCGGACGCAGGCGTCGACCAGTTCGGGCAGGGAGAGCTGCTTCACCGTCATCTGGTTGACGGAGAAGCGGGCGAGGTCGGGGTTCATCGGGTCACTCCGTACAGCGACAGCAGGGTCCTCATGCGTTCCTCGGCCAGTTTGGGGTCGGGGAACAGGCCCAGGGTGTCGGCCAGTTCGTAAGCGCGGGCCAGGTGTGGGAGGGAGCGGGCCGACTGCAGGCCGCCGACCATCGCGAAGTGGTCCTGGTGGCCCGCGAGCCAGGCGAGGAGGACCACGCCCGTCTTGTAGAAGCGGGTCGGGGGCTGGAACAGGTGGCGGGACAGCTCCACCGTGGGGTCCAGCAGGGCGCGGAAGCCCGGCACGTCGCCGGTGTCCAGGACCCGTACCGCCTGCGCCGCCAGCGGGCCCAGCGGGTCGAAGATGCCGAGCAGGGCGTGGCTGAAGCCCTGGTCGTCGCCCGCGATCAGCTCCGGGTAGTGGAAGTCGTCGCCGGTGTAGCAGCGCACGCCGTGCGGGAGGCGGCGCCTGAGGTCGACCTCGCGCCGGGCGTCCAGGAGCGAGATCTTGACGCCGTCGACCTTGTCCGGGTGGGCGGCGATCACCTCCAGGAAGGTGCCGGTGGCCGCGTCCAGGTCGGACGAGCCCCAGTAACCCTCCAGGGCCGGGTCGAACATCGGGCCCAGCCAGTGCAGGATCACCGGCTCGGCGGCCTGGCGCAGCAGATGGCCGTAGATCTCCAGGTAGTCCTCGGGGCCGCGGGCGGCGGCGGCCAGGGCGCGGGAGGCCATGACGATGGCCTGGGCGCCCGCCTCCTCGACCACGGCCAGCTGCTCCTCGTAGGCCGCGCGGATCTCGGCGAGGGTACCGGCGGGCAGTTGGTCGGTGCCGACGCCGCAGGCGATCCGGCCGCCCACGGTACGGGCCTCGGCCGCGCTGCGCCGGATCAGTTCGGCCGCGCCCGCCCAGTCCAGGCCCATGCCGCGCTGGGCGGTGTCCATCGCCTCCGCGACGCCGAGCCCGTGGGACCACAGGTGGCGGCGGAAGGCGAGGGTGGCGTCCCAGTCGACGGCGGCGGGCGAGTCGGGCGTGACGTCCGCGAAGGGGTCGGCGACGACGTGCGCCGCCGAGAAGACCGTACGGGAGGTGAAGGGGGTGCCGGGCGTGAAGGCGAGCGGCTCGGTGCGGGGTTCGTAGGCGCGCAGGGTGCCGTCGGCGGCGGGGAGGTGGAGGGTCACAGCGCGATCTCCGGGACGTCGATGCGGCGGCCCTCGGCGGAGGACCGCAGGCCCAGTTCGGCGAGCTGGACGCCGCGGGCGCCGGCCAGCAGGTCCCAGTGGTAGGGGGCGTCGGCGTAGACGTGCTTGAGGAACAGCTCCCACTGGGCCTTGAAGCCGTTGTCGAACTCGGCGTTGTCGGGCACCTCCTGCCACTGGTCGCGGAAGACCTCGGTGGCGGGGATGTCCGGGTTCCACACCGGCTTCGGGGTGGCGCTGCGGTGCTGGACGCGGCAGCTGCGCAGGCCGGCCACGGCCGAGCCTTCCGTGCCGTCGACCTGGAACTCCACCAGTTCGTCGCGGTGGACGCGCACGGCCCAGGAGGAGTTGATCTGGGCGATGGCGCCGCCCTCCAGCTCGAAGATGCCGTAGGCGGCGTCGTCCGCGGTGGCGTCGTAGGGCTTGCCCTGTTCGTCCCAACGCTGCGGGATGTGGGTGGTGGCCAGCGCCTGGACGGACGTGACCCGGCCGAACAGTTCGTGCAGCACGTACTCCCAGTGCGGGAACATGTCGACGACGATGCCGCCGCCGTCCTGGGCGCGGTAGTTCCAGGAGGGGCGCTGGGCGGGCTGCCAGTCGCCCTCGAAGACCCAGTAGCCGAACTCGCCGCGCACGGAGAGGATCCGGCCGAAGAAGCCGCCGTCGATGAGGCGCTTCAGCTTCAGCAGGCCCGGCAGGAAGATCTTGTCCTGGACGACGCCGTGCTTGACGCCCTTGTCGTGGGCGAGGCGGGCCAGCCCGAGCGCGCCGTCCAGGCCGGTGGCGGTGGGCTTCTCGGTGTAGACGTGCTTGCCGGCCGCGATCGCCTTGGCGAGGGCCTCCTCGCGGGCGGAGGTGACCTGGGAGTCGAAGTAGAGGTCGACGGACGGGTCCGCGAGGACGGCGTCCAGGTCGGTGGAGACGTGCTCCAGGCCGTGCCGGCCGGCGATCTCCCGCAGGGCGTGCTCGCGGCGGCCGAGCAGGATCGGTTCGGGCCACAGCACGGTGCCGTCGCCGAGGTCGAGTCCGCCCTGCTCGCGCAGGGCGAGGATGGACCGGACGAGGTGCTGGCGGTAGCCCATGCGCCCGGTCACGCCGTTCATGGCGATTCGCACCGTCTTGCGTGTCACGTGAGTCCCTTTCGCGGTCCGGTGTAGCAAGCGCTTTCTACAAGGTGAGAAGCTAGCCTCTGGACGTGGTCTGTACAAGACCGCCGCCCGGGCCGAGTTGTTCGAGGGGGCGAACAAGCGGGGGGCGTTGGCCGTAAGGTCTGCTCGGAACCAGGACACAGCCCTGGCTGTCTACGAGGGCGTACGACACGACGCGTGACCGGAGGACGACGAGATGACCGTGACCCTGGCGGACGTGGCGGCCCGCGCCCAGGTCTCCCCCGCGACGGTGTCGCGCGTACTGAACGGCAACTACCCGGTCGCCGCCGCCACCCGGGAACGGGTGCTGCGGGCGGTGGACGAACTGGACTACGTCCTCAACGGCCCGGCCAGCGCGCTCGCCGCGGCCACCTCCGACCTGGTCGGCATCCTCGTCAACGACATCGCCGACCCCTTCTTCGGGATCATGGCCGGTGCGATCCAGGGCGAGATCGGCGGGCCCGGCGGGCGCGCGGGCGGGGAGCGGCTGGCGGTCGTCTGCAACACCGGCGGGTCGCCCGAGCGGGAGCTGACCTATCTGACGCTGCTCCAGCGGCAGCGGGCCGCGGCCGTGGTGCTGACCGGCGGGGCCGTGGAGGACGCGCCGCACGCGGCGGCGGTGGCGGCGAAGCTGCGGAAGCTCGCGGACGCCGGGACCCGGGTGGTGCTGTGCGGGCGCCCGCCGGCGCCGGACACCGACGCCGTCGCGCTCACCTTCGACAACCGGGGCGGCGCCCGCGCGCTGACCGCCCATCTGCTCGGCCTCGGCCACCGCCGGCTGGGCTACATCGCCGGGCCCGTGGAACGCACGACCACCCGGCACCGCCTGGAGGGCCACCGGGCCGCGCTCGCGGCGGCGGGCGTCGAGGAGGACCCGCGCTGGACGGTGTACGGCCGCTACGACCGCCAATCCGGCTACGAGGCCACCCTGGAGCTGCTGCGCCGGGATCCGTCGCTGACGGCGATCGTGGCCGCGAACGACTCCGTCGCCCTCGGCGCGTGCGCCGCGCTGCGCGAGTCCGGGCGGCGCATCCCCGAGGACGTGTCGGTGGCCGGCTTCGACGACCTTCCCTTCAGCATCGACGCGGTCCCGTCCCTGACGACGGTCCGCCTGCCCCTCGCGGAGGCGGGCGCCCGCGCGGGCCGCATCGCGATGGGCCGCGAGGAGCCCCCGCCGGGCGGGATCGCCTCGGTGCGCGGGGAGTTGATGGTGCGGGGGTCCACGGGGGTGCCGCGGGCGTCCTGAGGCGGTGGGTGGTCTCCGGGGGTGCGGGTGGGTGGTCTCCGG
>NZ_JODT01000010.1 GCF_000720835.1 Streptomyces achromogenes subsp. achromogenes | reverse complement strand
AGGGGTGGCGGGGGCGGGGGCGGGTACAGCGTGAACCCGCCGGTTGCCCAGGCCTTGAGCTTCGGGGGCCACTCCGGGCAGCCGTCGGGCCGGAGCGTGGTGAGCCGGTCGGTGCCCTTGACGTGCCCCTCGCTGAGGTACTCCCCCGGGAACCGCTCGACGGTCGCCACGCACCGTGCCGTGACGCCCGGTTCGAGGCTCGGGACGGTGTCGTCGCCCGTCGCGCACACGATGGCGGGAGGCTGGAGGACCGGGTCGGTGAACCGCAGGTCGTACACCGTGCGGTTGCCGGTGTTGGTCACGTCGTAGAAGACGGTGGCCCGGCCGAGGAGGAGGACGCCGTCGGGGACTTCGCCGCCGGTCGTCACGGTCTCGGTCAGCGACAGTCGCCCGCCGACGCCCGCGTACCCGGAACGGGCGGACGCCCGGGACTCGTAGCCGAGGGAGGGGACCCGGCCGACGGCCGTGACGTCCGCGATCCAGGTGCCCTCGCGCGCGGTGGACCGCGCGGTGCAGGTCGCCGAGTCGAGGCCGCGGAGCATGCGGATGCGGTCGCCGCCGCCGGGGCAGCGGATGACGGCGTCGGGCAGGCCCGGGTCGCTCACCCGGACGTCGTAGAGGTCCGCCCCGGTCCGGTTGATCAGGCGGTACGTCTTCACCAACGGGTGTCCGACGCGGATGCCGGGCCGGGTCGGCTCCGTGCCGGGCCTGGTGTTGACGGTGACCTCCAGGGCGAGCCCGTGGGTGCCCGCGCCGTCGGCGACGGCGCGGTCCACCGCTCCGGCCGACACGGCCATGAGCAGGGGCAGCACCGCGGGAAGCCGTGTCCCGACGGCTCGTCCGCACCCGACCAGCGCTCCGATAAACACATAAATATGACTAACAGAGCAATTCTGAGCGGGTTTGGGCCCACGCCGGTCACCGCACGTAATCGCATCAGGATCACTCCGGTGGCCGCGCGGAGGGGACCGGTGTCCCCGGACCACCGTCCGGCGCGGGCCGGGGCCGCCGCTCAGTCGCCGGGCATCAGTCCCGCCGCGACCGTGGCACCCAGTTCCCAGCACGCCTCGGTGCCGGCCTTGCCCGGCTCGCCGGTGACGGTCACCGGGTCGGCGGCCCGGCGCCAGCCGAGGCCGGTCGTGACGGTCTCGATGGCGCGCACGGCACCGGTGACGTCGTTGCCGCCGTGGACGTAGTAACCGAAGGGGCGGCCCCTGGTCCCGTCCAGGCAGGGGTAGTACACCTGGTCGAAGAAATGCTTGAGCGCACCGGACATGTAGCCGAGGTTGGCGGGCGTGCCGAGCAGGTACCCGTCGGCTTCCAGCACGTCGGAGGCGGTGGCCGCGAGGGCCGCGCGGCGTACGACGCGGACGCCCTCGATCTCCGGCGTGGTGGCTCCCGACACGGCGGCTTCGAACAGCGCCTGGCAGTTCGGTGACGGGGTGTGGTGGACGATCAGCAGGGTAGGCACACCCGGCACCCTGCCGTGCGTCCGCCGCCGACGCAAACGGCGTCCACCGCCGGCACGAACGGCGTCCGCAACGGGCGCGAACGGCGGGTGGCGCCGGGCGGCGCGAGGGACGTGCCGCCGGGGTGGCGAGAGGAGCCGTCATGACCGAGGAGGGCCGCCGGCCGCCGGCCGCCGTGGTGTTCGACGCGCTGGGGCTGGACTACGAGCGGGCGTTCGCCGGTTCCGCGGCGCACCGGGCGTCCCTGGACTGGTTGCTGGAGCGGCTGGCGCCGGGCAGCAGGGTGCTGGACGTGGGCAGCGGCACGGGTCGGCCGACCGCGCACACGCTGGCCGGGGCGGGGCACCGGGTGCTGGGCCTCGACGTCTCGCCGGTCATGGTGGACCTGGCCGCCCGGCAGGTGCCCGGGGCGGAGTTCCGGCTTGCCGACATCCGTGAGACGCCGCTCGCGGAAGGCTCCTTCGACGCGGTGTGCGCGTATTTCCCGCTGCTCCAGATGTCACGCGCCGAACAGGCGGCCGTCGTGGCGAAGCTGGCGCGGGCGGTACGGCCCGGCGGCCTCGTCGCGCTGGCCACCGTCCCCCTCGACGTGGAGGACGCCGAGGGGGTGTTCATGGGACAGCCGGTACGGCTGACCAGTTTCGGCGCGGAGGCGTTCACCGGCCTGGTGACCGGCGCCGGCCTGACGGTGCTGGCCGAGGAGTGCTCCCGGTTCGTCCCGGACCTGCCCGAGGCCGCGCCCGAACCGCACCTGTTCCTGCACGCCCGGCGCCCGGACCGGCCGGCCGCGGGCCGGTGAGCCGCGTTCCGCCCGGCGTTGTCAGTGCTCTCGGCTAGAGTTGCGGCTCCTAATCGAACGGGAGACGACAGTGCAGGTCAGGGTGGGGACAGTCGGCGGCCGTGTGGCCGTCGCGGCGGTGGTCGCGATGCTGCTCGGCGGCTGCGCGGGGACGGCGGACGACGACGGGAAGCCGTCGGCGGGCAAGTCGGCGGACGCCAAGGGGGCGGCGACCGGGGACACCGGGGCGGCTACCGGGGACGCGGGGAAGAAGGCCACGACGGCGGCCCGCGGCGCCACCCTCGGTCCGGCCGGTTCGGCCTGTGAACTGCCCGTCAGCTTCGACACGGCGAAGGACTGGAAGCCCAAGGCCGTCGACGCCGAGAAGGAGCTGGCCCAGCTCTCCAAGGGCGAGGACGCCGACCTGGCCGGGGAACTGGCCGCGGCCATGCTCCGGCAGGGGCCGGTCACCGCGGCCTGCGAGATAGACGCCAAGCCGTCCGGCACCATCGGCTTCCTGCGGGTATGGAAGGGCAAGCCCGGCGACGCCGACGCGGGCGGTGTGCTGCGCGCCTTCGTCGCCGCCGAGGAGGGCGCCGGCAAGGCGGAGTACCACTCCTTCAAGACCGGCGGCGGCGTCCCGGCCGTGGAGGTGGAGTACGTGTCGACCAACAAGGCCCTGGAGGAGACCAAGAAGGAGAGCGCCTTCGCGGTCGGCACGCCCGACGGCCCGGTCGTCCTGCACCTCGGCGGCATGGACACCCAGGAGCACGAGGAGATGCTGCCCGCGTTCGAGCTCGCCAAGCAGACGCTCAAGCTCTCCTGAGGGCCGCCGCCACGAGGCCCGGTCCCGCTCAGTCCCTGGCCGTGGCCCGGCCCAGGTAGGTGAGGGGCCCGGCGTCCGGTACGGGGATCGGGTGGAAGCCGACCCGGTCGTAGAACGCGCGGGCGGCGGTGTTGGCGGTGACCATGCCCAGGTGGACCGCCTGGACGCCCTGTCCGCGCAGGGCGTCCAGGAAGGTGTGCAGCAGCCGGCGGCCGTGTCCTCGCCCCTGCCAACGCGGCAGCAGGTCGATGTGCAGATGGGCGGGGTAGGCGGCGAGTTCGGGCAGCAGCATCCGCTCCGGGTGGTGCAGCAGCCGGATCATCTCCTCGGTGGGCGTGCGCGGCGGCCCGGCGGGCTCGGGGTAGCGGCCGGCGAGCCGGGGTATCCAGACGCGCCGGAAGTCCGCGACGAAGCGCTCGGTGTCCGCGGTGCCGAGGATGTATCCCACGGCCCGGCCCGTGCTGTCGTCCAGTACGAAGGCGAGGTCCGGGTCGAAGTGGCAGTACGGCTCGGCGAACAGGGACGGCATGAGGTCCGGGTCGGGGTAGAGCGCCCGGGAGTCGCCGCCGAGGTGCGCGGTGCGGACGCAGACGTCGGCGACGGCGTCCCGGTCGGCGGGGCGGTAGGGCCGGATCACGGGGGCCGGGTCGGGGAAGGACATGGCCCCATACTGATCCTTTGGGAGCGCTCCCACAAGCTCTTCCACAAGGGTCCGGCCCGGGTTGGACCGCCGGCGCGGGCCGACCCGGCGCGCGTCACCGCGGCCGGTCACGCGGACGTCGGCGTCGTACCGGACCTGCCCGAAGTCCCGCAGGTCCGGCCGGAGTTGACGCAGTCGACCATCTCCCGCATCAGGTCGTCGTCGAAGACGTTGATGAAGTCGCCGTGGTCGGTGACGGGTTTGTGCAGTTGTTCGGGGAAGGAGTCGACCGCGAACAGCGGGACGGTCCGGCCGCCGTCCGCGACGCTCGGCGCCCGGACGCCGTAGACGACGCGCTGCACCAGCCGCGGCACGGGCCGGAAGCCCGGCGGGCAGGAACCGTCCTCGGCCGTGAAGGCCATGTGGGTGCGGTGGTTGGCGCTGTCGATGTCGCGGCCGTCCCAGCAGCCCGGGAACCGGAAGGTGCGCACCACGTCGCTGCCCGGCGGGCACAGCGGGTACTTGTCCGTCAGCTGCCGGTCCTCGTAGCCGGTGCAGCTCCAGGAGGCGTTGGCGTCGCCGGGGCCGTGCACGAAAGCCTTGGCGTCGCCGGTGACGATGCGCAGCAGGCGCGGCATGGCGGTGACCTTGCCCCGCGGGTTGCCCTGGAAGGTCAGGGTCACCTTCTTGGGCGTGAGGATCCGCCCGGTGTTGCCCTCCGCACCGCCGCCCGGGACTCCCGCGTCGCGCTCCCGTCCGTCGCGTACGCGCAGCACGGGCCAGTAGTACGACGACTTGTCGCGCCGGTCCGCGCAGCTCGTGCCGGCGTCCGCCAGGTCCTCGTCGCTCGCGAAGGCGTCGACGGCCTGGTTGCCGATGTAGTCGTGGACGTGGTGGGCGCCGTTGGCGACGCCGGGGGCGACGATGAGGTTGTCGGAGTTGAACAGGCGGTTCGCGTTGACTCCGCAGTCGGAGGTGAAGGTGCCGCGCGAGGCGCCGGCCTCCGGGGGCGGGGCGGGTTCCCGCGGCGGTACGGCGGTGATGTCCGCGTAGTCGGAGGCCACGGGTCCGTTGCCGGCCGGGGGGACACGGCCGGCGTGGGTCGCGGCTTGCGGTGAACGCAGGTGCGCGGCGACGAGCCCGGCTCCGGCCAGCAGCAGGACGGCCGCCGCGAGGGCCGCGCGGTTCTGGGCGCGGGCCGGGCGTCGTGCACGGGTCGGGCTGCGGCGCCTGTTGCGTACCAAGGTCGTCCTCTGTGCGATCACCGGTCGGGCGGGGAGTTCACCAAGCCCCCACCCTCACACGGTGCACGCACGTTGGCCAGGCCGTCGCGTGGCCGCCATGGGACGCGGCGATCAGGCGGAGGCCGGCCCGGCCGGTCGACCGCGGGCACGGGTCGCACATAAGTCGACCCTGGACAAGTCATAAGGACGGCTTATGAGGTCATAGAGCAGACCCCCGTACCAGGTAAGGTCTGCCTTAGTTTAGGCTTCCTGATCAAGTCGCCCATTCACGTTCGAAGGGAACCTGATCATGCCGCGCCCCCTGCGGGTAGCCATCGTCGGAGCCGGCCCCGCCGGGATCTACGCCGCCGACGCCCTGCTCAAATCCGAGGTGGCCGCCGACCCCGGTGTGTCCATCGACCTCTTCGAGCGGATGCCCGCCCCGTTCGGCCTGATCCGGTACGGCGTCGCGCCCGACCACCCGCGCATCAAGGGCATCATCACCGCCCTGCACCAGGTGCTCGACAAGCCGCAGATCCGCCTCTTCGGCAACGTCGACTACCCGACGGACCTCAACCTGGACGACCTCCGCGCCTTCTACGACGCGGTGATCTTCTCCACCGGCGCGATGGCCGACCGCGCGCTGTCCATACCCGGCATCGACCTGGACGGCTCCTATGGCGCCGCCGACTTCGTGTCCTGGTACGACGGCCACCCGGACGTGCCGCGCACCTGGCCGCTGGAAGCCGAGAAGGTCGCCGTGCTCGGTGTCGGCAACGTGGCCCTGGACGTGGCCCGCATCCTGGCCAAGACCGCGGACGAGCTGCTGCCGACCGAGATCCCGCCGAACGTCTACGACGGCCTGAAGGCCAACAAGGCCGTGGAGATCCACGTCTTCGGCCGCCGTGGCCCGGCCCAGGCGAAGTTCAGCCCGATGGAGCTGCGCGAGCTGGACCACTCCCCCAACATCGAGGTCATCGTCGACCCCGAGGACATCGACTACGACGAGGGCTCCATCGAGACCCGGCGCGGCAACAAGCAGGCCGACATGGTCGCCAAGACGCTGGAGAACTGGGCGATCCGGGACGTCGGCGACCGTCCGCACAAGCTGTACCTGCACTTCTTCGAGTCCCCGGCGGAGATCCTCGGCGAGGACGGCAAGGTCGTCGGCCTGCGCACCGAGCGCACCGCCCTGGACGGCACCGGCAACGTCAAGGGCACCGGCGTCTTCAAGGACTGGGACGTCACGGCGGTCTACCGCGCGGTCGGCTACCTCTCCGAGAAGCTGCCCAAGCTGCCCTGGGACGAGGAGTCCGGGACCGTGCCGGACGAGGGCGGCCGGGTCGTCGAGGACGGCGGCACCCACCTGCAGTCCACGTACGTCACCGGCTGGATCCGGCGCGGCCCGGTCGGTCTCATCGGCCACACCAAGGGCGACGCCAACGAGACCGTGGCCAACCTGCTGGACGACTTCGCCAACGGCCGGCTGCACACCCCGTCCGCGCCCGAGCCGGAGGCCGTGGACGCCTTCCTCGCCGAGCGGAACGTCCGCTTCACCACCTGGGACGGCTGGTACAAGCTGGACGCCGCCGAGCGCGCCCTGGGCGAGCCGCAGGGCCGTGAGCGGGTGAAGATCGTCGAGCGCGAGGACATGCTGCGGGAGAGCGGGGCGTAAGGTCCCGGCCGCACGAAGAGGCGGCGGGGCCGGCGCGGGGCGCGCCCGACATCCGATACCGGACAGCCCACGCGACGGCTCCGCCGTGTCCGGACCGCACCGCACCTTGCGGTCGTCCAACGGCTCCCGGCCCGGGCGGGCGGGCGGGTGAGCCGACGGGCCCGGGAGGCGTCCGGGCTACCGGGACCCCAGTAGGACCCGACTGCTCGGTATGTGGGCGGGGAAGCCCGGGACGCACCGCTCACCGGCGTGGCCCGATCAGCCGGTGCCCGGCACGTACTGAGATCGCCGTCGCGGGGCAGGAGTCCGCGGCGTCCAGCGCGCGTTCGTCCTCGGCCCCGGTCGTCCAGGGCACCGTCCTCACCACCCGACCGGCATCTCGCGCGGACCACGGACCAGCATCTGGTCCTTCCACCGCACGTCGTCCGCGAGACGCAGACCGGGGAAGCGTTCGAGCAGGGCTCCCAGAGCCTCCTGAAGCTCCAGCCTGGCCAGCGGTGCGCCGAGGCAGTGGTGCACCCCGTGTCCGAACCCCAGATGCTGGACGCCGGTCCGGGTGACGTCGAGCCGGCCGGGGTCCGCGAACTTCAGCGCGTCGCGGTTGGCGGCCCCGATCGCGACCAGGACGGGCTCACCGGCACGCACGAGGGTACCGCCGACCTCCACGTCCTCGGTGGCGTACCTGGGGAAGTTCGCGCCGCTGCTCAGGGGCACGAAGCGCATGAGTTCCTCGACCGCGCCGTGCAGCAGCTCGGGGCTCTTGCGGAGTATCTCCATCTGCTCGGGGTGGTCGAGCAGCGTGTGCACGAAGTTGGCGATCTGTGTGGCCGTCGACTCGTGACCGGCGAGGAGGATGGCGTCGCACAGATCGACCAGTTCCCCCTCGCTCAGCCGGTCACCGGTGTCACGCGCCTCGATCAGGCCCGTCATCAGGTCGGGCCGCGGGTTGCGCCGGTGGTCCGCCACCAGTCCGGTCATGTAGGCCCGCAGTTCCCGCCTGTTGCGTTCGAACTCCGCAGCCGTCAGGGAGCTGGTGGAGAGCGCCGCGTCGCTCCAGGCCCGAAACCTGGGGTGGTCCTCCTCCGGTACTCCCAGCATGCGGCAGATGACGGCGACCGGGATCGGCAGCGCGTAGTGTTCCACGAGGTCGGCGGGCTGCCCCATGGCCTCCATCCCGTCGAGCAGCCGGTGCGCCAGATCCCGGACCGCCGGACGCAGTTTCTCCACTTGGTGCACGGTGAACGCCTTCGCCACCAGCCTGCGCAGCCGCGTGTGCCCGGGCGGGTCCATGCTGAGGATGCCGCTGTCCTGGCTGCCCTCCGAATGACGTGGTGCGTCGTGCCGTAGCGCCTCCGCCCTGCTGAAGCGGCGGTCGCCCAGAACCAGGCGCGCGTCGGCATACCGGGTGGCCAGCCAGGCGGGCTCCCCGTACGCCAGACGCACGCGTATCAGGCCCGGTTCCTCCAGCGCCGCCTGGTACGCGTCCGCCAGGCTCAGTCCTTCGGGCTCGTTGAACGGATAGGGGACGGGCTGTTCGGCCGTGATCGTCATGGCGTGACCTCCCGGTCGCTCGGTGGATGTCACTCGATGGTCACGGCCGCTCACCGGCGTCGACAACAGCGTTTTGTCAGCCACCGGACGGCCCCCCGTGGCAGCGCCACCGCGATGGGGGTCGCTGCCGCCGGACGCCTGCGCCACAGCGTTACACGCCCTTGCGGACCACCACCGTCCAGCCCGCGCCCCGCGCCGACCACGTCGCCCTGGCCGAGAATCGGCTTCCCAGGCGGCAGGGCGCGCGGCCGGTTACGGTCCCGCTTCGCCGCCGTGCGCGTCCGCCCGGCCGGCAGGGCCCTCGAGCGTCCCGTCCGGGCCGCCGCCTCGGCCGCACGGGCCGGCACCACCACGTCACCCTCGTGACCGCCGCCCACGCGTTCCTCACCGAACAGCGTCTGCCCCCAGCGGAGTCGCACTAGCGCCGTGCGAGGTCGCGGCCCGTATGGGCGTACCGGTGCTCCGTACGGCGGTGCGGGCGTACGCCGTCCCGCATCCGGGCGTGCGGTCGCGTGCCGGTGCGCCGGGGGTGCTCCCGGGCGACGCGCGGGGTTCGGCCCCCGCGCCCGCGTCGCGCCGCCGAGCGGTGATACTGGGAGGCGCACCCGCCCCCATCAGCAGATTGGCTCATGTCGAACTCCGCCGCCGACCACGCCACCGTCCCGCAGACCCTCTGGGCCGTGCGGGGCCGCCACACCGGTCCCGCCCCCGAGGACGTCGTCCGCCGCACCCTGCGCCGGCACAAGGAGAGCGGGGACATCGACGACTTCGCCGAACCGCCCGCGACCGGGGATACCGGCCGGCGGGTCTTCGAGGCCCGCTGGCGGGCCGGCGGCGCGGTGACCGTGCGGGCCCGGCTGACCCTCCTGCCGCCGCAGGGCCGGCCGCAGGGGCGGGAGTGGCGGCTGGTCGCGGAGGCGGAGCGGCCGTGGGACGACGCCTGGCCCTCGCCCGCGACCCTGTTCTGGCCCGACGGCGGCTCCGGCGACGACGACGGCTCCTGGGACCACCACCCCTCCGTCCCCGGTCTGCGCTTCCGGCACGTCAACCCGCTGCCCGAGGACGACAGGGAGATGCGTCGCCGGCTGCGGGACGCGGCCCGGGAGGCGTGGTGCGTCCACGTCGTCGTGCACGAGGCGATGACACCGGACGAGCGGGGCCGGCTGCCGCTGACGGCACTGCTCCCGCCCGGTCTGCGGCACCGCGTGATCGAGCACCGGGCCACGCCGCAGCAGTTCCGCGGGGTCAACTGGGCGCTGAAGGACCTGGGCGTCGAGGTGCCGCGCGGCGGCGCGGTACTGCTGCCGCCGGACCCGGCGCCGAAGGACTACGACGGCCGGGAACACAGCGTGCGCAACGTCTTCCTGGACGGCTCGGAGCCGGCCGGACTCGTCGCCGCGCTACGGCACTTCGTCGCCCTGCCGCGCCCCCTGTCCCAGGACGCCGCCGACGCGCTGACGGACCTGCGCGAGAACTGGACCCTGATGACCCTCGAGGAGCAGCTGGAGCGCGAGCGGCGGCTGGTCGCGATGTACGCCGACGCGCTGGATGCCATGACGAAGTCCCGGGACCTGTACAAGCAGGCCGCCGAGCAGGCGCTGGAGGCCCTGGCCGCCTACCGGGACGTGCCCCCGCCCGCCCTGCCGCAGCAGCGGTCCGGTGCCCGCGCGCCGGGTCCGCTGCACCAGCTGACGCGGACGTTCGAACGGCTGAAACTGCCCGTGTGGGGACGCCCGCAGCCGGAACCCGCGCAGGACGCCCCGTCCGGCGCGGCCGACGACACCGCCGCACCGGCCGACCCGCCGGCGCCGGAGGACGGGAAGCCTTCCTGACCCTCCGGGACAGCCCTTACAAGGAGCCCCGATGGACACGACCACCACCCTGCTGCTGATCGCGGCCTGCGTGGCGGCGGTGCTGCTCGCCGCCGCCGTGGCCCTGCTGGTGCGGCTGGTGCGGGCCCGGCGCACGCTGCGGCGGGCGGGGCTGCCGACGGGCCCGCGGTGGGTGTTCTGGGGCGCGGTCGCCTATCTGCTGCTGCCCACCGACCTGCTGCCCGACCCGGTGTACCTGGACGACATCGGCGTCCTGCTCCTCGCCCTGCGCAGCCTGCCGCTGCCGCGCCGGACACCCGAGCTCTGACGCCCGAGCTCCGACGGCCGCCGCCGACGGCACCGCAGGGCGTACGGGCCGTCCGGGTGCGTTCCCCGCCCCCCGTGGCGCATTCTTGCTGTGTCATCCAGCGCGGGCACACGGGACGAGGTGGTGCCGATGGCTGGGAGCGGCGAGCGGGCGGCGCGTACGCGGGACCGGCTGGCCGCGCTGCTGGCCGATGCCTCGGCGGCCGTCCTCGGCACGGCCGGCGGCCGGGCGGCGGGCGTGTACCTGCGGTCGGGCACCCCGGACGTGCTGCGCCTGGCGGTGCTGGCGGGACTGCCCGGTCCGCTGTTCCGCGCCTGGTGGCGGCTGCACGCCGACCGTCCCTTCCCGGTCGCCGACGCCTACCGGCTGGGCGGCCCGGTGGTCCTGTCGAACGCCACGGAGACCATGCGCCGGTACCCGCAGTTCGCCGCCGGTCTGCCCTTCCCCCTCGGGTCGGCGCATGTGCCGGTGCCGGGCGGGACGCGGCCGCTCGGGGTGCTGACGGTGCTGTGCCCGGCATCGCCGGACACCGGGGACGAACTCTTCGACCGGGGGCTGCTGGTGCGGCTGGCCGAGGGCCTGGGCGCCGAGCTGCTCGGCCTGGCCGGCGGGGACGAGGACGCGGTCCGCTGGGACGAGGCACCGGTGTGCGTACGGCCGCCCCCGGGCCGTACCGCGCGGCCCGCCGTGGGGCGCTTCAGCTGGGATCCGGCGACCTCCCTGGTGCGCGCGGACGACCGGCTGCACGCCCTGCTCGGCCGGGACCCCGGCGCGCTCGCGGGGACGGCCGACGCGCTCGCCGACGCCCTGGCGCCGGCCGAGGCGCACCGGATCCTGGCCGCGCTGCGCGACACCGCGGCCGGGAGACCGCCGGCCGCGCCGCTGAGCCTGCGGGCGCGGGACGGCACACCACGGCTGCTGGACCTGTGGGCGGCGGACGCCCCGGCCGTCACCGGGGTGGTGGTCGACGCCGGTCCGGCCGCGTTCGCCGAGGAAGCGGCCGACCCGCTGCCGCAGGGCGTGCTCTGCCTGGACCGGCTGGGGCTGATCGTGTACGCCAACCCGGCGGCGGCCCGGCTCGTGGGCCGGTCCCGGGAGTGGCTGCTCGGGCGGGCGCTGTGGGACGCGCTGCCGTGGCTGACCGGACCGCCGTACGACGACCATCTGCGCGCCGCCCTGCTGGCCCCGGAGCCCGTGTGCTTCCACGCGCGGCGGCCGGCCGGCGACCAGGACGGACCCGGCGCGGGTGACTGGCTGGCCGTATCGGTGCACCCCGGTACGGACCTGCTGACCTGCACGCTCGTCCCGGCCAGCCGCATGGACCCGGCGACCGGTCCGGCGCCCGGGGCACACCCGGACCAGGGGGCGGAGCCGGACGACCGCTCGATGGCACCGCTGTACCGGCCGATCGCGCTCGCCATCGCGCTGACCGACGCGGTGACCGCCCGGCAGGTGTCGGCGGTGGTCGTGCGGGAGCTGCTGCCCGCGTTCGGCGGCCGGCGGCTGGCCATCTACCTGCTCCAGGAGCGGCGGCTCCACCTGGCCTGGGAGACCGGGTTCCCGCGAGGGTTCCTCGACCCGTTCGAGGGCGTCGGCCTGGACACGCGGATCCCCGGGGTGGAGACCCTGACCACCGGCCGGCCGCTGTTCTTCGAGTCCATGGCGCAACTCGGGGCGGCCTATCCGGGGCTCGCCCTCGACGCGGAGGTGGGGGCGCGCGCCTTCCTGCCGCTGATCGCCTCGGGGCGGCCGGTGGGTTCCTGCATCCTCGGCTTCGACCGGCCGCGCGGGTTCAGCGCGCAGGAGCGTACGGTGCTCACCGCGCTCGCCGGGCTGATCGCGCACGCGATGGAGCGGGCCCGCCGCTATGACAGCGAGGCGGCCCTCGCCCGCGGGCTCCAGGAGGCGCTGCTGCCGCGCCGGCTGTCGGCGCACCCCGGGGTGGAGACCGCGGGCCGCTATCTGCCGGGGACGCAGGGCATGGACGTGGGCGGGGACTGGTACGACGTGGTGGAGTCCGGGGACGGGCTCGCGCTGGTCATCGGTGATGTGCAGGGGCACGGGGTGCAGGCGGCGGCCACCATGGGCCAGTTGCGCAGTGCCGTGCGGGCGTTCGCGCTGGGCGACCGGCCGCCGGACGAGGTGCTCAGCGGCACCAATCATCTGCTGATCGACCTGGACCCGGGGCAGTTCGCCAGTTGCTGCTGTCTGCGGCTGGACCCCGCCACCGGCCGGACCCTGATCGCCCGGGCGGGTCATCTGCCGCCCCTGCTGCGCTGTCCGGACGGCCGGACCCGGGTGCTGGACGTTCCCGGTGGTGTCGTCCTCGGGGTGGATCCGCACGCCCGGTACCCGGTGACGGAGCTGGTGCTGGTGCCGGACGCGATCCTGGCCCTGTACACCGACGGTCTGGTGGAGCGGCCCGGCGCGGACATCGACGAGGGCATCGCGGCGCTGCGGCTGGCGCTCGCCAAGGCCGGTGCCGCCGCGGGCCGGCGGGGCGGGACGGGGGCGCGTTCCCTGGCCGCGGTCGCCGACCGGCTCACCGGCACCGCCCGGCTCGCGGCCGACCGCCCGGACGACGTGGCCCTCCTGCTGGCCGCCCGCCACGCGCCGCCCTCGGTCCCGGGCCGCCACGGCCACCGCCCGGCGCCCGCCCACGGGCCGTGAGCGGCTGCCGGGCCGCCGATGGCCCCGGCGGCCCGTGAGCCGGCCGGGCCACCGCCACGAGCCTCCGCCACGGCCCGCGCCCCCGTACATTCCGCTACTCGGCCGAGCCTCCGCCACGGCCCTCCTCCACGGCCTGCGAGCCGGCCGAGCCGCCGCCATGACCCCGCCGGCCCTCCGGTACGGCCCGTGAGCCGGCCGGGCCGCCACCGTGTCCCCGCCCCCGTGCCGTACCGCTTCCGGGGGAGTCCCGTTCGGGTCGTGGCCGCCTTCGGTGCCGGTCGGGTGCCCTCCGGTCGGCCGTCGGCGTCTCGGGTGACGCTCTCGCCTCATGGCGCCGGGCAGTGTAGACATGGGCACATGGTGCGACTGCCCGGCCGGTCCGCTCCCCGGCCGTCCCGAGCGTTCGGGCACCCCCGCGCACCGCACAGCCCGCCGTCCCAGGCACGCGGACCGGGCGGCAGCCGGCCCGGGGTGCTCCGGTCGGCGGTGACCGGGCGCAGCGTGGCCGGCCAGGTGTTCCTCCTGCAAGTGGTGATCGTGCTGCTGCTGGTCGTCTCGGCGGTGGTGGCCCAGGTGCTCCAGGTGCGGCACGACACCGACGTGGAGGCCGGCAACCGCTCCCTGGCCGTGGCGCAGACCTTCGCCAACGCGCCGGGCACGGCCGAGGCCCTGCGCTCCCCCGACCCCACGGCCGTGCTCCAGCCGCGCGCGGAGGCCGCCCGCCTGGCGACCGGCGTGGACTTCGTCGTGGTGATGAACACCCAGGGCATCCGCTACACCCATCCCAAGACCGACCGCATCGGCAAGAAGTTCGTCGGCACGATCGCCCCCGCCCTGGCCGGCCGCACGGTCACCGAGCACATCACCGGCACCATCGGCCCGCTGGTGCAGGTCGTGGTGCCGGTGCGGGACCCGGCGGGCAAGGTGGTGGGGCTGGTGTCCGCCGGGATCACCACCGCGCACGTGGGCGGCACCGCCGACCGGCAGCTGCCGCTGCTGCTCGCGGCGGCCGCCGCCGCGCTGGCGCTGGCCACCGCGGGCACGGCCCTGGTCAGCAGGCGGCTGCTGCGCCAGACGCACGGCCTGGGACCGTACGAGATGACCCGGATGTACGAGCACCACGACGCGGTGCTGCACGCGGTCCGCGAGGGTGTCCTGATCGTCGGCGGCGACGGCCGGCTGCTGCTCGCCAACGACGAGGCCCACCGGCTGCTGGACCTGCCCGCGGACGCCGAGCGGCGGCACGTGCTGGAGCTGGGCCTGGACGACGAGACGGCGGGCCTGCTGGCGTCGGGGCGGGTCGCCACGGACGAGGTGCACCTGGTTAAGGACCGCCTGCTGGCGGTCAACCAGCGGCCCACGGATCTGCGCGGCGGGCCGGCCGGCAGCGTCACCACGCTGCGCGACTCCACCGAGCTGCGGGCCCTGTCGGGCCGGGCGGAGGTGGCCCGGGAGCGGCTGGACATGCTCTACGACGCCGGGGTGGGCATCGGCACCAGCCTGGACGTGACCCGGACCGCCGAGGAGCTGGCCTCTCTGGCGGTGCCCCGGTTCGCGGACTTCGCCACCGTGGACCTGTTCGACGCGGTGCTGAGCGGGGAGGAGCCCCGCCCGGGCACGGCGCTGCGCCGCACGGCGTGCGCGGGGGTGCGCGAGGACTCCCCGCTGTATCCGCCCGGCGAGCGGATCCGGTTCGTGCCCACCTCGCCGCAGGCCCGGGCGCTGACCACCGGGCAGTCGGTCGTGGTGGAGCGGCTGCGCGCGGCGCCCGGCTGGCGGGCGCAGGATCTGGAGCGCACCGACCAGGTGCTGGACTACGGCATCCACTCGCTGATCACCGTGCCGCTGCGGGCGGGCAGCCTGGTGCTGGGCCTGGTGACCTTCTGGCGGGCGGAGAAGCCGCAGCCGTTCGACGCCGAGGAGGTGTCCCTGGCGGAGGAGCTGGTGGCACGGGCGGCGGTGTCCATCGACAACGCCCGCCGGTACACCCGCGAGCACAGCATGGCCATCACCCTCCAGCGCAGTCTGCTGCCGCGCTCCCTGCCCGAGCAGGGCGCCCTGGAGATCGCCTACCGCTACCTTCCGGCCCAGGCGGGGGTCGGCGGCGACTGGTTCGACGTGCTGCCGCTGTCGGGAGCCCGGGTGGCGCTCGTGGTCGGGGACGTGGTGGGGCACGGGCTGCACGCGGCGGCCACGATGGGGCGGCTGCGGACGGCCGTGCACAACTTCTCGGCGCTCGACCTGCCGCCGGACGAGCTGCTCGGTCTGCTGGACGAGCTGGTGGGGCGGCTCGACCAGGACGAGACCGCGGCGGCGGGCGGGGCCGTGGTGACGGGCGCGACCTGTCTGTACGCGATCTACGACCCAGTGTCCCGGCGGTGCACCGTGGCCCGGGCCGGCCATCCGCCGCCCGCGCTGGTACGGCCGGACGGCGCGGTGGAGTTCCCGGACGTGCCCGCGGGTCCCCCGCTGGGCCTGGGCGGACTGCCGTTCGAGACGGCGGAGCTGGAGCTGGCGGAGGACAGCCGGCTGGTGCTGTACACCGACGGTCTGGTGGAGGACCGGGAACGGGACATCGACGAGGGGCTCGCCCTGCTGGGTGACGCCCTGCGGCGGACGCCGGGCGCCTCGCCGGAGGAGACGTGCCGGGCGGTGCTGGACCGGCTGCCGGCCCGGCCGAGCGACGACGTGGCGCTGATCGTGGCCCGTACCCGGGTGCTGGGCGCTGACGGGGTCGCGCAGTGGCAGGTGCCGTCCGATCCGGCGGCGGTGGCCAAGGTGCGCTCCTCGGTGTCCAGCCGGCTGGCCGACTGGGGTCTGGAGGAGCTGGCGTTCACCACGGAGCTGGTCCTGAGCGAGCTGGTCACCAACGCCATCCGCTATGGGCGTGGTCCGATCGGGGTACGGCTGCTGCGGGACCGCACGCTGATCTGCGAGGTCTCCGACCGCAGCACGACCTCACCGCATCTGCGGTACGCGGCGAGCACCGACGAGGGCGGCCGGGGCCTGTTCCTGGTGGCCCAGCTGGCCGAGCGCTGGGGCACCCGCTACACCCCCCACGGCAAGGTCATCTGGGCGGAACAGCCGCTGCCGTGAGTGCGGCTCGCGGCCGTCCCAGGTGTGCGTCCGCTCCGGGCGGGAGGGGCGGTCAGCCGCCGTCGAGGCGGGAGCGGAGCAGCTGCTTGCCCAGTTCCGCGCCCTTGCGGCTGTCGGACTGGGCCTTGCGGAACAGTTCCGCGACTTCCTTGTCCCCGTCCCGCTCGGCGTCCTGGATGTACTGCTCCAGCCTCAGGGCGTTGCTGAGGCACGCCTCGACGTACCAGATGAGGTTGTAGTCCTTGTCGCGGGTGCCGGTGACGTCACCGGTCTCGCTGGTGCTGGTCATCCGGGGTCTCCTCCTTGGTCGGGACTTGCGTCGATTCCGCTGTGGGAGACCCCGGGTACCCGTGCGACCTGCGCACACACCGGCCGATCGGGTGGGTGCCGCTACTCGTCGATCACCGCGCCGAAGCGGGCCGCGTGGGCGGGGGCGCCGAGGCCGGCCGCGCCGTAGGACCAGGAGCCCTCGGCGAGCGGCCCGGTGCCGCTCGCGGGGAGCAGCCAGACGGCGCCGTCGCCGGCGTTCTCGCCGGGTGCGGCGGCCAGCAGTTCGGCGCGGCCGTCGCCGTCGGTGTCCGCGAGGCGGACCTGGGCGCCCCAGGCGTCGTCGGCCTCGGCCGTGCCGGGGACGTGGGCGGTGTTCTGGTCGAAGGAGCGGGCGTGGTCGCCGGTCAGTCCGGTGCGGGAGCCGCGCAGCAGCCAGACCGCGCCCGCGTCGGCGGTGTCGCCCACGTCCTCGCCGGGGGCGCCGACCGCCACGTCCGCGTAGCCGTCGCCGTCCACGTCGGCGGCGGACAGGTCGGCGCCCCACGCGTCGCCCGGTTCGGCGGTGCCGGGGACGCCAGGGGAGTTCTGCGACCACCACTGCGGGGCGGTGCCGGGGCCCTGGGTGCCGGCCGGGCCGTCCGGGCCGCCGTAGTAGACGCCGATCAGGCCGCCGGGCGCGTCGGCGTCGCCGGTGGCCTCGTCGGCGGCACTGAGCTGGCCGAGGACGAGGTCGTCGTAGCCGTCGTGGTCGATGTCGCCGGAGGCGGAGCCGAGGCCGCCGTGCAGGTCCCGCCGGTGGGCGAGGCCCTCGGGGCCGCCCGCGTAGTACGCCGACCAGCCCTTGGTGTAGTCGTCGTCGGGGCTGTAGCCGGAGACGACCAGGTCGGCGAAGCCGTCGCGGTCGTAGTCGCCGGTGGTGACGTGGCCGGGCTGGAGGCGGTGGCCCGTGGAGTGCGGGGCGGCGACCCGGCGCAGGACGCCGGCGTGCCAGGTGAACGCGGTGAGGCCGACGTTCTGGTCGACCGCCACGAGCTGGTCGGAGTCGGTGTCGCCGGTGAACCGGGCGGCGGCCACCGCCAGGCCGAAGCGGGCGCCGGCGGCGGGCCGGGCGGCGGTGACCGAGGCGTTCGGTCCGGCGCCGAGGCCCTGCTTCGAGCCGTACAGGACGGTGACCCGGCCCGCGTCGGCGACGGTGCCCTCGTCCTCGCCGGGCGCGCCGATCACCGCGTCGTCGTAGCCGTCGCCGTCGAGGTCGCCGGTGGCGACGGCCTGGCCGAAGTCGTCCCAGGCCTCGGAGGCGCCGGGCACGCCCGGGGTGGACTGGCTGACGACCTGGACCCGCCCCTTGGGGACGGTGGTGGTGCTGCCGATGCCGTTCGGGGCGCCGTACTGCACGGTGATGTATCCGGCGCCCTCCTTGCCGTCGACGGTGCCCTCGGGGACGCCGGTGAGCAGGTCGGTGTAGCCGTCGCCGTCGAAGTCGCTGTTGCGGTCGGCGGCGGTGGTGCCGCCGGGGACGCCCGCGAACGCGGCCGGGGCGGCGAGGAGGCCCGCCGAGGCCAGCAGCAGGAAGGAGGCCGCGGCTACGGCGGCGGAGCCCGCGGTGCGCCGGGTGTGGTCGGTCATGTCCCTTACCCCCGAAGGTGTGTGATGGTCCGTCGGCCGGCTGGTCGGTGCCGGTCGGGTGGTTGGACCCGGCGGGGGCGGGGGTGGTTGTGGGGCGCGGACCGGCTGTGACACGGCGGTGACGGCCGTTGCCGGTCCGGGACGTGCCGGGCGGATCAGCCGAGGGCGCGGTCCAGGTTGAAGGCGGCGCTGATCAGGGAGAGGTGGGTGAACGCCTGCGGGAAGTTGCCCTGTTGCTCGCCGGTGCGGCCGATCTCCTCGGCGTACAGGCCGAGATGGTTGGCGTAGGTGAGCATCTTCTCGAAGGCCAGCCGCGCCTCGTCGACCCGGCCGGCCCGCACCAGTGCCTCGACGTACCAGAACGAGCAGATGGAGAAGGTGCCTTCGTCGCCGCGCAGGCCGTCGGGGCTGACCTTCGGGTCGTAGCGGTAGACGAGGGAGTCGGAGACGAGGTCCTCGGTGAGGGCGTCCAGGGTGGACAGCCACTTGGGGTCGGTGGGGGCGATGAACTTGGCGAGGGGCATCATCAGCACCGAGGCGTCGAGGACGTCGGCGCCCTCGTACTGGACGAACGCGCCCCGCCGCGCCGACCAGCCGCGGTCCATGATCCGCCGGTAGACGGCGTCCCGGGCCTGGCGCCAGCGGCGGTGGTCGGCGGGCAGCCCGCGGTGGTTGGCCAGCCGGATGGCCCGCTCGATGGCGACCCAGCACATCAGCCGGGAGTACAGGAAGTTCTTGCGTCCGCCGCGGGTCTCCCAGACGCCCTCGTCGGGCTGGTCCCAGTGCTCGCACAGCCAGTCGACCAGGTGGCACAGGTCGTCCCACTGCCCGCTGGAGATGGGCTGCGCCCACTTGTCGTAGAGGTAGACGGAGTCGATCAGCGCGCCGTAGATGTCCAGCTGGAGCTGGTCGGCGGCGGCGTTGCCGACCCGGACCGGCGCGGAGCCGAGGTGCCCTTCCAGATGGGGCAGCTCGCGTTCGGGCAGGTCGGCGCGGCCGTCGATGCCGTACATGATCTGCAGCGGCCCCGAGGCGGCGCCGTCGCCGGGGCTGATGTGCGTGGTCAGGAACTTCATGAAGGCCTCGGCCTCGCCGCTGAAGCCGAGCCTGAGCAGCGCGTAGACGGCGAAGGCGGCGTCGCGGACCCACACATAGCGGTAGTCCCAGTTGCGCTCGCCGCCGAGCTGCTCGGGCAGGCTGGTGGTGGGCGCGGCGACGATGGCCCCGGTGGGGGCGTAGGTGAGCAGCTTCAGGGTGAGGGCCGAGCGGTGCACCATCTCGCGCCAGCGGCCCCGGTAGCGGGACTGGTGCAGCCAGCGGCGCCAGTAGGCGACGGTGGCGTTGAACTCGTGCTCCGCCTCGGCGTGGGCGCAGGTGCGGGGCGGCACCCGGGCGCCGAGCTGGTCGAGGGCGAACACCGCCGTCTCGCCCTCGGTCAGCTTGAACTCGGCCCGGGCGTCCCGGCCGTCGGTCTCCACGGTGACGGTCGAGGTGAGCGCCAGGGACAGGGCCGGGGACTCGAAGAAGACCATGCCGTCCGCGGTGCGCAGGGCGTGCGGGGCGGCGCCGTAGTCGAAGCGCGGCGCGATCAGGGCCCGGAAGGGGACGGTGCCGCGCACGCACACCACGCGCCGGATCAGCCGGTGCCGGCTCACCTCGCGCGACTCGTCGCAGCCGACGGGCATGAAGTCCTGCACCTCGCCGACGCCCTCGTCGGTGAAGAACCGGGTGATCAGCACGTTGGTGTCGGGGAAGTAGAACTGTTTGGTGCGCGCGGGGACGGCGGCGGCCAGCTCGTAGCGTCCGCCGCGCTCGGCGTCGAGGATCGCCGCGAAGACGCTCGGGGAGTCGAAGGAGGGGCAGCAGTACCAGTCGATGGTGCCGTCGGTGCCGACCAGGGCCACGCTGCGCAGGTCGCCGATGAGGCCGTGGTCGGCGATGGGCAGGTAGCGGGGGCGGGGCCTGGGGGCGTCCTCGGCGAACGGCGTCGCGGCCATCGGCGGCCTCCCGGTGAGCGGTGCGGGGTGTGGTGTCCGCTTGCGGATTCCGGCCGGCTGCGGGCGTTCTCTCCGTTCGCGGATGTCTCCCGTTCGCGGGGTGTTTCTCCGCGAACGGGATGTTTTCCAGCTTAGGAGGGACTGGTTCGCCGTGGCGCGGGAACGCGCTCCGCACCCGTTCCCGGCGCCTTCCGGATGCAGGGTGGGCCGGGGCGGGCAATGGTGAGAGGGTGCCCCGTTCGGAGGCACCGGCACGGATGCGGTCATCCGGACCGAGGAGGAGGCATCATGTCGGCATCCACACCCGAAGAGTCCCGCGCGTCGGACGACGTCCACACCCCGGACGCCCTGCTCCACTCCGCGCCCGCCGGGAACGTCAGCCCTGAGGACCTGGTGATGGCGTCGGGCCGGGACGTCACCCCCGAGACCCTCGACTGGGCGCGGCGCAAGATGGAGTCGGAGGGCCCGGCGGCCGTCGAGAGGCTGCTGCCCTAGGGCGGTCCGGGGTCCCGACGCGAGAGGACGGGAGGATCAGGCCGGCGGGCCGGGCGCGAGCGGCGCCCGGCCCGCGCCGTTCGGCGCACCACCGTCGCGCCGTACGCCCGTGCCCGGGGGACCGCCGTTTCCGTTCCACCGTGCCCGGGGGGCCGCCGTTTCCGTTCCGTGAGCCGCCGTTCCGGTGCACGCTCATTTTGGCGAACGACCGTGTGCTAATTTTTGGCAACCGATCGTTCGCCAAATAAGGGGTGGGGTCATGCGTGTCCGATGGCTGGGCTGGGCCGGTGTGGAGCTCGAGGCGGGGGGCGAGAGCCTGGTCGTCGACCTGCTGGGCGAGCCCGAGGGGGTGCTGGAGGGAAGCGGGCTCTCGGCACCCCTGCCGAAGGTCGTCCGCCCGCACACGGAGGGCGACGTGCTCGCCGGGCTCTGCACGCACCTGCACCGGGACCACACGGACGCCGCCGCCCTGGCCCGCGCCCTGCGGCCCGGCGCGCCGGTCCTGCACCCCGGGTCGTTCGGCGGCGACGACCACGAGAACCTGTGGCTGCTCAAGGCCGACGGCGAACTCACCGCCCGGCGGCTGCCCCGACGGACGGTGGCCCCCTGGGAGACCGTCACCATCGGGCCGTTCACCATCGCCGCCGTGCCCGCCGTCGACGGGATCGGCGACCCCCAGGTCTCCTGGGCGGTCGAGGCCGGCGGCAAGCGTGTGATCCATCTGGGCGACAGCATGTTCCACGGCTACTGGTGGCGCGCCGCCCACCGGTACGGCCCGTTCGACGCCGTACTCACCCCCGTCAACGGGCCCGCCCTGTGCTTTCCGCACTGCCTGCCGCCGAGCCCCTACCCCGGCGCGCTCGACGCCCGGCAGGCGGCCGTGGCCGCACGGCTGCTCGGGGCGAAGGCCGTCCTGCCCGTCCACTACGACGGCTTCCACGTCGACGGCGTCTACCACACCGAGCCCGACGAGCTCTCCCGTTTCCTCGACGCGGCGGCCGGGGAGCCGTACGAGGTCCTCACCCCGGCCTTGGGCGAGGACCTGACCCTCTGAAGCGGCCGGGGCGGGCTCAGGGCTCCTCCTCCACCACGTGGACCGCCGCCTCCTCGGCGCCCGCCGCGCCCCCGTCGATGCCGACGTCCCGGGCGACCTCCTCCTTGGTGGTGTCGGTGTGGCTGCCCTCGTCGGGGGCGACCAGGCGGCCCGCGCGGGCGGTGCCGGCCTCGGGGTCGAGTGGTTCGCCCTCGCCGCCGGGCAGGTCACCGATCTCGTCGCCGGGCGGCGCGGAGACGTCCGGGACCTCCTGGCCGAGCCGTTCGTCCAGGGTCTCTCCCTCGTGCTGCTCGGCGGCGGTGGTGCCGTGCTTGGTGACGCCCAGCGGACGCTCGGGCGGGGAGTAGCCCTCGTCGAGCATGTCGTCGTAGGTGCGTTCGCCGACCGCGTCCTGCAGGTCCAGCGGTCCGGCGTCCTCCTGTTCCTCGTTGCCGCCGGTCGGCTGGTAGGCGTCGTCCGCCATCGGGGTCTGCTCGGACTGCTGGTCGCTCATGGTCGCCTCCTGGGGGTTCATGGACCGTCCTGGTCCGCGTTTCCCCCGGCCGGAGCCTTAATCACACCGGTCATGAGTGCGCCGGCCGCCGACGTCGCCGCCCCTGATCCGCTCCTGCCGCGTCGGGAGCCGCGGACGCGGTGCCGGGGCCGGGGCGGGCCCGGCCCGAGCGGGGAGGGGGCGGAGCGGGATCAGGGACGGCCGTCAGGCAGCGAGGAGTTTCCCCCGGTACTGCACCCGATCCACCCTCATGCCATTTCTCAGTACCTGCAACCCCTGTGCAGTAAAGAGCGGGGCAGGCCTGCCCCATGGTCAGGGAAAGCCGCCCCGCCCCGCTCAGTCCGGTGCGGCGTGCGGGCCGTCCGGGCGGGCGGCGCGCCGGCGGATCATGTCGCGGGCGAGTTCCTCCGTCTCCGCGGCGGGCAGCCGTTCGTAGCCGTCCTCGGTGATGACCGAGACGACGGGGAAGATACGGCGGTGCAGGTCGGGGCCGCCGGTGGCGGAGTCGTCGTCCGCCGCGTCGTAGAGCGCCTGGAGCGCGGCGAGGGCGGCCTCGCGGCGGGTCAGGCCCGGCCGGAACAGCTTCTTCAGGGCGCCCCGGGCGTACGGGGAGCCGCTGCCCTCGGCGTGGAAGTGGCGCTTCTCGTACAGCCCGCCGGCCGCGTCGAAGGCGAAGATCCGGCCGCGTCCGCCACCGGGGGCGGTGAGGTCGTAGCCGACCAGCAGCGGGACGACGGCGAGCCCCCGCATGGCCTGGGCGAGGTTCTGCCGGATCATGGCCGCGAGGCGGGTCGCCTTGGCGCCGAGGGTCATCGGGATGCCCTCGACCTTCTCGAAGTGGGTCAGCTCGACCTGGTAGAGCCGCACCATGTCCAGGGCGAGGCCGACGGTGCCGGCGAACGCGACGGCCGTGTGCTCGTCGGCCGGATGCACCTTCTCCAGGTCGCGCTGGGCGATGAGGTTGCCCATGGTGGCGCGCCGGTCGCCGGCGATCAGCACGCCGTCGCGGTAGGTCAGCGCGAGCACGGTGGTGCCGTGCGGGAACCGGCCGGGCGCCGCCTGGACACCGGCCGGCAGGGCGGGCGCGGTGGGCAGCAGCCCGGGGCGGTGAGCGGTCAGGAACTCGGTGAACGACGAGGTCCCCGGCGTGAAGAAGGCTTCGTCCGGCAGGCCCGCGCGGTGGTTCCCGGGCATGGCTCCCCCTCCTGTCGTATGGCATGTACCCGACTCCTACCTGCCGGTGGCGGGCGGGAAACTCCCGGACGTCACAGCGCCTTGCGCCGCACCAGCACCCCGAGCACCAGCAGGCCGGGCAGCAGCGGCAGCCAGACGGTCAGCAGCCGGTAGCCGAGCACCGCGGACGCGGCGCCCGCGCCGGGGGTGCCGGCGGCGCTGAGGGCGAGGGCCAGCGCGGCGTCCAGCGAGCCCAGCCCGCCCGGGGTGGGCAGCAGGGCCGCGGCGCTGCTCGCGGCGAGGTACAGCAGCGCCACCTGGAGCGGGGCGAGCGGCAGCCCGACGGCCCGGGTGACGGCGATGAGGACCACGGCGTGCAGCGCGGCGAAGGCCAGCGAGCCGCCCCACAGGGCGGCCGCGCGGGCCGGGCGGGCGTGCAGCGCCCTCAGGTCGGCCAGCACGGCGGCGAGCGCCCGCCGGCACCGCGACCACCAGGGCGTGACCAGCAGCAGCACGAGCAGCAGGGCCAGGCCCGAGACGGCGGCGAGGGCCGGCGGGGGCACCCGCGGCAGGCGCAGCAGTCCGGGGCAGGCCGGGGCGAGCAGCGCGATCAGCGCCAGGCGGACGGCGGCGCCGGTGGCGGCCTTGACGGCGAGCGCGCCGGCCGCGCGCCCGGCGGGCAGTCCGCAGCGCATCAGGAACCGCAGGTTCACCGCGCCCGCGCCGATCCCCGCGGGCAGCAGGTGGTTGGCGGCGGAGGCGGCGAACTGGGCGGCGAGCAGCCGGGGTCCGGGCAGCCGCCCCACGACGGCGCCCTGCTGGGCGAGCGCGGAGGCCGCCCAGGTGCCCACGGCCGCCAGCGCGCCGGTCAGCAGCCAGCCGTGGTCGGCGACCGCCAGCCGTCCGGCCCCGCTCTCCACCGCGGGCCAGTGCCTGCGGACCACGTACAGCGCGCCGAGCAGGACGACGAGGCAGCCGCCGGCGTGCCAGTAGGCGCGCCTGCGGCCGAGGGAGGCGGTGAGGCCGGCCGGCGAGGTCATGAGGCAGCGCCCGGGACGACGTAGTACAGCCGGACCGCGCCGACGGCCGTGGACGGCCAGTCACGGGCGTAACCGGGCGGCGCGGCCCCGGCCGGCACCAGGGCGGCGACCGGGATCCGCCGGGTGGCCCGGGTGAGGGCGTCCCGCGTGGTGTTGGCGTTGTGCCCGGCCATCGCGGCCGAGGCGCAGCCGGCGGCGTACGCGACCGGGATGGCCTCGTGGCCGGTGAGCAGGCAGGGCGGTGCGACACCCCGGCGGTGCAGTTCGGCCGCGGTACGGGCCCACGCCGCGCGCGCCCGGGTGTGGGTGCCGGCCACCCGGTGGACCAGGGTGAGCTGTGCTCCGAGGTGCACGGCGAGCGCGGCGCAGACCAGCGCGCGGACCGGTGGGCGCCGGACGGCGAGCAGGCGGACGAGGGCGTCGGCGAGCGGCACGGCGAGCAGGGCGTAGGCGGGCAGCAGGAAGCGGGGGGCCGCGTAGCCGATCAGGAACAGGTAGGGGAAGGCGGCGGTGGCCGCGCAGCCGAGGAGGAGCGCGGTGGCCGCCGGGCGCCGGGCCCGGACGGCGACGGCCGCCGCGAGCGCGGCGAGCGGCGGCAGCGCGCACCACCAGAAGGTGTACACGGGGTGCGGCAGGGCCCCGGCGCACGGCCGGCACAGCGTCCGGCCGCCCAGGGCGCGCAGCTGGTCCACGACGGCGAGGTGCCAGCCGAGGCCGCCCTGGATCGCCGAGCCGTCGGCCAGCCGGCGGGCCGGGCCGCCGTAGCTCGTATAGGCCTCGGCCACCCACTCGACGGCGCCGGCCGCGAGTCCGGCCGCCAGGACGAGCAGCGGGCGCCACTTCCGGCGCGCGAGGCCGGCGGCGAACAGGGGCAGGGTCGCCCAGACCGCGTCCACCGGCCGCATCCACGCCATCAGCGCCGCGCCGCCCGCCAGCCCCCACAGGGCCGTGCGGCCGGTGCGGGCGCGCAGGAAGCAGCCGGTGGCGGCGAGGGCGCCGAGGGCGACCCAGAGGTTGGGCATGGCCTGGGGGCCGTAGAAGAGGGTCACCCACAGGGAGGCGAACAGGCCGCCGGCCAGGGCGAGGACCCGGACGGGGAACAGTCCGCGCCAGGCGCGCAGCGCCCAGAACAAGGCGAGCCCGGAGAGCACGGCGAGGTAGAGCCGCAGCAGCGCGGTGGACGACGACCACACCGCGACGGGCGCGACCAGCAGCGAGACGCCCCGGGCGCGGGGTGCGCTGAAGAAGGCGGCGGGGGCGTGGTGGCCGACCTGGCTGACGTACACCGTCTCGTCCCAGCCGAGGCCCAGGCCGGTGCCGACGAGGAGGAGTTGGGCGAGGGTGAAGGCGGCGGCGACGGCCGCGAGCGGCCAACCGGCGGGAGCGGTGCCGGGGGGCGGGTGGGGGGAGCGCGCGCGGCTCGCCGGGTCGAGTGTCGCGTGCACGCTGCCGGTCATGACCACCCCTTACGTCCCCGTCAGGTCGTAGGGTCCACTGTCCCCCGCCGCCCCTCAAGTCCCGGCAGGCGGGCGGCGGTAACACGGCCGGACCCGCGCGGATCACCCGGCCGTGCCCGGCGGGCAGGGCCATCCGGCCGACGGCCCTGCGCGCTGTGAGGGGGAGGGCGGGGCCGGCGCGTACCGGCCGGCCAGGAACCTCGCGGAGCTGACGGCCCGGGCCGTGCGCGAGGCCCTGGACCGGGGGCCGGGCCCGCGCCCCCCTAGGGCGATCCCCGGTTCATCGCACCCGTCACACGGCCCGCCCCCTACGGCGATCCCCGCTTCACCGCCCTCCGCCCGTGTTCGGGGCTCGGTGCCGTGGCTGGGCGGGGGTGGGCCGGCGTACCACCGGTGGTACGGGGCGGACCGCCGGCTCGTCGGTGCCGACCGTCAGCGGCTCGCCGTGGTGACGGATGGTCAGCGGCTCGCCGTCCAGCAGCGCGTACGTCACCTTGTCGGCGCCGATGTCCACGCGCAGCCGGCGTCCGCGGAAGCCGACGTGGAAGGCGAGACGGCGCAGCCGTTCGGGCAGGCGGGGCGCGAACCGCAGCCGGTCGCCGTCGCGGCGCATGCCGCCGAACCCGGCGACCAGTGCCATCCAGGTGCCGGCGAGCGAGGCGATGTGCAGCCCGTCCCGGGTGTTGTGCTCCAGGTCCGCGAGGTCCATCAGCGCGGCCTCGGCGGTGTAGGCGAAGGCGAGGTCCAGATGGCCGGTCTGGGCGGCGACGACCGCCTGGCAGCAGGCGGACAGGGAGGAGTCGCGGACGGTCAGCGGCTCGTAGTAGGCGAAGTTCCGGGCGATCTGCTCCTCGTCGTACTCCTGCTCGAAGTAGTCACCGCAGGTGTACATGGCCAGCACCAGGTCGGCCTGTTTGACGACCTGTTTGCGGTACAGGTCGAAGTAGGGGAAGTGCAGCAGCAGCGGGTACTGGTCGGGGCGGGTGGCGTCGAAGTCCCAGCGCTGGTAGCGGGTGAACCCGGCGTGCTGTTCGTGGACGCCGAGTTCGTCGTTGTAGGGGATGTGCATGGCGTCGGCGGCGTCCCGCCAGGCCGCGCTCTCCTCCTCGTCCACGCCGAGGTGCCGGACCCGGTCGGGGTGGCGTTCGGCCGCGTCGGCGGCGGCGCGCAGGTTCCGCCGGGCCATCAGGTTGGTGTACGTGTTGTCGTCGGCGACCGCGCTGTACTCGTCGGGGCCGGTGACGCCGTCGAGGTGGAAGACGCCGTGGCTGTCGTGGTGGCCGAGCGACCGCCACAGCCGGGCGGTCTCCACCAGCAGCTCCAGGCCCGTCTCCCGTTCGAAGTCGGTGTCGCCGGTGGCCTCGACGTACCGGGCGGCGGCGTCGGCTATGCCGGCGTTGACGTGGAAGGCGGCGGTGCCGGCCGGCCAGTAGGCGGAGCCCTCCGGGCCGGCGATGGTCCGCCAGGGGAACGCGGCCCCGGCGAGCCCCAGTTGGGCCGCCCGTTCACGGGCCTCGTCCAGGGTGTTGTACCGCCAGCGCAGCGCCTCCGCGACGGACTGGGGCGCGGTGTGGGTGAGCACGGGCAGCACGAACATCTCGGTGTCCCAGAAGGCGTGCCCGTCGTAGCCGGAGCCGGTCAGTCCCTTCGCCGGTATCGCGCGCTGCTCGGCGCGGGCCCCGGCCTGCAGCACGTGGAACAGCGCGAACCGGACGGCCTGCTGGATCTCCTCGTCGCCCTCCACCTCCACGTCGGCGCGGGCCCAGAAGTCGTCCAGGCAGGCCCGCTGGCCGTCGAGCAGGCCCTGCCAGCCGTCGTGTGCGGCGGCGGCGAGCGCGGCGTCGACCTGGTCGGCCATCGCGGGCAGCGACCGGGCGCCGGACCAGCCGTGCGCGACCAGCTTCTCCACCCGGAGCTTCTGTCCCGGCTCCAGCACGGAGGTGACGGTCAGCCGGGCCACGTCGATGCCGCTCTCGCTGCGGGTGGTGGTGCGTTCGGGGCCGGTGACGACGTGGTCGGCGGCCACAGCGACCCTCAGGCCGCTGCGCCGGGTGCGGTGCACCAGCCGCAGCCGGTTGCCGGAGGCGAAGTCGTCCTCCTGTTCCAGCGGTGACTTCAGGGCGCGGGCCGCGCGCGGGTCGCCGTCGGGCTCGGGCAGGCTCTCGTTGGCGACCAGCTCGGACTGGATCACCACCCGGCTGCTGTCGCCGACGGCCTCCACCTCGTAGGCGACGGCGGCCACCGCCCGCTGGGTCAGCGACACCAGCCGGGTGGAGCGCACCCGGACCGTGGAACCGGCCGGGGAGGTCCATTCGCAGGTGCGCTCCAGCACGCCCCGGCGCAGGTCCAGGACGCGTTCGTGGGCGACGAGCCGGCCGTAGCGCAGGTCGAACGGCTCGTCGTCCACCAGCAGCCGGATGATCTTGCCGTTGGTGACGTTGATGACGGTCTGCCCGGACTCCGGGTAGCCGTAGCCGGCCTCCGCGTACGGCAGCGGGTGCACCTCGTGGACGCCGTTGAGGTAGCTGCCGGGCAGGCCGTGCGGCTCGCCCTCGTCGAGGTTGCCGCGCCAGCCGACGTGCCCGTTGGACAGCGCGAAGACCGACTCGCTCTGGGCGAGCACGCCGAGGTCGAGAGTGGTCTCCCGGACGGTCCAGGGCTCGACGGCGTACGACCGGTCGGTGATCACCGCTCGCCTCCCAGTTCGGCCAGGTCCTTGACGACGATGTCGGCGCCGTGCGCGTACAGCGCGTCGGTCTGCCCCACCCGGTCCACGCCGACGACACAGCCGAAGCGGCCGGCGCGGCCCGCGTCCATGCCGGCCAGCGCGTCCTCGAACACGGCCGCGCGGGACGCCTCGACGCCCAGGTCCCGGGCGGCGGCGAGGAAGGTGTCGGGGCGGGGTTTGCCCGGCAGGTTCCGCTCGGCCGCGACCACGCCGTCGATCCGTACGTCGAAGAAGTGCTCGGCGCCCACCGAGCGCAGCACGTCCTGGCAGTTGGCGCTGGAGGAGACGATCGCGGTGCGCAGGCCCGCGGCGCGCACGGCCTCCAGATAGCGCAGGGTGCCCTCGTACGCCTCGACGCCGCCGGTGCGGATCTTCTCCAGCAGCAGCTCGTTCTTGCGGTTGCCGAGGCCGTGCACGGTGCGGGCGTCCGGTGGGTCGCCGGGCTCGCCCTCGGGCAGGTGGATGCCGCGCGAGGCGAGGAAGGCGCGGACGCCGTCGGCGCGGGGGCGGCCGTCCACGTACTCGTCGTAGTCGGCGTGGGCGTCGAACGGCCGCCCCTGTTCGCCGTCGTAGTCGCGCAGGAACGCGTCGAACGCCTCCTTCCAGGCCGCCGCGTGCACGACGGCCGTCTTGGTGACGACCCCGTCGAGGTCGAAGAGGCAGGCCTGGATGGTGTCGGGCAGACCGAGCTGAGTCATACCGAGGACTGTTCCCCGTCCGGGGCACTCCAGTGGGTGGCGCACACCACACGTGCCGCGGACGGGTGGTGACACACTTTCCGGTGTGCCTGTGACCACCGACCGTGTACCGCGGACCTTCGACGACCTCCTCGCCCGTGCCCGCGCCCTGCCCCGGGACGGCCGGCGCGCCCTGCTCGGCATCGCGGGCAGCCCCGGCTCGGGCAAGACGACCCTCGCCGAGCGCCTGGTGGAGGCCCTGAACGGCGACGGATCGCGGTGGGCCGCGCAGGTGCCGATGGACGGGTTCCACCTCGCCGACGCCGAACTGGACCGGCTGGGCCGCCGGGACCGCAAGGGCGCCCCGGACACCTTCGACGCGGGCGGGTACGCGGCGCTGCTGCGGCGGCTGCGCGAGGAGAGCGGCGAGGTGGTGTACGCGCCGGGGTTCGAGCGGGTGCTGGAGCAGCCGCTGGCGGGCGCGATCCCGGTGCCGCCCGAGGCCCGCCTGATCGTGACCGAGGGCAACTACCTGCTGCTGACCGAGGGTTCGTGGGCGCGGGTGCGGCCGTGCCTGGACGAGGTGTGGTTCTGCGAGATCGACGAGGCGGAGCGGATCCGCCGACTGGTCGCCCGGCACGAGGAGTTCGGCAAGGAGCACACGGCGGCCGTGGCCTGGGTGCTGGGCACGGACCAGCGCAACGCCGACCTGGTCGCGGCGACCCGGGAGCGGGCGGACCTGCTGGTGCCGGCAGCGGCGCTGCATTGACGTGCGGGTACCTCCGAGGTCCCGTCCGTGCCGCCGCCGGGTGTTCCTCCTCCGACGCCGGTGTGAGGGTCCCGTACCGGTGGAGAGGCCCCTGCCGGTGGAGAGGCCCCTGCCGGTGGAGGGTCCGTGCCGGTGTCAGGGGCCTGCATCAACCCCCTGGTCACGAGGGGCGGTGAGCTATGTTGAGTGATCGTGGCAGACAAAGGAGGCCGACCCGTGCCCTCGCCGCAGCAGGCACGCGCACAGGCATCAGCGATCACATCGGGCCGGACCGCCCCCGGCACCGAGGCCGCCCCGACCTCCCGGCTGCGGGAACTGTTCGACGGGCCGCGGCTCTCGCCGGGGCAGCGGAGGATCGCCCAGTACCTGATCGAGCACCTCACCGAGGCCGCCTTCCTGTCGATCACCGAGCTGGCCGACCGGGTCGGGGTCAGCCAGCCCTCCGTCACCCGCTTCGCCGCCGCCGTCGGCTTCAGCGGCTACCCCGCGCTGCGGGAGCGGCTCCAGTCGATCGCGCTGAGCAGTCTGGCGGGCGGGCCCGGCGAGGAGGACCGGGCCAACGAGCTCCAGGCGGCGGTGGACGCCGAGATCGCGAACCTGGAGAACCTGCGGCGCGACTTCGCCGACCCCGACCGGGTCATCCGGGTCGGCCGCGAGCTGTCCCGCTCCACCCCGCTGACCGTGCTGGGGCTGCGCATCTCGGTGTCCCTCGCCGAGTACTTCGGCTACGCCGCCCGCCGGATCCACCCGGACGTGCGGCTGGTGACCCGCGGCGGCAGCGTGGCCTACGACGCGCTGTCGCAGGCCCGGGAGGCGGGCGGCGACTGGGTGCTGGCGTTCGCCATGCCCCGGCACTCCCAGGAGACGCTGCAAGCCGTGCGGGTGGCGCGTGACGCGGGCCTGAAGGTCGCCCTGGTGACGGACCTGGCGCTGGGGCCGCTGGCCGACGAGGCCGACGTCACCTTCGCCACCGGCACCGGTTCGCGGCTGGTGTTCGACTCCTACGCCGCGCCCGGGGTGCTGGCGGCGGCGCTGCTCCAGGCCATGACGGACGCCGATCCGGAGCGCACCCAGGCCCGGCTGGAGAAGTACGAGCAGCTGTCGGAGCAGCACCAGTTCTTCCTGAGGGACTGACCGGTCTCCACGACTTCCTGGTGAATCCCACCGGCAGGCGGACAGCCGTTCCTGCCGCTCGCGCCGGGCAGTCGTGAAGATCTTGCGGTCATCGGCCCGCGGGACGGGGATGATTCACCGCATATGACGCATGAATGTTTTCATACGCCTTGCAAAGCGGTCCGCATATATAAATACTGCTCCGCACGCACACCGCCCCGAGAGAGCCGACGGACCGCCCATGCGCACGCACCCCCGCACCCAGCGCCGGTCCCCCGCACCCGGGGCTCCCCCACGGACACCCCCCGCCGTCGTTTCCTTCCCACGTCGGCGCCCGGGGGTGTGCCGGGGCGCGCCGTCTGCGCGACGCGCCCGTGGCGGCCCCGGTCATCCCCTAGGCCGGGGCCGCCCCGCCCCCGTCGGCCGCCCGCACGCGGGGCGGTCACCGTCGAGCCGAGATGCCGCCCACCGGAAGCGATGATCATGCCCCTGACCAGCACGCGCATCAGCCCCGACTGGCCCTGCCAGGTCAAGACGCCGGGCAGCTACGACTGGGAGCGCTCGGCGGCCAAGTGGCTGCGCGAGCTGATCCCGGCGCGCTACGCCAGCTATCCGGCGCTCATCCGGCACCCGGTCCTGCTCGCCCGGCACGCGCAGCTCCAGGTGCAGCAGGAGATCCGGGTCGCCCGGACCGCCCTGCAGACGGCGCGGACCGAGCTGCCGGTGCTGGGACTCCCCGAATCGGTGATCGAACACACGATCAAGCTGTACGCCGCCGAGGTGCTCCAGCTCCAGCACATCGCGCGCAGCGTCCGCGCCGTCAGCGCGGCCCTGGCCGCCCGCGGCACCGCCCGCTGACCCCGGCCCCGGCCTGCCGGACGGCTCATACGACAGTCACCGGAACCGGGACCCGGCGGTCACCGGAACCGAAACCCGGCAGACGGGAGTCGGCGGAACCGTGACCTGGCAGACGAGTGATCCGACCGGCCGAGGTGTGCGATGCTCGTCGCGTGACGAGCGAGCCTTCACTTCCGGGCGACCCCGCCACCGGTCCCGGGCCGGCGGCACCGGCCGAGGTCGTGGCCCGGCAGCGCGCCGAGCTGGAACGACTGCGGGACCAGGCCGCCACCGCGGCCGTCCTGGAGCGGGCCAAGGGCGCGCTGATGGGCGTCACCGGCTGCGCGCCGGACGCCGCGCACGAGGAACTCCTCCAGCGGGCCAAGGACGGCAACCGCTCGCTCCTCGAACAGTGCTGGCTCACCCTCGGCGCGCTGCCGCCGCCCAGGGAACGGCCCGCCCACCCGGCGACCCCGCCCGCGCACGCCGGTGCCGGGGAGAGCGCCCCCGTGGACACCGGGGATCACCCGGAGGTGCTGGAAGCCCTCGGCCGCGCCCTGGTCCGGATCGGTTCACCGCACGAGCTGGCCGGTTGTCTGCTGGACCGGCTGGCGCCCGAGGTGGCCGCCGATGCCGTACTGCTGTACGAACGGCTGCCCGAGGACGGGCTCGCCCTGATCGGCCACGCCGGCGTCGCGCCCGCCCTCGCCGCCCAGTGGCGTCACGTCCCGCCGGTGCCCGGCTGGCCCCCGCTGGAGGCGCTGCGGTCCGGGCGGCCGCGCTGGCTGGAGCGTCCCGCCGAGGACCGCGCGCGCTACCTGCTCATCGGGCCGCCGGAACGGTGGCCGACCCGGGCCTGGGTGCCCGTGCCCGAGGGTGACGGCGCGCGCGTCGCCGTCGGGGTGCTGCGCCGGCGCGAGGCGCCGTTCACGCCGCGCGAGCGGGAGCTGCTGCGGGCCGTGGCGCGGCTGTGCGCGGGTCGGCTGCGCACCTTCGACAGCCCGCGCGACGCCGGGGCCGGGGACGTCCCGGGGACCGTGCAGACGGTGTTCGACGCGCTGCCGGGCCAGGCGGTGCTGCTGACCCCGCTGCGCGCGGCCTCCGGCGGGGTGACGGACTACCGGATCGCCGCCGCCACCCCGGAGGCGACGGACGTGTTCGGCCGTATGGGCCGGGACCTGGTCGGCAGGCATCTCCTGCAGAACTACCCGGCGGTCGCGGGCACCCCCCTGTGGCAGGGCTGTCTGCGGGTGCTGGAGACGGGGGTGCCGTACGAGAGCGAGCCGTTCGCCTACCAGGACGCGGGCATCCCGGCGCCGGTGACCGCCACCTACACGGTGCGGGCGGCGCCGCTGGGCGAGGGCCTGGTGCTGTCCTGGCTGCGCTACGACCCGGAGGACCGGCAGGAGCAGCGGCTGGCCGACGTGCAGCGGCTGGGCAATCTCGGCTGGGCGAACTGGAACCTGCTCACCGGTGACATCTCCTGGGCCGCGCAGACCTACACGGTGCTCGGCCGGCGTGCCGACCAGCCGCCGCTGCCGCTGGAGCGGCTGCCCGACCTGGCCCAGCCGGAGGACACCCGGCCGCTGGCCCGGGCGATCGCCAGCCTCGTCTCCCGCGGGCACCCCCTCGACGTGCCGTTCAGGACCGGGACGGCCGCGGGCGTGCGGCACCTGCGGTTGGTCGCGGAGGCGGTCACGGCGCCCGACGGCACCCCGGTCGAGGTACACGGCTTCGTCCAGGACCTGACCGCGCAGCGCAGTGCGGAGCTCGCGCTGGTGGAGAGCGAGCGCGCGATGCTGCTCCAGCACGGCACCCTCCAGGCCGAACGCGCCCTGGCGGCCCGGCTCCAGCACGCCCTGCTGCCGCTGCCCAGCAAACCGGTGCGGCTGGCCGGGCTGCGCGTCGAGGTCGCCTATCTGCCCGCGCAGGCCGGCATCCACGTCGGCGGCGACTGGTTCAGCGCCATCGAACTGCCCGGCTACGACGCGCTGTTCGTGGTCGGCGACGTGGCGGGCCACGGCATCGACGCCGTCGCCACCATGGCCCAGCTCCGGTTCACCGCGAAGGGCATGGTCAGCACCGGCTCCTCGCTGACCGGGGCGCTGGCGCGGCTCAACCAGCTGCTGCTGCACTCCCGTGACGGCCAGATCACCGCCACCATGTTCCTGGCCCGCTACGACCCCAGTCGGCACGTGCTGGCCTGGGCCCAGGCCGGGCACCCGCCGCCGCTGCTGGTGCGCCGGGGCGAGGCGCGCTTCCTCGACCGTCCCGGCGGCATACTGCTCGGCGCGACGGCCGCGCCCGTCTACGAATCGCTGGAGCTGCGGCTGGAACCCGGCGACCGGCTGCTGCTGTACACCGACGGTCTGGTCGAACGCCCCGGCGAGGGCCTCGACGCGGGCTTCGCCCGGCTGGCCGAGGCGGTGCGGGCGCACGGCTGCGGCGACTCCGGCTCGCTGGACGCGCTGCTCGCGGCGATGCTCGCGGACGAACGGCGGGACGACGTGTGCGTGCTGGACATCCGGATGCCGCTGGAAGAGGTGCACGACGCGGTGGGAACTCCCGCGGAGCCGGACGCCTAGGGCCTGGTCGCCGGCTCAGGCCGGGTGGCCCGCCTCGATGGTGGCGGCGTCGGAGAGCCGTAGCAGCGTTCCCGGCCGGCCCTCGCCCCACTCGACGGGGTCGAGCACATGGCCGACGTGGTCGCCGCCGTCGACGCGGTGCACCACGCTGCCGGCGAACCAGGCCGCCGCCTCGTCCAGCACGGCGGTGCCGGCGGGCCCCTCCCGCCAGGCGAGCCCCGCGAACTTGTCCACCTCGTCGCCGGTCCGGCCGCCGAAGCGTTCGGCGAGGTCCCGCTGGTCGCGGGTGAGCAGATGGACGGCGAGGTGCCGCGCGGCGCGGGCCACGCGGTAGGTGCGGTTGGCCTTGGACAGCCATACGACGAACCGGGGCGGCCGGATGGAGCACTGCGAGGCGAACCCGACCAGGCACCCGGCGCGCTCGCCGCCCGCCACGGCGGTGACCACGCACATGTCGGGGTCCAGCCGGTCGAAGAAGCCGTCGAGGTCCCCCGCGCGGGCCACCCGCCCACCGCCGGACGGCGCGCCGTCCGCGTACTCCGTGCCGCTGTCGTCGCCCATGTGCTCCGCTCCTCGTCCGTCGCCGCCCGGTCCGGCCCCTCGGCCGGTGGGATGTGGCCCCTGTTGGCGGTGTGCCCCGCGTACCGTTCCCGAATCGTCGCCGGAGCCGGAGCCGGTGCGCGGTCGGAGCGGGCGACGCGTGTCGTCCCCGGCGGCGATCGCCCTCGTGCTAAAAGCGCCACCATGATGTCTCGCTGGTCACGCCCCTGGTCACGCCGTGCCTTCCTGGCCGCCGGTTCCGGCACCGCCGCCGTGCTGGGCCTCGGCACCACCTGGGCGCTCACCGCGTCGGAGGAGTTCCCGGCGCTCCGGGCGAAGTGGCGCACCCTGATCCTCGGCGAGGGCTTCGACCCCGCCGCCGAACCCTTCCGGTCCCGCCTCGCCGACCTGGGCGGCACGGCCGGACGGTACCTCGCCACCATGGCCCCGGCCGCCGGCTCCCTCTGGCCCGACCTGGTGTACGCGGACCGGGAACCGGACACGGACGAGGAGTCGTACGCCTTCTCGTCCCGCCTGAACGGCAGTTACGGGCGGCTGGGCACACTCGCGCAGGCCTACTGTCAGCCGGGCACCGGCCTGACCGGCGACCCACGGGTGCGCGACGCGCTCCTCACCGGGCTCGGCCACCTCCACGACGACGTCTACCACGCCGGGCAGGTCCCGTACGGCAACTGGTACAACTGGCAGATCGGCATCCCGCAGGCGCTGCTGGACCTGTGCGTGCTGCTGTACGACGCGCTGCCGCCCGCACGGCTGGCCGGTTTCCTCGCCGCGGTGGACCACTTCGTGCCCGACTCGGTCGTGGCCGGCTACACCGGGAACAGCACCGGCGCCAACCGGGTGGACCTGTGCCGGGTGCTGGCGCTGCGCGGGGCGGTGGGGGCGGACGCGGGCAAGGTGGCCCTCGCCCGGGACGCCCTCTCCCCCGTCTTCCGGTACGTCACCTCCGGCGACGGCCTGTACGCCGACGGCTCCTTCATCCAGCACCGGTCGGTGCCGTACACCGGCTCCTACGGCGCGGTGCTGCTCGGCGGGCTGGGCCTGCTGTTCGCGCTGCTGGCGGGCTCCGGCTGGGAGGTGACGGACCCCGGCCGGCAGCACGTCTTCGACGCGGTGGAGCGGGCCTGGGCGCCGTTCGTGTACGACGGACTGGTCATGGACGGCGTCTCGGGCCGGGCGATCAGCCGGGGGCGCGCGGCCGGTGCCCGTCTCCAGCAGGACGACCACACGCGCGGCCACGCGGTCCTCGCCGCGATCACGCTGCTCGGGCAGGGCGCGAGCGCGGCCGAGAACGCGCGCTGGCGGGGTCTGGTGAAGGGCTGGATGGAGCGCGACCGCACCAGCCCGCCGCTCGCCGACCCGACGCTGAGCGTGCCGCACCTGGCCCGGCTGAAGGCCGTCCAGGACGACGCGTCGGTGGCGGCGGTGCCCGAGCCGACGGGGCACCGGCTGTTCCCGTGCATGGCCCGGGCCACCCACCGCCGGCCCGGCTGGGCGGCGTCGCTGAGCATGGCCGACCGCAGGATCAGCCACTACGAGACGGGTGACGGCGAGAACCTGCGCGGCTGGCACACCGGTGCCGGGATGCTGTACTGGTGGGCCGCATCCGGAGGCGACCAGTACTCCGATGCCTTCTGGCCGACCGTCGACCCCTACCGGCTGCCGGGTACGACGGCCTCCCGGAAGGTGCTGGCGGACGGGGCGGGCGGCGACTGGGGCGCGGCCAAGCCCGACGTGCACTGGGTGGGCGGGGCGACCGACGGGCAGCGGGCGGCGGTCGGCCAGTACCTGAAGGGCCTCCTGTCGTCGCTGCGGGCCAAGAAGTCGTGGTTCTTCCTGGACGACGCGGTGGTGTGTCTCGGCGCGGGGATCACCTGCGCCGACGGCACCGCCGTGGAGACGACGGTGGACAACCGCAACCTCGGTGCCGCGGGCGACGCCCCGTTCACGGCGGACGGCACGGCGCGGTCCGCCGGCGCCGCGTGGTCCCGGACGCTCACCGGGGCGGGGTGGGCGCACCTCGGCGGGCACGGCGGTTATGTGTTCCCGGGCGGGGCGACGGTGCGGGCGCTGCGCGAGGCCCGTGACGGCAGCTGGAGCCTGATCGACAAGGGCGGCTCGACGGCCGTCCTGACCCGCACCTACCAGACCCTGTACGTGGACCACGGCACCGACCCGACGGACGCCACGTACGCCTATGTGCTGCTGCCGGGCGCGACGGTGGAGGCCACCCGGGCGCGGGCGGCGGACACCGGCTGGCTGAGCGTGCTCGCCAATTCCAACCGCCTGCAGGGTGTGTCGGTGCCGTCGGCCGGGTTCACCGGGGTGAACTTCTGGTTCGGCGGCACGGCCGGCGCGCTCACCGCGAGCGATCCGTGCTGCGTGGTGGTCCGCGAGAAGGCCGACGGCACGGCGGTGATCGTGGTGAGCGATCCGATGCGCATGCGCACCGGGCTGACGGTGACCTGGCGGCGGGCGGTCACCGCGGTGATGTCCGCGCCGGCCACCCTCGTCTCCTCGGCCACCGGGGCCGAGCTGACGCTGACGTTCGGGGATCTGTCCGGCACGGCGGGGGCCGGGCAGCAGGTCACGGTCGGGCTGGGCTGACCTCCGCGCGCGCGAACCGGCTCAGGGACGCCGTGAACGCGGCGACGAAACGGTCCCGGTCCCGCTCCGGGAGCACGTCCAGGGACAAGTAGGGGTTGAGGTCCTCCAGTTCGACCAGCAGCAGACCGCCGTCGGCCGTGCGGCAGGCGTCGACGCGCTGAATGCCGCAGCCGAGGGCGTTCCAGTCGATGAACCGGCGGGCGAACTCCAGGTCGGCGGCGGTGGCCGGATACGGCTCCAGCTCCCAGCGGCGCGCGGGATCGGGGGCGTACAGGGCGTACTGGAAGTCGTCGTCCACGAAGTAGAAGGACACCTCGTAGGCGAAGTCGACGCAGGGCTGGATCAGGACGTCGCCGGTGGCGAGCGCGTTCAGTTCCCCGGCGGGCACGATCCGCAGGCCGAGGGAGTCGGCGCCCGCTTTCGGCTTGACCACGTACCGTTCGGCGGCCGGCAGCACGGGCAGGTCCGCGGCGCGGTCGACGGTCGGGATCACGGGGTAGCCGGCGGCGGTCAGGTCGAGCAGGTACTGCTTGCCGGCCATGTCGGCCTTCCCGGTGAGCGGGTTGTAGACACGGGTGCCGGCGGCGAGCGCCCGGGCGCGGAAGGCGTCGTACTCCCGCTGGTGGCCGAGGACGGGCCCGCTGTTGCGCACCACGACGGCGTCGAAGCCGTCCATCAGGGCCACCGCGTCCAGCGGATGACACAGCGCCAGGTCGAAGTGGGCGCGCAGCCGTGAGGTGAGGTGGATGTCCTCGTCGCAGTAGCGGCGCCCGCGGGCCTGGTACGCCAGGTCGGTGACGTAGAGCAGGCGGGGTCGTGCGGCGGGCATGGGAGGTCTCCTGGGGGGTGCGGGCCGGTGCCGGCGAGCGTAGGGGAAAGGTTACGCCGCAGGGTGTGGCCCCCTTTGTCCGCCCCTCGCCGCGGCAGGCGCGATACTCAGTACCCTCAGCGGGCACGCGGGCTGCACTGAGTGCCAGGAGACCCGTCCGGGTGTTACGTTCCCGTCCATGAGCTCCAGCAGTGCGGTGCCGGCCGCGAAACCGCCGATCCGGGACGCCCTGGTGGCGGCGGCCTTCCGGCTCTTCCTCGAACGCGGATTCGAACAGACGACCGTGGACGACATCGTGGCGCTGGCGGGGGTCGGCCGGCGTTCGTTCTTCCGCTACTTCCCCTCCAAGGAGGACGTGGTCTTCCCCGACCACGAGGGCTGCCTGGCCGAGATGACCGCCTTCCTCGCGGCGAGCGGACCGGAGCACGAGCCGGTGCGGCGGGTGTGCGACGCGGCCCGGCTGGTGCTGCGGATGTACGCCGAGAACCCGGCCTTCTCCGTGCAGCGCTACCGCCTCACCCGCCAGGTGCCGGGGCTGCGCGCCTATGAACTGTCGGTGGTGTGGCGCTACGAGCGGGCGCTCGCCGAGTACCTGCGCGGGCGGTTCGCGGGGCGGCCCGACGGGACGCTGCGCGCCGATGTGATCGCGGCGGCGGTGGTCGCCGCGCACAACAACGCCCTGCGCTCCTGGCTGCGGTCGGACGGTGTGGGCGACGCGGGCGCGGCCGTGGACCACGCGCTGGCGTATGTGCACAGGACGTACGCGCGGCCGGCGGACGCCCAGGCCGTGCGGAGCGGCGCGGCGGGGGCCGGGCCGGGGCCGGACGGGGACGTGGTGGTGGTGGTCTCGCGCCGGGACGCCCCGCTGTGGCGGGTGGTGCAGGAGCTGGAGACGGTCCTCGACCGTTCCTGACCCGCCGCGAGGTATGTGGTCGGCTGAATTTAGGGGTACGCAGTGCCTTTACGAGTGACACTGAGTGCCATACGCTGACGCCGTGCACGGTGGCACGCCGACCGTGCGCGCGTGTGCCCGGTCCGCCCCCGGGCACGCGGGTTTCCGGCCGAGCGCAGGGAGTGACCAGCGTGTACCACCACTCAGCAAGCACCTCGGGGCCGGCGGCCGGTTCCGCGACGGGTGTTCTCGACCCCGCCGCCGACGCCCGGGACGCCCTCCTCTTCCAGCGCTGCACCTGGTGCGGCACCGCGATGTACCACCGGCTGCTGTGTCCGGTGTGCCAGGGCAGTGAACTGCGCACGGAGCGCAGCGAGGGGGTCGGCACGGTCCGCCACTCCACCGTGGTGCACCGCAACACGCCCGCGGCGCGCAATGTGTCGCTGGTGGAGATGGCCGAGGGGTTCGTCGTCCGCGGCCGGGTCATGGGCCCGCCGATCGGCATCCACAGCGGCGACCGGGTCCGGCTGTCCACCGCCAAGGACCCGGTGCGCGGTGAACCGGTCTTCCAACTGGTGGACGAGCCGTACCGGGCCTGGACCTGACCGCCGCAGGGCCGTCCCGGCGGGCGCGGGGTGAGCCGCACCCCTCCCGCGTGCGCGGCGGCCCGCTCGACGCGCCCGGCACCACCGCCGCCCCCGCCTGCCTGGACGGGCGGCCTCCGGCGGCTCTCCTCGGCCTCCGACTCCAGCCGTCCGGCACTGCCGTCGGCCCTCACCCGGCGATGTGATCCATTACCCGTCGCGCACAGGCAACCCACAGCCTTCGCCTTCCATCCTCCGGGGGCGAAGGGACATCCGGGTCCCCGCCCGGACGTCCGAGGTCGGGGTTCAAGGAGGAACAGTGGTCCGTGCCCGGCACATAGGGGTGATGGCCGCCGCGTTGCTCGCGGTGGCCGGGGCATCCCCGGGGGTGGCGCTCGCCGACTCCCAACCAAGAGGTGACGCAGGAGTGTTGACGGCCCGGGACGGCACGCCGCTGCCGCCGGGGTGGCGACTGACCGGCGACGGCTCGGCGCCGCAGCTGGTGTGGCGGTCCGACCGGCCGGTGCCGATGGGTGACGCACGGGTCGAATTCCGGGCCGGAGGACGCCTGTTGGGCGTGCCGCGGCCGGCGGCGGACGGCCACACCTTCCGACTGCCGCTCGGCGAACGGCGGTTGACCCAGCTGCGCGGCATCCTGCCGGGCTCGCGGCCGGGCGGGCTGGAGGTCTGGTCCGGCGGTCGGCGGCTGGACGCACGGGAAGCGGCGGGCGCGGCGCCGGCCATCCAGCCGCCCGCCCCGCTGCCCGCGAACACCGTGGATCCGGGCAAGCCCGGCGGCTTCCGCACCAGGACCGGCGAGTACGCGCTGAACTCCGTGCGGCTGCCCGGCTTCCCGGAGCCGGTGGAGATGCGCGCGGTGGTCGTCGCGCCGGTGGGCGCCTCCGGCAAGCGGCCCCTCGCGCTGTTCCTGCACGGCCGTCACGCCACGTGCTACAAGGGCGCCGGGGAGGTCGGCGGTGACTGGCCCTGCAAGGCGGGCACCAAGCCGATACCGAGCCACCGCGGCTATCTGCGCGACCAGAAACTGCTCGCCTCCCAGGGCTATGTGACCGTGTCCATCGCCGCCAACGGCATCAACGGGCAGGACTTCGCGGCCGAGGACGGCGGCGCGCAGGCCCGGTCGTCGCTGGTGCGCCAGCACCTGGCCCGGTGGGCCGACTGGGCCGAACACCCCCGGTCGGCGCCGCCGGCGGTCCGTGAGGCACCCCGCGCCGATCTGTCGAAGGTGCTGCTGGTCGGGCACTCCCGGGGCGGCGAGGGCGTCAACCGGGCCGCGCTGGACAGCCTGGCCCCGCCGCCCGCCGACCAGGACGGCTACCACGGGCGGGTGCGCTGGACCATCCGGGGCACCGTCCTCATCGGCCCGACCGTCTTCGGCCAGAACCCGGTGCCGGACGTGCCGTCGGTGACCATCCTGCCGGGCTGCGACGGCGACGTCTCCGACCTCCAGGGCGAGGTGTACGTCGACGGCACGCGCGCGGTCGGCAACGGCAACGCGCTGCACAGCGCCGTGTACGTGATCGGCGCCAACCACAACTTCTTCAACTCGGAGTGGACGCCGGGCCAGGCCGCGGCGCCGGCCGAGGACGACTTCTACGACGAGCCGCGCCACCCCGACCCGGTGTGCGGCAAGCGGGCCGCGACCCGGCTCTCCGCCGACCGGCAGCACCGGGCCGGCAGCACGTACATCGCCGCCGCCGCACGGCTGTTCCTCGCCGGCGACGACCGGGTGCGTCCGCTGCTGGACGGCTCCGGGAAGCGGGCCCCGTCGGCGGACCCGGCGCGGGTGCTGAGCCACGCGGTGGGCGCCCGCCGGGGCGGCGGGTTCCTGCCGGACGGCGGGGTGTCGGTGACCGGCGGCAAGCTGTGCGCCGCGGTGGACCCGAGCCCGGCCCGCAGCTGCCTGGCCGCGAACACCAAGGGGGCCTCGCCGCACTTCGCCCAGTGGGAGACCGACCGGGAGAGCGGCCGGCAGGCGGTCGCGCTGCGCTGGACGCGCGCCGGCAGCCCGGCCCGGGTGACGCTCCACAAGCCGGTGTCGCTGTCGGGTTCGACGGAGCTGGCCCTGCGGGTGTTCGTACCGCCGAACACCCGCGGGACGCGGCTGGACGTGTCGCTGACCGACACGGCCGGCAAGAAGGCCAAGCTCGGCCGCGTCACGCTGGACGGGCTGCCCGGCAGCGAGCGCACCGCCTCCTACTGGGCGCGCGAGGTCCGGGTGCCGCTGGCGGCGGCCGGCCGCGCCGGACTGAAGCTGGGTTCGGTCAAGTCCCTTGAGCTGACGTCGCGTTCGGCCTCCGGCCGGGCCTGGCTGATGGACGCGTGGGGCTGGCGGGCCGGGACGCCCGCGGTGCGTGCGCAGGCGCTGCCCCGCGTGGACGTCGGCCGGACGACCGTGACCGAGGGGGACTCGGGCACGCGCACCTACCGGGTTCCGGTGCGGGTGACGGGCCGGGGCGGCAGCGGCCAGGTCCGGGTGTACGTCGTCGACCCGGTCACCGGGCGGGCGACGGACCGGCTGGTGACCGTGCGTCCGGGCGGCCATGAGGCGGATGTGCCGGTCGAGGTGCGGGGCAACACCCGCTACGGCACCGATGTGTCCCACGATGTGCTGGTCAAGGCGGTCCACGGCGCGGTCGTCGGCGCCTACCGGGGCGGGCTCACCGTCCGCGACGACGACCCGGCGCCCACCATGACCCTGACCCCGGTCGCCGCGAAGGTGACCGAGGGGCAGTCGCTGAAGTGGCGGCTGACGCTGTCGGAGCCGGTGGACGTGGACATGGACGCCTGGTTCGGGGTCGCGCCGGCCACCGCTCCGGAGCTGTCCACCAAGGACGTCCCGGCGACCTGGCTGCGAGAGCAGTCCGGGGAGAAGCCCGACCCCGAGCGACCGCTGTCCAAGGTGTCCTGGCTCTGGCTGTGGGCGGACATCCCGGCGGGCCGCACGAGCGCGGACCTCACCGTGCCCACGGTCAAGGACCGGGTACGGGAGTCCACCGAGTCGGTGCGGTTCCGGCAGCTCGACCCGCAGACCGGCAAGCCGCGCACCGGCGGCCTGGAGGCGACGGGGTCGGTCCTCGACGCGTCGTAGGGCCTACGGGATCGCTGCTCGGCGCGCCGTGGGACCGATGGACTCGGTGCACGGCGCGCCGTAAGACCGGTGGTTTCGGGTCTCGGCGCCGCCCGGGTGGCCCTCACTCCCCGAGGGTCACCCGGATGCCGACCGTGCCGTCCAGGCCGCGCCGCAACCGGCTGCCCAGCAGGGTGAGGCGGCCGACGACGCCGTACTTGCGGGCGATGAGGCTCCGGTAGCGGGCGGTGGTGTCGGCGCCGGTGATCTCGGCGGTGGCCGGCAGCTGGTCGCCGGTGGGGTTGCCGCGCCGGTCGCAGGGGCCGACGAGGACATCGCGGCGGCGCCGGATCCGCTTGACCTTCCCGCTGTCGCCGGCGGTCCACACGCCGAGGGTGTCCCCGTCCCGGACCACCCAGACCGGGGTGGCGACGGGGGTGCCGTTCCGGCGGTAGCTGGTCAGCAGCAGGTAGGGGCCGGCACCGAGCCGGGCGAGCCGTGTGGGATCCATGTGCGCAGTCTCCCGCCCGCCGGGCCCGGGGTCCAGACGGCGAAGATCGGCCGGGGCGCTAGATTGCGTCCCGCACGCTGTAATCCCCGTCGAAGGTCCCCCGTCCTCCAGGAGCTGACCCACGTGACCGACATCCCGGCAGCCGCCAACGGCGTGGCCGCCTCGCTGCGCGCCCGCATCAACACCGACCAGCCGCACACCGCCCGGATCTGGAACTACTGGCTCGGCGGCAAGGACAACTATGAGGTCGACCGGGAGGCCGGCGACCGGATCCGCCAACTGCACCCGGGCATCGGGGAGTACGCGCGCGCCGACCGGCTCTTCCTGGGCCGCGCGGTGCGTCACCTGGCCGGCGAGGTGGGCATCCGGCAGTTCCTGGACATCGGTACCGGGCTGCCCACGGCCGACAACACGCACGAGGTGGCGCAGCGCATCGCGCCGGAGTCGCGGATCGTGTACGTGGACAACGACCCGCTGGTCCTCGCGCACGCGCGGGCCCTGCTGACCAGCACGCCCGAGGGCCGTACCGACTATCTGGACGAGGACCTGCGCAACGTCGACGCGATCGTGGAACACGCGTCGCGGACCCTGGACTTCGGCGAGCCGGTGGCGCTGATACTGCTCGGCGTGGTCATCTTCATCGGTGACGACGAGGATCCGTACGGCCTGGTACGGCAGTTGACGGACCGGCTGCCGTCGGGCAGCCATCTGGTGCTGTCGCACACCGTCACCAGCCCGTCGATGCCGGACGTGGACGAGGCGGTGCGGTTCTGGAACGAGCACGGCACCCCGAAGCTCACCCAGCGCGCCCCCGCCGATGTCGCCCGGTTCTTCGACGGTCTCCACCTGCTGGAGCCGGGCGTGGTGTCCTGCTCGCGGTGGCGGCCGGAGCCCGCGGACAGGCCGGAGCCGGCGGAGGTCGCCATGTTCGGCGGGGTGGCCCGCAAGGACTGAGCCCGGCCGCCGCTGAACACCCGGGCGCCGGACGCCGTATGGAGGAGCGGGCCCCCGGCCGGCCGGGGGCCCCGCGGTGCCCGCCCGGGCGTCGCGGGTCCGGCTTCGGGAGCCTTGCATGCGGCACGCACGACGACGGGTCGTCCGACGGGTGACACGCCTGGCGGCGGCCGTCGGACTCCTCCTGGGAGGCGCGATGGTCGCCCGGGCCGCCGGGGCGGACCAGCCCCCGGCCGCCCCGCCGGGACGGCCCGGCGACACCGGTGCGGCACTGGTGGCGCGGCTCGGCACCGCCCGTACGGCGGGCACCTGGATCGGTGCCGACGGACGCGCCGTGGTGGCGGTGACCGACGGGGCCGCGGCGCGGCAGGTGCGCCGGGCCGGGGCCGAGGCGAGGACCGTCGCGCACAGCATGGACGAGCTGAAGTCGGCGACGGCGGCGCTGCGTTCGGCGCCGCGGGTGCCGGGCACGGCGTGGGCGGTGGACTACCGGACCAACCGGGTCGTGGTACGCGCCGACCGCACGGTGTCCGCCGGTGACTGGTCCCGGCTGAGCGAAGTCGCCCACCGGATCGGCGGTTTCGTGCACATGGAGCGGACGAAGGGCGTCTTCGCCACGCGGCTGAACGGCGCCCGGCCGATCCTGTCGGCCGGCGGTCGCTGCTCGGCGGGGTTCAACGTCACCGACGGGCGGTCCGACTTCATCCTCACCGCCGGTCACTGCGGGCCGGCCGGGGCCGCCTGGTTCGCCGGCGACCTGGGCGGCCGGCCGCTCGGCACCACGGTCGACAGCGCTTTCCCGGGCAGTGACTTCTCGCTCGTGCGGTACTCCGGCGGCACGGCGGGGGCGGGCGCCGACGTGGTGGCGGTCGGCGGCGGCAAGGGCGTACGGATCACCGGGGCGGCCGATCCGGCGGTGGGGCAGCGGGTGTTCCGCAGCGGCAGCACCAGCGGGCTGCGCGACGGCCGGGTCACCGCGCTCGACGCGACCGTCAACTACCCGGAGGGGACGGTCACCGGACTCGTCGAGACCACGGTGTGCGCCGAACCGGGCGACAGCGGTGGCCCGCTGTTCGCGGAGGGCATCGCGCTCGGTGTCACCTCGGGCGGCAACGGCGACTGCACGACGGGCGGTACGACATTCTTCCAGCCGGTGACCAAGGCGCTGTCGGCGCTGGGTGTCCGGCTGGTCCGGGCGGCGGGTGCCCCGGGCGGCGGCGCCCGGGCGGGCAGCTCCTCCCCCGCGCTCCCCCCGGGCGCGGCGGCCACGGGCACGGTCCGCGCCCTGCCGGCCCGGCTGACGGACGTCCGGAACGTCGGGCCGGGCCTGCTGGTCGTCGCGGGCAGTCTGGTGGCGCTGGTCGCGACCCGGTACCTGCGGGCCGAGCGGGATCGCCGGGCGTACCGGCGGCGCTACTCGGCGACCTGGAGCTGACCGGGAGCGCAGGCCGAGGCGGAGGCGGACGGCGGGACGGCGTCCGACGGGAAAAGGGCACCCGCGTCGTGGCGGGTGCCCTCGGTGGTACGGCGCGGTGAGCGCGGGTGGGTCAGCGGTACGGCGCGGTGTGCGCGAGGTCGGTCAGGCGGCCCGGTGCGACCGGGGGGCCGCGGCGGCCCACTCCATCACGAGGCGCTGGTACTCCGCGCGCTGCTCGGTGGTCAGTGTCCCGCCCGACCGGCGCCACAGGGCCCGGATCTCCTCGTTGACCTCCGCGGCCGATCGCTCGGAGGCGGCTGCAACAGTGGTGGACATGCTGTGAAGCATATGCCGACCAAGGTGAAGGCGCTGTGAGTAAGTGCGAGCGATACGGACATTACGGACCGTGTTACTCATCACGTCACTGCTCTTGACGCATAAAATCCCGCGTCGCGAAAGTGATCCATATGACTTTCTCCCTCGGCATCGTCGGCGCAGGACAGTTCTCCGCCCGGTTCGCCGCGCTCTTCCACGCCCATCCCGGCGTGGGGGACGTCCATGTGACGGACGTCCTGCCCGAGCGCGCCGAGCGCCTCGTCGCCGCGCACGGCCTCGCGGGCACGTTCCCCTCGTACGCGGCGATGCTCAGGTCACCGGCCGTCGACGCGGTCGCGGTCTTCACCCAGCGCTGGACCCACGGCCCGCTGGTCATGCAGGGCCTGAACGCGGGCAAGCACGTGTTCTCGGCCGTCCCGATGGCGGTCACCGCCGAGGAGGTCGCCGCGATCGTCGCCACCGTCCGGGCCACCGGACTGACGTACATGATGGGCGAGACCAGCCACTACCACCCGGCGACCGTGCTCGCCCGCGCCCGGATCGCCGAGGGCGCCTTCGGCCGGGTGTTCTACGCCGAGGGCGACTACGTCCACGACATGGACCTGGGCTTCTACGACGCCTACCGGTACAGCGGCGGCGAGAACTGGCGGGCGACGGCCAGCTATCCCCCGCTGCTGTACCCGACGCACTCGGTGGGCGGGGTGCTCGGGGCCTGGCGGACGCACGCGGTGAGCGTGTCGGCGATCGGCGTCCGCGACGAGGGCGACGACGGCGTCTTCGACCGCTCGGTCAGCATGTTCGACAACGACGTGTCCAACGCCACCGCGCTGTTCGAGGTGGCGGGCGGCGGATCGTTCCGCACCAACGAGTTCCGGCGGGTCGGCTACCCCGCGTACCTGCGCGAGTCCCGGTTCCGGTTCTTCGGGACCGAGGCCAGCATGGAGCAGCTCGCCACGGTGGCCCTGTGGCAGGACCGCGACGGCGTCGAGGACATCACCGAGCTGCTGGAGCCGAAGCGGGCCGTCGCGCCCGACGACCCGTCGCTCGCCTCCCTCGCGCCCGAGCTGCGCGCGGCCTTCACCTCGGGCTCGGCGCCGGTGCACGACCGGTCGCGGCTGCCCCGTGAGTTCGACCACCTGCCCAACGGGCACGAGGGCAGCCACCACTTCCTGGTGGACGACTTCGTCACCGCCGTGACCGAGCGCACGCTGCCCCCGGTGAACGCGTGGGTGGCCGCCCGCTACACCCTGCCGGGCATCGTCGCGCACGAGTCGGCTCGGCAGGGCGGGGTACGGCTGGAGATCCCGGACTTCGGGGACGCCCCCGCGGCCTGACGGGACCGGCTCCGGGCTCAGGTGCCCGGCTTGCGGCCGTAGACGAAGACGTCGTCGCCGTTCCTCAGCAGCGACCAGTACTTCTTGGCGTCCTTCTTCGTCATGTTGACGCAGCCGTGCGAGCCCGGCGGGTTCCACATGCTCAGGCCCACCGAGTGGAAGGCCTGGCCGCCGTCGAAGAACTGGCTGTAGGGCATCGGCACGTCGTAGAGGTTCGAGACGTGGTCGATGTCCCGCCAGTAGATCTTCTTCAGGCCGGTGCGGGTCTCGTAGCGGTCACGGCCGGTGCGCACCGGCACGGGGCCGTAGACCAGCTTCTTGCCGTCCTGGATCCAGCTGAGCTGGAGCGTGAGGTTCACACAGGCGATCCGGCCCTTGTTCACCGGGCACTTGCCGTCCTTGTTCGGCTTGTTTCCGACGGCCTTCTGCTTGTTCATGAGGTCCATCACGCCCCAGGTGACCGAACCGGCGTAGCCGATCGTCGGGGTGATGCCGTGCTTGCTCTGGAACGCCCGGATCGCCGTGCAGTCGGCGGCGGACTGCCTGCCGTCGACCGGCCGGCCCAGGAACTTCTCCACCTGCTTCTGGTACGGCCCGGTGCTCGTGCTACAGCTCGCGGCCTGGGCCGGTGCCGCGGTGATGGCGAGCGCGAGCGGCGCCACCAGTCCCGTCACGCCCAGCCCTACGATGCCTCGTCTGCGTATGCCCCCCATGGCGGCCTCTCTCCTTCCGGTTCCTGGTCTGCTCGCCCGGTCCTCCCGGGTGCTTTCCAGCTCGATTCCCGCGGTCTCGGACTACTAGACCCGGCTGGGGAGGGCATGGTTGTGGTTCCGGTCAGGCTGTGACGAAACGGTGAAGTCCCGACCGTATCGCACGCCCTGAGCGGCTCCTCCGCCCGGGCCGGGACCGCCGTGCGCGGCAGCCGGAGCCGGCGGGCCGGGGTCCGGTTCGGCCGGGGTGACGGGGCCGGCCGAGGGGGTGGGCGAACGGCTGGGCGCGGACGTCTCCCGGCCGGGGGCGGCGGCGCCGGGCCCGTCAATCACGAGGAACTCGCACCGGCATCACCGGTACCCGGTGACGTCCGCCGGTTTGCCCGCGTCCTGTACCTCGGTCAGGTACCGCCAGGCGTCCGGGCGGCTGCCGTCGAGGTCGGTGAAGCCGTACACCCGCGCCAGGCCGCCGCTGGAGAGGGACTGTCCGTTGAACCGGGCCACGTCGGGGTCGGCGGCCAGGGCTGCCACGGCCCGGCCGGAAAAGCGCGGGGTCTCGGAGATGGCGAAGTGGGGTTCGCGGGCCAGGGCGTCCCGCCAGTTCTCCTCCCGCACGCCGTACGCGTCGAGCATGATCTCCGAGCGCATCCAGCCCGGTGTCAGGGCCACGGCCGTCGCGCCGCGCGGCCCGAGTTCGTGCCCCAGGGCGAAGGCCATGCGCAGGACGGACGTCTTGGCGAGGTCGTAGAAGAAGTTCACGCGGTAGGTGTCGCGGTTGTACTCCGCGGTGCCGTCGGTGACCTCCACGACCAGGCCGCCGGGCCGGCGCAGCAGCAGCGGCAGGGCGTAGTGGCTGGTGACGGCGTGGGTCTCGACGGCGAGGCGGAGCAGCCGCAGCCCGTTGTCGAGGTCGTGCTCCCACACGGGGGTGTCCCACTCGAAGAGGTTCTCCCCGCCCCAGATGTCGTTGACGAGGATGTCGAGGCGGCCCTGTTCCCCGGCGATCCGGTCCACCAGGTGCCGTACGGCCGCGTGGTCGAGGTGGTCGGCCGGTACGGCGATGCCCCGGCCGCCGGCCTCGGTGACGAGGCCGGCGGTGTCCTCGATGGTCTCGGGGCGGGCGTATTCCGAGCGGCGGGCGCGGGTGCTGCGGCCGGTGACGTACACGGTGGCGCCGGCCGCGCCGAGTTCCACGGCGATGCCCCGGCCCGCGCCCCGGGTCGCCCCGGCGACCAGCGCCACCTTGCCGTCCAGCGGTCCTGTCATGTCCTGCCTCCCGTGTGCCGTGCTTGCTGTGCCCTGCCACTCTCACGGGGATACCGGACATCTTCTGTCGGTGTTTCGGTGGGCTTCCGGGATCAGTGCCCGCGGTCGATCCACTCCTGGAGGTGCGGGGCCTCCGCGCCGATGGTGGTGGCGTCGCCGTGCCCGGTGAGGACCTCGGTGTCGGCCGGCAGGGTGAGGAGGCGGTCGCGGATGGAGTCGATGATGGTCGGGAAGTGGGAGAAGGAGCGTCCGGTGGCGCCCGGGCCGCCCTGGAAGAGGGTGTCGCCGGTGAACACGGTGCCGAGTCCTGGGTCGTACAGGCAGACGGCGCCCGGGGCGTGTCCGGGGGTGTGCAGGACGGTGAGGTCGGCGCCGGCGGCCTCGATGACCTGGCCGTCGAGGAGGTGCCGGTCGGGTTCACGGTGCGGGTGGGTCTGCCGCCACAGCGCCAGGTCGTCGGGGTGCAGCCAGATCGTGGCGCCGGTCAGTTCGGCGAGGCGCGGGGCCGCGTTGACGTGGTCGTTGTGGGCGTGTGTGCACACGATGGCGGTCAGCCGGCGGTCGCCGACGGCACGGGCGATGGCCTCGGCGTCGTGGGCGGCGTCGATGACGATCACCTCCCGGTCGTCGCCGACGAGCCACACGTTGTTCGCCACGTCCCAGGTGCCGCCGTCCAGGGTGAACTGGCCGCTGGTGACGAGGCGTTCGATCCGCGCGGTCATCACAGCACCACCACCGAACGCAGGACGTCGCCGTGGTGCATCCGCTCGAACGCCTGCTCCACCTGGTCGAGTCCGACGGTCTCGGTGACGAACGCGTCGAGCGGCAGACGGCCTTGCAGATGCAGGTCGATCAGCATCGGGAAGTCACGGCTGGGCAGGCAGTCGCCGTACCAGCTCGACTTCAGGGCGCCGCCGCGGCCGAACACGTCCAGCAGCGGCAGTTCGAGCTTCATGTCGGGGGTGGGGACGCCGACGAGGACGACGGTGCCGGCCAGGTCGCGGGCGTAGAAGGCCTGCCGGTAGGTCTCGGGGCGGCCGACGGCCTCGATGACGACGTCGGCGCCGAAGCCTCCGGTCAGCTCGCGGATCGCCTCGACGGGGTCGGTCTCCTTGGAGTTGACGGTGTGGGTGGCGCCCAGGGTGCGTGCCGTGGCCAGCTTGCGGTCGTCGATGTCCACGGCGATGACGCGGGCCGCGCCGGCCAGGTTCGCCCCGGCGATGGCCGCGCCGCCGACCCCGCCGCAGCCGATGACGGCGACCGAGTCGCCGCGGCCGACGCCGCCGGTGTTGATCGCGGCACCGATGCCGGCCATCACCCCGCAGCCGAGGAGGCCCGCGACCGCCGGCGAGACGGCCGGGTCGACCTTGGTGCACTGGCCGGCCGCGACGAGCGTCTTCTCGGCGAAGGCGCCGATGCCGAGGGCCGGGGACAGCTCCTGTCCGGTGGCGGCGAGGGTCATCTTCTGCCGGGCGTTGTGGGTGTTGAAGCAGTACCAGGGCCGGCCGCGCAGACAGGCCCGGCACTGCCCGCACACGGCACGCCAGTTGAGGATGACGAAGTCTCCGGGGGCGACGTCGGTGACGCCCTCGCCGACCGACTCCACGACGCCGGCGGCCTCGTGGCCGAGCAGGAAGGGGAAGTCGTCGGAGATGCCGCCCTGCTTGTAGTGCAGATCGGTGTGGCAGACCCCGCAGGCCTGGACGCGTACGACGGCTTCGCCGGGCCCCGGGTCCGGCACCACGATCGTCTCGACCCGCACGGGCTCGTCCTTGCCCGGTGCGATCACGCCGCGTACTTCCTGCGCCATGGCCTGTCCCTTCATCGATTGCCTTCGCCGACGACCCTACGACGCGGCCGGCCGGCAGCGGGAAGGATCACGCACATGATCGCGGATCTTTCCGGCCGCCGTCGGCCGCGCCGCGGGGGCGGCGGTCAGCGCAGGCGGACGGGGACGGCGTTGACCAGCCCGAGCAGGGGTGCCGCGGGGGCGATGACCTGCTCCACCTGGCGCAGCTGGTTCAGTTCGCGCAGGTGCTTCAGCTCCCCCACCTGCCGGCTGACCTTCGGCACCCGGTCGCGGTGCGGGGCCGGGATGTCACCGGCGGTGAGCGAGTCCAGCGTGGAGAGCGCGGCGAGCTTTCCGACGAGGGGGGCGCCGGAGCCCGCCGCGTCCGCCTGGGGTGCGGCGATGCCGGCGATCCCGGCGGCCAGACCGACGGCGGCGGCGATGCGTCGTGTTGAGATCATGCCCTCAGCAACGGCCCGGTGCCCGGGCCGGACACGGGCGGCGGGGCGGGCTCACCCGTGAGGCGGACCGGGGCGGCCGGGCTTGCCGGGGCCGCCGGAGCGGAGGAGTCTCGTCAGGGGGGACCCGTGGCGGTCCGCTCACGGGCGGGCCGCGGGCGCCTGAAGGAGGTCATCATGGGCAGCGCGACGGACTCCGCTTTCGACACCGAGACACTGCGCCGGGGCATAGAGGGCACCACCGGCAACACCCTTCTGTCGCTCTACGCGGACGACGCGCGGATCCGCATCGTCGACCATGTCCACCGGCCCAGTCACCCCACTGTGCTGCACGGCCGGGCGCAGATCGCCGAGTTGCTGGACGACATCTACCGCCGCGACATGACGCACAGGCTGGAGCAGTGCGTCGTCCAGGGCGACCACGCCGCCTACAGCGAGTCCTGCCAGTACGGGGACGGCACCCGGGTCCTGGCCGAGTCGATGCTCACGCTGCGGGACGGCAAGATCGCCGATCAGCTGATCATCCAGGCCTGGGACGAGTAGACCCGGCACGGCGCCGAGGAAAGGTGGTCCGAAGGTCGTACACACGCTCGGTTACGCTGTACGCGGGCCGTGACTGGCGCTGAGGTGGAGCACCACCGGGGAGCGGCCCGCGAGGTCAGCCGCGCGCCTGGGCGAGAAGCATCGATCCAGTCCAGGAGTGTGCAGCATGACCCAGGCCCAGGCCGCCCGTCTGATGGACGGCACCGCGCTCGCCCGCCGCATCGTGGAGGACACCGCGCGGCAGGCCGCCGCCCTCACCGGGCGCACCGGCACCGCGCCGTGTCTCGCGACCGTGCTGGTCGGCGAGGACCCGGCGTCGGTGACGTACGTCCGCATGAAGCAGAACCGCTGCCGCAAGGCCGGCATCACCTCCCGGCACGTCGCTCTTCCGGCCACCACCACGACGGACGGACTCGTCGGTACGCTGCGGGAGTTGTCGGCCGACCCGGGGGTGCACGGGATTCTGCTCCAGCACCCGGTGGGCGACCACATCGACGAGCGGGCCGCGTTCGAGGCGATCGCTCCGGAGAAGGACGTGGACGGTGTCACGTTCGCCTCGTTCGCCACGATGAGCTTCGGGCTGCCGGGCTTCGTCTCCTGCACGCCGGGCGGCATCGTGCAGCTGCTGGACGAGTACGGCGTCGACCCGGCCGGGAAGCGGGCCGTGGTGGTGGGCCGCAGCGCGATCCTCGGCAAGCCGGTGGGCATGCTGCTGCTGGCGCGGGACGCGACCGTGACGTACTGCCACTCGCGCACCCGGGACCTGTCGGCGGCGGTCCGCGAGGCCGACATCGTCGTGGCCGCGGTGGGCCGGCCGCGGCTGATCCGCGGGCAGGACATCAAGCCGGGCGCGGTCGTGATCGACGCGGGCTACAACCCGGGGAACGTGGGCGACGTCGACTTCGACTCGGCCGTGGAGCGCGCCTCGCTGATCACGCCGGTGCCGGGCGGGGTGGGCCCGATGACGATCGCCACGCTGCTGGAGCAGACGGTGACGGCGGCCGCCCGGCAGCTCGGGGTGTAGGTAGCGGGGGCACGCCAGGGCGACCGGGGTCGCACGAGGCATGACCGGCCCGCCGAACGCGACGGCGCGTCCGGCGGCGAACGGCGTGACCCTTCACGCCCGCACCATGCACTCGAATGCAGGATGTACCGGCCGAAGAGATCCGGAAGGATCGATGCCGCCCCGGAGCAGCGACGACTCGGTGCGTCAACGACCGTAATCGTCATGGAATTCAGATGATCTGCGAAACGCGGGGCATTCACGGATTCGGTGGTCTAGGAGTGCCATGACGATGTCGGCTGGCGGTGTGCCGCACGCGAACGGCCCTGTCGTCGCGGGTGACGCCGGGGTGACGTTCGCCTTCTCCGCGTCCGGCCCGGAAGAGGAGGCGGCCCGCGATGCGGTGGTGCGGGCCGCGAACCACCTGCTGGCCCGGCAGGACGCGGAAGGATGGTGGAAAGGCCGGTTCACGACGGACGTCAGTTATGACGCCCACGACCTCTTCCTGCGCCATGTGCTCGGAGTGCCGGACGAACGTCTGGCCAAGGCGAGCGCGCGATGGATCCGCTCGCAGCAGAGCGCGGACGGTTCCTGGCCCCTCGTCTTCGAGGGCGAGGGGCACCTGGGAACCACGGTGCAGGCGTACGCCGCCCTCCGGCTCGCCGGGGACGGCCCGGACGAGGAGCACATGCTCCGGTGCGCGGCGTGGGTGCGCGCGCGGGGCGGTGTGGCGGCCGCCCAGCTGACGGCACGGGTGTGGCTCGCCATGCTCGGCTGCTGGAGCTGGGACGACCTGCCCGAAGTCCCACCGGAGATCATCGCCCTGCCCAAGTGGGCGCCGCTGAACGTCTACTCGTTCAGCTCCGTCATGCGCGTGGCGCTGGTCGCCATCAGCATCATCAGCGCACACCGCCCGGTGCGGCCGGCTCCCTTCGCCATCGACGAGCTCTCCGCTCCGCCCGGCACCTCCGCGGTTCCGCCGGCCCCGTCCGGCGGCCGGGAGAAGCTGTTCTGGCGTCTGAACGCCACGGTGCGCGTGTGCTCCAAGGGCATCCCCCGCCCGGTACGCGAGGCCGCGGAGAACGCCTGCGTCCGCTGGCTTCTGGAGCGTCAGGAAGAGGACGGCAGCTGGGGGGCGTGCACCCCCATGACCACATGGGTCGTCCTCGCCCTGCACCTGCACGGCTACCCTCCGGACCATCCGGTGCTCAAGGCCGCCTGGGGCTTCCTGGAGGACTGCGGCGCGTGGCCGGAAGACGGCGTGCGGGCACTGCACACCGTGCACAGCCCGGTGTGGGACACCTGCCTGTCCGCCACCGCGCTCCTCGACGCCGGCCTGGCGCCCGGCCATCCCGCGCTGGTGAAGGCCGCCGACTGGCTGCTCACCCGGCAGGCCGACCGGCCCGGGGACTGGGCCGCGCGGCGGCCCCGGCTGTCCCCCGGCGGCTGGGCCTTCCAGTTCCACAATCGGACCTACCCGGACAACGACGACACCAGCGAGGTGGCGCTCGCCCTGCACCGTGTGAACCACCCCGATCCGACCCGCGTCGACGACGCGCTGGGCAGGGCGGTGCGGTGGTGTCTCGGCATGCAGAGCCGCAACGGCGGATGGGCGGCCTTCGACGTGGACAACACCAGTACCCTCCCCGCCAGGGTCCCGTTCTTCGACTTCGGTGAGTTCTGCACCGACCCGCCCACCGCCGACATCACCGCCCATGTGGTGGAGATGCTGGCCGCGTTGGGCAGGGCACGCGACCCCCGTACCCGCCGTGCCGTGCGCTGGCTGCTCGGGCAGCAGGAGGCGAACGGTGCGTGGTACGGACGCTGGGGAGTGAACTACGTCTACGGCACGGGAAGTGTCCTTCCCGCTCTCGTCGCCGCCGGCGTTCCCCGCGGCCACGCCGCCGTCCGGCGCGCCGTCGCCTGGCTGACGTCGGTACAGAACGCGGACGGCGGCTGGGGCGAGAGCTGGGAGTCGTACGCGGATCCGGCCCGCGCCGGCCGTGGCCCGTCCACCCCGTCACAGACCACCTGGGCGCTGCTCGGGCTGCTCGCGGCCGGAGAGCGCGACAGCACCGTGGTGCGGGACGGGGTGCGCTGGCTGACCGAGAGGCAGACGGAGGACGGCACCTGGGAGGAGCCGCAGTTCACCGGGACACTCGTGCCCCGGGCCGTGGCCGCGCACTACGGGTACTACGGGCACGTCTTCCCCCTGATGGCGCTGGGCCGTTACGTCCGGCACACGGGCGACGTATCGGTGGGACGGCAACGGAACGAAGCGACGGAGCCGGACAGATGACCGGCCTCCCTGTGAAAGGCGCCCTTGCGATGAGTGCTGAAACGCTGGCGGTGGAGTCGGACTTCTTCGCGCCGCGCACCGCGATCGACGATCTGCTGTTCGCCTTCCTGACGGAAAAGGCGCAGACCGCTCCCGTACCCGGCCAGTCGGCGCTCATCCTGATGCTGCGCGACTTCATCTCCGGGGGAAAGAGGGTGCGTCCGCTGCTGTGCGTGACCGGATGGATCGCGGCCGGGGGGGCAGGGTGACCTCACGCAGGCCGTCAGGCTGGCCGCGTCCATCGAGCTGGCCCACACCTGCGCGCTCATCCACGACGACATCATGGACGCGTCCGACAGCCGCCGCGGGCGCCCCACGGTCCACCGGGCGCTGGCCGACCGGCACCACATCCCACGGCTCGCGCAGCAGTACGGCACCGGCGGAGCGATCCTCCTCGGCGACCTCGCCCTCGTCTGGTCGGACGAGTTGCTCCACACCACGCCCATGCCGGACGCCCACCGGGCCAGGGTGCTGCGCTGCGTCGACCTGGCCCGCAGTGAACTGATCGCCGGCCAGCACCTGGACCTGCTGACCACCGGCCGGCTCCACGCGAGCGTGGAGACGATGCTGAGCATCATCCGCTACAAGACCGCCAAGTACACCATCGAGCGCCCCCTCCAGGTGGGGGCGGCCCTCGCCGGTGCCGGGCCGGACGTCATGAACGCGTGCAGCGCCTACGGCATCCCCCTCGGGGAGGCCTTCCAGCTCAGGGACGACATCCTCGGGGTGTTCGGGGACCCGGACCGGACGGGCAAGTCCCGGCTGGACGATCTGCGCGAGGGCAAGTGCACCAGCCTCGTCGTCCACGCGCTGCGGGTCTGCGGGCCGGCGCAGGCCGGGCGGCTGCACACGCTGATCGGCGACCCCGACATCGGGGAGCGGGAAGCCACGGAGGTCTGCTCCATCCTCACCAGCACCGGAGCCCGGCAGGCGGTCGAGCGGATGATCGAGGAGAGGTACCGGCAGGCCCTGGACTCCCTGGCCCTGGCCCCCTTCCCCGCCGACGCCGTCCGCACGCTGAAGGACGTCGCGGAGGCGGTCGTCCACCGCGCGGCATGAAGCCGGCCGGCCGCCGGCCGGCACCAGGAGCTGCCCCGGCCGTCCACCGGCCCGGCCCACCAGGGAGTACGGATCCACAGTGATGACGACCACGATCGCACCCGCGGCGGTCCTCCAGACCGCCTGGCGGGAAATCCGTTTGAGCTGGCTGTTCATCAGCGCCGACCGCTGGACCACCATCTTCCCCGCCACCTGCTTCGTCACGGCGGCCGTCGTCCATGCCCGGCTGCCCCCGTCCGCGGCCGCGGTCACCCTGGTCGGCGGTGCGCTGTACTTCTGGCTGTTCGTCTACGAACACACCCTGGCCAACCAGCTCGTCGGCGTCGAGGAGGACCGCGTCAACAAGCCGTTCCGCCCCCTGGTCACCGGCCAGAGCAGCGTCCGGGGCGCCCGGCTGCGCCTGAACGCCGTCCGGGTCCTCTTCCCCGTGTACGGGTACTGTCTGGGCGTCCTGGAGTGGGCCCTGATGTGGCAGATCCTCTCCCTGCTCCAGCACGAGTACGGCTGGGGCCGGCACTGGCTGGGCCGGAACCTCTACGCCGGCGTCGGAGTCGTCGCCCAACTGGCCGCCGCCTGGGAGATGGTCACCGCCATGTCGCCGGACGCCTGGCGCTGGATCGTGACCCTGGCGATCACGGTGACCCTTCTCATGTCCGTCCAGGACCTCCGCGACATCACCGGCGACCGCGCGGTCCACCGCTCCACCATGCCGCTGGTCTTCGGCGAGAGGCCCACCCGGGTCTTCCTGTGCGCCGGCTTCGCCCTCGGCCCCCTGGCCATCCACCACTTCCTCATGGAGCCCGCCGGCCCGCACTGGTGGATCATCGCCACGGACGTGGTCCTGTGCGGCCTGAGCCTGCTGCTCTCCGTCCGGGTGGTGCTGGCGCGGGGCCGGGAACAGGACCAGCGCAGCTACCGCCTGGTGGAACAGTGGTACACCCTCGCCCTGGCCGCGTCCGTCTACACACTTCGCTGACGAAAGGCCCCGACGTGACCGCAGAGGCCGCGCAGCCGTTGCGCCACCAGCCGCGCCTGCGCATCCGTGGCGTCTGGAAGGCCTACGGCCGCAGACAGCTGCTGCGCGGCGCCGACCTCGACGTACCCGCCGGAGCCTTGATCGGTGTCGTCGGCGAGAACGGCACGGGCAAGAGCACACTGCTCCGGATCGCCATGGGGCACCTGGCGCCCGACCGGGGCACGGTGGAGCGCACCGGCAAGGCCGGGTACTGCCCGCAGCACGCCGTGCTGAACGACTCGTTCACCGTCATGCAGCACCTGCGCCTCTTCCAGGCGGCCTACCGGCTGCCGACCCTCGCCCGAGCCCACGAGCTGATGGACCTCCTGGCGTTCGCCGACTGCGGCCGGCAGCGCGCCGGGGAGCTCAGCGGCGGCACACGGCAGAAGCTGAACCTGCTGCTCGCCCTCATGCACGATCCGCAGCTCCTGGTGCTCGACGAGCCGTATCAGGGCTTCGACTGGGACACGCACCAGCGTTTCTGGTCGCTCGCCGCCCACTTGCGCGACCAGGGCAGGTCGATCGTCGTGGTCTCGCATCTGCTGCACGATCGGCATCACTTCGACGCGGTCGGCCACCTGCGCGACGGCTGTCTGGACATGGAGAGACCCCTCCGATGACGTTCCGGCCCTCGGCCTACACCGAGATGCTGCGCTGCACTCTCCTCGGTCACCTGCGCAGCCGCATGGCAGTGCTGCTGGCGGTCGCCTTCATCCCCGCCTGGATCCTGGTGGCGCGGCTGTGCGCACCGGACCGCAAGCTGCGGTTCTCCCTGGAAGCGGAGGGCATCGATGTCCTCGCGCCGGCGAACCATGTCAGTCAGGTGGCCAACGCGCTCGCCGCTGTCACCCTGGTCACGGGTTTCTCGATGTTCATGGAGACCTTCAAGGCCGGGGAGACGGACCGCCGGCTGGTGCTGGCGGGGTACCCGAAACTCCGGATGCTGCTGGCCAAGGTCACCGCGGTCGCCCTCGTCACCGCTCTCGTCGCCGTGTACACCATGGCCGTGCTCGGCAGCTCGCTGCCGGTGAACCAGCCGGGCCCGCTGACCCTCGCGGTGTTCAGCGCCGGTCTCGCCTACGGCGGAATCGGTCTCCTGCTCGGCTCGTTGGTCCGCGGCGAACTGGAGGGCTTCTTTCTCGTCATCATGCTCAGCCTGGTCGACACCGGTTTGCAGAACCCGGTCCTGAACGTCGCCGACCTCACCGGCCTGAGAGCGCTGCCCCTGTACGGTGCGTGCCAGTCGGCGCTGGCCGCGGCCTTCACGTCCGTCACCCCCTGGTCGTACGGGCTGCTCTCGTTCGCCTGGTCCGCCGCGACCAGCGCCCTGGCCCTGCTCGCCTTCCATGTGCGCACCCGCCCCCACTGCCGCATCGCCACGGAGGCGCTCGCGCGGACGCCGCACCCCTGACCCCACAGCCGCCCGCACGGGCCCGACCCCCGGGTACCGGACATTCGCGCCGACACGTGGGCGCGGCGGCCACGGGAGCGGCCATACTGGCCGTCGTGCGCGTTGCGATCATGACGGCGGGTTCCCGGGGCGACGCCGCCCCCTACACCGGGCTCGGGCACCGGCTGGCGCTGGCCGGGCACCAGGTCACGCTGGTCACCCACGGCCGCTTCGCACCGCTGGTGGCGGGGTCGGGGGTGCGGTTCCACGCGCTGCCGGTGGATCCGCTGGCGGAACTCCGGTCGTCGCGCGGCCGGGGCCTGCACCGCAGCGCCAGCGGGGCCGGAAAGCTGGTGCGCGTGCTGGAGCTGGCGCGGCACCTGGTGGGACGGATGACCGAGGACCTGCTGGACGCGGCGCGGGACAGCGAGGTGCTGCTGCTGTCCGCCTCGCTGGCCCCGCTCGGGCACACGATCGCCGAGGGACTGCGACTGCCGAGCCTGGGCGTGTATCTGCAACCGCTCGCCGCCACGCGGGAGTTCGCCCCGCCGGTGCTCGGCGGCGGGGCCTGGGGCGGGCCGGTGAACCGGCTCGCCGGGCAGGGGGTGAGCCTGGCCGTGGAGCATGTCTTCTCCGGTGCCGTGCCCGCGCTGCGCGAGCGGCTCGGCCTGCCCCCGCTTCCCGCCGTCGCGGCCCGGCGGGCCCGGGAGCGGCGGCGCTGGCCGGTGCACCACGGCTTCAGCCCCCTGGTGGTGCCCCGGCCAGCCGACTGGCGGGCGGGCCTGGAGGTGGGCGGCTACTGGTGGCCGTACGACGGCGAGGGCCGGCTTCCCGATGAGGTGGAGGAGTTCCTCGACGCGGGGCCGCCGCCGGTGTTCGTCGGGCTGGGCAGCGCGACCGTGCCGGACGCCGGGCGGCTGAGCGCGCGGGTGGTGGCGGCGCTGCGGCGGGCCGGGCTGCGCGGGGTGATCCAGCGCGGCTGGGGCGGGCTCGCGGCCGACGGCGACGACATGCTGACCGTCGGCGAGGTGCCGCATTCGCTGCTCTTCCCGAGGATGGCCGCCGTGGTCCACCACGCGGGCGCGGGCACCACGGCGGCGGGGCTGCGCGCCGGAGTGCCGGCGGTTCCGGTGCCGGTGCAGTTCGACGCGGGTTTCTGGTCCGCCCGGCTGGTCGCGCTGGGGGTCGCCCCGGCCGTCGTACCGCTGCGCCGGCTGACCGTGGACGCGCTGGCCGCGGCACTGGTACGGGCCACCCGGGACGCGGCGTACCGACGGCGCGCCGAGACCCTGGCCGCCGGGATCCGGCGCGAGGACGGCACCGCACCGGTGCTGACCGCCGTGGACGGGCTGGCCGGCTGAACCTCGCTCGCCACTGCGGACCGGCTGCTGCGCGGCACCATCGCTGTCGGTGCTCACCGGCGGGCCGCCGTGCGCGCCCCGGCCGGGGCGTCGGCGGTGAGCCGCCGGCTGCGTAGTGGCGCTCGGTGTCACCGGCGGGGGCGGGTGGGCCGCAGGCGGGGGGGCCGCAGGCGGGGGTGACGAAGCCCGGCGGGCGCTCGGCTGGCCGCAGGGGTGGCGGTGCTGTTCCAGGCAGCCGAGCCGCAGGCAGGCGGGCGGAGCCCGGCGACCGGGCACCAGGCAGGCGCGCCAAGCCCGGCGACCGGGCAGCGGGCGGGGGTGCGGAGCCCGGCGGCCGGGCCGCAGGCGGGCGTGCGGAGCCCGGCAGGCGGGCCGCAGACAGGGGAGCGGAGCCCGGCAGGTGGGCCGCAGGCGGGCGTGCGGAGCCCGGCAGGCGGGCCGCAGGCGGACGTGCCAAGCCCGGCGACCGGGCCGCAGGCAGGCGGGCGGAGCCCAGCGACAGAGCACCAGGCAGGCGCGCCAAGCCCGGCGACCGGGCAGCGGGCGGGGGTGCGGAGCCCGGCGGCCGAGCCGCAGGCGGACGTGCCGAGCCCGGCGGCCGAGCACCAGGCAGGCGCGCCGAGCCCGGCGACCGGGCCGCAGGCAGGCGGGCCAAGCCCGGCGGCCGAGCCGCAGGCGGACGTGCCGAGCCCGGCGGGCGGGCCTCAGGCAGGCGTGCCAAGCCCAGCGACAGAGCACCAGGCAGGCGCGCGGAGCCCGGCGGCCGGGCAGCGGGCGGGGGTGCGGAGCCCGGTGGGCGCCCGGTCGGCCGCTAGGGTGGCGGTGCTGGGCCGTCCGGCGACGTGCCGTTCGGCCGGCTCGCCGGCCGGGCCCCTGCCGGGCCGCCCGCATCCCTCGGCCCGAGCCGCCCCGGGCGTCAGCCGGTGGTCAGGACCATGCGGAAGCGGGCCGCGCCGGACAGCATCCTGTCGTACGCCTCCCCGGCCCGTTCCAGCGGCACGGTCTCGGTCATCGGGCGGATGCCGTGCAGGGCGCTGAAGGCCATGGTGTCCTCGATGTCCTGCGCGGTGCCGGAGGGGTGCCCGCGGACCACCCGGCCGCTCATGATCAGTTGCACCGGGCTGATGCCCAGCGGTTCGGGCGTGGCGCCGATGACGGTCAGTTCGCCGCGCGGGGCCAGGCCGTCCACGGTCGCGGTGATGGCCTCCGAGTTGCCGGCGGTGGCCAGGACGGCTTTCGCCCCGCCGAGGGAACCCAGCGCCTCGGCGACCGGGGTCGCCGCCGTGCTGTCGACGTAGTGGTGGGCGCCGAGCCGCTTGGCGAAGTCGGCCTTCTCGGCGCCCCGGGCGATCGCCACGGTCTCGAAGCCCATCGCCACCGCGTACTGCACGCCGAGGTGGCCGAGACCCCCGAGCCCGAGCACCGCGACCAGGTCGCCCGGCTCGGCCGGACCGCGCCGCAGCCCGTTGTACGTGGTCACGCCCGCGCAGGCCAGGGGCCCGGCATCGGCCGCCGAGAGCGCCTCGGGAATCCTGGCCAGGGCGTCGACGGGTACGGTCGTCCGCTCGCCGAAGCCGCCCTCGTAGGCCCAGCCGGGGACCTTCAGGGCGGCGCACACGATGAAGTCACCCCGGCGGCAGGACGGACAGTGGCCGCAAGCGCCGCCGAACCAGCCGACGGCCACCCGGTCGCCGACGCTCCAGCCGCGCTCCCGGGTGCCCTCGCCCAGTTCCTCGATCCGCCCGGCGATCTCGTGCCCGGGGACTTCCGGGAAGGTCACGCCCGGCAGTGCGCCGCCGACGAACAGCGCGTCGCTGTGGCAGATCCCGCACGCCTCCACGGCGATCCGCACCTGCCCGGGTCCCGGGGGCCGGATCTCCCGCTCGGCGAGTTCGAAGGTGCCGTTGGGCGTGGTCACCTGGGCGACGCGATAGGTACTCATGGCGCTCTCCGGGAAACGGGGCGACGGCCTTCATCTCCAGCAGACCAGTTCCGGCGCGATGACGCGCGCCGAGCCGGGCCGCGCCCCCGCCGGCCCGCGCGAACTGCGTCTCAGGGGGTTCCGGGGCGCCAGTCCTCCGGCCGTAGCGTGCCCGGCAGCGGCCGCACCGGTCCGGCCACCGCCTCGTCCAGCGCGGCGTGCTCGGGCGGCGGCAGGCCGTCCGCGTCGGCGAGGGCGTCCCGTCGGCGCCCTCAGCCTGCCGCTCAACCCGCCCCCTCCGTCCTCCTCCGTCCCCCGCCGGTACCCCGCGGTCGTCCCATCGTGTCGTGCACGCATCTTGCCGAAGAGGCCGCCTCCTCCTTACTTTTCAGTAAGTTCACTGTGCACGCGGCCGTGTTCAGATCCCCGGACTCCCCCTGGCTTCCCTCGCCCCCGACCTCCCCGAGGAAAGAGAGCCGTCATGGCTGCCTCCAGAACCAGGCACCTGTGCTCCGTGGCCGTCGCCCTCGCCCTGGCCGCCGCCGGGCCGGCGACCGCCGCCTCCGCGCGCCCCGCCGCCCCCGACGGCCTGCGCGAGGTGCTCTTCGTCGGCAACAACTGGGACGGCACCGCCGATGTCATCCGGTCTTCCGGCGACTACGCGAAGATCGGCCGGATCAGCGTCGTCCCGGACAAGGCCGCACGGATGGCGGAGATCAACGCCGACCCGATCAGGTGGATCTACTTCCAGGCGATCCGCGACAGCGTCGGCGAGGGGCACGACCAGTTCGCCGACGACATGTACTCCACCCCGGACGGCCGGTCGGTGGTGGTGTCCCGGCCGAGCTTCGCGGACGTGGTCTCCATCGACCTGGCCGACGGTAAGGTCAACTGGCGCTTCCCGGTGGCCGGTTACCGCGCCGACCACATGGCGGTCTCGCCGGACGGCACCCGGGTGGCGGTGTCCGCGTCCACTGCCGACACCGTGCATGTGCTGGACATCGCCACCGGCCGGCAGCTGGGGTCGTTCAAGACCGGCGACAAGCCGCACGAGAACGTCTTCGGCAAGGACGGCAGGTACCTGTGGAACATGTCCATCGGTGAGGTCAACACCGCTCTGGACGGCCCGGGCTGGGACTGGACGAAGGGCGACCGGCACATCACGGTCGTGGACGCCACGACGTTCCAGCAGGTCAAGGTCATCGACATGCGGCAGCGGCTGGACGCGTTCGGGCTGAAGGACTTCTCCGACGCGGTCCGCCCGGCCGTGTTCTCCCCGGACGAGTCCAAGCTGTACTTCCAGGTGTCGTTCTTCAACGGCTTCTTCGAGTACGACGTCGCCACCGACAAGATCACCCGGATGAAGACGCTGCCGAAGAACCCGGCGACCAGCGAGGACCGCACCACCTGGGTCAACGACTCGCGCCACCACGGCATTTCGATGAACCCGGCGGGCACCAAGCTGTGCGTGGCGGGCACCATGGACGACTACGCGGCCGTGGTGGACCGGGCCTCGCTCCAGGAGGGGCCGCAGGTCCCGGCGGCCAAGCCGTACTGGGCGACGGTCAGCGGGGACGGCAAGGACTGCGTCGTCTCCGAGAGCGGCGCCGACCAGGTGACGGCGATCGACTTCGCCACCGGGCGGAAGGTGGCGTCGATCGCCGTCGGCGACCATCCGCAGCGCGTCCGGCTGGGCCACGTACGGGCCGACTGGACGGGCCCGGCCGGTAACTGACGCTCCCTCATACCGTGGTCTCCGGGGTGCCCCACTCACCCCGGAGACCACTCAGCCGTACTCAGAAACGCGCCGCCGCCCACCCGGCCAGCTCGGCCCGCGCCGCGGCGAGCAGATCCGCCGGGGGTGCCGTCGCACCGTCGGTGACCAGGGCGAAGTGCAGGGCACCGGAGTCGGCGTCGGTGAGCAGCAGCCGGCGGCTGCCGGTGCCGCCGGGCTCGGGGGCCAGGCCGACCGGGGTGGCGGACGTGTGGGCGGGCGGCCCGTACACCGTGCCGAGGTCGGAGACGACCGTGGTCGCGGCGGGCGGGAAGGACGCCGGCAGGTGCAGTTCGGTGGGCGCGGTGCCGTCACCGGAGCGCCACACGAGCAGCCCGTACCGGCCCGTTCCCACCAGCTTCGCCACGTTCGGCAGGGCGGCCGGGACCGGGTTCCAGGTGAGGGTGGCGGAGCCGTCACGGGAGCGGTCCTCGTAGGTGAAGGCGAGGGTGGTGCCGGCCGTGGCGCTCGGATAGAGGCGGTCCAGGAGGCGGGCGTCCTGGCGCAGGGTGGCGGTCCCGGCGTCGTCGAGCCGCACCGCCGACAGGTCCTCGTCGTTCCAGGCGTCCCCGGCGGTGCGCACCTTGCCGGGATTGTCGTTCATGAGTTCGTGGTGCCGCCCGCTGTAGAGGTCCCACTGCCACTGGGTGCCGGACAGCACGGGCCCGGAGTCGGCGGGCCTGTTCCACCAACTCACGCCGTCCAGGCGGGAGTCGAGGGCCTGGTACATGGCCTTCAGGACGGTCGGCGCCTTGTCGGCGACCGTGCCGGACAGGGGGTGGCCGAACTCGCTGACCACGGCCGCGGTGCCGGCGGCCGAGGCGCGGTCGCGGACGGCGGCGAAGTCGGCGGCGTACTGGCCGTCGGCCGCCTTGCCCCACATCAGGATGCCGGAGATGGCCTTCTGGTCGTAGAAGTGGGTGCTGAGCACATAGCCGGGGCCGAGTGTGCCCGCGTCCAGCAGGCCGCCTTCCTGCTTCTGGGTGGAGATGTTGGCGTTCCAGAACAGGTTCGGCTCGACGAAGGCGGGCTTGTCCTGCCACCCGGCCGCGTCCATGCGGGCGCGGAACTTCTCGTAGAAGGGCCAGAGCAGTTCGCGTTCCCAGGTGCGGGAGGTCTGCCCGGGGTCGTAGGTGCCCGCGTAGGGCTCGTTGTACGGGTCGAAGCCGGTGATGCCCGCGAACTCCCCGGCGCCGAGGTGCTGCTTCAGGTAGGCCATGGTGGCCTGGGCGGTGGCCAGGAAGGCCTCCTGGACGCCGTAGGAGTTGTGCCAGAAGTCGTACTGGGCCTCGCGCACGGGCGCGTTCTGGGTGATGTTCTGCCCCCAGAAGAGGCATAACCCGCACGACTCCTTGGGGTAACGCCCGGCTTCGACGGCCCAGTTGGGAGCTCCGTCGCCGGTGTACCAGCTGTCGGGGCCGAACAGGTGCCGGGAGTACAGGTCCTGGTGGAAGTCGGGGTAGACCCGGATGCCCGCGTCCAGGAACGCGCGCATCTGCTCGGTGGCGGCGGCCAGATAGGCGGTGTCCACCCGGCCGCGCTCGGGTTCGGCACGCGCCCAGGAGAGCAGGAAGCGGACCGTGTTGCCGCCGCCGAGGGCGCGCAGCGCGGTCGCGGACTTGCGGGCGTCGGCGACGGAGGCGAAGGGCAGGCCGCCGTTCTCCGCCAGTTTCGTCTCGCCCGAGACGTTGTAGCCGCGCAGCACGATCTCGCGGCCCTGCCCGTCGGTGAACCGGCCGCCGCGCACGGTCAGCGGGGCGCCGTCGAACCAGAGGGAGCCGGGCGGGCCGGCGGCCGGGAGGGAGCCGGGCGAGCCGGCCGGGAGGGAGCCGTGCGGGGTCGCGGCGGTGGCGGGCGGGACTCCCGCGGTCACCAGGGATCCGCCGAGGACGACCAGGACAGCCAGCAGACGCGTCCGAATGTTTGGCATGTCCACTACGGTCCGGCGAAGCTCCGGAGACGTCAACAGCTTCTGACTCCCCGGTAAGCCGCCCGGCGGCCGACCCGCCCGCGCCGGTGCGGGAGGGATGCCCGGATTGAGCCCGGGCACCAGGTGTCATGTTCTGGAGACGGTGCCGGGCGGCGGAACGGCCATGAGGCACCGCCGACGGGTGAACGTTCAACGGGAACGGAGCGGGCGATGCGTGAAATTCTCGCGGCGCTGGACCGGTGGTACGCCGCCCGGCTGCCGTTCGGGCTGGCCACCGTGGTCGAGGTCAGCCGCAGCGCGCCCCGTGGACCCGGTGCCGCCATGGCGGTCGGTCCGGACGGCGAGGTGATCGGCAGTGTGTCCGGCGGCTGTGTGGAGGGCGCCGTGTTCGAGCTGGCCCGGGAGGCCGCCGAGACCGGTACGGCCCGGCTGGAGTCCTTCGGCTACAGCGACGAGGACGCGTTCGCGGTCGGGCTGACCTGCGGCGGCGAGATCACCGTGCTGGTCCGGCAGGTGACCTGGGCCCGGGATCCGGCGTTCGGCGCGGTCGCCGCGTCCGTCGCCGCCGGGGAGCCGGTCACCATGGCCACCGTGGTCGACGGGCCGGCACCGCGCGGGGCCACCCTCGCGGTGTGGCCGCGGACGGCCGCCGGCAGCCTCGGCACCCGGGGGCTGGACGCGGCCGTCGCCGCCGACGCGCGCGGCGAACTCGCCCTCGGCGTGACGGGCCTGCGGCACTACGGGCCGCACGGGGAGCGGCGCGAGGACACCGTGACCGTGTTCGTGCAGTCCTTCGCGCCGCCGCCGCGCATGCTGGTGTTCGGCGCCGTCGACCACGCCGCCGCCGTGGCCCGGATCGGGGACTTCCTCGGCTACCGGGTGACCGTGTGCGACGCCCGCCCGGTGTTCGCCACGCCCCGCCGGTTCCCCGAGGGCGTGGAGGTGGTCGTCGACTGGCCGCACCGGTATCTGCGCGGCACGTGCACCGACGCACGGACGGTGATCTGCGTCCTGACCCACGACCCCAAGTTCGACGTGCCGGTGCTGCGGGAGGCGCTGCGGCGTCCGGCGGCGTACATCGGGGCGATGGGCAGCCGGCGCACCCACGACGACCGGCTGCGCCGCCTGGTCGAGTCCGGCCTCTCCGACGCGGAACTGGCCCGCCTGCGCTCCCCCATCGGGCTGGACCTCGGCGCCCGGACACCGCAGGAGGTGGCGGTGTCGGTGGCGGCGGAGATCGTGGCACTGCGCCGGGGCGGCACCGGCGCGCCCCTCAGCCGCACGAGCGGGACGATCCATCCCCGGGAGACGGACTGACGACCGTACGCCGGCCGCTACTCGGGGTCCCCGGCCACCCTCGCGTGCAGATGCTGGTCATGCCAGCCGTCGGCGTGCAGGAGGGCGCTGCGCTGGGTGCCCTCGTAGCGGAACCCGGCGCGCTCCGCGACCCGGCAGGAGGCGGGGTTGGCCGTGGAGTGGCACAGGCGCAGGCGGTGCAGGCCCAGGTCGTCCAGGGCCCACCGGGCGAGCCTGCGGACCGCCGCGACGGCGAGGCCTGCGCCGCGGGCCCCGGGCAGCAGCCAGTAGACGAGTTCGGCACCGCCGCCCGCCAGGTCCACGTCGTTGAGCCCGGCGAGTCCGGCCGCCGGGCCGTCCGGCCGGGCGAGGGCCCACACCGCGCCGGTCTCGGCCCGCCACCGTTCGTGCATCCGGGCGATCCGGGCGCGGGCCTGCTCGATGTCGGCCACGGTGAACAGGTTCCACCGCCGGATGTCGGGATCCTGCCCGGCGGCGAGCAGCGCCTCGGCGTCCTCGGGTCGCCAGGGCCGCAGCCGGAGGCCGCCCGGCAGGGCGAGCACGGGCTGCTCGTGGCCGGCCATGCGGCCCGCGGGTACGACGTCGGGTATGCCGACGTCCGCCCGGCCCGCGAGTCCGGCATCCGGCGTGCCGACGGCCGCCCCGCCCGTACGTCCGGCATCGGGCCTGCCGACACCCACCCGGCCGTCGGGTACGACGTCGGGTATGCCGTCGCTGGAGATCATTCCGGCATCCTCGCACAGGCCGAAGCGAGGTGACCGCTACGGCCGATCTCCCCCTCTACGGCGGATCCACCCTCCACGGCGGAACTCCCCTCGTGCCGGAGCGCGGTTCACGGGCAGCGTCGGCGGATCAGCGCGCAGCGGATGGCTCACCGCACTCCGCAGACTCGCAGCGGTGGCCTGAACCGCCGGACATGTCCTAACCCCGCGGCAGGCGGTGCAGGGTCACCTCCGTGAGCGCTCCGTCGGTCACCGTCGCGGTGAGGTAGGTGCAGTGGGGCTGGCGGCGGCGGTCGGTCGGGGAGCCGGGGTTGAGCAGGCGCAGGCCGCCGGGGGCGGTGGTGTCCCAGGGGATGTGGCTGTGCCCGAAGACCAGCACGTCCAGGTCCGGAAAGCGGGCCGCGCACCTCGCCTCGCGGCCCTGGGCGGGGCCGGTCTCGTGGACCATGCCGAAGCGCAGGCCGCCCAGCTCGGCACGGGCCACCTCGGGCAGCCGGGCGCGCAGCTCGGGGCCGTCGTTGTTGCCGTACACACCGATCAGCCGGCGGCTGCGGCTCTCCAGCAGGTCCAGGGTGGCGGTGTCGACCCAGTCCCCGGCGTGGAACACGACGTCGGCGTGCGGGAGTTCGGCCAGGAGCTGCTCCGGGAGCCGCTTGGCCCGCTTGGGAAGGTGGGTGTCGGACATGAGCAGGAGGCGCACACCGTCAGCCTAGTACCGCGACGGTGCCGGCAGGGGGGGCGTGGGGCGCCGCGCCCGGCAGTGAGCGTTTTCTGCCACCGCTCACCGATGACCGCTCTCATCCGGAGCCGTGGATTCCGTAACTGTCCGAAACCTTGCCGTTGACCGGAGGTAACCCTATTCTCGCGGCGCGGAAAGCGCTTTCCCAAGTTCGGCTGAGCACGAGGAGCACCACACAGCATCCGAGCCGCGTCCGGCGGCGAACGACCGAGTGGGAGACGACGATGAGACGACCAGTCGCCATGCGACTGTACGCGGCCCTGGCCACGCTGGGCGTGGCCGCCGCGACCGGGATGGTCGTGGCGATGCCTGAGCGGGCATCGGCCGCCGTCGCAGGCGCCACGGGCTACGCGACACAGAACGGCGGGACCACCGGCGGCGCGGGCGGGCAGACCGTGCGGGCCACCACCGGCACCGCGATCCACGCGGCCCTGTGCTCCCGGGCCGACAGCAGCACCCCGATCACCATCCAGGTCGAGGGCACCATCAACCACGCGAACACCGGCAAGGTGTCCGGCGGCAGCTGCAACACCGCCGACGGCGTCATCGAGCTGAAGCAGATCAGCAACGTGACCATCGTCGGAGTCGGCAGCGGGGCCGTCTTCGACCAGGTGGGCATCCACATCCGCGAGTCCCGCAACATCGTCATCCAGAACGTGACGGTGAAGAACGTCAAGAAGTCCGGCTCCCCCACGTCCAACGGCGGTGACGCCATCGGCATGGAGAGCGACGTCCGCAACGTCTGGGTCGACCACGCGACGCTGGAGGCCTCGGGCGGGGAGGACGAGGGCTTCGACGGGCTCTTCGACATGAAGGACGGCACCCAGTACGTCACCCTGTCGTACAGCATCCTGCGCAACTCGGGACGGGGCGGTCTCATCGGGTCGAGCGAGAGCGACCTGTCGAACAGCTACATCACGTTCCACCACAACCTGTACGAGAACATCGACTCCCGCGCTCCGCTGCTGCGCGGCGGCACGGCCCACATGTACGACAACCACTACGTGAGCCTGAACAAGTCCGGGATCAACTCCCGGGCCGGCGCCCGCGCCAAGGTGGAGAACAACTACTTCGAGGACTCCAAGGACGTCCTGGGCACCTTCTACACCGACGAGTTCGGCTACTGGCAGGTCTCCGGCAACACCTTCGACAACGTGACCTGGTCCAGCCCCGGCACCGACAACCACCCGGCCGGCCCCGACCCGAAGTCCACCACCACCGTCGCGATCCCGTACGCCTACACGCTCGACGCCGCCGGCTGCGTGCCGGGCATCGTGAGCCAGACGGCGGGCGCCGGTAAGGGGCTGCGCGTCTCCGACGGCAACTGCACACCGCAGACGCCGACCCCGACACCGACCCCCACGCCCACTCCGACGCCCACCCCGACCCCGACTCCCACGCCGACGCAGCCCGGTGGGACCAACCTCAGCATCGGAGCGGGCTCCGACGGTTCCGGCAAGGCCGACGGCACGAGCTACGGCAACGTGCGCGATGGTGACCTGAGCACCTACTGGTCGCCGGCCGGCACGACCGGCTCGATCTCCATCAAGTGGGGCTCGCCCACCGCCATCTCGTCGGTCGTCATCCGGGAGACGGCGGGGGCCGCGGGCCGCATCGGCTCCTGGCGCGTCCTCAACGGCGACACCGGGGCACAGCTCGCCTCCGGCAGCGGTGCGGGCGTCATCTCCGTCCCCCGGACGACGCTCTCCAAGGTCACCTTCCAGATCACCGGCGCGAGCGGCACCCCGCAGGTCGCCGAGTTCGAGACGTACGCCGGGTAGGGCCGCACACCGGTGCCCGCCGAGCCCCGGCCACCCTGTGCTCCGGCTTCCAGGGGCGGCCGGGGTCCACGGCTACCGGTCGGCGGGCGCCGGTACGAGGCCGTCCGCGACCAGGCCCGCGAGGACCGCTTCCCCGAGGGCCCGGACGGCGGACAGCGGGCGGACCATGACGGTGAACTCCTTGATCCGGCCGTCGTCGTCGAAGTGCAGCAGGTCGATGCCGTGGATCTCCCTGCCGCCCGCCCTGGCCCGGAAGAGCAGCACCGCGGAGTCGGCGGAGGTGTCGTCGGCGCTGGTCCGCGCGGTGCCGGTGTAGTCGCCGACGTAACGGAAGTCCTCGAACGTGCGCAGCAGGACCCGGAACAGGCCCCGCACCATCGGCTTGCCCTCGAAGGGGGTGAACTTCACCGGGCTGTAGAAGCGGATGTCCTCGGTGAACAGGTCGTCCAGCGCCGCGAGGTCACGGCGGTTCACGGCAGTACGGAAACGGTCGGCAGTGGTCACGGCGCCCTCACCCTCATAGTCATGAATGTGACTAGTCATTTTTATGACTATCATGGTCCGAGCATCCGCGACAGAGGCAGGCAAGGAGACGGCCCGATGGCGCTACGGCACGCCGTGCTGGCGGCACTGCTCGACGGTGAGCTCAGCGGCTACCAGCTGGCCAAGGCGTTCGATCTCGGCGTGGCGAACTTCTGGTACGCCCAGCCGCAGCAGCTCTACGCCGAGCTGGCCCGGCTGGAGAAGGACGGCCTGATCGCGGGCCGCGAGGTGCTCCAGCAGTCGCGGCCCACCAAGCGCCTGTTCCGGGTGACCGAGGCCGGGCTGGCGGAGCTGGGAGAGTTCACGGCCGCCTCCGCCAAGCCCTCCTTCATCCGTGACGACCTGCTCGTCAAGGTCCAGGCCGCCGACCATGTCGACCCCGAGGCCCTGATCGCGCGGCTCTCCGAACGCGCCGCCTTCGCCCGGGCCAAGATCGACCTCTTCGGCAAGCTGCTGGGGGGCATGCGCGGTGACCGTACGGAGGAGGAGTTCCTACGCCACGGCGACCGCGTCGGCCCCTATCTGACGTGCCTGCGCGGCCTCGCCTTCGAACAGGGCAACCGGGACTGGTGCGAGCGCACCATCGCGGTCCTGCGGGAACGGCAGCGGGCCCGGGCCCGGCACTGACGCGACGTACCGTCGCGCGTCCCGGGCGGCCCCGCGCAAAAGCGGGTCGCCCGGGGGCCGTCCCGCTCACGCTGCCGGGCCTGCCGTCAGGGCCGGGGCTCGGACCCTTGTCGCGCGTCCTCCTCGTATGTGATGCCGTGCCGGCCGGCGATCCGGTTCAGCCGGGCCGGGTCGAGCCGGCCGTCGGTCATGAGGCGGGGTCCCGCCTCGATCATGTCCTCGACGAAGCACTCCCAGCCGCCGGGCGACGAGATCTGCAGCACGCGCGGCGGGCCGCCCGCCCCGGGGCTCAGGGCGTGGGGTTCGCCGCGGGGCAGCAGCGTGAACTGGCCCGGGCCGAGCGTGTGGGTGCGCTCCCCGATGGTCACCAGCAACTCGCCCTCCAGTACGTAGACGCTCTCGTCGGCGAGGTGGTGGGTGTGGCGGGGAACCGGGCGGCCGAGGACGACTTCGAGCAGCGAGAAGCGGCCTTCGGTGTCGGCGGTCGTGGCCTTGACGGCGTAGGCGGGCGGCAGCGGGACGCGGCCCGGCCGTGCCTCGCCGGCATCGAGCAGCAGGAAACGGTCGTACGCCATGGGGTGTTCGTTCCTTTCCTCGGGGGTCGGGAGTACGAGGGGTTCAGCGGGGCTGCCGGATCCCGCGCCGCCAGGCGGCGGTCACGCTGCCCAGGGCCGACATGTCCCGTACCGGGTCGCCGTCCACGAGGAGCAGGTCCGCGCGCAGACCCGGCGCGACGCGGCCCCGGTCGGTCAGGCCGAAGCGGTCCGCCACCGCGCTCGTGGCCGCGGCCAGCGCCTCTTCGGCCCGCAGGCCGCCCGCTCCGGTGAGCAGGGCCAGCTCACGGTGGAGGCCCGCGCCGTGGGCCGGCGCGAACGGGGTGGCGTCGGTCCCGGCGAGCAGCGGGACGCCGGCCTGGTGCAGCGCCCGCAGCGCCCCGACGGCGTTGGCGTAGTGGCCCGGGTGCGCGCAGCCGGCGGCGGCGCCGGGCTGCCGTGTGTCGATCGCCTCGAAGTAGGCGAGCGTGGTCACGACGAACACGCCCTGCTCGCGCACGCGTCGGGCGAGCCGGCGGGACGCCGGGTCCTCGGGCGCGACATCGGCCCACACATGGGCGAGGCCGTCGACGCCCGCGTCCAGCGCGACGGCCGCCTCCGCGGCGGTGATCGCGTGGGCGACGACCCGCAGCCCGGCGTCGTGCGCCGCCGCGGTGAGGGCGGCGGCGGCCTCGGGAGTCAGGGCGGGCAGCTCGGCGCCGTGCACCGAGCCGTCGTCGATGACGATCTTCAGGAAGTCGGCGCCCTCGGCGATCCGGGCCGCGACGAACGCCGGGGCCTGCGCCGGGTCGGTGACGGTGTCGAGGTCCGTCACGTCGCCCGGGTCGAGCACCGTGCCGGTCAGCGCCGCGATCAGCTGCGTCGGGTGCCCGCCCGGCGCGGTCGCGAGCGTGCCGGCGCTGCGCAGGTCGGCCACGTCGTCCCGGTCGGCCGCGAGCCGCCGGTGCCGGGCCAGTGGGCGCGGCAGGCAGAACATGTCGATCTCGGTGGTGACCCCGTACCGCAGGGCCTCGGCGAGACTGCCGTCGAACACGTGGGTGTGCGCGTCGATCAGCCCCGGCAGCAGTGTCCCGCCCCGCCCGTCCACCTCGGCGTCGGCCCGGCCGCCCGCCCCGGGGCCGACCGCGGCGACGATCCCGTCCTCCACGACCACATCGGTGGTCCCCCGGAGGTGTTCGCCGTCGAACAGCCGGGCACCGTGGATGCGCGTACGCATGGTGAAGCCTCCCTCTGGATGTCGTGGAGGCCCTTCCTCCCCGACGGCACCACAGAGCGGACTCCCGTCGGCCGCTGTGACATCGGCGGCCGTGTCCGTGGTGTGGATCACACCCGGCCGTCCCCGTGTCACACTCGCGGCGCGGCGGACCTCTTCGGTCGGAACACGGTCCGGGGCACAGGAGGAGCAGATGACCCCCACACCGCCGGGGTATCCGGCCGAAGACACCGTCACCGAGCAGTTCCTCGGCCACCGCGAGCTGCTGTTCTCGGTGGTCTACAACATGCTGGGCAGCGTCACGGACACCGAGGACACGCTCCAGGAGGTGTGGCTGGCCTGGGCCGCCCGCCACCGCGGTCCCGGCGCCGAGCCCGTCGACAACGCCCGCGCCTACCTCACACGTGTCGCGGTCAACCAGGCCCTCGCCCGCCGCGCCCACCTGAGCCGCCGCCGGGAGACGTACGTGGGCTCCTGGCTGCCCGAGCCGCTGCTCGTCGCGCGGGACGACGCGTCCGACGGCGCCGAGCGCGCCGAGGCGCTGTCGATGGCGGTCCTCGTCGTGCTCGAAACGCTGTCGCCGCTGGAGCGGGCCGTGTTCGTCCTGCACGAGGTGTTCGGCTTCGCCCACCCGGAGATCGCGCGGATCCTGGACCGCTCGCCCACCGCGGTGCGGCAGCTCGCCACCCGGGCCCGCCGTCACGTCCAGGCCCGCCGCCCGCGTCACCGGCCCCCGCGGGACCAGCACGCCCGGGTCACCGAACGCTTCGCCGAGGCCGCGCTGGGCGGGGACCTGCGGGCTCTCCTGGAAGTCCTCGCCCCCGACGTGACCCTGTGGACCGACGGCGGCGGCAAGGGCCCGGCGGTCAGCCTCCGGCCGGTGCACGGCCGGGACCGGGTCGCCGCCGTGTTCACGGCGGTCGCCCGTGCGCTGCCTCCCGGCAGCGTCGACATCCGGTACCGGCCGGTGGCCGGCGACCCCGGCGCGCTCGTCTTCTCCGGCGAAAGCCCGCTCGCCGTCGTGGTGGTGGACCTCGCCCCGGACGGCGAGCACATCGCCGGCGTCTTCTCGGTCACCAACCCGGACAAGCTCGCCGGCATCCACGCTCCCCGGCCTTGACGCCCGGCCACCCCGATGACGAGGAAGGGCTCCGGTCTAGGCGGCGCGCCCCGTCAGACGGCGCAGTGCGCGGGTGGTGCCCAGCAGGGCGGCGCCGGCGCCGAGGGCGGTGGCCGCGGGGTGCCGGACCAGGGTCTCCTGCCAGGAGCGGCGGTGCGCGGTGTCGTCGAAGGCACCGTGCGCGCCCTGGTCGTCGGCGGGGGTGCGGTCGACCGGTTCGAAGAGGTTGTCCAGGTGGGCCGGCGGGATGCTGTCGGTCTGCTGGGAGTCGAAGCCGGTGCGGGCCAGATAGCGGTCGAGCAGGGCCGGGAAGAGCCGGTTGGCCCAGAGGGTGGCGACGGTGGAGGCGCCGACGTAGTACTGCTTGCGGCGCGGGTGGTCGGCCGCGTACAGCACGCCCCGGGCGGCCACCTCGGGCTGGTAGATCGGCGGGACCGGCATGGGGTGCTTGGCCAGCCGGGAGCGGACCCACTCGAACTGCGGGGTGTTGACGGCGGGCATCTGGGCGACGGTGATGTGCACGTTGCTGCCGCGGTGCAGCAGCTCGGTGCGCAGGGAGGAGGTGAAGCCGTTGATGGCGTGCTTGGCGCCGCAGTACGCCGACTGGAGCGGGATGGAGCGTTCCCCGAGCGCGGAGCCGACCTGCACGATCGTGCCCCGGTCGCGGGGGAGCATGCGCTTCAGGGCGGTGCGGGTGCCGTTGACGAAGCCGAGGTAGGTGACTTCGGTGACCCGTTTGAACTCCTCGGCGGTGATCTCGTCGAACGGCGCGAACACCGTGGCGAACGCGCAGTTGATCCAGACGTCGACCGGTCCGAACGCCTGCTCCGCGGCCTCGGCCGCCGCCTCCAGCTGCGCCGGGTCGGCCGCGTCGGCGGCGTGGACCAGGGGACGGCCGCCGAGCGCCGCGACCTCGTCGGCCGCCGCCTGGAGACCGCCCTCGCCGCGTGCGACCAGGACGACGTCGGCGCCGCGCCGGGCGTACAGCCGGGCGGTGGCGCGGCCGATGCCGGCGCTGGCGCCGGTGATGACGACGGTGGGGGGCATGTCCTTCTCCTCTTCCAGCACAGTGTCCCGCGCGATGTCCGGCACGGTGTACGACACGATGTCCGGCACGGTGTACGAGACGGTGTACGGCGCGGTGTCCCGCGCCTGGGTCTCATCCCGTCCGGTACGGCGCCGCCCGCTCCTCGGCGAGCGTGAGGCCGAGTCCGGGTGCCCCGTCGGCGCCCGGGGTGACGCTGCCGCCGGCCGGGTCGAGAACGCCGTCGAACAGCAGGTGCTCGATGCGGACGTGGTCGTGGAACCACTCCAGATGGCGCAGGTTGGGCACGGCGGCGGCAGCGTGGGCGTGGGCGTGCGGCGCGCAGTGCCCGGAGATGTCGGTCCCGCGCGCGTGGGCGAGTCCGGCGGCGCGCAGCCAGACGGTGATGCCGCCGCACCGGGTGACGTCGGCCTGGAGGCAGTCGACGGCTCCGGCGGCCAGCATGTGCTCGAAGTACGGCAGGGTGTAGCCGTATTCGCCGGCGGCCACGTCGAGCGGGATCCGGTCGCGGATGCCGGCGAGGACGGTGAGGTGGTCGGAGGAGACGGGTTCCTCGAACCAGGTGACGCCCTGGTCGGCGAGCGCGCCCGCGACCCGTACCGCCTGACCGCCGGTGTAGCCGCCGTTGGCGTCCACGTACAGCTCGGCCGCGTCTGCGATGGCCGCCCGCGCGCGGGCGACGCGTTCCAGGTCGCGGTCCTGCCGGGCGCCCCACGACTCCCCGATCTTGATCTTGACGCGGGGGATGCCCTGGTCCTCGGCCCAGCCGCGCAGCTGGCGTTCCTGCCGGCCGGCGTCGTAGGTGGTGAAGCCGCCGCTGCCGTAGACCGGCACATCGGTGCGGGCGGCGCCCAGCAGGTGGACGAGGGGCAGGCCGAGCAGGCGGGCCTTGAGGTCCCACAGGGCGATGTCCACGGCGGCGATCGCCTGGGCGGCGAGGCCGGGCAGTCCCGCGTTGCGCACGGCCCGGCACATCAGCTCGTTGGCGCGCGGCACGTCGTAGGCGGGCAGGCCGGTGACGGTGCCGGCGAGTAGTTCGCGGACGAGGTGGGCGGTGGCGGCGGGCGCGTAGGTGTAGCCGAGCCCGGTGGTGGTGCCGGAACGGGCGGTGACCAGGACGAGGGTGGTCTTGTCCCAGGCGAGGGTGCCGTCCGCCTCGGGGGCGTCGGTGGGCACGGTGTAGACGGCGGTGCCGATCGCGTCGACGGCCGGCCGGTCGCTCATGCGTACCTCCCGGGCCGGCGCCGGCCGCGCACCGCGGCGGCGGTGCCCGCGGCGAGGGCGGCCACCAGGGCCGCGGTCGCCCAGCCGGCCGTACGGGACGGCTCGGCGGGGCGGACGGCCAGCCGTTCGGGCCGGTCGCCGGGCAGGTTGCCGTCGAGGGCGAACGCGAGGGCCTCGGCGAGGTGCAGCGCGCGGCGGCCGGTCGCGCCCTGCTCGATCTGGGTGCGGCAGCTGAAGCCGTCGGCGAGGACGAGGCTGTCCGGGGCGGCGGCGCGTACGGCGGGCAGGACGCCCAGTTCACCGACGGCCAGGGACACCTCGTGGTGGCCGCGCTCGAAGCCGAAGTTGCCGGCCAGGCCGCAGCAGCCCTCGTCGAGCACCTCGGCGTCCAGGTGGGCGCGGCGCATCAGTTCCCGGTCGGCGTCGGACTTCATGACGGCGTGCTGGTGGCAGTGGGTCTGCACGGTGGCCTGCCGGGCCAGCCGGGGCGGCTGCCAGTCGTCGGGGGCGTGGTGGACGAGGTGTTCGGCGAAGGTGCGCACCTGCCCGGCCAGCCGCTGGACGTCCTGGTCGCCGGGCATCAGCTCCGGGGCGTCGGCGCGGAAGACGGCCGTGCAGGAGGGTTCCAGGCCGATGACGGGCGTGCCGGCCTCCAGGTAGGGCCGCAGCACGCGGAGGGTCCGGGTCAGCACCTTCTTGGCGGTGGCGAGCTGGCCGGTGGAGATCCAGGTCAGTCCGCAGCACACCGGTTCGGTGGGGACGGCGACGCGGAAGCCGGCGTCCTCCAGGACGCGGACGGCGGACCGGGCGATGGCGGGGTGGAAGTAGGTGCTGAAGGTGTCCGGCCACAGGACGACCGTGCGCGGGTCGGCCGGGTCCGGCTCCGGCCGGTCGCGGGACCGCCACCACTGGACGAAGGACTCCTCGGCGAACACCGGTGCCTCGCGGGCCGGGTCGACGCCGGCGAGCCGCTTGCCGAGACCGGCCAGGCCGGGCGCGTGCAGCGCGGAGTTCACCAGCCGGGGCGCGGTGCGGCTGAGCCGGGCCCACAGCGGCAGCCAGCCCATGGAGTAGTGGGCCATGGGGCGTGCGCGGCCCGCGTAGTGGTGGGACAGGAACTCCGCCTTGAGGGTGGCCATGTCGACGCCGGTCGGGCAGTCCGACTTGCAGCCCTTGCAGGCCAGGCAGAGATCGAGCGCGTCGTGGACGGCGGTGGAGCGCCAGCCGTCCTCGACCACGGAGTCCGGGTGCCCGCCGAGCATCTCGAACAGCAGCCGGGCCCGCCCGCGGGTGGAGTGCTCCTCCTCCATGGTGGCCCGGTAGGAGGGGCACATGACGCCGCCGGTGTGGCCGCGGCAGTTGCCGATGCCGACGCAGCGCATCACCGCGCGCTTGAAGGAGTGTTCGTCCTCGGGGAAGCCGAAGTGGGTGGCCGGGGTGGCGGGCCGCCAGGCGGGGCCGAGCCGCAGCTGTCCGTCGACCGGGTTCGGGTGGACGACCTTGCCGGGGTTCATCCGGTTGCCGGGGTCGAAGAGCGCCTTCAGCTCGCCGAACGCGGTCACGAGCCGCTGCCCGAACATCCGGGTGAGCAGTTCGCCCCGGGACTGGCCGTCCCCGTGCTCCCCGGACAGGGAGCCGCCGTAGGAGGAGACGAGGTCGGCGGCGCGCTCCGCGAACCGCCGGAAGACGGCCACGCCTTCGGCGGTACGCAGGTCGAAGGGGATGCGGGTGTGCACGCAGCCCTGCCCGAAGTGGCCGTACAGGGACGGGTGGTCGTAGTCGAACTCGGCGAACAGGTCCTTCAGGTCGCGCAGATAGTCGCCGAGCCGTTCGGGCGGTACGGCGGAGTCCTCCCAGCCCTCCCAGGTCTCCCGGTCGTCCGGCGGGCGGGCGGTCACGCCGAGCCCGGCCTCGCGGGCCCTGAGCATCTTCTGCTCGCGTTCGGGGTCGTCGGAGAAGGCGACGTCCGGGTCCCTCTCCTCGCGGCCGAGGGCGTGCAGCAGCGCGTGCGCCTGTGCGTCGACGTCCTCCTGGCTGTCACCGCTGTACTGCACCATCAGCCAGCTGTCGCCCTCGGGCAGCACGGCGAGCGAGTCCAGGAAGGCGCCCTCCTCGCGCATCAGCTGGGCCATCCGGCCGTCCAGGGCCTCCAGTTGGGTGGGGTTGCAGTGCTCCAGCAGGCGGGGTACGTCGGCGGCGGCGGCGCAGATGTCGTCGTAGCCGAGGACGAGCAGGGACTGGTGCGCCGGCACGGGCACGAGGTCGAGTTCGGCGCGCAGGACGGTCACCAGGGTGCCCTCGCTGCCGACGAGCGCCTTGGCCACGTCGAAGCCGTTCTCGGGCAGCAGGGAGTCCAGGTTGTAGCCGGAGACGCGGCGCGGGATCTTCGGGTAGCCGCGGCGGATGTCGGCGAGGTACTCGGTGGCGATACGGTCCAGGCCGGCGTAGATCTCGGCCAGCCGGCCGCCGCCGGCGATGATCCGCTCCCGCTCGTCGGGCGGGGTGGGACCGACCCAGGCGCGCTGCCCGTCGTAGGTGAGGATCTCCAGCCGGCGGACGTTGTCGACGGTCTTGCCGTAGGCCTGGGCGGAGGCTCCGCAGGAGTTGTTGCCGATCATGCCGCCGAGCGCGCAGTGGCTGTGGGTGGACGGCTTGGGCCCGAACTGGAGCTTGTGGCGGGCGAGTCGCCGGTTGAGTTCGTCCAGGACGATGCCGGGTTCCACCACGCAGGTGCGCCGTTCGGGGTCGACGGAGAGCACACCGGTGCAGTACTTGCTCCAGTCGATCACCACGGCGGTGTTGGTCGACTGTCCGGCGAGGCTGGTGCCGCCGCCCCGGGAGAGGACGGGGGTGTCGAAGCGCGCGCACACCGACACCGCGCGGGCGCCCGCCTCCACGGTACGGGGCACGACGACGCCGATCGGAGGCTGCCGGTAGTTGGAGCCGTCCGTCGCGTAGGCACCGCGGCTGCCCGCGTCGAAGCGGACTTCGCCGTCCACCTCGGCGCGGAGGGCCGCCTCCAGGCCGGACCTGTCCGCAGGGGTCATCTGCGCTCCTTGGTTGCACCGTGCTGGCCTGTCCGAGGCCCGGCGAGTACCCCGGCGAACAGTCAGCCAAAACTGAACAGTTTGAACTGGACAGTTACGGCTGCCGGACATAGCCTGGCGCGCATGGCCGACATCTCCGACTCCGCCACCCGCGCCGCGCGTGATCTGCGCGTGGTCTTCAGCCGGCTGCGCCGCCGCATCCGCGAGGTCGCGCAGGACACCGACCTCAGTCCCTCGCAGGAGTCGGCGCTCACCCTGGTCGGCAAGCACGGCGCGGCCACGGCCAGCGCGCTCGCCGCCGCCGAGGGGGTGCGCCCGCAGTCCATGGCCGTGACCCTGGCCGCGCTGGAGCGGCACGGGCTGATCCGCCGGGCCCCCGACCCCGACGACGGCCGCCGCCAGCTGGTCACCCTGACCGACACCGGCCGGGCCCGCGTCGAGGGCAACCGGCAGGTGCGCGAGGAATGGCTGGCCCGTGCCTTCCAGGACCGCTACACCGAGGAGGAGCGGCGGACGGTCCTGGCGGCGCTGGAGCTGCTGGAGCGGCTGTCCGCGCCGTGACCCCGCGGCGTACGGCACGGGACGGCATGCAGTCCGGTCACGCGCCTCGCCGGCCACGATGTGCCCTCGCCGCGCCCTCCCTCCCGGCCGTTCCCTCGCCCGGCTCACCCCCGAAGCATCGAAGCACCCCAAGCACCCGAAAGGCCCGACCGACCATGTCGCTCAGCACGCTCGACCCCCGTACCGCCCTTGTCGCGATCGACCTGCAGAACGGCATCGTGGCCATGCCCACCCAGCCCCGCCCGGGCCCCGAGGTCGTCTCCCGAACCGCGGAACTCGCCGACGCCTTCCGTTCGCACGGACTGCCGGTGGTGCTGGTCCGGGTCTCCTTCGCCGCCGACGGTGCGGACGCGGTGCCCGGCCGCACCGAACGCCAGGCGCGCGGGCTCGCCTTCCCTAAAGGGTGGGACGTCGTCGTGGACGAGCTGTCCGGCCACCCCGGCGACATCCGGGTCACCAAGCACAACTGGAGCGCCTTCCACGGCACCGACCTGGACGTCCAGCTGCGCCGCCGGGGCATCACCCAGATCGTGCTGACCGGCATAGCGACCAGCATCGGGGTGGAGTCCACCGCCCGCGACGCCTACGCGCACGGCTATCACGTCACCCTCGCCACGGACGCCATGGCCGACGCCGACCGCGAGGCGCACACCAACAGCGTGGAGCGGATCTTCCCGCGGCTCGGCGAGACCGGCACGACCGCCGAGATCGTGGAGCTGCTGGCCAAGACCCGCGGCTGACCCGCGGCTGACCCGCGGTCGCTTACGGGGGCGCGCCCGGGGGTGGTCCCTCCCCCGGCCGCCTCGCGCTCAGGGGGCCGTCAGTCCTCGCCGCGCACGATGGTGTCCTCGGTGTCCGGGCCCGGCCACCGCCCGGTGGTGCGGTCCAGGACCGCGGGGAGGCAGGTGCGCGCTCCCCGGTCCCGGCGCCGGCGGGCCTGGGCCCAGCCGGTCTCCGCGTAGGGTATGGCCGGTTTCGTGTCCGCGTGCGCGGTCATGTCGTTCGTCGTCCTTCCCTGTCCCGCGCGGGGCGGGAGCCGTCGCCGGGGCCGCCGCGGGCCCGGCGGAGTGATGCGGGGCCGGCCGGGTGCCCGCGCGGACGCGGGCCGGTCCCGCCGAAAAGTCGCCGGGGCGATTCCGCGCCGGGGCGGTCCCGGGCCGGCTCAGGTGCGGCCGCCGCCGCCACCGCCGAAGGACCCGCTCGACCCCGGCGTCCAGCGGGGACGGCTCTGGTCGGCGGCGCGCTTGGTGCCGACGTTGCCGAGCTGGTGCGGGGTGAGGCGTTCGCTCTCGTCGCCGGCCCGGGGCACCTCGTCGGGCTCCCGGACCTCGCGGGTCTCGCGCACCGGTCCGCCCGGCGGCATCTTGGGCTGCTCGTCCGGGCGCGGCGGCGCGGGCTCGCGCTCACGCACCTTGGCGCCGAGCCGGAAGGCCCAGATGATTCCCGCGACGAGGGCCACTCCGGCGATCAGGATCAGGACGTATCCGAAAGCCTGCGCGCCCGTGGCCGCTTGGTACATGGCAGTGTTCATGAGCGCCGGGTACCCGGGGGCGGGCGGCGAATGCCTGGTCCGGCGGCCCTACGGCGCTCCGTCCTGCCCGTCGGCCGCCGCGCGCTCCACCTCCGCCTCGACCTCGGCCCGGGGCCGGCCCGTCTGCCTGGCGTACTCGCTCACCGCCGTCTGCACATCGCGGGCGAGGTCGCGCCAGGCGCGCAGGGCGGTCTCGTAGGTGCCCGCCTGGACGCCGGTCAGCCGCTGCTCGGCCGGCGGACCGTAGGCCTCCCGCAGCTCCTGGACCTGGGCCTGGGCGGCGTCGGCCGCGCGCTGTTTCGCGACCAGTTCTTCGAAGTTGTGCGACACGCCAACCGACCTTAGGCAGCTTCGGCGCTCCCGCCCAGAGCGACCTGCCGGAAGCGTCCGTACGCGGCCGTACCCGCACCCGAGTGGCGGGTCAGCCGCCGGTCACCAGCTCCGCCCACACCTGTTTGCCGCCGCTGACCGGCACCGTGCCCCAGGCCGCCGACACGGCCTCCACCAGCCGGATCCCCCGGCCGCCGGTGGCCTCCCAGCCGATGCCGGCGGGTTTGACGGGGCCGCGCGGGGAGGAGTCGGTGACGGCCAGCCGCAGCCGGTGGCCGGCCAGGTCGAGGTCGAGCCGGACCGGGCCGCCGGTGTGCACGAGCGCGTTGGTGACCAGTTCGGAGACCACCAGCAGGGCCGCGTCGACGGTGTCCGGGGGCAGCTGCCAGGCGCGCAGGGTGCGCCGGGTGAAGCGGCGGGCGTGCCGGGCCGCCTGCGGTACCCGCCACACCGTCCAGCTCTCCCGCAGCGGTCGTACGGCCATGCCGTCGTAGCGCATCAGCAGCAGCGCCACGTCGTCGTCGCGCTGGGCGCCGGCGAGCAGCGCGTCGGCGACCAGGCCCAGGTGGCCGGGGTCGGCGGCGGCCAGTTCGCGGGCCAGCCGGTCCATGCCGGTGTCCAGGTCCAGGCCGGACGATTCCACCAGGCCGTCGGTGGTCAGCGCGATCACCGTGCCGGGCCGCAGGCGCAGCGGGGTCATCGGGTACTCGGCACGGTCGAGCACACCGAGCGGCGGGCCGCCTTCGCACCGCACGATCTCGGCGGTGCCGTCCGGGTGGCGCAGTACCGGCTGCGGATGGCCGGCGCGTACGCACCAGGCGGTGCCCTGCTCCATGTCGACGTCGACGTAACCGCAGGTGGCGAAGAGGCCGGTCTCCATGTCCAGCAGCAGCCGGTTGGCGTGCGCGACGACCACGTCCGGGGGGTGGCCCTCGACGGCGTAGGCGCGCAGCGCGGTGCGCATCTGGCCCATCAGGGTGGCGGCGCCGGCGTTGTGGCCCTGGACGTCGCCGATGACGAGGGCCACGTGGTGGTCGGCGAGCGGGATGACGTCGTACCAGTCGCCGCCGACCTCCAGGCCGGCCGTGGTGGGCAGATAGCGGGCGACGGCGGCCCCGCCGGGCAGCCGGGGCAGCCGGCGGGGCAGCAGGGTGCGCTGGAGCATGCCGACGAGTTCGTGCTCGGCGTCGAAGGCCTGGGCGCGCAGCAGGGCCTGACCGGTCAGCGCGGCGCACGCGGTGAGCAGGGCGCGTTCGTCGGGGGCGAAGTGGTGCGGGCGGTCCCAGCCGATCAGGCAGGCACCGGCCATCCGGCTGCCGGCGGGCAGCGGCAGTACGGCGAGGCCGCCGGGGCCGACCTCGCCGAAGGCGGGCTCCAGCGCCGAGCCGGCGGGCCAGATCCGGGCGCGGCCCGCGCGCAGCGCGGCGGCCAGGGTGGGCATGGCGCGCACCGGGGCGTCGGGCCACTCGGTGCGCCATTCGCTGCGCCACACCTCGGGCCAGGCCTCCGGTTCGGGCGGGTCGAGGACGGTGACGACCAGCCGGTCGTTCTCCAGCTCGGCCAGGGCGATCCGGTCGGCCTGGAGGGGTTTGCGCAGGGCGGCGACGACGGCCCGGCCGACGTCCTGGACGGTGCCGGCGGTGGCGAGGGAGGCGGCGAGCCGCTGTACGCGGGCGACGTCGGTGCCGTCCGAGCGCAGGGTGGAGGCGTCGACGACCGTGCCGACGAGCCGGGCGGGGCGGTCCTCGCCGCGCGGCAGCAGCCGGCCGCGCAGCCGCAGCCAGCGAGGCGGGCCGGCGGGCTGCAGGATACGGAACTCCAGTTCCCGTTCCCCGATGGTCATGTGGTCGGCCTCGACCACGGACATGAGCGCGGGCAGGTCCTCGGGGACCGTGCGGGCGAGCAGGGTCTCCACCCGGCCGTCGAAGGAGTCCGGGGCGATCCCGAACAGCCGCAGGAGCTCCGCGCCGGCCTCCATCCGGCCGGTGTCCATGGCCAGCCTGAACGCGTCGGCGGCGAGTTCCCCGGTGTCGGCGGCGACGGCCGGGGCGGGTACGGGGATCGCCCGGGCGATCAGCTCCAGACAGGCGCGGTCCTCGGGGCCGAAGCCGCCGGGGCGATCGCCGACGACCAGCAGGCATCCACCACCCGGCGGACCGAGCGGCAGGGCGGCCATGGCCGGGGTCGTGGGCTGTGGGGCGGGAGTGAGCCAGAGAGGGCGGCCGGTGCGGTGGGCCTCGGCGACCGGGGAGGCGCCGGACGTCGGGTAGCCGTCCGGCAGTCCGTACAGGGAGCGGGGCAGGCCGGCCGACTCGGCGAGGCGGAGCAGCGCGGGGTCGTCGCCGGGCGCGTACACACCGGCGAAGGAGGCCCCGGCGAGGACCAGTGCCTGTTCCAGGATGCGGCGGAGCCGGTCGGGGGCGGCCGGGGACGCCTCCAGCGAGGCGAGGGCGGCTTCGGCGCGCCGCGGCGCCGTCCCCGCTCCGCCGGTCGCGGCGCCCTCTCTCACCACCTCGCCATTACAGCGCGGGGCGACGGCCCGCGCAGCCCCTGTGCGCGGGCCGGCCCCCGGCGGGTCAGGATTCCACCGGGGCCCTGCGCTGGAACCGGGCGAAGATCCAGGCGTTGTCCGACCCGCCCTCCTTGACGTCGAAGCTGGTCGCCGTCCTGGTCTCCGTCAGCCTTCGGAATCCGGTGATCTCCACGTCGTACTCGACGTTGTCGATGTAGACCCTTTCCGGCTCCCGGAATTCCTGTAGCTGGACCGCGTCGTTCGGGTGTGCGCTTTGGTTGGGTGTCTCGTCATGACGGAAACGCAGATTGATGTCGTGGTTGAAGTTCCCGTTCTCGAAATGCACCGTGACCGTGAGGTACACCCAGAACTGCGACTGCCCCGACAGCAGGACCGGGTAGTTGTGGTGCGTGAACTGGCCTATCGGGAATTCCCGGCCGTTGAGGATCGCCTCCACGGGGTGGCCCTCGAAGTCGTAGCCGCTCACAGCGCCGCCGGCGGTGGCGGGCTGCCCCCATCTGATCTGGTTGGTGTGGACGCCCGTGAGACCCGGAAGGTCCACACTGGTCCCCGTGAATTTACCGCTGGTCTCGATGAGCCCCATTGCGGGATTCCCCTTTCCCTGGGCTGCGCGGAACGCGTTTCCCGCCGTATTGCTCCCGGATTCCGGGAACAGGTCGGCGCCACTCTACGAGACGGGGCCCAGGGTGATGAAACGAGAAAACCGGACAAACGGAGAGGGTGCCGACCGGAAACGGCCGACCCGCTCATCCCGGGTCCCGGGCCGGGTCATCCCGGATCCCGGGTCGGGATGACGAGCAGCTTGGTGACCGAGCCGTCGTCGCCGACGACGTCCCGGACATGGCGGAAGCCCAGGCGGCGGCACATGGCCAGGCTCGCGGTGTTCCCGGCGCCCACCATGCCGTACGCCTCGGTGAGGCCCAGGTGGTCGGCGGCGTGCCGGAGCAGGCCGCGGACCACCTCGCCGCCCAGGCCGCGTCCCCAGTACGCGGGGACGAGCGCGGTGACCAGTTCGTGGCCGTCGACGTTGCCGGTCGGCTTGACCTCGGCGTGGCCGACGTACGTGCCCTCCAGCCACAGGCCCCACACGTCGAACCGGCGCTGGGGGTAGACGTCGGTGAGGATGGCGCGGAACAGCTCGCGCAGCTGCGGTTCGGGCACGAGGTCCTGCCCCATCCAGCGGCACACCTCCTCGTCGCGCAGCAGGGCGACGAAGTCGTCCTCGTGTTCGGGCCGGTAGGGGAGGAATTCCAGGCGTTCGGTGCGCAGGACGGGGGTCTCGGGTGTCATGGCGGGCTCCTCGGGAGTGATGCGGTGCGGCGGGGCCGAGGGCGGTGGGGCGCCGGTGCCGCGCGGGCGGAGGGACGGCGGTGGGGCGCCGGTACGCGACTGCTGTGCGGGGGGGGCCGGGCCGGCGCGTGGCCGGCCCGGCGGGTCCTGGCGGTACGGCGGTCAGGCGCCGGCGTTCTCCATGCGCTCGCGCAGGCTCTTGGGCCGCATGTCGGTCCAGACCTCGTCGACGTAGGCGGAGCACTCGGCCTCGGTGCCCTCCTTGCCGACGGGCTGCCAGCCGGCGGGCACCTCGATGTCGACGGGCCAGAGGGAGTACTGCTCCTCGTCATTGCGCAGCACCTGGTAGCGGGTGTTCTCGTCCATGTCGTCTTCCTTCGTCGTCCGGTGTCCGGTGTCCGGTGTCCGGTGTCCTGGTTGGGCGTGTGGGTGGTCGGGGACGGGCGGGCGGTGCGCGGGGGCCGTGCGGGGCGCGGGGGCGGGGGATCGTCACCGGCCTCCCCTGGCGTGCCGGGCGAGGTGGCGCAGGGCGGTGGCGAACTCCTCGGCCACCCGGCGCACGGTCGCGGTGTCGTGGACGCCGGGCCGGTGGTGCCAGGTGAAGGCGAGCCGGCCGTTCTGGACGGCGCCGACCACCTCCAGCGGGTGGGAGCCGGGGTCCCGGGGGTCGTGGTCCTGGCCGAAGGAGCCGTGTTCGGCGCGGACCAGGCCGCCGTCCGCCGTGTCGGGGCGGGCGTCCCACTGGCCGAGGTAGTTGAACACCACCTGGCTGTGGGCGGTGCCGCCGAGGCGTTCGCGGACCTCGGGCGGGCCGAAGGTGCGCAGCGCGCCGAAGCCGATGCCGCCCGCGGGTACGGCACGCAGCCGGCGGCGCACCGACTTCACCAGGGTCCGCCAGTCGCGGTCCGGGCCGAGGTCGCCGGGGGCGGGCACCTCCAGGACGACGGGGTGGACGGTGGTGAACCAGCCGACGGTGCGGGTCAGGTCGACGCCGTCGAGCAGGTCCTCGCGGCCGTGTCCCTCCAGGTCCAGGCGGACCCGGTCGCGTCCCGTCCAGCGGGCCAGGGCCAGGGCGAGGGCGGCGAGCAGGGCGTCGTTGACGCGGGTGCGGTAGGCGGTGGGGGCGGAGCGCAGCAGGGCGGTGGTGTCCTCTTCGCCGAGTTCCACGCTCACCGTGGCGGCCGGTCCGGCATCGGCGGCCGGGGCCGGGGGCTCCTCGGTGTGCACCGCCTGTTCCCAGTGGGGCAGTTCGTGGTCGAGGCCGCCCTCGGCGACGTGTGCGGCGAGCCGCCGGGACCACTCCAGGAAGCTGGTGCTCCGCTCCCCCAGGGTGACCGGGCCGCCGGTGCGGGCCTGCCGGTAGGCGGTCTCCAGGTCGTCGCGCAGGATGCGCCAGGAGACGGCGTCCACGACCAGGTGGTGGGCGACGAGGAGGAGGAAGGCGGGCCGGTCGGCCGCGCCGGTGAACAGGGCCGCGCGCAGGTGCGGGCCGTGGGCCAGGTCGAAGCTCGCGTGGAGTTCGTCGGCGGCCTTGGCCATGGCCGCGTCGGCGTCGTCGGCGGACAGGCCCGTCAGGTCGTACCGGGTGAGGATGTCCCGGCCGGTGGTGGGCGGCGGGTTGAACTGCCGCCAGCCGTCCGCTTCCCGGGTGAACGTCATGCGCAGGGCGTCGTGGTGTTCCAGCAGCGCGTCGAGGGCGGTGCGCAGGGCGCGCGGGTCGGGGGTGCCGTCGAGTTCCAGCAGTGCCGACTGGTTGAAGTGGTGGTGGGCGGCGCGCGGGCTGGTGAGGAACCAGTGCTGGATCGGGGTGAGCGGCACCTCGCCGGTGACCGGGCCGTCGGCGGACCGCCGGGGCGCGGTGCGGACGACGGTGGCGAGGCCGGCGACGGTCTGGTGGGTGAACAGGTCCCGGGTGGCCACGTGCAGTCCGTCGCGGCGCAGCCGGGAGACGACCTGCATGCTCAGGATGGAGTCGCCGCCGAGCGCGAAGAAGTTGTCGTCGGCGCCGACCTCTTCGATGCCCAGCACATCGGCCCAGATCCGGGCGATCCGGCGCTCGGTGTCGGTGCGCGGCGCGGTGCGCGGTCCGTCCGCGGCCTGGGCGGGGCCGGGCGCGGGCAGGGCACGGCGGTCGGTCTTGCCGTTCGGGGTGAGCGGCAGCCGCTCCAGCGGGACGAACACCGACGGCACCATGTGCGGGGGCAGCGACTCGGCCAGGTGCAGCCGCAGTTCGCCGACGGGCACGGCGGTGCCGTCCGGTTCCGCCGGGACGACGTAGGCGACGAGCCGGGCCGGCCGGCCGGGCCGGTCCGCGCGGACCATGACGGCCGCGTCCCGGACCAGGGGGCTGCGGCGCAGCGCGCTCTCGATCTCGCCGGGTTCGATGCGGTAGCCGCGCAGCTTGACCTGGTCGTCGGCGCGTCCGGCGAACCGGAGCCGGCCGTCGGCGGTCCACCGCACCAGGTCGCCGGTGCGGTACATCCGCTCCCCCGGCGCCCCGGACGGGTCGGGCAGGAACCGCCGGGCGGTCAGTCCCGGCCGGCCCAGGTAGCCGCGGGCCAGGCCGGGCCCGGAGACGTACAGCTCGCCGGTCACGCCGGGCGGTACGGGGCGCAGGGCGGCGTCGAGCACCTGGACGCGGGTGGTGCCGGCGGGGCGGCCGATGGAGGGGGTGCCGGTGTGCGGGGTCAGCGGGCCGGTCCAGGTGGCGACCACGGTGGCCTCGGTGGGACCGTAGGAGTTGATCATCCGGCGGCCGGGGGCCCAGGTGTCGACCAGGTCGGCGGGGCAGGCCTCGGCGCCCACGATGAGGGTGCGCAGCCGGGGCAGTCCGGCGGCGGTCTCGGGCGGAACGGTGGCCAGCGCGGCCGGCGGGATCAGGGTGTGGGTGATCTCCCGCCCGGCGAGCACCTCGGCGAGCCGTTCCCCGACCAGCGGCCCTTCCTCGCCGGTGACCAGCGCGGCCCCGCCGAGCAGGGAGACGCACAGTTCCAGCACGGAGGCGTCGAAGCTCGGGGAGGCGAACTGCAGGACCCGGTCGCCGGGGCCCGCCGCGTACTGTTCGGCGGCCGCCGCGGCGAAGGAGGCCAGGCCCCGGTGGGTGACCACGACGCCCTTGGGGGTGCCGGTGGAGCCGGAGGTGTAGATGACGTAGGCGGGGTGGGCGGGGGTGAGCGCGGCGGGGCGGTCGGCGTCCGTGGGCGCCGTGTCCGGTCCGTCGGCGGTCCACACCTCGGCGGGGTCGCCGAGGACCAGGTGGGCGCCCGCGTCCCGGATCATGAACTCCCTTCTGGGGGCGGGGTAGTCGGGGTCCACGGGCAGGAAGGCGCCGCCGGCCTTGGCGACGGCGAGCTGGGCCACCACGGCCGACGCCGAGCGGGGCAGCGCCAGGGCCACCACGCGCTCCGGTCCGACGCCGTCGGCGAGCAGCCGGTGGGCCAGCCGGTTGGCCGCCCGGTCCACCTCGGCGTAGGTCAGTTCCCGGTCGCCGTCGATCAGCGCCACGGCATCCGGGGTACGGGCCGCCTGCCGTTCGAACAGGGCGGGCAGGGTGGACTCGGGCACCGGGCGGAAGGTGCCCCGGCCGTGCGCCGCCAGGGCCGTCAGCTCGTCGCCGGAGGCCAGCGGGAGGGCCCCCAGCGGGCGGTCGGGGTCCTCGGCCACGGCGCGCAGCAGGGTGGTGAGCTGGGCGACCATCCGTTCGGCGGTGGCCGCGTCGAACAGGTCGGTGTTGTAGGTGAGCAGACCGTGCAGGGCGCCGGTGCCGGTCTCGGCGAACTCCACGGTGAGGTCGAACGCGGCCTGCTCCGACTCCGGTTCGACGTCGGCGACGTCCAGGCCGGGCAGGTCCAGGTCGGCGGCCGGGGTGTTCTGGAGGACGACCATGACCTGGAAGAGCGGGCTGCGGCTGGTGTCCCGCTCGGGCTGGACGGCGTCCACGACCCGTTCGAACGGCACGTCCTGGTGGGCGAAGGCGTCGCGGACGGTCTGCCGTACGTCGGTGAGGAACGCGGAGAACGGCCGTGCGGCCTCGGCACGGGAGCGCAGCACCAGGGTGTTGACGAAGAATCCGACCAGGCCCTGGGTCTCCGGCCGGTCCCGGCCGGAGGTGACGGTGCCCACGGCGATGTCCTCGGCGCCGGAGAGCCGGGCGAGGTAGGCCTGGGCGGCGGCGACGAGCGTGGTGAACAGGGTGGTGCCGTGGTCCCGGGCGAGCCGGGTGAGCCGGGCGACGGCCGGGGCGGGCACGGTCAGCCGGGTGGTCGCGCCGGCGCTGGTGCGCACCGGCGGGCGGGGCCGGTCGGTGGGCAGTTCCAGCGGTTCCGTGCCGGCCAGCCGCTCCTTCCAGTAGGCGAGGTGCTCGTCGGCGTCGCCGTCCCCGGCGGTGCGCTGCCAGTGCGCGTAGTCGGCGTACTGCACCGGCAGCGGCGGCAACTCCTCTTGCCGTACGCCGAGTTCGGCGCGGTAGTGGTGGGCGAGGTCGCCGAGCAGGACGGCGGTGGACCAGCCGTCGGTGACGATGTGGTGCAGGGCGAGGGAGAGGACGTGGTCGCGCTCGCCGAGCCGGACCAGGCCGGCCCGCAGCAGCGGGCCCTCGCGCAGGTCGAAGGGGCGGGCGCGGTCCTCGGCGAGCAGCCGCCGCAGCTCCGGCTCCCGCCGGGAGTCGGGGACGTGGGCGAGGTCGCGGACGGGCAGCGGCACCTCCCGGGGCGGGTGGACGATCTGGACGCCGCGCCCGTCGACGCTGTCGAAGGTGGTGCGCAGAGACTCGTGCCGGGCCACCACGGCGGCGAGGGCCGCGCGGAGCGCCCCGGTGTCCAGGGTGCCGCGCAGCCTGAGGGCGAGCGCGGTGACGTACTCCGTGCCGCCGGGCTCGAACTCCTGGAGGAACCACAGGCGTTGCTGGGCGTGGGACATCGGGGCGACGGCGTCGCGGTCGGCCGGGGCCAGTGCCGGGCGGCCGGAGCCGTGCCGGGTGCCGAGGAGGCGGGCCAGGGCGGCCGGGGTGGGGTGGGTGAACACCGCGCGCGGGGTGACGTCGGTGTCGAAGGCCTCGGCGAGGCGGGAGGCGAGCCGGATGCTCAGGATCGAGTCGCCACCGAGCTGGAAGAAGTCGTCCTCCACGCCGGGCGGTTCGCTGCCCAGCACCTCCGCGAAGACGGCCGCCGTGCGGCGCTCGGCCTCGGTGCGGGGCTCGGTCCGGGCGCGCCCCGGCAGGGCCTCCGGCGCGGGCAGCGCGGCCCGGTCGACCTTGCCGTTGCGGCTGAGCGGGAGGGCGGCCAGCGGGACCACGGCGGTGGGCACGAGGTAGTCGGGCAGGGTGCGGGCGGCGAAGGCCAGCAGCTCCCCGGCGTCCCGGCCGGCCTCTCCGACGACATAGGCCACGAGCCGTTTGGCGCCCGGCCGGTCCTCGCGGGCCAGGACGGCGACGTCCGTCACGCCCGGGTGGGCGGCGAGCGCGGCCTCGGCCTCGCCGGGCTCGACCCGGAAGCCGCGGATCTTGACCTGGTCGTCGGCCCGGCCCAGGAACTCCACGGTGCCGTCCGGGCGCCGCCGGGCCAGGTCGCCCGTGCGGTACATGCGGGCGCCGGGCGGGCCCGAGGGGTCGGCGAGGAAGCGGGCGGCGCTCTCGCCGGGGCGGCCCAGATAGCCGCGCGCGACGCCCTCGCCCGCCAGGTACAGCTCGCCCGGGCAGCCCGGCGGTACGGGGCGCAGCCGGGCGTCGAGGACGTGGACCCGCATGTCGTCCAGCGGCCGGCCGATGGGGACGGTGTCCGGCACGGCCGCCGGGTCGGTGAGGGCGAAGGAGGTCGCGAAGGTGGTGGTCTCGGTGGGGCCGTAGCCGTCCACGACGGTCAGTCCCGGGCAGGCGGCCAGCACCCGGCGCACGGCGGCGGCGGGGACCACGTCGCCGCCGGTCCACACCTGCGCGAGGCCCCGGAAGCAGTCGGGGGCGTCCTGGGCGAGCAGCCGGAACAGTCCGGCGGTCAGCCACAGCGCGGTGAGCCCGCCGCCGTCGGCGAGCCGGCGCAGCAGGGCCGCGTCCACGCTGCCGTCGCCGGGTGCCACGACCACGCGGCCGCCGTTGAGCAGGGGCGCCCACACCTCGAAGGTGGCCGCGTCGAACGCCACCGGCGAGTGCAGCAGCACCCGCTCGCACACCCCGCCGCCGAACCGGCTGTCGGTACCGAGCGCCGCCACGTCCCGGTGCCGTACCGCGACGGCCTTGGGCAGCCCGGTGGAGCCGGAGGTGAACATCACGTAGGCCAGCCGGTCGGGGTCGGCGGGCGGCAACCGGTGCCCCGCCGTACCGGTACGGGCCGCGGCCACGTCCGCTGCCGTGAGGTGGGTGGTGGCGCCCGCCTGGGTGAGCAGGGTGCGGCGGCGTTCCTCGGGGGCGCGGGTGTCTACGGGGACGTAGGCGCCGCCGGCCAGCAGGACCGCGAGCTGGGCGACGACGAGTTCGGCGCAGCGGTCCATCAGCAGGGCCACCCGGTCCTCGGGCGCCAGCCCGCCGGCCAGCAACCGGCCGGCCAACGCCGCTGCCCACTCGTGCAGTTCGCGGTACGTCAGCTCGCGGTCGCCGTCGTGGACCGCGATCGCGTCCGGGGTGCGGCGGGCCTGCTCGGCGAACAGGTCCACGGGGCTGCGCGGTGCGGCCGGCCGGGCGGTGGTGTTCCAGGCGGCCAGCAGCTCGCGGTCGGCCGGGGTGAGCAGGTCCAGGCCGGCCAGGTCGGTGCCGAAGCCGTCGGCGAGGGTGGTGAGCAGCGCGGCCAGCCGGCCGGCGGCGCGCTCGGCGGTGCCGGGGTCGAACAGGGCGGGGTCGTAGGCCAGCTCGAAGCCGAGCCGTTCGTCCAGGTGGGCGCGCAGGCACCAGGCGAAGGTGGTGGCGTCGTCGGCGCGCACCTCCTCGACCCGGACGCCGGTGCGGGCGGTCGCCGATTCATCCACCGGGTAGTTCTCGAACACCACCATGCTGTCGAACAGCGGTTCCCCGGGCGGGACTTCGCTGACGGCCTGGATGCGGGGCAGGGCGAGGAAGTCGAAGCGGCGGGCGTCGCTCTGCCGTTCCTGGAGGTCGCGCAGCCATGGCAGGACCGGCCCGGCGGCGACCCGGACCCGGGTCGGCACGGTGTTGACGAACATGCCGATCATGCCTTCGACGCCGGGCAGTTCGGCCGGGCGGCCGGAGACGGTGGTGCCGAACACCACGTCGTCCCGGCCGCAGGAGCGGGCCAGCAGCAGCGCCCAGGCGCCCTCCACCACGGTGTTGACGGTGAGTCCGGCGCGGGCGGCGCCCTCCCGCAGCCGCCGGGAGACCTCCGGGTCCAGCTCGTGGTGGACGGCGGCGGTGGAGCGGGCGCGGTGGGCCTCGGCGGGCGTGCGGTCGTACGGCAGCGGGGTACGGGCGGTGAACCCGGCGAGCGCGTCGGCCCAGTGCCGTTCGGCGGCCGTCTCGTCCTGCGCGCGCAGCCAGTGCAGGAAGTCCGCGAAGGGCCGCCGGGCCGGGGGTGCCTCCTCGGGGCCGCCGGTGCGGGCCGCGTAGCGTGCGCAGACCTCGGTGAGCAGCTGTCCGGTGCTCCAGCCGTCGAGGACGATGTGGTGGGTGGACCACAGCAGCAGCACCTCGTCGCCGGGCAGGGCGGCCAGGGTGAGCCGGGTGAGCGGCGCGCTGGTGAGGTCCAGGCCGGCCGCGCGGTCCTCGGCGAGCAGCCGTTCGGTGGCCGCGGCGCGCTCGGCGGGGGTCAGGGTGCGCCAGTCGAGGTGGGTGACGGGCAGTTCGGCGTGGCGGTGGACGATCTGGACGGGGTGGGGCAGGCCGTGCCAGTGGACGCTGGTGCGCAGCGCCGGGGTGCGGTCGGCGACCTGCTGCCAGGCGGCGGCGAAGGCGCGCGGGTCGGCCACCCCGGACAGCCGTACGGCGGTGCGGTCGAAGTAGGCGTGCTCGGTGTCGACGAGGCCGTGGAAGAGCATGCCGGACTGGAGCGGGGTGAGCGGCAGGACGTCCTCGATGTGCCGGCCGGTGCCGACGAGCCGGTCCAGCTGTTCCTGGCCGAGGCCGGCGAGGGGGAAGTCGGAGGGGGTACGTCCGCCCGCCCCGGGAATCGCGCAGTGCGCCACGATCTCGCGCAGGGCGGTGAGGGTGTCCTCGGCGAGCCGGCGGACGGTGGTCTCGTCGTAGACGGCCGCCGGGCAGGTCCAGCCGAGTTCGAGGCGGCCGTGCTGGACGACGCCGGTGATGTCCAGCAGGTAGGGGCGGGGTTCGTCCGGGTCGGTGTCGCGGCCGGCCGGGGGCAGCGCGGCGCGGAACAGGCCGTCGGTGCCGTCGGTGTCCCACTGGCCGTGGTAGTTGAAGCCGACCTGGGGGGCCGGGGCGTCGGCGAGGGGGCTTTCGGGCAGCAGCCGGCGCAGGGCGCCGTGGCTCAGGCCGTGCAGCGGGACCGCGCGCAGTTGTTCCTTGACCGAGCGGAGGGTGTCGTGCCAGCCGGCGTCCGGGGCGACGCGCAGGGCGAGGGGGTACTCGGCGGTGAACCAGCCGATGGTCCGGGACAGGTCCACGTCCTCGAACAGCTCCTCCCTGCCGTGGCCCTCCACGCCCAGCAGGACGGTGTCGCGTCCGCACCAGCGGGCCAGGGTGCGGCCGAGGGCGCTGAGCAGGACGTCGTTGACCTGGGTGCGGTAGGTCTCCGGGACCCGGCGCAGCAGGGCGTCGGTGGTGGGCCGGTCCAGGGTGACGGTGAGGGTGGCGGCGGTGCCGTGGGTGTTCGGCCCGGGCTGTCCGGCGGGCAGTTCGGCGGGGGCCTCGCCGGTGCGGGTCCAGTACGGCAGGTCGGCGTCGAGGGCGCCGGAGCGGGTGTGCCGTTCCAGGCGGGCGGCCCAGTGGCCGTAGGGGGTGCCGGCGGCGGGCGGGTCGGCGGGCCGGCCGGCCGCCGCCGCCCGGTGGGCGGTCTCCAGGTCCGCGAGCAGGATGCGCCAGGACACTCCGTCGATCACCAAGTGGTGCGCGGTGATGACGAGTTGGCCCGGACGCTGCGGGCCCCGGTCGAGGAACAGGACGCGGACGACCCGCCCGGCCGTGGGGTCGAGGGCGGCCTGCGCCTGCTCCGTCAGCCGCTGGACCTCGCGCTCCAGCGCCGGGTCGTCCAGCGCGGCCACGTCGTGCCGGGTGAACACGCCGTCCGGTGCCTCGGGCAGCGCCTGTTGGCGCCAGCCGTCGGGGGTGCGGCGGAACCGGGTGCGCAGGGCGGCGTGGCGGCGGACGACCGCCTCGGTGGCCCGCTCCAGCGCCGGGGAGCGGGTGCCTGCGGCGAGTTCCAGGCGCTGGGTCATGGTGAACCGCAGCGGCTCGGCGGGGTCGCGGCCGTCCAGGTACCAGTGCTGGATCGGGGTCAGCGGCGCCTCTCCGGTCTCCTCGACGGCCGTGTGCGGTGTGGACTCCTTGGCGCACAGGGCGAGTTCGGCGACGGTCTGGTGCCGGAAGACGTCCTTGGTGGTGAGGGCGAGTCCGGCCTGCCGGGCGCGGGAGACGATCTGGATGCTGAGGATGGAGTCGCCGCCGAGGGTGAAGAAGTTGTCGCGGGCGCCGACGCGTTCGACGCCGAGCACCTCGGCCCAGATCGCGGCCAGGCGTTCCTCGGTGCCGGGCCGGGGGGCGACGTAGGGGGTGGTGCTGTCGGGCTGGGCGGGCGGGGCGGGCAGGGCGCGCCGGTCGGTCTTGCCGCTGGTGGTGCGCGGGATGCGGGCGAGCGGGACGAACGCGGCGGGCACCATGTGGTCGGGCAGGGTGCGGCGCAGCGCGAGGCGCAGGGCGTCGGCGGACGGGACGCGGCCGGCGGCGGGCACCACGTAGCCGACGAGCATGGGCCGGCCGGCGTGTTCCCGGACGGTCACCGCGGCGTCGGTGACGTCGGGGTGGTCCAGCAGGGCGGCCTCCACCTCGCCGGGCTCGACGCGGAATCCGCGGATCTTGACCTGTTCGTCCGCCCGGCCGAGGAACTCCAGCAGCCCGTCCCGGTCCCAGCGGGCCCGGTCCCCGGTGCGGTACATCCGCTCCCCCGGCGCCCCGAACGGGTCGGCGAGGAAGCGGGCGGCGGTGAGGCCGGGCCGGCCGAGGTAGCCGCGGGCCACCTGTGCCCCGGCCAGGTACAGCTCGCCGGGCACCCCGGGCGGCACCGGGTTCAGGGCGCCGTCGAGGACGTAGGCGCGCAGGCCGGCGCCGGGGCGGCCGATGACCGGGCGGTCGGGGCGGTCCTGGGTGCGGCCGTAGACGGCGTCGACGGTGCACTCGGTGGGCCCGTACATGTTGTACACGGCCACCCCCAGTTCCCGTTCGGCACGCGCGAGTTCGTGCCAGAGCGCCGGGGTGACGGCCTCGCCGCCGACGAGCAGCAGGCGCGGGTGGTGGCGGCCGGGGGCGAGCAGGCCGGCGGCGGTGAGTTCGCGCAGGAACGTCGGGGTGACGTTGACCAGGTCCAGGCGGTGCTCGGTGACCTGGGCGCAGAACGCCCGCGGGTCCAGGCGGACGTCCTCGTCGATGAGGTGCACCTCGTGGCCGAGGGCGAGGAGCAGGGGTCCCTCCCAGGAGGTGTCGAAGGAGAAGGAGGCGCTGAGCGCGGCCCGCAGCCGGCGCCCGTCCGTGGTGTGCGGGGCGAGCAGGTTCTCGCGGTGGTCGTGGCAGAGGTTGACCAGGTGCCGGTGTTCGACGGCGACGCCCTTGGGGCGGCCGGTGGAGCCGGAGGTGTAGACGAGGTAGGCGGTGTGCCGGGGCAGCAGGGGCCGGATCCGGTCGGCGTCGGTCGGGTCGTGGTCGGGCAGCCGGTCCCAGGGCACGCCGTCGAGGCCGGTGAGCAGGGTGTGCGGGCGGGCGTCGGCGAGCAGGAAGTCCTGTCGCTGCTGCGGTAGTTCGGGGTCCAGGCTGAGCAGGGTGGCGCCCGCCTTGAGGACCGCGAGCAGGGCGACCACCAGGTCGGTGGTGCGCGGCAGGCGTACGGCCACGATGTCCTCGGGGCCGGCGCCTTGGGCGATGAGGTGGTGGGCGAGCCGGTTGGCGCGCCGGTTGAGCGCGGCGAAGTCGAGGGTGGTGTCGCGGGCGGCCAGGGCGGTGTGGTGGGGGGTGCGGGCGGCCTGGGCCTCGAAGAGGGCGGGGAAGGTGGTGTCCGGCGCGGGCAGCGGGGCGCCTTGGCCGTGGCGGAGCACCTGGTGCCGTTCGTCGCCGGTCATCAGGGGGAGCCGGCCCACCCGCTGCCCGGGGTCGTCGGCGGCGGCTTCCAGCAGGAGGCGCAGCCGGGTGGCGAGGCGTTCGGCGGTGTCGGCGTCGAACAGACCGGTGCTGTACTCCAGATGGCCGGTGAGGCCGTCGTCGCCCTCCACGAAGTCGAAGGCGAGGTCGAAGGTGGCGGTACGGACCGGCGGGGTGACCGGTTCCACCGTCAGGCCGGGCAGCCGGGGCGGACCGGCGTCGAGGTTGTGCAGGGCGACCATGACCTGGAACAGCGGTGTACGGCTGGTGTCCCGCTCGGGCTGGACGGCGTCCACGACGCGTTCGAAGGGGACTTCCTGGTGGGCGGACGCCTCCAGGACGGTGGTGCGCACCTCGGCCAGCAGTTCCCGGAAGGACAGGTCGGGGCGGACCTGGGCGCGCAGCACCAGTGTGTTGACGAACATGCCGACCACGTCGTGCAGTTCGGGCCGTTCCCGGCCGGCGGTGACGGTGCCGACGGTGACGTCCTGCTGGCCCGCCCAGCGGGCGAGCAGCACCTGGCAGGCCGTCACCAGGGTCATGTAGAGGGTGGCGTCGGCTTCCCGGCCGCGCTCGCGCAGCCGCTCGGTGAGGGCGGCGGGCAGGGTGAACGTCAGCAGGGCGCCGTCGCGGGTGCGCACGGCGGGGCGCGGCCGGTCGGTGGGCAGCTCCAGCGGGACCACGCCGTCCAGGGCCTCGCGCCAGTAGGCGAGGTCGGCCTCGGCGCGCTCGGCGCGGGTGCGCTGCCAGGCCGCGTAGTCGGCGTAGCGGACGGGCAGGGCCGGCAGGTCGGGGCGGCGGCCTTCCAGGGCCGCCGTGTACAGCTCGCCGAGGTCGCGGGCCAGCACGCCGCCGGACCAGCCGTCGGTGACGATGTGGTGGACGGCCAGCACGAGGACGTGCTCGTCGGCGGCGAGCCGGGCCAGACGGGCCCGCAGCAGGGGTCCGGTGGCCAGGTCGAAGGGGGTGGCGGCCTCGCGGTCCAGCAGGGCGTCCAGCGCCGCGCCGTCCGGGAGGTCGTCCACCGGGAGGTCCACGGGCCGGGGCGGGTGCACGAACTGCCGTGCCTGGCCGTCGTGTTCGGCGAAGGTGGTGCGCAGTGCCCCGTGCCGGGCGACCAGGCCGTCCAGCGCGGCGCGCAGCGCGCCGGTGTCCAGGGCGCCGCGCAGCCGCAGCACGGACAGGGTCGTGTACGCGGTGCCGCCCGGCTCGAACCGGTCGAGGAACCACAGGCGTTGCTGGGCGTACGACAAGGGGGCCGGGGCGTCCGGGTCGGTGGCCGGGATGGCGTCGGCGGTGGTGCCTCCGGTGCGGGGCTCGCCCAGTTCGGCGGCGAGGCCGGACAGGGTGGAGTGGGTGAACAGCAGCCGGGGTGAGACGTCCGTGCCGAAGGCGGCGCGCAGCCGGGAGGTGACGCGGACGGCGAGGATGGAGTCGCCGCCGAGGGCGAAGAAGTCGTCGTCGGCGCCGACCTCGTCGGTGTCCAGGACGTCCGTCCAGGCGGCGGCGACCAGCCGTTCGGCGAGGGTGCGCGGCGGGGTCCGGGCGGCGTCGGCGGCGAAGCCGTCGGGTCCGGGCGCGGGCAGGGCGCGCCGGTCGAGCTTGCCGTTGGCGGTGAGCGGCAGCGCGGCCAGCGGCACATAGGCGGCCGGCACCATGTGCGCGGGCAGCAACCCCGCCAGGTGGGCGCGGAGTTCGGCGGCGCTGGGGGGTGGCACGGCGCGGTCGCCGGTGCCGGTGCCGACGACGTGGGCGACGAGCCGGCGGGTGCCGGCGGTGTCCTCGTACACGCCGACGGTGGCCGCGCCCACGCCCGGGTGGCGGTGCAGGGCGGCCTCGATCTCGCCGGGTTCGATGCGGTAGCCGCGGATCTTGACCTGCTGGTCGGCGCGGCCCAGGTACTCCAGGGTGCCGTCGGCCCGCCAGCGGGCCCGGTCGCCGGTGCGGTACATGCGGGTGCCGGGGCGGCCGAACGGGTCGGCGGGGAAGCGGGTGGCGGTCAGTCCGGGGCGGCCCAGGTAGCCGCGGGCCAGGCCCTCGCCGGCGACGAAGAGTTCGCCGACGGCGCCGGGCGGTACCGGCTCCAGGCGGCCGTCGAGGACGTAGAGCCTGAGGTCGGGGATGCCGGTGCCGATGGGGCTCGCGGTGCCGGCGCGGGCCGCCGCCGCGTCCAGCGGGGCGTAGGTGACGTGCACGGTGGTCTCGGTGATGCCGTACATGTTCACCAGGCGGGGCGCGGTGTCCGGGTGGCGGGCGTACCAGTCGGCGAGCCGGGCGACGTCCAGCGCCTCGCCGCCGAACACCACCGTGCGCAGCGCCAGCCTCCGGCCGACCTCGGGGAGTTCGGCGTCGGCGCGGATCAGCGGGTAGAAGGCGGACGGGGTCTGGTTGAGGACGGTGACCCGTTCGTCGGCGAGCAGGCGCAGGAAGTCCTCCGGGGAGCGGGCGGTGTCCTCGGGGACGATCACGAGCCGGCCGCCGTGCAGCAGCGGGCCCCACAGCTCCCACACCGAGAAGTCGAAGGCGTAGGAGTGGAACAGCGTCCACACGTCGTCGGGGCCGAAGCCGAACCAGTCCCGGGTGCGGGTGAACAGCCGGACGACGCTTGCGTGCGGGACGACGACGCCCTTGGGGAGGCCGGTGGAGCCGGAGGTGTAGATGGCGTAGGCGGGGCTCTCGGGCAGCGCGCGGCGGGGCGGGCCGGCGGCCGGGCGGCGGGCCAGGTCGGCGCGCGTCTCCGGGTCGTCCAGCGGCACCCGGGGCACGCCGGTGCCGGCCAGGGTCTGCCCGGTGGTGACGAGTGCCACCGGCCGGGCGTCGTCCAGCAGGTGCCGGACGCGCTCGGCGGGCAGGGCGGGGTCGAGGGGCAGGTAGGCGGCGCCGGTCTTGAGGACGGCGAGGACGGCCACGACGAGGTCGGTGGAGCGGGGCAGGGCGAGGGCGACGAACGTCTCGGGTCCGGCGCCGAGTTCGGCGAGCCGGTGCGCGAGCCGGCCGGAACGCGCGTCCAGGGTGGCGTAGTCGAGCCGTTCGCCGCCGCAGGTGACGGCCTCGGCGTCGGGGGTGCGGGCGGCCTGGGCGGTGAACAGGGCGTCCAGGGTGTCGGTGGGCCGGCCTTCGGCGGTGCCGTTCCAGTCCGTCAGCATCCGGTGCCGCTCCTCGGCCGTGGTCCAGGCGAGGGCGCGCACGGGCCGGTCCGGGTCGTCGGCCAGCTCGGTGAGCAGCAGGCACAGCCGGTCGGCGAGGGAGCGCACGGTCGGGGTGTCGAACAGCTCGGGGTCGTAGCCGAGGTCGAAGCCGAACCGCTCGCCCTGCCAGGCGCGCAGCACCAGCGGGTAGTTGGTGGCGTCGCGGGCGGAGACGTCGGCCAGGCGGATGCCGGCGGCGGCGGAACGCGCTTGGTCGAAGGGGTAGTTCTCGAAGGCGACCATGCTGTCGAACAGCGGGCTGCCGGTGGGTACGTCGCTCAGCGCGGTCAGTTCGGCGAGGGACACGTCGGCGTACCGCCGGGCCTCGGCCTGCTCTTCCTGGAGCCGCCGGAGCCAGTCGGCGGCGGTGGCGGAGTCGTCCACGCGGACGCGGGTGGGCAGGGTGTTGATGAACATGCCCACCATGGACTCGGCGCCGGGCAGGTCGTCGGGGCGTCCGGCGACGGTGGTGCCGAACAGCACGTCCGGCTCGGCGGCGTAGCGGGACAGCAGCAGGGCCCAGGCGCCCTGGACGACGGTGCCGAGGGTGAGTCCGGCGGCGCGGGCGGTGCGGGCGAGGCGCGCGGAGACCTCGTCGGTCAGGGCGGCGGTGTGCACGCGGCCGGAGCGGGTCTCGTGGCCGGGGCGGCGGACGCGGTCGGCGGGCAGCGGGGTGGGGGTGGCGAACCCGGCGAGGACGGTCCGCCAGTGCGCGCGGGCGGCCTCGGTGTCCCGGCCGGCCAGCCAGCGCACGTAGTCGCCGAACGGCCGCCGCGCCGGGGGCCGTGACGCGGTGCCGGAGGTGAGGGCCGTGTACTCCTCGAACACGTCGGTGAGCACCTGGGCGAGGCTCCAGCCGTCCAGGATCAGGTGGTGGGAGGTCCACAGCAGGTGCAGCCGGGCGTCCGGCAGCCGGACGAGGGTGAGCCGCATCAGCGGTGCCGTGCCGAGATCCAGGCCGCGCGCGAGGTCGTCGGCGCGCAGCCGCTCCAGCCGTCCGGCCCGCTCCCGCGCGTCCAGGTCCCGCCAGTCCACCTGCTGTACGGGTACGGTGACGTGCCGGTGGACGACCTGGAGCGGCACGGGGACGCCCTCCCAGACCACCGAGGTGCGCAGGGCCGGGGTGCGGTCGGTGACGCGCTGCCAGGCCAGGGCGAGGGCGTCGGGGTCGGTCACGCCCTCCAGCAGCAGGGCGGCCTGGTCCACGTACACGTCGTCCGGTCCGCCGACCAGCCGGTGGAAGAGCATGCCTTCCTGGAGCGGGGTGAGCGGCAGCAGGTCCTCCACGGCCCGTCCGTCGCCCACGAGGCGGTCCACCGCGGCCTGGTCCAGGCGGGCCAGCGGGAAGTCGGAGGGGGTACGGCCGCCCGCGTCGGGCCGGGCGCAGTGCTCGGCGATGGATCCGAGCGCGGCCACCATGGCGTCGGCCAGCCGCCGTACGGTGCCGGTGCGGTGCACCTGGTCGCTGTAGTGCCAGGTGATCTCCAGCTCGCCGCCGGTGACCAGGGCGGAGACGTCCAGGAGGTGGTCCAGGGGCGCGCCGGGGTCCCTGTCGGTGCCGGGTACGTCGGCGACGGGCGCGAAGTCGCCGCCGGCGGGCGCCTCCCACTGGCCGTGGTAGGTGAAGCACACCTGGGGCAGCGGGAGTTCGCCGAGCGCCCGGGCCTCGGGCCGGGGTGAGCCGAGGTGGCCGAGGGCCTGGTAGCCGAGGCCGCGCCGGGGCACGGCCCGCAGCCGTTCCTTGACGGCCTTGAGGGTGGTGCCCCAGTCGTCGGGGTCCGCCGGGGTGAGGGTGACCGGGTACTGGGTGGTGAACCAGCCGACGGTGCGGGCCAGGTCGGCGCCCGCGGCCAGGTCCTCCTCGCGGCCGTGGCCCTCCAGGGCGACGGTCACCCGGTCGGTGCCCGTCCAGTCGGCGAGCACCCGGCCCAGCGCGCTCAGCAGCACGTCGTTGACCTGGGTGCGGTAGACGCCGGGCACCTTGCGCAGCAGGGCCTCGGTGGTGGCCCGGTCCACCCGGGTGCGGACCGTGCGCACGGATCCGGCGAGCGGGGTGCCGGGCAGGTCGACGGGGAGCGGGGCGGGCGGTTCGGCGGTCTGCTCCGTCCAGTAGGGCAGGTCGTCGTCCAGGCCGCCGGCCCGGACCCGCTCGGCGAGGGCGCGCGCCCACGTGGTGAACGGGGTGTGTTCGGGCTCCGGTCGCGGTTCCTGGCCCGCCGCGGCCTGCCGGTAGGCGGTCTCCAGGTCGGTGAGCAGGATCCGCCAGGAGACGCTGTCGACGGCCAGGTGATGCGCGGCTACGAAGAGTCGCGGGCGGTCGGGGCCGGGGAGCAGGGCGGCGCGCAGCAGGGTGCCGGTGGCCGGGTCCAGCGCGGCGCGGGCGGCGCGGGCCGCCTCGGCGGGCGGGGTGCCGGGGGCGCAGCGGGTCAGCAGCCCGCCGGCCGGGCCGGTGGCGGGCTCCTGCCGCCAGGTGTCCCCGGTGCGGGTGAAGCGGGTGCGCAGGGCGGGATGGTGGTCCACCACGGCGTCCAGCGCGCGTTCCAGTGCCCCGGCGTCGAGGTCGTGGGGCAGGTCGAGCAGCATCGACATGCTGAAGTGGCGCAGCGGCCCGTGCGTGGCGAGGAACCACTCCTGGACCGGGGTGAGCGGGGCGGGCCCGTCCTCCCGCGGGCGCCGGGGCGCGGGTACGGCGGCGGTGCGGCGGGGCGCGGCGGCGGCCAGGTCGGCGACCGTCTGGTGCCGGAAGACGTCCTGTGAGCCGATGTCGAGCCCGGCGGCGCGGGCCCGGGACACGGCCTGGATGCCGAGGATGGAGTCGCCGCCCAGCTCGAAGAAGTTGTCGGTGACACTCACCCGGTCCACCCCGAGCACCTCGGCCCAGATACCGGCGAGGAGCTCCTCCTCCGGGGTGCGCGGCGCGGTGAACTCCCGCTCCTGGAGCGCGTGTTCGGGGGCCGGGAGGGCGCGGCGGTCCAGCTTGCCGCTGGTGGTCAGCGGCAGCGCCTGAAGCGGGGTGAAGGAGGACGGCACCAGGGCCTCGGGCAGCACCCGGCGCAGGGCGGCCCTGAGGTCGGCGGGGGCGGGCCGGGGTGCGCCGGGCGCGGGGACGACGTAGGCGGCCAGGCGGGTGTGGCCGTGCGGGTCGGGCACGGCGACGACCGCGGCGGCGGCGATGCCGTCCAGGGCGAGCAGGGCGGCCTCGATCTCGCCGGGCTCGATGCGGTGGCCGCGCACCTTGACCTGGTCGTCGGCGCGCCCGAGGTAGTCGAGGCGGCCGTCGGCGGTCCAGCGGGCCAGGTCGCCGGTGCGGTACATCCGCTCCCCCGGCGCCCCGAACGGGTCGGCGAGGAAGCGGGCCGCGGTCAGCCCCGGCCGGCCGGTGTAGCCCCGGGCGAGCTGCGGGCCCGCCAGATACAGCTCGCCGCCGACGCCGGGCGGCACCGGCCGCAGCCGGGCGTCCAGCACATACGCCCGCAGCCCGGGCAGGGGGCGGCCCACCAGGGGGCGGTCGCGGCCGTCGATCCGGCAGGACAGCGCGTCGACCGTGCACTCGGTGGGGCCGTAGAAGTTGTACGCGGTCACGTCCGGGTGGGCGGCCAGCTCCCGCCACAGCGCGGGCCCGACCGGCTCGCCGCCGAGCATGAGGACGCGGGGGCGGTGCCGGGGGTGGGTGAGCAGTCCGGCGGGCAGCAGCTGCCGCAGGTAGGAGGGGGTGAGGTCGAGGAAGTCGATCCGGTGCTCGGCCACGTACTCGACCAGCGCGGCCGGGTCCATCCGGGTGTCCTCGTCCACCAGGTGCAGCGGGTGGCCGTCGGCCAGCAGCAGCACGCCTTCGAGGGAGGTGTCGAAGGAGAAGGACGCGGTGAGCGCGACCCGCAGCGGGCCGCCGCCCGCCTCGGCGACGAAGCCGGACCGGTGCGCGGCCAGCAGGTGGGCCGCCGCGCGGTGGGGCACGGCGACACCCTTGGGGCGGCCGGTGGAGCCGGAGGTGTGGATGACGTACGCGGTGTGCTCCGGATCCAGCGGGGCGAGCCGGTCGGCGTCGGTGGGGTCGGTGTCCGGGGCGGTCGCGGGTACGGCGCGCAGCGCGGCCTCGTCCAGGACCAGGGCCGGGCGGACGTCGTCCAGCAGGAACCGGACGCGTTCCTCGGGCAGTGCCGGATCCAGCGGCAGATAGCCGGCGCCGGCCTTCCACACGGCGAGGATCGCGGTGATCATGTCGGCGGTGCGCGGCAGCCGCAGCGCGACCAGCCGTTCGGGGCCGGCGCCGAGCGCGATGAGGTGGTGGGCGAGCCGGTTGGCGCGGGCGTTGAGCGTGCCGTAGTCCAGCCGTTCGCTCCCCGCGACGAGGGCGAGGGCGCCCGGGGTGCGGGCCGCACGACGCTGGAAGAGCTCCGCGTGGGTGGCCTCGGGCAGGGGCTGCCGGGGGCCGGCGCTCCAGTCGTGCAGGACCTGGCGCAGTTCCTCCGCGGACAGCAGCGGCAGGCTGTCCAGCGGGCGGTCCGGTGCCTCGGCCGCGCCTTGGAGCAGGCGAAGCAGTTGTCCGGCCAGCCGCTCGGCGGTGGCGGCGTCGAACAGGTCGGTGCGGTACTCCAGCAGTCCGGTCAGGCCGGCGCCGTCCGGCACGAACTCGATGCTCAGGTCGAAGGTGGCCGCCCGCCGGGGCACGGTGACCGGGGTGGTGGCCAGGCCGCGCGGGGCGGTCGCGGCGGGCGGGGCGGGGTGCAGCAGCACCATCACGTCGAACAGCGGGTTGCGGCCGGCCTCGCGGGGCGCGCCCACCGCCTCCACGATCCTCTCGAACGGCGTGTCGCCGTGGGCGAAGGCGTCGCTCACCGTGTCGGCGGCCTTGGTCAGCAGGTCACGGAAGGATCCGGAGGTGTCCACTGGGGTGCGCAGCACGACGGTGTTCACGAAGAACCCGACGGTCCGTTCGAGGTCGGTGCGGGGCCGGCCGGGGGTGAGGGAGCCCACGGCGATGTCGTCCTGCCCGGACCAGCGGGCCAGCAGCGCCTGGACGGCGGCGACCAGCGCGGTGTGCAGGGTGCCGTGCCGCTCGGCCGCGAGGTCGCGCAGGCGCGCGGTCAGGGGGGCCGGGACGGTGAAGGTGTGCACGGCGCCCTCGCCCGCCTCCTCCCCGCGCCGCGGCCGGTCCAGGGGCAGCTCGGGCGCCACCGTCCCCGCCAGCCTCTCCTTCCAGTGGGCGAGTTCGCGGTCGAGGCGGGGGCCGGTCAGCTGGGCGCGCTGCCAGACCGCGAAGTCCGGGTACTGCGTCGGCACCGGCGGCAGCCCGGGGTCGGCGCCGCGCGCCAACGCGTCGTAGGCGGTGCACAGTTCGTCCAGCACCACGCCCATCGACCAGCCGTCGGTGACGATGTGATGGGCCGTCAGCAGCAGGACGTGCGCGGTCGCCGACTCGCGCAGCAGCAGGGCGCGCAGCAGCGGCCCGTGCCGCAGGTCGAAGGGGCGGGAGTACTCCGCCAGCAGGTCGGCGTCCAGGTCGCCGGTGTCCCGGACCGGGAGCGGCACCGGGCCCGCGGGGTGGACGCGCTGTGCCGGGCGGCCGTCGGTCTCCTCGAAGGTGGTGCGCAGGGCCTCGTGCCGGGCGACGACGGTGGCGAGGGCCGTGCGCAGCGCCTCGTGGTCCACCGTACCGGTGAAGCGGACCGCGACCGCGCTGTTGTAGCGGGCGTCGCCGGGCCGCAGCCGGTCCAGGAACCACAGGCGCTGCTGGGCGAACGACAGCGGCAGCGGGCGGTCCCGGTCGGCGCGCGGGATGCCCCTGCGGGCGGCCGGCGCGCCGTCGGCGGCCCGGCCGGCCAGGCGCCGCCGCAGCGCCTCCCGCATCTCCTCGGGCAGCGCCTCGGCGCGGTCCCGCCGGGACGAACCGGAGGCGCCGGCGGGCCGGGTGGGGCGTGCGGGGCGAGGGGAGTCGGCGGCGGAGTCGGAGGCGCCGGAGGGGTGGGAAGGGGTCGAAGACGTCATGGTCGTCGGATCCTCACCGTTCGTCGTGGTCGGGGCCGCCGTACGCGGCGTCTTCGTCATCGGGTCCGCCGTGGGCGGGGTCTGGTCCGTCACCGCCGTACGCGGCGGCCTCCAGTTCGCTCAGCACCTGTTCCTCCACGAGTTCCGCCAGGGCGGCGACCGTGCGGGAGACCAGGACGTCGCGGGGGGTGAGCGTGACGCCGAACGCGTCGTTGGCGCGGGAGGCGATGAGCAGGGCGCGCAGGGAGTCGCCGCCGAGCAGGAAGTAGTCGTCCTCGGCGCCCACGGCCGTCTGGAGGGTCTCCTCCCAGAGGGCGGCCAGTGCCTCCTCGGTGGGCGTGCGGGGCGCCACGTACTCCGGCCGCTCCCGCTCCTCCTCGGCCGGTGCCGGGGCGGGCAGCGCGGTCCGGTCGGTCTTGCCGTTCTCGGTGAGCGGGAAGCGGTCCAGCACCACGAACGCCGACGGCACCATGTACCCGGGCAGCGAGCGGGCGGCCAGCTCGCGCAGGGCGGCGGCGGTGGGCGGTTCGGCGCCGGGGGCCGTGAGCAGGTGGGCGACCAGGCGCGGCAGGCCGGGCTCCTCCTCCCGTACGGTCACCACGGCGTCCAGCACGCCCGGATGGCGCACCAGGACGGCCTCGACCTCGCCCGCCTCGATGCGGTGGCCGCGCAGTTTGAGCTGGTGGTCGGTGCGGCCCAGGTAGTGCAGTTCCCCGGCGCCGTCCCGGCGCACCAGGTCGCCGGTGCGGTACATGCGGGTGCCGGGCGGCCCGAACGGGTCGGCGCGGAACCGGGCGGCGGTCAGTCCGGGCCGGCCGAGGTAGCCGCGGGCCAGCGACGGTCCGCTCAGCCACAGTTCGCCGGGCACGCCGTCGGGGACCGGCCGCAGCCGGGCGTCGAGGACGTAGGCGCCGGTGGCGGGCAGCGGGCGGCCGATGGGCGGCGCGCCGCCGTCCGGTTCCAGCGGGGCGGACCAGGTGGCGACGACGGTGGCCTCGGTGGGGCCGTAGGAGTTGACCATGCGGTGGTGCGGGGCCCAGCGGGCGACGAGTTCCGCGCCGCACGCGTCGGCGCCGACGATCAGGGTCTTCAGGTCCGGCAGGGTGCCGGGGGTGTCCGCGGGCAGGGTGGCGAGCGCGGCCGGCGGCAGCAGGGTGTGCGTGACACCTCCGGCGCGCAGTACGCCGGCGAGTTCGGCGCCGAGCAACGGGCCGGGCCGGGGGACGACGAGCCGGGCGCCGTGCGGCAGGGACATGCACAGCTCCAGCACGGAGGCGTCGAAGCTGGGCGTGGCGAAGGCCAGCACCCGGTCCCCGGCGGCGACTTGGTAGTGGGCGGCCTCGGCGGCGCTGAACGCGGCGAGGCCCCGGTGGGTGACGACGACCCCCTTGGGGGTGCCGGTGGAGCCGGAGGTGTAGATGACGTAGGCCGGGTCGTCCGGGTCGAGCGGGCGGGTCCGGTCGGCGTCGGTGGGCCGGTGTCCGGGGGCGTCGTCCGGGGGTGCGGCGAGCAGGGCGGCGATCTCCTTGGCGTCCAGGGTGAGGGCGGGGGCGGCGTCGCGCAGCATCAGGGCGATCCGCTCCTCGGGGTAGGCGGGATCCACCGGCAGGAACGCGGCGCCGGACTTGGCCACCGCGAGCTGGGCCAGCACCATGTCCGCCGAGCGGGGCAGCAGCAGCGCGACGAGGTCGCCGGGCCCGGCGCCCCGGGCGATGAGCCGGTGGGCGAGCCGGTTGGCCCGCACCTCGGCCTCCGCGAAGGTGAGCAGCGTGCCGGGGGCGTCGAGCGCGGGCGCGGTGGGCCACCGGTCGACGGCGGCTTCCACGAGCGCGGGCAGGGTGGCGGCGGGCACCGGGTCGAGCGCGGGCCGGGACGGGCCGCGCAGCAGCCGTGCGCGGTGTGCGGGCGGGAGCACATCCAGGTCGTCGAGGCGGGCGGTGTCGTCCGGGGCGGCCAGCGCGTGCAGGGTGTGCAGCAGCTGTTCCGCCATCGAGTCGGCGGTCGCCCGCTCGAAGTACCGGGGGTCGTAGCCGAGTTCGACGGTGAGCCGGTCGCCGGGCGAGACGACCACGGTGAGCGGGTAGTTGGTGGCCTCCCGGGCGTCCAGGTCGCGCAGCGCGAGTCCGTGCGCGCCCGCGGTGGTGTCCCCGACCGGATAGTTCTCGAACACCACCAGGCTGTCGAAAAGGGGTGTCTGCGGCGGGAGTTCGGTGTAGGAGTGCAGCGCGCTCAGGGGCAGGTGGTCGTGGCGGCGGTCCTCGGACCGGGCCTCCTGGAGGGCGCGCAGCCAGGTGTCGCGGCGGGCGGTGCCGTCGACCTCGGTGCGGGCGGGCAGCGTGGTGATGAACAGGCCGGTGATGGTGTCGGCGCCGGGCAGTGCGGCGGGCCGCCCGGAGACGGTGGTGCCGAAGCAGACCTCCCGCTCCCCGCTCCACCTCGCCAGCAGCAGCGCCCAGGCACCCTGGACCAGGGTGTTGAGGGTGAGGCGGTGGCGGCGGGCGAACTCGTGCAGGCTCCGCGTCTGTCCGGGGTCGAGCCGCCGGGACAGCCAGGTGCCGGAGCGGGCGGTGTGGCCGGGGGCGGGCCGCCGGTCGTACGGCAGCGGGGTCGGGGCGCCGAACCCGGCCAGCGTGTCGCGCCAGTGTTCCTCGGCGGCGGCGGTGTCGCGGGCGGCGAGCCAGGCGGCGTAGTCCGCGAACGGCCGGCGCTCGGGCAGCCGGGGTCGCTCGCCCCGGGTGAGGGCGGCGTGCGCGGCCATGACGTCGGACAGCACGTGGAAGACGCTCCAGCCGTCCAGCAGGACGTGGTGGAAGGTCCACACGACCCGGACCGCGTCCGGGCCGAGCCGGACCAGGGCGAGCCGCAGCAGCGGGGCCCGGTCCAGGGCGAGGCCGCGGGCCCGCTCGTCGGCGAGCAGCCGCTCCAGCTCCGCCGTGTGCCGTGCGGCCGGCAGCGCGCTCCAGTCGTGCTCGGTGACCGGCAGGCTCACGTGCCGGTGGACGATCTGGAGGGGCACCGGCACGCCGTGCAGGGCGACGGAGGTGCGCAGGACGGGGGTGCGGTCGACCACGTGCCGCCAGGCCTCGGCCAGCGTCGCGGGGTCGTGCGCGCCGTCGGCCACGAAGGTGATCTGCTCGACGTAGAGGCCGTGTTCGGCCTCGTCCAGGCCGTGCATCACCATGCCGGTCTGGGTGGGTGTGAGCGGGTAGACGTCCGTGACGCCGGTGCCGTCGCCGACGAGCCGGTCCACGGCGGCCTGGTCCAGCGGGGCGAGCGGGAAGTCTGAGGGGGTGCGCCCGCCCGCGCCGGGTTCGGCGCAGTGCCGGATGATCGCGCGCAGTTCCTCCGTCAGCTCGGCCGCCAGCCGGGCGACGGTCTCCCGCCGGTGCCGCCCGCGCGAGTACGACCAGGTGAACTCCAAGCGGTCCTCGGTGACTTGGCCGAGGATGTCGAGGAGGTGCGGCCGGTCCGCCGAGCGGTCCATGCCGCCGGTGAGGCCGCCGAGGGGGGCGTGCAGCAGTCCGCCGGGGGCGGGGGCCGCGTCCGGCCGGCCCAGGTAGTTGAAGCAGACCGGCGGCAGGGCGGGCAGGTCACGGCCGGCGGTGGGGCGCAGGTGGCGCAGCGCGCCGTAGCCGAGTCCGCCGTGCGGTACGGCCCGCAAGGTCTCCTTGACGGACTTCAGCGCGGTGCCGATGCCGGCGTCCCGGGGCACGTCCAGGGCGACCGGGTACATCGCGGTGAACCAGCCGGTGGTGCGGGCCAGGTCGGCGTCCTCGAACAGCTCCTCGCGGCCGTGGCCCTCCAGGGTCACCGCCACCCGGTCCCGGCCGGTGAAGCGGGCCAGGACCCGGCCCAGCGCGGTGAGCAGCACGTCGTTGACGCGGGTGCGGTACGCCTCGGGCACGTCCTGGAGCAGCCGGCGGGTCTCCTCGGCGTCGAGTCCGGCGGTCACGGCGTCCTCGTCGGCGACGGTGTTCGGGCCGCCGGGGTGGTCGACGGGCAGCGTGGTGCCGGTGTCCGTCCCCTGCCAGTACGGGAGTTCGGCGTCGAAGCCGCCCGCCTCGGTGTGTGCGGCGAGCCGCCGGGCCCAGTCCCGGAACGCGGTGCTCTTCGCGGGGAGGGCGGGCCGTCCGCCGTCCCGCAGCGCACGGTAGGCGGCGTCCAGGTCCTCCAGGACCAGCCGCCAGGAGACGGCGTCCACGACCAGGTGGTGGGCGGCCAGCAGCAGCACCGGGCGCGCACCGCCGGCCGGGTCCGTTCCGCCGGCCGGGCGGCACAGCGCAGCCCGCAGCAGCGGCCCGCCGGCCAGGTCGAACCCGGCGCCGAGGGTCTCGGCCACCGCCGCCGGGTCCGCCCCGTGGTGCACCTCCAGATGCGGGTCCAGCTCCCCGGGCGGGGTGCCGTACTGCCGCAGGCTTCCGTCCGCCTGGCGCTCGTAGCGCATCCGCAGCGCGTCGTGGTGCTCCAGTACGACGGCCAGGGCGGCCCGCAGCAGCGTCTCGTCGGGGTCGGCGGCCAGCTCGTGGGCGACCGTCTGGCTGAAGTGGGCGGGGTCGCCGGTGAGTGTGGACAGCAGCCAGTGCTGTACGGGGGTGAGCGGGGTGTCGCCGGTCACCGGGCCCTGCTCGGCGGTGACGGTGGAGACCGGCAACCGCTCGGCCGCGGCGGCCAGTTCGGCGAGGGTCTGGTGGGTGAACAGGTGCCGGGGGGTCAGCGCGAGACCGGCCCGGCGGGCGGCGGACACGATGCGGATGCCGAGGACGGAGTCGCCGCCGAGTGTGAAGTAGTTGTCCTCCGCGCCGACTTCGGGCACGCCCAGTACCTCGGTCCAGATCGCGGCGAGGGTCCGCTCGGCCTCGGTACGCGGCGGCCGCCCGGCCGTACCGGTGGCCGGCGCGGCCCACTCGGGCACCGGCAGCGCCCGCCGGTCGAGCTTGCCGGTGGCCCCCAGCGGCAGCCGCTCCAGCGGGACGACGAGGGCGGGGACGAGGTGGTCGGGCAGGCTGCGGGCGAGGAAGGCCCGCAGCTCGGCGGGGTCGGGGCCGACCGGACGGGTCCCCGGCAGGCCGGCCGCGCCGGTGGACCCGGCTGACACCGGCACCCCGGAACCGTCCGCCGAGGCCGGTGTACGCGGCACCACGTAGCCCACGAGGCGGCGGTGTCCGGCGTGTTCGATCACGCGTGCCGCCGCCGCGGCCACGGCCGGGTGGCGGGCGAGCGCGGCCTCGACCTCGCCGAGTTCGATGCGGAAGCCGCGCACCTTCACCTGGTCGTCGCCGCGGCCGAGGTAGACGAGGTCGCCGTCGGCCGTCCAGCGGACCAGGTCGCCGGTGCGGTACATGCGGCTGCCGGGCGGGCCGAACGGGTCGGGCAGGAAGCGGGCGGCGGTCAGGCCGGGGCGGCCGAGGTAGCCGCGGGCGACACCGGTCCCGGCGAGGAACAGCTCGCCGGGCACGCCGACGGGCACCGGGCGCATCCGTTCGTCCAGGACGTGGGCGCGGGCGCCGCCGAGCGGGCGGCCGATCGGCGGGTCCCGGTCGGGGTCGGCCGGGTCGCAGGTGAAGGCGGTGGCGTAGACGGTGGCTTCGGTGGGGCCGTAGATGTTGCGCACCTCGCTGCCGGGGATGGCGTCGCGGACCCGGCGTACGGTCCGGGCGGGCAGCCCCTCCCCCGCGAGGACGACGGTGTCGGCGGTGATCCGTACGGCGTCCTCGGCGAGCAGCCGGTCCAGGGCCGAGGGGACCGCGCTGAGCAGTCCGGCGCGCCAGGGTCCGGGGCGCTCGGCGAGGGCCAGCAGGTCGCGGACGATCTCCACGCAGCCGCCGGACAGCAGCGGTGCGAAGATCTCGAAGACCGACACGTCGAAGTTGAGCGAGGTGGAGGCCACCACGTGGTGCAGTCCCCGCCCGGCGAACTCGGCCGCCGCCCAGTCGGTGAGGGCGAGCACGGAGGCGTGGCTGACGACGACGCCCTTGGGGCGGCCGGTGGAGCCGGAGGTGTGGATGACGTAGGCCGGGTGGCCGGGCAGCAGGGCGGTGTGCCGTTCGTCGTCGCCGACCGGGGTGTCCGGTGCCTCGGATGCCGTGTCGTCGAGCAGGATCCGGGTGAAGGGGCCCTCGGGGAGCCGGCCTTCGGTCTCGGCGGCGGTGATCACGGCGTCGGGCCGTACGTCCTCGAAGAGGAACGCGACGCGCTCGGCCGGGTACTGGGGGTCGACGGGCAGATAGCCGGCGCCGCTCTTGAGCACCGCGAGGAGCGCGGTGACCAGGCCGGTGGTGCGGGGCAGGCAGAGGGCGACGAAGCGTTCGGGTCCGGCGCCGGCGGCGATGAGCCGCCGGGCCAGCCGGTTGGAGCGGGCGTCGAGTTCCCGGTAGGTGAGCACCTGGTCGCCGTGGCGGACGGCCGGGGCGTCGGGGGTGCGCTCGGCCTGCCGGCGGAATACGTCGGGCAGGGTGCCCCGGGGTGCCTCGGTGGTCCGTCCGCCGAACCGGGCCACCAGCGCGCGTCCCTCGGCCGCGTCCAGCAGCGGCAGGTCGGCCGGTCGGCGGTCGAGACCGCCGGCCATGCCGGTGAGCAGGGTGCGCAGGCTCTCGCCGAGCGCGGTGACCGTGGTGGTGTCGAAGGCGGCCGGGTCGTAGTCCAGGTTCACGGTGAGGGTGTCGCCGGGCGCGACGACCACGCTGAGCGGGTAGTTGGTCGGCTCCAGGTCCCGCTCCGGTTCCATGGTGAGGCCGTGCCGGGCCGGTGCGTCCGCGTCGAAGGGGTAGTTCTCGAAGACCACGAGGGAGTCGAACAGGCTGGTACCGCCGGGCAGTTCGCTCCAGGACTGGACCTGGGCGAGCGAGACGAAATCGTGGCGGCGGGCCTCGGACTGCGCGGTCTGGATCTCCCGCAGCCACTCGGGCAGCGGGCGCGAGCCGTCGACGTGGACGCGGGTGGGCAAGGTGTTGATGAACAGGCCCACCATCGTGGTGACGCCGGGCAGTTCGGCGGGCCGTCCGGAGACGGTGGTGCCGAACACCACGTCGTTGCCGCCGCCGTAGCGGGACAGCAGCAGCGCCCAGGCGCCCTGGAGCACGGTGTTGAGGGTGAGCCCGTGGCGCTGGGCGGTCTCCCGCAGCCGGGCGGAGAGGTCCGGGCCGAGGGTCATGCGCACGGATCCGGAGGAGGAGGTGCGGTGGGCCTCGGCGGGCCGCCGGTCGCGGGGCAGTGCGGTGGGGGCCTGGAAACCCGCCAGGGTGGTGCGCCAGTACCGCTCGGCCTGGCCGGTGTCGCGTCCGGCGAGCCAGCGCAGATAGTCCGCGAAGGGCCGGCGCTCGGGGAGGTGCGGGCGGTGCCCGGAGGTCAGGGCGGCGTACCGCTCGCACACCTCCTCGAAGACCTGGGCGGCGCTCCAGCCGTCGAGCAGGACGTGGTGGAAGGTCCACACCAGGCGGACCCGGTCCGGGGCCAGCCGGATCAGGGTCAGCCGCATGAGGGGCGCGGCGGCGAGGTCGATCCCCCGCTCACGGTCCTCGGCGAGCAGCCGGTCCAGTTCGGACGCGCGGCGTTCGTCGGGCCATGCGGACCAGTCGTGGTGGGTGACGGGCACGGTGGCGCGGTGCCGGACGACCTGGAGGGGTTCGGGGGTCTCCTGCCAGACCAGGCCGGTGCGCAGCACGGGGTTGGCGTCGGCGGTGTGCTGCCAGGCCTCGGCGAGCGCGTGCGGATCGGTGACGCCGGCCAGCACGAGCTGGACCTGGTTGACGTAGGTGCGGCCGGCGGGGTCGAGCAGGCTGTGGAAGAGCATGCCCTCCTGCATCGGCGTGAGCGGGTAGATGTCCTGCACGTCCCGGCCGTCGCCGGCGATGTGGTCCACGGCGGCCTGGTCGAGCCGGGCCAGCGGGAAGTCCGACGGGGTGCGGCCGCCCGCGCCGGGGCGGGCGCAGTGGGCGACGATGCCGCCGAGCGCGTCCAGCATGCCCTCGGCGAGGGCGGTGACGGTGTCCTCGCGGTGGCGTCCGCCGCTGTAGTACCAGGTGATCTCCAGCCGGTCGTCCTCGACGCGGGCCACGACGTCCAGCAGGTGCGGCCGCTCGGTGTCCGGTGCCTCCGCGCCGCCCAGGCCGCCGGGCACCGCCCGGACCAGGGCGGCGTCGTCGGCGGACCAGTCGAAGCGGCCCAGGTAGTTGAAGCTGATGCCGGGTTCGGGGGTGCCGGTGAGCCGTGGGTCGCGGGCCAGGTGGCGCAGCACGCCGTAGCCGAGGCCGCGGTCGGGTACGGCCCGCAGCTGTTCCTTCACCGACTTCAGCGCGGTGCCCCAGTCCCCCGCCGGGACGGTCAGGGCGACCGGGTGGAGCGCGGTGAACCAGCCGACCGTGCGGGACAGGTCGACGTCGTCGGCCCACTGGTCCTCGCGGCCGTGTCCCTCCAGGCCGACGGCGACGGTGGCGCGCCCGGTCCAGTCGGCGAGGGTCCGGCCCAGCGCGGTGAGCAGCACGTCGTCCACGCGGGTGCGGTAGACGCCGGGCACCCGGCGCAGCAGGGCGTCGGTGTGCTCGCGGTCGAGCCGTACGGTCACCTCGCGGACGTCGGCCGTGGTGTTGCCGCCGGCGAGGTCCACGGGCAGCGGCTCGGCGCACGCGCGGACGGTCCGCTCCCAGTGGGGCAGTTGCCCGGTGAGGTCTCTCTCGCGCAGCCGGCGGACCCACTCGGCCGCGGACGTGGTGCGGGCGGGCAGCCGTACGGGCTCGCCGGCGGCGGCCTGCCGGTAGGCGGTCTCCAGGTCCTCCAGCAGGATCCGCCAGGAGACGCCGTCGACCACCAGGTGGTGGGCGACGAGCAGCAGCCGGGCGGGCCCGGTGCCGTCGGCGGTGAACAGCCGGGCGACGAACAACGGGCCCGTCTCCAGGTCGAGTCGGCCGTGGGCCGCCGCCGTGACGGCTACCTCGTCCCGCCGGTCGTGGACCTGGAGCAGTTCGGGGGCGGGGCTGTCGTGGGCGGTGATGTCCTGGTGCCAGGCGCCGTCGCGGTCGCAGCGGAACCGGGCGCGCAGGGCGTCGTGGTGGCTCCACAGCGCGGCGAGGGCGCGGCGCAGGGCGTCCTCGTCCACCGGGCCGGGCGCTTCGACCACGACGGACTGGTTGAAGAAGGCGGGCTGCGCGGGCCGGGCGTCCAGGAACCAGTGCTGGATCGGGGTGAGGCCGGCCGGTCCGGCGACCGGCGCGGTGCCGGCGACGGCCGGTGCGGAAGCGCCGCCCGCGGCGGCCAGTTCGGCCACCGTGGGGTGCCGGAACAGGTCGCGGGGGGTGAGGGTGAGGCCGGCGGCGCGGGCCCGGGAGACCACCTGGATGCTGAGGATGGAGTCGCCGCCCAGCATGAAGAAGTTGTCGTCCACGCCGACGCGTTCGACGCCGAGCAGTTCGGCCCAGATCGCGGCGAGGGTGCGTTCGGTGTCGGTGCGCGGTTCGCGGTGGGTCCGTTCGGCGCCGGCCGCCCAGTCGGGGGCGGGCAGCCGCCGCCGGTCGACCTTGCCGTTGGCCGTCAGCGGCAGTTCGGGCACGGTGACGAACGCGGCGGGCAGCATGTAGTCGGGCAGTCCGGCCGCCAGGTGGGCGCGCAGCCCGGCGGCGGTGGGCACGTCGGCGCCTTCGGCCGGTACGAGGTGGGCGGCGAGCCGTTTGCGTCCGGCGTCCTCGTACAGGGAGACGACGGCCTCGGCGACGGCGGGGTGGGCGGTGAGGCGGGCCTCGATCTCGGCGGGTTCGACCCGGAAGCCGCGGATCTTGATCTGGTCGTCCGCGCGGCCGACGAAGTGCAGTTCGCCGTCGGCGCTCCAGCGTACGAGGTCGCCGGTGCGGTACATCCGGGTGCCGGGCGGGCCGTAGGGGTCGGCGACGTAGCGGGCGGCGGTCGCGCCCGGCCGGCCGGCGTAGCCCCGGGCCAGGCCCGCACCCGCGATGTACAGCTCACCGGGGACACCGGGCGGCTGGGGCTGGAGCGAGGCGTCCAGGACGTAGACGCGGGTGTTGTCCAGGGGGCGGCCGATGGGCAGGACGGCGGGCAGCGGGTCGCCGGAGCGGAAGACGCGGCGGGTGGCGAAGGTGGTGGTCTCGGTGGGGCCGTAGCCGTCCACGACGGTCAGTCCGGGGCAGGCGTCCAGGACCCGGCGGACCACCGCGCCGGGCACGGCCTCGCCGCCGGTCCACACCTCGCGGGCGCCGCGCAGGCAGCCGGGGTCCTCCTGGGCGAGCAGCCGGAACAGGCCGGCGGTCAGCCACAGGCAGGTCACGCCCCGCTCGGTGACGGCGCGGCGGACCTGGGCGGCGTCGAGGCCGGCGGGCGGGGCGAGGACGGCGGTGCCGCCGCGCAGCAGCGGCACCCACACCTCGTAGGTGGCGGCGTCGAAGGCGTGCGGCGAGTGCACGAGGACCCGGTCGTGCCCGGCGAAGGCCCGGTCCAGGGCGAGCGCGACGACGTCCCGCTGCCGCACCGCGACCCCCTTGGGGGTGCCGGTGGAGCCCGAAGTGAACATCAGGTACTGGACGTTGTCGGGGTGGACGGTGTGCGCGGGCCCGGGGCCGGGTGCGCCGGAGGTGTCGTCCACCCGCAGGATGCCGCCGCCGGGCAGCAGGTCGCGGGCCGTCCGCTCCCGGCCGGCGTCGGTGAGCAGCAGGTCCGCGCCCGCCTCCGTGAGCATCCGGCGCAGCCGGTCGGCCGGGGCCCTGCCGTCCAGCGGCACGTACACGCCGCCGGTGCGCACGAGGGCCAGCTGGGCGGTGATCAGCTCCGCCGACCGGTCCATGAGCACGCCGACCGGGCGTTCCGGCCGTACTCCGAGTCCGGCCAGGCGGGCCGCCAACTCGCCTGCGCGGGCATCGAGTTCACGGTAGGTGAGACGGGTGTCCCCGGTGTCCAGGGCCACGGCGTCGGGGGTGCGGCGCACCTGCGCGGCGAAGAGGGCGGCGACGGTGGTGTCGGGCAGGTCGGTGGCGGTGTCGTTCCAGGCGTCCAGCACCTGCGCGCGGCGGTCCGGGGCGAGCAGGGGCAGCCGGGCGGGCGGGCGGTGGGCGCCGGCGGGCAGGTGGGTGAGCAGGACGGTCAGGTACTCGGCCAGGCGCTCGGCCGTCGCGGTGTCGAACAGGGCGGGGTCGTAGCCGAGCCGCAGGGTGAGCTCCGGGCCCGGGTAGGCGGTCAGGCTCAGCGGGTAGTTGGTGGTCTCGACGCCTTCCAGACCGCTGAGGCGCAGCCCGTGGGCGGCGGCGAGGCCGTCGTCGACCGGGTAGTTCTCGAAGACCACGATGCTGTCGAAGAGTCCGGCGCGCTCGGGGAGTTCGGTGAACGTCCGCAGCCGGGTGAGCGGCAGGTGGTCGAAGCGGCGGTCCTCGCTCTGGTCGTGCTGGAGGGCGCGCAGCCAGTCCAGCAGGGTGCCGTGGCCGGGGACGGTGACCCGGGTGGGCAGGGTGGTGATGAACAGGCCGGTCATGGTGTCGGCGCCGGGCAGCTCGGGCGGCCGTCCGGCGACGGTGGTGCCGAACACCGCCTCGTCCCGGCCCGCCTGCCGGGCCAGCAGCAGCGCCCAGGCGCCCTGTACCAGGGTGTTGAGGGTGAGGCCGCAGGTGCGGGCCAGCTCCTGGAGCGCCCGGGTGGCGGCCGGGGGCAGCGCGCGGCGCACGGCGTGGGTGGACTCGGCGCGGTGGGCCTCGCGCGGCTCGCGGTCGTACGGCAGCGGGGTGGCCTCGGTCAGCCCGGACAGGCGGCGGCGCCAGTGCCGTTCGGCCGGGGCGGGGTCGCGTCTGCGCAGCCAGGCCACGTAGTCCCGGTGCGGCGGGCGGTGCGGGAGGGTGTCGGGGTCGGCCCCGGCGTGGTGGGCGAAGACGTCCGAGAGGACCTGGAACATGCTCCAGCCGTCCAGCAGCAGATGGTGGAAGGTCCACACCACGCGCACCGCGGTCCCGGAGAGGCGGGCCAGGAGCAGGCGCTGGAGCGGGGCCCGGCCGAGGTCGATGCCCTCGGCGCGGTCCCGGGCGAGCAGGTCGGCCAGGCGGGCGCGGCGCTCGTCCTCGGTCAGGTCGCGCCAGTCCAGGTGGGTGACCGGCAGGTCGGCGTGGCGCGCCACCACCAGCAGCGGCTCGGGCACGTCCTGCCAGACGACCCGGGAGCGCAGCGTCTCGGTGCGGTCGGTCACGTGCTGCCAGGCGGCGGCGAGGGCGCCCGGGTCGGGCACGCCGTCGAGGACGAACGTCAGCTGCTGGAGGTAGACGCCGCGGTCGTCCTGGGACAGGCCGTGGAAGAGCATGCCGGCCTGGGTGGGGGTGAGCGGGTACACGTCCGCCACCGCCGCCGGGTCCGGGCCGGTGATCCGGTCGACGGCGGCCTGGTCGAGCCGGGCCAGCGGGAAGTCGGACGGGGTGCGGCCCGCGGCACCCGGGCGGGCGGCGTACCGGGCCAGGTCGGCGAGCGCGGCGGCGAACCGCCCGGCGAGTCCGGCGACCTCCTCCTCGCGCTGCGGCCCGTCGGCGTAGAACCAGGTGAACTCCAGCGCGCCGTCCGTGAGGTGCCCGACGACCTCCAGGGCGTGCGGGCGTGGGGCGGCCGGGTCGGCGTCCAGTTCCAGCGGGCGTACGGTGCCCCGGTAGAGGCCGTCGGGGTCCTGCGGCAGCTCCATCCGGCCCAGGTAGTTGAAGCTGATCCGCGCGTCGGCGGTACGCGGTGCCGCCCCGGGACCGGCGAGCCGGCGCAGGGCGTCGTACCCGAGGCCGTGCCGGGGTACGGCGCGCAGCTGCTCCTTGACCCGCTTCAGTACGGTGTCCCAGCCGGCGTCCTCGGGGACGGCGAGCGCGACGGGGTACCGGGTGGTGAACCAGCCGGCCGTGCGGCTGATGTCCAGCTCGGGGAAGAGGTCCTCGCGGCCGTGTCCCTCGACGTCGACCAGTACCCGGTCCTGGCCGCTCCAGCCGCACAGGGCCCGACCGAGGGCGGCGAGCAGGACGTCGTTGGCCCGGGTGCGGTAGGTGTCGGGCAGGGTGCGCAGCAGCGCCGCGGTGTCCTCGGGGGTCAACCGTACGGTGTGCGCGCGCTGTTGGGCGTAGGTGCCGGCCGGGCCCGTCGGCAGCGCGGGGGCGGGCTCGGGAAGGGCCCCGGCCCAGTACGCGCGTTCGTCGTCGAAGCCGCCGTCGGCCGCGTGGGCGGCGAGCCGGTGGGCCCACTGGCGCAGCGGCGAGGACTTGGCGGGCAGCGCGGCGGCGCCGTCCCGGCCGGCGCGGCGGGCCCGGTAGGCGCGGTCCAGGTCCTCCAGCAGCAGCCGCCAGGTGACGCCGTCGACCACCAGGTGGTGGACGGCGAGGTGCAGCACCGGGGGCCGGCCGGTGCCGGTGTCGTGCAGCACGGCCCGGATCAGCGGTCCCCGGGCGAGGTCGAAGGGGCCGAAGTGGGGGGTGTCGGTCTCCGGTCCGGTGTGGCGGGCCAGGCGGAGGCGGGGCGCCCGTTCCTCGACCGTCCAGGCGGGCCGGCCGGCCGTGCCGTCGGCGGTGAAGCGGGAGCGCAGGGCGTCGTGGTGGGCGGCCAGGTCGTTCAGCGCGTCCTCGAGCGCGGCCGGGTCCAGGTCGTCGGGCAGCCGGACGGACAGCGCTTGGGCGAAGTGGCCGGCGTGTTCGGCGGCGGTGTCGAACAGCCAGTGCTGGATGGGGGTCAGCGGGGCGGTGCCGGTGGCCGCCCGCGGTGCGGGGGCGGCCTCGCGCGGGCCGCCGCCGGCGGCGTCCGCGCGGCGGGCCAGGGCGGCCACCGTCTGGTGCTGGTATACGTCCCGGGAGGTCAGTGGCAGGCCCTCCTGCCGGGCGCGGGCCACCACCTGGATGCTGAGGATCGAGTCGCCGCCGAGTTCGAAGAAGTTGTCGTCGACGCCGATCCGCTCCACCCGCAGCACCTCGGCCCAGATCGCGGCGAGCGCGCGCTCGGTGGGCGTGCGGGGCGCGACGTGCCGTACGGCGCGCGCGGCGGGCCCGGGGTCGGGGAGCCGGCCGCGGTCGAGCTTGCCGTTCGGGTTGAGCGGCAGGGCGTCCAGCACGACGACGGCCGTCGGGACCATGTAGTCGGGCAGCGTACGGCCCAGTTCCCGGCGTACGGCCTCGGGTTCGGTGCGCTGTCCGGCGGCCGGGACGACGTAGCCGATCAGGCGCCGGTGGCCGTCGCGGTCGGTGGCGGCGACGGCGGCGGCCTCGGCCACGCCGGCGCAGCCGCGCAGCGCCTCCTCCACCTCGCCCAGCTCGATGCGGAAGCCGCGGACCTTGACCTGCTGGTCGGTCCGGCCGACGTACTCCAGCGTGCCGTCGGCGCGGCGGCGCACCAGGTCGCCGGTGCGGTACATGCGCTCCCCCGGCGCGCCGAACGGATCGGCGACGAACCGGGCGGCGGTCAGTCCGGGACGGTTCAGGTAGCCGCGGGCCAGTCCACCGCCCCCGAGGTACAACTCGCCGGTGACGCCGACGGGTTGGGGCCGCAGGGCGCCGTCCAGGACGTAGGCCCGGGTGAGCGCCACCGGGGTGCCGATGGGCGGGGCCTGCCCGGGCAGCCGGTCCCCGGCGAACCAGGCGGTGGCGTACACGGTGGCCTCGGTGGGGCCGTAGATGTTGGCGATGCGGCAGCCGGGCAGGGCGGCGCGCAGCTCGTGCAGCGTCTGCGCGGGCAGGGCCTCGCCGGCGAGGACGACGGTGCCGGCGGTCACGGGTGCGGGGCCGGCCGCGAACAGCCGGGAGACGACGGACGGCACCCCGCTGAGCAGCCCGGCCCGCCGTGGTCCGGTGCCGTCGGCGAGGGCCGGCAGGTCGGCGACCACCTCGACGGTGCCGCCGGCCGTGAGCGGGCAGAGCAGTTCGAAGACGGAGACGTCGAAGTTGAGGGAGGTCGCGGCGATCACGTGGTCCAGCCCGTCGGCGCCGAACCGCTCCCCCGCCCACCGGGCCAGCGCGGCGACCGTGCGGTGGGTGACCACCACTCCCTTGGGGCGGCCGGTGGAGCCGGAGGTGTAGATGACGTACGCGGGGTGGTCCGGCAGCAGCGGGCGCAGCCGGTCGGCGTCGGTGAGGTCCGTGTCGGGCACCGCCGGGCCGGTGGTGTCCTCCAGGAACAGCGGGTCGCAGTCCGGGGGCAGCGCGGCGGCGGTCTCCCGGGTGGCGATGACGAGGGCGGGCCGGGCGTCGTCGAGCATGAGCCGGACCCGCTCGGCCGGGTAGCCGGGGTCGACGGGGAGGTAGGCGGCGCCCGCGGTGAGCACCGCCCACAGCACGGGCACGAGGTCGGCGGTGCGCGGCAGGCACAGCGCGACCAGGGTCTCCGGACCCGCGCCGCGCGCTATGAGCCGCCGGGCCAGCCGGTTGGCACGCCGGGCCACCTCGGCGTAGGCCAGCCGGTCCGGTCCGCAGACCACCGCCGTACGGCCGGGGGTGCGGGCCGCCTGGGCGTGCAGCAGCTCGGGCAGCGTGGCGTGCCCGGTCTCCCGGAGCCGGCGGGCGGGCGGGTTCCAGCTGTCCACCAGCGTGCGCCGCTCAGCGGCGGAGAGCATGGGCAGTTCGGCCAGGGTGCGGCCCGGGCCGTCCGCCATGCCCTCCAGCAGGCGGTGCAGATGGCCGGTCATCCGGGCCACGGTCGCCGCGTCGAACAGGTCCGTGTTGAACTCGACGGTCAAGGCCGAGCCGCCGTCCGGGTCCGGGGTGAACTCCAGGACCAGGTCGAAGCGGGCGGCCGGGCGGGGCAGCGGGTGCTCGGCCAGGCCGAGGCCCCCGGCGAGCGGCGGCACGGGCAGCGGGCTCTGCTGGACGACGAGCGCCTGGACCAGCGGGGTGCGGCTGGGGTCGCGGGGCGGGGCGAGTTCCTCCACCACCCGGTCGAAGGGCACGCCGTCGTGGGCGAAGGCGTCCAGCACGGTCGTCCGCATGCTCTCCACGAACCGGTCCACGGTGACCCGCTCGTCCACCTCGCCGCGCAGTACCACCGTGTTGGCGAAGAACCCGGGCACGTCCTCCAGGTCCCGCCGGCCGCGCCCGGTGGTGACGGTGCCGAAGGCGATGTCCCGCTGTCCGGAGTAGCGGGAGAACAGCAGTGCGGCGGCGCCCGCGAACAGGGTGAACAGCGTGGTGCCGCGCCCGGCGGCCAGGTGGCGCAGCCGGTTCGTCAACTCGGCGGGCAGGGCGTGCCGGTGCGCCGCGCCCGCCGTGGTGCGCACGGCGGGCCGCGGCCGGTCCGTGGGCAGCTCCAGCTGCTGGAGTCCCGCCAAGTGCCGCTTCCAGTAGACGAGATCGGCGGTGTCCGCGCCGTCGGTCCGCTGCCGTCGCTCCCACAGCGCGAAGTCCGGGTACTGCACGGCGGGTTCGGGCAGCCCGGCGGGCTCGCCGGTGGTCTCGGCGTGGTAGAGGGCGGCGAGTTCGCGGATGAGGACGCCCACCGACCAGCCGTCGGTGACGATGTGGTGCTGGGCCAGGAGCAGTACATGCTCCTCGGCACCCAGCCGGACGAGCAGGGCCCGGGTGAGCGGACCGGCCGCCAGGTCGAAGGGCCGCTCCAACTCCTCGGTGAGCAGCGCCTCGACGGCCTCCTCGGCGTCCGGCGCGCCGGAGAGGTCGGCCGTCCGCAGCGGCAGCTCCGGTTCCGGGGCGACCCGCTGGACGCCCTGGCCGTCGGCGGTGGCGAAGGTGGTGCGCAGGGAGGCGTGGCGGGCCGCGAGCCGGTGCAGGGAGCGGCGCAGCGCGTCCGGGTCCAGGGCGCCGCGCAGCCGCAGGGCCACACCGGTGTTGTACTCGGTGCCGCCGCCGGAGAGGTCGTCCAGGTACCACAGCCGCCGCTGCGCGCTGGACAGCGGCAGGGCGTCCCCGGCCGGGGCCGGCGGGATCGGCTCCGGGGCCGTGGCGGCCGACGGGTCGGCGAGCAGCGGGGCCAGGGCGGCGACGGTGCGCGCGGTGAACACGTCCCGCAGGGTCAGCCGGACGCCCAGTTCGTCCCGGACCCGGGCGAGCACCCGGGCCGCGAGCAGGGACTCGCCCCCGAGGTCGAAGAAGTCGTCGGTCACCCCGACCGCGTCGACGCCCAGCACCTCGGCCCAGATCCCGGCGAGCACCCGCTCCCGCTCCGACCGGGGCGCCACCCGCCCGGCCGCGGCCGTACGCTCCGGCGCGGGCAACGCCCTCCGGTCGATCTTGTGCTGCGGGGTGAGCGGCATGCGCTCCAGCACCACGACGACGGCGGGCACCATGTGCGCGGGCAACAGACCGGCTACGGCGGCACGGAGGGCTGCGGGATCGAGCGGCTCGGCGGGGGTGGCTGGGGCGGCGCCATTACGGGGCTCCCCGGCGTCGGTCGAGGCGGCGGAGGGTGCCGCCGGTCGTCCCGCCGGGGTGACGTAGGCGACGAGGCGCCGGTGGCCCGGATCGTCCTCGCGGACCACGACCACCGCCTCGCCGACCGCCCCGCCGCCGGCGCGCCGCAGGGCCGCCTCGATCTCGCCGGGCTCGACGCGGAAGCCGCGGATCTTCACCTGCCGGTCCAGCCGGCCCAGGAACTCCAGTTCCCCGTCGGCGGTCCAGCGCGCCCGGTCCCCCGTGCGGTACAGCCGGGCGCCGGGCGCGCCGAAGGGGTCGGCGACGAACCGGGCCGCGGTCAGGCCCGGCCGGCCCAGGTACCCCCGGGCCACCGCGTCGCCGCCGACGAACAACTCCCCGTCGGCGCCGGGCGGCACGGGCCGCATGGCGGCGTCCAGGACGTACACCCGCGTGTGCGGCAGGGCACCGCCGATCGTCGGGGTGCCCCGGCCGGCGGTGAGCGGCCCGGTCCAGGTGGCGACGATGGTGGCCTCGGTCGGACCATAGGAGTTGATCATGCGGCGGCCAGGTGCCCAGCGGTCCACGAGCCCCGCCGGGCAGGCCTCGGCGCCCACGATCAGCGTGCGCAGGTGGCGCGCGGTGCCCTGCGCGGGGTCGGGCAGGGTGGCCAGCGCGGCGGGCGGGATCAGGGCGTGGGTGATGCGGTACTCGTCCAGGACCGCCGCGAGTTCGTCGCCGAGCCACGGCCCGTGCGGCGGTACGACCAGCGTGGCGCCGCACAGGAGGGACACGCACAGCTCCAGCACGGAGGCGTCGAAGCTCGGCGAGGAGAACTGGAGCACCCGGTCACCGGGGCCCACCGCGTACCGTTCGGCGGCGGCCGAGGTGAATCCGCCCAGGCCGCGATGGGTGACCGTGACGCCCTTGGGGGTGCCGGTGGAGCCGGAGGTGTAGATGACGTACGCCGCGTGGCCGGCGTCGGCGCCGGCCCAGCGGTCGGTGCCGTGCTCGGCGGCCGGCGGCTCGCCCGTCTCCAGTTCCTCCAATAGTTCACCGACCCGGCGCGGATCGTCGAGGGTGACGGCGGGCCCGGCGTCGGCGAGCATCAGCGCCCGGCGCTCGGCGGGGTAGGCGGGGTCCACGGGCAGGAAGGCGGCGCCCGCCCGCGCGACGGCCAGCTCGGCCGCGATCAGCTCCATGGAGCGCGGCAGGACCAGGGCCACCACCCGGTCCGGCCCGGCTCCCCGCCGTACCAGATGGGCGGCCAGCCGCTCGGCCCGGGCGTCGAGTTCGCGGTAGGTCCAGGTCCGCCGCCCGTCGGTGAGGGCCGGTGCGTCCGGGGTGCGGGCCACCCAGGCGGTGAACAGCTCGCCGAGCGTCGGATGCGCCGGTGCCGCGCCGCTCTCCGGCAGGCCGGCGGCGGGACCGGCCTGCGGCAGGGAGGACGCCGGAGCGGGCTTGTCGTGCAGGTCCGTCATGGGTGAAGTCCTTTGGAGAGCGGGACGATACGGCGCGGGGCGACCCCGGTGACCCCGGGGCGGGGGAACGGGCGCGGGTCACCGGCGGTGCGTGACGGGGCGGCGGTGTGGAGCGGGACGGCGATGCGGGGAGGGGCGGCGGTACCCGGTGTCCGGGAGCGGTGACCGGTGCCGGCGCGGACCGGCCGTGGAGCCCGGCCGGTCACGGAGCCGCCGGGCGCGGACAGACCAAGACCACGCCAGGTAACCGGAGTTCGGGCTCACGTCAGTCACCGGCCCCAGCCGCCCGTGCCCGCGCAACGGCCAAGCCGCCGAAACCGAAGCGAGACCCGCATCCGAATCCGGAACCGGCACGGCACTCGCACCGGAACCGGAACCGGATCAGGACTCGGAACCGCGACCGGCGCGGCGTCGGCCCCGGAGTCGGAGCCGGAGCCGGCCCCGAACCGGCAGGGCCCCGATACCGGCACCGGTGCTAATGCCGGCGGCGCCCGCCTCAGCCGTCGTCGGTCCGGCGCGCGGTGCGTCCGGAGATCTGTACCCGGTCGACCCGCCCGGTGGCCGGATCGCGGTGGAATCGTCCGCCGGGTTCGAGCCGCCCGGTGGCCGGATCGCGCAGATCGCAGGACAGGTCGGCGTAGCAGACCAGCGGGAGGGGCAGGTCCCCGTCCACGGAGAGGGCCGGCGCGCCGTCGGGGCCGGGCGCGACGCGGTAGGTCGTGGTGCCGTTGCGGTACGTGCCCGCGCAGCCGGGCAGGTCGACCGGCCGCCCCCGGTCCACGGTGCGCGGGCCGGCCGGCACCGGGATGCCGGTGAGCCGGGTCACCTCCGCGGCGAGGTCGCGCCACAGCGCGGTCGCGGACGCGGAGTTGCCGGTGAAGGCGACCACGACCCCGCTCTCCGGGTCCACCCGCAGATGGCAGGACGTGCCCTGGGCGTTGCCGTCGTGGCCGCACCAGATCCGGTCGTCCCGCCGGTACAGGGCGAGTCCGGGGCCCCAGCCGTCGGCCAGCGTGCCGGGGCGGGCGGCGCTCTCGGGCCGGCGCATCTCCTTGGCGACGGCGGGCGGCAGCAGGTCCGAGCGGCCGGTGAGCGCGTTGCCGAACGCGACCAGGTCCAGGGCGCTCGCGAGCAGCGCACCGGCCGGGGCCTCCAGCGGTGCCAGGTTCTGCCGGGCCGGACGGGCCTGCCCGGTCGCGGTGTTGACGGCGTGTCCGGCGGCCACGGGCCGGGTGGGCGCGGCGTCGCCGGTGAACGCGGGCCGGATGCCGAGGGGTTCGAGGAGCAGCGCCCGGACCGCCTCGGGCCACGGCATGCCGGTGACCGTCTCCACCAGCCGTCCGGCGGCGACGTAGCCGGCGTTGGAGTAGGAGAAGTCGGTGCCGGGCGGGAACAGCAGGTCGCGGTCGGTGCAGACGGCCGCGAGATAGCGGGCGGCGGTGGTCGCGGCGGCGGTGTCAGAATCGGGCCCGGTGGGTAACCCACCGGTGTGGGCGAGAAGGTGACGTATCGTCACCTCGGGTATCCGGGCCAGTTCGGGGAGCTGGCCGGCGACGGGTTCGTCCAGGTCGAGGTCGCCGTCGTCGGCCAGGAGCAGGACGAGCGCGGCGGTGAAGGGCTTGGTGAGCGAGCCCAGCGGGACGGCGGTGTCCGCGGTGAAGGGGCTGCCGGTCGTGACGTCGGCCGTGCCGGTATGTACGGCGATCACGTCCGTGCCGGTGTCCAGGGCCAGTTGGGCTCCGGGCACCCGGTGGGCCCGGGCGAGGGCGTCGAGACGGTCCTGCAACTCCCGGTGCGGTTCCCGCGACTCCCGGGGCGAGGGGGACGGTGTCCGGGAGGCGGCCGGAGCGGCGGGGATGGTGTACGGCATGAGAAGGGGACTCCGTTGGATGGGTCTGTGGTGCGGGCGTGCCGGTCCGGCCCGTGACGAGCGGTGCGGGGGCCGGCCGGAGGGCGCTGCACGCGCCGGGACTAGGGTCTGCCGACCTCGACGGGCAGCTGTCGTACACCGACGATGACGGCCGGGTTCTGGTAGGCGATGTCCTCGTAGGAGGGGATCGCCAGCATGCGGAATCGTTCATGCAACATACGCAGGGCGATCCGCGCCTCCAGCCGGGCCAGGGGTGCGCCGAAACAGAAGTGGATGCCGTGCCCGAAGGTGAGATGGGGATTCGGGCTCCGGGTCACGTCGAAGACGTCGGGCGCGGCGAACCGGGCGGGGTCCCGGTTGGCGGCGCCCAGATGGGCCATCAGCAGGCCGTCCGCCGGGATCTCGTGGCCGCCGAGGACCACGGGCCGGGTGACCCGGCGGCCCAGCTCGGGGAAGGGCGGCAGCCAGCGCAGCACCTCCTCGACCGCGGCCGGGACGCGCGCGGGGTCGGCGCGCAGCGCGGCGTCCGTGCCGGGGTGGCGGTCGAAGGCGACGACGGCGTTGCCGAGCAGCGCGGTGGTGGTGATGTGCCCGGCGACCAGCAGCAGCGCCACGAAGCCGACCATCTCCTCGTCCCGCAGCCGCACGCCGTCCACCTCGGCGGCGATGAGCCTGCTGGTGAGGTCGTCACCGGGATCGGCGCGGCGGGCGCGGATGTACTCCAGCATGTAGCCGTTCATCTCGCGCACCGTGGGGGCGATGGCCTCCAGCGCCCGCTCCAGGTCGGCCATGTCGGGCGCCTCGCCGAGCTGGTCGCCGCCGAACAGCACGCCCGCCCACTCCTGGAAGAGCCGGTGCTCCCCGGCCGGGATGCCGAGCAGTTCGGCGATGACGATGATCGGCAGCGGGTAGGCCAGCGCGTCGACCAGGTCGAACCGGTCGCGGTCGGCCACGGCGTCCAGCAGCCGGGCGCAGACCGCCTCGATACGGGGTTCGAGCCCCTGGACGACCCGGGGGGTGAACGCCTGGCTCACCAGGGCACGGAGCCGGCGGTGTGCCGGCGGGTCCATGCCGACGAAGTTGCCCTGCCGGAAGGTCTCGAAGTCGGGCTGGGTGGGGGTGAGGGCGGACAGGTCCGAGGAGTACGTCGCCGGGTCGGCGAGCACGGCGGCGACCGACTCGTGGTCCAGCACCTGCCAGACGCCCTGTGTCTCGTCGTACCGCACCGGACCGGCCTCGCGTAAGCCCCGCCAGCGGTCGGGTAACTCCTCCAACAGGAGGCGCTCGCCCGTCGATTGCTTGCTGATCACCTTGTCTCCTCGCTAGCGGGTGGCGCGTGCGGGCACGCGGGAGTCGCACACCGAATCCGTCGGAACCCCGGCCGTCCGGGACGCGAGCGGTTCCGGACACGGCTGTGCCGACGCTTTCCGGACATCCGGCCGGGGGCAGCGTGTGGCCCGCGCGGCCTTCGTGGTGCGCGCCGGGACGGTCAGTCGCCGTCCGTCCGACGCCGGGGTGGGCCCTTGGCCCTCAACACGTGCGATACAGGACGCGGCGACCGCGCGGCCGGCCACGGCCCCGCGGCGAGCCCGGTGTGGCGCGCCAACCCGACATAACCCATCCCCTCGGCGATACCTCCCGCGCAGCGATCACGCGGGACCCTCCCGGCTCCTGTACGACAGCGGGGCCCCCAGCCCCGGCCGTTCGAAACGAGGTGTGAGATGACGCGTTCTCGGCGCCCGCTCTCCCGTGTGGAGCGGACGCCACCCCGTGATGGGCGTGGTGCACACCCCGGGACACCTTCGTTTCGAGGGAACTCGGCCACAGTCTTCACGGTGTGTCACGCGCAAGCAACCCCCTGAAGTTGAACGGAGAGTACTGTGCAGATGCTTTTGCGTCATCGTCGGGCGACTTCCCCGGCCACCCGGCGCCCGCGGAGGTGGCGGCCTGATCGTCGGCCCCGCGTGTGCCCCGGCGCCTCATCGGCAAACCGGGCGCGGGAAAAAAGATGCCGGAGGGGCCCCTGTGAACCCGCTGTCCGTTCCCCGGCCGCCCGGACCGGTGCGTTACCGGCCGGTACGACGGGTTGGCCGAACCTCGCCTGATCTGTGGTGACGATCCGGCCACCGGACGCGCTGGACCCGCTCCCGGACGACGACGCGACACGCCGTGGGCGGCTTGGCCCCCTCACCGGCACGCCCGGCCCGTCCCGCGCCTCGTCACACCGGCGCCGGACCGCTGCGGGATCCGGAATCCGCCGCTTCTCTCGCACGCTTGCGGTTTCGGTCATCCTGGCGCGACAAGGGGGCGCACAGAAGCCATTCCCACACCCCACGCGCACCGCGCGCTCACCCATGCGCCCTATCCGCCCGATACACCAACCGCGCGCCCCCCGGCAGAGCCGACGGCAGGACGTCGAGACCGCTCGCCGTGCGCCGGGCGCCGCCCCGAGGGAGTCTTGTGCCCTGGACACGGCACGCGGCCGGAGGAGGTGGTCGGCGTGTCCGACGGGCCGGGGCCGGAGCCGGCGCCGGCGGCCGACGGGGAGACGGCCGCCCAGCCGCTGCTGTCGCTCGCCCTGGTGTCGATGATGCACGAGGTCCACGCGCACTCCGGCGCGGTGTATCTGCTCCGCACCGACGAACCGGTCCTGCAGATGGCGGTGCACGCGGGCATGCCCCGGGCGTTCGCGGCGCCGTGGGAGCGGCTGGGGCTGAGCGCCCCGCTCCCGGTGGCGGACGCGGTCCGCGAACGGCGCCTGGTGTGGGTGGGCGGCGAGGACGAGATGGCCCGCTGCTACCCGCGCATCGCGGTGGTGCTGCCGTATCCGTTCGCGCTGGCCGCGCTGCCCGTGGCGACGGAGCGGCGGGTGTACGGGGCGGTGTTCGTGACCTGGCCCGGCGGGCACGCGCCGGAGCTGACCGACGCCGAACGCGACCATCTGTGGGCGGCCTGCGAGCGGCTGGCGCTGCGGCTGGAACGGTCGGCGTCACGGCCCCGCCCGTCCGGCCCGGAGGAGGACGCGCTGGCGTCCTCGGTGGCCGGGGCGGCGACGGTGGCGGAGACGCTGGGCTCGGTCGAGGCGGCCCGGCTGGTGTCCCGGCTGCCGTACGGCCTGATGTCACTGGATCTGCACGGCCGGATCGGCTTCGTGAACCCGGCCGCCGCCGAACTGCTCGGCCGGCCTGCCCGGGAGCTGCTGGGCACACCGCTGTGGGCGTCGGTGCCCTGGCTGAACGACCCGATGTACGAGGACCGCTACCGGGCGGCGCTGATCAGCCAGCAGAAGGCGTCGTTCGTGGCGCTGCGCCCGCCCGGGGACTGGCTGTGGTTCCGGCTGTACCCGAGCACGACCGGGCTGAGCGTGCGCGTCAGCCGGGCCCGCTCGGTGACGGACACGCCGCACGGGGTCCGGCAGGCCGGCCCGGGCCCGTCCCGGCTGATGGCGATCTCCCAGGTGCTGAGCCTGGCGGGCGCGCTGACCGAGGCGGTGGGGGTGCGGGACGTGGTGCAGCTGGTCTGGGACGAGGTGGCCCCCGCCGTCGGCAGCCAGGCGATGGCGATACTCGGCTCGGAGGGCGGGCGGCTGCGGGTGCTCGGGCACCGCGGCTACCGGGACCCGCACATCGTGGAGCGGTTCGAGGGGCTGCCGCTGGCCGAGCGGACCCCGGGCACGCAGGTGCTCGGCACGGGCGTACCGGCGTTCTTCGACTCCCGGGCGCATCTGGAGCGGCTGTATCCGAGCCGGCACGAGACCCCGGACGGCTTCGCGGCCTGGGCGTATCTGCCGCTGATCGCGTCCGGCCGGCCGGTGGGCACCTGTGTGCTGGCGTACGCCGAGCCGCATGTGTTCCCCGCCGACGAGCGGGCGGTGCTGACCTCGCTCGGCGGGCTGATCGCGCAGGCCCTGGAGCGGGCCCGGCTCTACGACGCGAAACACAGCCTGGCGCACGGCCTCCAGCAGGCGCTGCTGCCGCACTCGCTGGCGCGGCTGCCCGGCATCGAGGCGGCGGCCCGCTATCTGCCGGCCACCCACGGCATGGAGATCGGCGGCGACTTCTACGACCTGGTACCGGCCCGGCCGCTGGCGGCCGCGGTGATCGGGGACGTCCAGGGGCACAACGTGACCGCGGCCGGTCTGATGGGGCAGATCCGCACCGGTGTGCGGGCGTACACCACCGTGGGGCAGGCGCCGCACGAGGTGATCAGCAGCACCAACCGGCTGCTGATCGATCTCGGCGCCGAGCTGTTCGCCAGCTGTCTGTATCTGCGGCTGGACCCGGCGCACGGGCGGGCCGTGATGGCGCGGGCGGGCCATCCGCCGCCGCTGCTGCGCCGGCCGGACGGGAAGGTGCGGGTGCTGGACCTGGCCGGGGGCCCGCTGCTCGGCATCGACGCCTCGGCCGTGTATCCCACGACCGAGGTGTCCCTGGCCCCCGGCTCGGTCCTCGTGCTCTACACCGACGGGCTGGTGGAATCCCGCGATGTCGACATCGAGGACGCGCTGGCGGACCTCGGCGGACTGCTCGCGGACGTCGGCGACCAGCCGCTGGAGAGCCTGGCGGACGAGGTGATCCGGCACAGCGTGGCGGCACGGGAACGGACGGACGACGTGGCGGTCCTGCTGCTCCGGGCCCGCGACGACGGCTGACCGGACCCGGCCCCGGCGGTCCGGGTCCGGCCCTCCCGCCGGAGGGCCGGACCGCTCCCCGCCGGCTGGAACCGAGGGGGGCCGGCCGGGGAGTCTCAAGGGGTGCCGGTCCGCTCAGCGCGTACCGGTGAGGGCCGACGAGCCGTCGTCCACCGCGCCGGCCTCGTCACCGGAACCAGAACCGGAACCGGAACCGGAACCAGAACCGGAATCAGAACCGGAATCAGGACCGGAACCGGGCTGATCGCCCGCCCCCGCCTGGTCGTCCTCCCCTCCGCCCGCGCCGCCCGCTCCGCCGCCGAGGGTCGCCCCGGTGGCCCGGAGGGCGGTGGTGACCGGCTGGAAGAAGGTCTCGCCGCCGCCGGTGCAGTCGCCGCTGCCACCGGAGGTGAGGCCGAGGGCACCGCCGTCCTGGGTGAACAGGGGACCGCCGCTGTCGCCGGGCTCGGCGCACACGTCCGTCTGGATCAGACCGGTGACGGTGTCCACCCCGCCGGGGTCGGTCTCGCTCTGGAAGTTGACGGTGGCGTCCAGCCCGGTCACCCGGCCGTCGTGCAGCCCGGTGGTGGAGCCCATCCGGAACACGGCCTGGCCGACGGTGGCCTCGGCGGCCCCGTTGATGGGCACGGTCCGGCCGTCGCCGGCGTCGACCTCGCTGGGCGCCGGGGTGCCCGGGTCGTCGTACTTGACGAGGGAGAAGTCGCCCTCGCCGGGGAAGGTCGCCCGGTCGACGGTGGCTATCGGCTCGCCGGTCTGCGTGTCGGACCACTTCTCGGCGGCGACGCCGCAGTGACCGGCCGTCAGGAAGGCGGGGCTGCCGTCGGCGGCGGTGACGTTGAAGCCGAGGGAGCAGCGCACGCTGCCGCCCTGGGCCTGGGAGAAGATGGCGTCGCCGCCCGAGGCGAACGTCTTGAAGGTGCCGGCGGACTTCTTCAGGGTCGCCATGCCGGGACCGAGCCCGCGCACGGCCGACCGGAGCCTGTCCCACGCGGCGCCCGTCACCGTGGAGTCGGCGGTGACGAGGATCTTGTCGGTGCGCGGGTCGACGGCCCAGGAGGTGCCCGGGATGGCCGCCCGGGTCCTCAGCGTCCGGGTGGCGGCCCTGAGTTCGGCGGCGCTGTTGGCCACCCGCCGGACGACCGCGCCGGCCTTCTTCGCCTGGACGATGACGTTGTCGTCGCCGCTGACCACGTTGACGACGAGCTGCTGCCGGCCGCTGTCGTAGTAGGAGCCGGCGAAGGCGCCGCCGAGGAGCTTGCGCAACCGGGCGTCGAGGCCCGGCGCGTCCGTGGCCCGCAGGGTCCTCGCGGTGCCGGCGCCGGCGCCGCCCGGCGTCCGGCCGTCCTGTCCCGCGTCCTGCGAGGCGCTCGCGTGGGGCAGCAGGAACGCCGCCGCACCGAGGGCCGCGACACCGCCCACCGCCATCGCGGCCTTGCGCCGGGGCATTCGCTTGTGACTCAACCTTCTCGACCTCCTGGGAGGGGGAGCCCGCCGCTCGCGGGCCGTGCGGACCGGGATGGGTATCGCGGCGCCTGGATGGCCGTAGGTACGCACCGGTGGCGCGGTGTGTTCAATTCCGGTTCCGTACGGGCGCGGTGGGGAGGGGAACCGGCCATGCTGCGCGTGTCGCGGCGCGCGGGCGGGAACAATCGCCCCCATGACGCTGACCACCGCCGAGGCCGACGAGATCCCCTCCACCCGTTTCGCCCCGTGGGTCCGCGAACTCGGGCCGGCCGTCGAGGCGGTGGGCGAGCGCCGGGCCGTGCTGCGGCTGCCCTGGTCGGACCGGCTGGCCCGGGAGGGCGGCGGGCTGTCGGGGCAGGCCCTGACGGCCGGGGCCGACACGGCGACCGTCATCGCGGTCTCGGCCGCCCGGGGCAGGTTCGTGCCGATGACGACCGTGCGGCAGTCGACGTCGTTCCAGCGGGCGGTGACCGGCGCGGACGTCCTGATCGAGGCGGCCCTGACCAAGCTCGGCCGCCGGATGGCCTTCGCGGACGTGACCCTGACCGACGCCGCCTCGGGCGCCCTCGCGGCCCACGCGACCACGGTCTGCGCCCTTCTGGGCTGACGGCCCCGGCCCTCGGCCACCCACCGACAGACCGCGGCCAACTACCCTCAGCTACCGATCGGTAACGATCAGCTGTCAACATGAACCGGAATTCCCCCTTCAGGGAATCTGCACATCGATTACCCAGGCACCTCACCGGCCCCCGGGGTTCTGCACAACCGCGCACCCCGCGGCACGCCTTTGGCGAGAAGTGCCGGATTCGCGCTCCGGCCCGCAAGACACCCGCCGCGACGATGCCGTGTGGCATGTGAAGGAGTCGCCGACATGACGTGCGCACGCCTGCACGGATGAACCCCCGTCAGGCGGCAAGTTCCCAGGTGAGAGCCCTGGTTGATTGGAAGCGCGCCCCGCGTGCGTGCTTTGATCCATCGCACCGCAGAGGTCCGGCGGGCCCCCCTGAACCGGGTGCCCGGCGCCCGCGGTCGCGGCCGTCCGTCTGTCCCCAGAGGGGGCCGCTCCCCCCTTGTGAAGTCATCCATACGAAGGGAAGTTCCATCATGAACTCCACCCCGCAGGTCGAGACCGTCGAGATCTCGGACGCCGAGCTGGACAACGTCTCCGGCGGTCTGTCCGTGAACACCCTCAACAGCACCCTGGGCACCGTGAACGAGATCGCCCCCGGCGTGACCGGTCTGGTCAACACGGTCGTCGGCACCGTCGAGGGTGTCACCGGCCTGAACACCGCCCCGATCAACGGCCTGGTCGCCGGCCTCTGATCGCACCCCGGTGCCACCGAAGTCCCGGAGCCGTCCCTCGGCTCCGGGACTCTCGGACGTTGTGCACCGGACACGTCACACCACCGCGTCACCTCATGCGTCTGACCCACAGGTGAGGGAAGTTCCGTGCAGTTCCGCCAACAGGCCCTCGCCAAGCTCCAGTCACCGGAGGAGCTGGACCTTCCGGTGCGGCTGGCCCGTCCGCAGGGCTGGCTCGCGCTCGGCGTCACCGTCGTCGTCATGGCCGCCGCCTCCGTGTGGGCGGTGACCGGCTCGGTCGCCTCCACGGTGAGCGCCCCCGCCATCCTCACCCACGGACAGGGCAGTTACGTCCTCCAGAGCCCGGTGGCCGGGCAGGTGACGGCCGTCCTCGCCCGGCAGGGCGAACGGCTCCCCGCGAACGCGCCCGTCCTCAAGGTCCGTACGGAACAAGGCGAAACGGTGGTGCGGACGGTCGCCGCCGGCCGTGTCACCACGCTCGCCGCGTCCATCGGGCAGATCATCCGGACCGGCGCCGACGTCGCCGCCGTCGAGAAGGTCGCCCACGCCTCCGACCCGCTGTACGCGACCGTGTACGTGCCCGCCGAGAACGCCGCCGCCATCCCGGCGCACGCCTCCGTCGACCTGACCGTCTCCTCGGTCCCGGCACAGCGCTACGGCGTGCTGCGCGGCACGGTGAAGTCGGTGGACCGCGGCGCGCAGTCCGCGCAGTCGATCGCCGCGTACCTCGGTGACAGCCAGCTCGGCGAGCAGTTCACCCGCAAGGGCCGCCCGGTCGCCGTCCTGGTGGAGCTCGCGAAGTCGCCCTCCACCCAGAGCGGTTACCGCTGGTCCAGCGCCGGCGGACCGCCGTTCCGGCTGGAGTCCATGACCCTCGCCACCGGCTCCGTCCACCTCGCCGACCAGCATCCCGTCGATTGGCTGCTCCCGTGACCACCGCCCAGGAAACCCGTGGCCGCAGACGGGCGGCCCCCGCCAAGCGGCCGGCCCCCAAGTCCCGTACCGGCAGGGCCCGTACGCCCACCGTTTTGCAGATGGAGGCCGTCGAGTGCGGCGCCGCCTCCCTCGCGATGGTCCTCGCCCACTACGGCCGGCACGTCCCGCTGGAGGAGCTGCGCATCGCCTGCGGAGTCTCCCGCGACGGCTCCCGCGCCTCCAACCTGCTGAAGGCGGCCCGCAGTTACGGACTGACCGCCAAGGGCATGCAGATGGACCTGGCCGCCCTCGCCGAGGTGCGGGCCCCGGCCATCCTCTTCTGGGAGTTCAACCACTACGTCGTCTACGACGGCATGGGCCGCCGCCTCGGCCGGCGCGGGGTGTACGTCAACGACCCCGCGAAGGGCCGCCGTTTCGTGCCCTTGGAGGAGTTCGACGGCAGCTTCACCGGGGTCGTGCTGGTGCTGGAGCCCGGCGAGGGCTTCACCCGGGGCGGACGCCGCTCCGGGGTGCTCGGCGCGATGCCGGCCCGGCTGCGCGGCACCGCCGGCACCCTCCCGGCGGCGGTGCTGGCCAGCCTGCTGCTGGTCGCGGTCGGCGCGGCCGTGCCCGCGCTCAGCCGCACGTACATCGACACGTTCCTCATCGGCGGGCAGACCTCGCTGCTGGGCGTGCTGTTCGCCTCGATGGCCGTGTGTGTGCTGCTCACCGTGGTGCTGACCTGGCTCCAGCAGGCCAACCTGCTGCACGGCCGGATCATCTCCTCCACCCTGTCCAGCGCCCGCTTCCTGCGCCATCTGCTGCGGCTGCCGGTGACGTTCTTCGCCCAGCGCTCCCCCGCCGACCTGGTGCAGCGCCTGCAGTCCAACGACCAGGTCGCCGAGACCCTGGCCCGCGATCTCGCGGCGGCCGGCGTGGACGCGATCGTGGTCGTGCTGTACGCGGTCCTGCTGTACACCTACGACCCGCAGCTGACCTTCGTCGGCATCGCCGTGGCGCTGCTGAACGTGGTGGCCATGCGACTCGTCGTACGGCTGCGCGCGACCCGTACGGCGAAGCTGCGCGCGGACACCGCGCGGCTCACCAACACCTCGTACTCCGGCCTTCAGCTGATCGAGACGCTGAAGGCGACCGGCGGCGAGGACGGCTACTTCCGCAAGTGGGCCGGGCAGCACGCCACCACGCTGGAGGAGCAGCAGCGGCTCGGCGTGCCGAGCGCCTGGCTGGGCGTGGTCGCGCCGACGCTCGCCACCTTCAACAGCGCGCTCATCCTGTGGATCGGCGGGCTGCGCGCGGTGGAGGGGCACATCTCGGTCGGGCTGCTGGTCGCCTTCCAGGCGCTGGTCGCCCGCTTCACCGCGCCGCTGACCCGGCTCAACGGCGTGGCGGGCCGCATCCAGGACTTCGCGGCCGACGTGGCCCGGCTGAAGGACGTGGAGAACTTCCGAACCGACCCGCTCTACGCCCGCCCCGGCGGGGACTCGGCCCGGCGGCTGCACGGCCATGTCGAGCTGGAGAACATCACCTTCGGCTACAGCCCGCTGGACCAGCCGCTGCTGACCGGTTTCGACCTGACCGTGGGCCCCGGGCAGCAGGTGGCGCTGGTCGGCGGCTCGGGCAGCGGCAAGTCCACGGTCTCCCGGCTGATCTCCGGCCTGTACACGCCGTGGGACGGGGTGATCCGCATCGACGGCCGCCGGCTGGAGGACATCCCGCGCGGCGCGCTCGCCGCCTCCGTCTCCTTCGTGGACCAGGACGTCTTCCTCTTCGAGGGCTCGGTCCGCGACAACGTGGCCCTGTGGGACCCGTCGATCCCCGACGAGGCGGTGGTGGAGGCACTGAAGGACGCGGCGCTGTACGACGTGGTGATGCGCCGGCCCGGCGGCATCCACAGCCGGGTCGAGCAGGACGGCCGGAACTTCTCCGGCGGGCAGCGTCAGCGCCTGGAGATCGCGCGGGCGCTGGTGCGCCGGCCGAGCATCCTGGTGCTGGACGAGGTGACCAGCGCGCTGGACGCGGAGACCGAGCTGGTGGTGATGGACAACCTGCGCCGGCGCGGCTGCGCCTGCGTGGTGATCGCGCACCGGCTGAGCACGGTCCGCGACAGCGACGAGATCGTCGTCCTGGAGCACGGCACGGTCGTGGAACGCGGGCGGCACGAGGAGCTGGTGGCGCGCGGCGGCGCGTACGCGGCGCTGGTCAGGGAGCGGTGAGATGACATCCGTGCAGGAAGGCGACCTCGTCCTCGGGGCGCTGGGCTCGCTGGGCACCCGGCTGGACTGCGCCGGGCTCGGCCGCCTGGACCTGGAGGGTCCGCAGGTGCTGTGGCTGGTCGCGGCCGGCGCGCTGGACCTGTTCGCGGTGGACGCCGCCCAGCAGGGCCACTGGCACCACCTGGGCCGGCTGGAGACGGGCACGCTGCTGCTCGGCCCGGTCACCGGGCCCCGGCACACCCTGGTGGCCCGCCCGGTCCGGGACTGTGTGGTGCACCGGGTGGCCTTGCGCGAGCTGTACCAGCCGGCCGCCACCCAGACCTGGTCCTACGACGAGTACGGCACCCCGCAGTACGTGCCGCCGGCCTCCAGCCCGCTGGAGTACGCGGTCGCGCTCGGCGTCGGCCGCGGCCTGTCCGTCCTCTTCCAGGCGCCGCTGGCGGACGAACGCGCCGCCGCGCCCGCCGACGACGACGTGTTCTGGATGCAGGTGCCGCCGGGCAGTGTGCAGTACGGCTCGCTGTACGGCGCCGAGGCCGCGGCCGATCTGCTGATGGACCCGGCGCTGTGGCAGAGCATGGTGGACCAGCAGTACCGGCTGCTGACCGCGCTGGACCGGTGGATCGAGCAGCTGGAGCAGGCGCACGAGACGCGTACGGCCGCCGGGATCAGGGCCGGTGAGGCGGTGCGCGCACAGGCCGACCGGACGCTGCTGGCCGCGATCGGCAAGCGCTCGGCCCGCCACCCGACGGCCGCCGACGCGGACGCCACCTACGCGGCCTGCGAGCTGGTCGCCGGGGCGGCCGGGATCGCGCTCGCCGAGCCGGCGCAGAGCGGCACCGCGAGCGAGCGGCTGGATCCGGTGGAACGGGTCGCGCTGGCCTCCCGGGTGCGCACCCGCGCGGTGCGCCTGGAGGGGCGCTGGTGGCGGGAGAACGCCGGCCCGCTGGTCGGGCACCGGGCGCTGTCCGGGGCGCCGGTGGCGCTGCTGTGGCGGCGCGGCGGCTATGTCGCCGTGCACCCGGGCACCGGCCGGGAGACACCGGTCGGGAAGGACAACGCCGGGGAGTTCGAGCCACGGGCGGTGATGTTCTACCGGCCGCTGCCCGACAGGCCGCTCTCCCCGCTCGGGCTGCTGCGGTTCAGCCTCCGCGGGACGCGCGGCGACCTGCTGAACCTGTTGCTCGCGGGCCTGGTGACGGTGGCCATCGGCGCGCTGGTGCCGATCGCGACCGGCAAGGTGCTCGGCGAGTACGTGCCGAGGGCCGAGGAGGGCCTGATCGTCCGGGTGTGCCTGGCGGTCATGGTGAGCGGGGTGGTCGCGGCGGCGTTCACGCTGCTGGAGAACCTGTCCATCCTGCGTCTGGAGGGCCGTATCGAGGCGGCGCTGCAACCGGCCGTGTGGGACAGGCTGCTGCGGCTGCCCACCCGGTTCTTCACCCGGCGTTCGACCGGTGAGCTGGCCAGCGCGGCGATGGGCATCAGCGCGATCCGCCGGCTGCTGGCGGGCGTCGGCCCGGTCGTCGCCCAGTCGGTGACGGTCGGCGCGATGAACCTGGGGCTGCTGCTGTGGTACAGCGTGCCGATGGCGCTCGCGGCGGTCGGGATGCTGGTCGTCGTCGCGGCGGTGTTCGCGGGGCTCGGACTGTGGCAGGTGCGCTGGCAGCGACGGCTGGTGGTGCTCGGCAACAAGCTCAACAACCAGGCGTTCCAGACCCTGCGCGGGCTGCCCAAGCTGCGGGTGGCGGCGGCCGAGAACTACGCCTACGCGGCCTGGGCCCGGGAGTTCGCGCGCGGCCGGGAACTCCAGCAGAAGGTCGGCCGGATCAAGAACCTGACCACGGTCCTGGGCGCGGTCTACCTCCCCGTGTGCACCCTGCTGATGTTCATGCTGCTGGCGGGCCCGGCCAAGGGCGCGATGTCGGCGGCGGACTTCCTGACCTTCAACACGTCGGTGACCATGCTGCTGACCTCGGTCACCCAGCTCACCGGCGCGTTCGTGTCGTCGGTGGCGGCACTGCCGCTGTTCGAGGAGATCAAGCCGGTGCTGGAGGCCAGGCCCGAGGTCCGGGCGGCGAGCACCCGTCCGGGTCCGCTGTCGGGCGCGCTGGAGGCCCGCCGGCTGTCCTTCCGGTACGCCGACGACGGCCCGCTGGTCCTGGACGACGTGTCCTTCGCCGTCCGGCCCGGCGAGTTCGTGGCGGTCGTCGGCCCGAGCGGCTGCGGCAAGTCCACGCTGCTGCGCCTGCTCATCGGCTTCGACCGGCCGGTCTCCGGCAGCGTCCTGTACGACGGCCAGGACCTGGCGGCGCTGGACCAGTCCGCGGTGCGCCGCCAGTGCGGGGTCGTCCTCCAGCACGCGCAGCCGTTCTCCGGCTCGATCATGGACGTCATCTGCGGTGCGGAGCCGTACACGCCGGAGGAGGTGATGGCGGCGGCCGAGCTGGCGGGCCTCGCCGAGGACATCCAGCGGATGCCGATGGGGCTGCACACCATCGTGGCCGGCAACGGCGCGATCTCCGGCGGCCAGCGGCAGCGTCTGATGATCGCGCAGGCCCTGATCCGGCGCCCGCGGATCCTCTTCCTCGACGAGGCGACCAGTGCCCTGGACAACGACACCCAGCGCGTCGTCATCGACAGCACCCGCAAGCTGAACGCCACCCGGATCGTGATCGCCCACCGGCTGTCGACCGTCCTGGACGCCGACCGGGTGATCGTGATGGAGGAGGGCAGGATCGTCCAGCAGGGCACCCCGGCCGAACTCCTCGCGGACACCGGGGGCCGACTGCACGAACTGGTACGCAGGCAGCTCGCCTGACGGTATGTCAAGGGCCGTGGGCCGCGCACTTCACGTTAAGATCAAAAACCTGTTCGACCAAAGATAGAGGCACTTCATATGAGCATCCTCAGGAAAAGCCTGACGCTGGCAGCCGTGACCGGCGCGTTGGTGGGCGGCGCGTTCGTCACGCCGGCCGCGGCCGATCCCAATACCTGCCCCAAGGGCTACGCGTGTGGATGGACGGGGGCGAACAGGACCGGCACCAGGCACGTCAACTCGCTGACGCCCGGCTGCTATCCCCTGGAGCGGGTCAACCGCTCTGTCTCCAACCAGACGTCCTACCGCGTGGAACTCTGGCACATCACCACCGGCTGCAACCAAGGCACCAAGCTGGCCACGCTGAAGCCGGGCACCTACGCGGACAACCCCGGCGCGGTCACCGGGATCGCGGTCTACAAGATCTAGCGCTGCGGCCTTCACCGAGAAGGCCGGTCCCGAGGCACACCACCGCTGCTCCGCCCCTCCCGGGCGGAGCAGCGCGCCGAAGAGAGGCAGTCGTGCGGTGGGACGCCTGCCAAAAGCCGTGGTCACCGGCATGGCACGGGAAGGGTCAAGGCTCGTCCCGCTCGTCCGTTCCGTCCGTCCACCGCGGCTCGTGGTGGGAGGGCATCCAGTGGTGTTCGGTGAACCAGCGGCCGAACAGGGCGCCGCCGTAGATGACGAAGCCGACGCCGATCAGCCAGGACTCCACGACGAGGACGGTGCCGACGGCGCCGTAGCTGAGGGCGTTGGTGACGATGAGCGGGGTGAACACCAGGTAGGAGAACGCCCGCAGGCCGATCAGGCCGATGACCGTGGCCACCGCGCCCGGCAGCAGCGCCCGCCAGCGGACCTGGCCGCCCAGCAGGAAGCGCTGTCCCCACCAGAAGAACAGCACGCCGCTCACCGTGGACAGGGTGATCCGCTGCCCGCCGTGCAGCGTCGTCTTCGTCGCCGCCTCCTGGTAGAGGTACGCGGTCAGCACCACCAGCCAGGTCGCCTGCCGCCACACCCGGTGCCAGGGGCCGGACGCCAGGCCCCAGATCCTTTCGTAGGCGTTCTGCACGCTGCCGCCGAAGGCCACGCCGAAGACGGCGAGCAGGACGCCGCTGAGGACGCTGGTGGTGCCGATGACCTTGCGGGGCGGGCTGATGACGTCGGTGACCGCGTGCGCGGACCGGCCGGACAGGCCCATGCCGTCGGTGAGCCAGGAGGCGAAGCCGCCGCGCACCAGGGGGTCGGCCGCGGCGACCACGATCAGCAGCGGCGCCAGCGTCACCAGGGCCAGGGTGGCGAACCCCATGGCCCGGTGCATCAGCTCCAGTTCCCGCCCGTGCTCGAACAGGGCCCGGACCCGCAGCCACTGCCACGCGCGGTGCAGGCCGCGCCGCAACCGCCTCACGGCTCCTCCCGTGCTCGCCGCCGACCCGCCGTCGTACCGATCTCCCCAGCCTGGCATGTACCGGCCTGCTCGCAGCCGCAGGGCGGGCACCGGCACGGCGGGGTGGTGCGCACGGGTGACCCGGCCGGACGGCGGGCGGTTTGGGCACGGGCACGGCGGAGAAACGTCAATCCGTGCGGAGCACCGACCACGAGACGCCGGACGGCGGGCGGCGGACCCTGATCCTCAGCGCGAGCATGGGAGCCGGTCACGACACCGTGGCCGCCGAACTCGCGCGCCGGGCCGCGGCCCGGGGCGGCCGGGCCGAGGTGGTCGACGTGCTGCGGCTGCTCCCGTACGGCCTGGGCACCGGACTGCGCCGCGGCTACCAGGCGTCGGTGCGCCACCTGCCCTGGGTGTACGCCGGGATCTACGGCGCGTTCCTGCGCGAGGGCCGCGGCCCGCGGCCCAGCGGGGTGCCGCTGGCCCGGCTCGCCGGGGACCGGCTGACGGACCTGGTGGACCGGCTGCGCCCCGACGTGGTGGTGTCCGTCTTCCATCTGGCCGCGCAGCTCACCGGGCATCTGCGGGCCCGGGGGGCGCTGCGGGTGCCCAGCGCCGTGTTCCTGCTGGACTTCGCGGTGCACCGGCAGTGGCTGCACCCGGGCAACGACCGGTATCTGTGCCTGACGGACACGGCGGCGGCGCGGGTGCGCCGGGCGCTCGACGCGCCCGTGGTCACCACCGGGCCGGTGGTCGCGCCCGCGTTCCGCCGGCCGGCCCCCGGCGCGGCGCGGTGGCGGGAGCGGTTCGCCGCGCGGGCGCCCGGCCGGCCCCCGGTGCTGCTGTCCGCCGGCGCGTGGGGCGCGGCGGCGCGGCCGGCCGCGACCGCCCGGCTGCTGGCGGGCGCCGGCTGGCTGCCGGTGGTGCTGTGCGGCCGCAACGAGCGGCTGTACGCCCGGATGTCCCGGGAGCCGGCCGCGCTGGCCCTGGGCTGGGTCGACGACATGCCCGGACTGCTGGCCGCGGGGCACGCCCTGGTGGACAACGCGGCCGGTCAGACGGCCGTACAGGCGCTCGCCGCGGGCCTGCCGGTGGTCGCCCACCGTCCGCTGCCCGGCCACGGCGCGGAGGGCGTCCACCGGATGGCCGACCTCGGCCTGTGCGCCCTCGCCCCCGACGGCCCCGCGCTCCTGAGGGCCCTGGACGGCCTCGGTGAGGACACCCCGGAACGCGCCGCCCGGGTGGCCCGGGGGCACGCGCTGTTCCGGGGGGACACGCTGGAGGCCCTGAGGGAGCTGTGAGCCGGCGGCGCCGCGAGAGCCGTCACGCACATCAGCAGCGCCACACAAGGCACGCACATCAGCACCCCCCGGCCGCGTGCTCCGGTACGGCCGGCCGGGGTGCGGCCGGGGCCGGGGCCGTGCCGTGTTCGCCCAGCGGGCCCACCGTCAGGCCCGCCTCCCGGCAGTCCGCCACGATGGCCGGGAGGGCGCCGAGCGCGGCGTGCCAGCAGCCGGGGGCCGAGTACCGGTCGGCGTCGTGCAGCAGCACGGTGCCGCCGCCGCGCAGGTCCGCGGCGACCCGGGCCCGCACCGACCCCGGTGTGGCGTCGGCCGTCCAGTCCCTGCCCCACGCCGACCACAGCACCGTGCGCAGCCCGGACCGCCGGGCGGCCCGCCAGCGGCTGGTGGTGAGGATGCCGTACGGCGGGCGGTACCAGAGCGGACGCCGCCCGGTGAGGTCGTGGACGACGCGGACGGTCCGGGCGACCTCCTCGGCCTCGCGGGCGAACGCGGGCCGCCAGGGCCGGTCGTGGCGCCATCCGTGCACCCCCAGCTCGTGTCCGCGCCGCACGGTGTCGCGGACCAGTCCGGGATGGCGCACCGCGTGCTCGCCGACCACGAAGAAGGTGGCCCGCACCCCCAGCCGGTCCAGCACGTCGAGGAAACGCGGGGTCGACTCGGGATCGGGCCCGTCGTCGAAGGTGAGCGCGATGTGCCGGACGTGGCCGGTACCGGCGAGACCGGGGAAGAGCAGCGGCCGCAGTCCCGGCAGCCAGCTCGCCGCCGGGGAGATGTGGGCCGCGGCGGCGCCCGCCGGCAGCAGGGCGGCGGCCGTCCGCCAGGAGCGTCCGGACACGGGGAACATCGGTGGACCTACCTCCTCGGTGTGCGGGGAACAGCGGGGGTGGAGCCGGGGCGCGCCGCCGCGTCGCCGGTGTCCCACTCCCCGCCTACGGACGGGGCGTGGGCGAGGCCGATGCTGCCCGCGCCGATCAGGGCGACACCGGCCGCCTCCGGCAGCATGCGCAGGCCCAGCTGGATCGTCTCGGCGAACAGCACCCAGCCCAGGATGACGCTGCCGAGCGCGTCGCCGAGGGTGAGCGCGGGCTGGGAGGCCGTCAGCGGTCCGGCGGCGAGCGCGCCCTGAAGGAGCACGAAGGCGACCAGTCCGGCGGCCCCCGTGGCGTACGGCGACCAGTGCCCGAGCATCGCCGCGGGACCGTCCGCCAGCCGGCCCACGGCCTCCTTCATCAGCGCCGCCGTGGTGGCGAAGCACAGCGCCGAGGCCAGGCCGAGCAGCAGGGCCCGGCAGGCGCCCCGGACCGGACGGGCGGCCAGCCACAGCAACGCGACCGCGCCGAGCACTCCGCCGCCGCCCAGCAGCCAGGCCCCGGGCCGCGCGGTGTCCCGTCCGGCCGACGGCGCGGCGGCCAGCAGGAACAGGGCCAGCCCGCCGGCCAGGGCGACGAACGCCAGCCAGGTCCGGGCATCGGGGCGGCGCCGGAAGACCACGCTGCCGACGGCCAGGGTGAACAGCAGTTCGGCGGCGAGCAGGGGCTGGACCAGGGACAGGCTGCCCGTGGCCAGGGCCCCGGCCTGCAGCAGTCCGGACAGCACCAGCATGGCGGTCCCGGCCAGCCAGCTGCGGCGCCGCAGCAACTGGGGGATCCGGCGCAGGATGCCCGGACCGGATCCGCCGCCCCGGTCCGTCTCCTGTACGGCGGCCCGGCGCTGGAGCACCGAGGCGGACGCGTTGGCCAGGGCCGCGAGCAGGGCGAGCAGCACCGTGACCGCGATCATGACCGCTCACCCGAAGCGGGCGGCGAGCCGCCGGTAGAGTCCGGGCGCGGCACCGCGCACCAGGACGGGGAGCCGTAGCCACCCGGGGACGTACACCTCGTCCCTGCCGTGCCGTACGGCGGCGTGGACCGCGTCCGCGACCCGCTCGGCGGGCACCGGCCGGGGCCAGGTCCGGGTGTAGGGGTTGCCCCGCCGGTCGAAGAAGGGGGTGTCGACCACGCCGGGGATGACATGGCTGACGCCGACGCCGGTGCCGCGCAGTTCGTAGCGCAGGGAGTCGGCGAAGGTGCCGAGGGCGGCCTTCGCCGCGGAGTAGACGGCCTCGCCGCGTACGCCCACGCTGCCGGCCAGGGACCCGATGAGCACGACGCGGCCCGAGCCGGCGGCGACCATGGGGGGCAGCAGGGCGCGTACCAGGCGCACGGTGGCCAGCAGGTCGACGCCCACGATCTCGTCGATGCGCGCGTCGGGCATGCCGGTGAAGTCGCCGGCCCAGCCGACCCCGGCGCCCGCCACCAGCAGGTCGAGCCGTCCGAGGTGGTCCAGGGCGAGGCCGGCGAGTCTGCGGTCGGCGCCGGGCCGGGAGAGGTCTCCGGGCAGCGCGACCGCGCCGGACTGGGCGGCCACCTGCTCCAGTCGGGTGACGTCGCGGCCGTTCAGCGCGAGCCGCCAGCCGCCCTCGGCGGCCAGCCGGCGGGCCACGGCCGCGCCGATGCCCGAGGAGGCGCCCGTCACCAGAGCGGCACCGCCCCGGCCGGGCCGGCCGCCGGGCGGCGGGTCCGCACGCTCCTCGTCGGCCGGGGCCGGGGCCGGCCGGGTGCCGTTCGACGCTCCTGCGGGAGACGGGGCTTGGGACATGTGACGACCTCACTGCGACGGCGTACGGGCTCGCGGACTGTGGGGGCCGAACCCTCGGGGTGTATCCAGGGCGCCACACCCTGAAACACCGCGCACGGCGAGCGCCGTCCCGGCCGCCCGGCAGGAGGCTCTCCGGGCCCGGAGGCGGCCGTCGCCCACGGCTGCCGGACGCTTGGGACGGCGCCGCCGGGTAACTCGCACAGGAGATCACCCCATCGGCGGAAAGGAGAGGTCATGCCGGGCGGGAACGGCCACGACGACCACGAGGAGCGGCAGGAGTCGGCCCTGGAGGAGGTGCTCCGGGAGGTCGAGCGGGCCGAGAAGCGCGACGAGGACAAGGCCGCGGGCCAGGCCGGGGACGCCATCACCCCGAACACCGGGGCACAGGAGCAGGCGGACGGGGAGTGAGCCGGGCGCGCCGGGGACCGACCGCACGCGTCGGCCGGCCGGCCACGCCGTCGACCGGCGGACCAGGTAGCGAGCCGTGCCGTTGATCGACGGTGGGCCGGGTACCCGGGCTTCATGAATCACCATCCGCATGAACCCCGGCTGCCCCACCCCCGAGGCCCCCTGTCCACCGCGCTGATCGCGAGCCTGCGCGGTACGGGTCCGCTGCCCCGCCCCGCCGACGCCGGGGCCGCGGACCCGTACGGCGACGACCTCCAGCTCGCCCTGTACATGTGCTACGAGCTGCACTACCGCGGGTTCGCCGGGGTGCCCGCGGAGCGTGAGTGGGACCCGGAGCTGCTGCGGGTGCGGGCCGCGCTGGAGCGCCGCTTCCTGGACGCGGTGCGCGCCGACGCCCCGGTCCACGACAGCCTGGACGACGCGCTCGGCGCCCTGCTGGTCGAGCCGGCCGAGGGCACGGGGGTCGCCGGTTTCCTGCACAAGGAAGGCGAGCTGTGGCAGGTGCGCGAGTACGCGGCGCTGCGCTCGCTGTACCACCTGAAGGAGGCCGACCCGCACGCCTGGGTGCTGCCGCGGCTGTGGGGGCGGGCGAAGGCGGCGATGGCCGCGGTGGAGTTCGACGAGTTCGGCGGCGGCCGGGCCGACCGGGTGCACGCGCGGCTGTTCGCCGACCTGATGACGGACCTGGGCCTGGACACCGCCTACGGCCGCCATCTGGACGCGGCCCCGGCCGAGATGCTGGCCCTGGTCAACCTGATGTCCCTGTTCGGCCTGCACCGGAGGCTGCGCGGGGCGCTGGTGGGCCACTTCGCCGAGGTGGAGATCACCTCTTCGCCCGCCTCCCGCCGGCTCGCCGAGGCGATGCGCCGCACCGGCGCCGGCCCGGCCGCGGAGTTCTTCTACGACGAGCACGTGGCGGCCGACGCGGTGCACGAGCAGGTGGTCCGGCACGAGGTGATCGGCGGACTGCTCGCCGAGGAGCCGGAGCTGGCGCCGGACATCGTCTTCGGGATCGACGCGACCGAGTACCTGGAGGACCGGCTGGCCCGGCGGCTGCTGACCGACTGGCGGGCGGGCCGGTCGTGCCTGCGGGTGCCCCTGGGAACGACGGGACGGCGGGAGCCGGAGCGACGGATTTCCCATACATCCTGAAAGGCGGGGCATTCGGGTTACGTGAACCTTTTGCTGCTTCCGGGCGTGTACGCCCCTCAGGACGACACGGAGATGCTGGCGGAGGCCCTGCGTGCGGAGGCCCCGCCACCGGGCTCCCGTGTGCTGGACGTGGGCACCGGGAGCGGGGCCCTGGCGCTGGCCGCGGCCCGGCAGGGCGCCGAGGTGACCGCGGTGGACGTGTCCCGGCAGGCGGTGTGGACGGCCCGGCTGAACGCGTGGCTGAGCCGGCTGCCGGTGCGCATCCGGCGCGGCAACCTCTTCGCCCCGGTCCGGGGCCGCGCCTTCGACCTGATCCTGGCGAACCCGCCCTATGTGCCGGCACCGGAGGAGGGGCGCGGACCGCGCGGCCGGGCCCGGGCCTGGGACGCGGGGAGCGACGGGCGGCTGCTGCTGGACCAGATCTGCCGGGACGCCCCGGCGCTGCTGCGCCCCGGCGGGCTGCTGCTGCTGGTGCACTCGGCGCTGAGCGGCCCCGACCGCACCCTGGAGATGCTGCGGGCGGCGGGCCTGTCGGCCGAGGTGGTCCGGCGCCGCCGGGTGCCCTTCGGCCCGGTACTGCGCTCCCGGGAGGACTGGCTGCGCCGGCGCGGGTTGCTCGGGCCGGCCGACGACAAGGAAGAGCTGGTGGTCATCCGTGCCGAACGACCCCGCTGACAGCGCGCCGCGCGAACCGGCCGGCGAGCCTGGCGTCCCCGCCGCGCCCGCCCGGCGGGTCACCGTGCAACGGCGCGGGCCCCTCCTGATGGAAGGGCCCGTGGAAGTCGAACTGGAGGACGGGACCATGGTCCGCTCGGACCGGTTCCGTGTCGCTCTGTGTACCTGCCGGCGCAGTCGCCGCTACCCCTGGTGCGACACGAGTCACCGGCGCAGGGCGGACCCACCGCGTTGAAACCGTACGTTTTTCGCCGCTCCCCGGACGGCCCCCCACGGACCGGCCGGGGAGCGGCTGTGTTGCCCGGAGCCGGCGGGCGGCCCCACTCCGCCCGCCTGCCCCGGTTGCGAGATCGCAGGTTCCCCGATCCAGGGGCCGCACTCCCCAGTTGCGGGCCTGATCCGGTGTTCACGGGGTTCCGTGCGATCCCGGTCCTAGAACGCGAATAGGCTGCCGGCCGCGGCATCCCTCATGCACGTGTTGCCGAACGTGTGCTCGTAGGAGACACGCTGGCCCTGCCAGACGCCCTGGAGCGTGACCACGACGGGGTCGTACACCTTGGTGCACATCACGCCGTCGGCGGGCTTGAGGGCGTCGAGGTCGCCGTTGAGGCCGCGCAGTTCGGCGCAGGCCTCGGCCGGAGCGGGGTGGGTGCCGGTGGCCGTGGGCGCGCAGCTCAGGGTGACGGCGCGCTCCGGAGTGGCCGTGGCCACGTCGTTGCCGTGGCCGGTGGTGAGCACCAGGGCCGAGGGCGCGTAGAGCGACGACGGGGCGGCGCCCGGTGCAGCGACGGCGGCCCCGGTCAGGGGTCCGCAAACGGCGGCGGCCGTGAGGCCGAGGGCCGCTGCCCAGCGCGCGGTGGTTCGCATTGTGTGCATCCTTCCGCTCGAACAGACGGGTTGCCGGCTCCAGCCCGGTCGGGTGCCGGAGCGGCGTGCGCCACTCTGCCGAGTCCACCGCCGAAACTCACATCGAACCCATGGGTTTCAGTAACCTTTCGTGTTGAATCAGTGGCGTGAAGTCACGGAAATCGAACGGCGGGACCCCGTAACAGAGCGGTTCCCCCGCTCCGGGACGGGCCGGATGGCCGAAAATCAGCGCGTCGTTAATCGTCCTGAAACATTCCGGCTCCGCCCGTCCCAAGCCCCTTCATGACTCCCCGTGTTCATGAAGTGATCACCGCTTGGACGGTTCCTGTCCGGGCGTGCCGCCGGAGCGCCACGGCCCCATGCGCCCCGTGTGAAACGGGCGCACACACCGGCCGGGCGCGCACGCTCCCAAAGGGCGCGGTCCGGTGGTGGACTGGGGTCCGGTCCTCCCCGAGAGGCCCCGCTCCGGCCGGCGGCTCAGGCGACTTCCCCCACCGGCCGGAGCGGGGTCAGATCTGCCAGGAGCGGAGCCGGTCGGCGGCGCCGTAGACGTCGGTCTTGCCGGAGATGAGGTCCCGCGCCAGGTCGACGAGCGCGCCGTAGGGCGGGTCGATGCCGGCGCCGCTGACGAACATGTAGGCGACGGCGGTGGCGCAGGCGAAGCGGGCGTTGGCGGCGGGCAGCGGCTTGAGCACGGCGAGGGTGTGCAGCAGGGCGGCGGCGCGCCAGGCCGCGTCGGAGTCGACGCCGAGCCGGGGCGGGTCCACCCGGTGCCGGGCGACGGCCGCGACCAGCGCCGAGAAGTCGTCCACGGCGGGCTGGTCGGGCAGGACCTCTTCGTGCCGCTGGAGCAGCCAGGGAACGTCGATGTGGATGACGGAGGGCATCGGTCAGGCGGCCTCGCCCCGACCGGGGCGCTCGTCGTCCGGGAAGGCCGCCGCGAACTCCTCGGCGTGACCGGCGAAGAAGCGCCGGAAGGCCTCAGCGCCCTCCTGGAGGGCGCGGTGCCGGGCGATGTCGGCGGCGGCGGCCTCGCGCACCAAGGCCTTCATCGACGTACCGCGCTCCTTGGCGATCTGGCGCAGGTCCTCTAGTTCCCGTTCGCTGAACTCCACGTTGAGAGCTGGCATGCCCTCACGGTACCGCGCGGGTACTCACGCGTAAATACGCCCAGGTGGGACGGTATGTGTCGCGGTACCGTCAGGTGCGCGCACCGTCCCCTCACACGTCCAGCGCGCTGATGCGTACCGCCCCCTCGGGCCGGCCCGGGCGGGCGCTGGTGAGGGTCAGGCGCAGCCGGGAGCCGCGGACCGGGTCGAAGGTGATGACCGTGGGGCTGTCGGAGGCGGTGGCCCACTCCGTCCTCGCCCCGGTCACCGGGACGTAGGCGTGCCCGTTCCACACCGCCACCTCGGCCCGCGCGGGCGGGGTGTGGCCCGCGTCGGCCGTGAAGGAGACGGCCACCCGGTCGAGGGTGCGGGCGCGCCCGAAGTCGACCGAGACCCAGTCCTCCTCCCGGGCCCCGTCGAACGCGGGCAGCAGCGCGGTGGCCTGCTTGACGAAGGCGTTGGACCAGCCGGTGGCCGGATCGCCGTCCAGCATCGCGGCGGGCGGGGTGTCCGGGCGGCCGGAGTAGCTCGCGTCCGCGTACGGGTAGGCGGGCGGCGCGGGGTAATCGGGCCGGAACACGGCGGGCGCGGTGGTCGCGGCCGGGCCGCCCGGGGTGGTGCGCAGGCGGAAGGTGCCCGGGCGCAGACCGGCCACCCGGGCGGTGACCTCCAGGGTGCCGGGGCGCGTGCCGGACCGGACGATGGCGAGCGCCTTGCCGTGGAAGGCGGTACGGGTGCTCGCCTGGTAGCGCTCGGCGCTCTCCTGGCGGCCGTTGTCGACGCCGGCCAGGGAGCCGCCCGCGACGTCGAAGGCGATGAGGTGTGCCGCGTCGGGCACGACGACCCCGTGCGCGTCGGTGATCTCGGCGGTGACGAAGGCGAGCGAACGGCCGTCGGCGGCGAGGGACTCGCGGTCGGCGGTGAGGCGTACGGCGTGCGGGGCGCCGGCCGTGCGCAGGACGTCACTGGCGACGGTTTTGCCGTCCCGCCGGGCCACCGCCCGCAGCTCGCCCGGCCGGTAGGGCACCTTCCAGGTCAGGTGGAGTTTGCCGGCGCTGCCGCCCGGGCTGGTGTAACTGCCCGGGTAGGGGCCGTCGGTGAAGGTCTTGTCGTCGCCGGTGGCCTCGGTGGTCTCCAGGTAGGCGCGGCCGTCGGTGGTCTCCTTGACGTCGAACTCCCGTACGCCGAGGGACTTTCCGTTGAGGAAGAGCTCGACCGTGGGCACGTTGGCGTAGGCCCACACCTCGACGGTGTCGCCCTCCTCGTGGTTCCAGGACATCGGCAGCAGGTGGACCATCGGCTCGGTCGTCCACTGGCTTTTGAACAGGTGGTACATGTCCTTGGGGAAGCCGGCCGTGTCGACGGCGCCGAAGAAGGACGCCTTCACCGGGAACACGTCGTACGGGGTCGGTTCGCCGATGTAGTCGATGCCGGACCACAGGAACTGGCCCGCGAACCACTTCCGGTCCCGGTCCTTCTTGTGCCCGTACTCGCCGCTCATCGTCCAGGAGGCGAGGTTGTTGTCGTAGGAGGAGACCTCCCGCCTGCCGGGGGTGTGGTTCTCGCCGGTGTTGAGGTGCTCCGGTTCCTGGTACGTGCCCCGGGTGGAGGTCTCCGAGGAGGACTCGGACTCGAAGAGGAACAGGTGCGGGTAGGCCGCGTGCAGGGCGTCCACCGACTTGGCGGTGTTGTAGTTGAGGCCGAGGCCGTCCAGCTTGGCGAGCATCAGGTCGGCCGCCGAGCCCTTGGCGGGGGGCCGCCGGTATTTGTCGGAGCCGATGACGAGCGGCCGGGTGTCGTCGGCGGCCTTGATCGCGCCGATGATCCGGTCCGCCATGGCCAGGCCCGCGGTGGAGGTGGAGTCGGGGATCTCGTTGCCGATGGACCACAGCAGCACGGCCGGTGAGTTGCGGGCGGCCCGGACCATCTCGGTGGCGTCCGTCTCGCACCACTCGTCGAAGAACCGGCCGTAGTCGTACCGCGTCTTGCCGGTGCGCCAGCAGTCGAAGGCCTCGACCAGCATCACGATGCCCAGTTCCTCGCAGACCCGGATCAGCTCCGGCGCGGGCGGGTTGTGCGAGGTGCGCAGGGCGTTGACGCCCATCGACTTCATGATGCGCAGCTGTCTGCGGACGGCGTCGACGCTGATCGCGGCGCCGAGGGCGCCCTGGTCGTGGTGGAGGTCGACGCCCTTGATCTTGGCGGGCGTGCCGTTGAGGGAGAAGCCCTCGTCGGGGTCGAAGCGGAAGGTGCGGATACCGAAGGGGGTGCGGTACGTGTCGGTGGTGCGGCCGGCCACGCGCAGCTCGGTGTGCAGGGTGTACCGGTGTTCCGGGGTCGTGAAGTCCCACAGCAGGGGGTCCGGGACGGTCAGTTCGTGGATCGCGTCGGCCTCCCCCGCGGCGGCGACGGCGACCGTGGTGTCCGTACGGGCCACGGTCCGGCCGTCGGGGGCGGTGATCCGGGACCTGATTGCCACGTCCGCGGCGGTGCCCGAGTCGTTGCGCGCGGTCGTGCGCACCCGGACCAGCGCCCGGCCGGCCGTGACCTCGGGGGTGGTGACGTACGTCCCCCAGCGGGCGACGTGCACCGGTTCGGTGATCACCAGGCGGGCCTCGCGGTAGATGCCGCTGCCGGAGTACCAGCGGCTGCTGGGCAGCCGGTTGCGCACCCGGACGGCGAGCACGTTGGGCGTGCTGCCGTCGGTGTGCACGAGATCGGTGAGGTCGAGGGCGAAGCCGGTGTAGCCGTAGGGGTGGCGGCCGGCCTCGGTGCCGTTGCAGTAGACGTGGGCGTCCATGTAGACGCCGTCGAACTCCACCGAGATCCGCCGGCCGGCGTACGAGCGCGGGAGGGTGAAGGCGAGCCGGTACCAGCCCAGGCCGCCCGGGAGGAAGCCGGTGCCGCTGGTGGTGTTGTGCTCGGTGGTGGGGGTCTGCTCGATGCTCCAGTCGTGGGGGACGGCGACCTCGCGCCAGGCCGAGTCGTCGTGGTCCGGGCGGGCGGTCCGCGCCGGGTCGCCGTCCGGATCGCCGGCGCCCACCGGGTCGGCCAGGTGGAACCGCCAGCCGTCCCGCAGCGGCACGGTGAGGCGTCCGCCGGCGCCGGACGACTCGGCGGCGAGGGCGGCCGGGGCCGCGGCGAGGGCCGGGAGAGTACCGGCCGCGGGTGCTGCCGCGGCTGCGACCAGGACCGACCTGCGCGTGACCGTCATGGGTGGCTCTCCCTCATCGGGACTCGTCATGGCGGACGGGCTTCCGTCATGACTCAGGGCTCATCAGGACTCAGAACTACTCACAATTGATCGTGAACAAACAGATTCTGACGGCGTGCTCCACGCGATCGTCAAGAGTGCGGACATGCACGGCTGCCTCCGGCCGTGAACAGTCCGGATTCGCCCCTGACCGGCCCCCGACTGCGTTCGACTGGTCGACCGGTCGACCGACCGGCCCCGGCGCCGCCGCTCACCGGTGGACGTCACGCACTACGCTGGAACACGAGTGGTGCCACCTGTTCACCGAGAGTGTGTGCGCTGGGGAGCGGCGACGAATGAGCCGGGTCTATCCGTTCGACGACGCGGGCACGGCACGGGCTGTCATCGACGACGACGGCACGTTGGTGGAGTGGAGCGAGGGAGCCGTCCGCCTGCTCGGCCACCCGGCGGACGCCGTTGTGGGCCGCCCCGCCGCCGCACTGCTGGTCGGCGGCGCCCCCGCACCGGCCGCGCCCCCCGGCCCGCGCTGGGAGGGCACACTCGGCCTGCGCCACCGCGACGGCCGTACCGTCCGCGTGTGGCTGCTCGCCCACCACCGCCCGCCGCACGACGGCCGGCCGGGTGACTGGCTCGTGGTCACCCCGCTCGCCGGCACCGAGCCGCCCCCCGATGACGACCCGCTCGCCGAGGCGGGCCTGATCCAGTCGCCCTGCGCGATCGCCGTGTACGACGACCGGCTGCGGCTGCGCCGGATGAACGAGGCGATGGCCGCCGTCGTCGGACTGCCCGAGGAGCGGGTACGGGGGCTGCGGATCGCGGAGATCGGCGGCAAACCGCAGAGCGAGGAGCTGGAACGGCACCTGCTCGGCGTGCTGACCTCGGGCCGGCCGCTGGACGTGCAGACCTTCCTGCGCACCGGCGGCGAGGACCGGGCGCACGCCTGGCTGGCCCGGATGGCGCCGGTGCGGGACCGGGCGGGCCGGGTGCGGGGCGTGTCCATGGCCGCGCACGACATCACCGACAACCACCGGGCCCGGCAGCGGCTCCAGCTGGTCAACGAGGCGAGCGTGCGCATCGGGACCACGCTGGACGTCACCCGTACCGCCCAGGAACTGGCGGACGTGTGCGTGCCCGCGCTCGCCGACTTCGTCGCCATCGACCTGCTCGATCCACCGGACGGCGGCGGCGAGGCCCCCGCCCGCATCACCGCGCCGGTGCGGCTGCGCCGGATCGCCCAGCGGTCGGTGCGGCCCGGCGTACCGGAGACGCGGATCGCCCCCGGGCAGACGGAGCAGTACCCGCAGGCCTCCCCGCAGGCGGAGGCGCTGACCACGGGCCGTACCGTCACCGTCCCGCCGGGCCCCGGCGCCGTGGGCCCGGTACCGGCCCGGCACGGCGAGGGGGGCACACCGGTGCGGGAGTCCGGCGTCCACTGCGCGCTGTCGGTGCCGATCCAGGCGCGCGGGCTGACCCTCGGCGTCGCGGTGTTGTGCCGGCACCGGCGCCCGGACGCGTTCACCCCGGACGACGTGCTGCTGGCCGAGGAGATCACCGCGCGGGCCGCGGTCTGCATCGACAACGCCCGCCGTTACTCGCGCGAGCGGGAGACGGCGCTCGCGCTCCAGCGCAGCCTGCTGCCCCGCTCGCTGCCGCACACGGCCGCGCTGGAGGCCTGCTCCCGGTATCTGCCGGCCGCGCGCGCCGGGGTGGGCGGGGACTGGTTCGACGTGATCCCGCTGTCCGGGATGCGGGTCGCGATGGTCGTCGGGGACGTGGTCGGGCACGGCATCCGGGCCTCGGCCACCATGGGCCGGCTGCGCACCGCCGTCCGCACCCTGGCGGACATCGACCTGGCCCCGGACGAGCTGCTGACCCACCTGGACGACCTGGTGCTGCGGCTCTCGGACGAGTCCGGGACCGCGAGCGCCGGCGAGGCGGGCAGCCCCGGCGAGCTGGGCGCCACCTGCCTGTACGCCGTCTACGACCCGGTGTCCCGGCGCTGCGCGCTGGCCCGCGCCGGGCACCCGCCGCCCGTGGTGCTGGAGCCGGGCGGCGCGCCCCGCGCACTGGACCTGCCCGCCGGTCCCCCGCTGGGCCTGGGCGGGCTGCCGTTCGAGTCCGCCGAGGTCGAGCTGCCCGAGGGCACGGTCCTCGCGCTGTACACGGACGGCCTGGTGTGGTCCCGGGAGCGGGACCCGGACGCCAGCCGGGAGATGCTGCACGCGGCGCTCGGGGCGTACGCCGGCTCCCTGGACGAGACCTGCGACCGTGTCCTGCACACCCTGCTCCCCCACGGCGGCGCACCCGACGACGTGGCCCTGCTGCTCGCCCGTACCCGGGGCCTGCCCGCCTCGCAGGTGGCGAGCTGGGACATCCCCGCCGACCCGGCGCTGGTCGCGCCGATCCGCAAGCAGGTCGTGGAGCAGCTGTCCGACTGGGCGCTGAGCGAGGCGACGTTCACGACCGAGCTGGTGGTCAGCGAGCTGGTCACCAACGCCATCCGGTACGGCTCCCACCCCATCCGGCTCCGGCTGATCCACGACGCGAACACGCTGACCTGCGAGGTCTTCGACGCCAGCCACACCGCCCCGCATCTGCGCCGGGCCAAGGTGTTCGACGAGGGCGGCCGGGGCCTGCTGCTGGTCGCCCAGCTCACCCAGCGCTGGGGCAGCCGGCACACGGCGGAGGGCAAGACGATCTGGGCCGAGCTGCCGTTGTTCGAGCAGGACCGGTAGGGCGCGCCGGACCTGCCGGGCTACGCGGGACCTGTCGGGTTACGCCGGGCTGTGCCGGACCCGCCGGGTTACGCCGAGGACGTCAGCCAGGGCCGTACCCGCTTGCGGGCCTCGTGCAGGCGGGACTTGAGCGTGCCGAGCGGGATGCCGGCGCGTTCGGCCGCCTCGGCGTAGTCGAGCTGGCAGATGTCCCGGTAGACCAGCGGCGCGACCAGCTGCGGGTGCTCCCGCTCCAGCCGGTCCAGGGCCTCCAGCAGATCGACCCGGGAGCCGGCGATGACGCTGGTGGTGCGCGGGTCGACGGCGTGGGCGGGCTCGATGGCGGCGGGCTGCTCGGCGGCCCGCCGCTTCAGCTCGCGGTACTTCTGCCGGCAGCAGTTGGCGACGACGGTGTACAGCCAGGTGCCGAAGCGGCTGCGGCCCTCGAACCCCGTGATGTGCCGGGCCACTTGGAGCAGCACGTCCTGGGCGGCCTCCTCGGCGTCCTCCCGGCAGGGCAGGAAGCGCCCGCAGCGCCGCACGGTCTCGGGCCGGATCTCGGCCAGCAGCAGTTCCAGGGCCGTGCCGTCGCCGGCCGCGGCACGCCGGGCCAGTTCCTCGGTCACAGCCCCCTCCGGCACGGCCGGCCCCCCTCCATCTCGGTCCCGGGCCAGGCATGATAGCCGTATGCAGCCCCCCGAGCGGATCGGCCGGTACCGTCTCGAACGGCCGTTGGGCAGCGGCGCGTTCGCGCTGGTGTGGCTCGCCCACGACCCCGAGCTCCAGGCGCCGGTGGCGGTGAAGGTCCTCGCGGAGAACTGGGCGCACCGGCTCGACGTCCGCGAACGCTTCCTGACCGAGGCGAGGTTGCTGCGCCGGGCCGGCTCCAGCCGGGTGGTGCAGGTCTACGACACCGGTGAACTGCCGGACGGCAGACCGTACTTCGTGATGGAGTACGCCGGTGGCGGGAGCCTCGCCGAGCTGTCGGCGGGCGGTGCGCTGCCGGTGCCGGAGGCGCTGACGCTGACCGCCGAGGCCGCGCGCGGGGCCGCCGAGCTGCACGAGGCGGGCATCGTGCACCGTGACATCAAACCGGCCAATGTCCTGCTGGGCACCGCCCGGGACGGCTCCCGGCGGGTGCTGCTGGCCGACCTGGGCCTGGCCAAGAGCCTCGCGCAGGCCTCGGTGCTGACCCTGGCGGCGGGTTCGGCGGGATACCGGCCGCCGGAGCAGGCCGAACCGGGGACGGGCATCGACGAGCGGGCGGACGTCTACAGTCTGGGCGCGGTCGGCTACGAGCTGCTCACCGGGACCGTGCCGGGCCCGCCCGGGAAGGTGGTGCCGCCCCGGCGGCTGCGGCCGGAGCTGGGCGAGGACGTGGAGCGGGCGCTGCTGCGCGCGCTGGAGCCGGACCGGGCCCGGCGCTGGCCGGACGCGCTGGCGTTCGCGCGGGAACTGGACCGGCTGGCCGCGCGGCCCCCGGTGCCGTCCGCCCGGGGGCCGGCCCGGCCGCGGGCCCGGCTCGGCCCGGTGTCCCTGGCCCTCGCCGCGGTCCTCGCCGCCGGCGCCGCCGCGGTCACGGTGACCGTGGCCACGCACCGGGACGGCGGCGGGCCGGAGCGGGTGCGGATCACGGACGCCGGCGGGCGGGTGGCGCTCACGGTGCCCGCCGGCTGGGGCCGCGAGCTGCGCGGCTCCGGCTGGGACCCGCGGGTGCTCGGGCTGGCGGCGGGGCACGAGCCGGGCCTGGTGGTGGCCGACGACCTGTCCCGCTGGCCCGACCTGACGGCGCCCGTGGACGGGGTGTTCGTCGGCGTCGGCCCGCGCGGCGACGTCACCGCCGGGGTCGAGGCGCTCACCCACCCCCGCTGCCGCTACCGGGGCGCCCGCGGCTTCACCGACGCCCGCTGGCACGGGCTGGTCCGGTCCTGGAGCGGCTGCCCGGACGGCGGCTCGGTCACCGAGTCCGCGCTGACCCCGGCGGGCGGCGCCGCCCGGCCGCAGGTGTACGTGCAGGTACGCCAACGGGGTGACGGCGACGCGACCGACGGCGTACTGCGTTCGCTGCGGGTGGCCTGAACGGCGCCTGCCGAGGGGCGAATCGGGGAAAAGAACCCGCGAGCCCCGAACTTTTCCGGCGGTCCGCGCATCGGACGGGGAGAAACGGCGCACCCGGCGCCCCAGGCACGCACCCCGGTCGCGTGCCACGACCCTTCAGGAGTGTTGAGCGACATGGTGCACACCCCCCGGTCCGCGCGGCGCGGGGCCCTGCTCGTGAGCACGGCCGCCGTGCTGGGCCTGCTGGCCGGCTGCGGCAACGGCAGCGGCGAGGACGTCCGCAGCGATCCGCCGGCCAGCTCCCCCGGTACGGCCGCTCCCGCGCGGGAGACCCCGAGCCCCTCGGCGTCCGCCCCGGCCGCCTCCTCCGCCCCCGCCCGCACCGCCCCGCCGGCCCCGCCGGACCCACCGAGGACGACGGCGCCGTCGCGCGGCACGACGGCCGCGCCCGCGACGCCCGCGGGCGGCTCCCGCTGCCACACCTCCGAGTTGCGGGCCTCGGTGGGCCGCAACGACCCGGGCGCCGGCCAGGAGAACTTCCCGGTGGTGCTCACCAACACCTCCGGCCGCACCTGCACCCTGCGCGGCTATCCGGGCGCCGCCTTCGTGACCGCGTCCGGGGGTCGACTCGGTGCCGATCCCAGGCGGACGCCGGGCACCCCGGTCACCGTCACGGTCCGGCCGGGGCAGAGCGCCTGGGCCGGGCTGACCTTCTCCAATCCGCAGGTCAGCGGGGCGCGGGCGGCCACGCCGGCCGGGCTGCTGGTCACCCCGCCGGACGAACGGGACCCGCTGCGGGTGGCCTGGCCGGGCGGCCCGGTCCCGGTCTCCGGCACCGCCTCGTCCGCCCGGCTGACGGTGCTGAGCCGCGGCACGGGCCCCTGACCGCACCCCGGGCCGAGCCCCTGGCCGGTCCCCGGCCTCCGGTCTGTTTTCATGGGCGGACAAGTCCGTGATCACTTCCGGAGGGATCCGCCCTGAACACCCCGCTCGCCGCGACCCTGTCCGCCGCTCTGCTGGTCGCCGTATTGGTCTGGGCCGTGATCCGGCCCTTCGGGTGGCCGGAGGCGGTCATGGCCGTACCCGCCGCCGGGATCGCGGTGGCCACCGGCGCCCTCTCCGTGGAGCACGCCCGCGCCGAGGCCGAACGGCTCGGCCCGGTGGTCGGTTTCCTGGCGGCGGTGCTGGTGATCGCCCACTTCTGCGACGTGGAAGGGCTGTTCCAGGCGTGCGGGGCCTGGATGGCCCGGTGGGCAGCCGGCCGGCCGGTGCGGCTGCTGTCCGCCGTGTTCGCGCTGGCGTCGGCGATCACCGCCGTACTCAGCCTGGACGCGACGATCGTGCTGCTCACCCCGGTGGTGTTCGCCACCGCCGCGCGCACCGGCGTACGGCCCAAACCGCATGTGTACGCCTGCACGCATCTGTCGAACACGGCCTCGCTGCTGCTGCCGGTGTCCAATCTGACGAACCTCCTGGCGTTCGCTGCGAGCGGGCTGAGCTTCACCCGGTTCGCGGCGCTGATGGCCCTGCCGTGGCTGGCCGCGATCGGCGTCGAGTACCTGGTGTTCCGGCGGTTCTTCGCCCGCGATCTCGCCGCTGCGGCCCCGGCGGACCGGGCCGCCGGCACCCCGCCGCGGCTGCCGCTGTTCGCGCTGGTGACCGTGGGCTGCACGCTGGCCGGGTTCGTGGTGGCGTCGCTGTTCGGCGTCGAGCCGGCCTGGGTGGCGGCCGGGGGCGCGCTGGTGCTGGCCGGCCGGGCGCTGGCGCGGCGCCGGGCGACCCCGCTGACGGTCGTACGCGCGGCGTCCCCGGCCTTCCTGGCGTTCGTCCTGGCCCTGGGCGTCGTGGTGCGGGCGGTGGTCGACAACGGGCTCGCGGACGTGCTGGGGCATGTCATGCCGGACGGCTCCGGGCTCGCCGCGCTGCTCGCCACCGCCGCGCTGGCCGCGCTGCTGGCCAACCTGATCAACAACCTGCCCGCGGTGCTGGTCCTGCTGCCGCTGGCGGCCGCGGCCGGCCCGGGGGCGGTGCTCGCGGTGCTGCTCGGGGTGAACATCGGCCCGAACCTCACCTACGCCGGATCGCTGGCCACGCTGCTGTGGCGGCGGATCGTGCACCAGCACGAGCACGACGTGAACCTCGGGGAGTTCACCCGGCTCGGTCTGCTCGCCGTGCCGTCGTCCCTCGCGGTCGCGGTCGTGGCACTGTGGGGATCGTTGCTGGTTCTGTAAGCGGTGGGCGGGTCTCGTCCCCTGGCGCACACGGCGGCGGGAGGTTCGGCGGATGCGGGTGATCGCCTGGCTGGTGGAGGGCACCTGGCCGGCCTGTGTGGACGCGGTGCGCGCACACGCGCCGGGGGCCGCCGAGGTGGTGCTGCTCCATGTGAGCGGACCCGAGGTGGCGGCGGTGGCGCACGGCGCCTTCGACGGGCTGCTGGGACGCGGTCACCGGTCGGGGCACCACCCGGCCGAGGGCTGGGAGCGGGATCCGGGGGACCGGCTGGAGGCGCTCGGCGGCACCTCGGCGTCCGCGCTGCTGGACGCGGCGGCCCGGCGGCTGGGCCGGCCCTGTGTGCGCGAGGAGCGCTCGGGCCGGGCCGAGCGGGAGGTGGTGGCCGCCGCCGAGGGGGCGGGGCTGCTGGTACTGGCGCGGGACGGGGACCGGTCCCGGCTCGGGCCGAAGAGCCTCGGTCCCGCCGTCCGGTTCGCCGTCGACCACGCGCCCTGCCCGGTCCTGCTGGTGTGGCCGGAACCGGCCCCCGGCCTGACCACGATGCCGCCACCGCCACCGCACCCCCGGCCGTGACCCGGCGGCCCGATACGAACGGCCGTCACCGGTGCGCGAGGCCGTACCGGCAGCCCCGCCAACCGGTCGTGACGGCCACTCCGCGCCGCCTTCCCACCGCCGCGCCGTCGCTCACGCCCGCCCCGCCCGGCCCGCCGACCTCGCCCCGCCCGACGGGCCGGCCCCGTGCGGTCAGTGGCCGCTGACCGCGCGCGGGGTGTACGGCCGCTGGAGCTCCTCGATCTCCTCGCCGGTCAGCTCCAGCTGGACCGCGGCCACCGCGTCCTCGATGTGCCGCGGCTTGGAGGCGCCGACGATCGGCGCCGTCACGGTGTCCTGGTGCAGCAGCCAGGCGAGGGCCACCTGGGCGCGCGGCACGCCCCGGCCGGCCGCGATCCGGGTGACCGCCTCGACGATCGCGCGGTCGCTCTCCAGGTACAGCCGGCTGCCGAAGTCGTCGGTGGCGCTGCGTCCGGTGACGGTGCCCCAGTCCCGGGTGAGCCGGCCCCGGGCGAGCGGGCTCCACGGCAGCACGCCGACGCCCTGGTCCGCGCACAGCGGCAGCATCTCCCGCTCCTCCTCGCGGTAGAGCAGGTTGTAGTGGTTCTGCATGGAGACGAACGTCGTCCAGCCGTGCCGCTCGGCGGTGTACTGCGCCTTGGCGAACTCCCACGCGTACATCGAACTGGCGCCGAGATAGCGGACCTTGCCCGCCTTGACCAGGTCGTGCAGCGCCTCCATCGTCTCCTCGATCGGTGTGGCGTGGTCGTAGCGGTGGATCTGGTAGAGGTCGACGTAGTCGGTGCCGAGGCGGCGCAGGCTGTGGTCGATCTCGGTCATGATGGCCTTGCGGGACAGCCCGGCGCCGTTGGGGCCGGGCCGCATCCGGCCGTGCACCTTCGTGGCCAGCACGATCTCGTCACGGCGGGCGAAGTCGCGCAGGGCCTTGCCGACGATCTCCTCGCTGGTGCCGTCGGAGTAGACGTTCGCGGTGTCGAAGAAGTTCACGCCCGCCTCGAGCGCCTGCCGGATCAGCGGCCGGGACGCCTCCTCGTCGAGCGTCCACTCGTGCGTGCCGCGGTCCGGCACCCCGTACGTCATACAGCCCAGACAGATCCGTGACACGTCCAGGCCCGTGGAACCGAGCTTCACGTACTGCATCGTTACCGCTCCCGCCGTCGAGACGATGATCACTGGCGAGCCTACGCCGAGGCCCGGGAAGCGACTTGACGACGGGAGCGTACGGACGATTTGATCCTGGACGTGCCGCGCCGCCCGGCGTGGGCAGGATGGAGCGGACTTGCCCCCCATGGGTGATCCCCGCGCCCACAGGCCGCGTACGGCCCTGGGCGCCTTGGCAGCGGCCCTGGCCGTCGCGGTGTCGGCGCTGGCCGGCTGCGCCTCCGGCGACCGGGACGAGGACGGTTCCGGCAGGCCCGCCGCGGTGCGGCTGCCCCCGAAGGGCGCCGGCTTCGACTACCAGATCGGCGGCGCCTACCCGCCCCCCAAGGGCGTGCGCGTGGTCAGCCGCGACCGGTCCGACTCCCCCGCCCCGGGCCTGTACAACATCTGCTACGTCAACGCCTTCCAGGCCCAGCCGGCCGAGCGCTCCTCCTGGCCGGCCGATCTGCTGCTGCGCGACAAGCACGGCAGGCTCGTCATCGACGAGGACTGGGACGAGCCGTTGCTGGACATCCGCACCCCGGCCAAGCGGGAGCGGGTGGCGAAGCGGGTCAACGGCTGGATCGACGGCTGCGCGGACAAGGGCTTCGACGCCGTCGAACCCGACAACTACGACAGCTACACCCGCTCCGACGGGCTGCTGACCCCGGCGGACGCGACCGCGTTCATGGCCCTGCTGTCCCGGCACGCGCACGCCCGGCACCTGGCCATCGCGCAGAAGAACACCGCGGAACTGGCCGGTCGGCGCGAGCGGGCCGGACTGGACTTCGCGGTGACGGAGGAGTGCGGCCAGTACGACGAGTGCGGGGTGTACGCCAAGGCGTTCGACGACCGGGTGGTGGACATCGAGTACACCGGCCACGGCCTGGACGCGGCCCGCGCCCGCTGGGGCGGCCGGCTCAGCATCGTCCGCCGGGACCGGGACGTGTCCACCCCGGGCAGCGCGGCCTACGTCCGCGCCGTGCGGTAGGGCACCGCCACGGCGGTACGGCGGGACCGGGGTCACGCCGTACCGCCGTACCCGTCAGGCGGTGCGCTCTCGTACGGTGATGGCGCTGACCGGGCAGGCGCGGGCGGCCTCCCGGACCATCGGGTCGGTGACGCCGTTCTCCCGGCCGGGCAGCAGGGTGCTGTAGCCGTCGTCGTCCTGGGTGAAGACGCCCGGTGCCGCCAGCGCGCACTGCCCGGCGCCGATACAGACGTCCTGGTCGATGTCGATGTCCATGTGCATGAGCGAAGCCTCTTACCAGGTCACGGGGAGTTCCAGCATCCCCTGGATCGTGTCGCCCGGTTTGAAGGGGATCTCCTCGGCCGGAGCGGCGAGCCGCAGCCCGGGCAACCGGGTGAACAGGCTGCCGAGGGCGATCTCCAGCTCCGCGCGCGCCAGGTTCTGGCCCAGGCACTGGTGGATGCCGAAGCCGAACGCCACGTGGTGCCGGTCGGCGCGGTGGAAGTCCAGCGCGTCGGGGTCGTCGTAGACGGCCGTGTCCCGGTTGATGACCGAGGTGGAGAACAGGACGCCGTCGCCGGCCCGGATGGTGGTGCCGGCGATCTCGACGTCCTCCAGCGCCACCCGTTGCAGCCCCTCGGCGATGGACAGCATCCGCATCAGTTCCTCGACGACGGCGGGCAGCAGCGCGGGGTCGGCCCGCAGCTCGGCCAGCCGGTCGGGGTGCTGGAGCAGGGTGTAGGTGCCCAGGGAGATCATGTTGGCGGTCGTCTCGTGCCCGGCGACCAACAGGATCACGGCGAGCGACACCAGGTCACCCCGGTCCAGTTCGCCCTCGCGGAGCCGGTGGTGGACGAGGTCGTCCAGAATGCCGTCGCCGGGCTCGGCCTCCTTGGCCTTGGCGTCGATCAGGTCGCCGAGGAACCGCTCCAGCCGGTCCCGGGCGTCCAGGGTGTCGGCGCTGGTCGGCCCGCGCAGCAGCCGGCGGGACTGCTCCTCGAAGAACTCGTGGTCGGCGTAGGGCACGCCGAGCAGGCCGCAGATGACCATGGACGGCACGGGCAGCGCGAAGGCGGAGACCAGTTCGGCCCCCGGCCCCCGCTCGATCATCGCGTCCAGCAGTTCGTCCACGATCCGCTGGATCCAGGGGCGCAGCGCGGTGGCGCGTTTGAGGGTGAACGACGGGATCAGCATCCGGCGCTGCCGGTGGTGCTCGGGATCGTCCACCCCGAGCAGGGCCACCTTGCGGTCGCGGCCGGCCTCGAAGCGGGGGGTGGGCACGGGGAAGCCGTCGCGGCGGCGGTCGGTGGACAGCCGCGGGTCGGCGAGCAGGGCGCGGGCGGTGGCCTGGCCGGTGACCAGCCAGGCCTCGCGGCCGTCGTAGAGGGTGACGCGGGACAGGGGTCGCCCGTCGCGCAGCGGGTCGTATCCGGTGGGGGGGTGGTAGGGACAGGTGCGGTCCTGGGGGAAGGCGACGGGTTCGGCCTCGGCAGCCGGGCCGGTGATGTCCGTCAGTTCCGTCATGGAAAGACCTCGCAGACGAGTGAGGTGCGTCGTGCCGATCTTCATTAGATGCCCCAGGCATCTATGGGTCGACGGGAAGTTCGGCCACTTCGGCGGCCTTCGTGTTCTGGCCGAAGTACCCCGGCTCCGGGGGGCGGGAACCGGCCACCGCCAGGGGCGGCGGACAGGGATGTTCCGCTGCCCCGCTGGGCAATGATCACGTCGTGGACTACTGTGCCGCCGCGGTAGGGGTGGCGCGACGACCGGTGGGCCGTTGACCGCGCGCGGTACGGATGTTTCCGGCGGCCACGGTTGTTGACGGCCGTGCGGATGTCCGCCGGACGGATGAAAGGAAACGGATCCCATGCCTCTTGAGGGCGAGTACGAGCCAAGCCCGGAACAGTGGGTGCGCGAGCAGGTCGAGTTGTACGAGAGCTCCGGCGGGACGGAGGGGACGACGCTGCTTGACACCGGGCTGCCGGTGATCGTGCTGACCACCCGGGGCGCCAAGAGCGGCAAGCTCCGCAAGACGCCGCTGATGCGGGTGGAGCACGAGGGCCGGTACGCGGTGGTCGCCTCCGTCGGCGGTGCGCCCAAGCACCCGGTCTGGTATTTCAACGTCAAGGCCGACCCGCACGTCGAGTTGCAGGACGGCCCGGTGAAGCGGGACATGCGGGCCCGGGAGGTCACCGGGGCGGAGAAGGCCGGCTGGTGGGAGCGGGCCGTGGCCGCGTACCCGCCGTACGCCGACTACCAGAAGAAGACCTCCCGGGAGATCCCCGTCTTCGTGCTGGAGCCGTTCGACGAGGACTCCCCCGGGCAGAGCTGATTTCCGGCCGCCGACCGCTGCGTTTCAGAAAAATCTGTTCTGGGCGCGTGTGAAGCGGCTACCGGCCGGGCAATCGTTCGTCAGGCCCCGCCGCGTTCCCCCGTCGCGGCGGGGCTTTCCGCTGCCCCGCCCGGGGACCCGTCCGTGACGTCGAGAAAGATCTGGCCGACGTCCGGGAACGTCCGGGCGAGGGACCGCTTGATACGGTCGGCGACCACCTCGACGCGTTCGCTGTCCAGGCCCGGTACCAGGTCGATGCGGGCCGCGACCAGGGTGGAGTCAAGCCCCAGCTTCATGGTGAACAGCGCCTCCACGCTGTCGATCTCCGGCTGCGCCCGCAGCAGCGCCCCGATCCTGCCGCTCAGCTCCGGGTCGGCGGCCTCCCCGATCAGCTGGTCCCGGGCGTCGCGGCCGAGCCGGTAGGCGACGTAGACCAGCAGCACCCCGATGGCCAGCGACGCGGACGCCTCCCAGACGGCCTGCCCGGTCACCATGTGCAGGGCCATGCCCACCAGGGCGAGGGTCACGCCGAGGACCGCCGTGCCGTCCTCGGCGACCACCGTGCGCAGCGCGGGATCGCGCAGCCCGCCGAGCCCGCCGCCCTGCCGGCGCACCTGGTGCAGGGCCCGCAGCAGCGAGCCGGCCTCGGCGACCAGCGCCACGCCCAGCACGATCAGGCCCGCCACATAGCCGCCGAACTCCTCCTCGGCGCCGCCGCGCAGCGCCTCGACGCCCTGCAGGAAGGAGAAGCAGCCGCCCATGACGAAGATGCCCACGGCGGCGAGCAGGGACCAGAAGAAGCGTTCCTTGCCGTAGCCGAACGGGTGCCGGGTGTCGGCCGGGCGGCGGCTGCGGCGCAGGGCGGCCAGCAGGAAGACCTCGTTGAGGCTGTCGGCGACCGAGTGCGCGGCCTCCGACAGCAGCGCGGGAGAGCCCGCGAGGACACCGCCGGCCGCCTTGGCCACGGCGATGACCAGGTTGGCCGCGAGCGCGACGAGGACGGTGATCCTGGTGGACCGGTCGCCCTTGGCCCCGGTCCGGGAGCCCGGGCCCGGGCCCGGGTCGCGGTCGGCGGGTTCGGGGCGGGGGTCCGTGTCGCGCTCGACGTGCCCAGGGGTGTCGGTGGGGCCGCCGGTTCCGTCGCCGCGGTGCGGCGGGCCACCGCGTCCCGGGTGAGCCCGTGGCGCGCCCGAAGGGGCGCCACGGGCCGGTCGGTGGGCGTCGTCGCCGTCCGTATGCGCGGCAGTCTGCCGGTTCGAGGATGTTCCGCTCACCTATCGCCGGTTGCCCCCGCCCCCGCGCCTCACACCGTGCGGTCCGCGCCAAACGGGGAACGCGTGGTCCAGGGACACCGGCCGGCGAGGAGGAGACATGGGCGGCGAGGGCAACAGCGCCTACGGGCACCGGACGTTCAGCAGGTCCAAGAGCCACTTCGACGACCGGATCACCGCCGACGGCCGGGACGGCTGGCCGGTGCGGGCGGGACGCTACCGGCTGGTGGTCTCCCGGGCCTGCCCGTGGGCGAGCCGCGCGGTGATCTCGCGCCGGCTGCTCGGGCTGGAGGACGCGCTGTCGCTGGCGGTCGCCGATCCGGTCCAGGACGACCGCAGCTGGCGGTTCACCCTGGACCCGGACGGCCGGGACCCGGTGCTCGGCATCCGGTTCCTGAGCGAGGCGTACGACCGGCGGGAGACCGGCTACCCGGGCGGCGTCAGCGTGCCCGCGATCGTGGACGTCCCCAGCGGGCGGCTGGTCACCAACGACTACCAGCGCATCACCCTGGACCTGGCCACCGAGTGGACCGCCCTGCACCGCCCCGGCGCGCCGGACCTGTACCCGGCCGCCCGGCGCGCGGAGATCGACGAGGTGATGGCCGAGGTGTACGAGGACGTGAACAACGGGGTCTACCGGGCCGGGTTCGCCACGCGGCAGCGGGAGTACGAGGAGGCGTGCGCGGCCGTCTTCCGGCGGCTGGAAGTGATCGGCGAGCGGCTGTCCAAGCAGCGTTATCTGGTCGGTGACACCCTCACGGAAGCGGACATCCGGCTGTTCACCACCCTCGTCCGGTTCGACGCCGTCTACCACGGCCATTTCAAGTGCAACCGCTGGAAGCTGGCGGAGCACCCGGTGCTGTGGGCGTATGCCCGTGACCTGTTCCAGACGCCGGGTTTCGGTGACACGGTCGACTTCGACCACATCAAGCGGCACTACTACCAGGTGCACACCGGCATCAACCCCACCGGGATCGTGCCGCTCGGCCCGGATCTCGGCGGCTGGCTGACCGAGCACCACCGGGCGGAGCTGGGCGGCCGGCCGTTCGGTGACGGCACGCCGCCGGGGCCGGTGCCGCCGGGCGAACGGGTGGCCCCCCGAGGCCGGCCCGCATGAGGGCCGCCCGACGAGGAAGGAGTCACACATGACCAAGAAAGACAAGCACAAGAAGAAGCTCCCGCTGGTCTACCAGCCGTTCGGATTCGCGCTGAGCTGGGCGGGCGGCGCGCTGGCCGGGCTGGCGTTCCGCAAGGCGTGGAAGGTGATCCGGCACGAGGACGACGCGCCCGACGCGCTGGACCCGGACCGCGGCTGGGGCGAGATCCTGCTGGCGGCGGCGGTCCAGGGGGCGATCTTCGCGGTGGTGCGCAGCGCTGTGGACCGCACCGGCGCGAAGGCCATCGCCCGCTCGACGGGCGTATGGCCGGCGACGGACAAGGGCGGCCGGGACTGACCGACGGGCTGACCGACGCCGGCATGGGGTGGCCGGGACCCACGAGGCCCGGCCCCCGCGCCCGGGGTCAGCCGGCGGCCAGCCACCGCCCGTCGCGCATCAGCTCGCCGCCGTGCGGTTCGTCCTCCTCCCGCCGGTCCTGGACCCACTGCGGGACGACTCTGAAGTACAGGTGACGGTCGGCCAGCCGGCGCGGGTCGAAACCGGTCTTGCCCTCGAAGACCTCGGCGTCCTCCTCGGGGAGGTCCTCGGGGGTCACCGCCTGGGCGATGCCCTCGATCAGGACGACGTCCCGGGCGGAGCCGATACCGAGCCGGGCCCTGCCGGTGGTCACGAGGCCGCGGCCGGTGGGGCTGTCGGCCTCGGTGGCGATCAGCAGCGAGGTGCCGTCCCACACGAACGGCAGCGGCACGAGATGGGGCGCCGCACCGTCGGGGGCGGCGGTGGCGACCCACACGTCGACGTCGTGCTCCAGCCGGTGGAGGGCGTCCTTCGTGCGCTGGGCGACGGAACGGGCGGGGGGCGTGGTCATGGCGTACAGCCTCCTCTGTTCGCTGGTCGTCCCGTTCAGTGTGGGCACGGGCCCGCGGCCTCCGCACGGCGTCGGTCCGGGCGGGCGGGTCAGCGGGTCTGCCGGAAGGTGCGGCGGTGGGCCTGGGGGGACACTCCGATCGCCGCGTACAGGGGCTGGCGCAGCGAGGCGCCGGTGGCGAGGCCGACCTCGGCGGCGATCCGGTCCACCGGCGGGTCGCCGGCCTCCAGCGGGTGCCGGGCGCGGGCCACCCGCTGCTGGATCAGCCAGCGGCCGGGGCTGAGGCCGACCTCGTCGTTGAAGCGGCGGACGAAGGTGAAGGGGGCACGACACAGCGGCGGGCGACGGTGTTGGCCAGTTCGCTGCCGTGGTCGGTGCGGACGATGTGCAGACAGATGTCGACGCCGGAGGCCGCGCCGGCGGAGGTGAGCACGCGGCCGTCGGCGACGAACAGGACGTCGGGGTCCAGGTCCACCCTCGGGTAGCGGCGGCGGAAGGCGTCGGCCGGCTGCCCGTGCGGACGACTTCCGTACCGAGGCCGGCCGGCGGGGCGTGCGGGCGGTGTGGATGCTGGCGGACTGAGCGGGCCCCGGAGCCAGCCCCGCGACACGCCGCGAACTCCAAGACATATGTCAATCGAACATGCTCAAATTCCGTCCGACAACGGTAACTTGACGGTCGGAAAACGATGTCGGTGTGCGGGTGGGAGGTGGTGCCGAGGTGCGACACGAACCTGTATCCCTCACCCGGCAGCTGGGCGTGTACGCCTACCGCGGGCACACGGTGCTGGAGTTACGGGGCGACATCGACCTCGTCGCCGCGGAGGAGATCGGTCCGTTCCTCGACCGGGTCACCGGCCGGGCCGGTGTGCGGGCCGTGCTCGATCTGCGGCCGGTGGAGTTCTTCGACGGCTCGGGGCTGCGGCTGCTGTACCGGGCGCGCTCCCGCGTGCTGGAGCGCGGCGGACAGCTGCACCTGGTGTGCACGCGCCCGCTGACGCTGCGGGTCATCCGGATCACCGGCCTCGCCCGGCTGCTGCCCCCGCAGCCCGGCCTGGACGCCGCGCTGGACCGTGCGGACGGGTTGCCGTGAGCAGGGGCGCGGGACACGGCGCGTCCCCGGGCGGCCCGCGGCGGCTCAGGAACCCAGCACTCCCGGCAGGGCCAGCGCCCCCAGCACGGTCGTGCCCACCAGCAGCCAGGCCACGTAGTCGCCGACGTGCCCGGACTGCAGTCGCCTGAGGGGCGCGGCCCAGCCGGGCGCGGCGGTCCAGTCCGGACGCGTGACGGCGAGACCGGCCAGCGCCACGGCCAGCGCGGTGGAGGCCACCCCCAGCAGCACGCCGTGCGCGGTCCAGTGCGCGCCGCCCGAGCCGGCCGGGCCGACGGAGCGGGCCACCAGCGCACCGAAGCCGGGGACCACGCCCATGGCGAGGGCGGCGGCGAGCAGCACGGCGGGCACGGTGGTCATGGTGTCCGGGACCCGGCTCAGCAGGCCGGTGGTCTCGGGCTCCTCGTGCGAGCCGCTGGTCTCGTACTCCGCGTCCCGGGGGCGGGGCCCGAGGCCGAGGAAGACCCGGGCGGTGACCCGCAGCACCGCGCCCGCGGTGATCGCGGAGGCGGCCACGTAGACCACCGTGAGCGGGCCGCCGACCGCCTCCTCGGCGACCGCCTTGCCGAGGGCCGTGCCGAACGGCGGCAGGCCGGCCAGGCCCAGGGCGCCGACGGCGCACATCACGCCGGTCGCGCGCAGCGGTCGGCCCCGGCCGTGCAGGGAGTGTTCGTCGACGCTGCCGAACCGGTCCAGCAGGGCGCCCGCGCAGGCGAACAGCGCGGCCTTCACCCCGGCGTGCCCGAGGAGGTACAGGGCGACGCCGTCGTCCGCCTCGGGGGTGAGCACGCCGAGGCCGACGAGGAACAGTCCGGTGTGGGCGACGGTGGAGTAGGCGAGGAGCCGTTTGATGTGCCGCTGGTACCAGCACATGACGGCGCCGGTCACGGCGGTGAGGGCGCCGAGGGTGACCAGCGCCCGGGTCAGGTCGGCGGCGGGGATGCCGCCGGGTCCGGCGAAGACGGTGCCGTACACCCGCCACACGCCGTAGGCGCCGAGTTCGACCATGACGCCGGACAGCAGCATGCAGACCGGGGTGGGGGCGACGGCGTGCGCGTCGGGCAGCCAGAAGTGGAAGGGCACGGCCGCCGCCTTGACCAGCAGTCCGGTGAGCACCAGCACGAAGGAGGCCAGGACCAGCGCGTCCGGTCCGCCGGGTCCGGCCGCGTCCAGGCCGTGGCCGATCCGCGCCATGGCCAGTTCGCCGGTACGGGCGTACAGCAGGGCGATGCCCATCAACAGGGCGTACGCGCCCAGGGAGTTGACGATGCCGAAGGTGAGGGCGCCCTGGACGGCCTTGGCCTCGTCGATGCGGTAGCCGGTCAGGGCGTACGCCACCACGCTCATCAGCTCGAAGAACACGAACGCGTTGAACAGGTCGCCGGCGAGGGCGAATCCGCACATGGCGCCCTGGAAGACCAGCATCAGCGCGGTGTACGCGCCGGTGTGGCCGTGCGGGGGCGCGTCGAAGTAGCGCCAGGAGTAGGCGAGGGCGGCGAGGGTGAGCAGCGAGGCCAGCGTGGCCATGCCGAGGGCCGGGCCGTCCCCGACGACGAGGATGCCGACGCTCTCCCGGCCGGCGGGCGGCCAGGCGCCGACCCATTCGGTCAGCGGTGGGGCGGAGTTCAGCAGCAGGACGAGGGCGAGGGCGGCGGTGCCTCCGCAGACCGTGAACCCGGTGATCTCGACGGCGACGCGGGGCAGCCGGCGGCCGGTGGCCACCAGCAGGGCGGCGCCGAGCAGCGGGAGGGCGACGAGCAGCGGGAGCAGGTGGCGCATCAGCCGCGCAGCTCCCGCAGTTCGTCGGGGTCGACCGTGCCGTGCCGCTTGGCGATCTGCAGTACGAGGGCGAGCAGCAGCGCGGTGACGGTGGCGCCGACGACGATGTCGGTGAGGGTGAGGGCCTGCACCACCGGGTCGACCACCGGGCGGGAGCCGGGCCGGATGTCGGAGAAGACGGGCGCGGTGCCGCCGTCGCGGTACCCGACCGCGAGCAGCAGGACGTAGGTGGCGGACTGGCACACCGCGAGGCAGCCCACGGCGTGGATGAGGTTGCGGCTGGTGGCGAGTCCGTAGCAGCCGGTCAGGAAGAGGTGGACGGCCACCAGGTACGGCAGGACGTGCATCACGGTGTGCGCCTTCCGGGTTCGTCCGCGGTGTTCAACTGCCGTGCTCCTCCTCGATCTCGACGGCCTGGTCCAGGAAGTGGGCGAGCAGCACGACGGCCGCGCTCGCCACCTCCATGCCGATGGCCGCGTTCAGCAGCGGGACGGTGCCGCCGGACGACAGCGTGTTGAACGTGCCGTAGGGCAGCAGCGTGTTGGCCAGGAAGGCGGTGCCGGCCAGGACCGGGGCGAGGCCCAGGACGAGGTAGGCGCCGGTGGCGAGCGCGTCGGTGGTCTCGTAGACACCGAGCGGGCGGACGCGTTCCAGCGCGCCGTAGTCGGCGCCGAGGTAGAGCAGGTGCAGGGCGGTCGCGGCGACGACCCCGCCCTGGAAGCCGCCGCCGGGGCTGAGCTGGCCGTGGGCGATGACGTAGAGGCCGGTGACCAGGGCGACGGGCAGCACGAGCAGGGCGTAGCGGCGCACCGGGCGGGCCACCCCGGCGGGTTCGGGCGGGGCGCGGTGCTCGTCGCGGGCCTGGCGCAGCAGCACCACGCAGCCGAGCACGGCGGCGAACAGGATGCTCATCTCGCCGAGGGTGTCGTAGGCGCGCTGGTCGAAGTTGACGGAGGCGACGGTGTTGGCGGTGTGCCGCAGGAGGGAGGCGTGGACGGCCCGGTCGCCGTACGGATGGCGGTCGCCGCCGAAGCCGGGCAGGTCGAGGCAGGCGGCGACGAGCAGGGCGGCGAGCCCGGCGCCGCCGACGGCCAGCAACCACAGCCGCAGCCGGTTCACTTCGGCCCCTTCCTCGTTCGGCCCCGCTTCGTCACGCGGTCCCGCGGCCGGTTCACTCCGGCTCCTTCCTCGCGCGGCCCCGCCGTCTGACCTTGCGCACCGACAGCATGATCAGCAGCGGGGTGAGGGCCGAGCCGACGGCGAGCTGGGACAGGCCCACGTCCGGGGCCTGGAGCACGGTGAACAGCGCGGCCAGCAGCACGCCCATGAAGGACAGCACCAGCGCCTGGCGGGCGGGGTCGCGCTGGGCCACGGCCGCGGTGGCGGAGGCGGCGACGAGCAGCAGGGCGACGACGATCAGCGCGTCAGCCACCCCGCACCCCCTGGAACCCGTCGGCCAGTGCCCGGGAGGCGATGATGTTGCCGCCGATCAGCAGGGCGCCGGTCACCAGCAGTTTCACCAGGGCGCGGCCGGGGCCGACGGCCACACACACCGCGAGCACGACGGCCGCGCCGGCTCCCGCCGCCGTCCAGGTCAGGACCCGGGCGCTCGGGGGCCCGTCGGACAGGTCGTCGGAGAGCAGCCGGGCGAAGACCAGCGTGCCGACCGGGCCGAGCAGGGCGAGCAGCAGGGCGAGATCGACGTAGGCGGGGCGGCCGTAGCCCTGGGAGAGGAGCAGCAGGGCCGGGCAGACGGCGGAGGTGGTCATGTTCTGGGCGATCACCCGGCGGGCCGGCGGGCCGGTGGTCACGCCCCACAGCGCGGCGGTCCCGCCCGCGCCGAGCAGGACGGCCGCCGCGAGGTTCCAGCCGTTCACCGCCAGGTCACCGCCCGCCGGCCGGCCCGGGCCAGGAGCGCGCCCACGGCGGCGCAGCCGGCCCCGACGATCCGTTCCAGGGTGTCGACGGTCGTGATCAGCACCAGCCACAGCAGCGCCAGCGCCGCCCACCAGGCCAGGAGTTCACCGGCGGCCAGGAGGACCGCGCGGGGGGCCGTACGGCGGTTCATGCGGCACCTCCTCGGTGCGTCGCGCAGGAATTCGCGGCGATGTGTCCGGAATGCCGCTGGGGGCATCCAAGCATCGCGGGACCCGCGCGCGAGCGGCGGCACGCGGGCCCGCGCCCGGAGTGCCCCGGAGGCGCGAACGGAAACCCGGGCGGGTCCGACCGGGCAACCGGCGGGCAGGACGGAGCAACCGGCGGGCAGGACCGGGAAGTTGCCGCCGGGGCGGCGGTGGCGCCCGTGCCGACCAGTGTCGGGATCTGGTCCGTACCAGGGTATTGACGCCCCCTTATCTCACCCCTTAAATCAAGACACGCATCCCCGCGGGACCGGAATCCCCCACGACGACCCCCACGAGAAACGGAGAGCCATGGCCTCCCCACGCCTGCTCCGCAGATGTCTCCTCGCCGCCCTGTCCGCGGCGCTGATCGGTTCCGCCGCTGTCGGTCCGGCGCGCGCCGAGAGCGCCGCCCCGGCGGCCGCGGCCGTCACCACCTTCTCCGACACCTTCGACGGGCCCGCGGGCGCGGCGGTCGACGGCTCCAAGTGGACGCTGGAGACCGGCGACAACGTCAACAACCACGAGCGGCAGTACTACACCTCGGGCACGAAGAACGCGGCCCTGGACGGCCAGGGCCATCTGGTGATCACGGCCCGCAAGGAGAACCCGGCCGGCTACCAGTGCTGGTACGGCAGCTGCCAGTACACCTCGGCCCGGCTGAACACCGCCGGCAAGTTCACCGCCCAGTACGGCCATGTCGAGGCGCGCATGAAGATCCCGCGCGGACAGGGCATGTGGCCGGCGTTCTGGATGCTCGGCACCCCGGTCAACTGGCCGGACTCGGGCGAGATCGACGTGATGGAGAACGTCGGCTTCGAACCGTCGACCGTGCACGGCACCATCCACGGCCCCGGCTACTCCGGCTCGGGCGGCATAGGCGCGGGCTACACCCTGCCGAACGGGCAGGCCTTCGCGGACGCCTTCCACACCTTCGCCGTCGACTGGGCGCCGGACTCGATCACCTGGTCGGTGGACGGGAACGTCTACCAGCGCCGCACGCCCGCCGATCTGGGCGGCAAGACCTGGGTGTTCAACAAGCCGTTCTTCCTGATCCTGAACCTCGCGGTCGGCGGCTACTGGCCCGGCGACCCGGACGGCTCCACGCAGTTCCCGCAGACGCTGGTGGTGGACTCGGTGTCGGTGACGACGAGCGACAGCGCCGCCGGGGTGCCGATCCGGGGCCTTGCGGGCAAGTGCGTGGACGTGGCCGGCGCGAACCCCGCCAACGGCACCCCGGTCCAGCTCTACGACTGCAACGGCACGAACGCGCAGGCGTGGACCGTGGGCTCGGACGGCACGCTGCGGGCGCTCGGCAAGTGCCTGGACGTCAGCAGCGGCGGCACCGCCGACGGCACACCCGTCCAGCTGTGGGACTGCAACGGCAGCGCCGCCCAGAAGTGGGCCCTGCCGGCGGCCCGCGACATCGTCAACCCGCAGGCGAACAAGTGCCTCGACGTCACTGGGAACAACTCGGCCAACGGGACCCGGCTGCAGATCTGGACCTGCACGGGCGCGGCCAACCAGAAGTGGACGGTCGGCTGAACCGTCCGTTCAGCGCGGCCGCCAGGTGTACTTGTCCCCGCCCACGAACCGGATCACGTCCGGATCGTCGAGATCGTGAATGGGGATGCCGTGGGAGGCCGCCGCCTCCAGGACGTCGGTGACGTTCCTGGCCGCACCGACCACCTGACCGTCGATCTCCATGATCCGGAACGGCGGCTCACCCGGCTTGCCCGGGCACACGCCGAGGACCAGGATCCGCGGGTGGGATATGTGGGGAGCTGCTTGTTCGGTCATGGAATAGAGCCTAGAACGCTCGGCGGGCCGACGGGCGGTCCACGGCGGCCGGCCGCCCGCCCGTGACCGGCCGCCCCGGCCACGGCCGCGGGCGGCCGGTCACGGGCGGCGCCAGTCGTCGCTGGTCAGATGGGATCCGGCCTGCGGGCCCATGCGCAGCATGCCGCCGTCGACGCTCCAGGAGGCGCCGGTGACGTACGAGGCGTCGGGGCTCGCCAGGAACGCGATCACGGCGGCGACCTCGCGGGCGTCGCCGGGCCGGCCGAGCGGCACGCCGGGGCGGCGCACGGTGTGCACGTCGGTGTCCTCCTGGCCGGTCATCGGGGTGGCGATCTCGCCGGGCGCGACCGCGTTCACCGTGATGCCGTACTCGGCCAGCTCCAGGGCCATCACCTGGGTGAGCAGGCCGAGCCCGCCCTTGGCCGCGCAGTACGGGGCCGCGCCGACCCGGGGCTGGTGCTCGTGCACCGAGGTGACGTTGACGATCCGGCCGCCGTCACCCTGCTCGATCATCCGGCGCGCCGCCCGCTGGCCCAGCAGGAAGGGGCCGACGAGGTCGACGTCCAGGACCCGGCGCACATCCTCCAGGGCGAGGTCGAGGTACGGCGTCATGGTGCCCGTACCGGCGTTGTTGACCAGGACGTCGATCCGGCCCAGCTCCGCGCACAGCTCGTCCACGGTGTCGGCGGCCTCGGGCAGCCGGGTCAGGTCCAGCCGGGTCACGGCGGCGCGGCGGCCGTGCGCGCGGACCTGCTCGGCCGTCTCCTCGGCGCCCTTGTCGTCGGTGTGCCAGGTGATCCCGACGTCCAGGCCCGCCTCGGCCAGACGGACGGCGGTGGCGCGGCCGATGCCGGAGTCCGCGCCGGTGACGATGGCCGCTCGGGACATGACCGGTCTCCTCTCGGTGCGTGTGGGCATGGCAGTACCCGGCGCTCGGATGCGCAAACGGAGTGCGCCGTGGGGGGCCGGGGTGCCCGGTGGTGCGAGGCGGCGCGCGCGGTTCCCCGCGCCCCCGCCGGGCGCCGGTGTGAACCTTGAGTGCATGGAACCCGTCGCCGCGCTCGACCGGATCGCGTTTCTGCTGGAGCGGGCGCTCGCGCCCACCTACCGGGTACGGGCCTTCCGTACCGCCGCCCGGGCGCTGGCCGCGCTGCCCGGGGACGAGGTGGCCGAGCGGGCCGCCGCCGGGACGCTGGAGTCGCTGAAGGGGGTCGGGCCGAAGACCGCGCAGGTGGTGCGGGAGGCGCTGGCCGGTGAGGTGCCCGGTTATCTGCGCCGGCTTCAGGAGGAGGCCGGGGCGCCGCCCGAGGGGCCGGGGGCCGCGCTGCGGGCGCTGATCCGCGGGGACTGCCACACCCACTCGGACTGGTCCGACGGGGGCAGCCCGATCGAGGAGATGGGGCGGACGGCGGCCGCGCTGGGGCACGAGTGGGCGGCGCTCACCGACCACTCGCCCCGGCTGACCGTGGCCCGGGGCCTGTCGGCCGAACGGCTGCGGGAGCAGGTGGACGTGGTGGCGGAGCTGAACGCGCGCTGGGCGCCGTTCCGGCTGCTCACCGGCATCGAGTGCGACATCCTGGAGGACGGCTCGCTGGACCAGGAGCCAAAGCTGCTGGCGCGGCTCGACGTGGTCGTGGTCTCGGTGCACTCCAAGCTGCGGATGGACGCCCGGTCCATGACCCGCCGCATGGTGACCGCCGTGCGCGATCCGCACGCCGACGTCCTCGGGCACTGCACCGGGCGCCTGGTGACCGGGCGGGGGCGCCCGGAGTCGGCGTTCGACGCGGACGAGGTGTTCGCGGCGTGCGCCGAGTCGGGGACGGCGGTGGAGATCAACAGCCGCCCGGAGCGGCTGGACCCGCCGCGGCGGCTGCTGCGCCGGGCGGTCGAGGCGGGGGTGCTGTTCGCCGTCGACACCGACGCGCACGCGCCCGGCCAGCTGGACTGGCAGATCCTCGGCTGCGCCCGGGCCGAGGAGTGCGGGGTGCCGCCCGGGCGGGTGGTGACCACCTGGCCGGCCGAGGACCTGCTGGCCTGGACCCACGAGGGCCGCCTGCCGAGCCGGGCGACGGGTTCCTGACCCCGGGTGTGGCCGCCGTTCCGGCGGGCCCGCCGGCTCGCGACGCTCCGGGCTGCTCCCGCCCCGGGCCGCCCGACCGGTTCCTGTCCCGCCCGGCGTGGTGCCCTCGCGGCCCGCACGACGGGATTCCCGACCCGCTCCGCGTGGTACCCGCACCCGGAGCGAGCGCCAGGAAAGGAACCCCCGCATGGACCGAGCCGCCGTCTTCGATGTGGACGGAACCCTCGTCGACACCAACCACCTCCACGTCGTCACCTGGTGGGAGGCGTTCCGCCAGGCGGGGCACGAGGTGCCCATGCACGCCGTGCACCGGGCCGTCGGCCTGGGCTCCACGGACCTGATCGCCCACCTGCTCGGCGACGACCGCGACCGGGACCGGGACGACGAGCTGAGCGCCGCGCACACGGCGCTGTACGGGCAGTACTTCGACCGGCTGCCCGCCCTGCCGGGCGCCGGGGAGCTGCTGCGGCGGCTGCGCGGGGACGGCTGGACGGTGGTCCTCGCCACGTCGGCGAGCGGCGCCGAACTGGGCGCGCTGCGCCGGGCGATCGACGCGGACGACGCCATCACGGCCACGGCCAGCTCCGACGACGTCCAGGAGGGCAAGCCGGCCCCCGAGCCGGTGGAGCACGCCCTGGAACTGGCCGGGGTCCCGGCCTCGCGGGCGGTCTTCGTCGGGGACACCCTGTGGGACATGCGGGCGGGCAGCAAGGCCGGGGTGCGCTGCGTGGGGGTGCTGTGCGGCGGGATCCCCCGCGCGGATCTGGAGGAGGCCGGGGCGGAGACGGTGTACGCCGACCCCGCCGACCTGCTGGCACGGCTGGCCGGGAGCCCGCTGGCGTGAGCCGTGACGCAGGTCACGGGGGTGAACGGAACACCCCGGTGTGGTTGCCCGTTGAACAAACCGTGGGTGTGGACGGGACAGTGTCCCCGGGCCTCACCATTCGCCCACAGGGACGATCGTTCGGCTGAAGCCCTGTGGAGCCTTTCGCCGCGAGGCGACCGCCGTTCGCGCCCACCACCGACCGCCCCGGCCGTGAGTCCCCCGTCACGGCCGGGGCGTTTCCATGACCGCGCCCGGTCTCCGGGTCCTCGCGGCGGGAGTCGTGGACGCGGTTCCGGAAGGAGCCGGCGGTGTGCGGCCGGCGCGGGTCAGGCCGGGGAGCCGGGGCCGGGCGGAAGGTGGACGGTCATGATCAGGTGGCAGGTCCCGTTGCCCGCGCCCCGGTAGGTGTGGGGGACGTCTCCGTCGAAGGCGGCGGTCTGCCCGGCTTCCACCGGGTGCTCCGTACCGTCCACGATCAGCGTCATCCGGCCGGACGTGACGCTCACGGTCTCCACCACACCCGCCTGGTGGGGGTGGCTCGGGTACTCCTCGCCCGGCTCCAGTGTCCAGCGCCAGACCTCGGCCGGGGCCGGCCCCGCAGTGGTCAGCATGAGCCGGGCCTCACTCCCCCGCGGCCCGGTCCACAGCGGGGTCAGGTCACCGGCGGCCACGACCCGTACGCGCCCTTCGGTACGGCCCTCCAGCAGGGCGGAGACGGACACGCCGAGGGTGTCGGCCAGCCGCACCAGGGTGGCGAAGTTCGGATTCCCCTGGGCCTTCTCCAGCGCGACCAGGGCGCCCTTGCTGACCTGGGCCCGCCGGCCGAGTTCGTCCAGCGACAGACCCGCGCGCGTACGGGCCGCCCGGACGTTGCGCGCGAGCGTCCGCAGGGCCGCCGCGGTCTCCGTCATCCGATCACTTCCTCTATGGGGCACTGCACTGCACCGCTCGGTCGTTCGGTTGACACGGTCCGGTCGGTACGTTGTACGGTTCAGTCGTTCCATTGATAGTAAGGGATCGTGCTCGTGAGCGTTCTTCCGCCGGCCGGCCACGGAAGACGGCCCGTGCGGGCGCCGGAGCCCGCCGAGGACGTCGGCGTGTCCCTCTACCCCCGCCCATCCCCCTTTCCCGCCGGGAGAACCGCATGTTCATCCAGCCCTGGGACGCCGCCCTGGACGACGCCGAATGGCAGCACTGGATCGCCGACGGCCACGACTTCGGCCAACTCTGTGTCAACGGCCCGCCGGGCCTGCCGCCCGTCGTCGTCCCCACCCACTTCGTCCCCGACGACGGCCGTCTGCTGATCCATCTGGCCCGCCCCAACCCGGTCTGGAAGGCGATCGAGCACGACCCGGACGTCGTCCTCACCGTCGTCGGCGACTACGCCTTCATCCCCGGCCCCTGGCGCGCCAAGTCGGATATCCCGCCCACGGACGGCGTCCCCACCAGCTACTACGCCGCCGTGCAGTTCACCTGCCGGGCCCACATCATCGACGACCCCGAGGCCAAGGCCGACCTGCTGCGCCGTCAGATGGCACACTTCCAGCCCGACGGCGACCACGCCCCCATCGACCCCGACGAGCCCCCGTACGGCCGGATGCTGCCCGGCATCCGCGGCCTGCGCCTGGACATCGTCGACGTACGGGCCAAGTTCAAGTACGACGACCACAAGCCCGTCGAGCACCGCACCGCCGTGGCCGACCGCCTCACCCGCCGCGGCCAGGGCCTCGACCTGCCCACCGCCCGCCGGCAACTGCACCGACTGGACCGCGTGGGCACCTGGACCCCCTGACCTCCGCCCCCGCCACCCGGCACCCTCACCCGGCACGCGGCACCTGGCACCGGCTCTCACCCGCACCCACACCCGCACCCGCACCCGCACCCGCACCCGCACCCGCACGAAACAGGATCACGCCCATGACCGCCTTCCGCATCAGTCCCGCCGTCGCGGACGCCTTCCCCGACACGCTCATCGCCCTGGTCGCCGTCACCGGCCTGCGCGGCCACGAACCCTGGCCCGCCACCGTGACGGCCGTCGAGGACCTGGAGCGGCAGCTCGCCGCCGGCACCTGGCAGCCGGCCGACGAGACGGACCCGCGTATCGAGGCCTGGCACGCGGCCTACCGCTCGTTCGGCACCAACCCCCGTCGCATCCGCCCCAGCGTCGACGCGCTCGGCCGCCGCATGGCCAAGAAGGGCGGTCTGCCGCGGATCAACCCGGCCGTCGACTCCTACAATGCCGTCTCCGTCCGCCACGGCCTGCCCGCGGGCGCCTTCGACCTCGACCACGTCACCGGCGCCGTCGACATCCGCCACGCCGAAGGGGCCGAGGAGTTCACCCCGCTCGGCGAGCCCGACACGGTCGAGACCCCGAAGCCCGGTGAGATCATCTACGCCGACGCCACCGGCGTGCTGACCCGCCACTGGAACCACCGCGACGCCCACCGCACCCGTGTCACCGAGGACTCGACGCGTGTCGCCTTCGTCCTGGAAACCCTCCACGCCACCCGCGACGGCCACCTGCTCAAGACGGCGGCGGAGGAACTCCAGGACCTGCTCGCCCCCCACGGTGACCGGACGGCAGTCCACTACCTCAGCCCCGCACACCCCCGCATCGACATCTGAGGCCAAGGCCACTCAAGGCCCTGCCGGCGGACAGCGTCGGACCCGGGGAATACGATTCCGCGAGGCGGCCCGCCCGTCGGCAACGCCCGCCTAGAGCGCGGCGAATTCGGCCGTGGCGCCGTCTCCGTCGAGATTGAATCCGAATTTCTCGGCGACCAAGGTGGTGCCGTCGCTGAAGTAGAGCGTGACGCGGGCGACGTCGATGGTCCAGTTGTCGTTGCCGTTCGTCTTGATCCACATGCGGACCCGGAAGCCGGAGCAGTCCGACTTCCCTGTGCCCGGCGCCTCCACCACGAGCGGGACGATGTGATGGGAGTCGTCGTTGTACGTGGTCATGTCCTTGCCGGAGCTGTCCGCGTTGTTGATCGAGGCCAGCAGTGACCTGTCGTCACTCGTCTTGACGGTGATGTAGATACCGGTGTCGTGGTCCTTGTTGTCGCCGTCACCGGTGAGCGTGAAAAGCTCGGCACGGCTCAAGGTCGGCACCGCGCAGAACCCCTCGCCACCGCCGTTACACGCCGCGGCCACCGGCTGGACGGCGTCGGCGAGTTCCTGACCCGAACCGTCCTCTTCGAGACTGGTCACGTTTCCCCCTGCGCGTCTGACGCGAATTCGGTCCCTCGTGATGTACCCTTACGAATTTCCCCCAACAGTCGCGACAAAGAAGAAAGGATTCCGCCGAACTAGGTCATATTTAATGACCGGAAGCGGTGACCAAAGCCCGCTCCGTAGAGCAGCATGACGCGCCTCACGCCGTACCGTGCGGTTGGCCTCAAGCCGGGCCCTCGACCAGGTCGGCCAGGCGTGGGGGTTCGCCGCGGGGCCCTCGGTGCAGGGCACCGTCGCCGGACGAGCGGCGGCAGCGGTGCGGGTCAGCCGGTGCGGACGAGGAACCGCTGGTCGGCCGCGTCGGTGCAGCGTTCTTCGATCGCCTCGGCTCCCTCGCTGGTGTCGTCGTCGGCGATGCCGATGCACCCGCTGCCGCCGGCCGGGCGGAGCCGGAACCCCTCGGCGCGGTCGGCGGCGGTCGGCTCCAGGCGGAACAAGGTGGCCCGGGCGCAGTCGTTCCGGGGTTCGAGCATGCCCTTGACCCGGCCGGTACTCATCACCGTCAGGCAGCCTCTCCCCTCCCGCGGGTGATGCCACTGGATGCGGTACAGGCCCCCCTCGGCGCGTTCGAGGTAGGTGCGGGGCACCGGGGCCTGGGCGCAGGGGAGTTGGACGGCGACGGCGCTGGCATAGGCACCGTCGCGGTCGCGTCCGTCGGTGAGGCAGAGGCCGGGTGTGCGGGCGGGACGGATGGTGACCCAGCCGTCGGCGGGGGGCCGGGAAGCGGTGTCCGGATCACCGGAGTCGCCGGAGAGGAACCATCCGGCGCCCACGGCGAGCGGCGGGACCACGAACAAGGCCGCGAGCGTGACCACGCGCCACCGGGACCGTCGTGACCGCGCGGCCACGGCTGCTCCGGTCCCGGCCGGAGCAGCCGTCCCGGCCGGAGCGGCAGCCCCGGTGATCGGCCCAGGGCTCGCGGGCAGGACGGACGGGGCGGACGGAGCGGACTGGGCCGCCGGCCCGGAGTTCGCGGGCCCGGCCACCGGCCCGGGATTCGGCGTCACGGCGGCCGGCCCGGGGACCGGGGCCCCGGCAGTGTCACCCGCGGCGATACGCTCCCTGGCGTCCAGCCAGGTGCCGGCCCGCGACCCGTCCCCGCAGGCGCGGACGAAGGCGGCCAGCACGTCGGGGCGCGGCAGGCTCGTGCGCCGCAGGATGTCGGCCAACGTGCTGCGCGCCAGCACGTCGCCGTTGCGGGCGGCGCGCTCCTCCAGATCGCGATACGTCAGCCCGGACCGCTCCTTGAGCTGCCGCATCAAGTCGATGAAACCGGCAGCGTCCCGGGCCTCTCGCGGCGACACATCCCCCAAGTCCGCCATGGAGGTCATGGTGCTGCGGCCTTGCCGCACGGACAACGACGGATTCCGCCATGCCCGGCCGTCAGGGGCGCGATCCGGCCAGGATTCCTGCGGCGCGGTGGGTGTCGCCCCGGGCACCCGGCCGGCCGGGCGGTGGTGAATCGTGCCCCCGATGCGCCGGAGCCGAACCGCGGCCCCGCGGCCTGGCACACCGGCCGACGGCACAGGAACGGACGGGACCGCGGGGGTACGGTTCGGCGTGGCTGGTGACGACCGACCGTCAAGGCACGCACGGTCCCGTCATGTGAGCGTCATGCGCCTGCCAGGCTCCTGCCCCGTCCCGGTAGTCACCGCCCTGTCAACTGCCCCTGCATCGACCGCGACAGGGGAGAGACCGGATGACACCCGCAGCACACCCGTCCCAGCACGCCCCCGAACTGCGCGCCGCCGCCCGGCACTTCGGCCGGCGCCGCTTCCTCACCGGCACCGGTGCCGCCGCCGCGCTCGCCTTCGCCGTGAACCTGCCCGCCGCCGGCACGGCCGCCGCCGCCGAGTTCGACGCCCGGAGAATCACCGAGGACCCCTTCACGCTGGGCGTGGCCTCCGGCGACCCGCTGCCGGGCTCGGTGCTGCTGTGGACCCGGCTGGCCCCGCAGCCGTACCAGCCCGACGGCGGACTGCCCGCGCGGCGCGTCACCGTGCACTGGGAACTGGCCCACGACGCGGGCTTCCGCCGGATCGTCCGGCGCGGCACCGCCCCGGCCCACCCCGAGTTCAGCCACACCGTCCACGTGGAGGTGCCGCACCTGCCGGCGGACCGCGTGTTCTATTACCGCTTCCGGGCCGGCGCGTGGCTGAGCCCCACCGGCCGCACCCGCACCGCCCCGCCGCCCGGCGCCCGGCCCGCCGCGCTCACCCTGGGCGCCGTCTCCTGCCAGGCCTACGCCGACGGCTACTACACCGCCTACCGCCACCTCGCCGAGGACGACGTGGACGTCGTCTTCCACCTGGGCGACTACCTCTACGAATACGCCGTCAACGCCACCGGCAACGACCGCCGTTACACCGACCGCACCCTCCCGTCCCACTACAACCACGAGACGGTGACGCTGGAGGACTACCGGCTGCGCTACGCCCTGTTCAAGTCCGACCCGGACCTGATGGCCGCGCACGCCGCGCACCCCTTCGTGGTCACCTGGGACGACCACGAGACGGAGAACAACTACGCCGACGACACCCCGGAGGACGGCGGCTCCGCCGAGGAGTTCCTGCTGCGCCGTGCCTCCGCGTACCGCGCCTACTGGGAGCACCAGCCGCTGCGCCGGCCCCAGTTGCCCACCGGATCCGACATGCGGCTCTACCGCCGCCTCCACTGGGGACGGCTCGCCCAGTTCGACGTCCTGGACACCCGCCAGTACCGCTCGGACCAGGCCTACGGCGACGGCTGGCAGTATCCCGGCCCGGAGTCCGAGGACCCGGCGCGCACGCTCACCGGCGCCACGCAGGAGCGGTGGCTGATCGACGGCTGGCGTGCCTCGCGGGCGCTGTGGAACGTCGTACCGCAGCAGGTCACCTTCTCCCGGCGGTACAACACCACCGCCACGCCGTCCAAGGTGTCCATGGACTCCTGGGACGGCTACCCGGCCTCCCGTGAGCGGGTCCTGGCGGGGGCCGAGGCCGCCGGCGTGGACAACCTCATGGTGCTCACCGGCGACGTGCACGTGCACTACGCGTTCGACATCAAGCGGGACTTCGACGACCCCGGTTCCCGGACCGTGGGCACCGAGATCGTCACCACGTCGATCACCAGCGGGCGCGACGGGGCGGACCGGCCGGGCAACTGGGCCACCTATCTCGCGGCCAACCCGCACATGAAGTTCTACAACGGACGGCGCGGCTATGTGACCGTCACCCTCGGACAGGAAGCGGCCCGCGCCGACTTCAAGACCGTCCCGTACGTCACCAGGCCGGGCGCACCCCTCACGACCGCGGCGTCCTTCGTCACGGAAGCCGGCGCCCCAGGACTCGAGCCGGCCTGACCCCCGGGCGGGCACGGCCGTCAGCACTCGCCGGGCCATCGCGCCGTGGGACCATCGCGCCGTCGAGCCAAGAACCTTCTTTTCCCTGGGCGAGCTCCCCATACTTGGCCCTACTTATCGGGGGGAGCAGGCATGGACACAGCGGGCTTGGCTTCGGCGGTGGTACCTCTCGTCGTGGCGGCGGTCACCGGTGCGGGGACCGCGATCGGCACGGAAACGGCGCAACTGGTATCCGGTCTGGTCAGGGAACGTCTGGGAGGCTCCGAGCAGGGCCGGGCGGCCCTGACGGGGCTGGACCGGGCCCCCGACGACTCGACAGCGGCCGACCGGCTCCACGCCGCACTGCGGGACGCCCTCGACACGGACCCGGAGTTCGCACGACGGCTGCTCTCCCTGTTCCAGGCGCCCTCGCCTCCCCCGCAGCCGCCGGTGCCTCCCGGGAGCGTGGTCATCGGGGACGGCAACCGGTTACGCGGCAGCCACATCTCCCTCGGTCCGCTGACGATTTCGACCACCCGCGGCGGCCCGGGCGCCCTGGTGGCCTTGGCCGCGCTGGTGCTGGCGATCGTGGCGCTCGCCGTGTACGGCGGCGTGCGGGCGGTCGGAGTGGACGACTCGCCCGGCCGGGAAAGCGGCACGGCGTCGCGGCAGGGCACCGGCGGGGAAGGGAGCGCCGGGGGCGCTTCCGCGGACGGCGCGGACAACTCGCTCACCGGCGGGCGGCTCCGCCCGGTGCTCAAGGACCGTGACGTGGTGAAGTCGGTCCTTCCCGGGCTGGACGCGGTGCCCGGCGGCTGGACCGAGGAATCCGGCGCGAAGGTGGTCGAAGCCGGCACATCACCGTGCCAGGGCGATCCGCCCGGCGTGTTGTTCTGCGGCAAGGCCGCGTACAAGGATCCCTCGACGAACAACGTCGCCGAGTTCGATGTCTACGCGTTCTCCGGTGTCGGTGCCGCGAAATCGGCCTACCAGTCGATAAGGAAGGAGACGCCGCCCTCGATGGCGCTGCCGGCCCTCGGGGACGAGAGTCACGCCTTCGACAGCCGGGGGAGCTCCTCCGACAAGACGGTGATGTCCGTGGTCAGGTTCGGCAGCGTCGTGGTCGGCGTCACCTACCGCATCGAGGCGGTGGACTGGACGGAGGCGTTCGGCGGCGACCATCTGGAGAACCTGACACGCATGCTCGTCGACCGTGCCCGGCAGGCGTGCGAGGGCCGGGCCCCCACCGCCCGGGCGGTTCTGTGAACGCGGACGGGGCCGGGACCCAGGCGGCCTACGGCCGGCCGGCCCGGCGGGTCACTTCTGTTCGCAGATGCGGGGTGCCGTGGCGTTCAGGCCGAGCAGGCGGAAGTAGTTCTCGCCGAGCGCGATGCTGCGGAAGGCTCTGTCGCCGAGGGCCTTGTTGATGCGGCTGGTCACTTCGAGTTCTTCCTTGGAGACGGCGTAGCTCTTGTCGCTCGACGCCACGAAGTCGGTGCCGGGGATGGCACGGGTGGGGAAGGCGTCGAGGAGGTCGGCGAACTCCCTCATCATCGGCGCCCACCCGGCGATGTCGGCGCTGCTCGCGGGTTCGTGGTGGTTGGGCAGCAGGGCGCCCTTGACGAGGTTGAGTTCCCCGGCCCAGCGGAAGAGATCCGGGTACTGTCGGTCGTACAGGTCGAGGGTCTCGGGAATCGTCTCCGGGTGGGCGAGGTAGCCGTTGAGCTCTTCGAAGGGGATGGCCTTGCCGCCGAAGGGGCGGTAGTGGAGGTGGCCTCGACGACCGAGGTGTCGGGGCTGGTGGCGCGGTCGAAGCACGGGGCGTGGGCGAGGGCCCGGCCGGCGCCGGCCGGTGAGAGGGCGACGGCCGCCGCGGCCAGGGCGGTGGCCGCAAGGACGGTCCGCTTGCGGAAAAGGGTAGGCATGCCGCGCTCCCACGGAGGCTGACCGCGTGGGGCCCGTGACGAGCCGCGACGCGTATGCGGACAAAACCTCGTGGACTGTGGGCGGCCGTCCCGCCCCAGGCGGGAGGGGCACGCCGGGCGTGCGCCGACGGGCCGGGCCCGTCCCCCGGGCCGACGGTCCTGGTCGGCGCCCTCGGGATATCCCCACCCCCGATCCGCCGGGAGCCTCCATGTCCCGCGTCGGCCGCGCTCCGTAGCGTCGAGGCATCGGCTGGGAAAGATCGAGAGGACGGACCATGAGGCTGCGCGGCGGCAAGCGGCGGAAGGCGGACGACCGGCTGGAGCCCCAGGGCACACCCGGTCTCGCCGTCGAACTGCGCGGGGTACGGCGGGAGTACGGCCGGGGCTCCCGTGCCGTGCACGCTCTCGCCGGCATCGATCTCGCCCTGCCCCGCGGCACGTTCACCGCCGTCATGGGCCCCTCCGGATCGGGCAAGTCCACCTTTCTGCAGTGCGCGGCCGGGCTCGACCGGCCGACGGCCGGCTCCGTGCGGCTGGGCGGTACGGAGATCACGGGCATGGGCGAGAACCAGCTCACCGAGTTGCGGCGCAGCCGCCTCGGTTTCGTCTTCCAGGCCTTCAACCTGCTGCCCTCCCTCACCGTGGAGCAGAACGTGCTGCTCCCGATGCGCCTGGCCGGGCAGCGCCAGGACCGCCGGCGGGCGGCGGCGATGCTCGCGCGGGTCGGCCTCGCCGACAAAGCCGGGCGCCGGCCCGGCGAGTTGTCCGGCGGCCAGCAGCAGCGCGTGGCCGTGGCCCGTGCCCTGATCACCGACCCGGACGTGGTGTTCGCCGACGAACCCACCGGCGCCCTGGACACCGGGACCGCCGCCGAGATCCTCGGCCTGCTCCGGCACGCGGTGGACACCCTCGGGGCGACCGTCGTCATGGTCACCCACGATCCGGCCGCCGCCGCGTGGGCCGACCGCGTGCTGTTCCTCGCCGACGGCGTCTTCGCCGGCGGCCTCGACCACGGCACGGCGGAGCGGATCGCGGCGCGCATGGCCGCCCTCACCTCCCGTACGGGCACGGTGGCGGTGGCCGCCGCGTGAGGAGCCTCGCCCCCAACGGCCTCGCCCGCGCGGCCGTACGCTTCAAACCCGCCTCGTTCGCCGGCACCTTCGTGGCGCTGATGATGGCCTCGCTGATCGTCTCCGCCTGCGGCATCCTCCTGGAGACCGGCGTCCGCGCCTCGGTCCCGCCCACGCGGTACGCGAAGGCGCCGGTCGTCGCGGCGGCGGACCAGTACGCCCGCCTCGTCACGGGCAGCGGGGACAGCCGCTCCGAGGAGGCGACCCCGCTGCCGGACACCGCCCGCGTGGACACCGCGCTGGCCGGCCGGGCGGCCCGCGTGCCCGGCGTCCGGGCGGCCGTAGCCGACTTCACGTTCCCCGTGCGCCAGGGCGACCGCGCGTTCACGGGCCATGGCTGGGGATCGCACGCCTTCACCGGAGCCGCGCTGCGCTCCGGGGCCGCGCCCCGCGCCGGGGAGGTCGTTCTCGACGCCGTCGCCGCACAGGCCGCGAGGGCCGGCGTGGGCGACACCGTCGTGCTCGAAACCGCCGCCGGACGCGCCGCCTTCCGCGTCTCCGGACTGGCGCGGGCCGGAGACGGCGACCTGGCCGGGGGCCCCGTGGGCTGGTTCGCCGACGCCCGCTCCCCCGCGCTCGCCGGGCATCCCGGCAAGGCCGACGCCATCGCCGTACTGGCGGACGGCGGGACGGACACCGACGCCCTCGCCGCCCGGGTGCGCACGGCGCTCGCCGGCTCCGGCGCCGAGGTGCACACCGGTGACGACCGGGGCGCCGTCGAGAACCACGGGCTCGGGTACGCGAAGGAAACGCTCACCGGGCTCGGCGGTTCCTTCGGCGGGATCGCCGCCATGGTCGCCGTCTTCACCGCCGCCGGCACGGTGGCCCTGTCCGTCGCCCAGCGCGCCCGGGAGTTCGCGCTGCTGCGCGCCATCGGCGCCACCCCGCGGCAGATCCGTCGCGCGGTCGCCGCCGAGGGGCTGCTCGTCGCGCCCGTCGCCGGGCTCGCCGGCTGCCTGCCCGGGATCGGGCTCGCGCACTGGTGGTTCGGGCAGTTGAGGGACCGCGGGGCCATTCCCGAGCCCGTGCGTCTGCATGTCTCCTGGATCCCGCTCGTCGTCGCCGTCGGCGCGGGGCTGCTGACCGCGCTCGCCGCCGGCTGGGCGGCCGGGCGCCGGCCCGCGCGGATCAAGCCGGGCCAGGCGCTCACCGAGGCCTCGGTGGAACGGCGGCGTCCGGGCGTGATCCGTACCGCGCTGGGTCTGGGCGCGCTGGCCGGCGGCGGGTTCCTCACCGCCGTCGCCGCCCGTTCGGCCGGGGAGGACGCGGCCAACGCCGCCCTGGGCGTCGTCATGCTGTTCATGCTCGCGGTCGCGTTGCTCGGTCCGCTGGTGGCGCGGCTGTGCGCGGCCGTGTCCGGGCTGTTGCTGGGCGGTCTGGGCGCGGCGGCCTCGCTCGCCGCCGCCAACTCCCGTGCCAACGCCCGCCGGCTGGCCTCCGCCATCACCCCGATCGTGCTGGCCATGGCCTTCGCCTCGACGCTCACCTTCCTGCACACGAGCGAAAGCCACGTCGCCGCCCGGCAGTTGAGCGCCGGCATCACCGCGGACCACGTCGTCACCCACCCCGCCGGCCTGCCCGCCGGATCCGTCGAGCGCGCCGCCCGCGCTCCCGGTGTGCAGGCGGCCGTGGGCCTGCTGGACACCCAGGTGCTGGTACCCGTCGGGTCGGGCGGTGCCCGCTGGTTGCAGGACGCGGCGGCCCAGGGGGTCTCCGGCTCCGGCGCACAGCTCGCCGAGGTCCAGGACCTCGATGTGCGCGACGGCGGCCTGGACCGGATCGGCCGGGGGCGGATCGCCATCGACACCACGCTCGCCACGTCGGCCGGGGTCACGGTCGGTGACAGGCTGCCGCTGTACCTCCCGGACGGCACCCGGGCCCGCCCCGAGGTCGTCGCCGTCTACGGCCGCGGGCTCGGCCTGCCGGCCGTGACCATGGACCGCGCGTCGCTGGCCGCCCACGTCTCCTCGGGTTTCGACGGCACGCTGCTGGTACGCGGCGGGGACGCGCGGCACCTCGCTCCGCTGGGCCAGGTCGCCGACGGGTCCGGTTACGCGGTTCAGCGGACCGCCGGCCGCGAGCTGAACGCCTGGGCGAACTACACGATGGCCGCGGTCCTGGGCGGCTTCGCCGCCGTGGCCGCCGTCAACACCCTGGTGATGACCGTCCTCGACCGGCGTCGCGAGCTCGGCGTGCTCCGGCTCGTCGGCGCCACCCGGCGCCAGGTGAGGAACATGCTGCGCTGGGAGGGCCTGCTGGTGGCGGGGGCCGGCGTGGCCTTGGGCACGGCCATCGCCGCGGCCACCCTGATCCCGATGACGCGCGGCCTGACCGGCGAGGACCCGTATGTGCCCCCGCTGGTGTACGCGGCCTTCGCCGCGGGCGCGGTGGGGCTCGGCGTGCTGGCGGTGACCCTGCCGGCGCGGGCGGTGCTACGGCGCTGAGGCCGGCCGCCCGGGTCCCCGGCCGCCCGCTCCTCGGCGACGAACGGCAGGCCGCCGCCTACTCTGCCTGGGCCGACGCGGTCTACCCCGAGACGGTCCCGACGGCCCGCCGCGCCGCCCTCGGCCTGGACGACGCGCCCAACCGGCTCAAGCGGGAGGAGGGCACCGGACCGGACGTCCGGCCGTGCGGCGGCGGGAGGCTCGCGGGGGCCCTGCTGCCCGAGACCACGAACTGGTGATCAGGAACTACCCGGGGGTGGCCGGCGCCGGCATCCCGGTCTTCGGCGGCGGCTTCGACCCCACCGCGTTCGCTGTCGCCGGGCGCACCGCCTTCCCCGACGGCGTCACCCTCACCCGCCTCACCCGCCACCGGCGACACGCGGCAGGAGCCGTTTCCGTGCGGGCGCTGTGGGTACGCTGACGGTTCAGGTTTCGCATTCCCGTCGGACATCGGTCTCACAGCGCTGGCGGTTGGGACACAGGAGGCCGGGCGCGATGGCCATGAATCACGGCAAGACACAGTCCTCCGGGGCCACGGACGCCGGCTCCACGGGCTCGTGCGGCGCACCGTGCTGGGTCAGCCTGACCAGTCACGATCTCGAGGCGTCACAGCGCTTCTACGGGGCCGTGCTCGGCTGGCGGTGGCGTCCGGCCGGGTCGGGCGATCACTTCCGTATCGCGCTGGCGGACGAGGCGCCGGTCGCCGGGATCGCCGTACTGCCCGCCCTGCGGCAGACGGGGGTGGCCTGGACGCCGTACTTCGCCGTCCCGGACGCCGACCAGGCCGCGGCGCGGGCCCGGGAGCGGGGCGGCACGGCGGGCGTGGGCCCGCTGCGGCTGCCGCCCGGCCGGGTGGCGCTCCTCTCCGACCGGCACGGAGCCACCTTCGGCATCTGGGAGGGGGAGCTGTTCGGGCGCTGGGAACCCTGGCGGCAGTCGGCACCGGCCCTCATCACCCTGCACACCCGCGACGCCTTCGACGCCGCCATGTTCTACGGCGGCGTCCTCGACTGGGCCTCGGACCGCCCCGGCAGCTGCGAGGTCGAGTACGAGGCCGACGAGGTGCTGCTGCGCAGCCGGGGCCTGGTCGTCGCGCGCATCGAGTCGGGGGAGTCGGACACGGCCCCCGACCCCTCGGTACGGCCGCACTGGCAGGTCACCTTCCTGGTGACCGATGTGCCGGGGTGCGCACGGGCCGCGGAGCGGCACGGCGGCGGGGTCCTGGAGGAGGGCGAGCACGAGGCCGTACTGCGCGACCCCGACGGCGCCCGGTTCACCGTGGCCACCGCGGCCGGGCTGCCGCCCGCCGGCTGATCGGGCGGCGGTCCGCCCGGCTCCGGGGACCTCACGGGCCCGGCGCGGTCCGGGAGCCTCACGGCTCGCCGGGTGCTCCCGGTGCTCCCGCCGTGGTGTCCTGGGGCCGCTCATGGCCGCCCTCGTCCGGGCGCGGCGCCGTCCGGCGGTCGGTGCGGTGCTGCTCGCGGGTCGTGGTGAGCCTCAGCCGGGGCGTGCCGGCCGGGCCGGGCGGCACGGGGACGGGCCGGCGGGCGGTGAGACGGCCCACCCAGCGGCGACCGCAGAGCGGGCAGGGCGGGGCGCCTTCGGGCTCGTAGGGGGACGGCACGCTGTCGCCGTCGCGGGTGAAGTACTCCCATTCGTCGCCGTTCTCGTCGCGGTAGTACTGCACGTCGTAATCGGCGCCGAACGTGTGCCAGCAGTGGCCGCAGGTGAATTCGACGCGCTCGACAGCCAGTTCGGTGATCATCGGCCTGCCTCCTTCCGACCCGGGCCCGCCTCCACAGCTACCCCCCACCCCAAAAGCTTGTAAAGAGGTGGAAACGCGGATTTCTTGACAAGCTGGCCTGAGGACCTTGTCCAGACTCTCGGTGACGTGTGTCCGCTCCGGGGTCTGGGACACGGAGGGAGGAAAGGGCCATGGCACGCGCGGTAGGAATCGACCTCGGCACGACGAACTCGGTGGTCTCGGTCCTGGAGGGCGGCGAGCCCACCGTCATCACCAACACGGAGGGCGCCCGCACCACCCCGTCCGTCGTGGCGTTCGCCAAGAACGGCGAGGTGCTCGTCGGCGAGGTCGCCAAGCGGCAGGCCGTCACCAACGTGGAGCGCACCGTGCGCTCGGTCAAGCGGCACATGGGTGACACGCAGTGGAGGTTTCCCGACACCGGGAGCGTCGACGGCAAGCGGTACACGGCCCAGGAGATCTCCGCGCGGGTGCTGCAGAAGCTGAAGCGGGACGCGGAGGCGTACCTCGGCGAGGACGTCACGGACGCGGTGATCACCGTACCGGCGTACTTCAACGACTCCCAGCGCACCGCGACCAAGGAGGCCGGGGAGATCGCCGGGCTGAAGGTGCTGCGGATCATCAACGAGCCCACGTCCGCCGCCCTGGCCTACGGACTGGACAAGGAGAACGACCAGACGGTCCTCGTCTTCGATCTCGGCGGCGGCACCTTCGACGTGTCGCTGCTGGAGATCGGTGACGGCGTGGTCGAGGTGAAGGCCACCAACGGTGACACCCGTCTGGGCGGTGACGACTGGGACCAGAGGGTCGTGGACCACCTGGTCCAGCAGTTCAAGAACCACTACGGCGTCGACCTGGCCAAGGACAAGATGGCCGTGCAGCGGCTGCGGGAGGCGGCGGAACGGGCGAAGATCGAGCTGTCGTCGTCCTCGGAGACCTCGGTCAACCTGCCGTACATCACGGCGTCCGCCGAGGGCCCGCTGCACCTGGACGAGAAGCTCACCCGCGCCCAGTTCGAGCAGCTGACCAGCGACCTCCTGGAGCGGTGCAAGGGTCCGTTCCACAACGCGGTCAAGGACGCCGGGATCAAGGTGTCCGACATCGACCACGTCATCCTGGTCGGCGGCTCTCGGCATGTTCGAGCTGACCGGTCTGCCGCCGGCGCCGCGCGGCGTCCCGCAGATCGAGGTCTCCTTCGACATCGACGCCAACGGCATCATGCACGTCGCGGCGAAGGACCTCGGCACCGGCCGGGAGCAGAAGATGACCGTCACCGGCGGCTCCTCGCTCCCGAAGGACGACATCGACCGCATGATGCGGGAGGCGGAGCAGCACGCCGAGGAGGACCGGCACCGGCGCGAGACCGCCGAGACCCGCAACCGTGCCGAGCAGGTCGCCTACCAGACCGAGAAGCTCCTGGGCGACAACGCCGACAAGATCCCCGCCGACATCAGGGGCGAGGTCGACGCGGCGCTGGCGGAGCTGAAGCAGGCGCTGAAGGCGGAGCCCGCGGACACCGCGGCCCTGCGGGAGGCCACGGACAAGGTCACCGCCGCCGCCCAGAAGGTGGGCACCGCCATGTACGCCCAGGCGCAGCAGGATCAGGGCGCGCAGGCGGCCGGCGGCGGTGCGGGCGGTGGCGGCGCGGGCGGTGGCGCGTCCGGTGCGGGCGGGCCGGACGAGGACGTGGTGGACGCCGAGATCGTCGACGAGGACAAGCGGCAGGACGGTGCCGGATGACCGGTCCGAGCGGCACCGGCCGCCGTGGCAGGCCCGCGCTGTCGGTCGTCGGGGACACCCGGCGGCGGGATCCGGGAAGCAGCCTGGAGCCGCGCCGTCGCGGCGAGGTCGAGCCCGCCCGGCAGCCGGCCCCGCCCGGCGACGAGGCCGCCGTGCTGCGCGCGCGGCTGCGCGAGTGCACGGCGGACCTGCGGCGTGTGAAGGCCGAGTACGACACCTACCGCAGGCGGGTCGGCCGCGACCGTCTGGCGGTCCGCGAGATAGCGGTGGCCAATGTGCTCACCGGCTTCCTTCCCGTCCTCGACGCCATCGACCAGGCCCGCAGGCAGGGCGAGGTCACGGGCGGCTTTTGGCGGGTGACCGAGGTCCTGGAGCGCGAGCTCGCGGCCCTGGGGCTGCGGTCGTTCGGCACGGCGGGCGAGCCGTTCGACCCGGCGGTGCACGAGGCCGTCTCCTGCGCGTGCTCCGTCGGCGTCCGGCAGCCCACCTGCGCCGTCGTCCTCCGCCCCGGCTACCGGGTCGGCGACCGGCTGCTACGGCCGGCCCAGGTGGAGGTGGCGGAACCCGTCGGGATGTGAGCCGCCTGCCGTGAGGAAGGAGTTGCCGCAGTGCTGTCCGCCGTCGTGATCCCCGCGATACTGCTCGCCGTCGTGCTCGCGCCCGGCGTGTACGAGGAATGGAAGTCCTACGTCCGCCAGACGCGGCTGCCGCTGCCCCCGGCACGGCGCTCCGTGCGCGGCCGGCTGGTCCACGGCACGCGGTTCGCGTCCTTGCGGAGGTGGTTGCGCCGTCGGTGACCGTGCTCCCGGAGTTCCGGGGCGGTGTGTCCTACGCGGGTCGCGGGCCGTCGAGGAGCCGGAGCAGTACGTCGGCCTCCGCGCGGAGCCGCGCGGCCCGGTCGGCGTGCGCCGACGCGGTCAACTGCGCGGCGGCATCGAGCCGTTCGCCGGCTTCGGCGCGTACGACGTCGATCACCTCGCGCTCGCTCAGCTCGCGCCGCGCGGCCTCGGTGGTGCCGGCGCCGACAGGTGACTGTTCCAGGGCGACGCCGCGCAGTGCCGCTTCGCTCACGGGCACCGCCTCGGCGTTGTCGAGCGCGGCCAGGGTCGCGCGCAGGGCACTCACGGCGGCCTTGTCACGGGCACGCATCGCTTCCGGCAGTGCCTGGCGCATACGAAGACGTAGAGACATACCGGTGACCCTATGTCCGTGTCCCGGCCGCCCTCAACGCGATAAGCCCCGTCGACGCGAGGCGGAGCCGCCGCCGCGCCGCGTGTGCGCGCCGGGTGCCCGGGTACCCGGGCGCTCGTCACAGCCCGGCCGTGCCGACGAGAGGAGCCGAAGGTGAGCAGCTCAGCGGGCAGCAGGGTGGTCGTGACGGGTGCCACCGGCAATGTCGGGACCAGTGTGGTGCGCCTGCTCTCCGAGGACCCCGAGGTGAAGTCGGTGCGCGGGCTGGCCCGGCGGACGCCGGCGTGGTCGCCGCCGAAGACCGAGTGGTCCGCCGTGGACCTGGGCTCGGACGAAGAGAACCTCGCCGAGCGGTTCGAGGGCGCGGACGCCGTGATCCACCTCGCGTGGGCGTTCCAGCCGACGCACGACCCGGCCCGGACCTGGCGGACCAATGTGCTGGGCGGCATCCGGGTGTTCGAGGCGGTCGCGGCGGCCCGGGTGCCGGTGCTGGTGCACGCCTCCTCCGTCGGCGCGTACTCGCCGGGACCGAAGGACCACGCGGTGGACGAGTCCTGGCCGACCCACGGCTGGCCGGACGCGGCGTACTGCCGGGAGAAGGCCTATCTGGAGCGCACGCTGGACGTGTTCGAGCGCGACCACCCCGAGGTGCGGGTGGTGCGCATGCGCCCGGCGTTCCTGTTCAAGTGGCAGTCGGCGAGCGAGCAGCGGCGGATCTTCGGCGGGCGGTTCCTGCCCGGTCCGCTGGCCCGGCCGGAGCTGCTGCCGTTCCTGCCGGACATCCCGGGGCTGCGGGTACAGGCGCTGCACACCGACGACGCGGCCGAGGCCTACCGGCTCGCGGTGCGCTCGGACAACGCCCGGGGCGCCTTCAATCTGGCCGCCGATCCCCCGCTGGACGCCGCCGTCCTGGCCGAGCTGCTCGGCTCCCGGCCGGTCCGGCTGCCGCGTACGGCGGTCCGCTCCGCGATCGCCGCCGCCTGGGGGCTGCACCTGCTGCCCGCGTCCCCGCACCTGTTCGACGCCGTACTGCGGCTGCCGCTGATGGACTGCGCGCGGGCGCACACCGAACTGGGCTGGCGCCCGCGGCGTACGGCGACCGAGGTGATCCAGGAGTTCCTTGAGGGCCTGCGGCAGGGCGGCGGGATGGAGACCGAGCCCATGCGGGGACGGAAGGTCGGCTGAGCGGGCCCCCGGGTCCGACGGAGGAGTTCCGACGGAGGAGTGGAGACACATCATGGCAGTGCGCGAACCCGGGTCCGGCGGCGAGGAGCGGCCGGTGCCCAGGGACATGCCCGACCAGCAGGTCGGTGCCGGGGAGGACCGGTGGGACATCACCACCCCGGGGCGGCCCGCCGAGGACGGGCCGGACGAGGGCGGCGAGGACACCGCGCCGGACACGGACGAGGCCGGTACCGGCCCCCGCGGCGCGCCCCGGTCGGGCACGGTGCATCCCGAACACCCCGGTCCGGACGAGTCACCGGCGTAGGCCCGCGTGCGGAACGCCGGTCCGGACGAGTCACCGGCATAGACCCGGCTGCGGGGCGCCGGTCCGTGAGGGTGTCACCGGGGTCAGTGCGGCGCCCTTTCCCTCAGGGCCGTGTGCCAGGTGGGCAGCGGGGTCTCGCCGGCCGGTTCCGGGCGGCGGCCGCCGCCGGCGAAGAAGTCGGCCAGGGGGAGGATCGCGGCGCCTACGGTCACCGCGTCCGGGCCGAGCCGGCCGAGGTCGATGGTCACCTGGTCGCCCGGATGGCGCAGGGCGTACGTGGCGGCGTGCCGGCGGACGGCGGGCAGGAAGCGGGTGCCCAGCTGGAGGCCCGCCCAGCCGCCGATCAGGATCCGCTCGGGCTGGAAGAGGTTGATCAGGTCGGACAGGCCGGCGCCGAGGTACTCGGCGGTCTCCTCCAGGACGGCCAGCGCGACCGGGTCCGGCGCGGTGCCCTCGGGCGGGTACGCGGCGGCGAGCATCGCGGTGAGCGCGGTCTCCTCGTCCGTGTTCTCCGGCGGCCGGCCGCCCTCCTCGCGCCAGCGGGCGAGCAGCGACTCGGCTCCGGCGTACGCCTCCAGGCAGCCGGGGGCACCGCAGCGGCAGCGCCGGCCGCGCACCCGTACCGTCAGATGGCCCCACTCCACGGCCCGCCCGTGCTCCACCTCGGGCGTGACCAGACAGGCGCCGACACCGGAGCCGAACAGCACGACCACGGCGTTGCGGGCGCCGCGCCCGGCGCCGAACCACATCTCGGCCTGGCCGAGGGTCTTGGCGCCGTTGTCGATGAGGTAGGGCACCCCGTCGGGCAGCGGGGAGGCGGAGCGCAGCAGCCGCTCCAGCGGGACGGCGTCCCAGCCGATGGTCTGCCCGTGGACGACGGCGCCCTGGTCTGGGGTGTGTTCGACGATGCCGGGGACGCCGACGCCGACGCCCAGCAGCCGGTCGGGGGCGGCCTGTTCGGCGGTGAGGACCTCGGCGACGCCGTCGCGGATGTGGCCGGCGATGACGTCGACGTCGTAGCCCTGTGGGGTCAACGGCATTTCCACCCGGGCCAGTTCGGTCAGGGCCAGGTCGAACAGCTCGACGCGGACGCGGGTTTCGCCGACGTCGACGCCGATCATCTGTCCGCTGTGCGGGGCGACGCGCAGCAGGGTGCGGGGCCGGCCGCCGTCGGAGTCGACGCTGCCGGCCTCCTCCACCAGGCCGTCCGCGATCAGGTCCGCGACCACGTTGCTGACCGAGCCGGAGCTGAGTCCGGTGGCCGGGCCCAGCTCGAAACGGCTGAGCGGGCCGTCGAAGTACAGTCGCTGGAGCACCGCCGTGCGATTGCCTCGTCTCAGGTCGCGTACCGTGCGTCCGTTGCGCCCCGCCATGTGGCTCCCTTCACGAACCGTGCCCGACCTGCAACATACTCCTTCGGGCAGCGGGGCGCGACATTACCCCACGCCTTAGTTCACGCTATGAGCTAAGCGGAACGCGTGATGTCCTCCAGCGCGGCGACGAGTTCCGCCCCGATGGTCTGCCGGGCCCACCGGCACCGGCCGGGACCGAACGTCCGGGGCACCGTCTCCACCAGCATGATCAGGGAGAGACAGGGCCGGCAGAGGGCGAGCCGGCGCAGCCGGCCCGGGGCCCGTGTGCACGGTGCGGGGCGCTGGGGCCTCGGCGGCGGCGCGGCGGAGCGTGCCCTCGGAGCGCGTCCTCCGGCGCCCGCCCCACCGCCTCTCCCGCCGCGCCCCTCCCCCGCGGCCCCGGCTCACCCGGCCGCGTACACGTCCTCCACGTAGCGTCCCTCCGCCACCAGCGAGTCGAGCCACCGCTCGGCCTGCGCGGCGTCGGCGTCCGGGGTGTGATCCCGGTACAGGGTACGGAACGCCTCGCGGACGCCGGGCGCCATGCGGGCGCCGTCGCCGCACACGTACACCCGCGCCCCGGCGCCCAGCAGTCGCCACACCTCGTCGGCCTCGGCGGCGATGCGGTGCTGGACGAAGGCGGCGCCGTTCACGGGGGCGGCGCTGAAGGCCGGGCGCAGCGCGATGGCACCGGCCCGCTCGGCGGCCCGCAGCTCGTCGGCGTGCAGATAGTCGGCGTCGGGCGCGTCGCAGCCGAAGTACAGCAGGGCGGGCGGGAGTGCGGCGCCGGAGCGGAGGGCGGCCAGTCGGTCGGCGACGGCGCCCCGGAACGGCGCGAGACCGGTGCCGGCGGCGACCATGACCACCGGCGCCGAGCCGTCGATACGGAACGCCTCGCGGCAGGGCTGCACCCGGGCGTACACGGTGTCGCCGGGCCGCAGGGAGGCGAGGTGGCCGGAGCCGGTGCCCCGGTAGCGGCCCTTGCCGGAGCGCGCCGGGGCGTCGAGCACGGAGACCATGAGGTCGGCGTGGCGGGCGTCGGCCGCGGGCGCGGAGGAGATGGAGTAGTGGCGGGGGCGCAGCGGGGTGAGCAGGTCGAGCAGGACCGGCCAGGCGAGGGCGCCGCGCAGCGCGGGGTGGTCCTCGGCCAGCTCCACCAGGGTCCGCGGGTCGTCGCCGGGCAGGGCGGCGAGGGCGGCGCGCTCGGGCGGGCAGGGGTTGGCCTCGGCGAGCAGGGCCCGCTGCCGGTCGGTCGGGCGTTCCTGCAACTCCACGTGGTGGGTGAGGAGTTCGCGTACCGTCAGCGGCCGGTCGACAGCGAGGCCGTCGCGGCGCGGACGGGTGGCCCGGATGTCCAGGACGGCGTCCGCGTCGAGACCGAACGCGGCGAGTGCCCGGTCCACCAGGTCCGGGGCGTTGGCGGGCAGCACGGTCAGGTGGTCGGCGGTGCGGTAGGTGACGCCCTCGGGCAGGGCGATGCGCAGGAACCGCTTGGTGCGGGGGTGGCCGGGCGCGGTGAGGTCGTGGGCCTCGGTGACGGTCATCGGGACCAGTCCGTGCCGTTCGGCGAGGGCGTCCAGCGGGCCGCCGGTCAGGGTGCGCACCGTGTAGGCGTGGGCGGGCTCCTCCGGGGTGCCGGGCCCGGCGTCCGGGTCGCCGTACTGGGTGAGCAGCGCGGTGCGCAGGCGGTCGGTGAACTCCCGTACGGCGCCGGTGAGATCGCCGGAGGCGTCGGCGGCGGCGCGCTCGGTGAGCCGGGTGGCGCCGAGTTCGGCGAGGCGGGCGTCGACGCGGGTGGGGACCTGCTGGTAGGTGGCGGCCCAGTTGCGGTCGCCGACGCCGAGGACGGCGTAGGTCACGCCGGTCAGGTCGGGGGTGCCGTCGAGCCAGGCGGTGAAGGCGGTGGCGTCGTCGGTGGGGCGGCCGTTGTAGGAGGCGGCGGTGATGACCACGGGCCGGTCGGTGGGCAGGCCGTCCGCGTAGGCGTCCAGCGCGGCGACCTCGGTGGCGCAGCCGACGGCGGCGGCCTCGTCGGCGAGCCGGGCGGCGAAGTCGCGGCAGGTGCCGTAGTTGCTGCCGTGCAGGAACAGGGCGCGGGTGCCGGGGCGGACCCGGGCCGGGAGCGTGTCCGGGGCCGGGGTGTCCTGAGCGGGTGCGGGCGCGGTGCCGGGCAGCGGGGCGTGTGCGCGGTCGGCGGCGGTGCGCGGGGTGAGCGTGAGGGTGAAGCCCTCGGGCTTGAGGGTGAGGGTCTCCTTCACGGTGAGCCGGTAGCCGGTGTGGTCGTGCAGCCGGTAGCGGTGGACCAGCAGGGCGAGCAGCATGGTCGCCTCGTGCAGCGCGAACTGCCGCCCGATGCACGCGCGTTCACCGGTGCCGAACGGCTTGTAGGCGTGCACCGGGCGGGCCGCCTCGGCCTCGGGGGTGAACCGCTCGGGGTCGAACAGCTCGGGGTTGTCGCCCCATACGGCCTGGCGGTGCAGCATCGGCGCGAGCACGGTGACGCCCTGGCCGGCGCGCAGCGGGATCCGGCCGCCGAGCAGGGTGTCCTCGCGGGCGTGCCGGCTGAACGCGGCGGCCGTCGGCCACAGCCGCAGCGCCTCGCCCAGGACCTGGCGGGTGTAGGCGAGCCGGCCGATGTCGTCGTACGTCGGCTCGGGGTCGGAGGCGCTGCCCCACAGCGCGTCGGCCTCGCGCTGGACGAGCCGGAGCACGGCGGGGTGCTTGGCGAGGTAGTACAGGGCGAAGGACATGGCGCCGGAGGTGGTCTCGTGGCCGGCGATCAGGAAGGTGATGACCTGGTTGCGGATGTTGGCGAGGTCCAGGGTGGTGCCGTCGGCGGGGTGCGGGGCGCTGAGCATCAGCCCGAGCAGGTCCTGCGCGCCGCTCTGGTCGGTGCCGGTGCGGGCGGCGATGACGTCGTCCACGACCCGGGCGAGGTAGTCGGCGTCGGCCCGGAAGGCGGCGTCGGCGGCCGTGTGGTCCCCGTCGGGCGTGCGGGCCAGGCGGGTCATGCTCCACTCCAGGCAGCGGACCATCGACTCCACGAAGGGGTGCGGTTCGGCGCGTTCGAAGGAGCCGAAGTCGTAGTCGAATCCGGCCAGTCCGATGGTGTCGAGCGTCATCCGGGTCATGTCGTCGGGCACGTCGACGGGCCGGCCGTCCCGGGCCGCGCGGTCCCAGGAGTCGATGAGGCGGCGGGCCACCTTCAGCATCACCGGGTGGTAGGTGCGCATCGAGCCGAGCGCGAAGGCGGGCATCAGGATGTCGTGCGCCTTCGCCCAGTTGGGCTCGTCGTTGTACGCGGTGAACAGGCCGTCGGCGGCGAACTCGCGGACGTTCTCCAGGGCGGGTCCGACGTGCTTGGCGAACCGCTCCTCGTCGGCGAGTTCGGCGACCAGGTCCGTGTCGGCGACGAACAGCGCGTCCCGGCCGTGCAGCCGGCGCACCAGCACCGGGCCGTGTTCCCGCATCAACCCCATCACCTGCTGGATGGGGGTCCGGCCGGGGCCGGTGGCGGTGATGTCGACGACGGGGACGCCGGGCCGGGTGGCGGCGGGCTCGGGGTGCAGTGCGGTGGGGGGCATGCGCGACAACTGCCTTTCGCGGGAACGGACTCCTGCGTTCCAGCGTGGTCGACGGGCGGGCCGGACCGGCGCCACGGCACTACACGATCGTGTAGGGGAAAGTCGGCGGCGGCCCTTGCGCATCGCGCGTGACCGGGCCGCGCCACCGGCTGTCCGGCCGGCGCCGGGCGCGGTGGGCGCGGTGGGTTCCGGCCGCTCCCGGAGGCCGTGTCCGGTGCCCCCGAGTTGCCGCTGACCTGCCTTTTCCTCTTTGATGGGCGGGCGGTCGGCGGACCGGGAGGTGCGATGGAGGCGGGACGGGCCGACGCGGTGACCTGGCGCAATCGCGCGCTGCTGGTGTTCGACCGCGTGTCGGTGCCGGTGGCGGTGTGCGATGTGTACGGCCAGGTGGTGCTGGCGAACCCGGCGATGGCCACGGAGTGCGGTACGACCCCGGGCCGGCTGCGCGGCCGGCAGGTGCTGGAGCTGTTCCGGCCGCAGGAGGCCGGTCAGGTGGAGCGGATCGCCGAGGCGCTGCGGCTGCGGCGCCGTTCCCGCTACCAGGTGTCGGTGTGCTGGCGGGCGCCGGGCGGGGCGGAGCGGTTCGGGGAACTGACCGCGGATCCGGTGAGCGACAGCGCGCAGGAGACACCGGCGCTGCTGGTGATGCTGCGGGTGCTGGGCGAGCGCACCGCGCCCGGGCCCGAGCCGGTGCCCACCACGGAGGTGGAGCGGCGGGTGCTGGCGCTGCTGGCCGGCGGGGCCACCACCGCCCGCGCCGCCCGTGAACTGGGGCTCAGCAGAGACGGCGTCACCTATCACCTGCGGCGGCTGTCGGCACGCTGGGGCGCCGCCAACCGCACGGAACTGGTCGCCCGCGCCTATGCCTTGGGCGTGCTGCTGCCCGGGGTCTGGCCCCCGAGGGCGCGGCCCGCGGACTCCGAGTAGCCCCGCCGGAAAACCATTAGCCCACTGAGTTGCGGCTAAATACGATAGCTGTCTGCCTAGGATCCCTAGGCAGCGTGCCGTCGTATCCGGAAGGACCCCCATGAGACCGCTCACCGAGCAGGACATCCGCTCCTCCTTCGTCAACTGCTCCAAAGGGGAGGCCAAGCGTCTGGCCGTGCCGCGTGACCTCGGTGAACGCCCCTGGGACGATCTGGACTTCCTCGGCTGGCGCGATCCCGGCGCGCCCGACCGCAGCTATCTGGTCACCGAGCGCGACGGCCGCCTCACCGGTGTGGCCCTGCGCTACCCGGCCTCGCAGCGCGGTTTCCTGCACCGCAGCCTGTGCTCGGTGTGTCTGACCACGCATCCCGGCGGCGGGGTGTCGCTGATGACCGCGCGGAAGGCGGGCGCGGCCGGCCGGGAGGGGAACTCGGTCGGGCTGTACATGTGCACCGACCTGGCGTGCTCGCTGTATGTGCGCGGCAGGAAGGTGCCGGAGTCCGGTGTGCGCTTCGAGGAGAGCCTGACCCTGGAGGAACAGATCGCCCGGACCCGGGGCAACCTCTTCGCCTTCCTGGACAAGCTGTACGGCTGAGAGCCGTCGGGTCCGCCGGGAGCGGTCCGGCGGCCACGCCGTGACGGGCGTGGCCGGAAACAGACCGCGAACGGCCACGTTCGACCTGCCCGGGGAACGGGAACAGGCCAAAGGATGATCAACGTACGGAAGTGGACCTCGGAAGCGCAGCGGGTGCTGAGGCGCCGGCGGGAACCGGCGGTCGTCCAGACGCTGCGCTCGGCCGGGGCTGCGTCGGTCGCCTATGTCATCGCGCTCCGGCTGAGCCCCGAGCCGGCCCCGCTCACCGCGCCGCTGACCGCGCTGCTGGTCGTGCAGGTGACGTTCTACGCCACGCTCACCAACGGCATCCGCCGGGTGAACTCGGTGGTCGCCGGTGTCCTGGTCGCCATCGCGTTCAGCGTGCTGGTGGGTCTGACCTGGTGGAGCCTGGCGCTGCTCATCGTCGCCGCGCTGGGCGTGGGCCGGCTGGTACGGGTGGACGAGTACACGGCCGAGGTGGCGATCAGCGCCATGCTGGTGCTCGGCGCCACGGTCGGGTACACCGCGTGGGCCCGGATCGTGGAGACCCTGATCGGCGCGGCCGTCGGCACCGCCTGCAATCTGCTGCTGCCACCGCCCGTGTGGGTGGACGAGGCGGGCCGGTCCATCGAGGGTCTGGCCCGGCGGGTGCGTCAGCTGATGCTGCGGATGGGCGAGGAGGCCGCGGGCCGGGTGCCCTGGCAGCGGGCGGCCGAGCGGCTGCACGAGGCGCGCCGGCTGGACCACGACATCACGGGGGTGGACGCGGCGCTGCGGCAGGCGGAGGACAGTCTGCGGCTCAATCCGCGGGTCAAGGAGGGGCTGCTGCACCGGGTGGTGCTGCGCACCGGTCTGGACACGCTGGAGATCTGCACGGTGGTGCTGCGGGTCCTGGCCCGCTCCTTCACCGACCTGGCGAAGGCCCGGGGCTCACAAGACCTGTTCCCGCCCCGGGTGGGGGCGACCGTGGAGCAGCTGCTGTCGGAGATCGCCGACGCGGTGGTCAGCTTCGCGGTGCTGGTGACCACGGATCTGAGCCAGGACGCCGAGTCGGCCGAGGCCCGGCTGTCGGCCGAGCTGCACACGGCGGCCGGCACCCGGGACCGGCTGGCGGAGCTGCTCCGGGAGGAGATCGCCAAGGACTGGACGGACTGGCAGCTGCTGGGTGCCGTGCTGACCGAGACGACCAGGATCATCGACGAGCTGAACACCGAGCACCGCACCCGGCGCCTGCTGGAGGAGCTGGACCGGGTCTCCCGCGAGCACCGGTCCAAGCTGCCCCGGCTGGCCCGGCTGCGCGACTGGCTCGGCGTCCAGGAGGAGCTGTGGCGCAATCGCGCGGGCCTCGGCAGCCGTTCCCGCTGAGGGACGCGGGGGCCGCCCGGGCGCCACACGGTGGCCCCGCCCGACGTGCACGGGCAGGACTACCGGACCGCCCCGGCGCCACACGCGCTGCCCCGCCCGGCAGGCACGGCCAGGACTACCGGAGCCACCCCAGCGCCACACGCGCTGCCCCGCCCGGCAGGCACAGGCAGGACCACCGGAGCCACCCCAGCGCCACACGCGCTGCCCCGCCCGACAAGCGCGGCCAGGACTACCGGAGCCACCCCGGCGCCACACGGGTTGCCCCGGCCGACGGGTGCGGGTCAAGGTGTCCTGTCAGGAGCGGGCCGGCCGACGACCTGAGGTGGGGCATGGAGACGCAGTCAGGGGCTTCCGCGCGGAGCCGGGAGCGCGACGGCGGGTGGACCAGGCGCCGGTTCGTCGGGGCCGTGGCCGGCACGGCGGCGGTCACCGCGTGCACGGCCCGGGTGACTCCGCCGGCGGACACCCGGGCGACGCGGGGTGCGCCGGAACCCGCCGCGCCGTCCCGGGGCGGGCCGGGCCCGCGCCCGCTGTACCTGGGCACCTACACCTCCGTGGCGGGCGGCGGCACCGGCATCGGCATCGCGTCGTACGACCCCCGGTCGGGCCGGATCACCGGGGCGGGCACGCTGACCGGGGTCTCCGACCCGTCGTATCTGGCCGTGCACCCGGACGGTCGTACGCTGTACGCGGTGGCGGAGCGGCAGGACGGCGCGGTGACGGCCGTACGCCTGGCCGACCGGCGGGTCCTCGGCACCCGGAGCACCGGCGGCGCCGGTCCCTGCCATCTGTCGGTGCATCCCACCGGTCGCTGGCTGCTGAGCGCCGACTACGGCTCGGGCAGCGTCTCGGTGCACCCGATCGACGCCTCGGGGGCCCTGGGCGAGCGCACCGACCGGGTCACGCACACCTCCCCGCCGCCCGGCCCCGGCCAACAGGGGCCGCACGCGCACCAGTTCGTCACCGGTCCCGACGGCCGGCACGTGCTCGCCGTCGACCTGGGCACCGACACCGTCTACACCTACCGTCTCGATCCGGTGCGGGGCACGCTCACGGAGGTGGCACAGGCGCACACGCGGCCCGGCGCGGGCCCGCGCCATCTCGCCTTCCACCCCGGCGGCCGGTACGCCTACCTGGCCAACGAGGTGGACGACACGGTCGCCGTGTGCGCCTACGACCCGCGCTCCGGGCGGCTGGACATCGGCGCGCCGCAGCCGACGGGCTCGGACGGCACCGCGAACTATCCGGCGCAGCTCGTGGTGACGGCGAACGGCCGGTTCGCGTTCCTGGCCAACCGGGGCCACAACAGCCTCGCCCGGTACGCCGTGGAGTCGGCCGGGGCCCGGCTGCGGCTGCTGGGGACGGTGCCGGTGGGCGGGGACTTCCCGCGGCAGATCGCCCTCTCCCCGGACGGCCGGCTGCTGTTCGCGGCGAACCAGCGCTCCGGCACGGTCACCGTCTTCCACGTCGACGCGGACACCGGGCGACTGAGCCGGGCCGGCGAGCCGTTCGCGTCACCCGTCGCCGTCTGCGCGCTGCCGCTGTAGCGCCCGGGGGCAGCCCGCTGCGGCGGCCTGGGCCAGCAGGGCGTGGACGCGCTCGCTGAGCTGGGACACGTCGTCGGCGGGCGTGTGGAAGGGCAGCCGTACGTCACCGTGGGCGCGGGTGCGTTCGATGCGCAGGGTCAGTCCGTGCCGGTCGACGGCGAGCGGCACCACCCGGGTCGCGGCGTGCAGGCTCTCCGGCCGCACCAGGCGGCTGAGCCGCTCGACGGCGTCCGGGTGGGCGTCGGCGAGGTGGGTGAGCAGTCGGGCCTCGGCCCCGGCGAGGGGGTCGGGCCGGGCGGCGCAGAACTCGTCGAGGTCGACGACGACGGGCCCGGAGGCCCGCCGGAGCACCACGCGGGTGGGCTGGAAGAGCAGGGCGCCCTCGGACGGGGCGAGCCGGCCGGAGAGCCAGAGCCGGGCCCGGACGCGGTTGCGCACCGGTACGGGGGCGACGTCGGCGAACTCCAGCAGGGCGGAGGGTTCCTGGCGCGGGGCGCACAGGGCGGCGGCGAACAGCCCGCTGTCGTCGGGCACCGTCAGCCGCACCCGGCCGTCCTCGGTCACGGTGTGCGCTCCGGCGTACTCCTCGCGCACGCCGTCCGCGGTCACCGCGCACGACCACGCGACGGACAGCACCGAGCGTGCCCGTTGCGCCGCGCCGGGGGCGGCCGTCCACTCCTGCGTGTCACCCATCCGAGACCTCCTTAGGTAAGCCTTGCCTAACCTATCGGAGTTCGGGGCGTGCGCCAACCGCGCCGCACCGGCGGACGGAGTCGTCCGGGTCACGCGAGGACGCCCAGCAGCGCGCGGGCGCACAGGTCGCGCACCCGCTCGCGCCCCAACTCCCCCTCCCCGCCGAGCCATTCCAGACACACGGCGGTGGTGAAGGCGAGCCAGCCGCGCACCGCCAGGCGCACCTCGGGGGCGCTCTCGACCACCGGCCCGAACTCGGGGTCGGCGGCGAACGCGGCCAGGATCTGCCGCTCCTGCGCGGCCAGCGCCCGCCGGTAGACACGGCGCACGGCGGGGTCGCCGGCCGCGTCGGCGCGGTGGAAGGCGCGGAAGCCGTGCGCGTGGGTCTCGACATAGCCGAGGTAGGCGTCGAGGCCGGCGGTCAGCTGCTCACGTACCGGCACCCCGGGCACGGCCGCCGTCATCCGCAGCATCCGCTCGCTCTCGCGCTCCACGACCGCGGCGAAGAACTCCCGCTTGGTGGGGAAGTAGTGGTACAGCAGCCCCCGCGACACCCCGGCGATCTCGGCGACCCGCTCCACCCACACATCGTCGTAGGCGCTTTCGGAGAACAGCTTCGCACCGACCGACAGCAACTGCTCACGGCGCTCTTCGGTACTGAGCCGGCGCCGGGCGCGCTCCCCCTCGTTCGCGGGCATGGCGTCACTCTACTTGACGCCGGTTCTAATACGGCACCACACTGAAACGCGTTATTGAACCCACGTCCAACAAGCGGGGGCGGCGTCAACCATCCGCTGGATCAAGGGGGATCACGCATGGCGGAGACGACGAAGACCATGGGGAACCGACCACCGAAGGGCTTCCAAAGCGCCGAGCGGGGCTGGCCGGAGCTGCACCGCATACCGCACCCGCCGCGCCGGCTGCCGCTGCTCGGCGATGTGCTCGGCGTCGACCGGCACCGCCCGCTCCAGGACTCCCTGCGCCACGCCCGCGAGCTGGGCCCGATCTTCCGGCGCCGGGTCTTCGGCAACGAGTTCGTGCTGGTGTGGGGGGCACGGCTGGTCGCCGACCTCGCCGACGAGTCACGGTTCGCCAAGCACGTCGGGCTGGGCGTCGCCAATCTGCGCCCGGTGGCCGGGGACGGCCTGTTCACCGCCTACAACCACGAGCCCAACTGGCAGCTGGCGCACGACGTCCTGGCGCCCGGCTTCAGCCGGGAGGCCATGGAGGGCTACCACGGCATGATGCTGTCCGTGGCCGACCGGCTCACCGACCACTGGGACCGGCGGCTGGCGGCCGGGCACACGGTGGACGTGCCCGGCGACATGACCCGGCTGACCCTGGAGACCATCGCGCGGACCGGCTTCGGGCACGACTTCGGCTCCTTCGAACGCGACCGCCCGCACCCCTTCGTCACCGCGATGGTCGGCACCCTCGGCTACGCCCAGCGCCTCAACACCGTGCCCGTCCCGCTGGCCCCGCTGCTGCTGCGCGGCGCGACCCGGCGCAACGCGGCCGACATGGCCTGCCTGAACCGCACGGTGGACGAACTGGTGGCGGCCCGGCGCCGGTCCGGGGGCGGCCAGGGGGACCTGCTGGACCGCATGCTGGCCACCGCGCACCCGGAGACCGGGGAGCGGCTGTCCGCGCAGAACGTCCGCAAGCAGGTCATCACGTTCCTGGTGGCGGGCCACGAGACCACCTCGGGCGCGCTCTCCTTCGCCCTGTACTACCTCGCCCGGCATCCGGAGATCGCCGCCCGGGCGCGGGCCGAGGTGGACCGCGTGTGGGGCGACGCCCCGCACCCCCGCTACGACCAGGTCGCCCGGCTGCGCTACGTCCGCCGGGTGCTGGACGAGTCGCTCAGGCTGTGGCCGACAGCGCCCGCCTTCGCCCGTGAGGCCCGTAAGGACACGGTCCTGGCCGGGCAGCACCCGATGCGCCGGGGCGCGTGGGCCCTGGTGCTGACGCCGATGCTGCACCGCGCGCCGGAGGTGTGGGGCCCGGACCCCGAGCGGTTCGACCCGGACCGCTTCACCCCGGAGGCCGTACGCGCCCGTCCGCCGCACACCTTCAAGCCGTTCGGCACCGGGGCCCGGGCCTGCATCGGCCGGCAGTTCGCCCTGCACGAGGCCACCCTGGTCCTCGGACTGCTGCTGCGCCGCTACGAGTTGCACACCGATCCCGGCTACCGGCTGACCGTGACCGAACGCCTGACCCTGATGCCGGAGGGGCTGCGGCTGCGGCTGGAGCGACGGCGCCCGGAAGGGGCGCGGCACACGGTCCCGGAGCAGGGGAAACCCGCCGCAGGCCGGCGGCAGCACCCGGCGGAGCCCCGTTCAGCGAGCCGCTGTCCAGTGCGCGGGGCGGGTGACTGACGCCGGCAGTCGCGTACCGGAGCCGCCCCGCGCGGCGTTCACCTGCGGCTGGGTGAGGAAGAAGGCCCCGGTCAGGTCGGCGTCGGTGAGGTCGGCGTCCCGCAGGTCGGCGCCGATCAGGTCCGCGTCGCGCAGGTCGGCTCCGGTGAGGTCGGCGGCGATCAGGTAGGCACCGCGCAGGCTCGCCCCGCGCAGATCGGCGCCCCTCAGCCGGGCGCCGATCAGGTCCGCGCCCCGCCGGTCCTTGCCCTTGGCCTTCCCCTTGCCCTTGCCCTTGCCCTTGCCCTGGCCGGTGGCGCCGGCCCGGACCAGCTCGCTGGTGCGCAGCAGGAGCACGTTGATCTCCTGCCGGTGCGCGGCCACGTCCAGCGCGGCCAGCTCCTCGGGGCCCTGCCGGGTGAGCCGCTCGGTGTGCTCCAGGGCCTTGCGCAGCTCGGGGTGGACGGGCGCGGCGGCGGGCAGCCCCAGCGCCTCCGTCAGGTACCACAGCAGCTCGTGGAGCTGCCGGACGACCGGGAACACGTCGAACATGCGGCGCGCCTGTTCCTTCGGTCCGCCGCGCCAGTCCCGTCCGCCGAAGGTGACCTGGGACACCTTCTGACCGGCGCCGAAGCAGTCGTAGACCGTGCAGCCGGTGAAGCCCTGCTGCCGCAGGCGGGCGTGGATGCCGCAGCGGTGGTCGTCCCGCAGGTTGGAACAGGGGGTGCCCGCGGGCTTGTTCACCGCGAAGTCGGCGGAGCGGGCGAAGGGCAGGGCGACGCAGCACAGCCCGAAGCACTGTGCGCAGTCGCCCCGCAGGTCGGCGGGGTCGGTTGTCTTCTCCGGCATGGGTACCAGCCTACTGACCTGCGAGAGCTCCCTGTCCGCCCGTCACACCTCGTCGCGGACCAGGGACAGCAGCCGGTCCAGGACCCGGGGGGCCGTGCGCAGGCCGTCGTGCTCGTACTCGTTGGTGACCCAGGGGCGCAGGCCGCGGACCGCGGCGGCGGTCCGGAGTGAGTGGGTGGCGTCCACGTACATGTCGTCGTGGTACACGGCGGCGGCGACGGGGACCTCGTTGGCGGCGAGGCGGGCCGGGTCGTACAGCGGGCGCCAGTCGGTGCGGGCGGCGAGCAGGCCGGCGGTCTCGCGCAGCGGCCGCAGGGCGGGGTCGGTCTCGAACATCCAGGGGTGGACGGTCTCGCCGGTGAAGAGCACCGGGCCGTCCCCGGCGAGCGCCTTGGCCGCGTCGAACTGCGGGAACTCGGCGCGGACGCGTTCGGCGGCCCAGGCCGTGGGGCGGGCGTCCTGGCCGTAGATCGACTCGTGGACGAGCGCGTAGAGGGGGTGGGCGGCGTACGACAGCAGGGTCTGCGCCTGTTCCTGGAAGGCGTCGGAAAGCTCCGGGCCGGACGGCGTGCGCACGAAGGCGTCCTCCAGCAGCAGGTGCAGCCGGTGGCTTCCCTCGCCGGTGCCGAGCATATGGCCGAGGGACTGGAAGGCCTCCACGGTGAAGCGGTAGCCGTTGGGCAGGACCACGTCGTGGGCGAGGAGGTGCTCGGCGATCCGGCGGGCCCGCCGCACGTCCTGCGGGTAGCGGTCGTAGTGGGCGGCGACCTTGCGCTCGATGCGCGGGTAGGCGGCCCGGTAGACGTCGTCGGCGTGGGCGTGCAGGGCGGGCAGGCCGCCGGTGATCAGCGCGGTGTGCACGCCCTCGGGGGCGAGGGAGAGGTACGTCACGGTGCAGAAGCCGCCGTAGCTCTGGCCCAGCACGGTCCACGGGGCGCCGCCGGTGAGGCGGGGGCGGATGGCCTCGCAGTCGCGGACGATGGAGTCGGCGCGGAAGTGGGTGAGGTAGTCGGCCTGGGCGGCGGGGCCGCCGCGCAGCGGGAGCGTCTGCCGGGTGGCGGGGGTGGAACGGCCGGTGCCGCGCTGGTCGAGCAGCAGGACGCGGTACTCCTTCAGGGCCCGGTCGAGCCAGGACTGACGTCCGACGAAACGGTTCGCCCCAAAGCCGGGGCCGCCCGTGAGATACACCAGCCAGGGCAGGTCCTGCCCGGCCTTGCCGCTCGCCACCGCCTCGCGGGCGTACAGCTCGATGGTCTCGCCCCCGGGGTCGGCGTGGTCCAGGGGCACGGTGAAGTGGTGGTCGGTGAGGACGACACCGGGCTGGCGGTAACTGAGGCTCAACGGGTCTCCCGGGACGGGCGGTACGGACGTGTCCCAGTTCAGCACAGGGGCGCGCGCCTCCCGCACCCCGGGATCACCGCGGGGCCGCCGGACGGGCGGTCAGCGCGCGACCAGGCTGGAGCGGCGCACCACCAGCTCCGGCTGGAGCACCACCCGGCGGTGCTCGTGGGTCCGCTCGCCCTGTTCGGTCTCCTCCAGCAGCAGTTCGGCGGCGAGGGCGCCCAGGGTGACGGCGGGCTGGCGTACGGAGGTGAGCGGGACGGCCGCAGCGGCGGCGAACTCGATGTCGTCGTAGCCGACGATCGCCAGGTCGTCGGGGACGGTGACGCCCGCCGCGTACATGGCCTGGAGCAGGCCGAGGGCGAGCAGGTCGTTGGCGCAGAAGACGGCGGTGGGACGGTCGGCGAGGCCGAGCAGCCGGGCGCCCGCGTCCCGGCCCGCGGCCACGTCGAGGCGTTCGGTGGGCAGTTCGCGCAGCGCCTCGGGGCCGAGCCCGGCCTCGGCGAGGGCGGACAGCGCGCCGGTGCGCCGGTCGCGGACCTGGTTGAGCCCGGGCGGCCCGCTGACGTAGGCGAGGGAGCGGTGCCCGGCGTCCACCAGGTGGCGCACCGCGAGCGCGCCGCCCGCGACGTCGTCCACCGACACCGAGCACTCGGTGGTGCCCTCGGCGACCCGGTCGACCAGCACGAACGGGATGCCGTGCCGGCGGAAGGCGGCGATGTTGCGGCCGGTGGCGTCGGCCGGGGTGAGCAGCACGCCCCGCACCCGCTGTTCGGCGAAGAGCGAGAGGTACTCGGCCTCCTCGGCCGCGTCCTGGGCGCTGTTGCACACCATCACGCCCAGCCCGGCGTCCCGGGCGGCCCGTTCGGCGCCGCGGGCCACGTCCACGAAGAACGGGTTGCCCATGTCGAGCACGAGCAGCCCCATGATCCGGCTGCGGCCCGCCCGCAGCTGGCGCGCCGACTCGCTGCGGACGTAGCCGAGCCGGTCGATCGCGGACAGCACCCGGGCCCGGGTCTCACCGGCGACGGTGTCCGGGCGGTTGATGACGTTGGACACCGTGCCCACCGACACTCCGGCGGCGCGGGCGACGTCCTTGATACCCACCGACTGGGCCATCGGGCTTCGGACCTCCAGGGGACGGGATGCGGCGGGACGAGCCTCACATTACCGTCACGCCGGCAGCGCGAAGTCGGCCACGTACAGCGGCGAGGGCGTCGTACCGGCGGACTTCTCCTGGTACATGAACGACAGGACGTGGTCCGCCGCGATCCGGGTCTCGTCCACCACCACCTCGCCGAACGCGTTCAGTCCGGCGCCGTCGAACAGCAGCGCCCAGTCGGTGTGGCCGGAGGCCGCCGAGGCGGCGGCGATCCGGCCGTGGGGCAGCACGGCGTAGGCGTTGTCGTGGCGGTCCAGGACCAGCCTGGTGCGCTGGCTGGAGCGGAGCGGGACGGGGATCTCGGTCTTCAGCCAGCTGCCGGAGGCGGTCTTGCGCAGATGGTGGGCGCGGGCGTGGGCGGTGCGGGCGGCGGCGTAGCCGCCGGCCGGCGGGCCGAGGCGGACGGGGAGGTGGCTGACGACCGCGTGCGGCCGGCCGGCCGAGTCGACGCACTGGCTCTCCTGGTTCATCAGGCAGTGGTCCGGGCCCAGCGGGTCGACGACCAGGCCGGCGTCGGTGACGCGGACCCGGTCCGGTCCGCCGGTGGTGCCCACCAGGGTGCCCGCGTCGTCGCGCCAGGTCCGGCCGCGGTCGTCGGAGGTGACGTAGCCGGTGTCGTGGTTGGTCAGTCCGCCGTCGGCGGCGAGGACGGCCGTATCCCGCTCCCGCCAGGTGAACAGGGCGTGCAGCCGGCCGCGCCGGTCGTAGTCGAGGCCGTGCAGGTACATGCTGCGGGCGGTGCTGGTGCCGTGCGCGCTGGTGTACGTGCCGGTGGCGCCGGACCACTCCCCCAGCGCGGTCCACCGCGAACCGTCGTACTCCGCGAGGGCGTTGCGGCCGTTTCCGGAGACGCCGGCCCGGTAACTCAGCTGGAGCAGGCCCTCGGGGGTGGTGAGGAACTGCGGGTAGGTGAACCGGTCGGTGAGCGGCAGGCCGTCCAGGGTGGTCCGTACGGCTCCGAAGGCGGACGGGCCCCAGGCGGTGCCGGAGGGGTCGTCCAGGAGTCCGGCGACGGACTTGACGTAGTGGAAGCCGTCGCTGTGGGAGTCGAGGTTCAGGTGCAGGCGGCCGTCCACCGGGGAGACGCCCATGCAGATGACGTTGTGCGAGTCGTCGGCCTTCAGCCGGTGGGGCAGGGGGACGGCCGACCAGGTGGTGGCGCCGAGCCCGCGGCGGGCCACGACCGCCTCGCGGCTCGCCGTGTACCAGACGGCGTACTGGTGGCCGCCGTACGTCAACAGGGCGTGCTTCTGGAAGGAGTTGGTGTTGACCAGGCCGTCGTAGGAGACGAAGTACAGGGCCCGGGCGTCCAGTCGGGTGCGGGCCGGCCCGGTCAGCGAGGGTCTCATCCGTGTGGCTCCCGGTCAGGCGAGGTGGAACACTTCGGTGAGCGGTCGCATGGCCTCGTCGGGCCGGACGCCCTCCAGGGACTCGAAGAAGGGCGCCATCTCCTTCTGCCAGCGGGCGTTGACGTCGGTGGCGGCCATCCGGGCCTGCGCGGCGGCGAAGTCCTCGGTCTCCAGGTAGCCGACGAGCAGGCCGTCCTCGCGCAGGAACAGCGAGTAGTTGTGCCAGCCGGCCGCCGTCAGGGCGTCGAGCATCTCCGGCCAGACGGCCGCGTGCCGCGCCCGGTACTCGTCGAGCCGGTCCGCCCTGACCTTCAGCAGGAAGCACACGCGCTGCATGAACAGTCCCCGTTCTCTCAGAAGTGGTACCGGTCGATGGTGCGGGCGTCGAACACGGTCGGCGCGCCGAGGTCGATCACCCCGTTCTCGCCCAGGGTGTACGTCGTCCCGCCGGACCGGAAGGTCTCGCCCCGCCTGCCGCTGATCCGCCCCGAGGCCAGCGCGACGGCGGTGCGGGCCGCGAGCGCGCCGAGCCTGGCCGGGTCCCCCAGCGCGAAGGCCTCGACGGTGCCGTTCTTGACGTACCGGCGCAGGTCGTCAGGGGTGCCGAGGCCGGTCAGCCGGACCTTGCCCTGGTACTTGGCCCCGGACAGGTACCGGGCGGCGGCCTTGATGCCGACGGTGGTCGGGGAGATGATCCCCTTCAGGTCCGGGTGCCGCTGGAGCAGGCCCTGGGTCTGCTGGAAGGACTGCTGGGCGTCGTCGTTGCCGTAGGCGATGCCGACGAGCCGGACGTCCTTGTACTTCGGGTCCTTCAGCTCGTCCTTCATATAGCCGATCCAGGTGTTCTGGTTGGTCGCGGTCTGCGCGGCGGGCAGGAGCGCGATCTCGCCCTGGTAGCCGATCTGCCGGGCGGGCAGCCGCACTTGGGTACGGCCCAGGTCCTCCGCGCCGGCGTCCGGGCGGTGCACCCCGGCGAGGGTCTTGATCAGCGTCGACCTGCCCGCGCCGTTCTCGCCGGCCAGGGCGTGCACCTCGCCGGGCAGCAGCTCCAGGGAGGCGTCCCGCAGGGTGCGTACGGCGCCGAAGGACTTGGAGACGCCCTTCAGCGCCGGCACCGGGACCGGTCCCGGGTCGGGCGGGTGGGTCATGGGGGCTCCTCGACGGCACCGGCGCGGGGCCGCTCGGGCGCCCACGATGCCGTGAAAGGTTTCAAGTGGATTGCCGGGACCGTAGGCACCGCGACCATGTCACGTCAATGGGCCCGGATCGAAAAACTTTCGCGTCGTGGGCGCCGATGACCTGTTGCGGCGGCAGGGTTCGCCGGATCGCTTGACACCCCTGGTGGCGGCCCCTAGCTTGCCGTTCTGAATCGTTTCATACGCTCGGTCCGTCGTCCGCCCGCCACCCACAGGAGCCCAGAAGTGACCGACCTCGCCGCGGTGAAGGCCGCGCTCAAGACCCAGGCCGTCGAGACGCCGTCGTGGGCGTACGGGAACTCGGGCACCCGGTTCAAGGTGTTCACGCAGGCCGGGGTGCCGCGCTCGCCGTGGGAGAAGCTCCAGGACGCGGCGCGGGTGCACGCGTTCACCGGGGTCGCGCCGTCGGTCGCCCTGCACATCCCCTGGGACACCGTGGAGGACTACGCCGCGCTCGCGAAGTACGCCGAGGAGCAGGGGGTGCGGCTGGGCACGATCAACTCCAACACCTTCCAGGACGACGCCTACAAGCTGGGCAGCGTCTGCCATCCGGACGCGGCGGTACGGCGCAAGGCCGTGGACCACCTGCTGCGCTGCGTCGACATCATGGACGCCACCGGGTCCCGCGATCTGAAGCTGTGGTTCGCGGACGGCACCAACTACCCCGGCCAGGACGATGTGCGCGCCCGCCAGGACCGGCTGGCCGAGGGGCTGGCCGAGGTGTACGCGCGGCTCGGCGAGGGGCAGCGGATGCTGCTGGAGTACAAGCTCTTCGAGCCGGCGTTCTACACCACGGACGTGCCGGACTGGGGGACCGCCTACGCCCACTGCCTCAAACTGGGCGACAAGGCGCGCGTGGTGGTGGACACCGGGCACCACGCGCCGGGCACCAACATCGAGTTCATCGTCGCCACGCTGCTGCGGGAGGGCAAGCTCGGCGGGTTCGACTTCAACTCGCGGTTCTACGCCGACGACGACCTGATGGCGGGGGCGGCGGACCCCTTCCAGCTGTTCCGGATCATGTACGAGGTGGTGCGCGGCGGGGGGTTCATCTCCGAGGTCGCGTTCATGCTCGACCAGTGCCACAACATCGAGCCGAAGATCCCGGCCATCATCCGGTCCGTGATGAACGTCCAGGAGGCCACGGCCAAGGCCCTGCTGGTCGACCGGGGTGCGCTGGCCGAGGCGCAGGCTTCGGGGGATGTGCTCGGGGCCAACGCCGTGCTGATGGACGCGTACCACACGGATGTGCGGCCGTTGCTCCGTGAGGTCCGCCAGGAGCTGGGGCTGGACCCCGACCCGATGGCCGCGTACGCCCGGTCCGGGTGGGCCGAGAAGATCGTCGCCGAGCGGGTCGGCGGGGAGCAGGCCGGCTGGGGGGCGTGAAGCGTCTGCCTCTGGAGCGCCGTCGCGGGGTGCGGGCCCGTCGTGGCCTGCCGCGCAGTTCCCCGCGCCCCTTTGGACCCTCCCCTCTTCTGGAAAGGAACCCTTGACTCATGACCACCCACCCCTCGGTCGCCGCTCTCCTCTCCCGCTCCCACCGCCTCGGCGCCGACCCCCGCAACACCAACTACGCCGGCGGCAACGCCTCCGCGAAGGGCACCGCCACCGATCCGGTGACCGGGGGTGAGGTGGAGCTGATGTGGGTCAAGGGGTCCGGGGGCGACCTCGGTACGCTCACCGGGGCCGGGCTGGCCGTGCTGCGGCTGGACCGGGTGCGGGCCCTGGCACAGGTGTACCCCGGGGTGGAGCGCGAGGACGAGATGGTCGGGGCCTTCGACTACTGCCTGCACGGCAGGGGCGGGGCCGCGCCCTCCATCGACACCGCCATGCACGCCCTGGTGGACGCCCCGCACGTGGACCATCTGCACCCGGACTCCGGTATCGCGCTCGCCTGCGCGGCCGACGGGGAGAAGCTGACCGCCGAGTGTTTCGGGGACCGCGTGGTGTGGGTGCCGTGGCGGCGCCCCGGGTTCCAGCTCGGGCTGGACATCGCGGCGATCAAGCGGGCGAACCCGCACGCCGTCGGCTGCGTCCTCGGCGGGCACGGCATCACCGCCTGGGGCGAGACGTCCGAGGAGTGCGAGCGCAACTCGCTGTACATCATCCGGACCGCCGAGGCGTTCCTCGCCGAGAGGGGCAGGGCGGAGCCGTTCGGTCCGGTCGTCGCCGGGTACGAGGCGCTGCCCGGGGCGGAGCGGCGGGAGCGGGCCGCCGCGCTCGCGCCGTACGTCCGGGGCCTCGCGTCACAGGACCGGCCGCAGGTGGGGCACTTCGACGACTCCGACGTGGTCCTGGACTTCCTGGCCCGCGCCGAGCACCCCCGGCTGGCCGCCCTCGGCACCTCCTGCCCGGACCACTTCCTGCGCACCAAGGTACGGCCGCTCGTGCTGGACCTGCCGCCCACGGCACCGCTGGAGGACGCCGTCGCCCGGCTGAGGGAACTGCACGCCGCCTACCGGGAGGAGTACGCCGCCTACTACCGGCGGCACGCCCGACCCGACTCCCCCGCCATGCGCGGCGCCGACCCGGCCATCGTGCTGATCCCGGGTATCGGCATGTTCAGCTTCGGCAAGGACAAGCAGACCGCCCGGGTGGCCGGCGAGTTCTACGTCAACGCGATCAACGTGATGCGGGGCGCCGAAGCCGTCTCGTCGTACGCGCCGATCGAGGAGGCGGAGAAGTTCCGCATCGAGTACTGGGCGTTGGAGGAGGCCAAGCTGAGGCGGATGCCCGCGCCCAAGCCGCTCGCCACCCGGGTCGCGCTGGTGACGGGGGCGGGCAGCGGGATCGGGAGGGCCATCGCGCACCGGCTGGTCGCGGAGGGGGCCTGTGTCGTCGTGGCCGACCTGAACGCCGAGGGCGCGGCCCGGGTCGCCGAGGAGCTGGGCGGACCGGACAAGGCCGTCGCCGTCACCGTGGACGTCACCTCCGAGGAGCAGATCACCGCCGCGTTCCGGTCGGCGGTGCTCGCGTTCGGCGGGGTCGACCTGGTCGTCAACAACGCCGGGATCTCCGTGTCCAAGCCGCTGCTGGAGACCACCGCCCGGGACTGGGACCTCCAGCACGACATCATGGCCCGCGGCTCGTTCCTGGTGTCCCGGGAGGCGGCCCGGGTGATGACGGCGCAGGGGCTGGGCGGCGACCTCGTGTACATCGTCTCCAAGAACGGTGTCTTCGCCGGGCCGAACAACATCGCCTACTCCGCCACCAAGGCCGACCAGGCCCATCAAGTGCGGCTGCTGGCGGCCGAGTTGGGCGAGCACGGGATCCGGGTGAACGGGGTCAACCCGGACGGTGTGGTGCGCGGCTCCGGCATCTTCGCCGGGGGGTGGGGGGCGCAGCGGGCGGCCGTGTACGGGGTGCCGGAGGAGAGGCTGGGCGAGTTCTACGCGCAGCGGACCCTGCTCAAGCGCGAGGTGCTGCCCGAGCACGTGGCGAACGCGGTGTTCGCGCTGACCGGCGGGGACCTCACGCACACCACCGGGCTGCACATCCCGGTCGACGCGGGTGTGGCGGCCGCGTTCCTGCGATGAGCGCGGGCGTGAAGGCGTACGCGGCCGTCGACCTGGGCGCGTCCAGCGGGCGGGTCATGGTGGGCCGGGTGGGCCCGGACTCGGTGGAGCTGACCGAGGCGCACCGGTTCCCGAACCGGCCGGTGCGGCTCCCGGAGGGGCTGCGCTGGGACATCCTCGCGCTGTACGGCGGTGTCCTGGACGGGCTGCGGGCGGCGGGCGCCCGCAGCGGCGGCCGGCTCGCCTCGGTCGGCATCGACAGCTGGGCCGTCGACTACGGCCTGCTGGACGGCGAGGGGGCGCTGCTCGGCAACCCGGTCCACTACCGCGACGCCCGCACCGAGGGGATCGCGGAGAAGGTGTGGGCGACCGTGCCGGCGGCGGAGCTGTACGCGGCGACGGGCATCCAGTACGCGCCGTTCAACACCCTGTACCAGCTCACGGCGGACCGCTCGACCGCCCGCTTCGCGCTCGCGGCACGGGTGCTGCTCGTCCCGGACCTGCTGACGTACTGGCTCACCGGCGAGCAGGGCACCGAGCTGACCAACGCCTCCACCACCCAGCTCGTCGACCCCCGGACCCGGACCTGGGCGCACGGGGTCGCCGGCCGGCTGGGCATCGACCTCGCCCTGTTCGCGCCGCTGCGGCAGCCGGGCGATCCGGCCGGCACGCTGCGGCCCGAGGTGCTGGCGGAGACCGGGCTGCGCGGCCCGGTGCCGGTGACGGCGGTCGGCTCGCACGACACCGCCTCGGCGGTGGCGGCGGTCCCGGCGACGGGCGGGCGGTTCGCCTACATCTGCACCGGCACCTGGTCCCTGGCCGGCCTGGAGCTGACCGCGCCGGTGCTGACCGAGGAGAGCCGGGCGGCGAACTTCACCAACGAGCTGGGGCTGGACGGCACGGTCCGCTATCTGCGCAACATCATGGGACTGTGGCTGCTCCAGGAGTGCGTACGGGCCTGGGGGGACCCGGACCTGGGGCTGCTGCTGCGCCAGGCGGCGGCCGTGCCGACGCTGCGTTCGGTGGTGGACGCCGGGGACGCGGCGTTCCTCGCGCCGGGCCGGATGCCGGAGCGGATCGCCGAGGCGTGCCGGGCGTCGGGGCAGCCGGTGCCGGCGACCCCGGCCGAGGTGACCCGGTGCATCCTGGACTCGCTGGCCCTCGCCCACCGGCGGGCCGTGCTGGACGCGGCCCGGCTGGCCGACCACCCGGTGGACGTGGTGTACCTCGTCGGCGGCGGCACCCGCAACGCGCTGCTGTGCCAGCTGACGGCCGACGCCTGCGGGCTGCCGGTCGTCGCGGGCGCCACCGAGGCGGCGGCCCTGGGCAATGTGCTGGTGCAGGCCCGCGCGCACGGACTCGCCGGCGACCTGCCCGCGCTGCGCCGGCTGCTCACCCGCACCCAGCCGCTCACCCGCTACACGCCCCGGGGGGACACCGGCCGGTGGCGGACGGCCGAGGCGCGGCTCGCCGCCCGGTGAGCCGCGCCCTCCCCACGGCTCGTCGCCCGGTGAGCCGCGCTCTCCCCGCGGCCGTGCCCCGCCGACTACCCTGCGATCGTCCGATGATCCGTTCCCCCCGTCCGCCGACCGACACCGAGGAGCCGCGATGCGTGTCGCCCTGTTCCTGACCTGTGTCAACGACACGCTGTATCCGGACACCGGCCGGGCCGTGGTGAGGCTGCTGACCAGACTGGGGGTCGACGTCGACTTCCCGATGGACCAGACCTGCTGCGGGCAGGCGCACTACAACACCGGCTACCGTCATCAGGCCGAGCCGCTGGCCCGGCACTTCTCCGAGGTCTTCCGCGGCTACGACGCGATCGTGACCCCGTCCGGCTCGTGCGGGGCGATGGTGCGGGAGCTGTATCCGCGGCTGGGCGAACGGGCCCGGGCCGAGGGGCGCGGCGACGGCCTCGCCCGGACGCTGGCGCCGGTGGTGCCGAAGACGTACGAGCTGACCGAGTTCCTGGTGGACGTGCTCGGGGTGACGGACGTGGGCGCCTACTACCCGCACAAGGTCACCTACCACCCGACCTGTCACGGGCTGCGCGGACTCGGGCTCGGGGACCGGCCGCGCCGGCTGCTGGAGGCGGTGAAGGGGCTGGAGCTGGCCGAGCTGCCGGGGGCCGCGGAGTGCTGCGGCTTCGGTGGCACGTTCGCGGTGAAGAACGCCGCGGTGTCGGCGGCGATGGGCGTGGACAAGGTGCGCGACGCGGAGTCGACGGGCGCCGAGGTGCTGTGCGCGGCCGACAACTCCTGCCTGATGCACATCGGCGGCACGATGAGCCGGCTGGGCAGCGGCATGCGGCCGGTGCACCTCGCGGAGATCCTGGCGAGCACGGAGGAGGAACCGGCGGTATGAGCGGCACGTTCGTCGGCATGCCGGCCTTTCCCCAGGCGGCGGGCAAGGCCGTCCGCAATCCCACCCTGCGCGGCAACCTGCGCCACGCCACGCACACCATCCGCGCCAAACGGGAGCGGGCCGTCGGTGAGTTGTCCGACTGGGCCGGGCTGCGCGAGGCGGGCCGCCGGATCAAGGACCACACCCTGCGCCATCTCGACCGGTACCTGGAGCAGTTGGAGGAGTCGGTCACCGCGGCCGGCGGTACGGTGCACTGGGCGGCCGACGCCGAGGAGGCCAACCGGATCGTCACCGGACTGGTCCGGGCCACCGGCGAGTCGGAGGTCGTCAAGGTCAAGTCGATGGCCACGCAGGAGATCGAGCTGAACGAGGCCCTCGCGGCGGCGGGCATCCGCGCCTACGAGACCGATCTCGCCGAGCTGATCGTGCAGTTGGGCAAGGACCGCCCCTCGCACATCCTGGTCCCCGCCATCCACCGCAACCGGGGCGAGATCCGGGACATCTTCGCCCGCGAGATGGGCGAGTGGGGCCGGCCGGCGCCCGAGGGCCTGACGGACACGCCCGCCGACCTGGCCGAGGCGGCCCGGCTGCACCTGCGGGAGAAGTTCCTGCGGGCGAAGGTCGGCATCTCCGGCGCCAACTTCATGGTCGCCGAGACCGGCACGCTCGTGGTCGTCGAGTCCGAGGGCAACGGCCGGATGTGCCTGACCCTGCCCGAGACGCTGATCTCGGTCGTCGGCATCGAGAAGGTCGTGCCCACCTGGCGGGACCTGGAGGTGTTCCTCCAGACCCTGCCCCGCTCCTCGACCGCCGAGCGCATGAACCCGTACACCAGCATGTGGACCGGCACCACCGACGAGGACGGCCCGCGCGCCTTCCACCTGGTGCTGCTCGACAACGGCCGCACCGACACCCTCGCCGACACCGTGGGCCGCCAGGCGCTGCGCTGCATCCGCTGCTCGGCCTGCCTGAACGTGTGCCCGGTGTACGAGCGGGCGGGCGGGCACGCCTACGGCTCGGTCTACCCGGGCCCCATCGGCGCCATCCTCAGCCCCCAGCTGCGGGGCACGACAAGCGAGATCGACGCCTCCCTGCCGTACGCGTCGTCGCTGTGCGGGGCCTGCTACGAGGTGTGCCCGGTCGCCATCGACATCCCCGAGGTGCTGGTGCACCTGCGGGAGCGGGTGGTGGAGGGCGGTCCGGCCGTGCGCCGGGGCAACAAGGTGCTGCTGAAACCGGCGAAGGGGCACGCGGCGGAGCGGGCGGCGATGCGGGCGGCACGCTGGGCGTTCGCCCGCCCCGGCGCCCTGCGCGTCGGCCAGCGGCTGGCCTCCCGGACGCGCCGGCTGCACCCGCGCACCCTGCCGGGTCCGGGCCGGGCGTGGAGCGGCGCGCGGGATCTGCCGGCCGTGCCCCCGGAGCCCTTCCGGGACTGGTGGCAGCGCACCCGCGGCGGAAAGGACGGCGACAGGTGAACAGCAGGGAGCGGATCCTGGGCCGGGTGCGGCGGGCCCTCGCGGACGTGACCCCCGAGACGCGGCCGTACGAGGAGGCCGTGCCCCGGGACTACCTGCGCGCGCACGGGGAACGGACCGCCGGGGAGACGGTGGACCTGCTGGCGGAGAACCTGGCGGACTACCGGGCGATCGTGCACCGCGCCGGCGCCGGGGAGCTGCCGGCGCTCGTCATGCGGCTGCTCGCCGAGCACGGCTCCCGGGAGGTGCTGGTCCCACCGGGCCTGCCGCCCGGGTGGCTGGCCGAGGACGGTCCCGTGCGGATCCACGACCGGGCGGCGCTCACCGCCGCCCGGCTGGACCGGGTGGACAGCGTGGTGACCGGCTGCGCCGTGGCGATCGCGGAGACCGGCACCCTCGTGCTCGACGGCTCCCCGGACCAGGGCCGGCGCCGTATCTCGCTGATCCCGGACCACCACATCTGTGTCGTCCGCGTCCCGGACCAGGTCGTCTCCTCCGTCCCGCAGGCCCTCGAACGCCTCGATGCGGCCCGCCCCTTGACGTGGATCTCGGGCCCGTCGGCCACCAGCGACATCGAACTGGACCGGGTGGAGGGCGTGCACGGCCCCCGCACGCTGGAGGTGATCCTGCTCGGCTGACGCCCCGGCCCGCGGGGTCCGCCGGTCGGGGCACGACGGGATGAGGGGGCGGACCGGCTGCCGTAGCGTGGGGGAATGATCCGGTTCGAGCAGGTCACCAAGCGGTATCCGGACGGTACGACGGCCGTGGACGACCTCTCCTTCGAGGTCGCCGAGGGCGAACTGGTGACGCTCGTCGGGCCGTCCGGGTGCGGCAAGACGACGACCATGATGATGGTGAACCGGCTCATCGAGCCGACCTGCGGCCGGATCCTCGTCGACGGCCGGGACATCGCCGGCGTCGACCCGGTCCGGCTGCGCCGCCGCATCGGGTACGTCATCCAGCAGGTGGGCCTCTTCCCGCACCGCACGGTGCTGGACAACACCGCGACCGTGCCCGCCCTGCTCGGCTGGAAGCGGGCGCGGGCCCGGGCCCGGGCGGCCGAGCTGCTGGAGCTGGTGGGCCTGGACCCGGGGACGTACGGGCCGCGCTATCCCCACCAGCTGTCCGGCGGGCAGCGGCAGCGGGTCGGCGTGGCCCGCGCGCTGGCCGCCGATCCGCCGGTGCTGCTGATGGACGAACCGTTCGGCGCGGTCGACCCGGTGGTGCGCGAGCAGTTGCAGGACGAGTTCCTGCGCATGCAGGCCGAGGTGCGCAAGACGGTGCTGCTGGTCACGCACGACATCGAGGAGGCCGTCCGGCTCGGTGACCGCATCGCCGTGTACGGGCAGGGCCGTATCGAGCAGTTCGACACTCCCGGCGCGGTCCTCGGGGCGCCCGCCACGCCGTACGTCGCCTCCTTCGTGGGCGCCGACCGGGGGCTGAAGCGGCTGTCGGTCACCGCGATCGAGCCGGCGGACCTCGAGCAGCCGCCGGTGGCCCGCCCGGACGAGCCCGCCGCGCGGGCCCGGGAGCGGCTGCTCGGGGAGGGCGCCCGGTGGGCGGTGGTCCTGGACGCGGACGGTGAGCTGCACGGCTGGGCCGGCGTCGGGGAACTGGCGGCGGGCGGCACGGTCGGGGACCGGGCCCACCGGATGACCGCCTGGGTGCCGGTCGGCGCGCCGCTGAAGCAGGCGTTCGGGGTGATGCTCCAGCACGACGCCGGGTGGGTCGCCGTGCTGGACGGGGCACGGTTCCTCGGCGTGCTGACCCCGGCGAAGCTGCACGAGGCGCTGCGCCGCTCGGTGGACGCGGACGCGCGCGGGGTGGCACGGGGGCAGGTGCCGTTCGACTCGGTGGCGGACGCCTGAGCCGGCCTACCCGGTCAGGCCCTTGTCCTCCAGATAGGCGCGGGCCACGTCGGCGGGCAGCCGGCGCGCGGAGTCGACCTGCCGGTTCATCGCGGCGAGGTCGGCGGTGGTGAGCACCTCGCCCAGCCGGTCCAGGGCCTTCGCCACCCGTGCGCCGCCCGCGCGGGCCCGGTTGACGACCGGGACGACGTGGTCGGCGTTCTGCAGCCGCTTGTCGTCGGCGAGCAGGACCAGGCCGAAGGAGTCGAGGGTGGCGTCGGTGGTGGTGGTCAGCACCATCTGGTCCCGGCCCTGCTGCACGGCCCGTTTGGCCTGGGTGGTGCCGACGCCCTTGGGGTCGATCCCGGTGATGTGGATGCCGTACACCTTCCGCAGGCCCGGGGCGCAGTAGGGCCGCCGTACGCATTCGTCGCCCGCCGCGAGCCGGACCGGCAGTTTCCTTTCGCCGAGGTCGCCGAGGGTCTTCAGGCGGTGCCGGCGGGCGTAGGCGGCGCTCACCGCGAAGGCGTTCTGGTCGACGGCCCGGCCCGGCGTGAGGACGGTCAGGCCCCGGGGCGTGGCGAGGGCGCGCAGGGCCTTCATCGTGGCGCCGAGGTCGGGTGAGCCGACGGGTCGCGCGTCGGCGCCGTGCGTCTTGGCGTTCAGCCAGTCGGCGAAGGTGGCCGCGTACTCGGGCACGACGTCGATGCGGCCGGATTCCAGGGCCGGTTCGTACAGTTCCCGGTTGGCGACCGTGAGGATGGAGGTCCGGTATCCGGCGTCGCCGAGCAGCCGGGCGTACAGCTGGGCGAGCAGGTCGCTCTCGGTGAAGCCGGCCGAGCCGATGGTCAGGTGGCGGCTGTCCCCGGGCGCGGCGGTGACCCGGCCGCGGTCCTCCAGGGCGGGGCCTGTGGCACAGGCGCCGAGGGGCAGCAGGGCGAGGAGGACGAGGGCCAGGCGGGCGAACGCGGCGGGGAAGGACGTCCCCATGCCTGTCATGGCCGGCCGCCCCTGGCCCGGGCCGGCGCCAGGCGCTCGGCGAGTTCGAAGACGGCCTCCACCGCGAGGGCGAAGGCGGCGACGAGGAAGGCGCCCGCGACCACCTGGGGCGTGCTGGCCAGGTTGAAACCGGCCGTGATGATCCGGCCGAGGCCGCCGCCGCCCGCGAGCGCGGCGATGGTGGCGGTGGCGACGAGCTGGACCGCGGCGATCCGGACCCCGTTCAGCAGGAGCGGGAGCGCGAGGGGAAGTTCCACGTGGAACAGCAGCTGGCGGCCGGTCATCCCCATCCCCCGGGCGGCCTGGACGACACCGCGGTCGACCCCGCGCATGCCGACGTAGGCGTTGGTGAGCAGCGGCGGCACGGCGAACAGCACCAGGGCGACCACGGTCGGGCCGTCGCCCCATTGTCCGACGGGGGTGAGCAGCAGCAGGACCAGGACGGCGAAGGTGGGCACGGCCCGGCCGGCGTTGGCGAGGTTCACGGCGAGCCCGCCGCCCTTGCCGAGGTGGCCGAGGACCAGCGCGACGGGCAGGGCGATCGCACAGCTCAGCAGGAGGCAGACGGCGGTGAGCGCCAGGTGCTGCAGCAGCCGGTGCCGGATGCCGTCCTCGCCCGGCCAGTGCGCGGGGTCGGTGAGCCAGTCCCAGGCGGCGGCGAGGGTGCTCACGCCCGGGCCGTCCTGGTCCAGGGGGTGAGCAGCCGCTGCACGCCCAGCAGGAGCAGGTCCGCGGCGACGGCGATCAGCACGCACAGCACGGACGCGGTGAGCACCTGGGCCTTGAAGTAGCTGTTCATGCCCGCGTAGATGAGGTTGCCGAGGCCGCCGTAGCCGACGATCGCGCCGACCGTGGCCAGGGAGACCGCCGAGACGGTGGCGATGCGCAGGCCCGCCATCGCGGCGGGCAGGGCGAGCGGCAGCTCCACGGCGAGGAGCAGGCGGACGGGGCCGTAGCCGAGACCGCGCGCGGCCTGCCGGGTCTCCTCCGGGACGGCGCGCAGGCCCGCGAGGATGTTGCGTACGAGCACCGTGAGCGAGTACAGCGCCAGCCCGGCGACGACGAGGGCGGCGGACAGGCCGTACAGCGGCAGCAGGAGGGAGTACATGGCCAGCGACGGGATGGTGTAGAGGATCGTCGTCACGGCCAGGACCGGGCCGGCCGCCCATCGCCGGCGGCGGGCCAGCACCGCGAGCGGCACCGCGATGACGAGGCCGGTCAGCACCGACAGGGAGGTCAGCTGCAGATGCTGGACGACCGCGTCGAGCAGGATCTGCCGACGGGTGCTCAGATAGACCCCGCAGATCCACTCGTTGCGCGTCAGGCAGTCGTCGGGCGGCGGTGTCACGGGTCCATTGCAGCGGGCGGCCAGGGCCGGGGCGCGCTGGGGTGGGCCGGACGGGGGCGGTGGGCCCGCCGCCCGGGTGGTCAGCCGGCCGGCTCGGCGAGCAGGCGCCGCACGGTGGCGCGGAACTCCTCGTCCTCGTGGATGAGCTGGGTCTGCAGCCCCGAGCCGATGACGCGGCGGTCCCCCTCGGCGAGCAGTCGTATCCGCTCGCGCAGGGCCGGGGTGAACGCGGCGGGGCCGAGGGCGGCGAGGGCCTCGACCGCGGCGCACGCGGGGTTCCGGGACGCGCCCGGCGCCACGGCCGCGAGAGCGCGGTCGGCCAGCTCGGCGAGCGGGAGCCCGGCGGGGCGGTCGCTGCCCGGGTACACGGCCGCCAGCGCACGCGCGGCGGCCGCGGCCGTGCGCGCCCGGTCGAGCAGGGGCAACAGGTGGGGGACGGCGGGGCGGGCGGCGGGCCCGAGGAGCGCGGCCGCCCCGGCCGCGAGGTTCGCGATCGGGTCTCCCCACGGTTCGGTCGCCCGGCCCAGTCCCTCCAGGATCATCGGCAGGACCCGCTCGCCGTCGCCGGTCAGCTGCCATACCGCGGTGGCCGCCGCCAGCCCCGCCCGGATCGCCGGGGCGCCGGTCCGGGTGCCGGCCGGTTCGGCCAGCAGGGCCAGGAGGCGGGGCAGCAGCGGTCGGGCCCGCTCGCCGAGCGCGGCGGCGGCCTGGGCGCACCGCTCGCGCGCGTCGCCCGGTGCGTCCAGCCCGGTTCCCAGGATGTCGATCAATGGGCCGGCGTCACCCGTGAGGGTGTGCAGCGCGGTCGCGGCCGCCTCGCGGTTCGCCGGGGACCCGGCGCCGGCGCGGGCCCGCAGGGCGGCGACCGCGGCGGCGTCCGTGCCGTCGGCCACGGCGGCGAGCGCCCGGCTCACCGCGACCGGATGCCGGGGCAGCGCGGCCACCAGCTCGGGTGTCGCGGCACGGGCGGCGGGTCCCCAGCCGGCCAGCAGGCCGGCCAGCCACACCGGTTCGTTCACGGCCACGAGTCCGCCCGCCATCAGCGGCCGGCGCTCGCCCGGTGCCGGGCCTCCGGCGGTCACGGCGGCCAGCCGGGCCCGGACCGCGTCGAGCAGCGCCGGCGTGCACGGCAGCGGGGCCGGGGGGTGCCGCAGGGTCCGCTGGAAGGCCGCGCGCAGGGCGTCCGGCCGGTCCGCGAGCCACCGCGCGAGGAGGTCCGCGGCCTCGGGCGTGCCCAGGGACACCAGGGCGGCGAGGGCGTCGTCGGCCGGTCCTCCGGTGCCCTCGGCGAGCCGGACCAGCGCCGGGACCGCCTCCGGGGCGGGCTCGGACCAGTCGCGCAGCGCGGTGAGGACGGTGCCGGCGGTGGCCGGGAAGTCCAGCAGGGGCAGCATCGCTGGCAGCAGGCGGCCCGGCGCCCGGCGTGAGCGCAGGGCGAGCGTCTCGGCCGCCCAGGTCGCCTCGGTGACCGCCGGGCCGGGGTCCGCCCCGGCGCGTACGGCAGCCACCCCTCGGTCCAGTGCCGAGACGGCGACCTCGGTCGCCACCTCCGCCTCCCCGCGCTCGTACAGGGCGACGACGAGGTCCCTCAGCGGCTCGCGCTCCCACTGGCTGCCCTCGGTGTGCCGCCCCAGCGGTGCCAGCGCCGCGACGGTGGTGGCAAGGGCCGCGTCCCACGGGCGGCCGGCCTCCACCCCGGCCAGCACCGCCGCGACCCGCACCGGTGCGGGCTCGGCCGGGTCCAGGCCCGCCGCGCACAGCTCCTCGGCCGTGTCCGGGGCGACCAGGACGCAAGCGGTCAGCACGTCCGCGCGGACCACGGGATCGCTTTCCGCCGCCCAGCGCCGCCGCAACGCCGTCCGGGCGGCCGGGCCCGCCTCCGGTCCGCACTGGGCCACCGCCCAGGCCGCGCACTGCCGGACCTCGGCGGTGCCGTCCGAGAGCAGGGGCAGCAGCAGGGGCAGCTGTGCCACGACGGCGGCGTGCGCCGCGCCCGGCCGGTCCAGGGCGCGCTCGTCCGCGCTGTCCGCGATGACGCCCAGCACGGAGAGCAGGTCGGCCGTGCGCACGCCCGCCGCCGCCAGGCGGGCCAGGAAGGAGACGGCCGGCACGGTGGCCGGGTACACCGTGCCCTGGTGGACGAGGCTGTCCCACACCTGCTGCTCGGCCTCCGCGGCGGCCTCCTCGTCCCCGGCGGCCAGGGCGCGCAGCATCCCGGGGACGTCGTCGGCGGGTCCGTACGCGTGGTGCGGTTCCGGCCAGGCGATGCCGTCGAGACCGGCGAACACGGAGGCGAGATCCATGCGGTGGATCTTGTCACAGGGGTCTGACAGTCCCGGCCGGGCCGGTCGTACGGCCGGTGAGGGGGAGGCGTGCGGGCGCCGGTGACGGCGGGGGCGGCGGGCCCTCGATCATGGGCGTGAGCGACCGCCGTGGTCCGTCAGACCGTGGCGCGCGGGCTGAACAAGCGCTTAGATAGGGCCAAGGAACGTTTCCCTGGCCCCGCTTCCAGGGATTCCGCTGCCGCCGACCCGCCGGAGGGCCCGTTGTTCACGTCCGTCGACGACGTCTCCGTCCGCCTCGCCGAGGCCGGTTATCTCGCCTCGCCCGCCGTCGCCACCACCGTGTTCCTCGCCGCCCGGCTGGGCAAGCCGCTGCTGGTGGAGGGGCCCGCCGGGGTCGGCAAGACGGAACTGGCCAAGGCCGTCGCCCAGGTGGCCGGCGCCCGGCTGGTGCGGCTCCAGTGCTACGAGGGCGTGGACGAGTCCCGGGCCCTGTACGAGTGGAACCACGCCAAGCAGCTGCTGCGCATCAGCGCGAGCCGCGACGAGAGCTGGGACGAGACCCGTACCGACATCTTCAGCGAGGAGTTCCTGCTCCCCCGCCCGTTGCTGACCGCCATCCGCGGTGACGAGCCGACGGTGCTGCTCATCGACGAGACCGACAAGGCCGACGTCGAGATGGAGGGGCTGCTGCTGGAGGTGCTCAGCGACTTCCAGATCACGGTCCCCGAACTGGGTACGGTCACCGCCACCCGCCGCCCGTTCGTCGTCCTCACCTCCAACGCCGGCCGGGAACTGTCCGAGGCGCTGCGCCGCCGCTGCCTGTTCCTGCACATCGGGTTCCCGGAGGAGGAGCTGGAGCGGCGGATCGTACGGCTGAAGGTGCCGGGCCTCGGTGCCGCGCTGACCGAGTCGGTGGTGCGGGTCGCCGGGGCACTGCGCGCGATGGACCTGCGCAAGGCGCCGTCCGTCGCGGAGACCGTCGACTGGGCGCGCACCCTGCTGGCCCTGGGCGCCGGCACCCTGGACGAGAGCGTCGTACGGGACACCCTCGGGGTGATCCTCAAGCACCAGGACGACATCCAGAAGGCGGCGGCCAAGCTGGACCTGGACGCGCTGTGACCGCCGTCGCCGACCGGATCACCGGGCTGGTCGGGGCGCTGCGCGCGCACGGGGTGCGGATCGGCACCGGGGAGACCGTGGACGCGGCGCGGGCGGTGGCGGCGCTGGGCCTGGCGGACCGGGAGCTGCTGCGCGAGGGCCTGGCCGCGACACTGCTGCACGGTCCGGGCCAACGGGCCGTGTTCGACTCGGTGTTCGACCTGTATTTCCCGCGGGGTGTCGGCGGTCCGCCGAGCGCTTCCGGAAACCGGGACGACCTGCGCGACCGGCTCGCCGAGGCACTGGCCGCCGACGACCGTGCGCTGCTCGCCCGGCTGGCGGCCGAGGCGGTCGACGGGCTGGGCGGGTACGGGAGTTCGCCCGGCTCGGACGGCTGGTCGGCGTACCAGACCCTGGAACGGCTGCGCCCGCAGACCCTGCTGGCCCGGGTACGGGCCGGTGTCCGGGGCCCGGGCGGCAGCGCGGCGGGCGGAGCGGACGTCGCGGACCGGCTGCTGGACGACGAGATCCGGCGCCGCATCGAGGAGTTCCGGCGGATGGTCGGGGCGGAGGCGCGGCGCCGGGTGGCGGAGCGGCGCGGGCGCGACGAGATCGCCCGGCGGGGCGTCCGCCCGACCGCCGACCGGGTCGACTTCCTGTACGCCGGCCGGGACCAGCTCGCCGAACTGCGCAGGACCGTCCAGCCGTTGGCACGCAAGCTGGCCACCCGGCTGGCCGCGCGCCGCCGCCGGGCCGCGCGCGGCACGATCGACCTGCGCCGCACCCTGCGCTCCTCGCTGTCCACGGGCGGGGTGCCGATGCGTCCGGTGCTGCGTCGGCGCCGCCCGGTCCGCCCCGAACTGGTACTGCTGTGCGACGTGTCCGGCTCGGTGTCCGGGTTCTCCGACTTCACCATGCTGCTCGTCCAGGCGCTGCACGAGGAGTTCACCAAGGTCCGTGTGTTCGCCTTCGTCAACCGGCTGGACGAGGTCACCGGTCTGCTCGACCACGGCCGTGCCGACCCGGACGGGCTCGGTGCCCGCATCCGCGCCGAGGCCACGCTCACCGGCTGGCACGGCAGCAGCGACTACGGCATGGCGCTGGGCGAGTTCGCCGAGCGGTACGGCGGCGCGGTCGGCCCGCGTACGACGGTGTTCGTCCTCGGTGACGCCCGGACGAACATGAGCGACCCGAACCTTCCCGCCGTACGGGACATCGCCCGGCGGGCCCGGCGCGTCCACTGGCTGAACCCCGAGCCGCGCGACCGCTGGGGCACCGGCGACTCGGCGGCACCCGCGTACGCCGCCCTGGTGGAGATGCACGAGTGCCGCACGGCCCGGCAACTCGGCGCGCTGATCGCCCGGTTGCTGTCGGTGTGAGGCGAGCCCGGGGCACGCCCGCCGACATGGGTGACGGCGGGCGGCCCCCCGTGATCGACTGGACGCGGCGCGCCCCGCCCGCCGAGCACCGAGAACCAAGCACCGAGCGTCGAGCACCGAGGACATCGCGATGAGCCAGCACCCGCCCGTGCCGCTGGGCACCTTCCCCACCCCCGTCGAACCGGCGCCCCGGCTGGCCGCCGCGCTCGGGCTGGGACCGGACGACCTGTGGGTGAAGCGGGACGACCTGACCGGACTGGGCGGCGGCGGGAACAAGGTCCGCAAACTGGAGTGGACGGTGGGCGCGGCCCTCGCCCAGGGCGCGGACACCCTCGTGACGACCGGTGCCCCGCAGAGCAACCACGCCCGGCTGACCGCCGCCGCGGGCGCCCGGCTGGGGCTGGACGTCGTCCTCGTCCTGCGCGGCTCCCCGGGCGGCTCGCGCTCCGGCAACCTCGCCCTGGACGGACTGTTCGGGGCGCGGCTCGCCTGGGCCGGCGAGGTGGACCGGGCCGCGCTGGACGCGACGGCCGACGAGGTCTGCGCACGGCTGCGGGCCGCCGGCGCCCGTCCGGCCCTCATCCCGTTCGGCGGCTCCAGCACCCTGGCGGCCAGGGGCTACGCGGGCTGCGGGGCGGAACTGCGCGAGCAGGTGCCCGGCCTGCGCACGGTGGTGGTCGCGCTCGGCTCGGGCGGCACGATGGCGGGGCTGGTCGCGGCCCTGGGCAGCGGGTCGGTGCTCGGTGTCGACGTAGGAGCGCTGACCGACCCGGCCGCCGCGGTGGCGGAGTTCGCCGCACCGCTCGTGGACGGGGAGGTCGCACCGCAGGCGCTGCGGGTGCGCCCGGACCAGGTGGGCGCCGGGTACGCGGCCCTGACCGGCCCGGTGACGGAGGCGCTCCGGCTCGCCGCCCGCACCGAGGGCCTGGTCCTGGACCCGACCTACACGGGCCGGGCCCTGGCCGGCCTGCGCGCGGCCGTCCGGGACGGTGACGTCCGCCCGGGCGAGAAGACGGTCTTCCTGCACACCGGCGGCCTGCCGGGCCTCTTCGGCCATCCGGCGGCGGTGGCCTTCGCAGAGGAGGGGGCGGCGGCCTTCGAGGTGTGACGGCCGGGTCCCGGCGCTCCCCTCCCACCGCGTCCGCTGCCTCCCCTCCTTCGCGTACTCGTTTGCTTCTCCTCCTTCGCGTACTTGTTTGCCTCTACTTCTTCGCGTACTCGTTCGCCATGGTGCCCGCGAAGTCGTAGACCACGACCTGCTCGTCACCGACCACCCAGGCGTCGTGGCCGGGCGGGCACACGAACACGTCTCCCGGGCCGACCTCGCCCTCTCCGCCGTCGTCCATGCGGAGGTGCAGCCGCCCGCGCACCACGTATCCGTTGTGGTGGACCATGCAGCTCCCGGTGCCCGCGATCGGTGCCACGGACTCCGACCAGCGCCAGCCCGGCTCGAACGTGCCGACGGCGAAGTCGAGCCCGGTCAGGTGCAGCGCTTCGAGGTGGCCGCGGGGGAAGTCACGCCGTTCGTCCGGCTTGTCGACCGTCTTCACTTCCAGCATGACGGTGTCCTCCCTTCCGGCCGCTGACCGCGGCCGGGGCCGGCCTCCGTCCCCCGGCGGCCTCGGACGGCACCGGCGCTGCGGCGGCGGCCGTACCCCACGACTCCATCGTCGGCCCGGCGCCCCCGGCCCGCCAACCATGGGGCGGGGGCGCCGAGGGGGCCCGACGGCGGGTCACCAACCGCGCGCCGCCCGCAGCAGGAAGGTGCGCACGCGCGTCACGTCCGGGTTGTCGAAGACGCCGGGGCGCTGGACGAGGAAGCCGGTGTTGATCGGCGGGTCCTCCGGTTCCAGCAGCGCCACGAGCGCGCCGGACTCCAGCAGGTCCTGGCAGAGGTACCGGGGCAGCACGGCGAATCCGGCGCCCGCGGCCACGGCGGCGAGCACCCCGCGCAGGTCGGGCACGGTCACGGCGGCGGTGCGGGTGAGGCGCCGGCCGAAGACGTGCCGCCAGTAGCGGCGGGCGATGGGCAGGTCCTCGGCGTAGGTGACGAGCGGGACGTCGTGCAGGAGGGCGGGGTCGAAGGAGCCGCCCGGGTGTCCGTCCGCCGGCTCCGGGACGGCGGAGCCGCCGGCCTCCGGCCCCTCGTCCGCTCCCCCGCCTTCCGTTCCCCCGGCGTTCAGGTCCGCCTTGCCGGTGTCTCGCGCGCCGGTGTCGCGGGCGTGCCGCGGGTCCCTCAGCCGGTCGGCCCACACCGGGGCGGCGACCAGGACGAACTCCTCGTCGGTGAGCGGCACGGCGTGCAGGGTCCGGCCGCGCGGGCGGGTGGTGGCGATCACCAGGTCGTGGCGGCCGGCGCGCAGTTCCTCCAGCAGCGGATCGGTCAGCCCGGTCGCGACCCGCAGCCGTACGCCGTCGGCGACCAGCGGCGCCAGGGCCGGCAGCACGGTGGTGCACAGCAGTTCCGCCGGGCCGGCCAGATGGACGGGCTCGGCCCTGCTCCCGGCCGCCGGGGCGGGTCCCGCGACGGCGGCCAGCTCGTCCAGCGGCGCGGCGACGCGGGCGGCCAGCTCGTCGGCCACCGGGGTGGGGGTGACCCCGCGCGGCAGCCGTTCGAACAGCTCCCGGCCGGTCTGCCGCTCCAGCGCCCGCATCTGCGTCGTCACCGTCGGCTGCGACAGCCCGAGCAGCCGGGCGGCGCCGGTGAAGGAGCCGGAGCGGTACACCGCGAGGAAGGTGCGCAGCAGGTTGAGGTCGAGGGAAGCGGTCTCCACGGCCCCGAGTATGGCCGCACACCCCTTCCGGCATCCATAGGGAATCCAATGTCGGCCATAGATCCCTTCATTGGATGCCTATGGCTGTACTGGCCTACGTTCGCAGTCGCAGACCCCAGTTTCCTGGGATCCCGGCTTTCTGGAGGGAACCACCATGTCGAAGATTCTTTTCGTGCTGACCGGCGCCGACCACTGGACGCTCGCCGACGGCACCGCGCATCCCACCGGCTTCTGGGCCGAGGAGGCCGTGGTCCCCTACCGCGCCCTCAAGGCCGCCGGCCACGAGATCGTCGTCGCCACGCCGGGCGGGGTCGTGCCGCCGGTCGACCGGGCCAGCCTGGCCGCCGAGGTCAACGGCGGGCAGGAGAAGGCCGACGAACTCGCCCGCGCGCTGGAGGAGATGGCCGAGCTGCGGACGCCGGCGAAGCTCGCGGAGGTGGACCTCGACGACTTCGCCGCCGTCTTCTACCCGGGCGGCCACGGCCCCATGGAGGACCTGGCCGTGGACGCCGAGTCGGGCCGGCTGCTGGTCGCGGCCCTGGACTCGGGCAAGCCGCTGGCCGTGGTGTGCCACGGTCCGGCCGCGCTGCTCGCCGCGGTCCGGCCGGACGGCACCAACGCCTTCGCCGGTTACCGCGCGGCGGCCTTCACCAACGAGGAGGAGATCCAGGGCGGGCTGGCAGGGCAGGCCAGGTGGCTGCTCCAGGACCGGCTGACCGAGGCGGGCGTCGACGTGCGCGCGAGCGAGCCGTGGGCGCCGCACGTGGTGGTGGACCGCAACCTGGTCACCGGTCAGAACCCGGCGTCCTCGGCTCCGGTCGCCGAGGAACTGCTGAAGCTGCTGGGCTGAGACGCCCCCGGCCGGCCGGCGGTGGCGGCGCGGGGACGCGGGCACACGGGGACGCGGGCACACGGGGGACACGGCGGGGAATTTCGTCGGCCGTGACCCGCAACCTCGCCCGGGGTCGGACGTCTGTCGGGGTGGAGGCCTCCCCTTCGACCAGATGTCCGACCCGAGCGACTGAAGGAACACATGTCCGCACACCGTGTCCCACGCCCGCACCGTACGCACCGGCTGCGCGCCGCCCTGGGGGTCTCCGCCGTAGGCGCGGCCCTGACCGTCGCCGGCGCCATGACCGCGCAGGCGGCCCAGGACAGCGCGCCCGCCAAGGCCGACCACTCGTCCACGGCCCCCACCCACGACCACCGCGCCACCGCCCCGGCCCCGGCCCCGGCGGACCACCAGGCGTCCACCCCGGCACCGGTGCCGCCCCACCCCGCAACCCCGTCTCCGGCACCGGTCCCGCCGACGCACACCGCACCCCCCTCCCCGGCACCCGCACCACCGACCCACACCGCACCCCCCTCCCCGGTGCCGTCGCCGGTCCGCCCGGAGACCCCCTCCCCGGTACCGCTGCCGGCGGATACGGCGACCCCCTCGCCCGTCCCGGCCACGGCGACCCCGGCCCCGGCCCCGGAGGCGGCCCGCCCGGTGCCCGTACCGCACCACCACCGCCACGCCGCACCGGCGCCGGTTCCGCAGCAGTACTGAGGCAGGCCCGGTGCGGCGGAGCCGTCGCGCGGCGGCTCCCCCGCACCGGGACCCGGCACCGGGAGACCCATGACGACAGCGACACCACCGGCCACGGCCCTGCCCTGGGAACGCGCCGGCACCCCCAAGCCCTCCGCGTCCTGGCCGCGGCGGCTCACCCGCGGGGTACGCGCCCGCGTCCTCGCCCGGACCCGCGCGGATACGGCACCGGCCGCGCCCCGCACCGGCGCCCCGGCCGGCGCCGTCGCGGCCGGGACCCCGCCGGGCATCGAGGAGTTGTACCACCACCGCCGGCTGTCCCTGGTGCGCCTCGCGGTGCTGCTGGTGGACGATCTGCCCACCGCCGAGGACGTCGTCCAGGACGCGTTCACCGCGCTGTTCCGGCGGCACGGCCACCGGCTCGCCGCGCTGGACGACCCGGAGGCGTATCTGCGGACCAGCGTCGTCAACGGGGCCCGCTCGGTGCTGCGCCGCCGCAGGACCGTACGGGCGCACGTTCCCGCGCCCGAGGAGCACGCGCCGGCCCCGGAGGAGGACGTGCTGCTGCACGAGGACCACCGGGAGGTGCTGGCGGCGCTGGGCACGCTGACCCGGCGGCAGCGGGAGGTGCTGGTGCTGCGGTACTGGTCGCATCTGACCGAGGCCGAGATCGCGGCGACGCTCGGCCTGTCGCGCGGTGCCGTCAAGTCCACGGCCAGCAGGGCGCTTGACGCCCTGGAACGGCGCCTGGAGGGGCTGCGATGAACGAGTACGGTACGAGCAGCGGGGCGACGCCGGTCGAGGAGCGGCTGCGGGCCGCCCTGGCCGCGCGTGCGCACGCGGTCGGTCCGGCCGATCTGCGGCCCCTGTCACCACCCGCCGGGCGGGTGCGGTCGCGGCGCACGCCGGTGCGCCGGGCGGTGGTGGGCGGGATGGCCCTCGCCGCCGTCGCCGCGCTGGTCTTCCTCACGCCGGCGTTCTTCACGACGCGCGACGGACACCCGGCCCCCACCCCTCCGGCCCGCTCACCGCACCCGTCGACCGGAACCCCGTCCCCGGCGCCGACCCCGGCGGTCCCGAACCCGGTCACGCCGACCCCCACCCCGAGGGCGGCGCGTCCCACGACTCCGTAAGCCGTGCCGACATCACCGCGCCGAGGCCACGACGACACGTCCGGCATCCCTACCGGGAAGGCGAGTCGAGACCGTCCGGCGCCGCCGGGAGGACACCCTCAGCCGGTGTTCTCCCGGATGCGGGCCAGCAGACCCCGCAGCAGCTCGCGGTCGGCCGGGTCCAGCGTCGCCGTGGCCTCGGCGAGGGCGAGGCGGTCGGTCTCCTCCGCCTCGCGGTGGCAGCGCAGCCCGTCCTCGGTGAGGCGCAGCAGGAAGGCGCGGCGGTCCGTGGGGTGTCGTACCCGTTCCACCAGGCCGTCGCGCTCCAGGCTGTCCACGATCGTGGTGGTGGTGCGGGCGGCGATCCCGGCCATCTCGCCGAGGTCCCGCATCCGCAGCGGTTCCGGCGCCCTGGCCAGCATGCGCAGGGCACGCAGCCGGGCCACCGACGCCCCCTTCTCCCGCAGCCGCGTCTCCACGAACTGCCGTAGCCGGTTGGTCGTCTCGAACAGCTCGTCGATGAGGATGTCGCTGCTGCCGTGCACTGCCACTGCCATGGTGCCCAGTCTCTCCTGTCCCGCACGGCCGGGGCCATCGAGCCCTGCCGTGTCCACCGACCGCCCGTCAGTCCCGCTCCGCGTGCCCCGGCGCACCACAAAGCCATATGCTGAGCAACAACATAGTGCGTATGCTCAGCATATGCCTCGTCGTCCCTCCGTGCCGTTCGCCCTGCCCTCGCTCAGTCAGCGTCTCGTCGTCCCCGTGGTCTGCGTCAGCGTGACGTTCATCGCGATCGTCGACGGAGCGATCACCACCGTGGCCCTGCCCTCGATCGCCCGTCAGTTCCAGCTGACGACCGCCGCGCTGGACGGCGTGGTCGTCGCCTACCCGGTCTGCCTGGCCATGGCCATCCCGGCCTCCGCCTGGCTGGTCGAGCGGTTCGGCGGCAAACGCGTCCTGCTGGTCGCCCTGGCCGGCTTCCTCGGCTCCTCGCTGCTGTGCGGGGCGGCGGCCGGGCTCGGTCAGCTCGTCGCCTACCGCGCGGTGCAGGGGCTGTCGGCCGGCGTCCTCTTCCCGGCCTCCGCCGCGCTGCTGTTCGGCACCTTCACCCCCGCCGAACAGGTGCGTGTCTCCCGCTACATGATCATTCCGCAGCAGATCGCCCCGGCCGCCGCCCCCGTCCTGGGCGGGCTGCTGGTGGACCACCTGTCCTGGCGGTGGGTGTTCTACGTCAACCTGCCGGTCGGGCTTCCGGCCGTACTGTTCGGCGCGCTGTTCCTGGCCGGCGACCGCGGCGGCCGGCCCGCCCGGTTCGACCTGCCCGGCCTGCTGCTCAGCGCGGGGGCCCTGGGCACCGTGATGTTCGGCGTCTGCGAGGGACCCAACCGCGGCTGGTCCTCCCCCGCCGTCGTCGTCTGCCTGGTCCTGGGCGCCGTGCTGCTGGCCGCCGCCGTCACCGTCGAGCTGCGCACGGCCCACCCCCTGCTCCGGCTGCGCCTGTTCACCGACCGGCTCTTCCGCGACACCAATCTGCTCAACCTGGTCGGCCTGATACCCATCATGGGCGCCCTGTACCTGGGGCCCCTCTTCCTCCAGCAGGCGCAGGGCCGTACGGCGCTGGAGTCGGGCCTGACCACCTTCCCCGAGGCGTTCGGCGTCCTGCTGACCGTGCAGATCACCGGCGCGCTGTACGTCCGGGTCGGTCCGCGTCTGATCGTCGGCCTGGGACTGGCCGGGGTCAGCGCGACCCTGGTGCTGCTCGCCGGCTGCGACGCGGACACCGGCCTGTGGACGATCCGCGGCTGCATGTTCCTGTTCGGAGCCGCGATCGGCTGCTTCTTCATCCCTACGACGGTCGCCTCGCTGGCCACCGTCGACCGGGCCGACCTGGCCCAGGCCACGATGCTGAACACCGTGGTACGCCAGACCGGTGGCGCGCTCGCGCCGGCGGCGGTGACCACGGCCCTCGTGCTCGGCACCCCGTCGGGCGCCGCCGCGGCCCCGCCCGTCGCCGCGTACCAGCACGCCTTCCTCGCTCTCGCCGCGATCGCGGCGGCCACGGCGGTCTTCGCCTTCACCATGCCCGACGGCCCCGCCCGCGCCGCCGCCCGGGGCGGCGCCGCCCCGCCCGGCCGGTCCGCCCTCCCGCGGCGCCGACGGGACCGGGTCGACGCCTGAGCCCGGTCGGACCGGCCCCGCGCCCCGTCCACCCGGCACCAGCCCCCGCGACCCGTCCACACCGCAACCCGTCAACGCCGCCCCCCCACGCCCCTCCGCGCCGCCCGCGTCCGTCGTGCGAAGCCCGTCGACCTCCCGCATATTGGGGAAGTGACTCTCTCAGGGACGGGGCGGCGCCTCGGAGCCGTACGGCCGGGGAAGCCGCACGAGCCACGCGGGCCCGGTCGGCGGCGCCTCCCCGGCGTGCGTGGCGGGGCCTGGGACAACGATGTCCCAGCGGGCCAGGCCCGGACAGCACCGGCGCCCTCACCGGCGGACGCGCCCGGCCGGACACCCACGAGCGCGCCCGGCGGCGCACAAAGGAGGCTGTGATGTCGTTCCAGGAACCGACCGTGCTCGAATGCCCCTTCGACTTCGCTGAGGCGCTGGAGTTCGACCCGGAGCTGGACGCGCTGGCACGGCGCGGCCCGGTCAGCCGGATCCGGCTGCCCTACGGCGAGGCCGAGGCGTGGCTCGTGACCAGCTTCGCCGGCGTGCGCCAGGTGACGTGCGACCCCCGGTTCAGCCGGGCGGCGATCGTCGGGCGCGACTACCCGAGGATGACGCCCGAGCCCATCGTGTCACCGGAGTCCATCAACGTGACGGACCCGCCGCACGCCACCCGGCTGCGGCACGTGGCGGCCCAGGCGTTCACCCGCGACCGGGTGGCGGCCATGCGGCCGGCGGTGGACCGGGTGGTGGCCGGCCTGCTCACGGCGATGGCCGAGACGGGCCCGCCCGCCGACCTGGTGACCCATCTGTCCGTGCCGCTGCCCCATCTGACGATCTGCGAGCTGCTCGCCGTACCCGAGGCCGACCGTGACGAGCTGCGGGACCGCACCATGCGGCTGCTGGCCACCTCCGCCGACGCCCGGCAGACCGCTGCCGAGGCCAAGGCGTCCCTGCGGGAGTACTTCGCCGGGCTGGTCCCCGAGCGGCGGCGGGCGCCGGGCGAGGACCTGCTCAGCACGCTGGCCACGGCCCCGGTGCCGGAGGGCGAGAAGCCGCTGAGCGACGACGAGCTCGCGGTGCTGGCCGTGACGCTCATCCTCAGCGGCAACGACACCGCGACCTGCCAGATCAGCGACATCGCCTACGTGCTGCTGACCCACCCCGAGCAGCGGGCCGCGCTCGCCCGCGACCCCGGCCGGTTCCCCGGCGCGCTGGAGGAGCTGCTGCGGTTCATCCCGTTCCGCAAGGGCGTGGGCATCCCCCGGATCGCCCTGGAGGACGCCGAGGTCGAGGGCACCCTCATCAGCGCCGGCGACTACGTCCACGTGTCGTACCTGGCGGCCAACCGGGACCCGGTGGTCTTCCCCGACCCGCACCGGCTGGACCTCGAGCGGCCGGTGCGCCCGCACATGACGTTCGGCTGGGGCGGCCACCACTGCCTGGCGGCGCCGCTCGCCCGCGCGGAACTGGACAGCGCGGTCACCGGCCTGCTGACCCGCTTCCCCACGCTGCGGCTCGCCGTGGCCCCCGACGACATCGAGTGGGACACCGGCACCATCCGCCGCTTCCCGCTGCGCCTGCCGGTCACCTGGTGAGACCACGCTCCTCCCCGTGACCGGGCCCGCGCCCACGGCGCCGCCCGCCGGCCGCCGGGTTGCGCGGGTTCGGCGCGGGGGCGCTGCGGCCGGCCCGGGTCAACGGCCACCCGGCGCCGGTCCTCCGGCTCGACGGCAGGGCGGACACCGTCCTCGCCCCGCACCTCGCCGACGGCCGTGTCACCGGCCTGTACGCCGTGCGCAACCGTCCTGCGCCGCTGAGCCCACCCCGGCCGCGGTCGTGCGGCGGGACCCGCCGGGGACGGATCCGGCGTGGCGGCGGCGAGGGGGCCGCTCCCTCCCGGCAGCGGAGGGAGCGGCCGGGATCAGCGCTCGGTCCTCGGCCGGAAGCGCCGGTACAGCACGGTTCCGCCCGCCAGCGACGCCAGGCTCGCGGCGGCGGCCGTCCAGGTGCCGTCCGTTCCGGTGCGGGCCAGGGTGCCGGGCGGGCGCTGCCGTACGACGCTGGACGACGGGTGCGGCGCCGGGCGGGTCGGGGACGCGGGGTGCGCCGGCTCGTGCGGCCGGTGGTGCGCCGGGGGCGTGTGCCGCGTGGGCGGCTGCGGCGCGGGCGGTGTGGACCGGCCGGGGGTGTCGGGACGGGGGCCGGAGGTGTTCACGGACTGGTTGCCGAAGACGGGGTTGAGCACCCCCACCACGTCCACGGTGTTGCCGCTGACGTTCGCCGGCAGGTCGACCGGGAGCTGGAGGCCGTTGCCGGAGACCACCCCGGGAGAGCCCTGCTCCTTGCCCACGGCGGTGGCCCCGCCCGAGGTCGCGGCGCCTTCCTTGCCCCCGGTCCGGTCACCCTGGTTGGCGCAGCGGTTGCCCATGGCGGGGTTGAGCAGCCCCACCACGTCCACGGTGTTCCCGCAGGCGTTCACCGGAACGTGTACCGGCAACTGGATGCCGTTGCCGGAGATCAGCCCGGGCGAGCCGCCCGCGTAACCGCCCGCGGCGGAGTCGGCGTGCGCCGGCCCGGCCACTGCCATCGCGCCCGAGGCGGCGCAGACGGCGATGACACTGTTTCGGGTAACCCGTTTCATCGGTTCCCTGTCCTTCCAGATACGGTCGCGGGCACTTGCCCGCACCCGATGAAACGCGGGTGAAAGGGCGCAAGTTATGGCTTATCAATCTTTCGCCGGGTACCGGGGACGAACGCGCGCGCCCGGCGGGCGTCCCCGGACCGCCGGAAGTCGGTCGTTGTGCCGGGCCGCGCGGATGGCCGAGCCTGCGGCAGCGGTGGCGCCCGGGAACTGATAGCTGTCGTAAGGGCACCTCAGCCGGAACCGATCCACCCGAATCGACCGAGACGAGGAGCGATGGCAACGACCGTACGCGAGACCAGGAGCGACACCGCGCCCGCCAGTCTGCGCCTGCCCGGCATCCTGCTGGGCGTGGGGCTCGGCGGATTCGTCGACGGGATCCTGCTGCACCAGCTCCTTCAGTGGCACCACATGCTGACCAGCACCGACCACGACCGCATCGGGGTGAAGTACTACGACCCGAAGAGCGTCTCCGGGCTGGAGATGAACACCGTGTGGGACGGCGTCTTCCACACCGTGTGCTGGCTGGCCGTCCTGTCCGGGCTCGCCGTGCTGTACGCCCGGGTGACCACCCACCGGCGGCGGGTGTGGACCTCGCGGGTGCTGTGGGGCTGGATTCTGGCCGGCTGGGGCCTGTTCAACCTGGTGGAGGGTCTGCTGGACCACCAGATCCTGGGCATCCACCATGTGCGCGGCGGGTCGTACCAGGTGTGGTGGGACGTGGCCTTCCTGGTCCTCGGGGCGCTGCTGGTGGCCGGCGGTCTGCTGCTCGGGCGGGGCGGCCGGTCCTTCGACCCGGCGGCCCCCGGCGGCGTCCGTGCGGGACGCCTCGCCTGATGGTCCACCACCACACCTCCCACCCGGCGGGCGGTGCGCCGGGCGTGGTCCTGCCGGTCCTGGCGCTGCTGGTGTGCGCGGGCGGCTACCTGCTGCTGGTGCTCCGGGCGCGCCGGCGGAATCCGGTGCGGGCCTGGAGCCCTTGGCGCACCGCCGCGTTCTGCGCCGGGGTGGTGCTCCTGGCGGTGGCGCTGCTGCCGCCGGTCGCGCCCTTCGCGCACCGGGACTTCCGCGGTCACATGGTCCAGCACCTCCTCATCGGGATGTACGCCCCGCTCGGCCTGGTGCTCGGCGCCCCGGTCACCCTGGTGCTGCGCGCCGTCTGCGCGCCCCGCGCGCGCCGGCTGACCGCGGTGCTGCACAGCGCCCCGGCACGCCTGCTGACCCGTCCGCCGGTGGCCGTACTGCTGTCGGCGGGCGGCCTCCCGGTGCTGTATTTCACCCCGCTGTACGACACCGCCATGGCCCACCCGGCCGGGCACTGGCTGGTGCACGCGCACTTCCTGCTGTCGGGGTGCCTGTTCGCGCACGCCGTCGCCGGTCCCGACCCCGCCCCGGCCCGGCCCGGCGTGCCCGCCCGGCTGGTCTGGCTGGGCTGCGCGATCGCCGTGCACGCGGTCGCCGCGCAACTGATGTACGGCGGCTTCGGGGTGGCCGTCCACGCGCCCGCGTCCGAGGTCCGGGGCGGCGCGGAGATCATGTACTACGGCGGTGACATCGCCGAACTGCTGGTGGCGGCGGCGCTGGTGGCCACCTGGCGCCCCGGGCGCCACCCGTCCGCACGGCCCGTCCCCCTCAGGCCGCGGGCGCGACCGTCCGGATGACCGCCCGGCGGCTCCTGCCCGGCCGCCGGGTGCGCCACAGGCCCCGGCGCGCGAGCAGGTCCACCGTGCCGCCGACCGGGAACGACTCCTGCGCCCGAGCGCGCTCGGTGTCCTGCGGATGGTTCCTTCTCCGCCCGGTTTGCGGGCTCGGTGCCCGTACCGTGAACGCCCTGGGCTCCTCCGGCCTCACAAAGGGGTGGCCGCGCGCAGGATCAGGACCAGGGTGACGGCCGAGTTCGCCGACGACATCGCGGAGGCCAGCGCTCCGGCGGCGGCGCCCCAGGCGGCCAGGCCGACCGCGGTGAACGCCGACGGCCAGGTACGGGCCGCCGGGGCGGGCGCCAGCAACGCGGCCACCCGGCGCGGCACGGGCCCGGTCGCGGCGAGCGCGGCCAGGGTCGGCGCCGGGGTGCGCGGGGACAGCAGGGCCGCCTTGCCGATGGCGCGGGCGACCGTGCGCCGGTCGCCCACCGCGCGGGCCGCCTCCTCGTCCGCCCACCGCTCGGCCGTGTAGACGACGGCGGTGCGCAGCGGGCGCAGGAACGGGTTGGCGCGGGCGGCCAGGTGCGCGGCGAGCAGATGACGGTGGTGACGGGCGGTCAGGTGGGCGCGTTCGTGCGCGAACAGGGCGCGCCGCTCGGCCGGGGCGAGTCCGGCCAGCAGGGCCGTGCTGGCCACGATCCGGCCCCGGCCGCCGGGCAGCGCGTACGCGTACGGCGTGCTGTCGGGCAGGACGGCCACCGTGGGGCCCGGCACTCCGGCCAGGGCCCGGCGGGCGCGGCGGGTGACCCGGCGGTGCCGCCACAGGGTGCGGGCGCAGGCGGCGGTGACCGCGGCGAGCGCCGGTATCGCGGCCCGGCCGGCCACCTCGTCGTGCGGGACGGCGGCCCGCACCTCGGGGTCGGACCAGCCGTCGGGCAGCGGATTGCCGGGCAGTTGCGCGGTGCCGACGACCATGAGCAGGGCCAGGCACAGCGTGCTGCACACGGCCATGACCACGGCGACCGCGGTCAGCAGCCGGGTGGCGGTGCGCGGGTGCAGCCGGTTCTCGGCGAGCCGGGCGACCGGCCACGCGGACAGCGGCAGCACCAGCGGCAGGAAGACGAAGACCCCCATCGGCGCTCAGTCCTCCGGGCGGCCGGCGTCCGGGGCCGGGATGTCGAGCAGGGCGCGCAGCACCTGTTCGTCGCCGGGCGGCAGGGCGGTGACGAAGCTGGCCAGGACCGCCTCGCGGTCCCGCTCGCCGTCCAGCAGGCGGCGCATGCGCAGGGCGGCGAGCCGGGCCACGTCGGCCGTCGGCGTCCACAGGAAGGACCGGCCGTGCCGTTCGCGGGAGACGACGTCCTTGGCGAGCAGCCGGGTCAGGATGGTGACGACGGTGGTGTAGGCGAGGTCGCCGCCGAGACGCTGCTGCACCCAGGCCGCGCTGACCGGCCCGTCCGCCTCGCGCAGCGCGCCGAGCACCAGGCCTTCCAGTTCGCCCTGGCCGCGCCGCCGGGCCCGGCCGTCCTGCCCTGTCGTCTCCGCTGTCATCTCCGGTCCCCTCCCCCGTCTTCCACCGCTCTCTCACCGACCCGCCCCACGCTACTTCACGCCACTGACAGTGCCCTGGCCGCGCGGTCCGCGCCCGGTGCGCGCCGACGTGCCGGGGGTGCCGCCGGGGGCGGGGGCGGGCGTGGCATGCTGACGCGATGGCACCCCGTGATGACACACCGCTCGCCGAGCGGGTCGAGGAACTCCTCGCCGCCGGCGGTCCCTTGCCCATCGTCGCGGCCGGCCAGCCGGTGCTGCGGCGCGGCACCGAGCCGTACGACGGTCAGCTCGGCCCCGCACTGCTGGCCCGGTTCGTCGAGGCACTGCGCGCCACCATGCACGCGGCGCCCGGCGTGGGCCTGGCCGCCCCGCAGGTCGGCATCCCGCTGCGGATCGCGGTCGTCGAGGACCCGGCGCCGGTGCCCCCGGAGGTGGCGGCGGCCCGGGGCCGGGTCCCGCAGCCGTTCCGGGTGCTGGTCAACCCGGTGTACGAGCCGGTGGGCACCGCCCGGGCCGCGTTCTTCGAGGGCTGTCTGAGCGTGCCGGGCTGGCAGGCGGTGGTGGCCCGGCACGCCGAGGTGCGGCTGCGCGGCGAGGACGAGCACGGCCGCCCGCTGGACGAGGTGTTCACCGGCTGGCCGGCCCGGATCGTCCAGCACGAGACGGACCACCTCGACGGCACCCTGTACCTGGACCGCGCGGAGCCCCGCTCGCTGTCGACGAACGAGGCGGTGGCGTCCCTGTGGTCCCATCCGACCCCGCAGCCGGCGGCACAGGCGCTGGGCTTCCGGCTGCCGTAGCCGCGGCGGTCAGTTGTCCCGGTACGCCTCCAGCAGCCGCAGCCAGACCTCGCTCAGGGTCGGGTAGGACGGGACGGCGTGCCACAGGCGGGTGACCGGGACGCGGCCGGTGATCGCGATGGTGGCCGAGTGGATCAGTTCGCCGACGCCGGGGCCGACGAAGGTGACTCCGCGCAGGATCTCGTCCTCCAGGTCGACGACCATGCGGGCGCGGCCCCGGTAGCCGTCGCCGTACAGGCCGGCGCCCGCCACGGAGGAGAACTCGACGTCCACGGCGCGCACCCGGTGCCCGGCCTGCTCGGCTTCGGCGAGGGAGAGGCCGACGGCGGCGGCCTCGGGGTCGGTGAAGACGACCTGGGGCACGGCGTGGTGGTCGGCCGTCGCGGCATGCGCGCCCCAGGGCTCCTCCAGGAGGGTGTCGCCGGCGGCGCGGGCGGCGATCGCGGCGCCGGCGATGCGGGCCTGGTACTTGCCCTGGTGGGTGAGGAGGGCGCGGTGGTTGACGTCGCCGACCGCGTAGAGCCAGTCGGTGCCGGTGACGCGGAGGCTGTCGTCGGTGTCGAGCCAGGAGCCGGGCTCCAGGCCGACGGTCTCCAGGCCGAGGTCGTCGGTGCGCGGGGCGCGTCCGGTGGCGAAGAGGATCTCGTCGGCCTCGATCCGGTCGCCTGTGGAGGTGACCGCCACGACCGTGCCGTTCTCGCGGCGGACGGATTCCACGGAGGTGCCGGTGCGGATGTCGGCGCCCGCCTCGGTGAGGGCCTCGGCGACCAGTTCCCCGGCGAACGGCTCCATCCGGCCCAGCAGGCCCTTGCCGCGGACCAGCAGGGTGACCCGGGAGCCGAGGGCCTGCCAGGCGGTGGCCATCTCGGTGGCGACGACCCCGCCGCCGACGACGATGAGCCGCCCGGGCGCCGCCTTGGCGCTGGTGGCCTCGCGGCTGGTCCAGGGCCCGACCTCGGCGAGTCCGGGCAGGTCGGGCAGTTGGGCGCGGGTTCCGGTGGCGACGGCGACGGCGTGCCGGGCGGTGAGCGTGGTCACGGTGCCGTCGGGGGCGGTGACGGTGACCGTGCGCGGACCGGAGAGCCGGCCGTGGCCGCGGTACAGGTCGGCGCCGGTGCCCGCGAGCCAGTCGGCCTGCCCGTCGTCCTGCCAGTGGGAGGTGTACTCGTCGCGGCGGGCCAGCACGGCCTGGGTGTCGAGCGGGCCGCGCGCGGCCTGGGCGAGGCCGGGCAGCCGGCGGGCGTCGGCCTGGGCGATGACCGGCCTGAGCAGGGCCTTGCTGGGCATGCAGGCCCAGTACGAGCACTCGCCGCCGAGCAGTTCGCTCTCCACTACCGCGGTGGTCAGTCCGGCCGCCCGGGTCCGGTCGGCGACGTTCTCGCCCACCGGGCCCGCCCCGATCACCACCACGTCGTACGTGTTCGATTCCGTTTCCGTCATGGGGTCAGTCTGGTGGGTGGTGTGCGCCGTGGCCACAGGGGTACGCGCGCGGAACACCGGCGTGCGCGGCTGGAATAGGCGGCCCGGCGGCCGTGTTGGCGCCGTCGGCACACCCCACACCAGGAAGAGGGAATCACGCCATGACCAGCACCGTGGAACTGACCAAGGAGAACTTCGACGAGACGGTCTCCGGGAACGAGTTCGTTCTGATCGACTTCTGGGCGTCCTGGTGCGGGCCGTGCCGGTCGTTCGCGCCCGTCTACGAGAAGGCGGCCGAGGACAACCCGGACCTGGTGTTCGGCAAGGTGGACACCGAGGCGCAGCCGGAGCTGGCCGCGGCCTTCGAGATCCAGTCGATCCCCACGCTGATGATCGTCCGTGACCAGGTCGCGGTCTACGCCCAGCCGGGCGCCCTGCCCGCGCCCGCCCTCGAGGACCTGATCAAGCAGGCCCGCGCGCTGGACATGGACGAGGTCCGCAAGAGCATCGCCGCCCAGCAGGGGCAGGCCCGGCAGTAGGTCCCCGGTGCGGCACGGGTCGGCCGGACTCGCGCCGCACCACGGAGGGCCCTCGGCACGAGGTGCGTCCCTCGCTCTCGGCCGGGGGCGAGTTCGGCGCGGCGGCCTCGCATACCCTGCGGCGAACATGTTCGTAACGAACTTGTTCGCGGCGAACACGTTCGTTACAGTCATGCCATGACCGCTGCCCCCCGCTCCCGCCGGGAGCGTCCCGCCAAGCCCGCCCTGACCCGGGAGGGCATCGTGGCCGCCGCCGTCGCGATCCTGCGCGCCGAGGGGCTGCGCAAGGTGACGATGCGCCGGCTCGCGCAGGAGCTCGACACCGGCCCCGCCTCGCTGTACGTGTACGTCCGCAACACCGACGAGCTGCACGCCGCCGTCCTGGACGAGCTGCTCGGCACGGTCGGCCAGGCGCCGGCCGAGGGCAGCTGGCGGGAGCGGCTGGAGCGGGTGCTCACCCGCTACACCGCGATGCTCCTGGAACACCCGTCCCTGGCCCGGTCGGCGCTGACCGCCCGGCCGAGCGGCCCGCACTATCTGCGCCTGATCGAGACCCTGCTCGGTCTGCTGCGCGAGGGCGGGGTGCCCGGCGACCAGGCGGCCTGGGGTGTGGATCTGCTGCTCCAGCACGCCACCGCGACCGCCGCCGAGCACGCCGGGGAGGAGTCCCCGGCAGCCTGGGAGGCGACGGCCCGGGCCCTGCGCGAGGCACCCGCCACCACCCATCCGCACATCGCCGCCGACCCCGGGGCGCTGCTGTCCGGCACGCCCGAGGCCCGCTTGTCGTGGGCCTTCCAGACCCTGATCACCGGCATCGAGCGGACCGCCGTGCCGACCGAAGGCCAGGAGGCCCCATGACCACCGCGCCCCTCCCCCACCACCCCGTCGCCGTCGTCGGCGCGGGCCTCGGCGGGCTCGCCCTCGCCCGGGTGCTGCACGTGCGCGGCATCGAAGCCGCGCTGTTCGACCTGGACGCGTCACCGGACGCCCGGGCCCAGGGCGGCATGCTCGACATCCACGACGAGTCCGGGCAGGAGGCGCTGCGGGCCGCGGGCCTGCACGAGGAGTTCCTGGCCCGTGTCCACGCCGGCGGCCAGGCCCTCAGGGTCCTCGGGCAGGACGGCGTCGTCCGGCTCGCCCGGCCGGACGACGGCACGGGCGGGCGCCCGGAGATAGACCGGGGCGACCTGCGCGAGCTGCTGCTCGGTTCGCTGCCCGCGGGCACCGTCCGGTGGGGCGCCAAGGTCGTCGGCGCCCGCCCGCTGGACGGCGGACGGCACCGGGTGACGCTCGCGGACGGCTCCGAGTTCACCACCGACGTGCTGGTCGGCGCGGACGGCGCCTGGTCGCGGGTCCGGTCCCTGGTCTCCACCGCCACGCCCGCGTACACGGGCGTGTCGTTCGTGGAGGCGGACCTGCGGGAGGCGGACCGGCGCCATCCGGTGAGCGCGGAGGTGGTCGGCGACGGCATGCTCTTCGCGCTCGGCCCCGGCCGTGGGTTCCTCGCGCACCGCGAACCCGACGGCAGCCTGCACGTGTACACCGCCGTGGTCGCGCCGGAGGACTGGCTGGACGGCATCGACTTCACCGACACCGAGGCGGCCAAGGCGGCCGTGCTCAAGGAGTTCGACGGCTGGGACGAGCGGCTGCGGGCGCTGGTCGCCGACGCGGACGGGGCGCTCGTACCCCGCCGGATCCACGCGCTGCCGGTGGGGCACCGCTGGGGCCGGGTGCCCGGGGTGACCCTGCTCGGGGACGCCGCCCACCTGATGTCCCCGTTCGCGGGCGAGGGCGCGAACCTGGCCCTGCTCGACGGGGCCGAACTGGGCCTGGCGCTGGCCGCGCATCCCGGGGACACGGAGGCCGCGCTGGCCGCGTACGAGGCCCGGATGTTCCCGCGCGCCGAGGCGTCGGCGGTGGAGTCCGCGCGCGGTCAGGAACTGCTGTTCGCCGCCGACGCCCCGCGCGGGCTGGTGGAGATGTTCACCCGTCAGGGGGACTGACCGACGCCTCCGCGTGACGGCCCCGTACGAGATCAGCCCGGCGGGTCCGTGCGGGTCACCCGGGCGACCAGGTCGAGCCAGGCGGCCTCCAGGCGCTCCATGGGCATCTCGCACTGCCGGGTGAGGTGATGGATCAGCGCGGGGTCCAGGGAGGCGAGCAGGGTGTGGGCGAGCAGGTCGCAGTCGCCGTCGGGCACGGTCTGCCGGAGCAGCATCGTGAGGTGCGCGCGCAGTGCCCCGGCCGCCGGATGGATGAACCGGCGGGTCGGGTCGGGCTGGGCGGCCAGTTGCAGATCCAGCTGTTCGGCCGTGCGGTACAGCACCGCCACGCCGAACGCCCGCAGCCGCTCCAGGGGCGGCGCGCCGGGGCCCAGCGGCGGGGGTCCGCCCAGGAAGTCGGCCTGGAGGCGGCGGGCGGAGTGGTCGAGGAGGGCCATCAGCAGCCCGGTGCGGTCGCCGAAGCGGCGGAAGACGGTGCCCTTGCCCACGTCGGCCGCCGCGGCGACCGCCTCCATGGTGACCCCGGCCACCCCGTGCTCCGCGATCAGCCGGGCGGCGGCCTCCAGGAGCCGGGCGCGGTTGCGGGCCGCGTCGGCGCGCAGGCCCGGCTCTCCGGGAGCCATGCCGACTTCCAGCAGGGAGGGGGTCGCAAAGGGCTCTTCAGGCTTGGGGAAGGGCGGCAGAGCGCTGGACATGTCGACAGCGTAAAGCATCGGGAACAAAACTGGACCGCGGTCCGCTTGAGGTGGTACATACTTAAACGGACTTCGGTCCGGATCGTCACCGCGATGTTTCAGCCCTTTGGAGTTCCCATGTCTGTTCGCATCCTCGCGCTCGTCGGCAGCCTTCGCGCCGGTTCGCACAACCGTCAGCTCGCCGAGGCGGCCGTGAAGCTCGCGCCGGAGGGCGCCGAGGTCGAGCTCTTCGAGGGCCTGGCCGAGGTCCCGTTCTACAACGAGGACATCGACGTGGAGGGCAGCGTGCCGGCCGCCGCCGTCAAGCTGCGCGAGGCCGCCCAGGCCGCCGACGCCTTCCTGCTGTTCTCCCCCGAGTACAACGGCACCATCCCGGCCGTGCTGAAGAACGCCATCGACTGGCTGTCCCGCCCCTACGGCGCCGGCGCCTTCGGCGGCAAGCCCGTCGCCGTGGTCGGCACCGCCTTCGGCCAGTACGGCGGCGTGTGGGCCCAGGACGACACCCGCAAGGCCGTGGGCATCGCCGGCGGCAAGGTGATCGAGGACATCAAGCTGTCCATCCCGGGTTCCGTCACCCGCTTCGCCGAGACCCACCCGTCCGACGACGCCGAGGTCGCCGCCCAGCTGACCGAGGTCGTGGCCCGCCTGCACGGCAACGTGGGCTCGGCCGCCTGAGCCGTCCGCACACCGGGGGCCGAAGCCGTCGCGGCTTCGGCCCCCGCCCTGTCCGGCCGGCTAGACGCGGCTCGACGTCGCCGTGTCCGCGGACAGCCGCTGGGCGAGGTAGACCGGGATCACCGACAGCAGGACGAGCACCGCGGCCACGACGTTCACCACGGGGGCCTGCCGTGGCCGGGCCATGTTGTCGAAGATCCACAAGGGGAGGGTCTGGACGCCGGGACCCGCGGTGAACGTGGTGACCACGATCTCGTCGAAGGACAGCGCGAAGGCGAGCAGGGCGCCCGCCAGCAGCGCGGAGCGCACGAGCGGGAACGTCACGTCCACGAAGGCCCTCCAGCCGCTCGCGCCGAGGTCCTGGGCCGCCTCCTCGTACGAACCGGCCGTACGGCGCAGCCGGGCCACCACGTTGTTGAAGACCACGACGACACAGAACGTGGCGTGTCCGACGATCACGGTGAACAGCCCGAGGCCCACCCCGAGCGGCTCCAGCACCGTGCCGAAGGCCGAGTTCAGCGCGATGCCCGTGACGATGCCGGGCAGCGCGATCGGCAGCACCACCAGGAAGGACACCGTGTCCCGGCCGAAGAAGCGGTACCGGGCCACGGCGAACGCCAGGAGCGTGCCGAGCACCAGCGCGATGGCGGTGGCCCCGAGCCCCGCCTTCACCGACACCCACAGCGCCTGCCGGACACCGGGGTTGTGCGCCGCCACCGACCACCAGCGCCCGGTCAGTCCCGGCGGCGGCCAGCCCGCGCTGCGGTCGGGGTTCAGGGAGTTGAGCAGGACCAGCACCAGTGGCAGGTAGATCACCGCGAAGCCGAGCCCGGCGGCGGTCCGCAGGGCGATCCGCGCGGTGCGGCCAAGACGCATGGCGCTCCTTCCTACAGGTTGTCGAGGGCGCCGGTACGGCGGATCGCCAGCAGGTACAGGACGATCACGGCGACGGGCACGGTGCCGAGCGCGGCGGCCATGGGCAGGTCGAGATCGATGTGGGAGTACACGAGGTTGCCGATGAGCTGGGTCTTGCCGCCCACGATCTGCACGGTGATGTAGTCGCCGAGACTGAGCGAGAACGTGAACACCGAACCGGCGGCGGCGGACGGCAGCACCAGGGGCAGCACGACCGAGCGGAAGGTGCGGGCGGGCCGCGCCCCGAGGTCGGCGGACGCGTCGAGCAGCCCGGCCGGGAGCTGTTCGAGCGCGGTGTGCAGCGGCAGGATCATGTACGGCAGCCACAGGTACGTCAGGGTGAGCACCGTGGCGGGCAGCCCGTAGCCGGGGCCGCGCAGTCCGAACGGGGCGAGCATCCAGTCGGCGAGCCCGCCCTCGGACAGGATCAGCCGCCAGGCGTACACCTTGACGAGGTAACTCGCCCACAGCGGCGTGAGGATCGCCGCCACCAGCAGCGGACGCCGGCGCGGCGGGGCCACCCGGGCGGTGTAGAAGGCGACCGGGAAGGCGAGCAGCACGCACAGCACGGTCACCGCGAGGGCCACCGCGACGCTGCGCAGGACGACTTGGCGGTAGACGGGGGTGGTCAGCAGCGCGTGGAAGTTGTCCGTCGTCCAGACCTTCACCACCTGGGAGGTGAAGGAGTCGGTCGTCCAGAAGGCGGAGACGAACAGGACCGCCAGCGAGCCGAGGTAGAGGACGGTGAGCCAGAGCAGCGGGGCGGTGAGCAGGAGGACCGGCCGCAGCCGGGGCCGGCGGCGCAGGATCGCGGCGAGCCGCCGCCCGGGGTCGCGCCCGGCTTCGGTCCGCACGGCTCAGCCCTTGATCCCGGTCCAGGCGCGGACCCACTCGGCGTACGGTACGCAGGTCACGTCCCGGCGGCCGTCCAGGCACTGTTCGATGGGCGTGTTCCAGAAGGCGATCTTCTTCCAGTAGCCCTCGTCGGCGGCGTGGTAGGTGGTGCAGAAGTTCTTGTCGGCGGTCTCGGCGCAGGCCCGGGAGTTGGCCGGTGCCTCGCCGAAGTACTCGGCGACCTGGGCGTTGACCTTGGGCGAGACGATCCAGTCCAGCCATTTGTAGGCGCAGTTGGGGTGCTCGGCCTTGCTGGAGACCATCCAGGTGTCCGACCAGCCGGTCGAACCCTCCTTCGGTACGAGCGCCTTGACCTTCGCGCCCTCGGAGGCGGCGAGGTTGGCGATCACCTGCCAGGTGGTGCCGACCACCGAGTCACCGCTCTTGAAGGAGGAGACCTCCTTCAGGTAGTCGCTCCAGTACTCGCCGACGTAGCCGTTCTGCCGCTTCAGCAGCGCCACGGCCGCGTCGAACTGCTTCCGGTCGAGCGCGTACGGGTTCTTGATCCCCAACTCCGGGCGGTGGGCCTTGAGATACAGGGCCGCGTCGGCGATGTAGATCGGTGAGTCGTAGGCGGTGACGTGCCCCTTGTACCGGGCGGCGTCGTCGAAGACGGCCGACCAGGAGGTGGGCGCCGGTGTCACCTTCGCGGTGTTGTACATCAGCAGGTTGGCGCCCCGGCCGTGCGGGATCCCGTACATCCGGCCGTCCACGGAGTTCCAGGGGCCGTTCTTCAGCCCGTCGAAGACGTCCTTGTAGTTCGGGACCAGGCCGGTGTTGACGGGGGCCGCGTCTCCGGAGGCGATCAGGCGCAGGGAGGCGTCACCGGAGGCGGAGACGGCGTCGTACGCGCCGGTCTTCATCAGCTTGACCATCTCGTCCGAGCTGGCGGCGACCTTCGACCGGACCTGGCATCCCGTCCGCTTCTCGAAGCCGCTGACCCAGTCGGCGTGCGGGTCGTTGGAGCCGTCCTCCACATAGCCGGCCCACGCGACGAGGTTGACCTGCCCCTCGGTGCGGCCGAGCTTCGCCGGGGCCTTCAGGGCGGGCGGGTGGAGGCCGGTGGCGGACGAGCCGCCGGATCCGGAGGAGCCGCAGGCGGCGGTGAGCAGCAGCGCGGCGGCGCAGAGGGCCGCGGCGCGCGGGGTACGGATGAGACGCACGGCGTTCTCCAGGAGTGGGGGGATCAGGAAAGGAGTGGGGGATCAGGAAGGGAGCCGGACGGCGTGCCGGCGGTGCCAGCGGAGGCGGACCCGGGTGCCGCGGTAGGCGGCGACCTCCGCCGAGGAGGTCTCCAGGTTCTGCTGGAGCGCGGTGAGCCGGCCGCCGCCGTCGAGGTCGACCACGAAGCGGGTGGCGTCGCCGAGGTAGACGACCTCGGCGACGGTGCCGGTGGCGGTGGCGTGTTCCGGCTCCTCCGGTCCGGCGGACTCCGTCAGGACGCGGATCTTCTCCGGGCGGATGCTGTAGGTGCCCGGGGAGCCGGCGATCCGGTGGGCCGTCTCGCCGTCGAGGAGGTTGGAGACGCCGACGAAGGAGGCGACGAACGCGGTCGCCGGACGTTCGTAGATCTCCGCGGGCGTGCCGGTCTGGGCGATCCGGCCCCGGTCGACGACGGCGATCCGGTCGCTCATCGTCAGGGCCTCCTCCTGGTCGTGGGTGACGAGGACGAAGGTGATGCCCACCTCCCGCTGGAGCGCCTTGAGTTCGACCTGCATCTGCTGGCGCAGCTTCAGATCGAGGGCGCCGAGCGGCTCGTCCAGCAGCAGCACGCGGGGACGGCCGACGAGCGCGCGGGCCAGCGCGACGCGCTGCCGCTGGCCGCCGGAGAGCCGGTCGGGCCGTCGCCGCCCGTAGCCTTCGAGGCGGACCTCGGCGAGCGCCTGGCGGGCGCGGGCCAGGCGTTCGGCTTTCGGCACCTTGCGCACCCGCAGCCCGTAGGCGACGTTCTGCTCGACCGTCATGTGCGGGAAGAGCGCGTAGTCCTGGAAGACGGTGTGCACGTCCCGCTCGTACGGGGCCAGGCCGGTGACCTCCTGTCCCGCGAGTTCGATCCGGCCCTGGTCGGGCGTCTCGAACCCGGCGATCAGCCTCAGCAGGGTCGTCTTCCCGGAGCCGGACGGGCCGAGCAGTGAGAAGAACTCGCCGTCCCGTATCTCCAGATCGACGCCGCCCACGGCCGGCGTCTGGCCGAACGACTTCCACAGACCCTGAAGCCGGATCGCAATTCCCTCCATACGGGAACCTTTCTGGCGCCCTCGACGTTGACCGCAAACCTATGAACTCATAGGTCACGGCTCAAGAGGGCGTTAGGGTAAATCTTCAGTCAACGAGCGAGGTGGTGACCGTGAGCCGGCCCGACGCAGACCGCGGCGCCCGCCGGGCCGTCTTCAGCCCGGTGGACACCCGGGCCCGCGTCGACGCGGTCGTCCGCCGCATCGGCGACGCCATAGAGCTGGGTCTCCTCGCCGACGGCGAGCAGCTTCCCGGCGAGAGCGAACTGGCCGGGCAGCTCGGTGTCTCCACGGTCACCCTGCGCGAGGCGCTCATGGCCCTGCGGCAGCGGGGGCTGGTCACCACCCGGCGGGGCCGCGGCGGCGGCAGTTTCGTCGCGCTGCCCGAAGTGCCCGCCGGCGAGCGGCTCAAGGACCGGCTGCGCGGCTGGAGCACCGAGGAACTGCGCGATCTCGGGGACCACTGGGCCGCCCTGTCCGGCGCCGCCGCCCGGCTCGCCGCGGAGCGCACCGAACCCGCCGACCTGGAGCCGCTGCGCCGTACGGCGCGGGAGCTGGCGCGGGCCGCGGACGCGGCGGCGCGCGGCCGGCTGTACGGCCGCTTCCACGTCGAGCTCGCCGCCGCCGCGCAGTCCGCCCGGCTCACCCGCGAACAGGTCGCCCTGCAGAGCGAGGTGGGCGCGCTGCCCTGTCTGGTCCTCGCCGAGGACGCATATCGTGAAGAAGTTGCGGACCGGCACCGCCGGGTCGTCGCCGCGGTGCAGGATGGGGCCGACGAAACGGCCGGCGCGCTGGCCGAACGGTGCGTCAGGGAGTCCACGGCGCGGCTGGTCGCCGTACGCCTCACCCTCTGACCGCGCCGTGTGACGGCCCCGTCGGCTGGAGGACACCATGGGCGTCAGGTCCCGGTTCGCCGTCGTCGCCACGGAACCGGAGAGACGGGTCGCCGCACGGGTGGGCGGTGCGCTGGAGGCCGCCTTCGAGACGGTCGCCGCCACCCGCGCCGACACCACGGCGCTGCTGCACCGGGTGGCCGCCGAGGGCCGCCGGCCGGTCAGCCGCGACCTCGCCGCCCTGCGTCCCGGGCTGCATCCGCGGCTGGCCCGGGACGCGATCGTCTCCGGCGCCGGTTTCGTCGCGGCCCCCGGGCTGCTGGCCGACGCGCCGGCCTGGCTGGAGTGGTGGCAGTCCGGCGCGGACGGTGTCGTACGGCCGCTCCTGCTCGATCTCGACCCCGGCCGGTCGGCCTACTCCGACTACACGCACTGGGACTGGTTCGCGCTGCCCCGCGACACCGGGCGCCGGGCCGTGGCCGGGCCGTACGTGGACTACCTCTGCTCCGCCGAGTACAGCCTCACCGTGTCCGAACCGGTGTCCGTCCAGGGGCGGTTCGCCGGGGTGGCGGCGGCCGACGTGTATCTGCGGCACTTCGAGGCGGCCGTGCTCCCGCTGCTGCGCGGCCTGCCCCGCCCGGCCCGCCTGGTGAACGCCCACGGCCGGGTCGCCGCCTCCACCGACACCGCCCACCTGGCCGGTTCCCTCACCAGAGGCCCGGACTTCGCCGAACTGCTCGACACGGCCCGCCCCGGCACCCACGACGGACTGCGCCTGGTCCCGTGCCGGGGGGTGCCCCTGGTGCTGGTCGTGGCGTGAGCCGGCCCCTCGGGCCCAGGGGCCGTACCCCGGTCCGTTCGTCATGACCGATGGACGTGGGCGGGCTTATCGGCTGTCGGACCGCGCCTGCGCCGGCGGGACGGTGCCGGAGAGCGCATGAAGATCGTCGAAGGCTCGTGCGAGATGGGCGTCCAGACTCAGTGAGGGGTCGTCTCGACGACTTGGAGCACGGCGACTACCTGACCGGGCCGACACCCTGACGGCTCGTCGAGTCCGGCTGTCGGCGGGCTTGGGAAGGATGCTCGCCGGGTGGTCCGTCGCGGGGCGCCTCGCGTACGGATCGCGGGTGGGCCGGTCAGGACGCCGACAGAGCGATGCCCAGGGTGATCAGGGCGGCGGTCTTCAGGATCTCCAGTGCCACATACCACAGGTGGCTGCGCGAGCGGGGCAGGTCCTCGCCCGCGAGTACGCGGTCCGACCTGCGGTTGAGGACGGGGCGGACGGCGGCGAGCTGGACGGCGAGGAGCGCCGTCACCGCCGCGGTCAGTGCGATGATCCCGGCCGGGGCGCCGCCGACCGCGACCGTGACGATCACGACCGCCGCCAGGACGGTCTCCACCGCGTTCAGCGCCCGGAACACCAGCCGGCCGATGCCCAGCCCGACGGGGATCGTCACACCCGGGGCGCGGAACTTCAGCGGAGCCTCCAGGAAGGAGATCGCCAGCACCATCCCGAGCCAGACGAAGGTGACCGCGCCGGCGGTGGCGGCGGAGGTGGTGTTCATGGGGGGTAGGGGCCTTTCTCCGGCGGGGCGGCGGGTTGTGCGCGGAGGAGGTCGCCGGGCGGACGGGTTCGCGCGTGGATAGAGGTGGGTCAGGACGTCGGCGTGCCGGTCAAGTGGGCGACGCAGGAGTCCGGTTCGGCGAACGGCTCCAGCGCGGTGGCCGTCAGCGGCGCCTCCAGCCGGGCCAACGCCCCCTGGATCAGGCCCAGGTGGAGCGAGCACACCAACCCGCCCTGTTCCTCGGCGAGTTCGAGGAAGGGACAGTGCCGCAGCCGGATCCGTTCCGGGGGCCGGCCTACCTCGCCGGCGCCTTCGGCACGCGGTGCGAAGCCCAGGCCGTCCAGCAGGGCGAGCAGCCGGGCCGTCGACCGCTCGGGCGTCGGTGTCTCGTCCGGCGCGGGCGGGTCCGCCAGATAGCGGCCCCAGGTCCGGCCCGTCTCCCGGGCCTGAGCGCGCGCCTCGGCCGGGTCGGCGGCGGTCCACCTGCTGAGCAGCATGCGGGCCAGCAGGTGGTAGTCACGCGGGCCGCCACGGTCCATGCCGGGGCGCGCGGTGTAGACGGTACGGGGCCGGCCGGGCCCGCAGGGCTCCTCGGTCCGGCGCTCCACGAGCCCGTCGGCCACCAGGGCGTCCAGGTGGAACCGCACGGTGTTGGGGTGGAGTCCCATCCGCTCTGCGGTCTGCGCGACCCCGAGCGGCTCGGGCGCCGCGCGCAGCACGTCCAGCAGCGCTCGGCGGCGCGGGCTCTCCCGCGTGCTCACGTCCGCATACCCCTCTCCACCACGACCGGTTTTCACGAATCCTATATGGATTAATTGTAGAGTGGCCGGGATGTGCGAGCGGGGGAACGCGAGAGCCGAGGGGAACACCAGATGACATCGCCGTCCGCGACCGACACCGGACCGGCCGCCCGCCCGGCGGACCGGCCGCGCGTCCTGTGCGAGACCCGTGCGCTGGCCGAGGCGCCGCCGGTGCCCGCCGGCGTGCTGTGGAAGCTGGCCGAGAGCGGGCGCCAACTCGACGCGAACGTGGTCCGGCTGGCCCCGGGCGGCCGGGTACCGGCCCACACCGAGACGCAGCTGGACGTGCTGGTCATGGTCGTCGCCGGGGACGGTCTGCTCGGCGACGGCTCGCCGGACCCTGGGCAGCCGCTCACCGAGGGCGCCCTGGTCTGGCTGCCGCACGGCGCCGCGCGCAGCATCACCGCCGGCCCGGCCGGGCTGACGTACCTGACCGTGCACAACCGGCGCCCCGGCATGCGGATCGGCTCGCGCCCCGATGCGGCGACGGTGTGACACCCGGGGTGGCGGGGCCGGTCACACGGACGGCTAGGGTGCCCGGGTGAACACGTTCACCGACGAGAGCGCCCCCGGCCGTCATGGCCCGTACGCCACCACCGAGGCCGACCCGCGCGAGGTCGGCCGGGTTCGCACCGAGTACTCCCCGGCCCACGACGGCGACCCCGACCCCGGGGAGATCGTGTGGACCTGGGTGCCGTACGAGGAGGGCGACGGCCGGGGCAAGGACCGCCCGGTGCTGGTCGTGGCCCGGGAGGCGGCGGGCACGTTCCTCGCGTTGCGGCTGTCCAGCAAGCGGCATGACGGGGACCGGGAGTGGGTGGCGATCGGCGGCGGCCCGTGGGACCGCTCCGGCCGCGACTCCTGGGTGGACGTCGACCGGGTGCTACGGCTGCACGAGCGGGGCATGCGCCGGGAGGCCTGCGCGCTGGACCGGATGCGCTTCGACCTGGTCCGGCAGCGACTGCACGAGCGCTACGGCTGGACCTGACGGCAGGACCGGCCCGGAAACCCCCGTACAAACACCTACCGCGCCTCGGGAAACGCCCGTACGAACGCCTCCCGCACCACCGCCCCCGGGGTCCGGTCCAGCACGCCGAACACCACGTGGTCGAACGTGCGCGCGAACCGGCCGCCGGGGCCCAGGGCCGCCCGGAAGGCGCCGGCGACCCGCGCCGGGTCGTTCTGGAAGACACCGCAGCCCCACGCGCCGAGCACCAGCCGCCGGTAGCCGTGGGCCGCGGCCGTCTCCAGCACGCGTTCCGCCCGTACCGCCAGCGCGCCCGGCACTTCGGCGGCCCGCTCCGGCGCCGTACGCCGGATCACGCCCGCGTTGGGCGCGGCGGCCGTCAGGAAGCCCGCGAGGTACGGCTCGGTGAGCAGCCCGCCCCGGTCGTCACGGAAGACGGGGACGCCCGGCGAGTGGATCACCCGGTCGGTGTAGAACGGGTCGCGGTCGGCGCGGTGGTGGTCGTAGAAGCCACGGGCCGTCAGCAGGCAGGTGTGCAGCGCGGAGGCACGGCACAGGGCCTCCTCCTGCGCCTGCGCGCCGTTGAGGTAACCGCCGCCCGGGTTGCGGGCCGAGGCGAAGTTCAGTACGGCCACGGGGCCGTCGGCCAGCCGGCGGGCCGCCTCCAGGCTGCTCTCGCCGGTGACCTCGAACCGCGTGCCGCCCTCCGGCGCCTCCCCCGAAGGCTCCGTCTCCGAAGTCCCCGGCACCGAAGCCCCTGGCACCGGCTCCGGGCCGAAAATCCTGGTGCCCGCCCGCGCGGCCTCGACCGCCTTCGCGAGCGGCACGTCCCGGCCGTCCGGCGCCCGGTACCGGCCCGCGGCCACGATCCGCTCCGTCTCCGCGGCGATCCCGCGCAGGCGCGCGCTCACAGCGCCACCCCCGTGGGCGCCGCGACCGCGTCCCGCGCGGTCTCCCCCGTCGTGCTCATGTACGCATCCTGGGTGATGCTGGTATGCGGCGCAACGGAATTCAGGACGAGCCCGGAATGTCCGGGTCCGCACTCTTGTGCGTGCCCGCCGAAGGGTCTTGGCTGGGATGAGTGCCCGCTCGGCCCGCGCCATGGGCCGATGGCATGCTGGAACCTCAGGAGGATCCCGACATGTCCGACATACAGAGCGACGGTGGTGACTGTACGGAGTACCGCACCGCCGTCACCGAGGCCGAGGCGGAGGCCCTGGTCCGGGGCATCTGCTTCAAGACCGGACCGCCCCGCGCCCTCGGTGTCGAGCTGGAGTGGCTCGTCCACTCCCTGGAGCTGCCACAGCTCCCGGTCACACCCGAACAACTCGAAGCGGCCTACGCCAAGGTGCGGACCCTGCCCCTGGCTTCGGCGCTCACCGTGGAACCCGGCGGCCAGCTGGAACTGAGCTCGCCGCCCGCCGCCTCCCTGATGGAGTGCGTCGACACCGTGTCCGCGGACCTGGACGCCGTACGGGCCGCCCTCGCCGAGGACGGCCTCGGCCTCACCGGTCTCGGCCACGATCCCCGGCACCCGCCCCGCAGGTTCCTGCGCGCACCCCGCTACGACGCGATGGAGACCTGCCTGGACCGCACCGGTCCGGCCGGCCGGCACATGATGTGCTCCTCCGCCTCCGTCCAGGTGTGCGTGGACGCGGGACACGAGGAGCCGGGCCCGCTGGGGCACACCCGGCGCTGGTGGCTGGCGCACCAGTTGGGCGCGGTCCTGGTGGCCGCGTTCGCCAACTCCCCGCTGGTCGGCCTGCGGCGCACCGGCTGGCGGTCCAGCCGTCAGCTGATGTGGACGCGGATAGGGCCCGGCCGGGCCGGCGCTCCCCCGCTGGACGGCGAGCCGCGGGCCGCCTGGGCGCGGCACGCGCTGGACGCGCCGGTGATGTGCGTCCGCCGGGACGACGGTCCCTGGGAGGTTCCCGAGGGCCTCACCTTCCGGGAGTGGACCCGTTCCCGGTCGCCCCGGCCGCCCACCCGGGCGGATCTCGACTACCACCTGAGCACCCTGTTCCCGCCGGTCCGGCCGCGCGGCCACCTGGAGCTGCGGATGATCGACGCGCAGCCCGGCGCGGACGGCTGGCTGGTGCCGCTCGCGGTGACGGCCGCGCTGTTCGACGATCCGCAGGCCGCCGAGACCGCCTACCGGGCCGTGAAACCGCTCACCGAACGGGCCCTGGACCGGCCCGCCCCGCACAATCCGCTGTGGGCCGACGCGGCCCGGCACGCCCTCGCCGATCCGGAGCTGCGCGAGGCCGCCGACGGCTGCTTCGCGGCGGCGCTGGAGGCACTGCCCCGGCTCGGCGCCACGACCCGGGTCACCGACGCGGTGGCCGGGTTCCGCGACCGCCATGTCGCCCGGGGCCGCTGCCCGGCCGACGACCTGCTGGACGAAGGACCACCCACAGGCGCCCGCGCCCACGGGAGGAAGGACATCCGCACATGACCGCCCCGGAGACCGGCACCACGACCACCGAGACGGACACCGAGGCGCTGCGCGAGCGGGCGCTGGCCTGCCTCACCACCGCACGCGCCCGCACCACGCTGCTGACCACCTGTGTCGACGAACCCGACCTCACCGCCCAGCACTCCCCGCTGATGTCCCCGCTGGTGTGGGACCTCGCGCACATCGGCAACCAGGAGGAGCTGTGGCTGCTGCGCGCGGTGGGCGGCCGGGACGCGATACGGCCCGAGATAGACAGCCTGTACGACGCCTTCGAGCACCCGCGCGCCGAGCGCCCCTCGCTGCCGTTGCTGCCGCCCGCCGAGGCCCGCCGGTACGCGGCCGAGGTGCGCGGCCGGGCGCTGGACCTGCTGGCGTCGGCGGACTTCCACGGTACCCGGCTGACCGAGGCCGGCTTCGCCTTCGGCATGGTCGCCCAGCACGAACAGCAGCACGACGAGACCATGCTGATCACCCATCAGCTCAGGACGGGACCGCAGGCGCTGACCGCGCCCGACCCGGATCCGGCACCACCGTTCACCGGGCCGGCCGAAGTCCTCGTCCCCGGCGGCCCGTTCACCATGGGCACCTCCGACGAGCCCTGGGCGCTGGACAACGAACGCCCGGCGCACCCCCGGGAGGTGGCGCCGTTCTGGATCGACACCGTCCCGGTGACGAACGCGGCCTACCAGGCGTTCATCGCGGACGGCGGCTACACCACCGAGCGCTGGTGGACGCCGGAGGGCTGGGCGCACATCCGGCGGCACGGCATCACCGCCCCGCTGTTCTGGCGGCGGGACGGCGACCGGTGGCTGCGGCGGCGGTTCGGGGTCACCGAACCGGTGCCGCCGGACGAGCCGGTGCTGCACGTGTGCTGGTACGAGGCGGACGCCTACGCCCGCTGGGCCGGACGCCGGCTGCCCACCGAGGCGGAGTGGGAGAAGGCCGCCCGCCACGACCCGGTCACCGGCCGCTCCCGGCGCTACCCGTGGGGCGACGCCGACCCCGCGCCCGAGCACGCCAACCTCGGGCAGCGGCATCTGCGGCCCGCCCCCGCCGGCAGCTATCCGGCCGGCCAGTCGCCGCTGGGCGTACGGCAGTTGATCGGTGACGTGTGGGAGTGGACGGCGAGCGACTTCCTGCCGTACCCGGGGTTCCGGGCGTATCCCTACAAGGAGTACTCCGAGGTGTTCTTCGGCTCCGCCCACAAGGTGCTGCGCGGCGGCTCGTTCGCCGTGGACCCGGTGGCCTGCCGGGGCACGTTCCGCAACTGGGACTACCCCGTGCGCCGGCAGATCTTCTCCGGGTTCCGAACCGCCCGTTCGGAGGCCGTCTGATGTGCCGTCACCTCGCCTATCTGGGGCCCGAGGAGCCGCTCGGCCGGCTGCTCGTGGAGCCCCCGCACGGCCTGTACCGGCAGTCCTGGGCGCCGCGCCGGCAGCGGTACGGGACGGTCAACGCCGACGGGTTCGGGGTCGGCTGGTACGCGCCCGGGGATCCGGCGCCGGCCCGCTACCGGCGGTCCGGGCCGATCTGGGCCGACCTGTCCTTCGCCGACCTGGCCCGGGTGGTGCGCTCGGGCGCCGTCCTCGCCGCGGTGCGGGACGCGACGCTGGCGGGGGCGGACGCCGAGGCCGCGGCGGCGCCGTTCGCGGCCGGGCGCTGGCTGTTCAGCCACAACGGGCTGATCGCGGGCTGGCCGGACGCGGCGGCACCCCTGGTGTCCACGCTGCCCCCGGTCGAGCTGCTGTCGCTCCAGGCCCGCACCGACTCCGCGTTCGTCTGGGCGCTGGTCCTGCACCGGCTGCGGGCCGGACAGCCGCCGCAGCGGGCACTGGGCGAACCGGTGCGCGAACTGGCCCGGGCGGCCCCGGCCTCCCGGCTGAACCTGCTGCTGAGCGACGGGGACACGATCACCGCCACCGCCTGGGGCGACTCGCTGTGGTACCGCGCGGAGCCCGGCCGGAGCACGGTCGTCGCCTCCGAGCCGTACGACGACGACCCGCTCTGGCGGGAGGTCCCCGACCGCACCGTGCTGACCGCGAGCCGCGCCGGCGTGCGCCTCGCCCCGCTGGAGGATCCGGCGGCCGTACCCTCGAAGGAGCCCTGCCGTTGAGCCCGTTGCACATCACCCGCACCCTCCCCGAGGACGCGACGGAGGCCGCGCTGCGCGCCGACGTCCTGAGCGGCCTCACCGCCACCCCCAAGCGGCTGCCGCCCAAGTGGTTCTACGACGCCCGCGGCAGCGAGCTGTTCGAGCGGATCACCGAGCTGCCCGAGTACTACCCCACGCGGGCCGAACGGGAGATCCTCGCCACCCGGTCCGGGGAGATCGCCGCCGCGAGCGGTGCCCGCACCCTGGTCGAACTGGGCTCGGGTTCCTCGGAGAAGACCCGTCATCTCCTCGACGCGCTGCCCGCGCTGGCCGCGTACGTCCCGGTCGACGTCAGCGAGAGCGCGCTGGCGCAGGCCGGGCGGGCGCTCGTCGAGGAGCGTCCCGGTCTCGGCGTGCACGCGCTGATCGCCGACTTCACCGCACCGCTGACCCTGCCCACGACGCCCGGGCCCCGGCTGGTGGCCTTCCTCGGCGGCACGATCGGCAATCTGCTGCCCGCCGAACGCGCCCGGTTCCTGGCCTCCGTCCGCGCGCTGCTCGCCCCGGGCGACGGGCTGCTGCTCGGCACGGACCTGGTCAAGGACGAGGGGGTGCTGGTCCGGGCGTACGACGACGCGGCCGGGGTGACGGCCGCGTTCAACCGCAACGTGCTCACCGTGATCAACCGCGAACTGGGCGCCGACTTCGATCCGGAGGCGTTCGAGCACGTGGCCCTGTGGGACGCCGGGCGGGAATGGATCGAGATGCGGCTGCGCTCCCGTACCGCCCAGACCGTGAAGGTGCCCGCGCTGAGCCTCGCCGTGGACTTCGCGGCGGGCGAGGAGTTGCGCACCGAGGTGTCGGCCAAGTTCCGCAAGGAGGGAGTCACCGCCGAACTCGCCGCCGCCGGGCTGGAGCTGACGCACTGGTGGACGGACGCGCCGGGCCGCTTCGCGCTGTCGCTGAGCGTGGTGCGGTGAGCGTGGCGGGCGAGCGACCTGCGGGTGCTCAGCCCACGTCGGGGGCGAGCGCCTCGGTGATCCTCCGGGAGGCGCGGCGGGCCTCGGTCGCCGGGTCCCCGCCCTGGAGCACCCGGGTCATGTACTCCTTGATCGGGTTGTCCGCCTCCACGTCGGCCCACTGAGGGGTGCTGGGGGTCGCCCTGCCGTGCGCCGCGCCCGCGGCCATGGCGGCGACCCCCTCCGCGCCGGCGACCGCGCCGGCCAGCGTGGTCTTGTTGGGCACGTAGTTCATGGTGCGGGCCAGCTCGGTGTCCCACTTGGCGCCGGTGAGCGCGCCGACGACGGTGGTCGCGGCGAACTGGTCGTCGGTGTTGCGCGGGACGACCAGGTCGGAGCCGCCGGTGAAGACGGTGCCGGGCCGGCCGGCGGTGCGGCCGGGCACGGGGAAGAAGCCGAGCTTGTCCTTCAGGTCCGGGTTCTGCCGCACGATGGACTGGACGAGCCCGGGTACGGCGATGATCTGCGCGACCTTGCCGCCGGCGAACACCCCGGCCTGGGGCGGGTGTTCCTCGTCGGCGTCCACGGGCCCCGCGCCGAGCGCCTGGAGCCGCCGGTAGAAGTCCATGCCGCGCAGCGCGGCCGGGCTGTCCAGGGTGCCCCGCCACTCGTGGTCCTTCTCCTCGGCGAGTTCGCCGCCCTCGTCCCAGATGAACCCGGAGAGCGTGTACCAGTCCTGGCCCGCCAGGTAAATGCCCTGGTTGCCGCCGGTGTTGAGCTTCTCGGTGGCGGTGAGCCATTCGTCGCGGGTCCGCGGCGGCCGGGCGATGCCGGCCTGCCGGAACAGGTCCTTGCGGTAGATGACGACCCGGTTGGCCGCGTACCAGGGGATGCCGTACTGCTTGTTGCCGTCCTTGCCGGGCTGGGCGAGGCCGGGCAGCCAGGTGTCCTTGCCCCAGTCCCGCATCGACTCCAGCGTGAGGTCCGCCAGCCGGCCGCCGTCGGCGTACAGGGGCACCTGGGTGTTGCCGGCCTCGATGACGTCCGGTCCGTCGCCGGAGGGCTCCTTGAGCGCGCCGCGGACCTTCTCCACGATGCCGGTCCATTCCTGGATGCGGATGTCGAGGCGCAGGTCGTCGTGGGTGCGCTCGAAGTCCTCGGTGAACCGCCGCAGGAACTCCTTGGAGGCGCTGTCCTTCATCAGCCACACGGTGACGGTCTTCCGCTCCTGGTGGTCGCCGGGGAGCATCCCGCAGGCGCTGACGAGGGAGCCGGTGACACAGACGAGGGCGAGCAGACGACGTCTCACGAAGGGTCCTGTTCTGTCGGGCAGATGGTGCCGCGGGGTGCTGGGACAGGGTGGGGGGCCCGACGTGGGGGGACGAGCGCGGGGGCTCGTACGGGTGTGCTGGATTTTGGTATGTACCAATGCGGAGGTCAAGCGCTACCCGGCGGTACGCCCGCGACGCCGTGCGGAGCGGGCGCGCATAGTGCACGGTGGAGTACGGCCTGACATGTAAGGAGCACCCGTATGACGAACCACACCTACCGGGTCACCGAGATCGTCGGCACCTCGCACGAGGGGGTGGACCAGGCCATCCGCAACGGCATCGCCCGCGCCGACCAGACACTGCGCAACCTGGACTGGTTCGAGGTGACCCAGGTCCGCGGCCAGATCGAGAACGGCCGGATCGAGCACTACCAGGTGGGTCTGAAGGTCGGGTTCCGCATCGAGGACAGCGCCTGAGCCGTCGCGGCGCGCGTCAGGTGCGGCCCTGGCGCTCCTGCGCCTCCTCGACCGCGGCCGACTTCTTGGCCCAGCGCGCCCGTACGACGGTGAACCCGGCGCGTTCGGCGTCGTCGCACACCAGCTCGTCGTCGTCCACCAGGAACCGGACCTCCCGGTCGTGGGCGAGCCGGCGCAGGATCTCCAGTTTGGTGCGGCGGGCCGGTCTGCGGTCGGCGTCGCGCCGCATGAACACCCGCCCCTCGGGCAGTCCGTGCGCCGCGAGCCAGTCCATCGTGTCCCGGCGGTACCGCTCGGGACGGCCGGTGAGATAGACGACCTCGCAGGCGCGGGCGCTCTCCACGGCCAGCGCCACGCCCTCGGCGAGCGGCGGGTCCGCGGGCGCGGCGGCGAAGAACGCGGCCCAGTCCCGCGGCCGGCGCTCCAGGAAGTGCTGGCGGTGGGCGGTGTCGGCCAGGGTGTTGTCGAGGTCGAACACGGCGATCGGGGGCCTTGCGCGGTCGGTCACACCGGTCACCCTAGCCAGCCGCCGGTCGGTGCGCGCCCGCGCGGCGACCGGGCGCCGCCCCGGGAATCCTGTGCGCGTGCCGGCGTTGAACACTGCGTGAGCAGCACACTGATCAGCCGCACCCGGTTCTCCGTCCTCGACCGCTCGCGCACCCGCGAGGGCCGTCCGCCCACCGAGGCGCTGCGGGACACCGTCGCGCTGGCCCGGGAGGCGGAGGCGCTCGGCTACCACCGGTTCTGGGTGTCCGAGCACCACGGCGTGCCCGGGGTCGCCGGGTCCGCGCCGACGGTGCTCGCCGCCGCGGTCGCCGCGGCCACCCGCACCATCCGGGTGGGCACCGGCGGGGTGATGCTGCCCAACCACCGGCCCCTGGTCGTCGCCGAGCAGTTCGGGGTGCTGGAGGCGCTGTTCCCGGGGCGCATCGACATGGGGCTCGGCCGCTCGGTCGGCTTCACGGACGGGGTGCGCAAGGCGCTGGGCCGGGACAAGGGCGACGCCGAGGACTTCGCGGCCCAGCTCGGGGAACTGCTGGACTGGTTCACGGGCGGCTCGCCGACCGGGGTGCGGGCGCGGCCCGCGGAGGGCCTGGCCGTGCCCCCGTTCGTGCTGGCCCTGGGCGAGGGCGCGCGGATCGCGGCCCGCGCGGGCCTGCCCATGGTCATCGGCGATCTGCGGGACCGGGAGAAGATGCTGCGCGGCATCGACCGGTACCGCTCCCTGTTCCGCCCGTCCCGCTGGTCGGCCGAGCCGTACGTGGTGATCTCCGGCACGGTCGCGGTGGCCGGCACCGAGGCCGAGGCGCGCCGGCTGCTGGTCCCCGAGGCGTGGTCGCTGGCGTACTCCCGCACCCGCGGCACCTTCCCGCCGCTCGCCCCCGCCGAGTCCGTGGAGGCCCGCACGATGACGGCGAAGGAGCGGGACGTGTACGAGTCCGCGCTCGCCGGGCACCTCGCGGGCACCCCGGAGCAGGTCGCGCACGAGCTGGAGACGGTGCTGAAGGAGACGGGCGCCGAGGAGGTGCTCGTGACGACCAGCACCTACGACCGTCCGGGGCTGCTGGACTCCTTCCGGCGGCTGGCCGCGCTGTTCGCGCCGGGCCGGTGAGCCGCCGGGCCGGCGAGCCGCCGTCCCGGTGAGCCGCCGTCCCGAGATGCGGTTCCGGCGCGGGACGGTGACCCTGGGAGGGCAAGCCTGTCAGCGACGAGGAGGCTGCCATGTCCATGCTGGACAAGCTCAAGCAGATGATCAAGGGCCACGAGAGCACGGCCGACAAGGGCATCGACAAGGGCGGCGACTACGTCGACCAGCGCACCGGGAGCAAGTACCAGTCCCAGGTCGACACCGGGCAGGACAAGCTGAGGGACGAGTTCGGCACCCGGCCGCAGGACCCGGGCAACCCTCCGCGGTAGCGGCGCACGGGGGCGGATAGAGTTCCCCCGATGCACACCCCTTACGACCCTTACGTCCGCGTCCGCGGCGCCCGCGAGCACAACCTCAAGGGCGTGGACGTGGACATCCCCCGGGACGTGCTGGCCGTGTTCACCGGGGTCTCCGGCTCGGGGAAGTCCTCGCTGGCGTTCGGCACCGTCTACGCCGAGGCCCAGCGGCGGTACTTCGAGTCGGTCGCGCCGTACGCGCGCCGGCTGATCCACCAGGTCGGGGCCCCGAAGGTCGGCGAGATCACCGGGCTGCCGCCCGCGGTCTCGCTCCAGCAGCGCCGCTCGGCCCCCACCTCGCGCTCCTCGGTGGGCACGGTCACCAACCTCTCCAACTCGCTGCGGATGCTGTTCTCGCGGGCCGGCACCTATCCTCCGGGCGCGCAGCGGCTCGACTCGGACGCGTTCTCGCCGAACACCGCCGCCGGGGCCTGCCCACGCTGCCACGGCCTCGGGGAAGTCCACGACACCACCGAGGAGTTGCTGGTCCCGGACCCCTCGCTGTCCATCCGCGAGGGGGCGATCGCGGCCTGGCCGGGCGCCTGGCAGGGCAAGAACCTGCGGGACATCCTGGACACGCTCGGCCACGACGTGGACCGGCCCTGGCGCGAACTGCCCGCCGAAGCACGCCACTGGATCCTGTTCACCGACGAGCAGCCGGTCGTCACCGTCCACCCGGTGCGCGACGCCGACCGCATCCAACGGCCGTACCAGGGCACATACATGAGCGCGCGCCGGTATGTGCTCAAGACGTTCTCCGACACCAAGTCGGCCACCCTGCGGGCGAAGGCGGAAAGGTTCCTGACCAGCACCCCCTGCCCGGCCTGCGGCGGCAGCCGGCTGCGGCCCGAGGCGCTCGCGGTGACCTACGGCGGCCGGACCATCGCCGAACTCGCCGCGCTGCCGCTGACCGACCTCGCGGGGCTGCCCAACGGCGGCGACGAGACGGCGCGCGTCCTGACGGCGGACCTGAAGTCCCGGATCGCGCCGGTGGTCGAGCTCGGCCTCGGCTACCTCAGCCTGGACCGGGCCGCCCCCACGCTGTCCCCGGGCGAGCTGCAACGACTGCGGCTGGCCACCCAGTTGCGCTCCGGGCTGTTCGGCGTGGTGTACGTGCTGGACGAGCCGTCCGCCGGACTGCACCCGGCGGACACCGAGGCACTGCTCACCGTGCTGGAGCGGCTGAAGGCGGCCGGCAACTCGGTGTTCGTGGTGGAACACCACCTGGACGTGGTGCGCGGCGCCGACTGGGTGGTCGACGTGGGCCCCGGCGCGGGCGAGCACGGCGGCCAGGTGCTGTACAGCGGGCCGCCGGCCGAACTGGCCTCGGTGCCCGGGTCGGCGACGGCCGCCTACCTCTTCGACGAGTCGCCCGGTCCGGCGCGCGAGGTCCGCGAGCCGCGCGGCTGGCTGACCGTGGGACCGGTGACCCGGCACAATCTGCGCGCGGTCACGGCCCGTATACCGCTCGGCGCGTTCACCGCGGTCACCGGGGTCTCCGGTTCCGGGAAGTCCACTCTGGCCGGGGAGTTGACGGAGCAACTGCCGGGGGTGGGACGGCTGGTCCGGGTCGACCAGAAGCCCATCGGGCGCACCCCGCGCTCCAACCTCGCCACCTACACGGGCCTCTTCGACGTGGTACGGAAGGTGTTCGCCGGCACCGAGGAGGCGCGGGCGCGCGGGTACGGGGTCGGCCGGTTCTCCTTCAACGTGCCGGGAGGGCGCTGCGAGACCTGCCAGGGCGAGGGGTTCGTCAGCGTGGAGCTGCTGTTCCTGCCGAGCACCTACGCGCCCTGCCCGGGCTGCGCGGGCGCCCGCTACAACGCCGAGACGCTCCAGGTGTCGTACCGGGGACGGACCATCGCCGAGGTGCTGGACCTGACCGTGGAGGCCGCCGCGGAGTTCTTCGCGGACACCCCGGCCGCCGCCCGGAGCCTTGGCACCCTGCTGGACGTGGGCCTCGGCTATCTGCGGCTCGGGCAGCCGGCGACCGAGCTGTCCGGCGGGGAGGCGCAGCGGATCAAGCTGGCGAGCGAGCTCCAGCGGGGCCGCCGGGGGCACACCCTGTACCTGCTGGACGAGCCGACGACCGGGCTGCACCCGGCCGATGTGGAGGTGCTGACGGACCGGTTGCACGGGCTGGTCGACGCCGGGCACACGGTCGTCGTGGTCGAGCACGACATGACGGTGGTCGCGGGCGCCGACTGGGTCGTCGACCTCGGCCCGGGCGGCGGCGACCGCGGCGGCCGCGTCGTGGCGCAGGGCCCGCCGGAGGAGGTGTCCCGGACGCAGGGCAGCGCGACCGCGCCCTATCTGGCGCGGGTCCTCCCCTGAGCACCCGGCACGGCCCCGGTCATGCCCTGAGGACCGGGCGGCTCCCCCGGGTGTCGTGGCCGAGCGGGCGCACCTGGGCGCCGGCGACCAGGGCCGCGTGGGTCCAGGCGGGCTCGGGCGCGGGCGGCTGGGCGGCGCGGGCCAGGGTGCGGCGGTCCGGGTGGGTGCCCGGCCGGATCAGCGGGCGCAGCTCCACCTCGGCGACCAGGCCGCGGGTCCGGACCACCCGCCACAGGGAGGCCGGCAGGGTGTCCTCGCCGACGAAGGCCGCCGCGGTGCCGGGGCCGCCGTCCGGCCGCCGGTAGCGCAGGCCGACCGGCTGGACCGGTACGCCCGCGTCGAGCGCGGCCTGGAAGACGGCCCGGCGGAAGCGGCCCTGGGCGCGTCCGCACCAGGTGCTGCCCTCGGGGAAGGCGGCCACGGCCCCGCCCGCGCGCAGGGTGCCGGCGATCCGGGCCACCGTGCCGGGCAGGGCGCGCAGCCGGTCCCGTTCGAGGAACAGGGCCCCGCCGCGCGCGGCGAGCGCGCCCGCCAGCGGCCACCGCCGGACCTCGGCCTTGGCGAGCATCCGGGCCGGGCGTACGGCGGCGAGCAGCGGGATGTCCAGCCAGGAGACGTGGTTGGCGACGAGCAGCAGTCCGCCGTCCGGCGGGGCGGTGCCGGTGATCCGCACCCGGACCCCGGCGGCCCGCACGATCAGCCGGCACCACCGCCGGATCCACGCGGCGGGGATCCTCCCGCCGAACGGGGACAGCGCGGTCCCGGCCAGCACCAGGGCCGCGAGCGCGGTCAGCCGCAGCACGGCCCGGGGGACGGACGCGGTGGCCCGGACGGGCTCCACGCAGCCGGCCGGGGTGCACGGCGCGGTGGGCAGCCAGCCGCTCATCAGGCCGGGACGAGGGAGAGGAAGTGGCGCAGGTAGCGCGGGTCGACCCGGCGCATGGACAGCAGGACGTACAGGTCGGCGACGCCGAAGCCGGGGTCGTGCGCGGGTGCGCCGCACACCCAGGCGCCGAGCCGGAGGTAGCCGCGCAGCAGCGCGGGCAGCTCGGTGCGGGCGGCCGGGGCGGGCTCGGGCGCCGTCCACGGCAGCAGCGGCCGGACCCGGAACTCCTCGGGCGCCAGGTGCCTCTCGCGCACCCGCTGCCAGGTGCCGGCGGCGAGGGCGCCGCCGTCGGCGAGCGGTACGGAGCAGCAGCCGGCCAGCCACTCGTGGCCCCGGTCGGTCATGTAGCGGGCTATGCCGGCCCAGATCAGGCCGATGACGGCGCCGTCGCGGTGGTCGGGGTGGACGCAGGAGCGGCCGACTTCGACCAGGTGCGGCCGGATCGCGTCGAGCGCGGTGAGGTCGAACTCGCCGTCGGAGTAGAGCCGGCCGGCGACGGCGGCCCGCTCCGGCGGCAGCAGCCGGTAGGTGCCGACGATCTGCCCGCTCGCCTCCTCGCGGACGAGGAGGTGGTCGCAGTAGGCGTCGAAGGCGTTGATGTCGTGCCCCGGTTCGGGGCCGGCCAGCAGGGCCCCCATCTCCCCGGCGAAGACGTCGTGCCGCAGCCGCTGCGCGGCACGCACGTCGGCCTCGTCGCGGGCGAGGGTGACGGTGTAGCGGGCGGGGGCCGCGGGCCGCGGCGGACGGTCGAGGGTGGGAACGCCGGTCATGGCTTGACTCCTGGGCACGGGCCGGGTCGGCAGGGGCGGCGGGCCCGGTGTGCGCGGCCCTTGACTCCTGTTCTTCCGAGGCCGGTTGGTGTGCGCGTGACCGGTGCCGGGAGCGCGGATGTGGGGCTGGTGAACGCCCCGGTCAGCCGTCCGCGGTGGCGCAGCCGGCGAGCAGCCGCCCGGCCTCGGCCTCGTCCAGCACCCGTTCCAGGACGAGGTCGCCCTTCATGTGCGGGAAGAAGCGGCCCGCGGGCCAGCTCCGCTCGTACGGCGGCGGGTCCAGGACGAGCAGCCGTACGCCGTCCACGACGGGGATGTCCGAGGGGGTGCCCTCGTTCCACACCCAGTCACCGGCGGGGGTGACGAGGTTGAAGGAGCCGGTGGTGTCCACCTGGCCGGGCCGGTCCCGGCAGACGGCGGCCTCTGCGGCGGACGGGGCCCGGCCGGGCAGGTGGCCGCCGCCTATGAGGACGTCGGCGAGCAGGGTGTGCAGCTGGAAGTTGTCGCCGATGCCGGTCATGCGCAGGGCGTAGCCGGTGCCGGTGGGGCGGTGCAGGACGACGAGGGGTTCGTCCAGGACGAGCAGGGCGTAGGCCAGGCACTTGAAGTCGTGCCCGGAGTCCTCCTCGACCGAGCGCAGGGTCCGCAGCAGGCGGGTGCGGGTACCGGCGTCCAGGGAGGTGCGGACGGCGGCGTGGTTGAGCATGGCGACGGCGGCCATCTCCCAGTGGTGCAGGGTGAGCCAGGCGACGGCCTGGTCCTGGTCCACCCGGTCGAGGAGGTCCTCGGGCGGCTCCTCCGCCCGCGGGTCGGGGAAGTCGCCGCCGCCGGTGGCCGCCCACCGGTCGCAGAACGCGCGGGCGTCGTCCAGGGCCCCGGCGAGGCCGGCGAGGACGTGGGGTGCGCAGGCGGTGGGGTCGGCGCCGCGTTCGACGCACGCGCCGACGAGCACGGCGACGGTGGCGCGGGGGTACGGCGGCATCGCGTCCAGGACCGCCGCCAGCCGTGGCCCGGCCGCCTGGAACTCCTGGTCGTCCGCCTCGCCGAAGTACCGGTGCAGGTCCTGGTAGTACTGCTGCGAGCGGTCGGCGTCCTGCGCGCGGACGGCGGTCTCGAAACCGGCCACGGCATCACTGAACGGTGCCGTCCGCTTGTTCCCGAAGATCATGGCGGCAGGCTACAGGGGGCCGGGACACCAGACGGGGCCGGGTGAGCACCTCCCCGGCCCCGCCCGCCCGCCTGTAGTCGGCGAACGTATCTCCAGGCGGCGGCTACCTCTTGCCGGCCTTCCGGGTGGCCCGCAGCCACTCCTTGTTCATGCTGGTGATGGACATCAGCGGGATGCCCTTGGGACAGGCCGTGGCGCACTCGCCGGTGAGCGTGCAGCCGCCGAACCCCTCCGCGTCCATCTGGGCCACCATGTCCAGCACCCGGCTCTCCCGCTCGGGCGCGCCCTGGGGCAGCACGTTGAGGTGGTTGACCTTGGCGGAGGTGAACAGCATCGCCGCGCCGTTGGGGCACGCGGCCACGCACGCCCCGCAGCCGATGCACTCGGCGTGCTCGAACGCGAAGTCGGCGTCTGCCTTGGGCACCGGGGTGGCGTGGGCCTCCGGCGCGGCACCGGTGGGGGCGGTGATGTAGCCGCCGGCCTGGATGATCCGGTCGAACGCCGACCGGTCCACCACCAGGTCCTTGATCACCGGGAACGCGGACGCCCGCCACGGCTCGATGTCGATGGTGTCGCCGTCCTTGAAGGACCGCATGTGCAGCTGGCAGGTGGTGGTGCGCTCCGGCCCGTGCGCGTCGCCGTTGATGACGAGGCTGCACGCGCCGCAGATGCCCTCGCGGCAGTCGTGGTCGAAGGCGACGGGCTCCTCACCGGAGAGGATGAGCTGTTCGTTGAGGACGTCCAGCATCTCCAGGAAGGACATGTCGGGCGAGATGTCGTCCACCTCGTAGGTGGACATCGCTCCTTCGGCGCCGGCGTTCTTCTGCCGCCAGACGCGCAGGGTGAGCTTCATGCGTAGCTCCGCTGGGTGGGGTGGACGTACTCGAAGACCAGGTCTTCCTTGTGCAGGACGGGGGCCTCGCCGGTGCTGGTGAACTCCCAGGCGGCGGCGTAGGAGAACTCCTCGTCCTTGCGGGCCGCCTCGCCGTCGGGGGTCTGGGACTCCTCGCGGAAGTGGCCGCCGCAGGACTCGGTGCGGTGCAGCGCGTCGAGGCACATCAGCTCGGCGAGCTCCAGGTAGTCGACGACGCGGTTGGCCTTCTCCAGCGACTGGTTGAACTCCTCGCCGGTGCCGGGGACCTTGATGCGGCGCCAGAACTCCTCGCGGATCTGCGGGATGCGTTCCAGGGCCTTGCGCAGTCCGGCGTCGGAGCGGGCCATGCCGCAGAACTCCCACATCAGCTCGCCGAGTTCGCGGTGGAAGGAGTCCGGGGTGCGGTCGCCGTCCACCGCCAGCAGCAGGTTGATCCGGTCCTCGGTCTCGGCCAGCACCTCCTGGACGACCGGGTGCTGCTCGGTGACCGGGTCCTGGTGGGGGTTGCGGGCGAGGTAGTCGTTGATGGTGGCCGGCAGCACGAAGTAGCCGTCGGCCAGGCCCTGCATCAGGGCGGAGGCGCCGAGCCGGTTGGCGCCGTGGTCGGAGAAGTTGGCCTCGCCGATCGCGAACAGGCCGGGGATGGTGGTCTGCAGGTCGTAGTCGACCCACAGGCCGCCCATCGTGTAGTGCACGGCCGGGTAGATGCGCATCGGCACCTCGTACGGATCCTCGTCGGTGATCCGCTGGTACATGTCGAAGAGGTTGCCGTACTTGGCCTCGACGGCCTTGCGTCCCATGCGCTTGATGGCGTCGGCGAAGTCCAGGTAGACGCCCTGGCCGCCGGGGCCCACCCCCCTGCCCTCGTCGCAGACGTTCTTCGCGGCGCGGGAGGCGATGTCCCGGGGCACCAGGTTGCCGAAGGACGGATAGATGCGTTCGAGGTAGTAGTCGCGCTCGTCCTCGGGAATCCGGTGCGGCGGGCGGGTGTCGCCCTTGGCCTTGGGCACCCAGATCCGGCCGTCGTTGCGCAGCGACTCGCTCATCAGGGTCAGCTTGGACTGGTGGTCGCCGGTGCGCGGGATGCAGGTCGGGTGGATCTGGGTGAAGCAGGGGTTGGCGAAGTAGGCGCCGCGCCGGTGCGCCCGCCAGATCGCGGTCGCGTTGGAGTTCATGGCGTTGGTCGACAGGTAGAAGACGTTGCCGTAGCCGCCGGAGGCGAGGACGACGGCGTCCGCGAAGTACGTGTCGATCTTTCCGGTGATCAGGTCCCGGGCCACGATGCCGCGCGCCCGCCCGTCGACGACGATCAGGTCCAGCATCTCGGTGCGCGGGTGCATCTCCACGTTCCCGGCGGCGATCTGCCGGGACAGCGCCTGGTAGGCGCCGAGGAGGAGCTGTTGGCCCGTCTGGCCGCGGGCGTAGAAGGTGCGGGAGACCTGGACGCCGCCGAAGGAGCGGGTGTCGAGCAGGCCGCCGTACTCGCGGGCGAACGGCACGCCCTGGGCCACGCACTGGTCGATGATCTCCACGGAGATCTGCGCGAGCCGGTGCACGTTGGACTCGCGGGCGCGGAAGTCGCCGCCCTTGACGGTGTCGTAGAACAGCCGGTGGACGGAGTCGCCGTCGTTGCGGTAGTTCTTCGCCGCGTTGATGCCGCCTTGCGCGGCGATGGAGTGGGCCCGGCGCGGGGAGTCCTGGTAGCAGAACTGGACGACGTGGTAGCCCTGTTCGGCGAGGGTGGCGCCGGCGGAGCCGCCCGCGAGGCCGGTGCCCACCACGATCACCGTGTGCTTGCGCCGGTTGGCCGGGTTGACCAGCTTGGCCTCGAACCGGCGCTTGTCCCAGCGCTCGTGGACGGGGCCGAACGGGGCCTTGGTGTCGGTGACCGGGGCGCCGGTCGCGTAGTCGGTGTACGTCATGGGTCAGCTCACCACTCCGGTCATGACGCCCACGGGTACGGCGATGAAGCCGGCCGTGAGCAGCAGCGCGAGGACGTTGGCGACGGTCTTCAGGGCGCGGTCGCGGGCGCGGCTGCCGACGCCGAGGGTCTGGGCGGCGCTCCAGAAGCCGTGCCGGATGTGCAGGCCGAGCGCGAGCATCGCGACGATGTAGATGACGTTGCCGTACCAGGTGGAGAAGGTGTCCACGACGTTCTGGTACGGGTGTCCCTCCTGGAAGCCGCCGGAGTGCACGGTGCCGGTGGTCAGGTCGAGGACGTGCCAGACGATGAACAGCCCGAGGATGACACCGCCCCAGCGCATGGTGCGCGTGGCGTAGCTCGCCCGCGGCTTGCTGTGGACGTACTTGGTGGGGCGGGCCTTGAGGTCGCGGCGGCTGAGCTGGTAGGCGGAGGTGGCGTGGGCGACCACGGCGACGACCAGGACGACCCGGATCAGCCAGAGCGTCCACTCGTAGTGCATGAAGGGTTCGCCGACGGTGCGCAGCCAGTGCCCGTAGTGGTTGAACTCGTCCGGGCCGAAGAAGATCTTCAGGTTGCCGATGACGTGGGCCACCAGGTACAGCAGCATGATCACGCCGCTGACGGCCATGACCGTCTTCTTGCCGACGGAGCTGTCCCACACGGTACGCGCCATGGACGGCCGTCGGTCCGTCCGCGTTGCCAGAGCCATGGGACAGAACGCTAGGGCCGAAGGTCCCGATCGGTCCAAGACATGGTCCAGCTTGTTTCCATAGCCTGAGGCTATGCTGGCTGGGTGCAGTTCCAGCAGCTCCAGTACTTCGTGGCCGTCGCCGAGACCCGGCACTTCACCCGGGCCGCCGAGCGGGTCCACGTGGCCCAGCCGTCGCTGTCCCAGCAGATCAGGGCGCTGGAGCGGGAGCTGGGCGCGGATCTGTTCCTGCGCGCGCGGGGCAACATCACGCTCACCGACGCCGGCGAGGCGCTGCTGCCGCTGGCCCGGCGGATCCTGGCCGACGCCGACACCGCCCGGCACGAGGTGCAGGAGCTGGTGCAGCTGCGCCGGGGGCGGGTGCGGCTGGGAGCGACACCGAGTCTGTGCACCGGGCTGCTGCCGGACGTGCTGCGCGCCTTCCACGACCGTTACCCGGGCATCCGGCTGCTGATCGAGGAGGGCGGCTCGCACGACCTGGTGCGGGAGCTGGCGCGCGGCGCGCTGGACCTGGCGCTGGTCGTGCTGCCGCTGCCGACTCCGGCACCCGCGCTGACCACGGTGGAGCTGCTGCGCGAGGACCTGGTGGTGGTGTCCTCGCCGGAGGCGCCGGCGCCCGGCCGGGGCGGACGGGTGATCCACATCGCCGATCTGGCGGGCGAGCGGCTGGTGATGTTCCGGCACGGCTACGACCTGCGGGAGCTGACCGTGGCCGCGTGCCGCGCGGAGGGCTTCGAGCCGGACTTCGCGGTGGAGGGCGGCGAGATGGACGCGGTGCTGGGGTTCGTCCGGGCCGGGCTGGGGGTGGCGGTGGTGCCGCGCATGGTCGCCACCCGGGCCGGGCGCGGCCTGCGGGTGACCCCGCTGGCCCGGCCCGGACTGCACCGTACGATCGCGCTCGCCCACCGCAGCGACGTGGCCCCGCCGCGGGCGGCGCGCGAGTTGCAGCGGATGCTGCTGGAGCGCTGAGCCGCGGGGCTCAGCCGAGGACGGCGGGCTTGAGCACCTCCTCGCACCAGCGGCGGAAGCCGGTCGGCGCGGTGTCGGGGGTCGCGGGCACACCGGCGCCGTAGAAGCCCTGGCCGTCCAGGGCGCGCGTCATGTCGGCCAGGCCCTGGGCCGCGGCCTCGGTGGCGCCGTGCCGCAGGAGCGCCGCCTTCTGGTCCTCGGCGTCGACCGGGCGGAAGCGGACCGGCCGGCCCAGCACCTCGGAGACCACCCGGGCCATGCCCTGGGGGGTCAGGTCGTCGGGGCCCACCAGCGGTACGTCGGCCTGGCCGGTCCAGGTGCGGTCGAGCAGCAGCCGCGCCGCCGTGGCGGCGATGTCCCGGGTGGCGCAGGTGCGCAGCACCCGGTCGCCGGGCGCCGCCATGGCCAGCTCACCGCCGTCGCGCAGCGCGGCGGCCTGGGCGAGCAGGTTCTCCATCAGGTACGGCGGGCACAGCGCGCGGTGGTGCACGCCGGTGGCCCGGACCTCGTCGTCGGCGGCCAGCGAGGCGGAGATCTGCCCGGCGTGCCGGGCCACCCCGCGGCCCAGGGTGGAGACGGCGACGACCCGCTCGACGCCCTGCGTCGTGATCGCGTCCGCGAGCGGCCGGGTGAAGGCGCGGAAGTGACCCTCGACGCTGTCCGCGGTGAGCGACGGCGGCACCAGCCAGAACACCCGGTCGGCGCCCGCGCACGCCTTGGCCATGACGTCGGGGTCGGCGTGCGAGCCGGTGACGGTCTCGACGCGGTCGCGTATCCGCGAGGGAAGGCGGGCGGGGTCGCGGACGACGACGCGCAGCGGTCCCGCCGCGTCCCCGGCGTCGAGGAGGGAGGCGAGGACCTGGCCGCCGATCCGGCCGGTGGGGGTGGTGACGAGGATCACGAGAGCTCCGGGAAAGTGTGTTCGCAACGTGGAAGGAGACGTGCCCGAGCCTGCCCGCCCGGCTCCGGGAACTGAAGGACCGGCCGGCTCAGGGTTGTTACCCTCAAGGCAATACCGAGCGGAGGGAGTGCGGGATGGACTCCCGCCTGTTGCACTACTTCGTCGCCGTGGCCGAGGAACTCAACTTCGCCCGCGCCGCCGAGCGGCTGGGCATCTCCCCGCCGCCGCTGTCCCGGGCGATCCGCGGGCTGGAGGCCGAGCTGGGGGTGCCCCTGTTCGAGCGGACCACGCACCACGTCGCGCTGACCGAGGCGGGCGAGGTACTGCTGCCGGAGGCGCGGTTCGCGCTGGACGCCCTCCACGCGGCCGGGCGGCGGGCGCGGCGCGCGGCCGGGCCGGACCGGAAACTGGTCCTGGCGGTCAAGGCCGACGGCGACGCGGGACTGCTGGAGCCCCTGCTGGAGCACTACGCCGCCCGGCCCGGCGCCCTGCCGGTGACGGTCCGGCTGTGCGCGTGGCGGGAACAGCCCCGGCTGCTGTTGCGCGGGGAGGCGGACGCGGCGCTGCTGCACGAGCCGTTCGACCGCACCGGCCTGGACAGCGAGACCCTGCTCGAAGAGGGCCGGGTCGCCGCCCTCGGCTCGGCCCACCCGCTGGCCGGCCGGGACCGGATCGCCCTCGCGGATCTGGGCCTGCGGCCCGGCGGGCTGCACCGGTTCCTCGAAGAGACGCGCGGTGTGGGCCGGGACCTCGCCCAGCTGCTGACGCTCGTCGCGCTGGGCGAGACGGTGGCCGTGCTGCCGGCCTCCGTCGCCGGCCGCTACCCGCGCCCCGGGGTCGTCTACCGGCCCGTCACGGACGCGCCGCCCTCGCTGCTGGCGATCGCCTGGCCGCAGCAGTCCCGCTCCCTGGCCACGGCGGCGCTGGTACGGTCGGCCGCCACCGTGGCCGCGACGGCGCGCGTCGGGATCACCGGGGAGGTCTCCGGCAGCCCTCGGTGACCCGGACACGCGGGCACGGCGTCGCGGCGCCCGGGGATCCGGACACCGTCAGTCCGTCGCGTCCCACCGGTCAGCCCGTGGAGTCCACCAGGGTCAGGTCGTGGAGCCGCTCCGGCGGGCCCGGGCGGGCGTAGTACCAGCCCTGGGCCGTGTCGCAGCCCAGTATGCGCAGCTGCTCGGCCTGGGCGCCGGTCTCCACACCCTCCACGGTGACCGCCAGGTCGAGGCTGTGGGCGAGGGAGACGATGCCCTCCACGATCTTCAGGTCGACGGGATCGGCGGGGAACCGCTGCATGCCCTGGGTGAAGGAGCGGTCGAGCTTGAGGATGCTGACCGGCAGCCGGCGCAGGTTGGCGAGGTTGGAGTAGCCGGTGCCGAAGTCGTCCAGGGCGATGTCGACGCCCATCTCGGCGAGCCGGCGCAGCGGTTTGAGGAGATCGTCGTCGGCGCCGATGAGCGCGGACTCGGTGACCTCCAGGCACAGCGCGTCCGGGGTGACGCCCGCGCGTTCGAGGATGTCGACGGTGTCCTGCACCAGCCCCGGGTGACCGAGCTGGCAGGGCGAGAGGTTGACGTTGATCCGCAGCGGACCGGCCTGCCCGCCGTGGCGTTCGCGCCAGGCGCGGGCCTGCCGGATCGACTCCTCCAGCACCCAGCGGCCGAGCGGCACGATCAGCCCGGTGTGCTCGGCGAGCGGGATGAACCGGTCCGGGCCGAGCACCCCGTGCTGCGGATGCAGCCAGCGCACCAGGGCCTCGGCACCGCGCACGCTGCCGTCCCCGAGGTGCACCAGGGGCTGGTACTCGATGAAGAACTCGCCGCGTTCCAGGGCGGTCGGCAGGGCCGTGGTCAGGCCGTGCCGGGTGATGGCGCGGGCGTCGGCCTCGGGGTCGGCGAGTTCCGCGCGGTTGCCGCCCGCCGACTTCGCCCGGTACATGGTGATGTCGGCGCTGCGCAGCACCTCGGCGGCGGTACGCTCGCCGGCCGGTCCCTCCACGATGCCCAGGCTGCCGCGGACCAGCAGATCGCGGCCGTCGATGCTGATCGGGGTCACCAGCGCGTTCATGATGCGCTCGGCGAGTTCGTCGACCCCGCGCTCGGTGCCGGGCCCGGTGGTCAGGGCCACGAACTCGTCGCCGCCGAGCCGGGCGACCATCTCGCCGGGCGCGGTCGCGCAGGACTGGAGCCGGTCGGCGACCTCCACCAGCAGCCGGTCGCCGGCCGCGTGCCCGAGGCTGTCGTTGATGGTCTTGAAGCCGTCCAGGTCCAGATAGCACAGGCCGAACCGCTGGCCCTCGCCCGCGTTCAGCGCCTTCTCCAGCCGCTCGAAGAACAGCGTGCGGTTGGGCAGGCCGGTCAGGGCGTCGTGGGTGGCCTCGTAGCGCAGCCGCAGATTGAGCAGCCGGCGCTCGGTGGTGTCCTCCATGAGGGCGAGCTGGTACTGCGGGCTGCCGTCGGCGTCCCGCAGCAGCGAGACGGTCAGGTTGGTCCACAGGACCGTTCCGTCGGGCCGGTTGAACGCCTTCTCCACGTGGTAGTGCTCGCGCTCGCCGCGCACCAGCTCCTCGTAGAGCCGCCGGATCTGCGGGGCGTCCTCGGGGTGCGCCCAGTCCTGGACGCGCCGGCCGCGCAGGGTCGGCTCGGACAGGCCGAACATGCGCAGCAGCGCCTCGTTGACCTGGAGCACGTTGCCGCGCAGGTCGGCGATGCCGATCCCTATGGCGGCGCCCTCGAAGACCGCGCGGAAGCGGGCCTCGCTGGCGTGCAGCGCCTGGGCGACCACGCCCTGCGCCCGCAACGCGGCCTGGGCGATGGCCTCCTGCTCGGCACGGGTGCGCTCGCGCAGCGCCTGGGCGTAGCCGGCGGCCATCGCGTGCTGCAAGCGCGAGGAGCGCAGCCGCAGTTCGTCCTGGGGGCCGTCCTCGCCGCAGTACAGGACCAGGTAGGCGTCGACGCAGTCCAGGGTGCGCGACAGTGCCTCGGGGTCGGTGCAGTGCGCGCCGACCAGGGCGGCCCCGACGGCCTTCGCCGCCTCCGCGTCGAAGCTGCGGGCGCGCAGCAGTTCGCTCAACCGGCGGGCGAGCGGCAGGAGTCGTTCCGCGAACTCGGCGCGGGTCAGCGACGTCGAGGTCACCGGGTAGACCGCCCGGCTCCAGATGGTCGTCAGGCGGAGCAGTCTGTCCTCCGGCCCGTCCGGTTCCGCGCTCACGCCGAACGCCCCACGCCGGCGAATCCGGCAAAGGCGTACGGATCCTCGTCCTCCGGCGCCGAGTCCGGGCGCCAGTGCGGCATCTGCACCAGTCCGGGTTCCACCATGTCGTACCCCTCGAAGAACCGCGCGACCTCGTCGCGCGAGCGCATGATCAGCGGGTTGCGAATGTCCTTGTATACGTCCACCGCTCCCTCGGCCCGCTCGGCGGGCAGCGGGATTCCCTCGTACGTGGCATGGGTGAGGATCAGCAGGCTGCCGGGCGCGAGCGCCTCGCGCAGCTCGGCCACCGCACCGTACGGGTCGTCCGCGTCGTCCACGAAGTGCAGTATGGCAACGAGCAGCAGCGCCACCGGACGCTTCAGGTCGATGAGCCGCTCCAGCCGGGGGCTGGTCAGGATCTCCCGGGGCTTGAGGAGGTCGGCGGCGATCACGTCCGCGTCGTCGTTGTCCGCGAGCACGGCCTCGCTGTGCGCGACGGCCACCGGGTCGTGGTCGACGTAGACCACCCGGGCGCCCGGCGCGGCGGCCTGGGCCACCTCGTGGACGTTGCCGAACGTGGGGATGCCCGAGCCGATGTCGAGGAACTGGGTGATGCCCTCGCCGGCCGCGAACCGCACCGCGCGGCGCATGAACGCCCGGTTGGCCTGCATGACCTTCGGCAGGCCCGGCATGAACTCCATGGCCCGGCGCGCCGCCTCCCGGTCCACCTCGAAGTTGTGCGAACCGCCCAGGTAGTAGTCGTAGATCCGCGAGACGCTCGGCACCGAGATGTCGATGCTGCGTGGGGCCCAGGCAGGACGCTCCATATATGTCTCCAAAGCGTGGACAGGTGTAGGCGATCCGGTGTTCGAGCAGAGGCTACTGATCGCCCGCCAAAGGAGCGACCCGAAACGGAAATTGACCATCCGTTCCCGGTCACTGCCTGCGGCAAGTGCCCGTACGACCCCGGTGGGTGACGACGCGACGGCCTGACGGTTCCCGGCACGCACAACGATCCGCCCACTCCGCGCGGTGCGGAGGGGGCGGATCTTCGGCCGCGCGCCGGGCCGGGGCGGGTGATCGACCCTGGGGAGGGGATCTATGCGCCCGGCGCGCCGACCGGCTTGCCGTCGGGCGAGACGGCGTACCAAGTGCCGCCCACGCCCTGACCGTTGGTGTCGCCGGGGGCCTTGTCCCCGGAGAAGGTGTACACGGGCCAGCAGTTGACGGTCATCTGCCTGGTCCCGTCGGCACGGGTGAAGGGCATGAGGCCCTTCTTCTTCACGCCCTCGGTGTCGTCGGCGGCGACCGGAGCGACGGCCGGCCACTTCTCCAGGCAGGCCCCGGCGCAGTTCGAGACGGACTTGGGCCAGGCCTCGTCCTTCATGAAGCGGTAGACGGTCATGCCCGCGCGGTCCACGACGATCTCGCCCAGCTTGGGGTCCTTGCGGACGGACAGGCCGGGCATCCCGGACAGCTTGGCCTTCTTGCCGGTCGGGGCGAGCGCGAACCAGGTGCCGCCCACGCCCTGGCCGTTCACGTCACCGGCGTTGACGTCCTTGGCGTAGCGGTACGCGGGCCAGCCGCCGATGGTGAGCTGCTTGGAGCCGTCGGCGCGGGTGACCTCGCCGAGCAGCGCCCGGTCGACGCCGGCGCCGGCGGTGGCGTCGTCGGCGGGGACCGGTGGCCAGGTGGTGGCGCAGTCGCCGGAGCAGGCGGACTTCGGCGGCTCGGCGGTGTCCTTGTCGAAGCGGTAGAGGGTGAGGCCGGAGCCGTCGGTCAGCACCTTGCCGAGTTCGGGGTTGCTCGCCACGGTGAGTTTGCCCGCGGGGGTGACCGGGGCCGTGGCGTCCTGGGCGCCGTCGGCGCCGTAGCCGTTGCCGTTGCCGTTGCCGTTGCCCGCGCCGATCGCGGTGCCGCCGCCCGGGTTCCCGTCGTCGCCCGCCGCGACCGTCGCCCCGGCGTTCCGGGCCGCCGACGCGGGAGTGGTGCTGTTGTCCTGACCGCACGCCGTCGTCAGCGCCAGCACCGTAGCGGCCGTGGCCACCAATGAGGCGGTCCGCCAGGAGGTCTTCATCGTCAAACTCCCCATCATCACCTGGATACCGCGGCGCCTGCCGCGCCGCCGCACGGCCATGGGTACGGGGGGAGGGGGCCTCCGTGTTCAACGACGGCCGGGAATTCCTTCCCCGGCACGGTACGGGCTCCGGCGGGCGGGGCGAACCGCATATGCGGCTGTTTCGTCCGTCAAACCTCCAGTCGGCCAATCTCCCTCTTTCGGAGCAATCTCCGGCCACGGTGGGGTAATGCGGTCCCCCGCACCTCATGATCTGCGTCGTGCATGGACCCCAAGTGACCCGCTGCGCACCCACCGCACGGGTGCTGGCCCTGCTGACGCTGACCTGGGCCCTGGTGGGCTGGCCTGCCGGGACCGCGTCGGCCGACGCCTGCGCGTACGCCTCGACCGGCCCGGACGGCACGGTGGCGGTGGTCCGCGCCGGCGGACCCCACCCACCCGGCGATCCCCACCGGCCCCACCCGCCCGGCGGCCCTCACCGACCCCACCCACCCGGCGGCCACCGCTGGCCCGACCCGCCCTGCCC
>NZ_JODT01000009.1 GCF_000720835.1 Streptomyces achromogenes subsp. achromogenes | reverse complement strand
GCAACGGCGTGGTCGAGCAGACCCGCCGGCACGCGGCCATCGCCGCCCTGCTGCGCGTCCCGCACGTCGTGCTGGCCGTGAACAAGATGGACCTCGTCGGGTACGAGGAGCGGGTCTTCGCGCAGATCGCCGAGGAGTTCACGGCGTACGCGACCGAGCTGGGCGTCCCGGAGGTCACCGCGATACCGATCTCGGCGCTGACCGGGGACAACGTGGTGGAGCCGAGCGCCACCATGCGGCCGGCACCTTCCGGGTCGGCGAGGAGGTCACGGTGCTGCCGTCCGGGCGGACCACCCGCATCGCCGGCATCGACCTGCTGGGCGAGCCGGTCGACGTGGCCTGGACGACGCAGTCGGTGACGGTGCTGCTCCAGGACGACATCGACGTCTCGCGCGGCGATCTGATCGTGCCGACGAAGGACGCCCCGGCCACCACGCAGGACGTGGAGGCGACCGTCTGCCATGTCGCCGACGCGCCCCTGACCGTGGGCCACCGGGTGCTGCTCAAGCACGGCACCCGCACGGTCAAGGCGATCGTGAAGGACATCCCGTCCCGGCTCACGCTCGACGACCTGTCCCTGCACCCGCACCCGGGCCGGCTCGTCGCCAACGACATCGGCCGGGTGAAGATCCGTACCGCCGAGCCGCTGCCGGTCGACTCCTACGCCGACTCGCGCCGCACCGGCTCGTTCATCCTGATCGACCCCGCCGACGGCACCACGCTGACCGCGGGTATGGTCGGCGAGTCGTTCGCCGCTCCGGAGCCGGTCAAGGACGAGGCCGACGACGGCTGGGACTTCTGACATGAGGACGCCCGACGTCTACTCGACGTTCGCGAAGGAGGGCGGCCGCGTCGGCAGTGGCGCCCTCGGCAGCGGGCAGGGCGGAGTGGCGCGATGTGTGCGCTGACGTACGCGCACCGCTCGCGCGCCCGCTCCCCCCACCCGGCGTCGTCCCGGAAGCGACGAAGACCCTTGCCGAACTCCCGGCCACGACACAAGAGTCCGTGACCGCCGGGCCAACGAGAGGAAAGCCTCCCGTGCCTGCCATCAGCTCATCGCTCCTGCGCCGCGGCACCGCGGCCATCGCCGCTCTCCCCCTGCTCGCGCTGGCCGCCTGCGGCTACGGCTCCGATGCCAAGGACGACGGCACCGCCAAGATCGCCGCCGGCGCCGAGAAGACCGACGGGCTCGACTCCGTCAAGATCGGCTACTTCGGCAACCTGACCCACGCCACCGCGCTGGTCGGCGTGCAGAAGGGCTTCTTCCAGAAGGAGCTGGGCGCCACCACGGTCAAGCCCGCCATCTTCAACGCCGGCCCGTCCGAGATCGAGGCCCTCAACGCCGGCTCCATCGACATCGGCTGGATCGGCCCGTCCCCCGCCATCAACGGCTACACCAAGTCCAACGGCAAGAGCCTGAAGATCATCGGCGGTTCGGCCTCCGGCGGGGTGAAGCTGGTCGTCAACCCGGCGAAGATCAAGTCCCTGAAGGACGTCGAGGGCAAGAAGATCGCCACCCCCCAGCTCGGCAACACGCAGGACGTGGCGTTCCTCAACTGGGCCGCCGACCAGGGCTGGAAGGTCGACGCCCAGAGCGGCAAGGGCGATGTCACCGTCGTCCGCACGGACAACAAGATCACCCCGGGCGCCTACAAGTCCGGCTCGATCGACGGCGCGTGGGTGCCGGAGCCGACCGCGTCGAAGCTGGTCGCCGAGGGCGCCAAGGTGCTCCTGGACGAGTCGACGCTCTGGCCGGAGAAGAAGTTCGTGATCACGAACATCATCGTGCGGCAGGGCTTTCTGAAGGACCACCCGAAGGCGGTCGAGGCCGTCCTGAAGGCGGCGGTCGAGACCAACAAGTGGATCAACGCCCACCCGGACGAGGCGAAGGCCGCCGCGAACAAGCGGCTGGAGACGGACGCCGGCAAGGCGCTCCCGGCGGAGGTCCTCGACCCGGCCTGGAAGTCCATCCAGTTCACCGACGACCCGCTGGCCGCCACCCTCGACACCGAGGCCGAGCACGCGGTCAAGGCCGGCCTGCTGGAGAAGCCGGACCTGAAGGGAATCTACGATCTGACGCTGCTCAACAAGGTCCTCAAGGCCGAGGGCCGTCCCGCGGTCGACGCCGCCGGCCTCGGCACCAGCTGACGCCCCGACCGACGCGTCCCCAGGAGGTGACGACCATGGCCACGACCCTCGCCAAGGCCGACGAGTCCGTCGAGTTCGCGGCACGTCTTGAGCACGTCTCGAAGTCCTTCGCGACCCCGGGCGGGCAGCAGCTCGTCCTGGACGACATCAGCATCGATGTGGCGCCGGGTGAGTTCGTCACCCTCCTGGGGGCCTCGGGCTGCGGCAAGTCCACGCTGCTGAACCTGGTGGCGGGTCTGGACCGGCCGAGTGCCGGCTCCATCACCACGGACGGCCGCCCCGCCCTGATGTTCCAGGAACACGCCCTGTTCCCGTGGCTGACCGCGGGCAAGAACATCGAACTCGCCCTCAAGCTGCGGGGCGTTCCCAAGCCCGAGCGGCGCGGCAAGGCCGAGGAACTGCTCGAACTGGTGCGGCTGAAGGGCGCCCACGGCAAGCGGGTGCACGAGCTGTCCGGCGGCATGCGCCAGCGGGTGGCGATGGCCCGCGCGCTGGCGCAGGAGAGCAACATGCTGCTGATGGACGAGCCGTTCGCCGCGCTCGACGCCATCACCCGGGACGTGCTGCACGACGAGCTGACCCGTATCTGGGCGGAGACCGGGCTGTCCGTCCTGTTCGTCACCCACAACGTGCGCGAGGCGGTGCGGCTCGCGCAGCGGGTGGTCCTGCTGTCCTCCCGCCCGGGCCGGATCGCGCGCGAGTGGCGCGTGGACCTGCCGCAGCCGCGCCGCATCGAGGACGCGCCCGTGGCCGAACTGTCCCTTGAGATAACCGACGTACTGCGTGGGGAGATCCGCCGCCATGGCCAGCACTGAGACGACACCGGTCCAGGACGCCGGGAGCGTCGAGGCCGGCCTGGACGCGCTGGAGACCACCACCACCGGCCGCCCCCCGCTGCGCGAGACCCTCGTCGACAAGGTCCTGCCGCCGGTCGCCGCCATCGCGGTGGTCCTGGTGGTCTGGTACATCCTGTACCCGGTCGTGGACGACCCGTCGAAGCTGCCCTCGCCGGGCGCGGTGGGCAGCGCGTTCCGGGACGCCTGGCTGCGGGGCGAGCTGCTCGGCTACATCTGGACCAGTGTCTCGCGCGGTCTGCTGGGCTTCGCGTTCGCGCTGGTCATCGGCACTCCGCTGGGTCTGCTGGTGGCCCGGGTGAAGTTCGTGCGCGCGGCCATCGGCCCGATCCTGTCCGGGCTCCAGTCGCTGCCGTCGGTGGCGTGGGTGCCGCCGGCGGTGATCTGGCTGGGCCTGAACAACTCGATGATGTACGCGGTGATCCTGCTCGGCGCCGTGCCGTCCATCGCCAACGGCCTGGTGTCCGGCGTCGACCAGGTGCCGCCGCTGTTCCTGCGCGCGGGCCGCACCATGGGCGCCACGGGTGCCAAGGGCGTCTGGTACGTCACTCTGCCGGCCTCGCTGCCCGGTTATGTGGCGGGTCTGAAGCAGGGCTGGGCGTTCTCCTGGCGTTCGCTGATGGCCGCGGAGATCATCGCCCAGTTCCCCGACCTCGGCGTGGGCCTCGGCCAGTTGCTGGAGAACGGCCGCACCGCCAGCGACATGGCGATGGTGTTCGAGGCGATCCTGCTGATCCTGTTCGTCGGCATCGCCATCGACCTGCTGATCTTCAGTCCGCTGGAGCGGTGGGTGCTGCGCAGCCGCGGCCTGCTGGTGAAGAGCTGACGTCCCATGCGCACCAGGCCGGTTCTCCTCGTCGTCGCCCACGGCAGCCGTGACCCGCGGCACGCGGCGACCGTGCACGCCCTCGTGGAGCGGGTGCGGTCGCTGCGGCCCGGGCTGCGCGTGGAGACCGGGTTCCTGGACTTCAACGTCCCGTCGGTGCACGGGGTGCTGGAGTCGCTGGCGGCTCAGGGCGTCCGGGACGTGGTCGCCCTGCCGCTGCTGCTGACCCGGGCGTTCCACGCCAAGGCCGACATCCCGGCCGTGCTGCGGGACGCCCCGGCACGGCTGCGGATCCGGCAGGCGGAGGTGCTCGGCCCGTCGCCGCTGCTGCTGTCCGCGCTGGAACGGCGGCTGTACGAGGCGGGGCTGGCGCCCGCCGACAAGTCCTCGACCGGGGTCGTGCTGGCCTCGGCGGGGTCCTCCGACCCGGAGGCGATCGCAGTGATCGCTGATATCGCGCGGGAGTGGCGGCACACCGGTTGGTGCGCCGTGCGGCCTGCGTTCGCCTCCGCATCCCTTCCCCGTACCGAGGACGCGGTGCGGGAGCTGCGCCGGCTCGGCTGCGAGCGGGTCGCCGTGGCACCGTATGTGCTGGCCCCCGGTTTCCTGCCGGACCGCATCGCGCGCGGCGCGGCGGAGGCCGACGTGTGCGCCGAGGTGCTGGGCGCGGCACCGGAGGTCGCCCGCGTCCTGCTGGAGCGCTTCGACCAGGCGCGGCGGCCGGCGCTGACGGCACTCGGGGCGTGACGCCCGGGCCGGTCGCCACGGCCTGACACCGGCCGGCCTCGTGGGTCCGCAGGCCGTGGGCGGTCAGAGGTCGAGGGCGTGCAGGAGGTGCCGGGTGTAGTCGAGGCTGGCGGTGCCGGCCGAGGCCGCGATGGCGATGGTCTCCAGTGCGGAGCGGATCCGGCCCCGGTTGGGCGGCAGGCCGTCCTCGGCGGACTGCGCCAGTTGCTCCTGGATGGTCTCGCCGCTGCTCACCAGCCCGGGGTACTCGGCGCGCAGCGCCTCGGTGAGCCGGTCGGCGGCCTCCATCAGGGTTTCCAGGTCCGGGGTGGTGCGGTCGCCGAAGCGGGCCGGTCCGTTGACGTTTCCGAAGTTGTATGTGCTCATGTCCTGTCCTCGCTCGCGGGCCGGAGGAGCCGTCGGGCGGCCGGGGCCGCAGACGTCGCCGATGTCGTGGGTGCGTGCCGCCGGCCGTAGGGCCGTGTCGGAGGAACGGCGCCGAGGCCGCCCGACGGCGTGAACGTTGGCCTGATCTCGTCGGTGCGGTGCGGCCTGGACCACGGATTCCGGCGGCGGACGCCGTCCACCTCGGATGAGGCCATGAATCCGCGAGGGCCGGAAAGCGCCACCCGTCCGGGTGAGCGGTGTCCGTTGACCCTCCCCCGGCCGTCCCCGCCCGCGCCGGTGCGGGAGGGCGCGTGCGGGTGTCCGGGCGCCGGGTCAGGGCGCCCTGGCGGTGGCGTGGCGACGCCGGTCATGGTCTGCCCCTCACCCTGATTCCGCCCCTTCCGGCCGTCCGTGGGCTTCACCCTAGGAACAGCCTGACGGGTTTGTCGCGCGCTTCGGTGAGCGGGACCAACGGGGGGTGGGTGTGTGGTATCGGCGGCCGCGGTCCGGCGTTCCCCTGTGACGTCGGACCGCGGCGGCGTCTGGTTCTGCGTCGGCCGTGGCCCTGGTGTCACTGGAAGGCGTGCGGAGGGAAGTTTTTCAGCCAACTGACCGACGGGCGGTGCGTCTTGCCGAGGGCGGGCACACGTGTACGGCCGTCGTGCCCCGTGGGGGCGGGCACGACGGCCGTGCCCGCGCGGGGGCGGGCTGCGCGAAACTCTGGCCGATCGGCGGGGCCGGATCAAGCGCTTCACGCAGCTGTGACTTGTTCAACAAGGTTCCGTTATCACAAAGCGGATCTCTGCTGGTCGGAACGGACACGGGCCGGTCGATCGGGCGACCGCCCGAGCCGGCCGGCCGCCCGTCCGCTCGTCGGGTCTACCGCTCGTCGGGTCTACCGCTCGCGGTGCCCGGGCAGTTCGGCCTCGATGAGGTCGGCCGCCCGCCGGGTGCCGCCCTCCTGGTCCATCTCCGCCTGGATCCGCTCCAGCCGGCGCGCGACCTCGGGATCGTCCACCAGGGCGAGGGCGGTCTCGCGGAGCCGGTCGGCGGTGGCCTCCTCGGTCGCCAGCTTCCGGGCGACGCCGAGCCCCTGGAGCATGTCGGCGTTGCCGAACTGGTCGACGGCCTGCGGTACGGCGATCATGGGCGTCGCGGTGGCCAGCCCCTCCTGGCTGCCGCCGGCGCCGGCGTGGGTGACGAACAGGTCGGCCTGGCGCAGGACCGCGAGCTGCGGCACCCAGTCGTGCACCTCCACGTTGTCCGGCAGCTCGCCCAGTTCGGCGCGGGTCACCTGCCGGCCGATCTGGAGGACGAGGTGCCAGCCGGGCAGGTTCCCGAAGGCGCGCACGCACTCCCGGTAGAAGGCGGGCTGCTTGGTGAAGGCCGAGCCGAGCGACACCAGCACGACCTTCTCCGCGCCGGCGGGCCGCTGCCAGCCGCCTTCCTCGGCGCGGTCTCCCTGGCAGGCGCCGACGAAGGTGTACACGCTTTCGTCCACCCGGTCGGCGTTCGGCTGGAGCGCCTTCGGGATGAGCACCAGGGAGCGCGGCGGATGCCCGGCGAACGAATCCGGGTGCTCGGTGATCCCGTTCTCCGTCAGCCATGCCTCGAACCGGGCGTAGTAGGCCTGTCCGCGCTCGGTCTGCCGGGGCTCGCGCCACATCGGCTCGGCGACCTCCTCCTCGTAGCCCTTCCAGGCGACGAGGTTCGGGGAGAGGGAGATCGCCGGGACGCCCCAGCGGCGGGCGAGGACGCGGGCCGGGTAGGAGGCGATGTCGTGCAGCACGAGATCGGGGGTGTCGCCGGCGTAGGCCTCGGCGAGCTGCGGGAGCGCCTGGATGGCGTCGTTCAGGAACGGCTCGACGTTGTCCAGCAGGGTGCTCCCCCATGCCTCCGGGTCGGCGTCGGGGCCGGGCAGGGTGGAGCGGTACGGGACGGGCCGGGCGCCGGTGGCGGCCACCTTGTCGGCGAAGACCGGCGGAATGGCGTACGTGACCCGGTGGCCGCGGGCGACGAGTTCACGGATCACCTCCAGGCTGGGGTTCACATGGCCGTGGGCGGCGATGGAGAACATGGCGATGTGGGCGGGGGCGGTAGGAGCGGTCATGACGTCGACCGTATGCGAGACGATACGTCTCGTCTAATTCTTTTTCCGTGCGCCGGGCACGCCGGGAGGCGGGTCAGCGCTGATAGCGGGCCAGTACGAGGTTGCCGTCCCGCTCCAGGCGGTGGCGCAGCTCGGCCAGGGTGCTCGCGCCGCTGTAGTACTCCTGGTAGGCGGGGGTGGCGACCTTGTCCTTCCATTCCGGGTAGCCGCGCACGGACTGGGCGGGCGCGGGGCGGAGCCGGGCCGCGAGGGCGGTGCCGGTGGCCCAGCCGTGCCGGGCGGTGCGCAGGGCCGGGTCCTTCAGGGCCTGGGTGCCGGTGGGCAGCATCCAGTCGCCGAGGGCGAGGCGCACCATGTTCCGGGGCCGCAGCAGGAAGTCGATGAAGGCGACGGCCTCCTTCTGGTGCGGGCAGTCGGCGGAGACGGACAGCGTCTGCGGGCTGACGCCCTGGGTGAGCCCGTCGGCGCCGGCCGGGGCGGGCAGCACCTGCCAGTGGAAGCCCTCGGGAGCCTGCCGCACGATCTGCTGGCGGTAGGAGAAGCCCAGCGGAACCATCGCGTACCGGCCGCCGAAGAGGCCGGGCAGGGTGTCGGCGCCGCCGCTGCCGAGCGTCGAGGCGGGGGCGCTGCGGTCGACGGCGACCTGGTCGTGGATGGTGCGCGCCACGACCTCGTCGCCGGCCTCGAACCGCACGGTGACCTTGCCGTCCGCGCCCCGGTGGAAGAGCCGGCCGCCCGCCGACAGGGACAGGTTGAGCGTGGCGGACACGGGCTCCTTCAGCGGCCAGGCCACGCCGTACCGTCCGGGCCCGCTGAGCTTCCTGGCGACCTGCCGGAACTCCGGCCAGCTCCAGGGGTGTCCGGGGGTCGGTATGCGCACCTTCGCCGCGCGCAGCCGGTCGGCGTCGGCGATCAGCACCCGGGGTTCCTGGAGGAACGGCACGCCGTAGACACCGCGCCCGAAGGTGGCCGTCTCCCAGCTGCCGCGCGGGATGTCGGAGGCGAGCCGGGCGGGCAGCAGGCCGGACAGGTCGGCGAGGTAGCCGCCGTAGGCGAAGTCGGCGAGGTCGTCGGAGGCGTCGTGGATGACGTCCGGGGCCTCGCCGCCCTCGAAGGAGGTGAGCAGCTGGTCGTGCACGCTGTCCCAACTGCCCTGGACGTACTCGACCTTGACGTCCGGGTGGGTGGCGTTCCACTCCCGCACCAGCTCCTTGGTGGCGGCGACGGAGTCCGGCTGCCAGGCCAGGGACTGGAAGCGCAGGGTGACGGGGCCGCCGTCGGCGGGGCCGCCCGGGGAGCAGCCCGCGAGGAGGAGCAGGAGCACGGCGAGCGCCAGGGTGATCCGGGTCCGCATCAGCTCTTCACCGCCCCGGTGAGCAGGCCGCTGGTGATCCGCCGCTGGACCAGGGCGAAGAAGGCCAGGGAGGGCAGGGTGGCCAGGAACGCGGCGGCGGCCAGCGGACCGAGGTCGGCCACGCCCTCCGCGCCGATGAAGTGGGTGAGCACGACCGGGAGCGTCTGCCGGCGGGGGCTCTTGAGCAGCACCAGCGCGAAGAAGAACTCGTTCCACGCGGTGACGAACGCGAACAGGGCCGTCGCCGCGATGCCGGGCGCGAGCAGCGGCGCCGTCACCGACGCCAGCGTTCTCAGCCGTCCGGCCCCGTCGACGGCCGCCGCCTCCTCCAGTTCGGCGGGGACCGCGCGGACGTGGCCGGCGAGCATCCACAGCGCGAACGGCAGCGACCACACCACGTACACCAGCACCAGTCCGGTCGGGGAGTCGATGAGCCGCAGCCGCTTCAGCACCAGGAACAGCGGGATGATCAGCAGGACGAAGGGGAACGCCTGGCTGACCACCACCCAGCCGGTGGCCGCCCGGGCCGCCCGGGTGCGGTGCCGGGCCATGACGTAGGCCAGCGGGGTGGCGATCAGCACCGTGACGACGGCGGTGGCGAGCGCCACCAGCAGGGAGTTCAGGGCGGCGTGCGCCAGCGGCTGCTCGGCGAAGGCCTGCCGGACGTTGGCCAGGGTGGGGTGGCGCGGGATCCAGGCGGGGTGCGGGCTGCCCAGCTCGCGCGGGGACTTCAGCGCGGTGGACAGCAGCCACAGCAGCGGGAAGGCCAAAAACAGCAGGTAGGCGAGCAGTGCCGTGTACTGGCCGGCGCGGGCGGCGCGGCGGGTCCTCGGGGTGCGCGCGGCCCTCACGCGTCCTCACCGCCGCGCAGCCGGCCGGCCAGGAACACGGCGAGCAGGACGGAGACCACGGCGACGAGCACACAGCCCATGGCCGCCGCGTAGCCGAACTGGCCGTAGCGGAAGGCCTCTTCGTAGGCGAAGAGCATGGGCAGCCGGGTCTTGCCGCCGGGGCCGCCGCCGGTGAGGACGTAGACCAGTCCGAAGGAGTTGAGGTTCCAGATCAGGTTCAGCGCGGTGATGGCGAGGGCCACGGGTCTGAGCGCGGGCCAGGTGACCGTGCGGAACCGGCGCCAGGCGCCCGCGCCGTCGACCGCCGCCGCCTCGTGGAGTTCGCGGGGGACGTTCTGCAGTCCGGCGAGCAGGGCGACCGTGGTCTGCGGCAGGCCCGCCCAGACGCCGACGACGATCACCGCGGGCAGCGCGGTGGCCAGGCCGCTCAGCCAGGCCCGGCCGCTTCCGAGGCCGAGGTCGCGCAGGGTTTCGTTGAGGACGCCCGCGTCCGGGTCGTAGACGAGCCGCCACATGATGCCGACGACGACCTCGGGCATCGCCCAGGGCACGATCGCGAGGGCGCGGGCCAGGCCGCGCAGCCGTAAGTCCTGGTTCAGCAGCAGGGCCAGGCCGAGCGCCAGCAGGAACTGGGGCACGGTCACGCCCGCCGCCCAGACCAGGCCGATGCGGAACGACTCCCAGAACAGGGTGTCGTGCAGCAGGTCCCGGAAGTTGAGGGCGCCGATCCAGCGGGTGGTGGCCGTCCGGCCGGACTGGGCGTCGGTGAAGGCCAGCAGGACGCCGTAGAGCAGCGGGCCGGCGCTGAGCAGCAGGATCGGGATGAGGGCGGGCAGGACCAGGAACCAGGCACCGCGGTCGGAGGTCCGCAGTCCGGTGCCGGGGCGTGTCCCCGCCGCCGGTGTCCGCGCTTCGGCCACCTCTGTCACGGAATCAGCCCCTTTGCCTGCTCCGGTTGGCGTGTTCATGGTCGTGAAGGCCCGGTACCCCGTCAAGGGCCCGCGCACCGCCGCCGACCTGTACGGATGCGAGACTGGCCGGACAGCGGACGGACACGGCACGGGAAGACGGCACGGAGGCGGGACGATGGACGAGGCACGGGCGCGGGACGTACTGGCCGCGACGGGGGTGCTCCCGGGGCCGGCCCGGGACGCCCGGCTGGTGACCCTCGGCGAGAACGCGGTGTTCGCCGCCGGCGGCCTGGTGGTCAAGGTGGGCCGGGACGCCGAGCTGCTGCCCCGGGCCGAGCGCGAACTGGCCGTCGCCGCCTGGCTGGCCGAGGCGGGCGTGCCGGCGGTGCGGTCGGCCGAGGCGAAGCCGCTGCTGGTGGACGGCCACCCGGTGACGGTGTGGCACCGGCTGCCGGATGCCGTACGGCCCGCCGAGCCGCGGGACCTGGCCGCGCTGCTGCGCATCGTGCACGCCCTCCCCGCTCCCTCGTTCGCCCTGCCGCCCCGCGATCTGCTGGGCGGTGTGGAGCGCTGGCTGCGGCTCGCGGGTGACGCGATCGACCCGGAGGACGCGGCCTATCTCCGGGCGCGCCGCGACGGCTTCGCGGCGCGGGCGGCGGCGCTGACGCCCCAGCTGCCACCGGGGCCGATCCACGGCGACGCGCTGCCCCGCAACGTGCACGTCGGGCCGGACGGGCCGGTGCTGGTCGACCTGGAGACCTTCTCCGCGGACCTGCGCGAGCACGACCTGGTGGTCATGGCCCTCTCCCGCGACCGCTACGGGCTGCCGGCCGAGGCGTACGACTCCTTCACCACGGCCTACGGCTGGGACGTGCGCGAGTGGGACGGCTGCGGGGTGCTGCGCGGCGCCCGGGAGACGGCCAGCTGCGCGTGGGTGGCCCAGCACGCCCCGTCCAACCCGAAGGCCCTGGCCGAGTTCCGGCGCCGGGTGGCGTCCCTGCGGGACGGGGACGAGACGGTGCGGTGGTATCCGTTCTGACCGTGCGTCTCGCCCTGGAGCAGCACGGGACACCACCCCGCACCGGCGGATGAGAACGCTACGCGGGCCGGCTCTCGGACAGCTCCCGGAGCGGCCACGCGCCGTCGACCACCGCGTCCGTCTCGCCCTTGCGCCGCAGGAAGGCCTGGAAGTCCGCCGCCCATTGCGCGTACCACTGGATCTGACGGCGGTGCAGTTCGGCGGGGCCGAGGGCCGCGATCTTCGGGTGGCGCTCGGCTATCGCGGAGGCGAGCCGCGCGGCGGCGAGGGCGTCGGCGGTCGCGTCGTGGGCCGCGCCCAGGACTATGCCGTACTCGGCGCAGACCGCCTCCAGGTTCCGTTTGCCGCGGCGGTAGCGGTCGGCCCAGCGGTCGATGGTGTACGGGTCGACGACCGGGGCGGGGGCGGCGCCGAGCCGGTCGGTCAGGGACGGCAGGCCGTACCGGCGCAGTTCGGCGGAGAGCAGGGTGAGGTCGAAGGCCGCGTTGTACGCGACGACCGGGACGCCCGTCTTCCAGTAGGACACCAGGACGTCCGCGATGGCGTCGGCCACCTGGTCGGCCGGGCGGCCCTCGGCCGCCGCGCGGGCGGTGCTGATGCCGTGGACCGCGACCGCGTCGGCCGGGATCTCCACGCCCGGATCGGCCAGCCACTCCCGGCGGCCCAGGGGCTCACCGGCCCGGACCTCGATCACGGCACCGGTGACGATGCGCGCCTGACGCGGATCGGTCCCGGTCGTCTCCAGGTCGAAGCCGATCAGCAGCTCTTGGTGCCAGCCCATGGGCGGCCCCCCTTCTCGGTGGTGCTTTCCCCCAGTGCCTCCACCATCGCACGCGGCACTGACAATGCACCGGCGGCCTCGTACCGCCCGGTGCCGGTGGGTCAGGACACCGGGCGCGAATCCGCCCAAGCCAGCTCGAATTCCTCGCGGTATGTCGGGAAAAGACCGGATTCTCCGGCATCGTCGGGCGTGACCAGCCGGCTGCCGTTGCGCAGCACCAGGACCGGCGACTCCATCCCGCGCGCCCCGCGCAGATAGGACTGCACCACCGCGACCCCGTCCGCCCCGTCACCGTCCACCAGGTAGGCGGTGAAGCGGGGCGTCTCGTCGTACACCTGGATCTCGAAGGCGCCCGGGTCGCGCAGCCGGGACCGCACCCGGCGCATGTGCAGGATGTTCATCTCCACCGAGCGGCTCAGTTCGCCCCGTTTCATCCCCAGTTCGCGCTCGCGGCGCTTGACCGAGCTGGAGGCCGGGTTGAGGAAGAGCAGCCGCACCCGGCAGCCGGACTCGGCGAGCCGGAGCAGGCGGCGCCCGGAGAAGTTCTGCACCAGCAGGTTGAGGCCGATGCCGATGGCGTCGAGCCGGCGGGCGCCGCCGAAGATGTCCTCGGCCGGGAACTGGCGCAGCAGCCGCACCCGGTCGGAATGGACCGCGACGACGTCCGCGTACCGGTCGCCGACCAGGTCCTCGACCGCGTCCACGGGCAGCCGGCGCGCCGAGGGCACGTCCCCGCCCGCGCCGAGCATCTCCAGCAGCCGGGCCGAGGCCCGCTCGGCCTGGCCGAGCACCGCCTCGGACAGGGCCCGGTTGCGGGAGACGACATTGCGGGTCACCTCCAGCTCGTCCAGGGCGAGTTCGAGGTCCCGGCGCTCGTCGAAGTACGGCTCGAAGCACGGCCAGTGCTGCACCACCAGCTCGCGCAGCTGCGGCAGGGTGAGGAAGCTGAGGACGTTGTCGTCGGCCGGGTCGAGCAGGTAGCCCTTGCGGCGGCTGACCTCGCGGACGGCGACCGCCCGCTGCACCCACTCCTGTCCGGCCGGGCCGGCCGCGGCCACCACCCACTCGTCGCCGTGGACGGGTTCGTAGACGGGCCGCAGCACGGCGGCCACGACCGCGCGCAGCCGCTGTTCGACGAGGTTCAGCCAGATGTAGGCCCGGCCGGCCCGCTGGGCGCGGGTGCGCACCTCGCGCCAGGCGTCGGCGTCCCAGTCCAGCTCCGGGCCGATGGACCCCGCGTCCATCGGCCGGGCCAGGGACACCGCGCCGGGCGGGACGTCTGCGGAGTTCCCCTCGTGACCCTCGTCACCAGGAGGCAGCTCCAGCCCTCCCGAGCCCACCCGTGCACCGCCTTCCGCTCCCGGGGCTTCCCATCTCAACGATCAAGGAAGCCTACTCCGGGAGCGGTCGGCGGTGCAGCCGGATGGACAGGTCGGTTTCCCGGCCGCTCGGCTCAACTACGCCATTCCCAGTGACCGTTCTGCCATGCCAGCTCCTTGGGAGTGAGCGGATTCATAGCGGTGACGTCCCGGGGTGCGAGGGAGAAGCCCTGCCAGTGCACGGGCATGGGCTGCTGGTCCTCGTCCCGGGCTATGTGGTGGAAGCCGACGTTCACCCAGACCACGGGGTGGGTGAGGGTCTGGCCGTTCACCCACTTGTCGACGGACTTCGGGTGCCCGCTCGCGCACCTGGGGTTGTCGCTGGCGAACAGCTCGCACTTGTCGTACTGGGTGACGTACAGATCGTGCTTGGTGAAGGGACGGCCCGGGTACTTGGTGGTGGGCCCGGGGACCAGTTCGTACGAACGGGCGTGCCCGTCCTTGTTCTTGCCGGTCGCGCTGACCATCCGCCACCAGCGGTAGGTCTTGTAGTCGCCCGCGAACTCCTTGGCCGGCTTGGTGCGGGTGGTCCTGGCGGTCGGTCCCTCCTGCCGCCCGGAGGGCGCGCTGACGGTGGAGTCGTACTGCTCGACCTTCGTCCCGGAGGAGCCGTCGAGGCCGAAGTCGAGCCGCCAGAAGACGTTGTGGCTGTGGCTGGTGGCGTAGTCCCTGGCGTTCTTGCCGATGGGCCAGCCGCGCCCGTCCTGGGCGTTGTAGTCCTCCCAGGAGAGGCTGCCGGTGGCACCGACGTTCATGGCGACCGTGCCGTCGTCCTGGAAGCGCCACTCGGTGATGTACTCGTACCAGCCGACCTGGTTGACCGTGTACACCAGCAGGTCCTTGCCCTGCTGCTGGTAGGTCTTGTCCGACTGGACGACGTCGTGCATCCGGTAGGCGTGACCACGCGAACGGGTGGTCGTGCACAGGCCCTTGACGTTCGGGTTCCTCGGGTCGCCGTCCGGGACCTTGACGGTCTTGATGGTGCCGCCGGGACACTCGCTCGGCGACAGCGTCATCAGTTCCTGGGCGAAGCCCTGGCCCGTCAGGTCGTAGTACTCGTGCTTTCCGTCGTCGTAGGGGACGTGGACCTGGGCGAGTCTGGCGCTGTTGAGGACCTTGATCGGCTTGGTCTCGCCCTTGGGCTGGTAGGAGACGTTCTCCAGGACGAGGCCGGCCTTGCTGTCGTAGTGCCAGCACATCCGCCAGGTCGTGCCGGTGGTGAGCTTCTGTTCGATCGTGGCGGCGGCGCCGCAGCCGGGGGCCGCGGCGGGGGCGGTGCGCGGCCGGGCCGCGGCGGGACCGACGCCGGCCGTCGCGGCGGCGGCCAGCGCGGCCAGGGACACGCCGACGGCCGCGGTCTTGCGGGCGGCGCGGCGAAGGGCGCGCGGCCGGGCGCCGCCGGGCGGGTGCTGTTCGGGCATGACGGGACGACTCCTTGCCGAGGTCATGGACGGGAGGGCGGTCAGCCGCGGTCGAGGGCGGCGGTCGTGCGGGCGCTCAGCCGCGGTCGAGGGCCGCGGTCGTGCGGGCGCTCAGGTCGATCACCAGGTCCCTGGTGTCGATCCATGGCCCGTTCCTGACCTTGGAGAACAGCCGTACGCACCGGTGCGTCCCGCAGGCGTCGAGGACGGCGGGCTGGGCGCCGGGCGCGGCCCGGTAGATGCCGCCGCTCAGTTCCAGCTGGTCCGGGGAGGTGAGGTCCTTGCCGGTGGCGTCCTTGTAGTCCGCCTTGAGGCCCGCGCCGAGCGGGCTCGCTATCAGCAGGCGGGCCGCCTCCGCGCTCTCGGCGCGGCTCGGTGGCGGCTGCACGCCGCGCTGGGTGTCCGTCCGCTCGACCTTCCCGGTGCGCAGATCGACGGTCTTGGTGACGAGCGTGTCGTTGCTGTAGTCGTAGAAGGCCACGTCGGCCCGGCGCGGTGCGTCCGGGTCGTCCGTCTCGCCGGCCTCGGGCTCGGCGAGGTCGACGCTCAGCCGCTGCGGTCCGCGTTCCCCGGCGGCGTCCTCGCCCAGGGCGGACAGCCGCCCGGCCAGCGCGGCCTTCTCCACCCGGCCGATCTCGTCGTCGGTGAGCGGATCGCGGCCCGTGCCCCGCTCCGCCTCGGCGGGCGCCCGCTCCACGACGCCGGGCGGCGCCGCGTCCGGGCCCTGCCCGGCCTGCCACCCGGCCCGCGTACCGCCGCCGGCCCCTCGGGACTCGTCGGCGCCCGCCGTGCCCGGCAGGGTGACCGCGACCAGGGCGGCGGTCCCCGCCGCCGCCAGGGCCGCACCGGTCAGTACTTTGCCCAGATGGCGGTGCACTTTCTCGCGCACATCTTCCCCCTACTCCCCCTTGACACCCGGGAGTACGTTTCTGCCCCGCTGGTTCGGCGTATGGCGGGTACCAGAACCGCCACACGCACTGGTCACCTCACAAGAGGCCGGACGGGCCACGGGAGGTTGCCTCACTTTCGGACAACACTCGGGGCGACGCGGCCCCTGGCGGACGGCACACCTGGGAGAGTCGTATCCATGCAGGTCTGGCCTGGACAGGCGTATCCGCTCGGCGCCACCTACGACGGCGCCGGAACCAACTTCGCGGTCTTCACGGAGGCCGCGGACCGAGTAGAGCTGTGTCTGTTGCACGACGACGGCTCGGAGACGGCGGTGGAACTGCGCGAGAGCGACGCGTTCGTGCGGCACGTGTACCTGCCCGGCGTGATGCCGGGGCAGCGGTACGGGTTCCGGGTGCACGGCCCGTACGACCCCGGGCGCGGGCTGCGCTGCAACTCGGCGAAGCTGCTGCTCGACCCGTACGCGAAGGCGGTCAGCGGGTCGGTCCGGTGGGGCGAGGAGGTGTACGGCTACCACTTCGGCGCGCCGGAGCGGCGCAACGACCTGGACTCGGCGCCGCACACCATGACGTCGGTGGTGATCAACCCGTACTTCGACTGGGGCGACGACCGCCCGCCGCGCACCGAGTACCACCACACGGTGATCTACGAGGCCCATGTCAAGGGCCTGACCATGCGTCACCCGGAGCTGCCCGAGGAGCTGCGCGGCACCTACGCGGGCCTCGCCCACCCGGCGGTCATCGAGCACCTGACCAAGCTCGGGGTGACGGCGCTCGAACTGATGCCCGTCCACCAGTTCGTCAACGACCACCGGCTGGTCGACATGGGCCTGAACAACTACTGGGGCTACAACACCATCGGTTTCTTCGCCCCGCACAACGCGTACGCCTCCTGGGGCGACCGCGGCCAGCAGGTGCTGGAGTTCAAGTCGGCGGTCCGGGCGCTGCACGAGGCCGGGATCGAGGTCATCCTGGATGTGGTCTACAACCACACCGCCGAGGGCAACCATCTGGGCCCGACGCTGTCCTTCAAGGGCATCGACAACCCCTCGTACTACCGGCTCACCGACGATCCGCGCTACTACATGGACACCACGGGCACCGGGAACTCGCTGCTGATGCGGTCCCCGCACGTGCTCCAGCTGATCATGGACTCGCTGCGGTACTGGGTCACCGAGATGCACGTCGACGGCTTCCGCTTCGACCTCGCCGCCACCCTCGCCCGGCAGTTCCACGAGGTGGACCGGCTGTCGTCGTTCTTCGACCTGGTGCAGCAGGACCCGGTGGTCTCCCAGGTGAAGCTGATCGCCGAGCCGTGGGACGTGGGCGAGGGCGGCTACCAGGTGGGCAACTTCCCGCCGCTGTGGACCGAGTGGAACGGCAAGTACCGGGACACCGTCCGGGACCTGTGGCGGGGCGAGCCGCGCGCGCTGGCCGAGTTCGCCTCCCGGCTGACCGGCTCCTCCGACCTCTATCAGCACGACGGCCGCCGCCCGCTGGCCTCCATCAACTTCGTCACCTGCCACGACGGTTTCACCCTGCACGACCTGGTGGCGTACAACGACAAGCACAACGAGGCCAACGGGGAGGACAACCGGGACGGCGAGAGCCACAACCGGTCCTGGAACTGCGGGGTGGAGGGAGACACCGACGACCCCGGGGTGCTGCGGCTGCGCGCCCGGCAGATGCGGAACTTCATCGCCACGCTGATGCTGTCCCAGGGCGTGCCGATGATCAGCCACGGCGACGAGTTCGCGCGCACCCAGCGCGGCAACAACAACGCCTACTGCCAGGACAACGAGCTGTCGTGGATCGACTGGCCGGCGGAGGACGGGGAACTGCTGGAGTTCACGCGCGCGATGGTGTGGCTGCGCCGGGACCACCCCGTCCTGCGGCGGCGCCGCTTCTTCCACGGCCGTCCGGTGGAGGGCACCCACGACGAGCTGTCCGACATCGCCTGGTTCACTCCCGAGGGCGGCGAGATGACCCAGCGGGACTGGGACTCGGCGCAGGCCTCCGCGCTGACGGTGTTCCTCAACGGCAACGCCATCTCCGAGCCCGGCCCGCGCGGGGAGCGCGTCACCGACGACTCCTTCCTGCTGATGTTCAACGCCTCTCCCGAGCCGCTGGACTTCGTGGTGCCGGTCGACCACGGCCGGCAGTGGCAGGTGGTGGTGGACACGGCCCGCCCGGACGGGGTGGAGCCGGGAACGGGCGAGAAGGTCGCGGCCGGCGACCGCCTCACCCTGCCGGACCGCAGCCTGACGGTGCTGCAACGGCCCGCGGAGTAGGGCGCGGCCCCTTGGCGGGGCCGCGTGTCCGCCACGCGCGCGGGGAGCGCGTCAGTCGCGGCGCCGGTCACGGGCGGCCGGCGGGGTGTCCGGCACGCGCGCGGGGAGCGCGTTCCCGGGGTCGCCCGCGTACGTGGCCGGGCGCACCGTCAGGGCGAGGACGAAGGTGAGCCCGGCCGCCGCGCTCGCCACCGCGAAGGCCGCCGCGGGGCCGTGGGTCTCCGCGAGGCGTCCGGTGACGGCGACCGCCAGGGCCTGGCCGCCGACCAGGGCGCTGGTGGCCACGCCCATCGTCTCGGCCAGCCGGGACGGCGCGACCGCGCGCTCCAGGAGGCCGAAGACGGTGATCAGGTGCGGGGCGTAGGCGACGCCCAGGACGGTGACGACGGCGTACAGGGCGGGCAGCCCCCTCGCGCCGAGCAGCGGCAGGGACAGCGCGAGCGCGGCGCCGGTCGCCAGCCGCCAGCGCGTCCGGGCGCCGACGCGCTCCGGCACGGCGGCCATCGCGAGCCCCGCCACCGCGCTCATCACCCCCATGGCCGCGTACACCAGCCCCGCCTGGTCCGCCTGCCCGAGCCGCCCGGTGAACGCCGTGATCCCCGCCTGACAGGCCCCGAACACGGCGCCCTGAAGCGCCAGCGCGGCGAACAGGCCGGGCACGCCGGGAGGCATCGGGGGGCGGGGAGGACGCGTCCGGAGCGGGCCTGTCACACCGGGGACGGATGAGGGCGAGCCGGGCGGGACGGCCTCCACGCGCGCCTGCACGGGCGGATCAGCCGGCCGGCCGGGGTGCTCGTCGGCGGGGGTCGTCGCGTGGGACGTCGGGTGGAGGGCGAAGGCGGTGCCGCAGGTGGCCACCAGGGCCGCCGCCGCGGCCATCGCGTAGGCCGGATGGGCGAGTACCGCGGCCAGGCCGACGAGCGCCGGGCCGAGGACGAACGACAGTTCGTCCAGGGTGCTCTCGAAGGACAGCGCGGCGCCGACCGTCGCCTCGGAGGCGCCCGAGCGGCGGGCGAGCGCGACCAGGCGGGCCCGGGCCAGCGGGCCCACGAGCGGCACGGTGGCGCCCGCGACGGCCCCCAGGAGGACCAGCGTGGGCGCCGGCAGCCCGGCCAGCGCGCCGGCGACCAGCACGGCCACGGCGACGGCGTTGACGAGCGAGAACGCGAGCACCACCGTGCGCTGGCCGTGCCGGTCCGCGAGCCGCCCCACCAGTGGCCCGCACACCACCTCGCCGAGCGCGAGCGCGCCCCCGGTCAGGCCGGCCGTGGTGAGCGAGCCGTGGGTGCGGGCGACGAGCAGCACGCTGCCGAACTGGATGGTGGCCGTCGGCAGCCGCCCCAGGAACGACACGCACGGCAGCAGCGGCCCCGTCAGCCCGATCACCCGCCGGTAGGCGTCCCCCGCGCGGCCCCGCCTCGGCTTTCCCGTCGTCCCCATCGCTCGAACCTGGACACGCGGGCGTGATCCGGGCACCGGCCGATGACACGAAAGACGGCGGGCGGGGTACGTAGGTTCCCATGACTCCTGCCCGTCCCGGTCCGGGGGTGCCCACGGCCACCTACCGGCTGCAGCTTCAGCCCGCCTTCCCGTTCGCCGCCGCCGAGGCGGCCGTACCGTACGTGGCGTCGCTCGGCGTCTCGCATCTGCACCTGTCCCCGGTCCTGGAGGCCGTCCCGGGCTCCGCGCACGGCTACGACGTGGTGGACCACGCGCGCGTGCGCGAGGAACTGGGCGGCGAGGAGGGCCTGCGCGCGCTGGCCCGCACCGCGCGGGAGCACGGCCTCGGCCTGGTGGTGGACATCGTGCCCAACCACATGGCGATGGTGCCCCGGTACAACCGCGCCCTGTGGGAGGTGTTGCGCGACGGGCCCGAGTCTCCGTACGCGCGCTGGTTCGACATCGACTGGACGGCGCAGGGCGGCCGGGTGCTGCTGCCGGTGCTCGGCGGACCGGTCGGCGCGGAGCTGGAGCGGCTGCGGGTGGACGGCGACGTGCTGCGCTACCACGACCACGCCTTCCCGCTCCGTCCGGGCACCGAGGCGCTGCCGCTGCCCGAGCTGCTGGACGCCCAGTGGTACCGCCCCGTGTGGTGGCGGCTGGCCCGTACCGAGCTGAACTACCGGCGGTTCTTCAGCATCTCGGAGCTGATCGGGCTGCGGGTGGAGGACCCCGAGGTCTTCGACGCCACCCACGCCACGATCCTGCGGCTGCTGCGCGAGGGTGTGTTCGACGGCCTGCGGGTGGACCACCCCGACGGCCTCGCCGACCCCGACGGTTACTTCACCCGGCTGCACGAGGCGACCGGCGGGCGCTGGACGGTGGTGGAGAAGATCCTGGCCGACGGCGAGCAGCTGCCGGCCGCCTGGCCCGTCGCGGGCACCACGGGCTACGACGCCCTGCGGCACGTCGACGGCCTGTTCACGGACCGCACCGGGGCGTACGAACTGCTCGGCCGCTACCGGGCGTTCGCGGCCCCGCAGACGGACCGGGGCGGCAACTGGGAGGCCACGGCCCGCCGGGCCGCGTACAAGGTGCTCACCCACGAGCTGGCGACGGAGGCGGACCGGCTCACCCGGGTGGCCGCCCGGCTGTGCGCCGGCTCGCCCGACCTCTCGCTGCGCGACCGCGCCCCCTGGGCGCTGCGCACGGCCGTGGAGGAGCTGCTGGTGCGGTTGCGGGTCTACCGGCCGTACGCCTCCACCGACGCCTCCGCCGTGATCACCGAGGAGGCCGCCGAGGAGGCCCGGCTGGCGTTCGTGGTGCCGGAGGAGGCCGAGGCCGTCTCCGTGGTGCGCCGGCTGCTGGTCGAGCCGCCCGGCGACCCGTCGGCCCCGGACCACGCCGACCGGGTGGAGTTCCGTACCCGGTTCGCGCAGACCGCGTCGGCACTGCGGGCCAAGTCGGTGGAGGACACCGCCTTCTACCGCTACGTGCCGCTGCTGTCGGCGACCGAGGTGGGCGGCGACCCGGGCAGCCCGGGCGTGTCCCCGGAGGAGTTCCACGCGTACTGCGCGCGCGTGCAACGCGACCGGCCGCTGACCGGCACGGTCGTCTCCACGCACGACACCAAGCGCAGCGCGGACGTGCGCGCCGCGCTGGCCGTGCTCACCGAGTGCCCGGACCGCTGGGCGGAGCTGCTCGCCGAGGTGAGCCTGGCCGAGGAGGGCGCACCGGACGGACAGCTGGCCTGGGCGGCCTGGCAGACGGTGTTCGGGCTGGGCCCGGCCGAGGAGGACCGCATCCAGCAGGCGCTGCTGAAGCACGCGCGCGAGGCGGGCATGTACACCAGCTGGACGGAGCGGGAGCCGCCCTACGAGGACGCGGTGGCGGCCTTCGTCTCCGCCGGGCCGTGCGGTCCGCCCGGTGAGCGGGTGGCCGCGTTCCGCAAGGCGCTGGAGCCGTATGTGCGGGCCAATGTCCTGGGCACCGCGCTGGTGCATCTGACGATGCCGGGGGTGCCGGACGTGTACCAGGGCACGGAGGGCGAGTACCGGGCGCTGGTGGACCCGGACAACCGGCGGCCGGTGGCGTTCCCGCCCGAGGCGCCCGGCGAGAAGGACGCGCTGACGGCGGCGGCGCTGCGGCTGCGCGCCCGGCGTCCGGACGCGTTCGGCGCGGACGCGTCGTACGAGCCGCTGGACGCCGAGGGGCCGGCGGCCGGCCACTGCCTGGCGTTCGCGCGATCCGGTGAGGTGGTCACGGCGGTGACCCGGCTGTCGCTGCGGCTCGCGGAGGCGGGCGGCTGGCGGGAGACGCTGCTGCCGCTGCCGCCCGGCCGCTGGGCCGACGTGCTCGCCCCGGGCCGGGAATTCACCGGCCACGCGCGCCTGGCGGACCTGCTGGACCGGTCCCCGGTGGCCCTGCTGGAGCGCGTCACGGAGGACTGAGGGCAGGTTGCGTCCGGCGTACCGGCGGCGCGCCACGGGACGTCTGGCGTACCGGTGGCTCACCGATCTCCCGGCGTACCGGTGGCGCGCCACGGGGCGACCGCCCCACCCGTAGTGCGCTCACGGGTCTCCTGTCGTACCGGTGGTGCGCTCGTGGCACACAGTGGTCCGGTTTCCGTCGGCTCCGCGCCTCCGCACGCCCCCGTCCGCCTCCGCACGCCCCCGTCCGCCTCCGCCGCCGACTGCTTGACAGTTCCCCCGTCGCGTGCGGGACTGGGAGGGCGAAGCCGGGCGGACAAGTACGGGGGTGAGTCCTCTGCCGGAGCTGCGCTATCCCAGCGTTCCCCAAATGTTCGCCCGCGCCCAGGCGTTGGCGGCCCGGGAACCCGGGCTGTGCGCGCTGCGCCAGGTCGGTGTCTCGCGCGCGGGAAGACCCCTGCACCTGCTGTCGGTGGGACAGGCCCGCCGCGCCGTGCTGGTCGTCGCCGGAGCCCACGCCAACGAGCCGACGGGCGGCTCCACCCTGCTGGTGCTCGCCGAACGCGTGCTGTCCGACCGGGAGTTGCGGGCCGGCACCTCCTGGCACTTCCTGCTGTGCGCGGACCCGGACGGCGCGAGCCTGCACGTGACCCCGGCGCCGCGCAGCCTGCTCGACTACCACCTCGGCTTCTACCGGCCGACGGGCGCGGAGCAGCCGGAATGGTCCCCGTCGGTGCTGCCGCCGGACCGGCTGCCGCCCGAGACCCGGACGCTGACCAGGGTCATAGACGAGTTGCGGCCGTATCTCCAAGTGACCTTGCACGGGACCGACCTGGGCGGCAGCTGGGTGCAGCTGACCAAGGACGTGCCGGGTCTCGCCGAGCCGTTCGCGAAGTCCGCGGCGGAGCTGCACATCCCGGTGGAGACGGGGGCCTCGGACGCGGCGGGCTGGCCGGCCTCCGGACCCGGGGTGCATGTGATGCCAGGCCCGGACAGCGGCGTGCCCTATCCGAGCATGCCGGACGACGCCCGGCACAGCACCTGGTACCACGCGCACCGGTACGGCGGTCTGACGGCCGTGGTGGAGGTGCCGATGTGGGCCAGCGACCTGGTGGACGACCCGGCCCCGCACCCGGAGCCCGAGGCGGCCCTGCGCGGCCTGGCCGCCCGGCTGCTGCGGGACGCCCGGGAGGTGGAGCGGGTCCTCGCCGAGGCGCTGCCCCGGCTGGAGGGGGTGGACGGACCGCTGCTGCGGGCCGCGCGGTGGGCGCTGGAGCTGATCCCGGGCCTCGCCGAGGACTGGGCGCACACCTCTCCGGCGGGCACCACGATGGCGTACGTCGGGAGTGTGGACGCCTTCGGCCGGCGGCTGCCGCTGCGGGCCGCGGCGATGCTGCTGCGGGTGCTGCGGGAGGCGGACGACCGGGCGGCGCCGCGCCTGGAACGGCTCGTGGCCGCCTGGTGCGACGCCTTCGCGCAGCGGTTCCGGGCCCGCTGGGTGCCGCTGGAGCACCAGGTGGAGCACCAGTCGCGAACGGTGCTGGTGGCGGCCCGGCAGGCCCGGGAGCGGGTGGCGTGAGCCGGTGCGGCCGGTGCGCCGCCCGGCCGGGACCCGGCGTCAGTCGTCGAAGGCGAAGACGTGCCGGGTGCGCGCCTTCATCACGCACGCGCTGGTGTACGTCTCCCGGAAGGCGACCGTCCGGCCGTTCCACCGGCCGAGTGCCCGGGCGGTCACCGGGGCGTAGATCATCGGGCAGAAGACGTTCTCGGCCGGGATGCGTCCGATGTCACCGCCCGCGGCGGCGAGTTCGGCACAGGCCTCGGTCGCGCGGGCGTGGGGGCCGGGCGGGTCGCAGCGCAGCAGCGTGCCGCGCACCGCGCCGGTCCGGGCGCTGCCCTTGGTGACCGTCAGATAGAGCCAGGTGTCCGCGCGGGCTTCCCGGGTGGCGGCCTGCGCCGGTCCGGCGGTGAGAAGGGCGGCGACGGCCAGCAGGGCACCGGCCAACGCTGTCGCTCTGGTGTGATGAGTCATGCCGGTTGCATCGGCACGGCGGCCCGACTTCCCGAGAGCCCTCACCCGTTCGGGACGGCCCGCGCGTACACCCGTTCGCCCGTTCGAAAAGGACCGGTCGGCGTCCTAGCCCACCGCGAGCCGGAACGCCATCCGGCCGAAGGCGACCTGGTCGCCCTCGCGGACCACGACCGCGCCGGTCACCCGGCGGCCGTTGACGGTGGTGCCGTTGGTGGAGCCCAGGTCCCTGAGCACCCACAGGCCGCCCTGGCGGCGGAGTTCGGCGTGCACGCGGGAGACCGTCTCGTGGTTCAGGCGCAGCCCGCTCGCGGGATCACGGCCGATGCGCAGCAGGTGGCTGTGGTCCGGGTGCGGCAGCAGCAGCTTGGGCAGCCGCTCGGCCTGCCAGGCGCGGCGCAGCCGGACGGTGAACCCGGACACGGCCTCCACGGTGCCGAGGACCGCGCGGGAGAAGCGGTTCTCCTGGGGCAGGTCGGCGACGAGGACGGCGAGTTCGTCGGAGCGGCGCGCGGCGAGCGCCAGTTCCATCCGGCGCACGAACGTGTCGTGCGAGAGCCGGCCCAGGGCGACGCCGTCGCGCAGCACCCGCAGCGCCTTGTCCCGCTCCGCGTCGGACAGGCGCGCGGGGTAGGTGGAGAACTCGAAGGACGACGTCACGCTGGTGATTGTCGGACAGTGAACACCGGGTGTCCAGAAAACACGGAACCGGCGTCGCGGTGCCGGTACTTCCGCGACACCAGCCCGCCGGGGGCGAATTGATGAGCGGATCGATCGTCCCAGGCGGCACGATGGGGGCCGCTAAACATCACGGTGAGCAGACGAAGGGGAACCGTCCGTGCAGTTCGAGGTGTGGGCACCGCAGGCAGACCGGGTGACGCTCCATTGTGAGGGCACCACGCGCGCGTTGGCGCGCGATCCCGCGCGCGAGGGGTGGTGGACGGGTGAGGCGGAGGCGGCGGACGGCGCGCGGTACGGGTTCGCGCTGGACGACGGACCGGTGCTGCCCGACCCGCGCTCGCGCCGCCAGCCGGACGGCCCGGACGGGCTGAGCGCGGTCGTGGACCACGGGCGCCACGAGTGGCGCGCGCGGTGGGAGGGGCGCGGGCTGCCGGGCGCGGTGCTGTACGAGCTGCACGTGGGCACGTACACCCGCGAGGGCACCCTGGACGCCGCCGCGGCCCGGCTGGAGCACTTGGTGGAACTGGGTGTCACGCACGTGGAGTTGATGCCGCTGTGCCCCTTCCCGGGACGGCACGGCTGGGGCTACGAGGGGGTGTCGCTGTGGGCGGTGCACGAGCCGTACGGCGGCCCCGAGGCGCTGAAGCGGTTCGTGGACCGGGCGCACGAACTCGGGCTGGGCGTCGTCCTGGACGTCGTCCACAACCACTTGGGCCCGTCGGGCAACTATCTGCCGCGGTTCGGGCCGTACTTCACGGACACGCACACCACTCCGTGGGGCTCGGCGGTGAACCTGGACGCGCCCGGCTCGGACGAGGTGCGGGCGTTCCTCGTCGGCAGCGCGCTGGCGTGGCTGCGGGACTACCGGATCGACGGGCTCCGGCTGGACGCGGTGCACGCGTTGTACGACACGCGCGCGTGCCACTTCCTGGAGGAGCTGTCGGCGGCCGTGGACGCTCTGGCCGGGGAGGTGGACAGGCCGCTGTTCCTCATCGCCGAGTCGGACCTGAACAACCCGCGGTTCATCACCCCGCGCGCGGAGAACGGGCTCGGGCTGCACGCGCAGTGGAACGACGACTTCCACCACGCCCTGCACACCGCGCTGACCGGCGAAGCCCAGGGCTACTACGCCGACTTCGCGCGGCAGCCGTTCGCCGCGCTCGCCAAGACCCTCACCGGCGGCTACTTCCACGACGGCACGTACTCGTCCTTCCGGCGCCGGCACCACGGCCGCCCGCTGGACCGCACGCGGGTGGCCGGGCACCGGCTGCTCGGCTACAGCCAGACCCACGACCAGGTCGGCAACCGCGCCCAGGGAGACCGGCTCGCCGCGCTGCTCTCCCCCGGCCTGCTGGCCTGCGCGGCCACGCTGACCCTGACCGCGCCGTTCACTCCGATGCTGTTCATGGGCGAGGAGTGGGCGGCGGGCACGCCCTGGCAGTTCTTCACCGACCACACCGATCCGCAGCTGGCCGAGGCGGTACGGCGGGGCAGGCGGCGGGAGTTCGCGGAGCACGGCTGGGCCGAGGAGGACGTACCGGACCCGCAGGACCCGGCGACCCGGGAGCGGTCCTGCCTGGACTGGTCGGAGCCGGAACGCGAGCCGCACGCGCGCGTGCTGGCCTGGTACCGGCAACTGATCGCGCTGCGCCACACCCAGCCGGACCTCACCGCCCCCGACCTCGCCGCCACGCGGGTGGCCTACGACGAGGAGGCCCGCTGGCTGGCCTTCCGGCGCGGGGACGTACGGGTGGCGGTGAACCTCGGCAAGCAGACCGCGGCGATCCCGCTGGGCACCGGCGGTGTGGAGGTCCTGGCGGCCTGGGAGCCGGTGCCGGCGCCGGGCCCGGACGGTCTGCTCCACGTGCCCGCCGAGTCCTGCGTGGTGCTGACCCAGCCTTGAGGCGCAGGGGCCCGGGCCGCCCTCAGGGCTCCGGCTCGTTCTCCGGGAAGTCGGTGACCCGCTCCAGCAGGATCGGCTCCCAGGCGCGCCGCAGCCGGGTGCGCAGCAGGGGCGGGGAGCCGGCCGTGCGGCCCTGGAGGTGGTCGGCGAACCGGATGACGGTGTCGCAGCGGGCCAGCCACAGGCCGCGCAGGCAGGGGCGGGCGCCGTAGCCGGCGAGGGTGGCGGCGCGGACGGCCGCCGGGGAGCCGACGGCGACGGCCAGCCCGGCGATGTCCTCGGCGGGGTCGCCGAGGGCCGCCCCCGTCCAGTCCAGGACGCCCCGCACCCTGCCGTCGGCGCTGACCACCACGTGCGCGCCGGTCAGCCCGTGGTGGGTGAGGACGGCGGCACCGGGTTGCGCGGTGAGCCGGGCCGCGTTCGCCGGGGCGAGCTGGTGCAGCCGGGCGGCGTCGAACTCGTCGGCCGCGGCGAGCCGTTCGGCGGCGTGCACGGCCATCCGGCGCAGCGCCTCCAGCGAGCGCGGTGCGGCGCGGGGCACGCCGAGCGCCTCGGCCGGGCGCACGGGCACCGCGCGCAGCCCGCCGAGCAGCCCGGCCAGGTCGGCCTCGCCGACGGCGGAGACGTCGTACTCGTCGGCCGTGCCGCCGGGCACCCGCGTGTCGAGGGTGTAGGCGAGACCGGGCGCCCAGTCGCCGTGCGCGACGCTGACCGGGACGGCGACCGGCAGGTGCGGGCGGACCAGGTCGCGCAGCCGCAGTTCCCGCCGGCGGCGCGTGGAGGCCTCCCGGTCGGGTGCGAGGCGCAGCACATGGCGGTCGCCGATCCACCACGTGTACCGCCGCTCCGGCGTCACGGGCCGCACGCTGGGTCCCCCGGTGCCGTCGCGGCCCTCCTTGAGCAGCGAACGGACCAGTCTGCGGACGGTGTCCGCGGTGGGTGTCGGTGCCTGGGTCATGGGTGCGCGCGTCGCCGTTCCGGTGTCGTCGGGGTGGGGTCTCGCGGGGTGTCTCAGTCCACGGTGACCATCTCGCGGGTGGTGTTGTTCAGGCGCCGGCCGCCGTCCTCGGTGACCGTGACGATGTCCTCGATGCGCACCCCGAAGCGGCCGGGCAGGTAGATGCCGGGCTCCACGGAGAAGCACATGCCGGGCACGAGCGGCTGCTCCTCGCCCTCGATCATGTACGGCGGCTCGTGCGTGGTGACGCCGATGCCGTGTCCGGTGCGGTGGACGAAGTACGGGCCGTACCCGGCGTCGGTGATCACCGCGCGGGCGGCGCGGTCGACGTCCTGGCAGGCAGCGCCGGGGCGTACGGCCTGGTAGCCGGCCTCCTGGGCGGCGCGTACGACGTCGTGCACCCGGCGCTCCTCCTCGGTGGGTTCGCCGACGTGGACCGTGCGGGTGGTGTCGGAGCCGTAGCCGTCCTTCAGGCCGCCGAAGTCGAGGACGACCATGTCGCCGGGCCGGATCTCCCGGTCGCCGACCTCGTGGTGCGGGTTGGCGCCGTTGGGGCCGGAGCCGACGATGGTGAAGTCGACCTGTTCGTGGCCGAAGCGGCGCAGCAGGCCGGCGAGGTCCCGGCCGACGTCGGACTCGCGGCGGCCGGCGAAGGGAAGCTTCCGGATCTCCTCGAACGCCTGGTCGGCGGCGGCCGCCGCGGCGGCCAGCAGGTCCAGCTCGGCCTTGTCCTTCACCGCGCGCAGCATGGGCAGGGCGTCGGTGAGGGCGGCGTAGGAGGTGCCGGGCAGGGTCCGCTGGAGGCCCAGCAGGTGCATCGCCCAGGTGTTGTCGCTGATGCCGAACCGGCCGCGGTCGTCGAGGAGGCCGGCGGTGACGGCGTAGGGGTCCGTGCCGTCGGTCCAGTCGCGCAGGGTCAGCGCGGGGGCGCCGGGTGCCTGCTCGGCGTCCGGGGCCTCCAGGGTGGGCACGACGAGGACGGGGTCGCGGCCGGGGGCGAGGACGAGCACGGTCAGCCGTTCGGTGATCGCGGTGGGGGTGTAGCCGGTGAGCCACACGAGGTCCGGGCCCGGGGCCACGAGCAGTCCGGCGAGGCCGGCGTCGGCCGCGGAGCGCACGGCGCGGTCCATGCGGGCCCGGTAGTCGGCGGCGGTGAAGGGCGCGGGCGTGGTACCGGTCATCCGGGCCTCCGGGCACTGCTCGGGAAAGGGGGCGCTGACGTCTCGGGCAGCATCCTGCCCGCCCGGCCGGACCCACGCGACCGGATCCCCGGAACGGGCGTCCCGCGGTACGCGGCGAAGCGGCTCGGCATGGGCCCATGATGACGCGTGGGACGGCTGGTGACCAGCGGTTTCACAGGGTGCCGCACCGGTTGCGGGGGCGTCAGGTGACCAGCCCCGGGGTCACCGTCAGCTGCTGGTACGCCCCGCTGTCGTGGCGCACGGTGAGGAGCACCGCCTTGCCGGGGAGGGACCGGGTGACGGCGCGGGCGAGGTCGGCGGCGGTGTCGACGCGGGCCGCGCCGAGCTGGAGCACGAGGTCGCCGCGGACCAGGCCGGCCGTGTAGCCGGGGCCGGGCACGTGGACGGCCACCACGAGCGCGCCCGCCTTCTCGCCGTCGGCCACCTCCACGCCGAGGGTCGCGCCGGGCGGGGCGGGGGCGGCCGTGGTGTGGGCCGCGGGGACGGGCGGCGGGGCCTGGCGGGGCGGCCCGGCCGGTCCGGTGATGCCGGTCACCGCGGCGGCGACGAGGCCGATGCCGATGCCCGAGAGCAGCACCGCCGTGCCGGCGCCCAGGCCGAGCAGCAGGGTCCGCGTCCGCCGTCCGCGCCGGGGCGCGGCGTGCGGGCGGCGGACGGGGCCCTGGCCGCCCGCTTCCGGCCGGTTCTGTCCGGGCATCGGCTTGGGACGCAACGCAGTCTGTTCCATGGTTCGCTCGCCTCCGGCTGGTGCTCTACCCGGAACGGCGGGCCGTGACGAGACACGAAAGGGTGAGACTGGCCGGAGGGTGGCGGAGGGTAGTCATGCCTGATCACGGCAGACGAGGCAGCATGCCCCCTCCGTCACCCGCGTTCGGCTCCCCCGGTCGGCGATCCGGCCGGGAGGCCGCCGTCGGTCAGCCGGTGTGCCCGTGGCCGTCGTGCGCGCCGTCGTGGGAGAACTTCAGGGCCTCGGGCGGCATGACGACGAAGGGCCGCATCATGCCCATGTCCTCGTGCTCCAGCAGATGGCAGTGGTACATGAACCTGCCGTACCCGCCGTCGAAGCGGCCCATGATCCGCTGTCCGTCGTAGCCCCACATCAGGGTCGGCGGCAGCTGCGGGTGGAGCCGCACCCAGGCCGGGCGCGACGCGATCTCGGTCTCACGCAGGACGTCGTCCGTGGCGGGCCGCAGGACCGGCGGTACGGTCAACGGCGCCAGGTGCGGCGTCAGTTCCCTCGCGGTGGCCGCGGGCACGCGCCCGGTGTCCGCGGCGCGACCGTCAGCCGAGCGACAGGGCGGGCACGGCGGGCGGCCGGTCCGGCAGGAAGCCGTGGGCGCGGCGGCCCAGCCACTCGGCCTTGTACCGGTCGACGCACCGGTGCCAGTTCAGGATGCCCGCCAGCCAGTTCCGCAGGTCCTGCACATAGGCCGCCATGGCGGTCCGGGACTCCTCGGACAGGGCGAAGTCGTCGTACAGAACGGGGAGTTCGTGGGCGACGACGTGCTCGAACTGGCGCATGCGCTGGTTGATCAGGTCCTGGACGACGGTCAGCGCGGAGGGGTAGTCCACGCCGAAGAAGTTCTGGACCACGAGGACGGCGTTGTGGATCTCGCCCTCGTACTCGATCTCCTTCTGGTAGGAGAACACGTCGTTGAGGAGGCAGGCGTAGTCGATGGCGGCGTTCTCCAGGGAGCGCACCGGGCCGCTGGCGTACACCTCGGCCGGGATGGCGGGCCCCTGGCCCATCCGGCACAGGCTCAGGGTGAGGTCCGAGCCGAAGGTGGCGCGCCGCATCTCCAGGTAGTCGACCGGGTCCGGGACGCGGTTCTGGAGCTGGTTGGACAGTTCCCAGACCCAGCTCTCGGTCATCGTGTCGACGGCCGACTTCAGGGTGCGCCGCTGGTCGGTGGTCATGGTGGCCGTGGTGCGCGTCCACAGGTCGATCAGCGCGCGTTCCATGGCGTTGCCGGGGACGACGGCGGCCTCGCCCTCGACCGGCATGCACTGCGAGAGCCGGGCCGTGGTCAGGCGGGCGGCGGCCAGGTCCCTGCGGTGGCCGTACACCAGCGGGTAGTAGTCGTCGCCGTAGGTTCCCCAGGCGAGCCAGTGCGCGCTCAGGTCGAGGGCCTCGGGGGTGGCATCCGGATCCAGGCCGGCGGAGCACAGCGCGAGGTCGTAGGCGGCCAGCTTGTCCTCGTCCCAGACGCCCTCCTGGAGGATGCCCATGCGGTGGCACCAGTCGGCGAGGTGGCCGCGGGCCTGGTCCAGGTGGGGGCTGAGCTGGAGTTCGAAGGGCATGTACAGGTCGGGGATGCGGGACGGGCCGACCTTCTGGAAGGGCACGTGGGAGGAGGAGCGCAGGCGGTCCTGCGCGGCCGACGCGAGCAGTGCGCCGATGTCGGCGGCCGAGGTGCCGAGGCCGCTCGGCACCTGCCACGGCGAGCCGGTGCGCGCGCCCTTGTTCATGTAGCGGCTGGAGCGCAGGTGCCATTCGTGGCCGCCGGACTGCCAGTCCTGGAGCCCCTTGGTGTAGGCGGCTACGGCGGCCACCTCGGCGGGGGTCAGACCCTGCTCCAGGGCGACGGCGGGCACCTCGGTGAGCGCGGTGTGCTCGAACTGGTGCAGCCGGGAGGTGAGGACGTCGTTGACGATGTCGGCGGCCTCCTGGGTGGTGCACCGGAAGAACGTCTCCAGCACCAGCACGCCGTTGCTGTTCTCGCCCTCCTCCTCGACCTCGCGCTGGTAGGAGAACAGGTCGTTGCGCAGGTGGACGGCGTCGGAGAACGTCTCCATGAGGACGCGCAGCGGGCGGGTGCCGGCGACGGCGGCGGGCACCTCGGCGGTCGCGTACTCCACGAGCCCGGCCGACCAGGGGGCGCCGCCCACCTTCCGGCGCATCTCGATGTACTCGACGGGGTTGGCGATCCGCCCCTCGTTGATGTTGGACAGCTCCCACATCGACTCGTTGAGCAGGTGCTCGGTGGCGACGGAGAAGCGGCGCCGCCAGTCCGCGGACATCGCCGGCACCGTGCGCGCCCACAGGTCCTTCAGGCCCGCCTCCACCGGGTTCTCCGGCTCGGGCACGGGCGCGCCGGGGTCGAGCGGCATGAACAGCGGCAGGCGGTCCAGGTGCGCCTTGCCGGCGGCGCGGTCCTGGGTGCGCTTGAACATGTCGAGGAAGTGGTCGTCGAAGAAGAACACCCACACGTACCAGTCGGTGATCAGCGAGAGGGCGGGTCCGTCGCAGTCGGGGTGGGTGTAGGCGCACAGGAGTCCGTAGTCGTGCGCCTCCAGGTCGGCCTGGTCCCAGATCCCGGAGCCCTCCAGCATGCCCATCTCGCGCGCCCACCGGGTCGAGTGGGCGCGGGCCTCGTCCAGGTGCGGGTTGAGCCGCGCGGGGTACGGCATGTAGAAGTGCGGGAGTTCGAACGGCTGCGTCATGGCCGGGGCCCTACCCGCGCCTCCGAAACCCCATCCGCACCAAGGCACATGATCACACCATCGCGTGAACCGTCGGCGAAACCGGGAACCTGGGCGGGGGTTGTGGCGTTGGCCGCCTTGCCGTGCCCGCGCGCGGGGGCCACGGTAGGCCCATGACCTCCTTCGTGCTGCCCCATGAGGTGCACGGCGACGGCGCCCACAAGGTGTTCGCCGTGCACGGCTGGTTCGCCGACCGGTCCGCGTACGCGCCCGTGCTGCCGGACCTCGACCGCACGTCCTTCTCCTACGCGCTGGTCGACCTGCGCGGCTACGGCGAGGCCCGGGACGCCACCGGCGCGTACACCACCGCCGAGGCCGCCGCGGACCTCGTGGAGCTGGCGGACCGGCTCGGCTGGGGACGGTTCTCGGTGGTCGGGCACTCGATGGGCGGCGCGGTGGCCCAGCGGCTGCTCGCGGTGGCCCCGGACCGGCTGCGCCGGATCGTGGGCGTCTCGCCCGTGCCCGCCTCGGGCCTTCCCCTGGCCGGAGAGCAGGCGGAGCTGTTCGCCGGGGCGGCACACCGCGCGGAGAACCGGCGCGCGATCATCGACTTCACCACCGGCGGCGACCGGCCCGCCGCCTGGCTGGACCGGATGGTCGCCCGCTCGCTGGAGCGGAGCGACGCCAAGGCGTTCCGGGCCTGGCTGGAGTCCTGGTCGGGCGACGACTTCAGCGCCGAGACCGTCGGCAGCGAGGTACCCGCGCTGGCCGTGGCCGGCGCGCTCGATCCGGCGCTGTCACCGGAGGTCATGCGGCGGACCTGGCTGTCCTGGTACCCGCGCGCGCGGCTGGCGGTCCTCTCCCGCGCCGGCCACTACGCCATGGACGAGACCCCGCTGGAACTGGTGCGCGTGGTCGAGGACTTCCTGCGGGCGGACGAGGCCGGGGAGACGGACGGCGCGGGCCGGGGCGGGCGGGCGTGAGCGGGCGCGCGGCCCCGCCGGTCCCGGACGTCTTCGATCCGCGCCGGTACGCCGCCGGGGTGCCCTACGACGACTACCGCCTGCTGCGCGACCATCATCCGGTGGCCTGGCAGGAGGAGCCGGAGGTGCTCGGCTGGCCGGCCGGGCCGGGATTCTGGGCGGTGACGAGGCACGCGGACGTCGTGCGCGTACTGAAGGACGCGGGAACGTACTCCTCGTACGCGGGCGCCACCCAGATCCGGGACCCCGATCCTGAGGACCTGCCGTTCATCCGGCGGATGATGCTCAACCAGGATCCGCCGGGGCACGGGCGGCTGCGCAGGCTGGTGAGCCGCGCGTTCACGCCGGGGCGCGTGGAGCGGTTCGCGGCCGTCGCCCGTGCGCGGGCGCGGGGGCTGCTCGCGGACGCCTGCGCGCGGGCGCGGGAGGGGGACGGCACGGTCGATCTGGTGGCCGCCGTCACCGACGAGTACGCCCTGCTGAACCTGACGGACCTGCTGGGCGTCCCGGGGAGCGACCGGGGGCTGCTGCTGGACTGGACCCGGCGGGTCATCGGCTATCAGGACCCGGACGAGGCCGCCCCGCCGGTGCCGGACCGGACGGGCAGGCCGGTCGATCCCCGGTCGCCGGCGATGCTGCGGGACATGTTCGACTACGCCGGACAGCTCGCGGAACACAAACGCCGGCACCCGGCCGACGACATCATGACGACGCTCGCCCACGACGGCGGACTCGCCCGCGCCGAGCTGGAGATGTTCTTCTTCCTGCTCACCGTGGCGGGCAACGACACGGTGCGCGCCGCGGCCCCGGGCGGGCTGCTGGCACTGGCGGAGCACCCGGAGGTGTACGAGATGCTGCGCGCCGAGCCGGCCCGCCTGCCGTCCGCCGTGGACGAGTTGCTGCGCTGGCATCCGCCGGTGCTGACCTTCCGCCGGACGGCCGTGCGGGACACCGAGCTGGCGGGCCGCCGGATCCGGGCGGGCGAGAAGGTCGTGGTGTTCCACGCCTCGGCCAACCGGGACGAGCGCGTGTTCGCGGACCCGGACCGGCTCGACCCGACGCGCTCCCCCAACCCGCATGTCTCGTTCGGGGACGGCCCCCATGTCTGTCTGGGCGCCCACTTCGCCCGGCTCCAACTGCGGCTGCTGCACGAGGAGCTGACGCGCGTCCTGCCGGGCCCGCCGGTGCTCGCGGGCCCGGCCGGGCGGCTGGTGTCGAACTTCATCAACGGCATCAAGTCACTGCCGCTGCGCCTTGTCTGACGGACCATGGGTGCGATGGGGGCCGTGGGGCATGTCCGTCACCGTGTCGTGGGCGTCAGGCGGCACGGACCTCCCGTTCCAGCTGGGTGGCCAGGGTGACATAACGGGGGCGCCGGTGCACCGGGACGAGACCGCGGATCACCAGGTGCCACATCTCGGCGACCCGGCGCGGCAGCCGTCCGACGGGTTCGAGCGAACGGCCCGCGACCCGGGTGCCCACGAAGAAGCACACGAGGGAGTGGGCGACCACCCCCACGTCGATGTCCCCGTGCAGGTCGGCCTCCCTGACGGCCCCGCTGAATTTACGGGTGGCGAAGTCCAGCCACTCGGTGAACGGGTGCCGCAGCGGCGGCCGTACGGCGATGTCGGCGGTGGCCAGCCGGAGCCCGGCACGCGGCACGGGGTCCTCCACGGCGAGCCGGGCGATCCCGAACGTGGTGCGCATCAGCGCCTCCAACGACGAGCAGCCGCGGCTCTCGACATCGGCCACGAGCTGCCGGGCCGCCTTGGCCTGGAGCTCCAGGATCGCCTGGGCGAGGTCCTCCTTGGCCGCGAAGTGGAAATACAGGGCGCCCTTGGTGACCTTCGCATGTGCGACGATATCGCTCAGGCTGGTGGATTCGTAGCCGTGCCGGTCGAACAGGTCGGCGGCGGCCGTGATGATGGTTGCGCGGGTCTGTTCAGCGCGTAACTGCCTCGCCATCCCCGGACCCCTCCTCGCGCCTCAAAAGAACAGGACATGCGGTTTGTTTTCAACCCCCCGCATACGATAACTCACCGCGCGGGAATGGGAGTCCAGAGGTCCACGCACGCGCTATGACGCGTATCAGCGGTACGACAGCGCCCGACGGGCTCCGGGCGACGGGAGCCGCTCGTGTGATCCGGCACGGTACGAGGCGGACGTCCGGTCTTCAACGAGCTACCGGAGCAGCGGCAAAACAGCAGGACCGGTCGGTGCGTTCACGCCCCTGAGAGCGAAACACCCCTCGTCGCACGCCGGTTGCCCCGCCTCCCCGCCCCGGCGCACGTCACCCCGTCACGCCACGGGTCCTTCGAACGGGTGACCTGGGAACTTCTCTGCCCACGCCGTGAGTTCACCGGACAGCCGGACGGACCAAGGAGCGCCGTCCGGACGAGGCGAGGCGCAAGGGAGCTACGGCGTGGTGTTCAAGAGGCTGCTGGGTGCGATCGGGGTCGGTGGCCCCTCCGTGGACACGGTGCTGGACGGGGGCGCGGCGCTGCCCGGCGGCGCCCTGACGGGCCGGGTGCTGCTGCGGGGCGGCGGATCGGCCGTGGACATCGAGCACATCGGCCTGGAGCTGATCGCCCGGGTGGAGGCGGAGCACGCGGAGGGCGAGAGCGAGGGCTCGGTCGTCTTCGAGCACTTCACCGTGGGCGGCGGCTTCCGGCTCGGCGAGGAAGAGGAGCGCGCGCTGCCGTTCAGCGTGCCGCTGCCCTGGGAGACCCCGGTGACCGAGCTGCACGGGCAGCCGCTCGGCATCGCGCTGGGCGTGCGCACGGAGGTCGCGGTGGCCGGCGCCCGGGACAAGGGCGACCTGGACCCGCTGGCCGTCCGTCCCCTGCCCGTGCAGGAGGCGGTGCTGGAGGCCTTCGGCGGCCTGGGCTTCGGCTTCCGCTCGGCCGACCTGGAGTACGGCCACATCGGCGGTACGGGCCAGCGGCTGCCGTTCTACCAGGAGATCGAGCTGACCCCGGCCCCGCAGTACGCGCACGCGATGAACGAGCTGGAGCTGACCTTCCTCGCCTCCCCCGCGGGCGTCGAGGTCGTACTGGAGGCGGACAAGCGCGGTGGGCCGTTCTCCGCGGGGCACGACGCGCTGACCCGGTTCACGGTGCGCCACGAGGACGCGCCGGCCCTGGACTGGCGGGCCGAGGTGGACGGCTGGATCCGCCGGATGACCGAGCACCACGACGCCTACGGCAGCCACGCGGCGTACGGCCACGACAGCCACGGGATGTACGGCCACGACAGTCACACGGCGTACGGCCACGACGGCGCGCCCGGGGCCGGCCACCGCTCCGGTCCGGGCCTGGGCACGGCCGTGGCGGCGGGCGCGGCGGGTCTCGCCGTGGGCGTGGTCGGCGGCATGGTGGCCGCTGAGGCCGTGGACGAGATCGGGGACTTCTTCGAGGGAGAGGAGGAGGACGAGGGCGAGGACGAGGCCTGACCTCAGCCGGCGGAGCCGCCCGCGCCGTCCCCGCCCTTCATCGCGCGCGCCTCGCTCTTGAGGATCCGCACGGACTTGCCCAGCGCCCGCGCGGTGTCGGGCAGCTTCCGGTACCCGAACAGCACGAGGAACACGATCGCGACGACCAGCAGATGCCAGGGCTCGATGGCGTTACGGAACATGACCGCCCCTTCTTCGTCTCAGCCTGCGGCCACGAATAGTTGCCGCCTTGCGCAACTGTACAACTGGGACGGAGCGGACCGGCGCCGGCCCTGCCGTGTTCGCGGACTCGGGGCGGATGCGCGGAACTTCCCCGCCGATCCGTTAGTTTCTACAGTGCTGTAGAAATTCCGTAGGGTGCCGCGAGGGCACCCGACGGCTGTCGCAAGGAGTGGACATGGCCCTGTGGGACCGCATCAAGGAGTCGGCGTCGCAGATGCAGACCCAGTTGGTGGCGAAGAAGAACGACCTGAAGAGCGGCGCGTTCCGCGATGCGAGCATGGCGATGTGCGCGCTGGTGGCCGCCGCCGACGGGACGGTGGATCCCTCGGAGCGGCAGCGGGTGGCCCAGCTCATCGCCACGAACGAGGTGTTGCAGAACTTCCCGGCGGACGACCTGCGGCGCCGTTTCGAGGACAACCTGAACAAGCTGACGGCCGACTTCGCCTTCGGCAAGGTGAGCGTGCTCCAGGAGATCGCCAAGGCGAAGAAGAAGCCCGCGGAGGCGCGGGCCGTCGTGCAGATCGGCATCGTCATCGGCGGCGCGGACGGCGACTTCGACAAGACCGAACAGGCCGTGGTGCGCGAGGCGTGCTACGCGCTGGACCTGCCGCCGCACGAGTTCGACCTCTGAGCAGGGGTCCGGCCTCTGGGCAGGCAGGGGCCGGAAACCCGCCGCGGGTGCCCCCGGTCACGGGGACACCCGCGGCGGGCGTCCGAAGGCGGTCGGTTGCCGGTGTGTCAGGCCAGCCCGGCGGTCTTCAGCCAGGCCCGGGCGACGTCCAGCGGGTCCTTCTTCTCCGCCTGCACCTGGGTGTCCAGCTCCAGCAGGGTCTTGGTGTCGAGCTTCGCCGAGACCGCGTTGAGCGCGTCGACGCCCTTCTCGGGCAGCGCGCCCTTGCGGACGAGCGGCTGGACGTTCTGGAAGCCGAAGAGATTCTTCGGGTCCTGGAGGACGACGAACTTCTCCTTGGTGATGTGCGGGTCCGTGGTGAAGATGTCCGCGACCTGGACGGCGTTCTTCTTCAGCGCCGCCAGCGTCAGCGGGCCACCGGTGTCCAGCGCCTTGAAGGACTTGAACTCCAGGCCGTAGACGGACTTCAGGCCCTCCAGCCCCTGCTGCCGGACCTGGAACTCCGGCGAACCGCCGATGACCAGATCCCCCGCGACGTCCTTCAGGTCGGCGATGGAGGACTTGTCCGTGAGGTGGTACTTCTGCGCGGTGGCCGCGTTCACCGTGACGGAGTCCTTGGACTGCGCCGGCGCCGGGTCGAGCAGGGTCAGCTGGGAGTCCAGCTTGGCGTTGATGGCGTCCTGGGTCTCCTCGAGCGTCTTCGGCGTGGCCTTCTTGTCGAGGTGGGCCAGCAGGGCACCGTTGAACTCGGGCATCATCGTGAGCGAGCCGTTCTTCATCAGCCCGTACGTGGTCTCGCGGCTGCCGATGTTCGGCTTGTACGTGACCTTGACCCCCTTCGCCTTGAGGGCCTCGCCGTAGATGTCGGCGAGCAGGGTGCTCTCGGGAAAGTTGTTGGAGCCGACGACCACGCTGTCGCCGTCCGCCTTGCCGCCGGTGAGGGGGTTGTCGGCCTTGTCGCTGGAGGAACAGCCCGCCAGCAGAGCCGTCGCCGCCAGGGCGACCACCGCCGCGCCTCTGCTCCCCCGGATGGACCTGCTGTCATGGGTCGTTGAAGTCACCCGTCGATCCAAGCCAGCCGCTTCTCGGTCAGTCAAGTGCCACCGGCCGGAAATCGACGCCGATCCGCGTGCGGTCGTGCACACCGGATGTCCTCCTGGCGACGGTTTCCCGGTGCGGGGCCGGCCGGCCGACACGTCGTCGCGGCGGCGGCCGTCAGCCGCGGCCGCCCCGGCGCACTCCCGGTGACACGGCGAACCGGGACACCGCCCAGAACACGGCCAGGGTGACGAGGGCGAGTCCGGCGACCAGGGTGGCGCCGCCGACGACCTTCTCGTAGTCCTTCTGGTAGAGGCCGTCGATGATGTAACGGCCGAGACCGCCCAGGCCGATGTAGGCGGCGATGGTGGCGGTGGAGACGATCTGGACGGCCGCGGTGCGCAGTCCGCTCAGGATCAGCGGGAGCGCGACCGGCACCTCCACCTGGAACAGCACCCGCGCCTCGGGCATCCCCATGCCCCGGGCGGCGTCCACCGGTGAGGGGTCGACGGAGCGGACCGCCTCGTAGGTGGTGACCAGGATCGGCGGGACGGCGAGCACGACCAGCGGGATCATCGCCGGCAGCAGCCCCAGGCCGATCCAGATGACCATCAGCACCAGCAGGCCGAAGCTGGGCAGGGCCCGCCCGGCGGTGGCGAGGAACGCCAGGGCGTTGCCGCCCCGGCCGGTGTGCCCGGTGAGCAGGCCGACGGGCAGTCCGATCGCGGCGGCGATCGCCAGGGCTTCGAGGCAGTACCCGATGTGCTCGGCGAACCGGGCGGGGACGCCGTCGTAGCCGTGCCAGTGGGCGCTGTCGCTGAAGAAGGCGCGCGCGAAGTCGAGGACGTTCACCGGCCGGCCCCCTTCCGCGGCATCCAGGGGGTGAGCAGATGACGCAGGAGGACCAGCGCGGCGTCGGCGAGCATCCCCAGCACCCCGATGGTCAGCACCGCGTTCACGGCCAGGGCGGGGCGGCCGTAGGTCTGGGCGGCGTAGAGCATGTTGCCGAGGGCGCCCTGGTTGCCGATGAGCATGCCGACGCTGACCAGGGAGATGCTGGACACGGTCGCCACCCGCAGACCGGCGATGATGGCGGGCACGGCGAGGGGCAACTGGACCTGGAAGTACCGGCGTACGGCGCCGAAGCCCATGGCCTCGGCGGCGGCCAGGGTCTCCGGCGGCACCGAGCGGACGCCGTCCACGATCGCCGGTACCAGTACCACCAGGCTGTACAGGGCGAGCGGGATCATCACCGTGGTCTCGCTCTGGCCGAAGTAGTCGATGAGGACGACGAAGAAGGCGAGCGAGGGAATGGCGTAGAGGACGGTGGCGATGCCGAGGACGGGCGGGTAGATCCAGCGGAAGCGCACGCACAGCTGCGCCACGGGCAGCGAGACGAGCAGCCCGGCCAGCACCGGCAGCAGGGCCTCGCGCAGGTGCAGCCCGACGAGACCGGGCCAGCTCTGCCCGAGGTCGCTCGGGAGGTCGAAGAAGCCGCTCATCGTCCGGCCGCCTCCTCGGTCCGCTCGGCCACCCGCCCGTGGGCGGCCCGGATCGCCTCCCCGATGGCCTGCTGGGACACGACACCGATGGCGCGTCCCTCGCCGTCCACCGCGACCGCCCAGCCGGTGGGCGAGAGCACGGCCCCGTCCAGGGCGGCCCGCAGCGAGTCGGTGCCGGGCACGAACGGCCGCCCGAAGTCGAGTAGTTCATCCCGGTCGACGGCTCCGGCGGTGAGCCGGCCGGGCTCGCTCCAGCCGAGCGGCCTGCCGTCGGCGTCGGTGACGAGGAGGTAGGGGGCGGCGGTGGCCCGGGCGGCGAGCGTGCCGGCGTCGGCGTCGGCCGGCACCAGGGGCGCGGTCTGCAACTCCAGCCCGGCGGAAGGGAAGAAGGAGAGGCGGCGGATGCCGCGGTCGGCGCCGAGGAAGTCCTCCACGAAGGAGTCGGCGGGCGCGCTGAGCAGTTCGGCGGGCGGGGCGTACTGGGCGAGCCGGCCGCCGGTGCGCAGTACGGCGACCCTGGTGCCGAGCTTGATCGCCTCGTCGATGTCGTGCGTGACGAAGACGATGGTCTTGCCCAGTTCCTCCTGGATGCGCAGGAGTTCGTCCTGGAGCTGCTTGCGGACGACCGGGTCGACGGCGGAGAACGGCTCGTCCATCAGCAGGACCGGCGGGTCGGCGGCGAGCGCGCGGGCCACGCCGACGCGCTGCTGCTGGCCGCCGGAGAGCTGGTACGGGTACCGCCCCGCAAGCGCCGTGTCGAGCCCGACCCGCTCCATCAGCTCGGCGGCCCGGTCCCGGGCCTGCCGCCTGCTCCGGCCGAGCAGCCGGGGCACGGTGGCGATGTTGTCGAGGATGGTGCGGTGCGGGAAGAGACCGGCGTTCTGGATGACGTAACCCATCGAACGGCGCAGGGTGTTGACCGGCTGCTGCCGGATGTCCCGGCCGTCGAGGAGGATGCTGCCCTCGGTGGGCTCCACCATCCGGTTGATCATCCGCAGGGTCGTCGTCTTGCCGCAGCCGGAGGGCCCGACGAGGACGGTGATCGCGCGATCCGGTATCTCCAGCGACAGCCGGTCGACCGCGACCGTGCCGTCCGGGTACCGCTTGGTGACTGCATCTATCCGTATCAAAACGCCGCGTACCCTTCGGTCCGACCGCATCCGGGCTGGTGCGGGGAGAGTCTAGACCGGGAGTGTCGCGACACCTCGGAGGGCAGCGGGCGGGTCGCGGCGGGGGCGGGCTCCACCGGCCCCCGCCGGGGCCGGGCCGCCCTCAGCCCTCCGCGGGCGTCAGTCGCAGCGAGATCGAGTTGATGCAGTACCGCTGGTCGGTGGGGGTGGGGTAGCCCTCGCCCGCGAAGACGTGCCCCAGGTGGGAGCCGCAGCGGGCGCACCGGACCTCGGTGCGGACCATGCCGTGGGAGCGGTCCTCGACCAGTTCCACGGCGTCGGAGTCCTTCGGGTCGTAGAAGGACGGCCAGCCGCAGTGCGACTCGAACTTGGTGTCGGAGGTGAACAGTTCCGCGCCGCAGGCCCGGCAGGAGTACACCCCCTTGGTCTTGGTGTCCGTGTACTCACCGGTGAAGGCCGGCTCGGTGGCGGACCGGCGCAGCACGGCGTACTCGGCCTCGGTCAGCTCCGCGCGCCACTGCTCGTCCGGCTTCTCGACGTCGTACGCCATCAGCTCTCAGCCCCTCTTACTGCGCGAGTCGGTCCAGGATCAGCGGGCCCAGGTCGGTCACGTCGCCCGCGCCCATGGTGAGAACGAGATCACCGGGCTTCGCCATTCCCGTGATCACGGCCGGGACGTCCGCCTTGTCGTGGACGGCGGTCACGTCGGCGCCGGCCGCGCGCGCGGACTCGATGATCAGCTCGCTGGTCACGCCCGGGATCGGGTCCTCGCGGGCCGGGTAGATGTCCAGCACCACCGAGGCGTCGGCGAGGGCCAGCGCCTGCCCCATCTCCTTGCCCAGCTCCTGGGTGCGGGAGAACAGGTGCGGCTGGAAGACGACGAGGATGCGGCCGTCACCGGCGGCGCCGCGCATGGCCTCCAGGTCGGCGGTCATCTCGGTCGGGTGGTGGGCGTAGGAGTCGATCACCTGGACGCCGGCCGCCTCGCCCTTGAGCTGGAGGCGCCGCTTGACCCCGGTGTAGGCGGCGAGGGCGGGCGCCAGCTCGGCGGCCGGGATGCCGAGGGCGGCGCCGGCGGTGAGCGCGGCGACCGCGTTGAGCGCGTAGTGGCGGCCCGGCACGGAGACGGCGAAGGTCAGCTCCTGCCCGTCCAGCACCACCGTGACCCGGCTCTTCAGACCCTGCGGGACGATCGACAGCACGCGCACGTCGGCGTCCTCGGCCTCGCCGTAGGTCACCACCCGCACCGCGCGGCCGCGTACCCGCCGGGTCAGCTCCCGGGCGCCGTCGTGGTCGGCGGAGACGACCAGGGTGCCGCCCTCGGTGATCCGGTCCACGAAGGTCTCGAAGGACTCGTGGATCTCCTCGATGGAGGCGTAGTTGGCGTGGTGGTCCAGCTCGACGTTGAGGACGATGGCGACCTCGGGCGCGTACTTGTGGAAGCTGCGGTCCGATTCGTCCGCCTCGGCGACGAAGATGTCGCCCTCGCCGTGCAGCGCGTTGGAGCCGGGCGCGTCCAGGTCGCCGCCGATGGCGTACGACGGCTTCAGGCCCAGCTCGGTCAGGGAGACCGCCAGCATCGAGGTGGTGGTGGTCTTGCCGTGGGTGCCGGCCACGGCGATCGGCCGCAGCCCCGTCATCAGCGCGGCCAGCGCGTCGGAGCGGTGCACCACCGGGATGCCCAGCTCGGCGGCGCGGACCAGTTCCGGGTTGTCCTCGCGGATCGCCGACGACACCACGACACAGCTCGCGTCGTCGGCGAGGTGCCCGGCGGCGTGTCCGATGTGCACGGTGGCGCCCAGCGCCCGCAGCGCCCCGGCGGTCGCCGACTCCTTGGCGTCGCTGCCGGCCACCCGGGCCCCGCGCTGGGCCAGAATCTTCGCGATTCCGGACATCCCGGCGCCGCCGATGCCGATGAAGTGCGGTCGGTCCATGGCGGTAGGAAGGCCGGGTGCCATGCGTTTCTCCCCAGAGACGGTACGAGCCGGAACAGGCCTAGCCTATGCGCTGGAGCGCCGGTCGCCCCGCATGGGGCGCGGGACGGCGGGCTCGGCCACCGGGTGCCCCCGGCACGCACGCGACCGCCCGCACGCCTACGCCTTGCTGTGGGAGAACAGCTTCAGCACCGGCACCCCCACCTTGTGCCGGGCCCGCGAGGCCCAGTCCCGGTGGAAGAACTCCTCCACGTAGTGCGGATCGGTCAGCACGATCACCTCGTCCGCGTCCACCTCGGCGACCAGTGCCTTCAGCGCGTCCAGCGGGTGGTCCTCGACCAGCCGCCCGTCCGCCTCGCTCCCGGCGGAGCGCAGCGCCTGGAGCGACACGTCGAGGGCCTGCCGGCCCACGCTCCGCGCCTCGCGGCCCTCCGGGGTCTCGCCCTCCCGCACCGCCTCGTCGAGTTCGCCGAGCGCGATGTCGTCGATGGCCCGCAGCAGCCGGTCCGCCTGCTCACCGCGCGGCTGGAGCAGCACGTGGAAGGAGACGGGCTCGTCTCCGTGCAAGGTGGTGACGAACTCCACGTCGGCGGACGTCAGGGCCTTCTCGATCATCAGAACGCTTGTGAACACCAGGCGCCTCTTCTCCTTAGAGGGCCCGGCAGGGCCCCTGCGGAAACCATCCTTCCCCGTGATCGCACGGGTACTGCCGCCTTAAGTCTGCCCGGCGGAAGCCGACCGGAACGGATGATTCCGTTGATTTCAAGGCCGACGGTAGCGCCCGAAGAGGAATCCGTCCTCCTCCAGCAGGGACACGAGTGCGAACCGGTGCGGAACGGCGATCGACGGCCCTCCGGCGATGCGCTGCGCGCCGCCCGCCGTCAGCGTCGGCGAGACGGTCAGGCACAGCTCGTCCAGCACCTGCGCGGCGATCAGCTGGCCGAGCAGCCGGGGGCCGCCCTCGGTGAGCAGCCGGGTGTGCCCGAGGCCGGCGAGGGCCTCGACCGCGCGGGCGGGCTCCACGCCCATGCCCTCCCCGGCGACCAGCACCCGGGCGCCGGCCTTCTCGGCGGCGGCGACCCGGTCGGGCGCGGCGGCGGCCCCGGTGAGGACCAGCGTCGGGACCAGCGGCGAGGTGAACAGGGGCAGGGTGAAGTCCAGGTCCAGGCTCGCGCTGACGATCGCGATCGCCGGGACCGGGGCCTGTCCGGCGGCCGCGCGCGCCCCGGCGAACTCGGCGCGCACCCGGGCGGGGCGGTACCCCTCCTGCCGTACCGTTTCCGCACCGACCAGCACGACGTCCGCGAGCGCCCGCAGCGTGCCGAAGATCCGCATGTCGGCGGCGCTGGAAATGGGCTTGGAGTGGCCCTCGTGCTGGGCGGCGCCGTCGAGGGAGGAGACCATGTTGGCCCGCAGCCAGGGCCGCGGGGCGCCCGGCGCGGGGTCCGGGTAGGCGTAGGCGGCGGCCAGCTCGGCGAGTCCCCACTCCCGGTCCGCGGCCGGTCCCGGGGCGGCGGGTGCTCCCCCCTCGGCGCGGGCCTGGGCTGCTGTTTCTTCGGTCACAGGGAAGAGGCGTCGCATTCGTGCAGTGTGACACGGCGCTTAGCATGGATAACCGTGTCCTCCTCCAGCACCGCCCCCGGTTCCGGCCCCGTGACCGACGCGGGCCCCCTCTCCCTGTGCGCCCGCGAGCCGCACGTGCCCGCGGACCGGCTGGTCGCCGAGATGGTGCCGCCGCCGCGCTTCGACTCGGTCCGCTTCGCCACGTACCTCCCGGACCCGAACCAGCCAAGCCAGACGGAGGCCGTCCGGGTCCTGGAGGGCTTCGCCGCCGGTCTGGGCGGGCCGCGGGCGTCCGGCGCCGGCCGGCGCGGCTTGTTCGGCTTCGGCCGGGCGAAGGCGCCCAAGACCCCGGCCGGCCCGCGCGGGGTGTACCTGGACGGCGGTTACGGCGTCGGCAAGACCCATCTGCTGGCCTCCCTGTGGCACGCCGCCCCGGCGGAGCCGTCCCGCAAGGCGTTCGGCACCTTCGTGGAGCTGACCAACCTCGTCGGCGCGCTGGGCTTCCAGCAGACGGTGCGCACGCTGTCCGGGCACAGCCTGCTGTGCATCGACGAGTTCGAGCTGGACGACCCCGGCGACACGGTCCTGGTGTCGACGCTGCTGGGCAAGCTGGTCGAGGCGGGCGTGGCGCTCGCCGCCACCTCCAACACACTGCCCGGCAAGCTGGGCGAGGGACGCTTCGCCGCCGCCGACTTCCTGCGCGAGATCCAGGGTCTGTCGGCCCACTTCCGCACCCTGCGCATCGACGGCGAGGACTACCGCCACCGCGGCCTGCCCGAGGCGCCGGCGCCCTTCTCCGACGAGGAGGTCATGAAGACGGCGTTCGCCACCGAGGGCGCCTCGCTGGACGACTTCCCGAGCCTGCTGGAGCACCTGGCCAAGGTGCACCCGAGCCGGTACGGCGCGCTGACCGACGGGGTGCGGGCGGTGTGTCTGACCGGTGTGCGGCCGGTGCCGGACCAGTCGACGGCGCTGCGGCTGGTGGTCCTCGCCGACCGGCTCTACGACCGCGAGGTGCCGGTGCTGGCCTCGGGGCTGCCGTTCGACCGGCTGTTCAGCGAGGAGATGCTGAACGGCGGCTACCGCAAGAAGTACTTCCGCGCGATATCCCGGCTCACCGCGCTGGCCCGGGACGCCAAGGGACTGCTCGGCGCGTAGTCGACACCATCCGTCAATCCGTCAACTACCGCGGGTCAAGGGCTACTTCAAGCCACTTGACCCGCGTTTTTTACGCTCTCTCAGCCCGTTAACCTCCAGTTAACCCAGCAAAGGTCTTTGCACGGCTAAGGTGTTTCTTGACCATTCGTTGACCAAGACTTGGTCTGGACTAGAAACATGAACAGGGCGGAGGGGGGCTCATGTTCCGCAGTACAGCCGTACGCGGCCTGCTCGCCGCCCTCGCCGCGGTGCTGCTCACGCTCCAGCTGCGCGCGGGCACCGAACACTTCGCATCCGCGCACACGTTCGGCCAGACCTTGCTCAAGGCGGAGACCGGAATCGTTCCCTCCGCGCTCTCGGCGCGCGCCGGAGCGGACACCGTCCGCGTCCCCGGCAGCCCGGACGCGCCCGTGGGCACCCCGCACCTTCGCGACCGGCATCGCGGCCCGGCGGCCGGATGGCCCGAAGAGAACATCCTCGACTCCGGCCGGGGGGCCGGTCAGGCCCCGTCGGGACCGCCCGACGGAACGCGCCGCTCCTCCCCGAGAGCCACCGGAGCCCCCACCCCGGCAGCGCTTCAGGTCTTCCGCTGCTGAGATCCCGGCGCCTCGCGCTCTCACCCCCCCCACGACCATCGTTCGAGTCCGACGCGCCGGGCAGGCGCGCCAGGAGGAACCCACACAATGCAGCCCCTCATCGACAACGCCCGTACCTTCGGACAACGCCCTGAGGAGTTCGCCAAGCTCGCCGAAGGCCAGTCCCCGCAGGTCCTGTTCATCACCTGCTCCGATTCCCGGGTCGTCCCCGCCCTGATCACGGGCGCCCGCCCCGGCGAGCTGTTCGAGCTGCGCACCGCGGGCAACATCGTCCCGCCCCACGCCTCCGAGCACCCCACCAGCGAGGCGGCCACCATCGAGTACGCCGTGGAGGTGCTCGGCGTCCGCGACATCGTGGTCTGCGGCCACTCGCACTGCGGCGCCGTCGGAGCGCTGGTGCGCGGCGACGACCTCACCGCCGTACCGGCCGTGCGCGACTGGCTGGCCTCCGCCACCCCGCGCCCGGCCGGCAAGGCCGAGGACCCCGAGGTCGCCGAGGGGGTGCAGAGCCACGTCCTGACCCAGCTGCTGCGGCTGCGCTCGTACCCCTGCGTCGAGCGGAAGCTGGCCGAGGCTGAACTGAACCTGCACGCCTGGTACTACGAGGTGCACACCGGCACGGTACGGACGCACCGCCAGCAGACCGACAGTTTCGAGGCCCTGTGAGTCCGCCGATGACCGACAACCGCACCCTCATATCCCGTTTCCCGCACCTGAAGGAGGACTTCGCCGCCTCGCTGGTCGTCTTCCTGGTCGCCGTCCCGCTGTGCGTGGGCGTGTCCGTCGCCTCGGGGGCGCCGGCCGAACTCGGCCTGGTGACCGGCATCGTGGGCGGCCTCGTCACCGGAGTGATGCGCGGCAGCAGCCTCCAGGTGTCGGGACCGGCCGCCGGCATGACCGTGCTCGTCTACGAGGCGGTGCAGGAGTTCGGCCTGCCGGTGCTCGGCGTGATCGTGCTCGCCTCCGGCGCCATCCAGCTGGCCATGGGCCTGCTGCGGCTGGGCCGTTACTTCCGTGCCATCTCCGTCTCCGTCGTGGAGGGCATGCTGGCCGGCATCGGCCTGGTGATCATCGCCGGGCAGCTCTACCCGGCGATGGCCGCCAAGGCCCCCGACTCCGGTCTCGGCAAGATCGCCGAACTGCCCGGCACGCTCGTGGACTCCTTCGGCGACACCGGCGCGCTGTCCTCCCTGGCGGTGGCCGCGGGCACCATCGCGGTGCTGCTGCTGTGGAAGCACGCCCCGGAGAAGGTGCGCACGGTGCCCGGACCGCTCGCCGCGGTGGGGCTCGCCACGCTGGCCGTGTTCGCGCTGGACCTGCCCGTGGCCACGGTCGAGGTGAAGGGCCTGCTCGGCGCCGTCCAGCCGCCGCCGCTGAGCGCCTTCGGCGAACTGGCCGGCATCGGGCTGCTGGGCACGGTCGTCGCGTTCACCCTGATCGCGTCCGCCGAGTCCCTGTTCAGCGCGGCGGCCGTGGACCGGCTGCACTCCGGGCCGCGCACCGAGTACAACAAGGAGCTCATCGCCCAGGGCACCGGCAACATGGTGTGCGGGGCGCTCGGCGCGCTGCCGATGACGGCGGTGATCGTGCGCAGCGCGGCCAACGTCCAGGCGGGCGCCCGTACGAAGGCCTCCCGCGTCCTGCACGGCGCGTGGCTGCTGCTGTTCGCGGCGCTGCTGCCCGACGTGCTCGCCTACATACCGATCCCGGCCCTCGCGGGCATCCTGATCCACGCGGGCGCCAAGCTGATACCCGTCCGGTCGCTGGGCACGTTGTGGCGCGAGCACCGGGGGGAGGCGGTGGTCCTCGCCGTCACCGCCGTCTCCATCGTCGCGGTCAGCATGTTCGAGGGCGTGCTCATCGGTCTGGCGCTGGCGGTGGTGAAGTCCGCCTGGGAGGCCTCGCACGTCAAGCTGGACGTCGTGGTGGACGAGGGCGCGGGCCCGATAGAGGCGCGGCTGACGGGCAACGCCACCTTCCTGCGGCTGCCGAAGATCCTGGACAGCCTGGAGTCGCTGCCGCAGGACCGTCCGGTCCGGCTCGACCTGTCCGGGCTGCACCATCTGGACCACGCCTGCCGGCTGGCCCTGGACAACTGGGCGGCACGGCACAGCACGGCCGGGACCGACCCGGTGAAGCTGGTCACAGCCGCCTGAGGTCCCTCCCGTGGGGCCGGGACGCCGGAACCTCTCGGCATCCCGGCCCCACCGGCCTATCGTGGCAACAACAGACAAAACCGACCTCTGGACGAGGAGGTCACCATGGTCGCGGACCTTCTGGTGGCCATTGCGGCGGTGGGCTCCGCCGGTGTCGTGTACCTGGCGGCGGCGGTTCGGGTGATCAAGCAGTACGAACGCGGGGTGCTGTTCCGGCTCGGCCGGGTCAGCGGGGACGTGAGGCCGCCGGGCCTGAACCTGATCATTCCCTTCGTGGACCGGCTGCAGAAGGTCAACATGCAGATCGTGACGATGCCCGTCCCGGCTCAGGAGGGCATCACCCGGGACAACGTCACGGTCCGGGTGGACGCGGTGGTCTACTTCCGGGTGGTCGACGCGGCGAGCGCCCTGGTGAAGGTCGAGGACTACAAGTTCGCGGTGTCGCAGATGGCGCAGACGTCCCTGCGGTCGATCATCGGCAAGAGCGACCTCGACGACCTGCTCTCCGACCGCGAGAAGCTCAACCAGGGACTGGAGCTGATGATCGACAGTCCGGCGGTGGGCTGGGGCATCCAGGTCGACCGGGTGGAGATCAAGGACGTGTCCCTGCCGGACACGATGAAGCGGTCGATGGCCCGCCAGGCCGAGGCGGACCGGGAGCGCCGGGCCCGGATCATCAACGCCGACGCCGAGCTCCAGGCGTCGAAGAAGCTCGCCGAGGCGGCCCAGCAGATGGCGGAGACGCCGACCGCGCTCCAGCTGCGGCTGCTGCAGACGGTGATGGCGGTGGCGGCCGAGAAGAACTCCACGCTGGTGCTGCCGATCCCGGTGGAACTGCTGCACTTCCTGGAACGCGGCGGCCGGCCGTCCCCACCGGACCGGGACCGGGACCGGGGCCAGGACCGTGACGGGGACCGGGATCGGGACCAGGAGCAGGACCGGGGCCCCTCGCCCGGGCACACCGACGGCGGGCCGCAGCTCCCGGTGACCGGCACCGGCAGCGCACCCCAGGTCCCCGTGATCGACACCGGCGGCCCACCACGGACCCCCGTGACCGGCACCGGCAGCACCCCGCGGGTCCCGTGACCGGCCTCCGGCCTGTGCGAGGGACACCGAGCGCACTCCACGCCGGGCCGCCGGCGGGCCGACGCCACTGAGGTAAGCCGGTGCGCCCTGGGTACCCGGTCGGCATGCGTGAGCAGCGGAAGGTCACCGATTCGTACTGGTTGCAGACCGCTCCCGGGCCCGACCATCCCGCCCTGGACGCGGATATCGACGTGGGCGTGGCCGTCGTCGGCGCGGGCATCGCCGGGCTGAGCACCGCCCACGCGCTGGCCCGGGCCGGACGACGGGTGGCGGTCCTGGAGGCCGGACGGGCGGCGGCCGGGGTCACCGGCTACACCACCGCCAAGCTGACCGCCCAGCACACCCTCGTCTACGACCGGCTGCGGCGCACCCGGGGCCCGGACGGCGCCCGGCTGTACGCCCGCTCGCAGTCGGAGGCGATCGAGCACGCGGCGGAGCTGGTGGAGGAGCTGGACATCGACTGCGAGTGGGAGACGCGGGACGCCTACACCTATGTCCGGGACCCCTCGCGGGTGGCCGAGCTGCACGCGGAGGCGGACGCCGCCCGGCGGGCGGGGCTGCCCGCGTCGTTCACCACGGAAACGGGACTGCCGTTCCCGGTGGCGGGCGCGGTGCGGGTGACCGGGCAGGCGCAGTTCCATCCGGTCAGGTACCTGCGGGCGCTCACCGCCGACCTGCTGCGGCTGGGCGGCCGGGTGTACGAGCACACGCGGGTGACCGGGCTGACGGAGGGCGAGCCGTGCCGGCTGACGACCGAGGCGGGCCCCGTGGTGACCGCCCGGGACGTGGTGATCGCCACCCACTACCCGGTGTTCGACCGGGCACTGCTGTTCGCCCGGCTCTCCCCGCGCCGGGAGCTGGTCGTCGCCGGACCGCTGGGCGACGGCCCGGATCCGGACGGCATGTACATCACCCCGGAGGAGAACACCCGCTCGGTGCGCACCGCCCCCTACGGCCCGGACGGGCGGAGGCTGCTCGTGGTCACCGGGGAGCACTTCACGCCGGGCACCGGCGATCCGCAGGCCGGGTTCGACCGGCTCGCCGCCTGGGCGGAGACGCACTTCCCCGGGGTGACCCTGGACCACGCCTGGGCCACCCAGGACAACGAGTCCACCGACACCGTCCCGCTGGTCGGCCCGTTCCACCCGGCCGCCCGGCACACCTATGTCGCCACCGGCTTCGGCGGCTGGGGCCTGAGCAACGGGATCATGGCCGGGCTGCTGCTCACCGCGCTGATCACCGGCCGGGACTGCCTCTGGCGGGAGCTGTACGATCCGCGCCGGCTGAAGTCGGTGGTCCGCGAGGCGCCGTCGCTGCTGAAGACGCAGGCGGAGGTGGCCCGGCACTTCGTCGGCGACCGGCTGAAACCGCCGGGTTCGGTGGCGGACCTGGCGCCCGGCGACGGCGCGCTGGTCCGCTCCGGCGGCGAGCGGCTCGCCGTGCACCGCGACGAGGAGGGCGCCCTGCACGCGGTGTCCGCCCGCTGCACCCACCTCGGCTGCCTGGTCTCCTTCAACCGCGCCGAGCGTGCCTGGGAGTGCCCCTGCCACGGCTCGCGGTTCGCGGTGGACGGCTCGGTGCTCCAGGGGCCGGCGGTCAAGCCGCTGGAGCGGCGCGAGCTGGAGTGACCGGTGGGGAACCGGCGGAACCCGGCGGGAAGCGGCCCGCCGGGCGGGTGAGGTCACCACGACACCGGACTCATATAGTCATATAAACCGATATTCAGTCTTACCTTCGTAGGGTGATCCCACTAGCACCTCGTCTCACCGCCCTCTGTCTCCTGGGCGCGGCGCTCACCGCCTGCGGCACCGCGAGACAGGATCAGCCCGCCTCCCCCGCCTCCCCTCCCCCCTCGCCCTCCCGCACGCCGGTGCTCGCGCCGGGCCCCGGCGGGCTGACCCCCGTCTTCGAGCACGGCCCGCGCACCCGGGGCAGGACGGTCGCGTTCACCTTCGACGCCGACATGACCGCCGACCAGGGGCCCCGCGCGGCCTCCGGCGAGCACTTCGACAACCCGGGACTGATCCGGGCGCTGCGCGAACTGAAGGTGCCGGCGACCGTCTTCATGACCGGCAGCTGGGCCGAGCAGTACCCGGCCGAGGCCCGCGACCTGGGCCGCGACCCGCGCTTCGAGGTGGCCAACCACTCCTGGAGCCACTACGCCTTCACCGCCGACTGCTACGGCCTGCCGACCGTGGACTCCGGCCGGATGCGGGCGGACGTCGAGCGGGCGTACGCCTCCCTGCGCGCGGCCGGCGTGCCGCACCCGATGCCGTACTTCCGCTTTCCCGGCGGCTGTTACGACCAGCGGGCGCTGCGCGCGCTCAGCGGGCTCGGGGTGACCGCCGTGCAGTGGGACGTGGTCAGCGGTGACGCGTTCGCCACGGACGCCGACGCGGTGGCCCGGCAGGTGCTCGACGGGGTGCGGCCGGGCTCGGTGGTCGTGCTGCACTGCACCCGCAGCGCCGCCCCGACCACCGAGCAGGTGGTACGTACGGTCGTACCGGAGCTGCGCAAGCGCGGCTACCGGTTCGTGAAGGTCTCCGAGCTGATCGGCGAAACCGGCCGCTGACCCGCGCCCGAGGGCCGCCGTCCTACGCTGAGGGTATGAGCGACGAGGACTACTGCACCATCGCCGAGGCGGCCCGACCCCCCAAGGCCGACGGCCCGCCGTACGCGGACTGTGTGCTGTGCCGGGAGCCGACCGAGTACCCGGAGTCGTACAAGGGCATCACGCTGTGCCCGGTGTGCGAGTGGCAGGAGGCCCAGCGCACGGCCTGCTCAGGGTGACCGGCGGCCGGTGAGCCAGGCCGCGGCGGCGCAGGCGGCGGCCGTGAGCAGGGCCGCGCCCGCCAGCGGCAGCAGCGGTACCGGCGCCCGCCCGCTGTGCGAGCCGCCGACCAGACCGCTGACGGCGGCCCGCGCCGGGGAACCGGACGCGACCACCGCGAGCAGCGCGCCGAGCAGCATCGCGGGCACCGCCCGCCCGGTGGAACGCAGCACCGGCGGGCCGGTGAGCGCGCCGACGGCCGTGCCGAGCAGGGCGCAGACCAGCGCGGCCGGCAGCCCGGCGGCCAGCGCCCGGGCCGGCGGAACGCGCACCCGGTGACCGGTGCTCGCGGGATCGCTGACCAGCGTCACCACCACGACGGCGGCCACGCCCAGCAGCACGGCCGCGAGCAGCGCCGTCAGCAGGCAGGCGAGGTGCGCGCGAGCGGGTCCGCGCGCGGCGGCGACGCAGGCCCGGGCCGCGGGCGGCTCGCCGGTGACACAGATCCGTACCAGCCAGGCGGCCACCGGCAGCAGGGCGGCGGCGGTGTACCCGAGCGAGTCCAGCACCGGCTGTCCGCTCTGCACGCCGACGGCCAGGAAGGCGGCGTAGAGGATCACCGGGGGCAGCCAGCGCTGGGAGCGCAGCAGCAGGTCGGCCTGGTAGCGCAACAGGGCGGTCATGGGCGGCTTCCGGGGTCGGGGGGCAGGGCGCCGGCGGGTTCGACGCGCACCACGTGCCAGGGCGGACGGGCCGTGAGCAGGGCGCGCAGTACGGCGTCGGAGTGGGAGGAGGGGACGGTGAGGCGGTGACCGCCGGGTGCCGTCTCCGCCACGGCGACGGCGGCCCGTACCGCCTCCGGGGGCAGCCGCCCGTCCGGCGGCCCCTGTACGACGACGATCACGACCGGGCCGTCCACCACCGGACCGGCGCCCTCGGTACGGTGCCGCAGCGCGCCGTCGGCCACGGTGTGGACCGCGTCCGCCGCCCCGGCGAGCCGGCGCGGGTCGTGGTCCACGAACACCACCGCGCCCCCGGCGGCCGTGCGCTCGGCCACCGCCCGGTCCAGCTCGGCCCGCGCCGGGCCGTCCAGCCCGGTCCACGCCTCGTCCAGCACCAGCAGTTCCGGATCGCCGAGCAGGGCCTGGGCGACGGCGACCTTCTGGCTGCCGCCCTTGGACAGCCGCGCCATCGGGGTGCCGGCGTACGGGCCCGCGCCGAACCGCTCCAGCCAGGTGTGCGCGGCACGGGCGGCGGCCTTGCGGCCGAGGCCGTGCAGGGTGCCGAGGTGGGTCAGATAGCCGACGGCCGTGAAGGGCAGGGCGGAGGGGAACCGCTCGGGCACGTACGCCGTGCGCGGCCGGCCGGTGACGCGGCCCTCGGAGGGTACGTCGAGCCGGGCGAGCAGCCGCAGCAGCGTGGACTTCCCGCTGCCGTTCGCCCCCGTGATCCGGACGAGGGTGCCGGGGGCGACGACGAGGTCCACCCCGCGCAACACCCAGGGCCCGCGCACGCCGTAGCGACGGCCCACGCCGGTCAGGCACAGCTCACGGTCCTGGTGCATGGAGGTCATTCTGACCGGCGGGCCCGGCTCCGGTCACGGCTGCTTCGGCCAGGCCCCGCCGCCCTGACGGGACCGCGCGTTGATCGGCGCGCCGGCGGGTTCGTAGGCTGGGCTCTCGTGAGCCACGATCCCGCCCCCTCCAGCGCCCGCCCGCTTCGCGCCGGGTCCGATCCCCGTGACGAGGCGCCGCAGTACGTGCTGCCGCTCGTCGTACGCATCGAGCGCGGCGCCCCGCCCGCCCGGACCGACGCGCTCGAGACGGCCGCCCGGGCCGTGCTCGTCCTGCTTGCCGACGAGCGGGCGCACGGCGACGGGGAGTGGGCCGAGGCGGTGCGGAACTGGGAGGACGCGCGGATCCGCAAGGTGGTCCGGCGGGCCCGGGGCGCCGAGTGGCGGCGCGCCGAGGCACTGCCCGGGATCACGCTGACCGGCAAGTCGGCCGAGGTCCGCGTCTTCCCGCCGATCCCGCTGGACGGCTGGCCCAAGGACCTGGCGAAGCTCCAGGTGTCGGGCACCGAGCTGGACGACCCGGAGCCGCCCGCCGCCGCCGACCCGGCGCAGCCGGTGCTGTGGCTCAACCCGGACCTGGAGATGTCGGCGGGCAAGGCGATGGCCCAGGCCGGGCACGGCGCCCAGCTGGCCTGGTGGGCCCTGTCCGACACGGAGCGCACCACGTGGCGGGAGGCGGGCTTCCCCCTCGCCGTCCGCACCGCCACCCCCACCGCCTGGCCCCGCCTGACCACCGCCGGTCTCCCCTTGGTCCGCGACGCCGGCTACACGGAGATCGCACCGGGCTCCTGCACGGTGGCGGCGGACCATCCGGCGCTGCGGCCGGCCGGCGTCTGACCGTCGGCCCCGGCCCGCCCGGACCCCGGCCACCCGAACCTCAAATGTTGCTCTGAAGCGTCAGGACGGGGATTCGCCGACGGGTGGTGGGGCCATATCCCCCTCACTCGACGCACGAGTACGGGGCGAGGAGGGGGAGGTGTCATGCGGCTGGGGAGCGGGATCGGCTGGCGGCCGGAGATCGCGGACGCCGTGGAGGCGATGGCGGGCATCGACTGGGTGGAGGTCGTGGCGGAGAACGTCTGTCCCGGGCATCTGCCCCACTCGCTGCTGCGGCTGCGCGAGCGCGGGGTGACGGTGGTCCCGCACGGTGTCTCCCTCGGGCTCGGCGGCGCGGACCGGCCCGATCCGGGGCGGCTGGCGGCGCTCGCCGAACGCGCGGAGGCGCTCGGCTCCCCGCTGGTCACCGAGCACATCGCCTTCGTCCGGGCGGGCGGCGCGCTCACCGCGTCCCCCCGGCTGGAGGCCGGTCATCTGCTGCCCGTGCCGCGCACCCGGGACGCGCTGGACGTGCTGTGCGAGAACGTCCGCATCGCCCAGGACGCGCTGCCGGTGCCGCTGGCCCTGGAGAACATCGCCGCGCTGTTCTCCTGGCCGGGCGAGGAGCTGACGGAAGGACAGTTCCTGTCCGAGCTGGTCGAACGGACCGGGGTGCGGCTGCTGATCGACGTGGCCAACCTGCACACCAACCACGTCAACCGGGGCGAGGACCCCGCCGAGGCGCTGGCCGCGCTGCCGGTGGAGGCGATCGCCTACGTCCATGTCGCGGGCGGCTTCGAGCGCGACGGCGTCTGGCACGACAGTCACGCGCACCCCGTGCCCCGCCCGGTGCTCGACATCCTGAGCGACCTCGCCGGCCGGGTCGCACCGCCGGGAGTGCTGCTGGAGCGGGACGAGAACTTCCCCGGAGCCGCGGAGCTGGAGGGAGAGTTGGCGGCCATCCGGGAGGCGGTGGCGGCCGGGCGCGCGGGCCGGCGTGCGGTGGGGAGTACGGCGATGAGGGGAGCCGTCGGCGACAACGGGGGAGGCGTCGGTGTCCTGGCGCGGCCGGTGGCCGGTGTGCGCGAGCGGCTCGGGGTGGCGCAGACCGCCGTACTGTCGGCGCTGGTGGCGGGGACGCCGGTGCCGGAGGGGTTCGACCGCGTCCGGATGGGGGTGCAGGCGCGGGCGCTCGCCGCGAAGCGGGCGGGCGTGGTGGCCAAGGTGGCGCCCGAACTCCCGGTGATCCTCGGGGCGGGATACCGGGAGGCGTTCCTGGAGTACGCCCGCCTGCGTCCGATGCCGGGCGGCTACCGCCAGGACGCGCTGGACTTCGCCGGCCATCTGCTGAAACTGGGGCGGCCGGGGGACGCCCGTGCCCGCCGCGCCCTGCGGGAGTGGTGGCTGGACCGCGCGGGCCCGGCGCCCAGGAAGCGGGGAGTCATGGCACGGGTACTGCGGCTGGGGCTCTGAAAGCGCCTCCTCCTTGGCCGAACCGCGCCCGCGCGCGACAACCGGCCGTGCCTGCCCCGGTACGATGCCACCCCCGCTCCCATCCCGAGGCACCATGCGACCCCGACCCCCCGTCACCGGCCGAGGCATCGTCAGCGGTACCGGGCTCATCGTGACCGCTCTCGCGGCGACGGCCGTCGCCCTGCTGGTCCCGCTCTGGTCGTACGCCGACCGGCCGGACCCGGCGAACGCGACGGCGCCGAGCACCCGCACGGTGACGACACCGTACGGGCCGCTGTCCGACGCGGACCGCGACTTCGTCACCAAGGTCCGGCTGGCCGGGCTGTGGGAGCTGCCGGCCGGGGAGCTGGCGCTGCGCAAGGGGACGACCCCGGCCGTCCGCGCGGCGGGGCGGCATCTCGTGGACGGTCACACCGCCCTGGACGCCCATGTCCGCACTGTCGCCGCCCAGCTCGGCACTCCCCTGCCCAACGAGCCGGACGAGCGGCAGAAGCGGTGGCTCGCCACCCTGGAGACGGCCGAGGGCCAGGACTTCGACCGGCGGTTCGCCGCCGTGCTGCGGCTCGCGCACGGCCGGGTGTACCCGCTGGCCGCCGAGGTCCGGGCCGGCACCCGGAACACCCTGGTCCGCGACCTCGCCGACGCCACGGGCGCGACCGTCCTGGACCACATCAAGGCGCTGGAGGCGACGGGATACGTCGACTTCGCCGCGCTGGCCCGGGACTTGGCGGTCTCCCCCACCCCGGTGCCGGCCCCGCCGGAGGTCGATCCGAGCGCCGCCGTGCCGGTCACGCCGACGCCGGTGCCGAGCGGGTCCTGACCGGCGAAGGAAACGGAACGTCACATACCGGCAACAGTGCGTCCGGATAGTGAACAGAGCATGGTGCTCACCCAGACCCCTGACATACAAACAGCTCATGTTCTGGGTCCTTCTCCTCTTCCTGGCCTGGGCTTTCGCCGGTACGGCCTGCGCTCGCCTCTGCCTGGCGGCCGTACGCACGGACGCGTCGGACGCGGCGGGCGTGCCGGACGTACCCGACGCGCAGGCGGTCGCCGGGCGCGATCTGACCCTGTACGAGGCGGCGTTCCTCTCCGGCGGCCCCGCGCGGGTCGCCGATGTGGCCCTCGTCTCGATGGCCCGCGAGCGCCGGCTGCTGCTCGCGCACACCGGCTGGGCCACGGTCGTGGACCCGCGGGGCCGTGACGAGATCGAACAGTCCGTCATAGGAGCCATCGGACCCGGAGGACAGTCGCGGATCGCGCCGGTGCGGAGGCGGGCGGCCGACGCGGAGGCCGTGCGCCGCCTGGCCGACGGCCTGGTGCACGCCGGACTCGCGGTACGGGAGGGCTCGGACACGGTGGCGTCCGCCGTCCGTCAGGTGCGGGCCGCCGCGCTCGCCGTGACGGTGCTCGGCAGCACGGCCCTGCTGCTGCCCGGCGACACCGGGACACCGCGCCCGCTGGTGGGCGCGTGGTTCGCGCTGCCCCTCATACTGACGCTGAGCAGCCTGGTCATCGCCCGGTTCGAGGTGCACCCCTACTCGCCCTGGGCCTCCCCGGCCGGGCAGCGGCTGCTGCGCGCGCTGACCGGGAAGCCGGCCGGGGACGAGCGGTCGTTCCTCACCTCCGTCGCCGTACGGGGCATCCGCGCGATCGGCGAGCCGGAGCTGCGCGCGGCCTTCACCCACCGCGACCAGCCGCTGCGCGAGTGACCGGGAGCGTCCCGGGCCCGGGGGCGCGGAAGGCGCCGGGGGCGCACGGGGGGCATTGACGCCGACACCGGCCGGGCGGTCCTTGCCTTCCCCCGCGGCCGTACCACTATCCCTTGTGTGCGCGCCGGGCCGTGGCAGCCGTGCCACCGCCGCCGCGCACCGGAGGGATACGCGATGAGAGCTGCCGCCCTGTACTCGGCCGCCGGGTCCATGCTGCTGACCGCCCTGGCCGCGGCCCCGGCCGCTCCCGCCCCGGCCGCCCCCGGCGCGGCCGAGCTGCGCGGCACCGCCCTGGCCGCGGCCCGCGCCCGGGCGGCCGGCATCGACTTCGGCCCGTGCCGGGCGGCCGAGGTGCCCGGGACTCCGGCCGGTGTGCGGTGCGGCACGGTGAGCGTCCCGCTGGACTACGCCCACCCCGACGGCAAGCAGATCAAGCTGACCGTCAGCCGGGCCCGGGCCACCCAGAAGGACCCGCACAACAGCAAGCGGAAGGTCCCCCGCCAGGGCGCCCTGGTCTTCAACCCGGGCGGCCCCGGCGCCACCGGCATGTACTTCCCGCTGATCGGCACGGTCGCGGGCTGGCAGCGGATCGCCGCCGGCTACGACCTGGTCGGCTACGCCCCGCGCGGGGTGGGCCGCTCGGCGCCGCTGTCCTGCGAGGATCCCAAGCGCTTCCTCAAGGCGCCCACCGAGGCGCCGGTGCACCCGTCGGAGGCGTACAAGCGGGAGCGCATCGCGCGGGCGCGGGCGTACGCGCGCGGCTGCGCCCAGCGGTCCGGGAGCCGGCTGCGCTTCTACACCTCGCTGAACAACGCCCGGGACCTGGATGTGCTGCGGGCCGCGCTGGGCGAGGACCGGCTGACCTTCATGGGCGCCTCGTACGGCACCTACTTCGGCGCGCTGTACGCGGCGATGTTCCCCTCCCACGTGCGGCGCATGGTGCTGGACGCGGCGGTGGACCCGGACCCGGAGAAGATCTGGTACCGCAGCAACCTGGAGCAGTCGGCGGCGTTCGAGGACCGCTGGGCGGACTTCCGGGAGTGGATCGCCCGGCACGACGACGTGTACCGGCTCGGCGCCACCTCCGAGCGGGTGCAGCGCAGCTACGACACCGCGCGCGAGCGGCTGGCCGGCAAGGCGGCGGGCGGGAAGGTGGGCCCGGGCCAGCTGCAGAACGCGTTCCTGTCCGCCGGGTACTACGAGGACCACTGGCCGAGCCGGGCCGCGGCCCTGTCGGCCTATCTGCACGGCGACCCGGGGCCGCTGGTCCGGCTGGCCGCGCCGCGCCCGGAGACGGCCGCCGAGGCGGAGAACGCGTCGGCCGTGTACACCGCCGTCGAGTGCAACGACGCCCCGTGGCCGACGGACTGGGAGGTGTGGGACCGCGACAACACCCGCCTCGCCCGGGTGGCGCCCTTCGAGACCTGGGACAACGCGTGGACGAACCTGCCGTGCGCCTACTGGCCGGCGCCCCGGCAGCGGCCGCTGGACGTGCGGACCGGGCCGGGCGAGCTGCCGCCGGTGCTGATCCTGGCGGCCGAGCGGGATGCCGCCGCGCCGTACCAGGGGGCGCTGTCGATGAACCGGCGGCTGGCCGGGTCGGTGCTGGTGACGGAGCGGGACGCGGGGACGCACGGGATCGCGGGCGGGCCGAACGCCTGCGTCAACGGGCACCTGCACGCGTACCTGCTGGAGGGCCGGGTGCCGGCGCGGCACACGTCGTGCGCACCGCGTCGGCCTCCGGCGGCTCGGCCGGTCAAGGGCGCCTAGTGGGGTGTCCCGTCATGCCGTCGGGCGGGTGCGGGTCCCATGAGGCTGGTCGCGCCCACGCGGCGCAGCCGCATATCGGTACGGCCCCGCGCCCCTTCGGGGGCGTTCTACGCCAGCCCCGCCACCAGGTCGCCGATGTCCTTGCGGCGGCCCGTGAAGAACGGGACTTCCTCGCGGACGTGCATGCGGGCCTCGGAGGCGCGCAGGTGGCGCATGAGGTCGACGATGCGGTACAGCTCGTCGGCCTCGAAGGCGAGGATCCACTCGTAGTCGCCGAGGGAGAACGAGGCGACCGTGTTGGCGCGCACGTCCGGGTAGCCGCGGGCCATCTTGCCGTGGTCGGCGAGCATCCGGCGGCGGTCCTCGTCGGGCAGCAGGTACCAGTCGTAGGAGCGCACGAACGGGTAGACGCTGACGTAGTTCCGGGGCGTCTCGTCGGCGAGGAACGCCGGGATGTGCGAGCGGTTGAACTCCGCCGGGCGGTGCAGCGCCATGTTCGACCAGACCGGCTCCAGCGCGCGGCCCAGCCTGGTGCGGCGGAAGAGGTTGTACGCCTCCTGGAGCTGGTCGCTGGTCTCGGCGTGCCACCAGATCATGAGGTCGGCGTCGGCGCGCAGACCGGAGACGTCGTAGGTGCCGCGGACCGTGACGTCCTTGGCGGCGAGCTGGTCGAACAGCTCCTGGACCTCGTCGGCGTATCCCGCGCGGTCCTCCGGCAGGGCGTCCTTCAGCTTGAAGACCGACCAGAGGGTGTAGCGGATGACCTCGTTGAGGTCCTTGGCCAGCTTGCCCTTGTTCGGGATCCTGCCGGACTCGGTGGTGGGGGCGTCGTCACTCATGGTCCCTATTCTCCCGCTCCGCCGTGCAGGCTCTGCACCGGGTGGGCCGTCAGCTCGCGCACGCCTCGGTCGTCGCCCTCCAGCTGGTCCACCGCGGCGTGGGCGCTCGCGACGCACGCCGGGATGCCGACGCCGTCGTACTGGGCGCCGCACACCGCGAGCCCCGGGAGCTTGGCGATGTGCTCGCGGACGCGGGCCACGCGCGCGTGGTGCCCGACCGGGTACTGGGGCAGGCCGTCGGTCCAGCGGGTGACCCTGGTCTCCAGCGGGACGGCGTCCAGGCCGGTGGCCTCCCGCAGGTCGTGCCGGGAGACCTCCACCAGGCCGGCGTCGTCCCGGCCGAGGATCTCCGTCTCGCCGTAGCGGCCCACGGAGGTGCGCAGGACCACCACGTCCGGGTCCTCCTCGGCGATCCAGCCCCACTTGTGGGAGGCGAAGGTGGACGCCTTGATGGTCCGGCCGTCGACGGGCGGCACGAGGAAGCCGCTGCCCTCGGGCAGGCGCGCGTCGGCACGCCGGTAGGCGAGGGTGACCAGGGCCATGGAGGCGTACTCGACGGCGGCCAGCTCGGCGGCGGCCCCCGGGGCCTCGGCGCGCAGCAGCCGGGCGGCGGCCGGGGCGGGTACGGCGACCACGACCGCGTCGGCGCGCAGCACCCGCTCGCCCGCGGTGATCCGCCAGCCGTCCGGCTCCCGGCGCAGCTCGCTCGCGGGCGTGCCGGTCAGGATCTCGCCGCCCCGCGCGCGCACCGAGTCGGCGACCGCGAGCGGCAGCCGTCCGACGCCGCCGGCGATGCCCATGAAGACCGGCCCGGTCCGCTGCTGCGCGGCGGCCTTCGCCTGGATCTCGCGGACGCCCTCGGTGAGGGAGGTGTGGGCGCGGGCGGCCTCGAAGAGCTGCGGGACGGCCGAGCGCATCGAGATGCGGTAGGCGTCGCCCGCGTACACCCCGCCCAGCAGCGGTTCCACGAGGCGGTCGACGACCTCGCGGCCGAGCCGGGCCGCCACGTACTCGCCGACGGCCACGTCGTCGCCGGTCTCGGTGCGGGGCAGGTCGGCGTCCCGCTCGATGCGGGCCAGGCCCTCGGCGGAGAGGACGCCGGTCAGCGCGGCGGCGGTGCCGGGCACGCCCATCACATGGCCCTTGGGCATGGGCCGCAGGGCGCCCCGGGTCCAGATCGAGGCGGTCGCGGTGGCCGGCGGCTGGAGCGACTCGCCGAGGCCCGCCTCGCGCGCGAGGGCCACCGCCTCCGGTCGGCGGGCGAGCATGGACTCGGCGCCGAGGTCGACGCGGACGCCGGCGATCTCGCCGGGCAGCAGCTTGCCGCCGACCCGGTCGGCCGCCTCCAGCACCGTCACGCGCGCGCCGCGCCCCAGCAGCCGGTGCGCGGCGGCCAGCCCGGCGATGCCGGCCCCGATGACGACGACGTGCCCCAGGCCCCTACCCGTTGTGCTCATGTCCCCCACTCTCTCAGACCCCACCGACACTCCGTCCGGGACCCGGTGTCCGGCCGACGGGGCCGACGGGGCCGACGGGGCCGACGGGGCCGACGGGGCCGACGGGGCCGACGGGGCCGACGGGGACCGAACGGGCCGTGCCCCGTAGCGTGTTCCCATGAGCATCGCTGGTGGCAGGCAACGGCTGGTCGTGATCGGGGGTGACGCCGCGGGCATGTCCGCGGCGTCGCAGGCGCGGCGGCTGCGGGGGCCCGGGGAGCTGGAAATCGTGGCGTTCGAGCGCGGCCACTTCACCTCCTTCTCGGCGTGCGGCATCCCGTACTGGGTGGGCGGTCAGGTTCCGGAGCGGGACCGGCTGATCGCGCGGACGGCACAGGAGCACCGCGCGCGGGACATCGACCTGCGGATGCGCACGGAGGTCACCGAGATCGACGTGGCCGGGCAGCGGGTACGCGCGCGTGACGTCGATTCCGGCACCGAGTACTGGACGCCGTACGACAAGCTGGTCATCGGCACCGGTGCCCGGCCGGTCCGCCCGGATCTGCCCGGCGTGGACGCGCCCGGGGTGCACGGGGTGCAGACGCTCGACGACGGCCAGGCGCTGCTGGACACCCTGACCGGCACGCGGGGCCGCAGGGCCGTGGTCGTGGGCGCCGGCTACATCGGCGTCGAGATGGCCGAGGCGCTGATCCGCCGGGGTTTCGAGGTGACGGTCGTCAACCGGGGCCCGGAGCCGATGTCGACGCTGGATCCGGACATGGGCCGGCTGGTGCACCGGGCCATGGAGGGCCTCGGCATCACCATGGTCGGCGACGCCGAGGTGACCAAGGTGCTCACCGGTGCGGACGGCCGGGTGCGGGCGGTGGCCACGCGGGACGCCGAGTTCCCGGCGGACGTGGTGATCCTGGGCATCGGCGTCCGCCCGGAGACCGCCCTCGCCCGGGCGGCCGGGCTGCCGCTCGGCGCCCACGGCGGGCTGCTCACCGATCTGGCGATGCGGGTGCGCGGGCACGAGAACATCTGGGCGGGCGGCGACTGCGTGGAGGTGCTGAACCTGGTCTCCGGGCAGGAGCAGTACGTTCCGCTCGGCACCCACGCCAACAAGCACGGCCAGGTCATCGGCACCAACGCGGGCGGCGGTTACGCCACCTTCCCCGGTGTCGTCGGCACGGCGGTGAGCAAGGTGTGCGACCTGGAGATCGCCCGCACCGGCCTGCGGGAGAAGGACGCCCGCCGGGTGGGCCTGCGCTTCGAGACGGTCACCATCGAGTCGACCAGCCGCGCCGGCTACTACCCGGGGGCCGCCCCCATGACGGTGAAGATGCTCGCCGAGGTCCGCACGGGACGGCTGCTGGGCGTGCAGATCGTCGGCCGGGAGGGGGCGGCCAAGCGGGTGGACATCGCGGCGGTGGCGCTGACCGCGCGGATGACCGTGGAGGAGATGACGGCCCTGGACCTGGGGTACGCCCCGCCGTTCTCGCCGGTGTGGGACCCGGTGCTGGTGGCGGCGCGCAAGGCCGCCTCGAAGGTCCGGTCCGGCTGACCCGCGGCGGCCGGAGCGGCCTTGGCCGGACGCGCTGATAGCCGGGCCGGATCGCGGGCACTACTTGTGTGTGGTCATCCCCGTCCATGATCTGAACCCGGTGCGCCGCACCCCCTGGGTGACGTACGCGCTCATCGCCGCCAATGTGCTGGTGTTCGTCACCATGCCCGGCATGGCCGGTTCCGTGACCGGCGGCACCAGGCTGGCGCAGCTGTGCGACCTTCAGGCGTTCCTGGACCATTACGCGGCGGTCCCCCGGGAGCTGATCCACGACCGGGTGCCACAGCTGGTGCCGACCGGGGAGGTCGGGGTGGGCCCGCACGGGCCGGGCTGCGTGGTGGCGCCGCCCGGTTACGACAAGTCGCCGCCGCTGTCGGTGTTCACGGCGATGTTCCTGCACGGCGGCTGGCCGCACCTGCTGGGGAACATGCTGTTCCTGCTGATCTTCGGCAACAACGTCGAGGACCGGATGGGCCACATCCGCTTCTTCCTCTTCTACGTGGTGTGCGGCTACGCGGCCGGATACGGCTTCGCGCTGCTCAACCACACCTCCGCGGACCCGCTGATCGGCGCCTCCGGGGCGATCGCCGGAGTGCTGGGCGCCTATCTGGTGCTGTATCCGCGGGCCAGGGTGTGGGTGCTGGTGCCGTTCCTGGTCTTCCTGCCGCTGCGGCTGCCCGCCTGGCTGGTGCTCGGGTTCTGGTTCGGGCTCCAGGCGGTGTACTCCTCCGGGCACGGGGTGTCCGGCGCGGGCACGGTGGCGTACGCGGCGCACGTGGTCGGCTTCGTGGCGGGCATGCTGCTCGCCTGGCCGCTCAAGCCCGGCACACCACCGCCGCCGGAGCCGCCCGGCCTGCTGTTCGGCAGGCGCGCGCGGCCCCGTTCCGCCTGGTGAGTCAGCGGGCGGTCGCGGTGTGGACGTACTCCACGAGCCGGGTCAGCGCGTCCGGGTCGGTGTTCGGCATGACGCCGTGGCCGAGGTTGAAGACGTGGCCCTCCAGCCCGGCGGCGGCGTCGAGCACTTCCTGGGCCTTGGCCTGGAGGACGTCCTTGTCGGTGAACAGCACGGTCGGGTCCAGGTTGCCCTGGAGCGCCTTGCCGGGGCCGACGCGGCGGGCGGCCTCGTCCAGCGGGACCCGCCAGTCGACGCCGACGACGTCCGCGCCGGCCTCGCCCAGGAGCTTCAGCAGCTCGCCCGTGCCGACGCCGAAGTGGATGCGCGGGATGCCGTACCCGGCGACCGCGTCGAAGACCTTCGCGGAGGCCGGCATGACCGAGCGCCGGTAGTCCGCCGGGGAGAGCGCGCCGGCCCAGGAGTCGAAGAGCTGGACGGCGCTGGCGCCGGCCTCGATCTGCACCTTCAGGAAGGCGGCCGTGATGTCGGCGAGCCGGTCCAGCAGGTCGGCCCACAGCCCGGGGTCGCCGTACATCATCGCCTTGGCGTTCTCGTACGTGCGCGAGGGGCCGCCCTCGACCAGGTAGCTCGCGAGGGTGAAGGGCGCGCCCGCGAAGCCGATCAGCGGGGTGGCGCCCAGCTCGCGGGTGAGCATGCCGATGGCCTCGGTGACGTAGGGCACGTCCTCGGGGCTGAGGTCGCGCAGCCGGGCCAGGTCGGCGCGGGTGCGGATGGGCTGTTCGACGACCGGGCCGACACCGGGCTTGATGTCGAGGTCGATGCCGATGGCCTTCAGCGGGACGACGATGTCGCTGTAGTAGATCGCCGCGTCCACGTCGTGCCGGCGCACCGGCTGGAGGGTGATCTCGGTGACCAGCTCGGGCCGCGCGCAGGACTCCAGCATGGGGACGCCCTCACGGACCTTGCGGTACTCGGGCAGGGAGCGGCCGGCCTGGCGCATGAACCACACGGGGGTGTGCGGCACGGGTTCGCGCCGGCACGCCTTGAGGAACGCGCTGTCGTACGTGGCTGCGGGCCCCTGGCCCGTGAAGGTGTCGTTGGCGGTCACGGGGCAAGTCTCGCATGACAGCGGGGACCGGCGGCGCGGGGTGTCTTGCCCTGCGCGAAGGCCCGCTTCCCCTTACTCTTCCCCGCATGGCTGCGGCTCAGGGACGACTGTCGGACGGCGCTGACGGAATGGACGACGCGGAGGACACCGCTCAGGCGCGGGGGGGCGGCGGGCTGCCGCCGGCGTTCCGGGCCGCGGTCGACGCGCTGCGGGCGGCGCGGCCGCGGCCGCAGGTCGAGGTGGAGCCGACGCCCGCCCCGCAGCGGCTCGCCCCGTACGCGTACGCGCTGGAGGCGGTGGTGGTCGACGGCGAGCAGGAGCTGGCCGACGGGCGCCTGGTGCTGCTGCACGACCCGGCCGGGCACGACGCGTGGCAGGGTACGTTCCGGCTGGTGACGCTGGTGCGGGCGGAGCTGGAGCCGGAGATGGCGGCCGATCCGCTGCTGCCGGAGGTGTGCTGGTCGTGGCTGACCGGGGCGCTCCAGGCCCGGGGGCTCGGCTACGGCGAGCCGAGCGGCACGATCACGCGGGCGGCCTCGCACTACTTCGGCGGGCTGGCGGAGCGGCCCGCCGCCTCGCAGATCGAGATCCGCGCCTCGTGGACGCCCCGTGAGGGCCTGGGCGGGGTGCCGGACACCGCCGCGCACCTGATCTCCTGGTGCGATCTGCTGGCGCAGGTCGCGGGCCTGCCGCCGACCGGTCCCGGGGACGCGTCGGTGGTGACGCTGCCGCAGCGCCGGGGCCCGCAGTCCCGCTGACACGAAGCCCGCATCCCGCCGAGGCAGGGCCCGCGCCCGCTGAGACAGGGCCCGCACTCCCGCGCGCCCGCGAGACAGGACCCGCATTCCCGCCGATACAGGGCCCGCGCGCCCGCCGAGGCAGAGCCCGCGGCCCCGCCGAGGCGGGGCATTGTTCCACTGAGGGGTCGTCGTGATGTGCCGTATTGACCATCTCTTTGTCGATACGGCCACTTTCCGCACTCGAATCGCACTCGCTCGAACCGACTCGATCTTCGGTTGATCGATCGTGTGTCCGAAGCGCACGGATTGTTACTCACTAGATCGTGATCACTCCCTAAAGGCGGACGAGTTTGCTGCCGAAGACGACTGTGACCTTGAAAGCACGGTTCGTCCCGGCTTCATCCCCACAAGCCGGCCCCGTCCCCCACCCAGGAGGCCTGGTGTCCGTTCTCCTTGAGCAACCCGCAAGCCTGGTCGCCTACCGCCCGAACAAGCCGACCGCCATGGTGGTCGTGGCCGACCCGCGCGTCCGCTCCACCGTCACCCGCCATCTGTGGGCGCTCGGCGTGCGCGATGTCATCGAAGCCTCGTCCATCGCGGAGGCTCGTCCCCGCATCGGCAACCCGCGCGACATCTGCGTCGCCGACGTCCACCTCCCCGACGGCTCCGGCCTCACCCTGCTGTCCGAGACCCGGGCCGCGGGCTGGCCCAACGGACTCGCCCTCTCCGCCGCCGACGACATCGGCGCCGTCCGCAACGCACTGGCCGGCGGCGTCAAGGGCTACGTCGTCACCGGCACCCGCACCAACATCGGGCTCCCCACCCGTCCCGGCGCCGCTCCCCTCGGCGCCGCCCGTATGCACCGCCGCCCCCCGGGTGCCCCGAGCCACCCGGGCGGCTACCGGGAGCTGTCCGGACGCGAGGTCGAGGTGCTGCGGCTGGTCGCGGAGGGCCAGTCGAACAAGGCGATCGGCGTGTCCATGGGCCTGTCCGCCCTCACCGTCAAGAGCCACCTGGCCCGCATCGCCCGCAAGCTGGGCACCGGCGACCGGGCCGGCATGGTGGCCGTCGCCCTGCGCACCGGGATCATCCACTGAGCCCTCCGGATGCCCCCTTCGGCGCAATCCCCGTTCACCCCGGCGCAGCGGACCCGGCCCGCCGCTGACCGGTTTACGCCCATGCCGCGCCCGTCGACGGAACGTTCCGTCGACGGGCGCGGTGCGCGCACGGATACCCTTGACAGGTGACCGACGCCCAAGACACCGCAGCAGACAGCTCCCTGCGCACCACCGGAGGCACTCCTCCGGACGACGCCGGATCTTCTGTGACGGGGGCGCCGACTCCGTTGCTCGAACCGCGCGAGGGCATTCCACCCGTGATCGCCGACGAGGCCGGCCTCGCCCGGGTGACGGCCGCCTTCGCCGCCGGCTCCGGCCCGGTCGCCGTGGACGCCGAGCGCGCCTCCGGCTACCGCTACGGCCAGCGCGCCTACCTGGTGCAGCTGCGCCGCGAGGGCGCGGGGACCGCGCTCATCGACCCCGTCGCCTGCCCCGACCTGTCCGGCCTCGGCGCGGCCCTGTCCGACGCCGAGTGGGTACTGCACGCGGCCACCCAGGACCTGCCCTGCCTGCGCGAGATAGGCATGGTCCCGGCCCGCCTGTTCGACACCGAACTGGCCGGACGGCTGGCCGGTTTCCCCCGGGTCGGCCTCGGCGCCATGGTCGAGGGCGTCCTCGGCTACGTCCTGGAGAAGGGCCACTCCGCCGTCGACTGGTCGACCCGCCCGCTGCCCGAGCCGTGGCTGCGCTACGCCGCGCTCGACGTCGAGCTGCTCGTCGACCTGCGGGACGCCCTGGAGAAGGAGCTGGACCGGCAGGGCAAGCTGGAGTGGGCCCTCCAGGAGTTCGACGCGATCGCGACGGCGCCGCCGCCCGAGCCCCGCAAGGACCCCTGGCGCCGTACGTCCGGGATGCACAAGGTGCGCCGCCGCCGGCAGCTCGCCGTGGTCCGCGAGCTGTGGCAGACCCGGGACCGGATCGCCCAGCGCCGGGACGTCTCGCCGGGCAAGGTGCTGAGCGACGCGGCCATCGTGGAGGCCGCGCTGGCCGTGCCGGGCAATGTGCACGCCCTCGCCGCGCTGAACGGCTTCGGGCACCGGATGGGCCGGCGGCAGCTAGAGCAGTGGCAGGCCGCCGTGGACCGCGCCAAGGCGCTGCCGGAGACCGCGCTGCCGCAGCCGGGGCAGCCGGTGGCGGGACCGCCGCCGCCCCGGGCCTGGGCCGACAAGGACCCGGCCGCGGCGGCCCGGCTGTCCGCCGCGCGGGCCGGGGTGTCCTCCCTCGCCGAGCGGCTCACCATGCCGCAGGAGAACGTGATCTCCCCGGACACGGTGCGCAGGATCTGCTGGGAGCCGCCGAAGGTGGTGGACACCGCCTTCGTGGCGGCCGCGCTGGCCGGGTACGGCGCCCGCCCGTGGCAGATCGAGCTGGTGACGCCGGTGCTGGTGGACGCGCTGGTGACGAAGGGCGCCTAGGCGCCCCCGGCCCGTCCCATCCGGTCGCGCCCCGCGCCGTAGAGGCCGCGGCGGCGGAAATCGCGGAGATCGGGGGCGTCGAGATCACGCCAAGATCCTGCGACCCTGCGCGGCGGTCGCCGGCGTGCGCGCGTGCGCGCCGTTCTCCCCCGAAGGTGTGACGTTCACCGCTCCCCCGTACAGGGCTGTGCAGCTACGTTACTCATAAGTAGCATGGGGCTGAGCGCGCGCTCAGCGCAACGCAGCAGTGCCATCCCGCATCTGGAGGAGAGCCATCGTGCCTCGTACCGTCAGGGACGTCGTCTTCGTCGACGGCGTCCGCACCCCGTTCGGCAAGGCGGGCCCGAAGGGCATCTACCACGAGACCCGCGCCGACGACCTCGTCGTGAAGGCGATCCGGGAGCTGCTGCGCCGCAACCCCGGCCTGGACCCGAAGAAGATCGACGAGGTCGCCATCGCGGCGACCACGCAGATCGGCGACCAGGGCCTCACCCTCGGCCGCACGGCCGGCATCCTCGCGGGCCTGCCGCAGTCCGTGCCCGGATACTCGATCGACCGCATGTGCGCCGGCGCGCTGACCGCCGTGACCACCACCGCCGGGTCGATCGCGTTCGGCGCCTACGACGCCGTCATCGCCGGTGGTGTCGAGCACATGGGCCGGCACCCGATGGGCGAGGGCGTGGACCCCAACCCGCGCTTCGTCTCCGAGAAGCTGGTCGACGAGTCCGCCCTGTTCATGGGCATGACCGCGGAGAACCTGCACGACCGGTACCCGTCGATCACCAAGCAGCGCGCCGACGAGTACGCGGTGCGCTCGCAGGAGAAGGCCGCCAAGGCGTACGCCGACGGCAAGATCCAGGCCGACCTGGTGCCGATCTCGGTGCGCCGCACCAACCCGGAGGGCGGCGAGACCGGCTGGGGCCTGGTCACCGCCGACGAGCCGATGCGCCCGGGCACCACGCTGGAGAACCTGGCGAACCTGAAGACGCCGTTCCGCGTGCACGGCCGGGTCACCGCGGGCAACGCGGCCGGTCTGAACGACGGCGCCACCGCGTCCATCATCGCGAGCGAGGACTTCGCCCGCGAGAACGGCCTGCCGGTCAAGATGCGCCTGGTGTCGTACGCCTTCGCGGGCGTCGAGCCGGAGGTCATGGGCTACGGCCCGATCCCGGCCACGGAGAAGGCCCTCGCCAAGGCGGGCCTGTCCATCTCCGACATCGGCCTGTTCGAGATCAACGAGGCCTTCGCCGTCCAGGTCCTGGCCTTCCTGGAGCACTACGGCATCGCCGACGACGACGCGCGCGTCAACCAGTACGGTGGCGCCATCGCCTTCGGCCACCCGCTGGCCTCCTCCGGCGTCCGGCTGATGACGCAGCTGGCCCGCCAGTTCGAGGAGCAGCCGCACGTCCGCTACGGCCTGACCACCATGTGCGTCGGCTTCGGCATGGGCGCGACGGTCATCTGGGAGAACCCGCACTTCGAGGGGGACAAGTGAGCACCACCGCCGAGCTTTTGAAGCAGGCCTCGGACCTGTTCCCCGACGAGGTCGTCACCAGCGCGCACGTGCGCCACTTCGACCTGCCCTTCGGCGCGGGCCGGTTCGCGCTGATCACGCTGGACAACGGCCTGGACCACACCAAGCCGACCACCTTCGGCCCGGCCTCGCTGGCGAACCTGAACACCGCCGTCGACCAGGTCGAGAAGGAGGCGGCCGAGGGCGCGATCGTCGGTGTCGGCATCACCGGCAAGCCGTTCATCTTCGCCGTCGGCGCCGACCTCAAGGGCGTCGAGCTGCTGAAGGAGCACGAGCACGCGCTCGCCATCGGCAAGGGCGGCCACGAGGTCTTCAAGCGGCTGTCGAAGCTGGCCGTGCCGACCTTCGCGTACTACAACGGCGCGGCCATGGGCGGCGGCGTCGAGGTCGGTCTGCACTGCTCCTACCGGACCGTCTCCAAGGCGATCCCGGCGTTCTCGCTGCCCGAGGTCTTCCTCGGTCTGGTCCCCGGCTGGGGCGGCTGCACCCTGCTGCCGAACCTGATCGGCGCCGACAAGGCCGTCTCGGTCATCATCGAGAACTCGCTGAACCAGAACAAGCAGCTCAAGGGCCAGCAGGTCTTCGACCTCGGGATCGCCGACGCGATCTTCGAGGGCGCCGACTTCCTGGAGCAGTCCCTGAACTGGACGGCGCGGGTCCTCACGGGCGACATCACCGTGGAGCGCCCGGTGATCGACCGCGGCGAGGCCTGGGACCAGGCCGTCGCCAAGGGCCGGTTCATCGCCGACGGCAAGGTGCACGGCGCGGCCCCGGCCGCCTACCGGGCCCTGGACATCATCGCCGCCGCCAAGGACGAGGACCTCCAGAAGGGCTTCGACGCCGAGGACCAGGCCCTCGCCGACCTGATCATGGGCGGCGAACTGCGCGCCGGCATCTACGCGTTCAACCTCGTCCAGAAGCGCGGCAAGCGTCCCGCCGGCGCCCCGGACAAGAACCTGGCCCGCCCGGTCACCAAGGTCGGTGTCGTCGGCGCCGGTCTGATGGCCTCTCAGCTCGCCCTGCTGTTCCTGCGCCGCCTGGAGGTGCCGGTCGTGCTGACCGACATCGACCAGGAGCGCGTCGACAAGGGTGTGGGCTACGTCCACGCCGAGATCGACAAGCTGCTCGGCAAGGGCCGGATCAACCAGGACAAGGCCAACCGCCTCAAGGCGCTGGTCACCGGTGTCCTGGACAAGGCCGAGGGCTTCGCGGACGCGGACTTCGTCATCGAGGCCGTGTTCGAGGAGATCGGCGTCAAGCAGCAGGTGTTCGCGGAGGTCGAGGCGGTCGCCCCGGCGCACGCGATCCTCGCCACCAACACCTCCTCGCTGTCGGTGACCGAGATGGCGTCGAAGCTGAAGCACCCCGAGCGGGTCGTCGGCTTCCACTTCTTCAACCCGGTCGCGATCCTGCCGCTGCTGGAGATCGTCCGCGGCGAGCAGACCGACGACGCCTCCCTCGCGACCGCGTTCGCCGTCGCCAAGAAGCTGAAGAAGACCGCGGTGCTGGTCAAGGACGCCCCGGCGTTCGTCGTGAACCGCATCCTGACCCGCTTCATGGGCGAGATCCAGAACGTCATCGACGAGGGCACCCCGGTCGAGGTCGCCGAGAAGGCCGTCGAGCCGCTCGGTCTGCCGATGTCCCCGCTGGTGCTGCTGGAGCTGGTCGGCCCGGCGATCGGCCTGCACGTCTCCGAGACGCTGCACGGCGCGTTCCCGGACCGCTTCAAGGTCTCCCCGAACCTCAAGGCGGTCGTGGAGGCGGGCAAGCGCGGCTTCTACGTCTACGACAGCGGCAAGCCGGAGCTGGACCCGGAGGTCGCCGCGCTGCTCAAGCAGGGCGACGCGGTGCTGACCGAGGAGCAGGTGCGGGCGCGGGTGCTGGACGCGGTGGCGCAGGAGATCGGGCTCATGCTCGACGAGGGCGTCGTCGCCGAGGCCCAGGACATCGACCTGTGCCTGATCACGGGCGCCGGCTGGCCCTTCCACCTGGGCGGCATCACGCCGTACCTGGACCGCGAGGGCGTCTCCGAGCGCGTGAACGGCAAGAAGTTCCTGGCCCCGGGCGTGGCGAGCGTCCCGGCGTAACCCCGTACGACGTGTGAAGGGCCCCCGCCGAGGCGGGGGCCCTTCCGCGTGTTCAGGATGCCCGCCACGCCTCCAGCGCCAGTCCCGGCTCGTCCTTGCGGCGGGTCAGCAGGAGCTGCCCCGTCGAGGGGGACAGCGTGGCCGCCACCACCCGGTCCGTCTCGTCCGTCGCGAGGGACACCAGCGCGTCCAGCGGCAGTTCGGGGCCCGACTCGGCCCACCAGGCCCCCGCCGGCTCCTGCTCGGTCGGATAGGCGGCGAAGGCGACCCGGCGGCTCGCCGTGCGCTGTGCCAGCAGCGTGCAGTCGTGCCCGTCCAGGTCGCAGCGGACCGCCGAGACCGGGCCGGGGCCCGCGGCGGGCAGCAGCGTGGCCGGCTTGCCGCCGGGCCGCCAGGCGCACAGGGTGTCGTCGGTGTCGGTGTAGAAGACCGTCGTGCTGTCCGGGGAGGTGGCCAGGGCGCGCAGGGTGCCCGGACGGACCGGGGTACGGAGGGTCTCCTGGAGCACGGGCACGGCACCCGGCGACTCCTGACGCCAGTACAGCAGGCCGTCGGGTACGGCCGCGTACAGCTCGACCGTGCCGGACGCGGCGGTGACCGCGGCCAGTCGGTCGTGCACCTCGCCGCCCCCGAGGTCCCGCCAGGGGCCCCAGCCGCCCTTCTCCTTCTGGCCGAGCATGCTCACGCCGCCGCCCTTGTTCCGGACGAACACATGGGCGCGGCCCTGAGCGTCGACCGTGACCGCGGGGGTGCCGGTGCGCTCGCCGGTCTTGTCCGGGTGGCCGATCGGCTGCCAGTCCAGGGCGGCCAGGTGCGGGCGGAAGTGCGTGGAGTGCACCAGTCCGGATTCGCCCTTGACGGTGGGCCGCCAGGAGACCAGATGGGCATAGCGGTCGGCGCCCTGACCGATCGCCAGGACGGGGTGCAGTTTCTGCTCGCCGCCCATCCTGCGGGGGGCGGACCAGGGGCCGCCGGGGCCGCGCTCCGCCCGGCACAGGACGGCGTCGCCCGACAGCTGGTACACACTGAGCCGGCCGTCGCGGCCGCGGAGGAGCCAGTCGCCGTTCACCGGTTCACTTTAAGCCGCCGCGTACCGGACACGGGGCACGGCCCCCGGCTCGGGCCGTGGGACCCTTGCGGTATGACCGATCCCTTCGACGCCCCGCCCTCCCCCGCCCCGCCGCTCGTCATCGTGGACGGCGCGAACGTGGTCGGATCGCGGCCCGACGGCTGGTGGAAGGACCGCAAGGGGGCGGCCGAGCGGCTGCGGGACCGGCTGGCCGGCGAGGGCCTGCCCGGGCACCCGGGCCCGGTGGAGATCGTGCTCGTGGTCGAGGGCGCGGCCCGGGGCGTGGCCTCGGTGCCGGGCGTGCGGGTGGAGTCGGCACCGGGCAGCGGGGACGACCACATCGTGGAACTGGCCGCCGCCGATCCCGGCCGCCCCCGCCTGGTGGTGACCGCCGACCGCGAGCTGCGCCGCCGGGTGACGGAACTGGGCGCGCGGGTGGCGGGACCGCGTACGGTCCTGGGCTGAGCCGGGCCCGCTACGGCGCCGCGCCGGGCGGTCCCGGTGCGCGGGCGTACAGGACCGCGCCGTCCACCCGGGCGGCCTCCGTGTAGCCGCTCGCGAGCAGGGCGCGCAGGGTGGGCAGGCGGGCGGGGGCGTACGGCTTGCCGCGGGAGTCGTCGACGATCAGGGCGGGCGCGTGCGTGGCCAGCTCGCGGCGGAAGACGGGCCAGGCGCCGGGGACGGCGTACGCCTCGCCGACCCGGGAGCCGTCCCGGCCGCCGCTGTAGTTGGTGAGCAGCCCCGCGGTGAGGTAGCGGGTGGCGGGGGTGCGGCCGGCCAGCCAGTACGTCTCGGGGTGTATCCCCCACACCAGGACCCGGTCGCCGGGTGCCGTGCGGTGGGCGACGGCCGCCGCCAGCCGTTCGGCGTGCGCGAGTTCGGGGCGCGGGGCGAGAAGGCCCCAGCCGACGAAGAGGGCGCAGGCGCAGCCGGAGGTGAGGACGGCGGTCAGGTGCCGCCGTGGCCGTCCCGGCCGGGCGTGCAGCGCGGCGGTGGCCAGCAGGGCGAGCGGCGGGAGGAGTTGCAGGTAGTAGTGGCCGAAGAAGTGGCAGCCGGCGGCCACGGCGACGGCCGAGGAGGCGAGCCACATCCACAGCCACCCCTCGGCCACCCGGGCACGGCCGTCGCGCAGGGCCCGCGCGAGGGGCGAAAGGAGCCCCGCCGAGGCCGCCGCGAGGAGCGCGGTGTTGGCCAGCGCGCGGCCGAGGATGTGGCGCGCGGAGCCGGACAGACCGGCGTAGGCGGCGGAGCCGGTCACCGTCCAGAACAGGAAGCCGGCCGGGTCCGTCAGCAGCGCCGCGCCGAGCACGGGGGCGGCGAAGGCGGCCGTGAGCCGGGGCAGGCTTGCCCGGACGGCACCGCGCCGGTGCAGCAGCCAGAGCACCGGCAGCAGGACGGCGCCGCCGGTCTGCTTGGTCAGGAAGGCGGCCGCGACGGCGGCTCCGGCCGCGCCCCAGCGCCCCCGGTCCGCGCACCACACGGCGGCGGCCGTCCAGGGCAGTATGAACACCTCGAAGCCGGCGGCCTGCGCGTCCTCCGGGTTCAGCCCCACCGACACCAGCAGATACAGCACCCCGGCGGTGCGGCCCGCCCTGTCGCCCCAGTGGCGGCGGGCCAGGGAGGCCAGTGTCACGGCGGTGAGCAGCTGGGCGAGGACGGCGAGGATCCGCAGCGGGGTCAGGGAGCCGGAACCGCACAGCGCGAACGCGGCCTCGTACAGCCAGGGCAGCAGCGGCGGTTTGCGGTCCACCACCGTGTCGTAGAGCTGCCCGCCCTGGGCGAGCAGCCGGGCCTCGACGGCGAGGTAGCCCTCGTCGGGGTTCCACAGCGGGCGGACGAAGGAGGGGAGCCGGGTGGCGCAGGCCAGCGCGGCCAGCAGGGGCAGCAGCCGGGTCCAGTACGCCGTCCGGGTGATCGCGGTCCGGGCGGGGGCGAGTGGGGCGGCGGACATGATCCGCACGCTATCCGGAGTCCTGGCGCCGGACGGCGAAGGACATACGGGACCGGGAGCGGCGACCGGGGTCAGGCGGGCGGGCGCGGGGGCTGGCCGGCCGGGGTGTGCCCGCGCGGGGCGAGCCGGCTGTGCGAGCGGCCGTAGAGGAAGTAGACGACGAAACCGATCAGCATCCAGATCGCGAACCGCAGCCAGGTCTCCGCGGGCAGGTTCAGCATCAGCCACAGGGAGGCGAGCACGGACAGCACCGGGACCAGCGGGACCAGCGGGGTGCGGAAGGCGCGGGGCAGGTCGGGGCGGGTGCGACGCAGGATGATCACGCTGAGCGCGACCACGGCGAAGGCGAAGAGGGTGCCGATGTTGACCAGTTCGGCCAGTTCGCTGAGGCTGGTGAAGCCCGCCACGACCGCGATGACGACGCCGAGCAGGATGGTGGACCGGTAGGGGGTGCGGAATTTCGGGTGGGTCTGGGAGAAGAACCGGGGCAGCAGCCCGTCGCGGCTCATCGCGAAGAACACCCGGGACTGGCCGAGCAGCAGGATCATGCACACGGTGGTCAGTCCGACCGCGGCGCCGAAGCTGATCAGGCCCGCGAACCAGGGGTGCCCGGTGGTCTTGAACGCGTCGGCGAGGGGCGCCTCCACGGACAGCGAGCTGTACTTCTGCATGCCGGTGACGACGATCGACACGGCGACGTACAGGGCGGTGCAGATGACGAGGGAGCCCAGGATGCCGCGCGGGACGTCGCGCTGCGGATTGCGGGTCTCCTCGGCGGCGGTGGCGACGACGTCGAAGCCGATGAAGGCGAAGAAGACCACGGAGGCGGCGGTGAAGATGCCCATGACCCCGAAGTGCGAGGGGGCCCACCCGAACATCAGCTGGACGAGCGGCGCCTTGAGGCTGCCGCCGGCCGTGGCGGGCTGCTCCTTGGGGATGAACGGGTCGTAGTTGGCGCCCTTGACGAAGAAGGCGCCCGCGATGATCACGATGAGGACGACGGCCACCTTGATCCCGACGACCACCGAGGTGACCCGCGCGGACACCTTCATGCCGACGACGAGGATGGCGGTGAGCAGCAGGACGAGGGCGGCGGCGAGGATGTCGAAGCCGAAGCCGGTGGCGCCGTCCCGTCCGCCGAGCGCCTCGGGCAGGTGCCAGCCCCAGTTGTCGAGCAGCGAGTGGATGTAGCCGGACCAGCCGACGGCGACCACCGCCGTGCCGAGCGCCAGCTCCAGCACCAGGTCCCAGCCGATGGTCCAGGCGGGGAGTTCGCCGAGCGAGGCGTAGGAGAAGGTGTAGGCGGAGCCGGCGACCGGGACCGTGGAGGCGAACTCGGCGTAGCAGAGGGCGGCGAGCGCGCAGACGGCGCCGGCCATGACGAAGGACAGGGAGACCGCGGGGCCGGCGGTGTTCTTGGCCGCCGTACCGGTGAGGACGAAGATGCCGGTGCCGATGATCACGCCGACGCCGAAGACCGTCAGGTCCAGGGCGGACAGTGACTTCTTGAGCGCGTGCTCGGGTTCCTCGGTGTCCTGGATGGACTGCTCGACGTTCTTCGTCCGGAACAGCGTGCTGCTCACGAACCCACCTCCCACGCTTGCCGGCCTCGACATGATCGAGAGGGCCGGTGGTACGGGTTTGACCCGCACAGGCAGGTTCACGCAAACAGGCCGGTTCCGCCACCGGGGGAAGAGGCGGGACCGGCCTGTCGGGGGCGCTCGCTAGTCGCGCGCGGGCTCCACGGCGTCGGCCGGGCGTTCGAACCGGCCGTCGAGCTTGGCGACCAGGCCGGTGACCTGGCGGGCGATGTCCGGCGCGGTCAGGCCGATCTCGGTCATGACCTCGGCGCGGGAGGCGTGGTCGAGGAAGCGCGGCGGGATCCCGAAGTCGCGCAGCGGCACGTCCACGCCCGCGTCCCGCAGGGCCTGGGCGATCGCGGAGCCGACACCGCCGACCCGGCTGTTGTCCTCGACGGTGACGACGACCCGGTGCCGTTCGGCCAGCGGGGCCATGGCCTCGTCGACGGGCTTGACCCAGCGCGGGTCGACCACGGTGGTGGAGATGCCCTGCTGGTCGAGCAGGCCGGCGATCTCCAGGCACATCGGGGCGAGGGCGCCCACGGACACCAGCAGCACGTCGGGGCGGTCGGTGCCGGGCTCGCGCAGTACGTCCATGCCGCCGACCCGGCCCACGGCGGGCACGGCGGGGCCGACGGCGCCCTTGGAGAAGCGCACCACGGTCGGCGCGTCCTCGACGGCGACGGCCTCGCGCAGCTGGGCCCGCACCTGGTCGGCGTCGCGCGGCGCGGCCAGCCGCAGCCCGGGCACCACCTGGAGGATCGACATGTCCCACATGCCGTTGTGCGAGGCGCCGTCGGTGCCGGTGATCCCGGCCCGGTCCAGTACGAAGGTCACCCCGCACTTGTGCAGGGCCACGTCCATGAGGACCTGGTCGAAGGCGCGGTTGAGGAAGGTGGCGTACACGGCGAAGACCGGGTGCAGCCCGCCGTAGGCGAGGCCCGCCGCGGAGACGGCGCCGTGCTGCTCGGCGATCCCGACGTCGTAGACCCGGTCGGGGAAGCGCTTGGCGAACTTGTCCAGGCCGACCGGCTGGAGCATGGCGGCGGTGATCGCGACGATGTCCTCGCGCTCCTCGCCGAGCCGGACCATCTCCTCGCCGAAGACCGAGGTCCAGTCGGCGCCGGAGGAGCTGATCGGCAGCCCGGTGTCCGGGTGGATCTTGCCGACGGCGTGGAAGCGGTCGGCCTCGTCCTGGAGGGCGGGCTGGTAGCCGCGGCCCTTCTCGGTCAGGCAGTGCACGATCACCGGGCCGCCGAACCGCTTGGCGCGGGCCAGCGCGGACTCCAGCGCCTCGATGTCGTGGCCGTCGATCGGGCCGACGTACTTCAGGCCCAGGTCCTCGAACATGCCCTGCGGGGCGATGAAGTCCTTCAGCCCCTTCTTGGCGCCGTGCAGGGTCTCGTACAGCGGCTTGCCGACGACCGGGGTGCGGTCGAGGATGTCCTTGGTGCGGGCGAGGAAGCGCTCGTAGCCGTCGGTGGTGCGCAGGGTCGCCAGGTGGTTGGCGAGGCCGCCGATGGTCGGGGCGTAGGAGCGCTCGTTGTCGTTGACGACGATGACGAGCGGGCGGTCCTTGGCCTCGGCGATGTTGTTCAGCGCCTCCCAGGCCATGCCGCCGGTGAGCGCGCCGTCACCGATGACGGCGACGACGTGGTCATCCCGCCGGCGCAGCTGGTTGGCCTTGGCGATGCCGTCGGCCCAGCCGAGCACGGTCGAGGCGTGGCTGTTCTCGATGACGTCGTGCTCGGACTCGGCCTGCGCCGGGTAGCCCGACAGGCCGCCCTTCATCTTCAGCCGGGAGAAGTCCTGCCGGCCGGTGAGCAGCTTGTGCACGTAGGACTGGTGGCCGGTGTCCCACAGCACCTTGTCCTCGGGTGAGTGGAAGACCCGGTGCAGGGCGATGGTCAGCTCCACCACACCGAGGTTCGGACCGAGGTGGCCGCCGGTCTTGGAGACAGCGTCGACGAGGAAGGTACGGATCTCCTCTGCCAGCTGGTCCAGCTCCTCCAGGCTGAGCCGGTCCAGATCGCGCGGTCCCCTGATGCGGGTCAGCAGCGGCACCCGTGCCTCCTTGAACTAGAGCTGATCGAGCTGTTGCCGGGCTCGCCCGAGTCTAATGCCGGGCCCGGCGGGCACCCCGAAGGGGCGCGGTAGGCCGCGCGACCGGCCACGACGGGCCGGTACGCGGTCCTTCCGCGCCCCTGGGGCAGGCGTGACCTCAGGCGCGGCCCGCGGTCTTCTGCGTCTTGCGCGTGATGGAGTCGATCACGACGGTGGTCAGCAGAACGGCGGCGGTGATCATGTACTTCACCGGCTCCGCGATGGACTGGAGCTGGAGACCGTACTGGATGGACACGATCACCAGCACGCCGAGCAGCGCGTTCCAGGTCCGGCCGCGCCCGCCGAAGAGCGAGGTGCCGCCGATGACGGCCGCGGCGATGGCGTTCATCAGCAGGTCGCCGGTGCCGGCGCTCTGGTTGGCCGAGGCGATCTTCGAGGCCAGGAACAGGCCGCCGATCGCGGCGAAGCCGCCGGAGATCGCGAAGACGGAGATCCGCACCGCCGTGACGTTGATGCCCGCGCGCCGGGAGGCCTCGACGCTGCCGCCGAGCGCGAAGATCTTGCGCCCGTAGGTGGTGCGCCGCAGCAGGAAGTCGGTGGCGACCAGGAACACCAGGAAGACCACCGTGGCCAGCGGCAGGCCCTTGTACTGGTTGTACATGTAGGCGGCGGCGAAGGCGACCACGGCCAGCAGCACCGTGCGCAGCACCGTGTCGCTCAGCGGCCGGGCCGGGATGCCGGCGGCCTCGCGGCGCCGGTTGCCGAGGAAGGAGGTGAGGAAGAACACGGCGACCACGAGCACGGCGAGCCCGTAGGCCGCGGCGATGTCGGAGAAGTAGTACGTGGTCAGCTTGGCGACCAGTCCCTCGCCGTCCAGGTTGATCGTGCCGTCCTCGCCCAGCACCTTCAGCATGAAGCCGAGCCAGAACAGCAGGCCGGCCAGCGTGACGGCGAAGGCGGGGGCGCCGAGCACCGCGAAGAAGAAGCCGTGCAGCGCGCCGATGGCGAGACCGGCGACGACGGCGAGGAGGACGGCCGCCCACTCGGGCCAGCCCTGGTTGACCGCGAGGACGGCCATCAGGGCGCTGGCCGCGCCGCTGACCGAGCCCACCGACAGGTCGATCTCGCCGAGCAGCAGCACGAAGACGATGCCGACGGAGATCATGCCCGTGCCGACCATCGTGATCGTCACGTCGTTGATGTTCTGCGCGGACAGGAAGTTGGAGTTCAGCACCTGGAAGATCACGCAGATGATCGCCAGGCCCACGATGACCGGCAGGGAGCCCAGCTCGCCGGCCTTCATCTTGCGCTTGAACTCGTTCCAGTAACCGAGCAGGCCCTCTTCCTGCACCAGCAGGCGCGGGTCGACGGCGGTGACCGCCGCGGCGGCGGCCTCGGGGTTCTCGACCGGGGTCGCGTCCTGCGCGGACGTCGTGCCGGAGTCGGTGGCGGAGGTCTTGTCGATGCTCACTGGGAAGCCTCCCCGTTCGCGCTGGACGTGCGGGCGGCACGGCGGGTGACGGCATTGTCGGTGGCGCCGGTGATGGCGGAGATGATCTCCTCCTGCGAGGTCGTCTTGACCTCGAAGACGCCGTTGTTGCGGCCGAGGCGCAGGACGGCGACCTTGTCGGCCACCGCCTTCACGTCCGCCATGTTGTGACTGATGAGGATGACGGCGTGGCCGCGCTCGCGCAGCCGCTCGACCAGGTCGAGCACCTGGGCGGTCTGCTCGACGCCGAGGGCGGCGGTGGGCTCGTCCAGGATGACCAGCTTGGGGTCGCCGAGCATGGAACGGGCGATGGCCACGGTCTGGCGCTGACCGCCGGAGAGCGAGGCGATCGGGATACGGACGCTGGGGATGCGGATCGACAGCGTGGTGAGCAGCTCGCGGGCGCGGCGCTCCATCTCGACCTCGTCCAGCACGCCCCACTTCCTCAGCTCACGGCCGAGGAAGAGGTTGCCGACGACATCGATGTTGTCGCACAGCGCGAGGTCCTGGTAGACCGTCGCGATGCCCAGCGCCTGGGCGTCGTGCGGCTTGCTGATCGACACGGGCTTGCCATCCCATTCGATGACACCCTCGTCGATGGGGTGGACGCCGGCGATCGTCTTGACCAGCGTGGACTTTCCGGCGCCGTTGTCGCCGACCAGGGCGACCACCTCACCGGCGTGGATCTCGAGCTCTACGTCGGTGAGCGCCTGAACGGCACCGAACCGCTTGGAGACCCCGCGCAACGCCAGCACGGGCGTAGCGGACACGTGAACCATCTCCTTCGCCGCCTGACCCGGCGGGAGGTTGTGCAGAAGTTTGGGGGGAAAGAGTTCCGTCCGGCGCCCCGGGCCGAGCTCGCGGGGCTGGATGAAATGCGCCGGGGCGCCGGAGGAGAGGGGGTGCGGCCGGTCGTCGTCCGCGCCGCGGGCGTTCAGGGATCGAACGCCCGGCGGCCGGGAAGGGACCGGGTGCCGCCTACTTGTTCAGGCCGAGCTTGTCGCAGGCGGCCTTGTACTTGCCGGAGCAGATCTCGTCGACGGTGTAGATGCCGTCCTTGATCACGGTGTCCTTGATGTTCTCCTGCGTCAGGGACACGACCGGGACCAGCACGGACGGGACGTCCTTGGCGCTGGCGCTGGAGACCTTGTCCTTGGCGATGGAGTCCAGGCTCTCGCCCTTGGCGAGCGCGACGGCCATCTTGGCGGCGGTCTCCGCCTCCTGCGGGTACGACTTGTACACGCTCATGTACTGGTCGCCGGTGACGATGCGCTGCACACCGGCCAGCTCGGCGTCCTGGCCGGTGACCGGCACCTTCAGACCGGCGGCCTTCAGGGCGGTGATGATGGCGCCGGCCATGCCGTCGTTGGCGGAGTAGACGCCCGCGATGTCCTTCTTGCCGACGGCGGAGATCGCCGCCTCCATCTCGGAGTTGGCGTTGTCCGGCGCCCACTCCTTGGTGTCGTACTCCTTGGCGATGGTGACCTTGCCGTCCAGGACGGAGTGCGCGCCGTCCTTGAACTGCTTGGCGTTGGGGTCGGTCACCGAGCCGTTGATCATGACGATCTTGGAGGACTTGGTGGCCTTGCCGCCCAGCGCCTTCAGCAGGGCCTCGCCCTGGGTCTTGCCGACCTGGACGTTGTCGAAGGAGGTGTAGGCGCTGATCGGGCCCTCGGCCAGGCGGTCGTAGGCGACGACCTTGATGCCCTGGTCCACGGCCTTCTTGACGGAGTTCTGGATGGCCTTGGCGTCCACCGCGTCCACGATCAGGACGTCCACCTTGTTGGTGATCATGGTGTCGACCTGCTGCGCCTGCAGGTTCGCGTCCTGGCGGGCGTTGTTGTACTCGACCTTGGCCTTGCCGTTCGTCAGCTCGCCGATCGTCTTCTCGATCAGCGGCCGGTCGAACTTCTCGTACCGCGCGGTCTTGTTCTCCGGAAGGAGCAGACCGACCGTGATGTCGTCGCCCTTCTTGGGGGCCGACGCGGAGGAAGAGTCGTCGTTGCCCTTCGACTCCTTGGCGCTGCCACAGGCGGCCAGCGAGACGGCCATCGCGCCGGCGGCGACGACAACGGCGGCACGACGCATACGTGCGTTCACTTGAGAAACCTCCCTGACGAGGCCGCGTCGTTGCGGCCGAGGTGGCTGGAAGTCAACTCGGCCACACGTGCGACGTCAAGAAGTAAATCCTTAACGAGATGGCAACGGTGCCATCCGTTCTCTAAGTGAAGGCAGGCGCCGTGACCTGCAGGGCGCCGTCCAAAAGGGTGGAATCACCCATCTCGCTGAGAGCGAGGGCGAGCGCGCCCAGCACCTCGGCCCGGCCGCCAAGTGCCCCGGGGAGAACGGACAGTTGACGGGCGGCGCTGGGGATGGCGTAGCGGCCGACGGACTCCCTGATCGGCCCCAGCACCAGCTCGCCGGCCTCGGCCAGGTCGCCGCCGAGGACCACCCGGCTCGGGTTCAGCAAGTTGCAGAGATTGGCCACTCCGCTGCCGATGTGGCGGCCGACGTCGGCGATCACCCGGCGGCAGCCCGGGTCCCCGTCCCTGGCCAGCCGGACGATGCCCTCCATGGTCAGGTCGGGGCCGTGGCTGGGCTGGAGCAGCGGGAGCACATAGCGCGCCGCCGCGAAGGTCTCCAGGCAGCCGCGGTTGCCGCAGCGGCAGACCGGGCCGGACTCGTCCAGGGTGATGTGCCCGATCTCGCCGGCCGTGCCGCCCGGGCCCCGGTAGATCTTGCCGTCGATCACCAGACCGGCGCCGACACCGCTGGCGACCTTGATGTAGGCCAGGTCGCGCACGCCCTTGCCGCTGCCCCAGACCAGCTCGCCGAGGGCGCCGAGGTTGGCGTCGTTGTCCACGTGCACGGGTACGCCGAGCCGCTCGCGCAGCTCCTCGGCGGGCTTGGTGCCGCCCCAGCCGGGCAGGATCGCGGTGGAGCCGAGGGTGCCGGACTCCACGTCGATCGGGCCGGGCACGCCGAGGCCGACGCCGGCCACCTTGGTCCGGTCCACGCCGGTCGCCGCGACGAGGCGGTTGACCAGCTGTTCGGCCCGGTCGAAGCCCTGGTCGGCGGAGGCGTCGACGTCCAGCGGCTCGGCCTCCTCGGCGAGTACCTGGTGGGCGAGGTTGCCGACCGCGACGCGCAGATGGGTGTGCCCGAAGTCGACGCCGATCACGATGCCGGCGTCCCCGCTCAGGCTGACGCTGCGGGCCCGCCGCCCGCCCGCCGACGTGGGGGTGACCTCGACGGTTCCGCCGTCCTTCAGCTCCCGCACGATGTTGGAGACGGTGGCTGCGGACAGCCCGGTCGTCCGCGCGATCTCCGCCTGGGTGAGGGACCCGGCCAGTCGTACGGCCCGGACCACCCGCTCCAGGTTGGCTCGGTGCAGTGACGACTGCGACCCTGGAGTCTCCACGACGACCTCCTGAGCGCGGGGCCGCTTCGGCGAGGCCCCGTGTATGTCCAACTAGTGAACTCTAAGCTGAGCCGTTCGGGGCGACTCACGTCAAGAGGTTGAACCGTTTCCGGGCAGCCCGGCACGGCGGCGCACACCGCCCCGAAGCCGCCGGGACGGTGTGCGCACGCGCAATCACGGGGTGTGGCCCCGCCCACCGCCGGGGGTTACTTCAGCGCCCCCGCGGTCAGCCCCTGCACCACCTGCCGCTGGAAGACGATGTACGCCGCGAGGACCGGCAGCATCGCCATGACCAGGCCCGCGAACAGACCGGACCAGTCGCCCTTGTAGCCCTGGCTGACCGCGAGCTGGACGAGTCCCTGGGTGAGCACCTTCTTGTCCGGGTCGGTGTTCAGGACCGTGGGCAGCATGTACTGGTTCCACTGGCCGAGGAAGTTGAAGATGCCCACGCTGATCAGGCCGGGCTTGGCCATCGGCAGCATGACCTGGAAGAACGTACGCGTGTGCGAAGCACCATCCACGAAGGCCGCCTCCGCCACCGAGGTGGGCAAAGTGCGGAAGAACGCCGTGAGGAAGAACACTGTGAACGGCAGCGAGTAGGCGATGTAGACCAGGATCAGGCCGTGGATGCTGTTCAGCAGGCCCATGTTGTTCACGACGTAGAACAGCGGGACCAGCGCGAGCATGACCGGAAAGCTCATGCCGCCGACGAACAGGTAGTAGATGAAGCGGTTGCCCGGGAAGTCGAACCGGGCCAGGACGTAGGCCGCCATCGAGCCGAGCACCAGGGTGCCCACGAGCGAGCCGCCGACCACCAGGACGGTGTTCAGGAAGTAGTCGCTCATGTGGGCGTCGGTCCAGGCCCTCGACCAGTTGTCGAAGTGCAGCCGGTCCGGCAGGGACCAGGGCGAGCCGAAGATGGAGCCGTCGTCCTTGAAGGACGTCATCACCGCCCACACCAGCGGCATGACCACCATGATCGCCCAGATCACGAGGACGCCGTGGGAGAAGACGTTGAGGACGGTCCCCTCCCGCTGCCGCCCGGAGGGCCGGCGCGCGGCCGGGGGCCGGTCCGTCTTGTCCACGGTGGCGCCGGACTCGGCCGGCGGCGGGGCGGGGGTCTCGGTCGTCTTCATCGGTTCAGAACTCCAGCCGCTCGCGACGGCCCAGCCGCATCACGATCGCCGCGAACGCGAGCGTGACGATCAGCAGGGCGACGCCGATGGTGGTGGCGTACGCGGCCTGACCGTCCCGGAACGCCTTCTGGTACACGTAGAGGACCATCACGGTGGTCGAGTAGTCCGGCCCGCCCGGTCCGGTCGTCATGATCTGCACGACCGCGAACGACTCCGCGCCGAGGGCGAGGATGCCCATGTACACCCAGCCGGACTGCACGGTGCCCCACAGCAGCGGCAGGGTGACGCGGAAGAACGTGGTGGCGCGGTTCGCGCCGTCCAGCAGCGCCGCCTCGTACAGCTCGGCCGGGATCGAGGCCATGCCCGCGGAGAACAGGACCACGAAGAAGCCGACCGTGGACCACACGAGCACCGCCATCACACACCACAGGGCGAGGTTCGGATCGCCCAGCCACAGCGGCTGCACGCCGTCGAGGCCGATGCCGCGCAGCAGCGAGTTGACCGCTCCGCTGTCCGGGTTGTACGCGAAGGCGAACAGCAGCGAGACGATCGCGATCGACAGCACCTGCGGGAAGAAGTAGACGATTTTGTAGAAGGCCGAGCCCCGCACCCCGGAAATGGCGGGGCCGCCCCTCCTCCGCCGGCCGCCCACATTGATCATGAAGGCGAAGAACAGCGCCAGGGCGAGTGTCACCACCGGCAGCACCAGAGCGAACAGGAGACTGTGCCGCAACGACTTCCAGAAGATGCCGTCGTCGAGCATCCTTTCGTAGTTGTCGAACCCGACCATCCTGAAATCGGGGCTGAGGCCCGTCCAGTCCGTGAACGAGTAGTAGATGGACTGGATGAACGGCCACACCACGAAGAGCGCGTACAGTCCCAGGGGCAGTGCCAGGAACCCCACGATGAACCGGTATTTGCCGTGCCGCATCGCCACTCCGGTGCTGTCAGGGTGCCGGATTACTGGTGCTTGTAGTGCTTGATGGAGGAGTCCTTGGCCGCCTCGTCGGCGAATGCCTGGATCTTCTTGATCGCCTCGGCCGGGGTGAGCCGGCCGGCCATCATCTCGCCGAGGCCGGACACCCCGATCTTCTCCTTCTGCAACTGCACGTACCAGTCCTGCAGCCGGGGGTTGACCACGTTGCTCCCGGCCTTCTCCAGCGCGGCCACACCCGACTTCAGGCCGGGGGTGAGGGTGATGCCGGAGGTGCCGCCGTTGAACGCGGTCAGCGACTTCACCTTGGCGGTGAAGTTCTTCGAGGACGCCTCGGAGAGCATGATGCGCAGCTGCTCCATGCCGCCCTCGGCGTTCTTCGCCTTGGCCGGGACGATGAAGGGCTCGCCGCCGGAGGCCCAGATGGTGCCGAACGGCAGCTTGTCGGAGGAGTCGAGGCCGGAGGGCGCGGAGACGGCGAGGCCGAAGTCGGACGGGATGACGTTGGCCGACTCGTTCTCCACCCAGGAGCCGTTCGGCAGGAACAGCGCCTTGCCCTTGGCCCACGCGGTCTGCGACTGGATGTGGTCCAGGCCCGGGGTGCCCTGGAGGATGTAGCCCTTCTTGTACAGCTCGTAGTAGGCCTCGAAGCACGCCTTGACCGCGGGGTGCTTCCAGGCGTTCGGCTCCAGGTTGTCAATGGCGTCGAGCACCTCGCGCCCGCCGACCTTGCCGATCATCGGGTACAGCGAGAAGGGGATGTAGTACGGGTACTTGCCCGCGTAGGTCCAGCCCGCGATGCCCTTCTTCTTGGCCTTGGCGCACAGCGCGAGCATGTCGTCCCAGGTCTCCGGGTAGGCCGCGTCCAGCGAGTCCAGGGCCTTCTGCGAGTACCAGACGCCGTAGACCGTGTAGGCGTAGTACAGGATCCAGACCGGGTCGCCGTCGAACTGGCCCATCTCCACGATGCCGGGGCGCAGGGTGTCGCGGACCTTCTTCTTCGGGTCGTCGTACGAGGGCGCGTCCAGCAGCGCGGTGAGGTCGGTGAGCTGGTTCTTGCCGACGAGGACGCCCATGTCCATCTGCTCGGCGCCGGAGTTGTCGATGAGATCCGGCGGGGTGCCCTGGTTGAAGCGGGGCTGGAGGGTGGACTGGATCTTCTGGGTGGCCGCGAACTTCACCTTGGCCTTGGGGAAGTCGTGTTCGTAGATCTTCACCGCGTCCTCGGCGTACTCCTTGCCGAAGCCGCCGTCGAAGAGGACGAATTCCAGCCCGGCGGTGTCGTTGACCCCGAGCGGGTTCTTGGCGGTCTTCTTGCCCTGCTCGGCCTTCTCCTGTCCGTCGCCGCCGCTGCTCGCGCAGGCGGACAGCAGGCCCATCCCCGGCGTGGCGACCAGACCGAGCGCCGCCGAGCGCTTGATCAGATCGCGGCGGCCGACACCTTCGGCACGGTGGTGCGCAGTGGATCCCATGCTCAAGTCCTCGCCTTCTCCAGGACTCAGGCGGTGAACCGGATCCTTGCCGGCACCGCAGGTCGGGTCGTGCAGGGTCGTGCGGGAAATGCCGACAGGTATAGTCCACTTGACCCCGGCGGACAAGATCGAGTGCAGGGTTCCCCCTGGGTCTTTTCCGAGTTGAGACCTGCCGGAAATATGCGCCCGCGACACGTGCCACGCAGGAAGAATTCGCGGCATTACTCCCTGAATGCCACAGCCAACACCCTTGACATCACGGGCCACTTGACCACCTACTGGTTCCTGCGCCCGTAGCTGACAACGTTGTCCGAAGGGGTGCAGGAGGGGAAATCCGTAGATGCAGCGGAGAACTCGGCACAGATGGGGTCCGGCGGCCGTCCTCACGGCCGCCTTTGTCATGGCCGTCGGCGCGCAGGGCGCGGCGGTCGCCCTGCCGGCCGGGCCTGCGGCGCCCGACCGGGAGTTCGCGTCCTCGTTCGAGGCGGGCGAGCCGGCGCCGGACTGGCTGAACACGGTGGACACCGGCCCGGACGGCGGCAAGCGGGCGTCGGGTGTGGACGGCGGTTACAGCACCGGCATCCCGGGCAATGTGACCGACCATGTCACCGAGGTCCGGGCCGGCGGCGAGAACGCGGGCGCCGGTGAGGTCAAGGAGAACCTGGCCGACGGCGAGCCCGGCACCAAGTGGCTGACCTTCGAGCCGTCCGGCTGGGCGGAGTTCGACCTGGACAAGCCGGTCGGGCTGCGGACGTACGCGCTCACCTCGGCCAACGACTACGCCGAGCGCGACCCGAGGGACTGGACCCTGAAGGGCTCGGCCGACGGCACGCACTGGACGACGCTCGACACCCGCTCGGGCGAGACCTTCTCCGAGCGGTACCTGACCAAGTCGTACGACCTGGCGGAACCGGCCGTCTACCAGCACTTCCGGCTGGAGGTGACGCGCAACAACGGCGCCCCGGACATCCTCCAGCTCGCCGATGTGCAGTTCTCCACCGGAGGCGGCGGCGGGCCGGTGCCGCAGGACATGCTGACCCTGGTGGACAAGGGGCCCAGCGGCTCCCCGACCGCCAAGGCGCGGGCCGGGTTCACCGGCAAGCGCGCCCTGCGCTACGCCGGCCGGCACACGGCGGACGGCCGCGCGTACTCGTCCAACAAGGTCTTCGACGTGAACGTGCGGGTCGGCCGGGACACCGAACTGGCCTACCGGATCTTCCCCTCGATGGCCGACGGCGACCGCGACTACGACGCCACCCACGTCTCCGTCGACCTGGCCTTCACCGACGGCACCCACCTCAGCGACCTGGGCGCCCTGGACCAGCACGGCTTCCCGCTCTCCCCGCGCGGGCAGGGCGCGGCGAAGGCGCTGTACGTCAACCAGTGGAACAACGTGGCCGCGCGGATCGGCTCGGTGGCGGCCGGGAAGACCGTCGACCGGATCCTGGTGGCCTACGACTCCCCGGACGGCCCGGCCAAGTTCCGCGGCTGGCTGGACGACGTGTCCCTGAAGCCGGTCGCGCCCGCCAAGCCGAGGGCACACCTGGCGGACTACGCGCTGACCACCCGCGGCACCCACTCCAGCGGCAGCTTCTCGCGCGGCAACACCTTCCCGGCGACCGCCGTGCCGCACGGCTTCAACTTCTGGACGCCGGTGACCAACGCGTCGTCGCTGAGCTGGCTGTACGAGTACGCGCGCGCGAACAACGCGGACAACCTGCCGACGATCCAGGCGTTCAGCGCCAGTCACGAGCCGAGCCCCTGGATGGGCGACCGGCAGACCTTCCAGGTGATGCCGTCGGCCGCGGCCGGCACCCCGGACACCGGCCGCGAGGCGCGCGAACTGGCCTTCCGGCACGAGAACGAGACCGCGCGGCCCTACTACTACGGCGTCCGGTTCGAAAACGGCCTCAAGGCCGAGATGACCCCGGCCGACCACGCGGCCGTGCTGCGCTTCACCTACCCCGGCGACGACGCGAGCGTGCTGTTCGACAACGTCACCGAGCAGGCCGGGCTGACGCTGGACGAGGAGCACGGGAGGGTCACCGGCTACTCGGACGTGAAGTCGGGCCTGTCCACGGGCGCCACCCGGCTGTTCGTGTACGGCGAGTTCGACAAGCCGGTGACGGACGGCGCGGCGAGCGGGGTGAAGGGCTACCTGCGCTTCGCCGCGGGCGCCGACCGCACCGTCACCCTGCGCCTGGCGACCTCGCTGATCGGCGTCGACCAGGCGCGGGAGAACCTGCGCCGGGAGATCCCCGCGGGCACGTCCTTCGACACCGTGAAGGCGCGCGCCCGGCACGCCTGGGACGAACTGCTCGGCAAGGTCGAGGTGGAGGGCGCGAGCGAGGACCAGCTGACCACGCTCTACTCCGGCCTGTACCGGCTGTACCTGTACCCCAACTCCGGCTTCGAGAAGGTGGACGGCAAGGACCGCTACGCTTCCCCGTTCTCCCCCATGCCGGGCCCGGACACCCCCACGCACACCGGCGCGAAGATCGTCGACGGCAAGGTGTACGTCAACAACGGTTTCTGGGACACCTATCGCACCACCTGGCCCGCCTACTCGTTCCTGACGCCCACCCGGGCCGGGGAGCTGGTCGACGGGTTCGTGCAGCAGTACAAGGACGGCGGCTGGACCTCCCGCTGGTCCTCCCCCGGCTACGCCGACCTGATGACCGGCACCTCCTCGGACGTGGCCTTCGCCGACGCCTACGTCAAGGGCGTGAAGTTCGACGCGAAGGCGGCGTACGACGCGGCCGTGAAGAACGCCACCGTCGTCCCGCCCGCACCGGGCGTGGGCCGCAAGGGCATGGCCACCGCCCCGTTCCTCGGCTACACCCCGACCGACACCCACGAGGGCCTGTCCTGGGCGATGGAGGGCTACGTCAACGACTACGGCATCGCGAAGATGGGCGAGGCGCTGTACGAGAAGACGGGCGAGAGGCGCTATCGGGAGGAGTCGCGGTACTTCCTCGACCGCGCCCGCGACTACGTGAGGCTGTTCGACACCAGGGCGGGCTTCTTCCAGGGCCGGGACGCCAAGGGCGGCTGGCGGGTGGACTCCGCGACGTACGACCCCCGGGTGTGGGGCTACGACTACACCGAGACCAACGGCTGGGGCTACGCCTTCACCGTCCCGCAGGACAGCCGGGGCCTGGCCAACCTGTACGGCGGCCGGCAGGGCCTCGCCGACAAGCTCGACGCCTACTTCGCCACCCCGGAGACCGCCTCCCCCGACTACGTGGGCTCCTACGGCGGTGTCATCCACGAGATGACCGAGGCCCGGGACGTCCGGATGGGCATGTACGGCCACTCCAACCAGGTCGCGCACCACGTGTTGTACATGTACGACGCGGCCGGCCAGCCGTGGAAGACGCAGGCGTACGTGCGCGAGGCGCTGTCCCGGCTGTACACCGGCAGCGAGATCGGGCAGGGCTACCACGGCGACGAGGACAACGGCGAGCAGTCCGCCTGGTACCTGTTCTCCGCGCTCGGCTTCTACCCGCTGGTGATGGGCGGCGGCGAGTACGCCGTCGGCTCCCCGCTGTTCAAGAAGGCGACCGTGCACCTGGAGAACGGCCGGGACCTGGTGGTGCGGGCACCCCGGAACAGCGCGAAGAACGTCTATGTGCAGGGCCTCAAGGTCAACGGCCGCCCCTGGACGTCGACTTCGCTCCCCCACTCGCTGCTGGCCAAGGGCGGGGTGCTGGACTTCGCCATGGGCCCGGAGCCGTCGGCCTGGGGCACGGGCGAGAACGCGGCGCCGGTCTCGATCACCCGGGACGACAAGGTGCCCGAGCCGCGCGCGGACGTCCTGAAGGGCGCCGGGGCGCTCTTCGACGACACCTCGGCGACGAGCGCGACGCTCACCTCCGCCGACCTGCCGGTGCAGGGCGCCGTACATCCCGTCCAGTACACGCTGACCTCGGGGGCCGACCACACCACCGCGCCGACCGGCTGGACCCTCCAGGGCTCCGCCGACGGCACGACGTGGCGGACCCTGGACCACCGCACCGGTGAGACGTTCGCCTGGGACCGCCAGACCCGCCCCTTCACCATCGCCACGCCGGGCACGTACGCCCGCTACCGCCTCGTCCTGGACCGCGAGTCCACCCTGGCGGAGGTGGAACTGCGGGCCTGAGCGCACACCGGGCACGGCGGCCGGCCCGCCGGAGGAGCCGCGGGGCTCTTCCGGCGGGCCGGTCTCGCGCGCGGGCGGGGGGGCGCGCGAGCGGGGCCGGTGCCGGGTAGGTGGCGGGGGCCGGTCGGCGGGGTGAACGGTCTCCCGCCCATACTGCCTTCGAGGACCCGACAGGCCACAGGAGCACCGATGACACCACGCACCCCCGCCCGCACCGCACGGGAGGCGACGGCATGAGACTGCTGGTCACCGGCGGAGCCGGGTTCATCGGCTCCCACTTCGTGCGCACGCTGCTCGACGGCGGCTACCCGGGCCACGAGACGTCCCGGGTGACCGTCCTGGACAAGCTCACCTACGCCGGGCACCGGGACAACCTGCCCGCGGCGCACCCCCGGCTGGAGTTCGTGCGCGGTGACATCTGCGACCCGGAGTTGCTGGACCGGATCCTGCCCGGGCACGACGCGGTGGTGCACTTCGCCGCGGAGTCGCACGTGGACCGGTCGGTCCGGTCGGCGTCGGAGTTCGTCCGCACCAACGTGGCCGGCACCCAGGCGCTGCTGGACGCCTGTCTCGCGGCCGGCACCGAGCGGTTCGTCCACGTCTCCACCGACGAGGTCTACGGCTCCATAGCCGAGGGCTCCTGGACGGAGGACCACCCGCTGCTGCCCAACTCGCCCTACGCCGCCTCCAAGGCGTCCTCGGACCTCCTCGTCCGCGCCTTCCACCGCACGCACGGCCTGAACGTGTCGATCACCCGCTGCTCGAACAACTACGGCCCCTACCAGCACCCCGAGAAGCTGATACCGCTGTTCGTGACCAACCTGCTGGAGGGCCTGCCGGTGCCGCTCTACGGCGACGGGCGCAACGTGCGCGAGTGGCTGCACGTCGACGACCACTGCCGGGCCGTCGCGCTGGTGCTCGACCGGGGCCGGCCGGGCGAAATCTACAACGTCGGCGGCGGCGACGAACGCACCAACCGCGAGGTCACCGAACGGCTGCTCGCGCTGTGCGGCGCCGACTGGTCGCGGGTACGGCACGTGCCCGACCGCAAGGGACACGATCTGCGCTATGCCTTGGACGACGGCAAGATCCGCGCGGAGCTGGGCTACGCCCCGCGGATCCCGTTCGAGCGGGGGCTCGCCGACGTCGTCGCCTGGTACCGGGACCACCCCGGCTGGTGGAAGGCCGTCCGGCACGCGGCGGAGGGCGCCGCCCGCTGAGCCGCCGGGCGTGCCCGCGTACGACCGGCCGCGCCGCACCGGCGCCCGAAGCGGCGGCGATCGCGGGGACGGCTTGGTAGAAAGGCATGTCCGCACCCTTCGTCACCGCACCGCTCGTCACCCCGCCGCCCACCACAGGAGGTACCCCGGTGCAGGCCGTATCGTCGCCAGGGCTCACCCGTCCGGACTCCCCCGCTCCCGCCCCGCCGGACCCGCCCGGCTCCCGGGAGCTGACACTCGACGGCGGCGACGGAGTACGGCTGTCGGCGCTGCTGGCCGAACCCGGGGCGGGGCAGGCGCCCAGGGCCGTGGTGATCGCCCTGCACGGCAGCGGCATGCGGGCCGGCTACTTCGACAACCGGGCGAAGCCGGGCCTGTCGCTGCTGGAGCTGGGCAGCCGGCTCGGCTACACCGTGCTGGCGGTCGACCGGCCGGGCTACGGCGCCTCGGCCGCCGCGCTGCCGGACGGGCAGGATCTGGCCGGGCAGACCGCCACGCTCGGCTCGGCCCTGGCCGACTTCGCCGGACGCCGGCCCGTCGGCGCCGGGTTCTTCCTGCTCGCCCACTCCGGCGGCGGCCGGCTCGCGTTGTCCACCGCGGCGGCCGACGCCCTGCCGGCCCCGCTGATCGGGCTGGACCTGTCCGGGCTGGGCAGCGCCTTCGCCGTGACGCCCGACCAGTTGCCCGGCGCCGGCGCGCCCGGGGCCTGGCGGCGGCACTGGGGACAGCTGCGGCTGTACCCGCCGGAGGCCTTCCGGGAGGGGCAGCGGCTGGTGGCCCCGGTGCCGGCCACGGAGGCCGGCGAGACCCTGGAGTGGCCCCGGATGTACCCGGAGCTGGCGGGGCGGGTGCGGGTGCCGGTCCGGTTCACCTTCGCCGAGCAGGAGCAGTGGTGGCGCACCGACGAGGAGGCGGAGCGCGCCCTGCTGGCGCCGCTCGCCGCGCCGCGCGCGGTGGTGGACCGGCTGCCCGACGCCGGGCACAACATCAGCCTCGGCTGGGCCGCCCGCACCTACCACCTGCGGGCCCTGGCCTTCCTGGAGGAGTGCCTGCTGGCCCACGCGGCGGCGCCGCCCACCCGTCCGCCCGCCGGCTGAGCAGCCGTCCGGCCCGCCCGGTGCGGCGGGCCCGGCATCAGCCGTCGTAGGGGCGGGCGGCGCGGCCCTCGCGCAGGGTCAGGCCCCACCAGGCGAGCTGGTCGAGCAGCACGGAGGCGGCCTTGCCGGCGCCGTCGGCGTCCCGGGGGCGGCCCTGCTCGTCGAACTGGTCCCAGGCCATGTGGAAGCCGACGGTGTCGCGCAGGGTGACGGCGTGCAGTTCGGCGAAGACCTGGCGCAGCTGCTCCACGGCCCGCTGGCCGCCGGCCATGCCGCCGTAGGAGACGAAGCCGACGGGCTTGGCCCGCCACTCGCGGTAGACGTAGTCGATGGCGAGCTTCAGCGAGGCCGGGTAGCCGTGGTTGTACTCGGGCGTGAGGACGACGTACCCGTCCATTCCGCCGATGCGCTGGGCCAGGGTGAGGGTGCCCTCCCGTGGCTCGGTGGCGTCCAGGGTGAGTTTCAGCTCCGCCACGAGCGCCGGCTCGGAGAGGTCGATGACGTGGACCTCCATGTCCTCGCGCCGGCCGATCTCGGAGAGGAACCACTGGGCGACCTTGTCGGCGAACCGTCCGGTGCGCACGCTGCCGATGATGACGCCGATCTTGAGGGGGGTCGTGGACATGGGAGATCTCCTCGCAGGAGTGGAAGGAATGAACGAAAGGAATGAAAGAGGGGTGAAGCAGGTGGCGCTCAGCCGACCAGCAGGACGATCTTTCCGCGGCCGTGGCCGGTCTCCAGCTCGCGGTGCGCGTCGGCGGCCCGGGCCAGCGGCAGGGTCTTGCGGATGTGCACGGTGAGCTCGCCGCCGGCGACCAGTGCGGCCAGTTCGGCGAGCCGCCGCGCCGAGCGCATGCTGCGAATCCAGCGCACGCCCAGCTCCTCGTAGACCTCGTGGGCGAAGATGGTGCCGACCCGGTCCTTGTCCTTGACGAGTTCGGCCGCGACCCGCAGGCCCTCGACGCTCGCCGTGTCCAGGGCGGCGTCCACGCCCTCGGGCGCCGCCGCGCGGACCCGGTCGATCAGGCCCGCGCCGTAGGCGACCGGGACGGCGCCCAGCTCGCGCAGGTAGGCGTGGTTCTCCTCGCGGCCGGTGGCGATCACCTTGGCGCCCCGGGCCACCGCGAGCTGCACGGCGATGGTGCCGACCCCGCCGGCTCCGCCGTTGATCAGCACGGTCTCGCCCTCGCCGACGCCCAGGGTCTCGATCGCGGTGTGGGCGGTCTGGCCGGAGGCGGACAGGCAGCCGGCGACCTCCCAGGACAGCGCGGCGGGCTTGGGCACGATCTGGTCCGCGGGGACGACGAGGTACTCGGCGTAGGTGAGCTGGGTGCGGAAGCCCAGGACCTCGTCACCGGCCGAGAATCCGGTGACGCCCTCGCCGAGCGCGTCCACGACGCCGGCGAAGTCGCCACCGGGGATGTGCGGCAAGGTGACGGTGAAGCCCGGCGGGACCCAGCCGGTGCGCACCGCGCAGTCGACGGGCTGGGTGCCGGCCGCCTTCACCCGCACCCGCACCTCGCCCGGCCCCGGCTCGGGCGTCGGCACCTCCATCAGCTCCAGGACCTCGGGCCCTCCGAACGCGCGGAACGCGGCAGCCTTCATTGTTCAACCCCTCTTGACAGCACGGCACTTCGGCTGATCGGCGGCCTGCGGCTCGCCGTCGCCGGCAACAGGACGAACGTAGAAGCTCAAGTCCGCTTGAGGTCAAGCGCCGGCCGAGGCCACACCGGCCCCAGGGGCAACAGCGGGGGCCACCCGTACCACAGAGGCCCGCGTGCGCTCCGGCAGGCGCGCGCCGATATCACCCGGTCGGGCTACGGAAGCGGGTTGACCGGGCCGGAGGGGGCGGCGGTAGAGTCGAGGAAAGCTCGATGACAACGATGTCGTGGGTCGGCGGTCACGTCGGCCGCGCGCCTGCGACCCCCCTCTCCGGGCAGGTACCCGCCCCCCTCGCCTGCCCGGCTCGCGGACCCGGTGCACTCGGCCACCGGGTCCGCCCGGAGCAGGACGAAGGGCCGCGCCCCCGGGTGCCGGGGACGCGGCCCTTCGCCGCCGAACCGCTGTGCCCTGCCGCTTACTTGCGGATCAGGTTGCGCAGCACGTACTGCATGATGCCGCCGTTGCGGTAGTAGTCCGCCTCACCGGGGGTGTCGATGCGGACGACCGCGTCGAACTCCACACCGGTGTCGGTGGTGACCTTCACCGTGCGCGGGGTGCGGCCCTCGTTCAGCTCCGTGACGCCGGAGATGGAGAAGGTCTCCTCGCCGGTCAGGCCGAGGGAGTCGGCGGAGGCGCCCTCCGGGAACTGGAGCGGCAGCACGCCCATGCCGATGAGGTTGGAGCGGTGGATGCGCTCGTAGGACTCGGCGATGACGGCCTTCACGCCGAGCAGCGCGGTGCCCTTGGCCGCCCAGTCGCGGGACGAGCCGGAGCCGTACTCCTTGCCGGCCAGGACGACCAGCGGGATGCCGGCGGCCTGGTAGTTCTGCGAGGCGTCGTAGATGAAGGAGACCGGCCCGCCGTCCTGCGTGAAGTCGCGGGTGTAGCCGCCCTCGGTGCCCGGCGCGATCTGGTTGCGCAGGCGGATGTTGGCGAACGTGCCGCGGATCATGACCTCGTGGTTGCCCCGGCGGGAACCGTAGGAGTTGAAGTCACGCCGCTCGACGCCGTGCTCGGTGAGGTACTTGCCGGCGGGGGTGTCGGCCTTGATGGCACCGGCCGGGGAGATGTGGTCGGTGGTGACCGAGTCGCCCAGCTTGGCCAGGACGCGGGCGCCGGCGATGTCCTCGACCGGGGCCGGGTCCATGGTCATGCCCTCGAAGTACGGGGGCTTGCGGACGTAGGTGGACTCCGCGTCCCACTCGAAGGTGTCGCCGGTCGGGATCGGCAGCGACTGCCACTGGGCGTCGCCGGCGAAGACGTCGCTGTAGGACTTGGAGAACATGTCCTCGCCGATGGCGTTGGCGACGACCTCGTTCACCTCGGCCTCGGAGGGCCAGACGTCCTTCAGGTAGACCGGGTTGCCGTCCTGGTCGGTGCCCAGGGCCTCGCGGGTGATGTCCAGCTTCATGGAGCCGGCGATGGCGTAGGCGACGACCAGCGGCGGGGACGCCAGGTAGTTCATCTTGACGTCGGGGTTGATCCGGCCCTCGAAGTTGCGGTTGCCGGACAGGACCGAGGTGACGGCGAGGTCGTGGTCGTTGACGGCCTTGGAGACCTCCTCCGGCAGCGGGCCGGAGTTGCCGATGCAGGTGGTGCAGCCGTAACCGACCAGGTTGAAGCCGAGCTTGTCCAGGTACGGCGTGAGGCCGGCCTTGTCGAAGTAGTCGGTGACGACCTTGGAGCCCGGGGCGAGGGTGGACTTCACCCACGGCTTGCGGGTCAGGCCCTTCTCGACCGCCTTCTTGGCCACCAGGGCGGCGGCGACCATGACGTACGGGTTGGAGGTGTTGGTGCAGGAGGTGATGGCCGCGACCGTCACCGCGCCGTGGTCCAGCTCGTAGCTGGTGCCGTCGGGGGCGGTCACCCGGACCGGGTTGGACGGGAGGGCACCGGTGCCCTGGCCGTGCTGCGGGGCGCCCGCGCCGTTGTCCTGGTGGCCGTAGGCCGGGGCGTCGGAGGCCGGGAAGGACTCGGCGCTGGCCTCGTCCACCGGGGAGGCGGCGGCGTCCGCGGTCTGCGCGACCGGCGCCTCGACGTAGTTGAGGACGTCCTTGGCGAACTGCTGGGCGGCCTCGGCGAGGACGATGCGGTCCTGCGGGCGCTTCGGGCCGGCGATGGAGGGGACGACCGTGGAGAGGTCCAGCTCCAGCTTCTCGGAGAAGTCCGGCTCGGCGGCCGGGTCCAGCCACAGGCCCTGCTCCTTGGCGTACGCCTCGACCAGGGCGACCTGCTGCTCGGAACGGCCGGTCAGGCGCAGGTAGTTCAGGGTCTCGCCGTCGATCGGGAAGATGGCGGCGGTGGAGCCGAACTCCGGCGACATGTTGCCGATGGTGGCGCGGTTGGCCAGCGAGGTGGCGGCCACGCCCTCGCCGTAGAACTCGACGAACTTGCCGACCACACCGTGCTTGCGGAGCATCTCGGTGATGGTGAGCACGAGGTCGGTGGCGGTGGTGCCGGGGCTCAGCTCGCCGGTGAGCTTGAAGCCGACAACGCGCGGGATCAGCATGGACACCGGCTGGCCGAGCATGGCGGCCTCGGCCTCGATGCCGCCGACGCCCCAGCCGAGGACGCCGAGGCCGTTGACCATGGTGGTGTGCGAGTCGGTGCCGACCAGGGTGTCGGGGTAGGCCTTGCCGTCGCGGACCATGACGACACGGGCCAGGTGCTCGATGTTCACCTGGTGGACGATGCCGGTGCCCGGCGGGACGACCTTGAACTCGTCGAAGGCGGTCTGGCCCCAGCGCAGGAACTGGTAGCGCTCCTTGTTGCGGCCGTACTCCAGCTCGACGTTCTGCTTGAAGGCGTCGGTGGTGCCGAACTTGTCGGCGATGACGGAGTGGTCGATGACCAGCTCGGCCGGCGCCAGCGGGTTGATCTTCGCCGGGTCGCCGCCCAGCTCCTTCACGGCCTCGCGCATCGTGGCGAGGTCCACGACGCAGGGGACACCGGTGAAGTCCTGCATGATCACGCGGGCCGGCGTGAACTGGATCTCCTGGCTGGGCTGGGCCTGGGAGTCCCAGGTGCCGAGGGCGCGGATGTGATCGGCGGTGATGTTCGCGCCGTCCTCCGTGCGGAGCAGGTTCTCCAGCAGGACCTTGAGGCTGTACGGCAGCCGGGCCGAGCCCTCCACCTTGTCCAGCCGGAAGATCTCGTACGACTCGCCGCCCACCTGCAGCGTGCTGCGGGCGTCGAAGCTGTTCGCCGACACGACAGTCTCCTTCATTGATGTGCGCGTACCACCGTCAATCGTGCCGCCACGCCGGCTTGGCCGAACCAGTAAGGTCAGGCTAAGTTAGGCATGCCTTACCAGTGTGGCGACCGCGGTGCGCCTCGGCAGATATCTCGATGTCGAGATAACACTAGTACATGGGCGCGGCTGGGTCATGTCCGCACGCGCTCTCCGGTGACGAGGGCCGGGTCTTCCGGTGCGTACGCGCCCCCGCCCGGCGGCGGGACCTCAGGTGTCCGCGGCGGTCCGGTCGAGCGCGGCGAGCGCGGCGTCGGCCTCGGCCTGGCGCGGGCTCCTCAGCGCCCCCAGGGCGGCGCGGGCGGCGACCAGCGTCTCCCTGGCCTCGGGATGTCCCACGGCGCCGAGCGCCCGGCCGAGGTCGAGCCGGGCCTGTTCGGCCCAGGCCGGCATCTGCGCCGCCTCGAAGGCGGCGAGGGCCTGCCGCAGCGGCGCCTCGGCCTCCTGCCAGCGTTCCAGGGCCGCCAGATCGTTGCCGATCTGCAGCCGGGTGAACGCGTGGTACAACCCGATCAGTTCCTTGGTCCGGCCCGGAACCCCCGCGCGGCAGATCCGTTCGCTGCGCCGGTGGATGGCCAGGGCCTCGGCCGCCCGGCCGGTCCCGCGCAGCAGGGCGCCGAGGGAGTTGAGGACCGTCAGCTCGGCCAGCCGGCCCTGCGGGGACTCCTGTGCGGCGAGGCGGCGGGCCGCACGGCGCAGGCGCTCCTCGGCCTCTTCCGTACGGCCCAGCCGGCTGAGCGCGCCCGCGCCGTAGCCGAGCGCCCAGCCCTCCTGCAGCGCGTCCCCGCAGTCGCGGGCCGCCACGAGCGCGGCGTCGGCGCTCGTCAGGGCGGCGCGGGGGTCGTGGACGCAGAGGTTGTAGGCCCAGGCGAGGTAGTTGAGGTGCACCGCCTCCTCACGTCTGCTGCCCAGGGCACGGGCGGAGCCGGCGGAACGCCGGAACACCTCCACCCACTGCTCCCAGTGCTGGTTGAGGTCGGAGAACCAGTGCATCGCCTGCGCCGCGTCCAGGACCTGCCGGTGCCGGCCGGCCGCGTGGGCCCGGCGCAGCGCGGCGAGCCACTGGGCCCGCTCGGCCTCCAGCCAGGCCCGTGCCTCGTCCCGGCCGGTGGGCGCCGTGTCCGGGTCCGGGTCCGCCGCCGACCCGGACTGTTCGTGGTCGACGTCGAAGTGCAGCGCGGCGGCGGTGGCCCGGCGCAGCATCCAGTCCGCGGTCCGGTCGAGGGCGGCGTCCTTGGCCTCGGGTCCGTCCTCGGCGTCGGCCAGTTCGGCCGCGTAGAGCCTGAGCAGGTCGTGGAAGCGGTACCGCTCGGCGTCGGGGTCGCTGCGCAGCAGACCGGCGTCGGTCAGTTCCTCGGCGCGGGCGACCGCCTCGTCGTAGGGCAGGCCGGCCAGGAGCGCGCCGGTCTCCGGGCTGAAGTCCGCCCCGGCGGCCAGCGCGGCGCGGCGCAGCAGGGTCCGCGTGTCCGCGGGGAGTTGACGGTAGGAGAGCGCGAAGGCGGCGCGTACCCGCAGGCTTCCGGCCTGGAGGCCGTCCAGCCGCCGGCCCTCGGCGGCGAGGCGGGCGACGAGCTTGGCGAGGCGTTCGTGCGGACGGCTGAGGAGCCGCTGGCCGGCGATCCGGACGGCCAGCGGGAGGTGTCCGCACAGGTCGGCGAGGTCGCGGGCGGCCTGTGCCTCCGCCCGTACCCGGTCCGGGCCGATGATGCGGGTCACCAGCTCCACCGCTTCCTCGCGCCGCAGCAGGGCCAGCTCGGTGCGGTGCACGGATTCCAGCCCCGCCAGGGCGTGACGGCTGGTGACGAGGGTCAGGGAGGGGCCGGTGCCGGGCAGCAGCGGGGCTACCTGGGCCTCGTCGGCGGCGTTGTCCAGCAGCAGGAGCAGGCGCCGTTCGCCGGCCAGGGAGCGCCACAGTCCGGCCCGGTCGTCGGTGCCGGCCGGCAGCGTGGCGTCGGGAACCCCCAGCGCGCCCAGCAGCCGGGCCAGCGCGTCCCGGGGGGTGGTCGGCTCCGGGTCCATGCCGTGCAGGTCCAGGGCGAACTGCCCGTCGGGGAAGTGCGGGGCCAGGCGGTGCGCGGCGTGCACCGCGAACGCGGTCTTGCCCAGGCCGGGCTGCCCGGCGATCACGCTGACCGCCGGCCGGCCCTCGGCGGTGTCCCGCGCCAGGTCCAGCAGCCGGGCGAGGGCCGGGCCGCGCGCGGTGAAGTCCCGGATGTCGCGCGGCAGGGCCAGCGGGCCGGGACCGGCCGGGCCGACGGCCGCCCGGGGGCGCGGACGGCCGAGGGCGGCGGACTCCTCCAGCCCCGCCGCCTCGTCGTCGTCCAGCCCCAGCGCTTCGGCCAGCGCCCGCACGGTACGGCGCTGCGGCCCCCGGGTACGCCCGCGTTCCATGTCCGCCAGCGCCCTGACACTCACCTGCGCGGCGTGCGAGAGGGCCTCCTGGCTCAGTCCGGCTCGGGCCCGCAGATGACGCAGCCGCTGCCCGAAGTCCCCGGTGGACGACGTGCCGTGGTCCTCGCTGGATGGCGTGCCGTCGCGCACCGTGAATGTCCCCGATCGTCCGGCTCGTCCGGTCGCGAGCGCCCGGCAGAAGTATGGCCGACGGTACTTCTGCCGGGGGAACCGCATGGGCGACGGAGACCGGAAGTGATCGACTGAAGGCCGACGCGGAACGGGCGGCACTTCCGGGGCGCACGCGCTCCCGGCCGGCCCGGACCACCCGCCGTCGACGGAACACAGCGAACCGGTTGGCGGAAACACAGCGAACCGGTTGGCGGAGACACCGCACACCACCGGCAGCACGACCTCGGCCGACGGCACCGCGCCGCGGCCCCGCACACTCCAGGGGGAACCTCCATGAACATTCCGCGTCACCGCTCCGCGCTGCTCGCCGTCGCGGGCACGGCTCTCGTCCTCTCCCTCACCGCCTGCCAGAGCGACGGGGACAGCGCGTCCTCGGCCACTCCCGAGGCCACCGTGGCGGCGACCGCGGTGTCCGCCCAGCCGGCCGGCGGCAAGGGCACCGGCGCGTCCGGGGCGACGGGTCCGGCCGAGGCGGCGCGCTCGACGGGATCGAAGGACTCCGCGGGCTCGACCGGCTCGACCGGTTCCAGCGGCTCTTCCGGTACCACGGGTACCACCGGCTCCACCGGTGAGCGAGCCTCCGCCTCCGCCCCGCTCTGCACCGCGGGGGACGTCACCGTCCGCGCCGCCACGCAGGACGGCCCGCCCTACACCCACCTCGTCCTCACGGCGAGGAACACCTCCCACCACGCCTGCCGGCTGACGGGCTTCCCGCACATCCAGTTCCTGGAGAGCCACAAGCAGGACGTTCCGGCCGTCGGCAAGAGCAAGCCGGCCACACCGGTCGTGCTCACGGCGGGAGCCCCGGCCTACGCCCCGGTGAAGCTGTCGGACGGCGGAATCGACGAGGACACCGAGCCCGTGTCGGCGTTCTCCGTCATGCTGGAGGGCGACCCCACGGTCATCGCCGTGACCGCGCCCGGCAGCGAAGGCATCGCCGTCGACCCGGCCAAGGCGCTCACCGGCTACTGGACCCCCGAACTGCGCAACGGCGCGGACGATTTCTGAGCCTGACACCGACGTTCGCCCTTCGCCACGAGAGCTCACGAAAGCTCACGAGAGATACGGCACACGGCCGGCCCTCGCGGCGGAGGGCGAGCGCCCACCACCCCTGCGTACGGGCTCGCGTACGGGCGCTCCCCGCTCGGCGTGGCGGCGTCCCGTACGGCCGACCGGCTGACGAATCGTCACTTCCGTCACCCGAACGGACCCCCTTGGCGAGCGCCATCTCATATCTGAGATAGCCTCAAGGTCATGTCAGACGACTACCTCGTACGCATCGGCAAGCTCATCCGTGACGCCCGGCAGCACCGGGGCTGGACGCAGACGCAGCTCGCGGAGGCGCTCGGCACCAGCCAGAGCGCGGTCAACCGCATCGAGCGCGGCAACCAGAACATCAGCCTTGAGATGATCGCCCGAATCGGTGAAGCCCTGGACAGCGAGATCGTGTCCCTGGGTTACGCGGGTCCGATGCATCTGCGCGTGGTCGGCGGTCGCCGTCTGTCCGGCGCCATCGACGTCAAGACCAGCAAGAACGCGTGTGTGGCCCTGCTGTGCGCCTCGCTGCTGAACAAGGGACGCACGGTGCTGCGCCGGGTGGCGCGCATCGAGGAGGTGTACCGCCTGCTGGAGGTACTGAACTCCATCGGCGTGCGGACCCGCTGGATCAACGACGGCGTCGACCTGGAGATCGTCCCGCCCGCCGAGCTGGAGATGGCGGCGATCGACGCGGAGGCCGCCGTGCGCACCCGCTCGATCATCATGTTCTTCGGCCCGCTGCTGCACCGCATGGACCGCTTCAAGCTGCCGTACGCCGGCGGCTGCGACCTGGGCACGCGGACCATCGAGCCGCACATGATCGCGCTGCGCCGGTTCGGTCTGGACATCGCGGCCACCGAGGGCCAGTACCACGCGCAGGTGGACCGCTCGGTCCGCCCGGACCGGCCGATCGTGCTGACCGAGCGCGGCGACACCGTGACCGAGAACGCGCTGCTGGCCGCCGCCCGGCACGACGGTGTCACGGTCATCCGCAACGCCTCCTCCAACTACATGGTCCAGGACCTGTGCTTCTTCCTGGAGGCGCTGGGCGTGAAGGTGGAGGGCATCGGCACCACCACGCTCACCGTGCACGGTGTGCCGAACATCGACGTCGACGTCGACTACTCCCCCTCCGAGGACCCGGTCGAGGCGATGAGCCTGCTGGCCGCCGCCGTGGTCACCGAGTCGGAGCTGACGGTGCGCCGGGTCCCGATCGAGTTCCTGGAGATCGAGCTGGCGGTCCTGGAGGAGATGGGGCTCGACCACGACCGCAGCCCCGAGTACTGCGCGGACAACGGCCGTACCCGCCTGGTCGACCTCACGGTCCGCCCCTCCAAGCTGGAGGCGCCGATCGACAAGATCCACCCCATGCCGTTCCCCGGCCTGAACATCGACAACGTCCCGTTCTTCGCGGCCATCGCGGCCACCGCGCAGGGCAAGACCCTCATCCACGACTGGGTCTACGACAACCGCGCCATCTACCTGACCGACCTCAACCGCCTCGGCGGCCGGCTCCAGCTGCTGGACCCGCACCGGGTCCTGGTCGAGGGCCCGACCCGCTGGCGCGCGGCCGAGATGATGTGCCCGCCGGCCCTGCGCCCGGCGGTGGTCGTCCTGCTGGCGATGATGGCGGCGGAGGGCACGTCCGTGCTCCGCAACGTCTACGTCATCAACCGCGGTTACGAGGACCTGGCCGAGCGCCTGAACTCGATCGGGGCGCAGATCGAGATCTTCCGCGACATCTGAGACACCGCTGCGGGTGGCCTGCCGCGTCGGCGTGCCAGGTGCGACTGTGGACCAGGTCCGCGCCGGGCGAGTCGGCCGCGATCCGTACGTCGCTGCGCAGGGACCGCAGCGCGGGGCTGGCGTGCCGCGGGGTGTCCGGCACCCCGTACCCCGTGGCGTGCGGCTCGGTGACCGGGTTTCCGGACGCCCGGACCCGCACCTCCGCGAAGCGGCGCGACGCGCGGGTGAGTTCCGCCGCGTGGACACCCGGTCCCCAGACGTACGTCGGTGATCACCGGCCCCGCTCCCCGCCCGGACCTCCGTCGAGAGGCCAGGCAAGGAGCGGGGTTTTCGGCGTGGTCGGTCCGGGGCTTCGCGCCCCGGACGGGAGCCGGAGGTCCGTCAGAACGTCACGTCCGAGCAGGCGTAGAACGCGTTGCCCGTGTCGGCGATGGTCCAGACGCCGAGGATGACGTGGTGGCCGCTCAGCCCGGTCGGCAGGGTGCCGCTGTGGCTGAGGGTGGCCGGCGGCTGCTTGCCGCCGTACGGGACCGTCAGGAACGGCGTCGTGTTCAGGTCGGCGCGGGTCAGGGCGTGGCCCTGGTTCCAGCCCTGCCTGGTGACGTAGTACCGGAAGTCGGTCGTCGCGTGCCGGGCCTCGAACTGCCAGCGGAAGGTGTAGCTCTGACCACCGGTGACCTTGGTGGTGGGCCACTCCGCGCCCCTGGGGGTGCGGGCGCCGTCGAGCTGGCCGAACCGGGTCTCGCCGCCGGAGCAGAGCTGCCCGTCGGCCGGTCCGCCCGCCGGGAAGCCCTTGGGGCCCTCGACGCTCTGCGGCTCCCACTGGATCTCGCCGCAGCCCCGTACCGTGCCGTCGGCGCAGAGCAGTTGCCTGCTGATGGGGAGGTCGGTGTAGCCGTGACCGCTGGCGCCGCCGGTGGACAGTACGAAGGCGCCGGCGGTGGCGAGGCCTAATACGGCCGCGTACAACTTGCCCTTGGTGCGCATGGAGCCGCTCCTCGAAGGGTGTGGGGAGTTGATCGAGCCGAACCGTGCGTTGGTCTAGACCAAGGATCAGGCTAGGGCGACCGCCGGGACATGTCCATACCAATGCCGTCGCCCGAGTCGCCGGGGGCCGCCCTCCCGCGCCCCTCCCGGAGGCTCGCCCGGCGGTACGTCAACTGAACTCCAACTAAACTTAACCGGTTTCGTTCGCATGGTTGTCTCTCTCAATTTCTGCCCCTAGCCTCGCCGCGGTACGACATTCGGCCAACGGAATTCCGGACCGGTTCGCGCACGACCTCGCGTACCGGCCGTACGCGCCACCATTTGGGGAGCAGAGATGAGAAAGAGACTGGCCACCGCGGCGGGAGCGCTGCTGGCCTTCGCCGCCTCGCTACTGGCCGCACCGTCCGCCGCGCAGGCACAGCCGCAGACGCGCGCGCAGGCACCCTCGCCGGCGCCGGCCGGGGCGCAGGCGGCCCCGGGGTTCCACGTCGCCGGGGGCCGGCTGCTGGACGCGAACGGCGAGGACTTCGTCCTGCGGGGCGTCAACCACGCGCACGCCTGGTACCCCACCAGGACGGCGCAGGCGCTGAAGGACATCAAGGCCCTCGGTGCCAACTCGGTGCGCGTGGTGCTCGCCACGGGTGACCGGTGGACGAAGAACGACACCGCGGACGTCGCCGCCGTCGTCGCGCAGTGCAAGCAGAACCGGCTCGTCTGCGTCCTGGAGGCCCACGACACCACCGGCTACGGCGAGCAGGCCGGGGCGACCACCCTCGCCCGCGCCGTCGACTACTGGATCGGCGTCAAGAGCGCGGTGCAGGGCCAGGAGAAGTACGTCATCCTCAACATCGGGAACGAGCCGTACGGCAACTCCGGCTACGCGGCGTGGACTTCCGACACCGCGAGCGCCCTCGCCCGGATGCGGGCGGCCGGGTTCCGGCACACGCTCATGGTGGACGCCCCGAACTGGGGCCAGGACTGGTCCTTCACCATGCGCGACCACGCCGCCGAGGTATTCGCCGCGGATCCCGAGCGCAACACCGTGTTCTCGATCCACATGTACGGCGTCTTCAACACCGCCGACAAGGTCAGAAGCTACCTTGACCGGTTCATCTCGCAGCGGCTTCCCATCGTCGTCGGGGAATTCGGCGGCATGCACTCGGACGGCGATCCGGACGAGGACGCCATCATGTCCAGCGCGCGGCAGCTCGGTGTGGGCTACCTCGGCTGGTCCTGGAGCGGCAACGGCGGCGGTGTCGAGTACCTGGACATGGCCACCGGCTTCGACGCCGCGCGCCTCACCGCCTGGGGGCAGCGCGTCTTCTCCGGCGCCGACGGCATCAAGCAGACGGCGAAGGAGGCCGGGATCTTCGGGGACGGCGGCACCACCCCCGCGCCCGCGGGCTGCTCGGTCGACTACCGGCTCAGCGACTGGGGCACCTCGTTCAACGCGGACGTCACGATCCGCAACACCGGCACGACGGCCGTCAAGGGCTGGCAGCTCGCCTTCGCCTTCCCCGGGAACCAGAAGCTCGGCTCGGTCTGGAACGCCAAGGCCGTCCAGCAGGGCAGCGAGGTGAAGGCCACCCACGAGACCTGGACGGAGACGATCCCGGCCGGCGGCTCCGTGAGCTTCGGCTTCAACGGCTCCTCCAGCGGCTCCAACGGCGTCCCGGCCGCCTTCAGTCTCAACGGCGCCGCCTGCGCGAAGGGCTGACCCGGCGTCCCGGCCACCCTGCGTACGGAAGGGCCGCGTCCCCAGTGGACGCGGCCCTTCCGTACGCGCGGTGGCCCCGGCCTACACCCCCGGCGCCGGTGCCGTGGAGCCGCGTGGCGTCAGCGACGGGGTCGGCACCTGGTGGCCGCCGGTGTGCACGCCGTTGAGCACGTCGAAGAGCACGCGCGCCACCTCTGCGCCGAAGTGGTGCACGTCGTGGCTCATGGCCGACAGGGTCGGATGGGTGATCCGGCACAGCTGCGAGTCGTCCCACGCCAGCAGCGACAAGTCGTCGGGGACGGTGAAGCCCATCTCCGCGGCGACGCCCGCCCCCGCGACCGCCATGATGTCGTTGTCGTAGACGATCGCGGTCGGCCGGTCGGCGGCGAGCAGCAGGGTGCGGGTGGCCCGGGCACCCTCCTTCTCGTCGAAGCCGGTGGCGATCTGCCGCGCCTCCTCCAGGCCCAGTTCCCGGACGGTGTCGGCGAAGGCACGGGTGCGGATGGCGCTGTGTCCCAGGTCGGCCGGGCCGCCGACCCGGGCGATGCGCCGGTGACCCAGGGCCGCCAGATAGCGGACGGCCTCGGCGGTCGCCGACGCGTCGTCCGTCCACACCGCCGGGAACGTGCCGGTGAGACGGGGATGGCCGACGGCGACCGCCGGCATGCCGAGCCGGTGCAGGGCCGGCACCCGGGGATCGTCCTCGCGGAAGTCCACCAGGATCGCGCCGGCGATCATCCGGCCGCGCCACCACTCCTGGTAGAGCGCGATCTCCTCGTCCAGATCCCGCACCAGCCGCAGCAGCAGGGAGCAGGACCGCTCCGCCAGGACGCTCTCGATGCCCGAGATGAAGTCCATGTAGAACGGCTCCAGGCCGAGCAGCCGGGCGGGCCGGCACAGGGCCAGCCCGACGATGTCGACCCGCTGGCTGGACAGGCTGCGCGCGGTGGCGCTGGGGGCCCAGCCCAGCTCCCGGGCCACCGCGAAGATCCGTTCCCGGGTGGCCTCGGAGACGCCGGGCTTGTGGTTGAAGGCGAGCGAGACCGCCCCCTTGGACACCCCGGCCCGCGCCGCGACGTCCTTGATGGTGACGCGTTCTCCGGTACCGCTCACCCGAGGTCCACGCAGAACAGGGCGGCCTCCACGGCGGCCACGGTGACCTGGCCGCAGCCCTCGACCCGGATCCGGGTGCGCTCACCGGGCAGCAGGGTCTGCCGGCCGCGGTCGCAGACGGCGGCCGGGTTCAGCCGGTCGGGCTGGAGCAGAAGGTCTCTGACGAGGGTCTGGGCGCTCACCACGACGTCGACTCTATCCCCCGGCCCGGGCACGGGCTCCAGCGTGACCTCGTACCGGGGGCTGGGGTAGGCGAAGTCCTTGTCGGGGACGGGGAAGTGCAGGGCGCGCAGCCCTTCGCCGCTCTCGGCCCCGTCCGCACGGGGTGCCGCGGGGGCGTCCGCGACGAGGAACTCCTTGCCGGTCCGCGCATCCGGTACGAGGTGCTCGGGGACCGGGATCCGGGCGACGGAACGGGGCTCCGCCACCGGCTCGACCACGGCTTCGGCGAGCGTGGTGCCGTCGGCCCGGACCCGGCGCAGGGTCACCGCCGGCCGCCAGGGCGTGGCGGCCTGGTTGACCGCGGCGAGCACCGGGCCGTCGGGGTCCGGGCACAGGGTGAGCAGCCGGTCGGCGTAGACGCGGCGCAGCTCGTGGTAGAGCGGCTTGGGGCGGCCGTCGCCGTCGATGGCGGCCCAGGAGGTCACCGGCCAGCAGTCGTTGAGCTGCCAGACAACCGTGCCGGCGCACACCGGCCAGTGGGAGCGCCAGTGTTCGATGCCGGCGGCGACGGCACGGGCCTGCACGAGCTGGGTCAGATAGTGCCAGCGGTCGAAGTCGCCCTCGGGCAGCGGGAAGTGGCGGGCGACGCCGCGGTTCAGCTTGCCGTTGCCGTCCTCGGCCTTCTGGTGGTGCAGCATGCCCGGGGAGTCGGGCCCGAGCGGCTCGCCGGGCAGCGCGCGGCGCAGGGTGGCCAGGGCCGGCGGTGCCTGCCAGCCGAACTCGGCGACGAAGCGGGGCACGCTCGCCCGGTACTCGGCGTAGTCCTGGCGGTTCCACACCTCCCAGGAGTGGTGGGTGCCGTGGGCGGGGTCGTTGGGGTGGTGGTCCCAGGAGCCGGACCAGGGGCTGCCCGCGGCGTAGGGGCGGGTGGGGTCGAGTTCGGCGACGATACGGGGCAGCAGGCCCAGGTAGTAGCCCTCGCCCCAGGAGTTTCCGGCGAGCGGGCCCTCCCAGTCCCAGTCGCGGAAGCCCCACAGGTTCTCGTTGTTGCCGTTCCACAGCACCAGCGAGGGGTGCGGCATCAGCCGGACAACGTTGTCGCGTGCCTCGGCCTCGATCTCCCCGCGCAGCGGCTGTTCCTCCGGGTAGGCGGCGCAGGCGAAGAGGAAGTCCTGCCAGACCATCAGGCCGAGTTCGTCGCAGGCGTCGTAGAAGGCGTGGTCCTCGTAGATGCCGCCGCCCCAGATCCGGACCAGGTCGACTCCCGCGTCCGCGGCCTGGGTGAGGCGGGTGCGGTAGCGCTCGGGAGTGATCCGGGAGGGGAAGGCGTCGTCGGGGATCCAGTTGACGCCCCGGGCGAAGACCCGTACGCCGTTGACGACCAGGGTGAAGCCGGTGCCGTGCGCGTCGGCGGAGCGGTCCAGCTCGATCGTGCGGAAGCCGATCCGGCGGTGCCAGGTGTCGAGCGGGCCGCTGTCGTCGCTCAGGGTGAGGTCCAGGTCGTACAGGGGCTGTTCGCCGTAGCCGCGCGGCCACCACAGGCGCGGGTCGGGGACCTCCAGGACGAGGACCGCCTCGTCGCCGGTCAGTTCGGCCTCGGCCCGGACGCCGGCCGCCTGGGCCGTGACGCGCAGGCGCCGCTTTCGCCCCCGCTCGGTGCGCTCGGCGCGCAGCCGTACCTCGACGCGGCCGGTGCCCTCGGCCACGGTGACCAGGGGCCGCACCTCGGCCAGGCGGGCGGTGGACCAGTGCTCCAGCCGGACCGGCCGCCAGATGCCCGCGGTCACCAGGGTGGGTCCCCAGTCCCAGCCGAAGTTGCACGCCATCTTCCGGATGTACTGGAAGGGTTCGGGATAGACGTTGGGCCGCTCCCCCGTCACCGCGCGGACGGCCGCCGCCTCGTCGTAGGCGGAGGCGAAGCGGACCTGAAGTTCGCCGGTGCGTCCGGTGACGTCGAAGCGGTAGGTGCGGTGCATGTTGCGGGTGGTGCCCAGGGGGCGGCCCGCGAGGGTGAGGGAGGCGGCCGTGTCGAGGCCGTCGAAGACCAGGTCGGTGCGCTCGTGGCCGCTGTCGTGGGTGAGCTCGCGGACATAGGTCCAGGCGCGGCGGCCCACCCAGGCGACGTCCGTCTCGTTGCGGGCGAGGAAGGGGTCCTCGATGGCCCCGGCGGCGAGGAGATCGGTGTGGACGCAACCGGGCACCCGGGCTTCCAGCAGTTCCTCCCCGTGGCGCAGGCTCCAGCCCTCGGTGAGCTGGGTGACGTCCTTCATGGTGCGGCTCCAATCGCCTGACTCAGGCCGGTGGACGGGCAACGGCGCACAACCTAACGCGCGGACCGGGCGCTGTCTATAAACCGGTCTAGCTACGGGACCGTAATGGGTCGCGACGGAAACCGCACGTCAGCGCCTCACCCCGCAATGGTCGGTAACGATTGCGCATCGCGGTGGAAATTACAGCTTTACCGGTTAACAGGGGGCTGACATAGTGCCGACATCCCACTCGCAGAGCTGAGCCGCAATCCTGGAGGAGCTGGGCACATGGGGAAGAACACGACGTTCGCGGGGCGTCGGTGGCGCGGTGGGCTGCTGGCCGCCGCGGTGCTGACCGTCGCGGGATGCAGCGGCGGGGGCACGGTCTCCGGTGAGACGGCGAAGGCACCGGCCGACCCGGCCGACGCCTCGGGCACGATCAAGGTCCTCACCCACCGCACCGACCTCGTCCAGAACGGGACGATGGACCGGTACGCCGAGGAGTTCCGCAAGGTCTACCCCAAGGTGAAGGTGAAGTTCGAGGCCCTCACCGACTACGAGGGGGAGGTCAAGATCCGGATGAACACCGACGACTACGGTGACGTCCTGATGATCCCGGCCGCCGTGGCCAAGAACGACTACCCGAAGTTCTTCGCCCCGCTGGGCACCGCCGCCGAACTGGGCGGCACCTACCGGTTCAGCGACAAGACCGAGGTCGGCGGCAAGGTCTACGGCATCGCCCAGTTCGGCACGGCCAACGGCTTCCTCTACAACAAGGCCGTCTGGAAGAAGGCCGGCATCCGCGCCTGGCCGGCCACCCCGGACGAGTTCCTGGCCGACCTGAAGGCCGTCAAGGCGAAGACGGACGCCGTGCCGTACTACACGAACTTCAAGGACGGCTGGCCGCTGACCGCCTGGAGCAACAGCATCGGCTCCGTCACCTGCGACGCCAAGGCCATGGACAAGCTCGCCGGCGCCGTCTCGCCCTGGCGCGAGGGCGGCGAGCTGCACACGATCGACTCCCTGCTCTACGACATCGTCAAGGGCGGCCTGTCGGAGAAGGATCCCAACACCACCAACTGGGAAGCCTCCAAGGGCATGATCGCCCAGGGCAGGATCGCCACCATGCAGCTGGGTTCCTGGGCCATCACCCAGATGCGCGACGCGGCGAAGAAGGCCGGCGCCGACCCCGACGACATCGGCTTCATGCCGTTCCCCGTGCGGAAGGACGGCACGTACTGCGCCGTGCTCGCCTCCGACTACCAGCAGGCCGTCAACGCCCACTCGTCGCACAAGGCGGCGGCCCGCGCCTGGATCGACTGGTTCACCCAGAAGTCCGGCTACGCGGCCACGGAAGGCGCCGTCCCGGCCCTGAAGTCCGCCGCGATGCCGGGCACGCTGAAGGACTTTGTTGACAACGATGTCACCTTCCAGGAGCGTTCCGAGGCGAAGACCGGTGAGGTCAACGCGATCGACAACGCGGCCGAGATCGGGCTGAACAAGCCCGACTACCGCCAGAAGCTGGTCGACCTCGCCCGCGGCGCGCAGCACGGCAGCCTCGACGACTACTTCGCGGACCTGGACAAGCGCTGGAACGAGGCGGCGGGGACCGCCGGGTCCTGAACGGCGCGGGCCCTGAACAGCGCGGGCCCTGAAGACACCGCGGGCCCCGAACGGCACCGGCGCCTTGGCGCGACCCGTGCCGGACGGGGCCCCCGCCGCCGTACCACCCGCGAAGACGGAAGGCCGAGATGGAAGACGGAAGGCCGAGATGACCGAGACGACCCGTACGGCACCCGCCAAGGTGCCCCGCGCCTCCGCGGCACGCGGCGGCGCGCCCACGCCGGACGGCGGCCGCCGGGGCGGCCGGATGCTGCGCCGGCTGACTCCCTGGCTGTTCCTGGCCGTTCCCCTGGCCCTGCTGGTGACGTTCACCTATGTGCCGGTCGGGAACATGATCTACTACAGCTTCACCGACTGGGACGGCGTCAGTCCCGACCGCCACTTCACCGGCGTCGACAACTACGAGCAGATCTTCACCCGGCCCGAGCTGTTCCGGGTGTTCTTCGTCAGCTTCTACTACCTCGCCGCCTCGGCCGTGCAGATCGTGATCGCCCTGTACTTCGCGACCGTGCTCAGCTTCGATCTGCGCCTGCGCAACCTGTTCAAGGGGATCCTGTTCTTCCCCTACCTGGTCAACGGCGTGGCCATCGGCTTCGTCTTCCTGTACTTCTTCCAGGACGGCGGCACGCTGGACTCGGTGCTGTCCTGGTTCGGCGCCGGCTCCGACCACGCCTGGCTCGGCGACCCCGAGTCGGCGAACACCTCCCTGGCGGGGGTGTCCGTCTGGCGGTTCACCGGGCTGAACTTCGTGCTGTTCCTGGGCGCGATCCAGTCGATCCCGGCGGAACTGTACGAGGCCGCCCAGCTCGACGGGGCCTCGCGCTGGCAGCAGTTCCGGCACATCATCGCCCCGAGCATCCGGCCGGTGGTCAGCCTGAGCGTCATCCTGGCGGTCTCCGGCTCGCTGTCGGTGTTCGAGATCCCCTACATCATGACCGGCGGCGCGACCGGCACGACGACGTTCGTCATCCAGACGGTCAAGCTCGCCTTCCAGTTCAACAAGACCGGTCTGGCCTCGGCCGCCGCCGTCGTCCTGCTCCTGATCATCCTGCTGATCACCTGGATCCAGCGCCGCCTCGTGCCCGACGAGAAGGTGGACCTCGTATGACCACGCCCCTGCCCGCCCGCCGCCGGATCGGCCCCGCGCTGACCTACCTGTCGCTGATCGTCGCCTCGTTGGTGGTGCTGGTCCCGCTCGCCGTCGTCTTCCTGACCTCCCTGAAGACCTCCGAGGAGGTCGCGGACGGCGGTGCGCTGTCGCTGCCGGGCGACTGGCTGAACTTCGGCAACTACGTGACGGCGTTCAACGACGGCAAGATGCTGTCCGCCTTCGTCAACACGGCCGTCATCCTGCTGTTCTCCATCACCGGTACGGTGCTCATCGGGTCGATGACCGCGTACGCCATCGACCGCTTCCACTTCCGGCTGAAGAAGCCGGTGATGGCGCTGTTCCTGATCGCCACCCTGGTGCCCGGGGTCACCACCCAGGTCGCGACCTTCCAAGTGGTCAACAGCTTCGGGCTGTTCAACACCATCTGGGCGCCAGTCCTGCTCTACATGGGCACGGACATCGTCTCGATCTACATCTTCCTGCAGTTCATCCGCGGCATCCCGGTGTCGCTGGACGAGGCCGCGCGCCTGGACGGGGCCAACTCCCTCACCATCTACTGGAAGATCATCCTGCCCCTGCTGAAACCGGCGATCGCCACGGTCGTCATCATCAAGGGGATCACCGTGTACAACGACTTCTACATCCCCTTCCTGTACATGCCGTCCGAGGACCTCGGCACCATCTCCACCGCCCTGTTCCGCTTCAAGGGCCCGTTCGGCGCGCACTGGGAGAACATCTCGGCCGGCACGATCCTCGTCATCGTGCCGACCCTCGTCGTCTTCCTGTTCCTCCAGCGCTACATCTACAACGGCTTCGCCCAGGGCGCGACGAAGTGACCGGGTCCCGGCCCGGGAGGGCTCACCGGCCGGGCTGTGCCGTGCGGCGGGGTTCCGTCGGCGTGCGCAGCCAGCCGGTGATCCACCCCGTCTGCATCGCGGCGTCGAGGAGGTAGGTCGGGCGGATGCGTCCCCGGGGCACGTAGACGAGGTCGACGGCCAGCAGGGTCAGCGCCGTGCCCAGGCCGATGCGGCGGGCGTGGGCCGGGCCGCCGGGGCCGGCCGCCGCCGCCAGCTGGGCGAGGCCACAGGAGGCCAGCAGGCCGCCCGTCGTCATCTGGAGCCACGCATCGGTCTTCGGCCCGAAGACCCACTCGAAGCTGTGCGGGTGCACCAGCGGCCACAGCCCGCCCACCACGTTGAAGGCGCCGTGCGCCACCGCCATACCGCGCCCGGGCTCCAGATCCGGTGTCCTGTCCATGTGAGCCTCCCTCCGCGCCGGGTGGGCGGGTACCGCGGCCTGCGCTCACCCGGCCCCCAGCCGCACCGTCGTGATGACCCGGGTGAGCGACGGCCGTCTCGGCACCGAGCCGAAACCGAAGCGGACGGGCGGATCGACCGGGGCGAGGGCGCCGAGGCCGGTGCCGTCGAAGGACGCGGTGAGGGCGCGGACCGCGCGCAGGTCCCGCGCGCCGTACCACTCGCGGCGGCCCGCCCCGGCGCTGCCCCGGGTGCGGACGCCGGGCAGCAGCAGCCGGGCCGGGCCGTCGATGAGCGCGCTCCACGCGGGGCGGCGGGCGAGCGCGGCGGGCACGGCGCGCAGCAGCAGGCCCAGCGGCCCGCGCCGGCCGGTGACGAAGCGCAGCCGCAGCGGCCCCGCGGCGACGGTCCAGGCGCCGTCCGCCACCCCGACCCGCACCGGTACGACGCGTACGGTGTCGAAGACATAGGTGCCGGCGATGAAGCCGGCCGTCTCCCGGGTGGGCGCGAGCAGCAGCCGTTCGCCGTCCGGGTGCTCCAGCATCACGTCGCTGAACGGGCCGAACGGCGACCGCTGCCAGTGGCCGAGCACGATCCGGGTGCCGGAGGTCGTGCCCAGGCCCGCGATCCAGCCCTCGAAGCGGAGCGTCCGCCGGCGCCGGGCGGCTTCCCCGGCACCGGTTCGCGCGGGCTCAGGGCGTCCGCGAGCAGGGCACCGGGACGCCCATCCGGACATGCCTGACTCCGTCCGAGAAGTGCACGACGGGCTCGCCGGCGGGGGCCGGCAGACCCGCCTCGGCGGTGAGGGTCTCCTCCAGTTCCTCGACGGCGGCGCCGGCCAGCGGCCAGGGCTCGTGTGCCACGGGCGTCTCCCACAGCAGGCCGGGACTCCGGGTGTACGCGCGCCAGCGGGAGGTCAGCCAGACGTCCCGCGCGGTGGGCCGTTCGACGCGGGCGCCGGGGCGGACGGCCAGGCGGTAGGAGGCGCGGCCCCGCCGTCTGCGGCCGGAGTAGCGGACGGTCTCCCCGCTCCGGGTGACCTCCAGGACACCGGGGTGGTACGGGGCGCCGATCGCCCGCGCCCCCAGCATGACCGGGCAGGCAACCTCCAGGGAGAAGAACCACAGCCCGTCCCGGCCGTTCGGGTGCCGGACGTAGGTCCGCAGGTTGGTCTCCGCGAAGGTGGGGAGTCCGGGCAGCGCGGACGGTACGCCGGGCGGGCGTACGTCCGTCATCACGAACGGGGTGAACCCCACCCAGGCGCTGCCGCCGTACTCCTCCACCACCAACGGCTGCGGCACCAGCGCCCGCACGGCCTCGGCCGGGTACGCCCAGTGGACGAACGTCTGCGTCATCCAGCCCGCGCACAGCGCGGGCAGCCGCACCCGATGTTCCGCTCCGTACGCCGCCACAGGGCACGGGTCCCCTCGCCGACGCGGCGGAAACGGAACGGGGCGGGCCGGACACGGCCGGGACGAACAGCCCAGTGACGCGCACGAAGGGAGGAAGCCTCCGGCCGTCCGGGCGTGGGCGGTGGCCGGGCGGGTGGCGTGACCGAAGCATGAGCGGTGTGCCCCGGCGCTCGCACGCGGTGCGGCGACAGGGGTACCTCACCGCCCCGAATCGTCACAGGAGTGGCCTCCATGACCTTCAACCCCCTGGAGCAGCGGGGCATCCCGCTGGACCGTCAGCTGCGCAACTGGCGCGAGCTCGACGTGCGGCCGATCGACCCCGACCGCTGTGACCCGTACACCCGGTGCCGCGTCATCACCATGAACGGCATCGAGGTGGAGGCGATCCTCTTCAGCCACCAGCTCGCCCGCAACACCGTCGACCCCGAGGTGAAGCGGCAGCTGGCCCGGACCCGCTACATCGAGGCCCAGCAGCAGAAGGTCGTCAACTGGCTGCTGCCCGGCGTGTCCTCGGTGCTGGAGACGACCATCGCCTACGAGCAGGTCGCGGTGGACCTGACGGCGTGGGTGGCGCGGATGGAGCCGGATCCGTATCTGAAGCAGGCGTACGAGTTCGGGGTCCTGGAGGACTTCGACCACCTGTACCGGTACGCCAACCTGTACGAGATGATCGAGCACCGCAAGGCCGAGTCGATCGTCGACAGCCTCACCGAGGTCATGCCGGGCCGGCCCACGAAGTTCCATCACCGCGACCCGTACGACAACGTCCGCGACCCCTACGACAAGGCGGCCACGAGCCCGCTGTCGAAGCTGCACGCGCTGACGGTCATGTCGGCCGAGCAGCAGACCATGAACTTCTACATGAACACCGGCCCCACCTACATGGAGCCGATCGCGCGGCAGCTGTACCAGGAGATCGGGCTGATCGAGGAGGAGCACGTCACCCACTACGAGTCCCTGGTGGACCCCGGGGAGACCTGGTGGGAGCAGCTGGTCAACCACGAGTACAACGAGTGCTACCTCTACTACTCCTTCATGGAGCAGGAGAGCGATCCCCAGGTCAAGGCGGTCTGGGAGCTGCACCTGAACATGGAGCTGGAGCACCTGCACACGGCCTGCGACCTGATGCGCCGCTACGACGGCCGGGAGCCGCAGGAGGTCCTCGCGCCCGAGCTGCCGAACGTGCTCACCTTCGAGCCGAACAAGCAGTACCTGCGGCACCTGCTCGACACCCAGATGGACCTGACCACGCTCGGCGCCGGTTATGTGCGCGAGGCGCACGAGCGTTTCGAGAAGATGCAGGAGCGGATCCACGGCGGCGAGGAGCCGCCGAGCGAGCGGGTGATGGCGGAGCACGACCGGATGTTCGGCCGCGAGTACCGCGTCGAGTCCGAGGGCGAGCACCCCGACCCCCGTATGCGCGAGAAGTGAGGAGCCGAGATGTCCGAGCTGCGCACTCCGCAGGCCGGTGACGACGGGGCGAAGGACACGGACGTGGTGGCGCTGCTGATGCGCCAGCACGGTGACATCCGGAACCTCTTCGACGAGGTCGAGGCGGCGACCGGGGACGAGCGGCGCGACGCGTTCCGGCGGCTGGTGCGGCTGCTGGCCGTGCACGAGACCGCCGAGGAGGAGGTCGTCCATCCGTTCGTGCGGCACGGGGTGCCCGGCGGCGAGGACGTCGTCCGGGACCGGCTCGCGGAGGAGCGGGCCGCCAAGGAGGCGCTGGCCGCGCTGGACGAGATGGACACCGACGACCCGGAGTTCCTGCCCCGGCTGGCGCGGCTGCGCACGGACGTCCAGGAGCACGCGCGGGCCGAGGAGCGCTACGAGTTCACGCACATCCGGCGCAGCACCGACGTCACCAACCTCGCCGCCATGGCCAAGGCCGTGAAGGCCGCCGAGGCCATGGCGCCCACGCATCCGCACCCGGGCGTGGAGTCCGGGGCGAAGAACGTGGCGCTCGGGCCGGTGGCCGCGCTGATGGACCGCACCAAGGACCTGGTGCGCCGGACCATGGGCAAGGACGGCTGACGGCCGTCCCGCCCGGGTGCGCGAGCCGGGGCCGGTCCCGTCGGGGGCCGGCCCCGGCCGTCGTTACTGCGTCCGGGGCCCGCCGATCGGGTGAATGGTGGGGCTCGGGAGGCATGGGGGGCCGGAGTGCGCGGTGCCGGACCGGCTTTTCCGGGGGCACGGCGGTCTTCGTTGAGTGGCAGGGTCCCGTCCGGCTCGCCAGACTGAAAACGGCGGTTCGTGATCGAAATGGATCCGGACGGCAAGGGCCATCCATACGTCCTCAGGAGATCGAATGGTGGAGCAGTCCTCCGAGGTCCCCATATCCGGGCCGGACGAAACCGCCGTCACCGTGAGCGACGCCGGGCCGGCCAGGGCGGAGACCGAGAGGAAACTCGCGGCGGCACTGGCGGAACTCGTGGAGGCCGACCACGTTCCGGCCGACAGCCACTTCTTCACCGATCTGGGCGCCAATTCCCTGGTGATGGCCCAGTTCTGCGCACGGCTGCGGAAAATACCGGACCTGCCCTCCCCCTCCATCCGGGACATCTACCGGCACCCGACGATCCGTGGCCTGGCCGAGGCCCTCGCGCCGGCCTCGCCGGACGGCGACGCCCCGGCGGCCCCCGCACCCGAGGCGCGGCCGGAACCGGCCGCGGTGACCCGGGTGAACCCGCTCCACCACCGGTTGTGCGGGACGTTCCAGCTGCTCGTCTTCCTCGTCTACTCCCTCGTTTACGGATACATAACCGCCGGCGGGTACGAATGGATCTCCGAGGCTTCCGACCCGGGCGGCGTCTATCTGCGCGCGCTGGTGTTCGGGAGCATCGCGTTCGTCGCGCTGTGCGCCTTTCCGGTGCTGGCGAAATGGATTCTCGTCGGCCGGTGGAAACCGGGTGAGTTTCCCGTCTGGGGACTGGCGTACGCGCGCTTGTGGTTCGTGAAGGTGCTGCTGCACGCGAATCCCATGGTGTTCCTCGTCGGCACCCCGCTGTACGTGCTGTATCTGCGGGCTCTCGGCGCGCGGATCGGAAAAGGCGTCACGATCCTCTCCCGCTCGGTCCCGGTCTGCACCGACCTGCTGACCATCGGTGCCGGGACGCTGATCCGCAAGGACTCGTACTTCCTGGGCTACCGGGCGTACGCGGGCCGGATCCAGACCGGCCGGGTCACGATCGGCCGGGACGCGTTCGTCGGCGAGAAGACCGTCCTGGACATCGACACCTCGCTCGGCGACGGCGCCCAGCTCGGCCACTCCTCCGCCCTGCACCGCGGCCAGGCGGTCCCGGACGGCGAGCGCTGGCACGGCTCCCCGGCGGAGCCCACCGACGTGGACCACATACGGGTCCCGCCGGCCCGGTGCGGCACCCTGCGCCGGGCCTGGTTCGGCACCGTGACGCTGCTGCAGCTGGTGTTCGTCTACCTCCCGGTCGCCCTCGGCGGGGTGTACATGGTGTTCACCGGGCTGCCGGCGATCGGCAAGCGGCTCGACCCGCAGACGGCCACGCTGAGCCGGCCGGAGCTGATACCCGACGCGCTGGCCGTCTCGCTCGCCCTGTTCTTCGGCTTCGTCGGGGTGGGGCTGGTCGCGCTGTACACGGTGCCGCGGCTGCTGAGGCTGATGGTCCGGCCCGACCGGGTCTACCCGCTGTACGGGATGCACTACACGCTGCACCGGGTGGCCGCCCGCATCACGAACATCAAGTTCTTCACGTGGCTGTTCGGCGACAGCTCGTACATCGTGTATTACCTCCGCAGACTCGGTTACGACCTGTCACGCGTCGAGCAGACCGGGTCCAACTTCGGTACCGAGGTGCAGCACGAGTCGCCGTTCCTGGTCACCGTGGGCACCGGGACGATGGTGGCCGACGGGCTGTCGGTGGTGAACGCCGAGTATTCGGGCACGTCCTTCCGGCTCTCCCGGGTGTCGATCGGGCCGCGCAACTTCCTGGGCAACAACATCGCCTATCCGGCCGGCGGGCGGACCGGCGAGAACTGCCTGCTCGCGACCAAGGTGCTGGTGCCGCTGGACGGCGAGGTGCGCACGAACGTCGGGCTGCTCGGCTCGCCGCCGTTCGAGATTCCCCGCTCGGTGGACCGCGACGCCCGGTTCGACCATCTGCGCACGGGCGAGGAGCTGCGCCGCCACCTCCACGCGAAGAACCGCTACAACCTGCTGTCGATGGCGCTGATGCTGTTCGCGCGCTGGCTGCACGTCTTCCTGCTGACGCTGTTCGGCCTGGTCTCGGTCGACCTGTACGGCGCGGCCGGCCATGTGGTGATCGCCCTGTACCTGGCGCTGACCCTGCTGCTGTCCACCGCGTACTACGTCCTGGTGGAGCGCTGGATGACCAGGTTCCGCGCGCTGCGGCCCCAGCTGTGCTCCATCTACGACCGGAACTTCTGGCTGCACGAGCGCCTGTGGAAGGTCCCGGTGCAGTACCTGAACATCTTCAACGGGACCCCCTACAAGAGCCTCGTGTGGCGGCTGCTGGGGGTGCGCATGGGCAAGCGGGTGTTCGACGACGGCTGCTTCATGACCGAGCGGACCCTCGCCGCCGTCGGCGACGAGTGCACCCTCAACGTCGCCAGCAAGATCCAGTGCCACTCGCAGGAGGACGGCACCTTCAAGTCCGACGGCATCACGCTCGGCGCCCGCTGCACGCTGGGCGTCTCCGCCCATGTGCACTACGGCGTAACCATGGGCGAGGGCTCGGTGCTGGCCCCCGACTCCTTCCTCATGAAGGGCGAGGAGGTTCCCCCGGGCGCCCACTGGGGCGGCAACCCGGCCGTGGACATGCCGGAGCCGTCCGGCGGGTCCCTGCCGCCGGACCTCGCCGCGAAGAAGACCGACGCCGCCGCTGCCGCCACCAGGTGAGGAAGGCCATCGATGGAAACGCGTGGGGAAGCCGACCGGGACTACTGGAGCCGGGTGCTGGGCGCCGGCGGCGCGACCGCCGTGCCGCGCTGGGCGGCGGAGCCGGTGCCGGGCGTGCCGGAGCAGGAGACGGTGGTCCCGGAGGAGGTGACGGGCGCGGTGCGCGCCCTGGTGCGGCGCTCCGGGCTCCCGCTGAGCGCGGTGCTGCTGGCGGCGCACGCCAAGGTGCTGGCCGCGCTGTCCGGCGAGCCGGAGGTGGTGACGGGGTACACCGCCGGGGTGCGTGGCGAGCCGCTGCCGTGCCGGCTGACCGTCCCACCGGGGTCCTGGCGGGCGTTGGTGACGGCCGCCGAGCGTGCCGAGGCGGAGCTGCTGGCGCACCGCGAGTTCCCGGTGGCCGGGCTGCGCCGGGAGCTGGGCCTGACCGAGCCGCCGTACGAGGTGGTGTTCGGTCCCGAAGGTTCCGAGGGTCACGACGGCAGCGAGGGCGCCGACGAGGCGGTGCTGCACGTCCGCTGGTACGACCGGGGCGGGCACCTGGTGCTGCGCCTGCGCCACCGCTCCGACGTGCTGGACGCCGGTGCCGCCGCCCGGATCGGCGGCTACCACCTGAAGGCCCTGGCCCTGCTGGCGGCCACCCCGGACGCCGACCACGGGCAGCAGAGCCTGCTGTCGGCCGAGGAGGTCCGCGAGCAGCTCCAGGGGCTGGCGGGGCCGTACCGGGAGCTGCCGGACGCCCGCGCGCACGAGCTGTTCGAGCGGCGGGCACGGGAGCACCCGGACCGGGTGGCCGCCGTGCACGGCGAGCGGACGTGGACGTACGGGGAGCTGAACGCGCGTGCCAACCGGCTGGCGCACGCGCTGCTGGAGCGCGGGCTGGGCCCGGAGGACGTGGTCGCCGTCGTCACCGAGCGCGATCTGGACTGGCTGGCGGCGACGCTGGCGGTGTTCAAGGCGGGCGGTGTCTATCTGCCCGTCGAGCCGCACTTCCCGGCCGGCCGGATCGCGGCCATGCTGACCCGGGCGGACTGCCGGCTGGTGCTCACCGAGTCCGGCAGCACCGAAAACCTCGACGAGGCGCTGGCCACCGTGCCGGGGGCACGGAAGCTGCCGGTGGAGACGGCGTACGCGGGGCCGTACCCCGACACCGACCCCGGGCTGCCGATCGAGCCGGGCCGGCTGGCGTACATCTACTTCACCTCCGGCTCCACGGGGGAGCCGAAGGGGGCGATGTGCGAGCACGCGGGCCTGCTCAACCACCTGTACGCCAAGATCGACGACCTGGGCATCGGCGAGGGGTCGGTGGTGGCGCAGACGGCGCCGCAGTGCTTCGACATCTCGCTGTGGCAGCTGCTGTCCGCGCTGCTGACGGGCGGGCGGACGCTGCTGGTCGGCCAGGACGTGATCACGGACGTGGAGCGGTTCGTGGACACGCTGGTGCGCGGCCGGGTGGCCGTGGCCCAGCTCGTGCCCTCGTACCTGGAGGTCGTGGTCTCGTACCTGGAGCGGCGTCCGCGCGCGCTGCCGGACCTGCGGTGCGTGTCGGTGACCGGGGAGGCGCTGAAGCGGGAGCTGACGCAGCGCTGGTTCGCGCTCCAGCCGGGGATCCGGCTGCTCAACGCCTACGGGCTGACCGAGACCTCGGACGACACCAACCACGAGGTGCTGGACGGCGTGCCGGACCGGGTGCTGCTGGGCCGCGCGGTGCACAACGTCCGCGTCTACGTCGTGGACGAGCACCTGTCGCTGGTGCCGCTGGGGGCCCCGGGGCTGATCGCGTTCTCCGGCGTGTGCGTGGGCCGGGGGTACGTGAACGATCCCGAGCGGACCCGGGAGGCGTACCGGACGGACCCGTACCGGCCCGGTGAGCGGCTGTACCTGGGTGGTGACCTGGGCCGCTGGCACCCGGGCGGCAAGCTGGAGTTCCTCGGCCGCCGGGACAACCAGGTCAAGATCCGCGGCTTCCGCATCGAGATCGGCGAGATCGAGAACACCCTGCTGCGGGTGGCCGGGGTGCGCGACGGCGCGGTGGTCGTCGCGGAGCGGGGCGGCGGGAACAAGCATCTGATCGCCTTCCACACCGGACGGCGCGTTCCGCCCGAGACGCTGCGCGAGGCGCTCGCGGCGGCGCTGCCCGCCTACATGGTGCCCTCGGCCTTCCACTGGCGCGAGAGCCTTCCGCTGACCGCCAACGGCAAGACCGACCGCAAGGCGCTGACCGCGCTGGCCGAGCGGACCGGGCCGGCCGAGCAGGCCGAGCAGGCCGAGGGGGCCGTGGGAGCCGTGGGGGCCGCCCCGCCGGACCGCGCCGCCGGGGACGGGCAGGGGCTCGGCCCGACCGAGCGGCGGCTGGCGGCGGTGTGGTCGGAGCTGCTGGGCGTGCCCGAGGAGCGGATCGGCCGCACGGACCACTTCTTCGACTCCGGGGGCACCTCCCTGACGGCCGTCAAGCTCAGCGTGGCCCTGGACCGGGCGGTGTCGCTGAAGGACATCACCCGTCATCCGGTTCTCGCCGACCTGGCCGCCGTGCTCGACGGGGCCGGCCGGTCCCGCCCGGAGCTGCTGCAACCCCTGTCGGAGCCGGACGGCGCCCCGGAGAGCGCGCTGGTGTGCTTCCCCTACGCGGGCGGCAACGCGGTCAACTACCGCCCGATGGCGGCGGCGCTGGCCGGCAGCGGCCTGGCGGTGTTCGCCGTCGACCTGCCCGGACACGACCCGGTCGGCCGGCGGGAGCCGTTCGCGCCGATCGCGGAGGTGGCCGAGCGGGTCGCCGCCGAGATCACCGCGCGCGGCCTGACCCGGGTCATGCTGTGGGGGCACTCCTCGGGCGCCGCCCCGGCCCTGGAGACGGCCCGCAGGCTTCAGGAACGGGGCGTACGGGTCACCCGGGTGTTCCTCGGCGCGCAGCTGCTGGGCACCGCCGCCGAGCGCGGTGCCGCCGTCGGCGAACTGACCCGCAGCAGTGACGCGGAGACCGCGGCACGGCTGGCCGCGGACGGCGGCCACACCGAACTCGCCGAACTGAACGAGCGGCACGCCGAACACATCGGCGCCGCCTACCGGCACGACTGTGTGGCCGCGCACCGCTACCTGCTGGCGGCGCTCACCGCCCCGCCGCCGGTCAAGCTGTCCGCGCCGGTGACGGTGGTCGTGGCCGCCGACGACCCGCACACGGCCGGCTACGCCGAACGCCACCGGGACTGGCGGCTGCTGGCCGACCACGTCGACCTGCACGAGCTGCCCGACGGCGGCCACTACTTCCCGCGCACGCGCCCGGACGGGGCGGCGCGGGCCGTCCTGACCGCGGCCGTGCCCCTGGCCTCCACCTGAGGGCCCGTCCCCCACCCGACGGGCGACCGGAAAGGAAACCGAGATGCCGTCCTCATCCCTGGCAGCACCGCTCGATGTGGAGCTGCGGCCGGACAGACCGGCGATGCTGCGCGTCGCTCCGCCGGACGACCCCGTCGGCTGGGCGGCCGAGCACCGCGAGGCGCTGCGCGCACAGGTCACCGAGCACGGGGCGCTGCTGGTGCGCGGACTCGGCCTGGCGGACCCGGAACAGGTCGGTGCCGTCCTCACCCGGCTGGCGGGTGAGCCGATGGCGGAGGCCGAGGCGTTCGCGCCGCGCGAGACCGCCGGCCCGGGGCTGTACGCCTCCACGCCGTGGCCGGCCAACCAGCCGATGTGCATGCACCACGAGCTGAGCTACCGGCTGCGGGTGCCCGGCCTGATGCTGTTCGCGTGCCTGACCGCGCCCGAGTCGGGCGGGGCGACCGCGGTGGCCGACGCCGAGGAGGTCCTCAAGGCGCTGCCCGCCGACCTGGCGCGACGGTTCGAGCAGGAGGGCTGGCTGCTGACCCGCAGCTACAACGACGAGATCGGGGCGTCCCTGGCGGAGTCCTTCGGCACCGCCGACCGCGCCGCGATCGAGGACTACTGCCGGGCCAACGGCATCGACTTCACCTGGCTCGCCGACGGCTCGCTGCGCACCCGGCAGCGGCGTGCCGCCGTCGTCCGGCACCCGCTGACGGGCCGCCGCTGCTGGTTCAACCAGATCGCCTTCCTCAACGAGTGGACGCTCGCCCCGGAGGTCCGCGAGTACCTGGTGGACGAGTACGGCCCGGACGGTCTGCCGTTCAACACCCGCTACGGCGACGGCGGTGCGATCGGCGCGGACGTCGTCGAGTGCCTGAACACCACGTACGAGGAGCACACCCGGCGCGAGCCCTGGCAGGACGGTGACCTGCTGCTGGTGGACAACATCCGTACCGCGCACAGCAGGGAGCCGTTCACCGGCGAGCGGCGGGTCCTGGTCGGTATGGCCGAGCCCCGGCAGGTGGCCGACGGCTCCTTCACCCCGGAGGCGAGCGGACGATGACCGACGTACTGCCCCACACCGCCCGCGCGGCCGAGTCCGGCCCGCCGTCCGTGCCGACGTTCGCCGTGATCTCCGGCGAGCAGGTGAAGAAGGCCCTGGAAGGGGCCGAGCGACAGGTGGTGGAGCTGGTCGAGACCACCTACCGGCTGCACGGCGCCGGGGATTCGGTGAACCCGCCGTCGTACTTCCTGCGCTTCCCCGACCGCCCCAGCTCGCGGATCATCGCGCTGCCGGCGTCCATCGGCGGGTCCGTCCACGTGGACGGTCTGAAGTGGATCTCCAGCTTCCCGGAGAACGTGGACGCCGGGTTGCCCCGGGCGTCGGCCGTGCTCATCCTCAACGACCACGACACCGGCTACCCGTTCGCCTGTCTGGAGAGCTCCATCATCAGCGCGACCCGGACCGCCGCGTCCGCCGCGCTGGCCGCCGACTGGCTGAGCCGGGAGCGGCCCCGGCCGGCCCGGGTCGGTTTCTGCGGCACCGGTCTGATCGCCCGGTACATCCACACCTTCCTGGCCCGCACCGGCTGGTCCTTCGAGGCGATCGGCGTGCACGACGTGTCCGCCGCCAGCACCGAGGGCTTCTGCGGCTATCTGCGGCAGAGCGGGGCCACCGAGCCGGTCACCGTCCACGACAGCGCGGAGGGCCTGATCCGCTCCAGCGACCTGGTGGTCTTTGCCACCGTCGCCGGCCGGCCGCATGTCACGACCCCGGCCTGGTTCGACCACAACCCGCTGGTGCTGCACATCTCGCTGCGCGACCTCGCCCCCGAGGTCCTGCTCGCCTCGGCCAACTTCGTGGACGACGTGGAGCACTGCCTGAAGGCGGACACCTCCCCGCACCTGGTCGAGCAGCGCACCGGCAACCGCGACTTCCTCAACGGCACCCTCAACGACGTGCTGCTGGGCCGGGCCGCGCCGCCGCGCGACCAGCCGGTGATCTTCTCCCCCTTCGGTCTCGGCGTCCTCGACCTGGCCGTGGGCAAGTTCGTGTACGACCAGGTCGCCCGGGCGGGCCGGCTCCGCCTCGTCGACGACTTCTTCCACGACCTGCGCCGGTACGGCTGAGGCCGTCTTCCCCCAGCCCTGGCAACAGGAGGCCCGCCGTGCCCGTGATCTCCGCACCCCACGCGTTCAACGAAGGGAGCCTCTTCGTCGATCTGGAGTCGATATTCGGATACCGCCTCTACCTCAAGTGCGAGGGCTTCAATTTCGCCGGCTCCATCAAGCTGAAGGCCGCGAACGAGATGGTGGAGAGCGCCGAGCGGGACGGCACCCTGAAGCCGGATTCCGTGCTCGTCGAGTCCTCGTCCGGCAATCTGGGCGTCGCGCTCAGCATGATCGCCGCGAGCAAGGGTTACCGGTTCCTGTGCGTGACGGACCCCCGGTGCAACCTGTCGACCAAGCTGCTGATGGAGGCCCTCGGCAGTCAGGTGCACGTGGTGACCGACCTGGACGAGAACGGCGGCTTCCTGGGCACCCGGCTGGAGTACCTGCGGGCGCTGTGCGCGTCGGACGACCGGTACGTGTGGCTGAGCCAGTACACCAACGCGGGCAACTGGCGGGCGCACTACCGCACCACCGCGCCCGAGATCGCCGGTCACTTCCCGCGTCTGGACGTGCTGTTCGTCGGGACGGGCACGGCCGGGACCCTGATGGGCTGCGCGCGCTGGTTCCGCGAGTGGCACCGGCCGGTGCGGATCGTCGCCGTGGACAGCGCGGGGTCGGTGGCGTTCGGCGGCCCGCCCGGCCGCCGGATGATCCCCGGCCTGGGCATGAGCATGCGCCCGCCGCTGCTGGACGAGTCCTACGTCGACGAGGTGATCCGGGTGGAGGAGGCGGACACCATCCGCACCTGCCACCGGCTGGCCCGGCGGGGCTTCCTGTTCGGCGGCTCCACGGGGACGGTGGTCAGCGCGGCGACCGAGTGGCTGGCCCGGCAGGACGCCCGGGAGCTGACCGCCGTGGCCATCGCCCCCGACCTCGGCGAGCGCTATCTGGACACCGTGTACCAGACCAACTGGCTCCAGGACCTGTACGGCGAGCAGCTGCTGGACTCGGCCGGGATGCCGGACCCGGGCTGGGACGAGGGCCCGGCACCCCGGGCACCGGGCCGTCGCCACAGACCGTAGGGACCGCCGTCGCGCTCAGGTCGTCCCGGCGAGCGCGCCGGCCCGGGCCCGCCACGGGATCCGGAAGGCGGTCGCCGTGACGATCAGGGCGCAGACCACCACCGTGGCCATGCCCAGGGTGAGGTTCGCCGCGCTCGCCACGAAGCCGATCAGGGCCGGGCCGCCCAGCAGCCCGGTGGTCCCCATCGCGGCGACCAGGGCGAGGGCGTCCGGGCCGTGTCCGGCCGCCGCCACGTACACGCACGGGGTGACGGCGGCGGCGCCGAGGCCGACGCAGGCGAAGCCGAGCAGCGTGGGGACCACTCCCCCGGCGAGCAGGGCGAGGGCCAGGCCGACGGCGGCCACCGCGCTGCCGGCGCGCACCACCGCCCCGTCGCCCCAGCGGGTGCGCCAGCGGTCCGCGCACACCCGGGCCAGCAGCATCATCACGGAGACGACCGCGATGCCGAGCGGCGCGACGCTCGCCGACGCGTGGACGACGTCCTTCATGTAGAGCGTCGACCAGTCGTTCATCGCGCCCTCGGTGATGGTGCCGAACGCCATGGCGCAGCCCATGAGCAGGGTCGTGCCGGACGGCAGCCCGCGCCGGGCCCTGGGCTTGGTCCCGCCCTCGGCGGCCGGGGCCGGCTCCTCGTGCGCGAGCAGGCCCGGCCGGGCACCGCCGAGCAGGAGCAGCAGCAGCGCGCCGGCGCCGGCGAAGTGGGCCGGGACGGACCCGGTCAGTGCGGTGGCGCCGGAGGCCAGCAGCGCGGCGGCGAGCAGCCCGGCGCTGAAGGTGGCGTGCAGCTGGGACATCGCGGTGCGGTCGTACGCCTTCTCCAGCGCGGCCCCCTGGGCGTTCATGGCCACGTTGAGACAGCCGACGGCGACCCCGTCGGCGGCCACGGCGAGCAGGGCCAGCGGGTAGTTCGGCACGGCGGACAGGGCGGCCAGTACGGCGATCAGGGCGACGGCGGACACCAGGGACAGCCGCCGGGAGCCGAGCCGCCGCATCAGCACGGCGACCAGCGGGAAGGAGACCGCGGCGCCCGCCCCGCAGGCCATCAGCAAGAGCCCCACCTCGCCGGCGCCCAGGTCCAGCCGGCTCTTCAGCGCGGGCAGGCGGGCGATCCAGGTGCCGTACTGGAAGCCGAGGAAGCAGAACAGCGCGGCGATCGACCACTTGGCGCGCGCGAAGGACCCGGCGGGCATCACACCGCCTCCCGGTACGGCCGGGCCAGGGAGGTGACCGGCGCCGACATGTAGACCGCGCCCCGGCCGTACTCCGGCGGGACCGGGGCCGACGGATGGGTGCGGTAGCCGCGGGCGCGCCAGAACGTCTCCTTGTCGCCGACGGCGACCAGCGAGACGGTGGCGAAGCCGCGCGCCCGGGCCGTCTCGGTCAGGTGGCGCACCAGCCGGGTGCCGAGCCCCCGGCGGCGCAGCGGGGCGCTGACGACGATGTCGTGCAGGTGCAGGTTGGCGGTGTCGTGGACGGCCGGTTCCGGGCTGCCCAGCGCGGGGCAGCAAAACCGGGGGTAGGGCAGGGCGAGGACGTAGCCGGCGGGCCGGCCGTCGCGTTCCAGGACGAAGCAGGTGCCGGCCGAGGCGCGGGCCCGGGAGCGCAGCGCCTCCTCGCCCTCGGCGAGGGAGAGGTCCGCGTACGCCTCGCTCTCCAGGGCCGCCAGCCGGGGCCAGTCGGCCTCGGTGACGCCCCGTATCAGGTCGTTCATGTCGGTGGGAGTCCTTCCGGGCCGCGTACGCACACGCACGGCAGCGGGCGGATGCCGTTGAAGCCCTGGGTCGTGTAACTGGGGGCGTAGGCGCCGGCGGAGAGGACCCACACCGGGTCGCCGGAGGCGAGGGTCCGGGGGACGGGCACCGGGTGCCGGCCGCCGCCGTAGGCGTCGTCGCCGTCGCAGGTGGGGCCCGCGACGACGGCGGGCACGTGCTCCTCGCCCTCCCGTCCGGGGAAGAGCAGCGGGTGGGTCACCTGGTCCATCTCGTACAGGCCGTTGAACTTGCCCGCGCTCAGGTACAGCCAGCGGACGGTCCGGCCGTCCGGCCCGGTCCGCTCGGTGAGCCGCACCACGTGCGCCCGGACCGCGCCGTGGTCGGCGACCAGGTGCCGGCCCGGCTCCAGGACGAACCGCAGCGGGGCGGCGGCCAGCCCGTTCAGGTGCTCCATGCCCTCGCGGAGCACGGTGAGGATCTTGTCCAGCGGCGGGTCGAGCGGTCTGCCGCGCCGGTCCAGGTAACCGAGCGCGGGCAGCCCGCCGCCGAGGTTGACGTGGTCGGGTACGATCCCCCGCCCGGCCAGCGCGAGCAGTGTCCCGGCGAGGGTGTCCAGGGCCTGCTGCCAGGCCTCGCCGGTCATCTGCTGGGAGCCGACGTGCACGGACAGTCCGGCCGGGACGAGGCCGGCCGCGCGGGCGGCGGCCATGATCCGTACGGCGTCGTCCGGGTCGCAGCCGAACTTGCGGTTCAGGCCCCACAGGGCGCCCTGGCCGCTGGTGGCCAGCCGGCAGAACACGCGGGCGCCGGGGGCGTGCCGGGCGATCGCGGTGACGTCTTCGAGGCTGTCGGTGGCGAAGGTGCCGACGCCCAGCCGGTGGGCTTCGGCGATGTCGTGGTCGGACTTGATGGTGTTGCCGTAGTGCACGCGGTGGGGCGGTGCCCCGGCCTTCAGTGCCTGCCGGATCTCGGCGGGGCTCGCGGTGTCGAAGCCGGCGCCGCGGTCCGCCAGGCAGCGGAGGACTTCGTCGACCGGGCAGGCCTTGAGGGCGAAGCGGATGTCCGCGCCGGGCAGCTCGCTGAGCAGGGTGTCGTATTGGCGCTCTATGCCGGTGAGGTGGTAGCGGATGTGGTCGCTTGCGTGTGGCTGGTCCCGCGGGTTCGGGGCACTCATGTGCGGGCCGCCTCAGTCAGTGACGGCCATGCCTCGGTCAGGAAAGCGAAGTCCTCCATGTCCCTTGCCGCCTGGTCGAGCAACTCCTCGCGCTCCGAGACCAGTTGATCGGCGAACCGCGCGTATCTGCCGCCCAGTTTGCGGTACGCCGTGTCGACCCGGTCCAGGCGCCAGATGTTCTCGGTGCGGTCCAGGGTGGTGCTCTCGCGCACGAGCCGTGCCACCCGGTCGGGGCGGACGCGGTGGTCGGGGCCGAGCAGTCCGGCGGCGCCCTCCGCGGCCATGCGGTCGTAGACGTGGTGGAAGTGGAGCATCGACAGCAGGAACTTCACGAACCGCCGCTGGTAGGCGGGGAAGCCGGTGTCGGTGCGGCGTTCGGGGGTGTGGAAGTTCTCGATGTGGCGGTTGTGCAGGATGCCGGGCAGACCGGCGTCGTGCACGAGGTGGAGGAGGAAGTAGTCGCTGCCGATGGTGTCGGTGGCGGGTGGCAGCGGGACCCGCTCGTACACCGCCCGGTCGAAGGCGATGTTGCACATGTCGACGCGCATGGGGTCGACCACGGTGAGGGTCGAGTGGTCGCCGGTGAAGGGGTCGGTGCCCGCTCCCGTGAAGGACTCCTCGACCAGTGCGCGGCGCCGGTCCTCGGGCCAGTCGCCGGGCGCCCAGAGGCCGACGACGTCGTGGTAGACGGCCTCGTCCAGGCGTCGTATCTCCGCGATGTCGACGGAGAGTTCGCCGATGAAGGACGCGCCGGCCAGGGCGACCGGGCGGTGGGCCAGGGCCGGGTCGAGGTCGGTGCGGGTGACCGTCGCCGTGGCGTCGGCGGCGGGGCGGCCGAGCCAGGGCAGCTCGTGGTGGACGGGGAACACCGGTTCGCCGTGGTGGACTTGATAGGTGCTGTCGGAGTCCCTGCGGTGCACGGAGTGGCAGCCCAGGGAGGCGGCCAGCAGGAAGGCGCGGTTGGTGCAGGCGCCGTAGGACACGCCGGGCGGGAGCATGAGGCCGAGCAGCCGGTCCGGGTGGGGCAGGCCGGAGCGGACGATCGTCCGGCGCAGCCAGGCGCGTTGGCGTTCCTCGTCCAGGTGGTGGAGGGTCACGCCCGGCTCGGTGGGCAGGGCGGCGACGGTGTCCGCGTGGGCGGCCCGGGTGCGGGCGTCGGCGGAGTCCAGGATCAGCAGCTGGACGTCGGCGCCGAAGTTCCGTACGGCGTAGGCGGCTTCGGCGTGCAGGGCGGTGATGGTGGCGGGGCAGGCGCGGTTGGTGGGCAGGGCGAGGCAGACGCGGTTCACCGGTCGCCGTCCCCGGCGGTCCAGGAGTCCAGGCCCAGCAGCCTGCGTCCCAGGCCGTTCAGTTCGGCGGGGCCGTAGCGGAGGGCTTCCGGGGTGCGGGCGTCGCCGAGCAGGGTGGCGTTCCAGTCCGGGGTCTCAAGGGTGCGCCAGGAGTGCACGCGGGAGTCGCGCAGGGCGGTGTGCTCCTCCAGGGCGGGCATCATCGACAGGTACTGGACGGCCCGGACAGCGTTGTCAGAGAGGTTGGGCGCCACTCCGTGGGCGAGCATCCCGTTGAAGATCAGCAGGTCGCCGGGCTGGAGGTCGGGGCGGACCACCGGGAACTCGGCGCGGTCGATCGCGGGGCGGACCGGGTCGCGGCCGGGTGGCTGGGCGAGCCGCCACTCCTCGAAGCGGCGGAAGAGTTCCGGCGCGCACTGGAAGCCGCCGAGTTCGGGCCGGGTGCCGGTGAGCGCGATGATGCCCTGGACGCGCTGCGGCAGCACGGCGCGGGTGGAGTCGACGTCCCAGTGCAGCTCGATGTCGAAGCCCTCGTCGGTGGGTTCGATCAGGGAGCGCGAACGGGTGCGGATGTTGGGCGGGTTGAGGTTGAGCCGGTCCAGGGTGACCCACAGTTCGGGGCTGTCCCAGACGTCCACGAAGGCGTCGTAGACCCGCCGGTTCTGCCGGCTGTCCCAGAGCAGCTGGTGGTGGTAGGCCTCGACGAAGCCGTAGATGTACAGGTGGCGGTCGAGTTCGGAGCGGAACTCGGGTTCCTCGTACCAGGTGTCGGGGCGGTCGGGGTCGAGTCCCTGGAACTCCCAGGCGAAGTCGAGCAGCGCCTTGGCCTCGCCGGGGGTGATGGCCTCGCGGACGACGACGTAGCCGTAGGTCTGCCAGAACGCGAAGTCGTCCTCGGACAGGACGCGCAGCGGCTCGGTCTTCTCCAGGTCGCGCAGCGGGGTCGGGGCGAGGTAGGTCTCGCCGTCGGCGCTGAAGTAGGGGCGGCCGGTCGCCGCTCGGTGGAGGTAGGGGGTGGGGTCGTGCATGTGTGCACACTCCGGGGTGATCGGGACGACAACACCTGCGGTTCGGACGTGAGACATGTGCCGGTGGCATGTGTCAGGGCGTGAAAAGGCCACCGGTTCACGGAAAGGGAGCACGGGGAGGCTGGCCGCCCGCCGGGGAGGGCGGGCGGCCGGGGGTGAAAGGAGGTCAGCCGGCGAGGACGGCCTCGGCGGCGGCCACTCCGCAGACGCGGGCGGCGCCGTAGGTGGCGACGTGCAGGGCGCCGCGCGGCGGGGCCTGCGGCAGGCCCATCTCGACCACGACGGTGTCGGGCCGGGCGGCGAGCAGGGTGTCGAGCGCGGAACGCATCCAGGGGTGCCGGTGTTCGTCGCGGACCACGGCGACGATCCGGCGTCCGCCGGCCGCGGCGAGGGCGGCGGCTCCGGCGTCGTCGCCGGTGAAGGTTCCGAAGGCGCTGCCGGGCAGCAGCCGCTCCAGCTCGGCGGCGACACCCCAGGGGGTCTCGTGGCCGACGGCGATGTTCGGGGCCGGGCTGAACCGGGCGATGTACACGGGCCCGGTGACCGGTGCGGCGGCGCCGGCGCGGGTCACGGTCAGCGCGCGGCGGGCCGCGACCAGGCCGATCTCCGGGTCGGGCGTGGTCCGCGCGGCGTCCCCGCGGTGCGCGGCGGTCCAGGCGGCCAGGTCGCGTACCCGGGCGGCGGCGTCGGCGAGCCGTTCCTCGGGCAGTTCCCCGGAGCGGACGGCCGCGACGAGCGCGTCCCGCATGCCGAGCACGGTGCCCTCGTCGCACAGTCCGCCGCCCACGCAGATGGCGTCGGCGCCGGCCGCGATCGCGAGGACGACCCCCTGGTTGAGGCCGTAGGTGGCGGAGATGGCGCGCATCTCGATGCCGTCGGTGACGATCAGGCCCTGGTAGCCGAGTTCGCCGCGCAGCAGCTCGGTGAGGATGCGCGGGGACAGGGTGCCGGGGCGGTCGGGGTCGAGGGCCGGCACCAGGATGTGGGCGCTCATGATCGCCCGGGTGCCGGCGGCGATGGCCGCGCGGAACGGGGGCAGTTCGCGCTCGTAGAGGGTGTCGGCGTCGACGTCGATGCGGGGCACGGCGTGGTGGGAGTCGACGTTGGTGTCGCCGTGGCCGGGGAAGTGCTTGGTGCAGGCGGCGACGCCGGAGGACTGCAGGCCCTCGACCCAGGCGGCGGTGTGCCGGGCGACCAGGTCGGGGCTCGCGCCGAAGGAGCGGACGCCGATGACCGGGTTGTCGGCGTTGGCGTTGACGTCGGCGGAGGGTGCCCAGTCGAAGGTGACGCCGCAGGCGGCCAGGCGGCGGCCCAGCTCGCGGGCGACGGACCGGGTCAGGCCGGGGTCGTCGACGGCGCCGAGGGCGTGGTTGCCGGGGAAGGCGGAGCCGGTGCGCACGTCGAGGCGGGTGACGTCGCCGCTCTCCTCGTCGATGGCGACGAGCAGGTCGTCCCGTCCGGCGCGCAGTTGCGCGGTGAGCGCGGTGACCTGTTCCTCGCTGACGACGTTGCGGCCGAACAGGGCGACGGAGGCCAGGCCCTCGTCGATGCGGCGGCGCACCCAGTCGGGGGCGGTGGTGCCGTCGAAGCCGGGCTGGAGCACGGCGAGGGCGTCGCGGGTGAGGGTGTCGGTGCCGGGGGCGATGGTGGTCATCGGGGCGTCATCCCTTCACGGCGCCGTCGGTCAGACCGCTGACAGCCTTGCGTTGCAGGAAGATGAAGAGGATCAGGATGGGCAGCGCGAAGAGGGACGAGGCGGCCATGGTGGCGCCCCAGTCGTCGCCGAAGGCGGTCTGGAACTGCGACAGCCACAGCGGCAGGGTCTGCTTCTCCGCGGACTTGTTGAGGATCAGGACGAGCGGGAACTCGTTCCAGGCGGTGATGAAGCCGAACAGCGAGGTCGCCATCAGGCCGGGCGCGAGCAGCGGGAAGATCACCTTCACGAAGGCCTGCGGGCGGGTGCACCCGTCGACCATCGCCGACTCCTCCAGCTCCTTGGGCACGGCGGCGATGTAGCCGCGCAGCGTCAGGATGGTCAGCGGCAGCACCATCATGGTGTAGAAGGCGGTGAGCGGGACCAGGCTGTCGAGCATGTCGTTGTCCCGGACGATCATGTACATGGCGATGATGAGGACTTCCCAGGGAGCCATCTGCGCCAGCATGAACGTCACGATGAGACCGCGCCGGCCCTTGAACCGCATCCGGGTCAGGGCGAAGGCCGCGAACAGGGCGATGACGAGCGAGAAGACGACCGACAGCACCGTGACGGTGACCGAGTTGAGGACCAGGGTCCAGAAGTGGTCGGCGTCGACGGCCGTCTTGAAGTGCTCCAGGGTGGCGTCGGTCGGGAACCACACCGGGTCGTCGGAGATGATGTCGCCGGTCGGTTTGAAGGCCGTGGCGAACATCCAGTACACGGGGAACGCGAAGCCGACGAAGAGGACGACGGCGGTCGCGTTGGGCCAGATACGGCCGAAGAGCGAGCGCTTCACAGCTCGTCCTCCTCTTGCTTGAGCACCATGCGCAGGTAGTACGAGGTGATGACGAGCAGGACCACGATGGTCAGGAAGGAGATCGCCGCGCCGAGTCCGAAGTGCTGGTTGCCGACGCCCTCCACATAGGCGTAGATCGGCAGGGTCTCGGTGAGGTGGTCCGGGCCGCCCTCGTTCATCGCGAAGATCTGCGGGAACGCCTTGAAGATCCAGATGACTTCGAGGAACGTCGTGGCGTACAGGAACGGCCGCAGGAAGGGCAGGGTCACGGAGGTGAAGTTCTTCCAGGCGCCGGCGCCGTCCAGGGAGGCGGCCTCGTACAGCTCCCGGGGGATGGTGGTGGTGGCGGCGTAGAGGTTGATCGCCACGAACGGGATGGACTGCCACACGAGCAGCAGGGTGACCACGGCGAAGGTGGAGAACTGGGTCTGCAGCCAGTTGTGGTCGGCCATGGAGTGCCAGCCGAGCTTGTCCAGCACCCAGTTGACGACGCCGAAACGCTGGGCGAACAGCCACTTGTAGACGGTGGTGGCCGCGATGATCGGCATGGCCCAGGCGAGCACGAGGCCGAACAGGAGCAGCAGCCGCATCCGCTTGCCGAGCCGGGCCAGCAGCAGCCCGATCAGGGTGCCGAGCACCATGATCAGCACGACATTGACGGCGGTGAAGATCACCGAGCGTTCGACGACGCGCCAGAACTCCCCGGCGGACAGCACCTCCTGGTAGTTGTCGACGCCGTTCCACTCGGTGAGGTGCTGGATGAGCTGGCGCGGGTTGAGGTTCTGGAACGACAGCAAGCCGTTCTTCAGCAGCGGCCAGCCGAGCAGCACCAGGGTGGCCAGCAGCGCGGGCAGCAGGAGCAGGTAGGGGGCGGCGGCGCGGCGCCGGGACGGGGCCCCGAAGGTGCGGTCGTCACCTCGCGGCGAGGCCGGCACCCGGGCCTTGCGGACAGCGGGCTCCCCGGCCGTGTCCGTGCCTTCGGTCTGCACTGACATGAGTTGCCATCTCTTCCGTGGCCGTACGAAACGCCGTGACCGCACCCGTGGCACGGCCAAGGCGTGGGCCGGGGGTGCCGTCTGGTGGCACCCCCGGCGCGGTGATCAGTTCTGCTGGGCCAGGCGCTTGTTGATCTCGTCCTCGACCTGCTTGGCGGCATCCGCCGGGGACTTACCGTTCAGCACGGAGGTCATGTAGGACTTGATCGGGTTGGGGTTGTTCTCCACCGCGCCCCACTCGGGGATCAGCGGGGTGGTGCCGCCCACCGCGGCGCCGGGGGCGATGGCCTCCGCGATCACGTTGCCCTTGAGGTTGGACTCCAGCGCCTTCTTGTTCGGGATGACGCCGTTGAGCTTGGCCAGCTGGCCCTCGTACTGGTCGGACAGCGCGATCTTCAGGAACTCCTTGGCCAGGTCCTGCTTCTTGCTGCCCGCGGCGACGGCGAGGTTGGAGCCGCCGAGGAAGACGCTCTCGGGCTTGTCCGCGGTCTCACCGGGGATGGGGAAGTAGCCGAGGTCCTTCTCGATGGCCTTGTTGGCGTTGATCGCGGTGGCGGCCTCCCAGCCCATGCCGATGAACGCGCCGGTCTTGCCCTTGGCGAACACCTCGGCCTGCTGCGGGGTGGCCTCGTCCTTGTCCCTGGGGGCCTTGGAGTAGGAGGCGTACTTCTTGTAGACCTCCATGGCCTTGGAGACCTTGGGGTCACCGAGGTTGGAGACGTACTTGTCGCCCTGCTTCTTCACCAGGTCGGCGCCCTGGCCGATGGTCAGGCCGTCGAAGAAGTACCAGTTCTGGCCGGGCAGGTAGATCGGCTCGGCGTCGGTCTTCTTGTCGATGGCCTCGAGGTCCTTGAAGAACTCGTCCCGGGTCTTGGGGACGTCCTTGATGCCGGCCTGGGCCCAGACCTTCTTGTTGTAGATGACCACGCGGCTGGTGAAGTACCAGGGCGCGGCATACTGCTTGCCGTCGTAGACGGAGGACTGCGAGACCGACGGCGTCCAGTCGGCGCCGATCTCCTTCTTCAGGTCGTCCAGTTCGGCGAGGCCGCCGGTGGCCGCGTAGGCCGGGGTCTGGGTGTTGCCGACCTCGATGACGTCCGGCGGGGTGGACTCGGAGAGGGCGGTGGTGATCTTCTGCTGGATCCCGTCCCACTTCTGGGTCTCGAACTTCACCTTGGCGCCGGTCTTCTTCTCGAAGGCGGCCGACACGTCCTTGACCCACTGGTCCGGGGTGGAGCCGTCCATCGCCCAGACGGTGAGCGTCTGGCCCGCGTCGCCCTCGTCGCCGTCGTCCCCGCCGCACGCCGACACGGAGACCATCATGCCCGCGATCACGATCGCGGCCGCAAGCTTGCGCTTCACGCCACCCTCCTCAGGGATGCCACTAACCCCCCACGCCCTCGGCGGTGACCTGCGGTACGACGCTGTTGCACGTAGGGCTCGGGACCTGGTCACTAATGGTGTAGACCAGTACGGTGGAGCTTGGCCTAGACCTTTTGGAGTGTCAAGGGTGGTTCGGGAAGCCGGTCCCGGCCGTTACGAGAAAGTCACCGGAGCGCATCCCTCCACGTTCCGTCCCTTTCGCCCGGAGCGTTCAGTTGGACTAGACCATAAGGGAGTTGGTCGCTATAACGGGAGCCCATCGACACAGCCGGGAAGGCAGGCATGACCACCGACGTCAGCAGCGCCCATCCGCACCGGGGGGCGTCCGGCCGCACCGCGCGCGTGCCGAAGTACTACCGGATCAAGCAGCAGCTCCTGACGATGGCCGAAGCGCTGCAACCCGGTTCGGCCATGCCCGCCGAACGGCTGCTCGCGGTCCGGTTCGACACCTCCCGGACCACCGTGCGCCAGGCCTTGCAGGAACTCGTCGGCGAGGGCCGGCTCGACCGGATCCAGGGCAAGGGCACCTTCGTGGCCCAGCCCAAGCTGTACCGCACGCTCCAGCTCACCTCGCACACCGAGGACATGCGGGCCCAGGGCCTCACTCCGGCCTCGCAGGTGCTGGACATCGGGGAGGTGCCGGCCGACGAGCAGCTCGCGGGCCTGCTCGGCATCGGGATCGGCGAACGGGTGCTGCGCATCGAGCGGCTGCGGCTGGCCAGCGGCGACCCGATGGCGATCGAGACGACCCACCTGTCCGTACGGCGCTTCCCCGGCCTGCGCCGCTCGCTGGCCACGTACCCGTCGCTGTACACGGCGCTCGCCGAGGTCTACGGCGTCCATCTGGCCGAGGCGGACGAGACCATCGAGACCTCGCTGTCCACCCCGCGCGAGGCGCAGTTGCTGGCCACCGACGTGGGGCTGCCGATGCTGCTGCTGTCCCGGCACTCGCGGGACGCCGAGGGCACCCCGGTGGAGTGGGTGCGCTCGGTCTACCGCGGCTCCCGCTACAAGTTCGTCGCCGCCCTGCGCCGCCCGGGCGGCGGCGCGGTGGTCCGGCGCGTGACGACCCCGCCGGCCCCGGACGGACCGGGGACCGACGGGGAACGGGCCACGGCCCTGGACCGGCGGTGAACCGGCGGGAAGCCGACGCCGGCCCGGACGGCCCGGACGGCCCGGGAACCGGCGCAAGCCCGCGACGGCCCGGACGCGCCGCCGGCCGGCAGGGCGCGGGGGTCAGCTCTGGACGAGGGTGATGTCCCGGTCCGTCTGCGCGTGGAAGACCGGCACCAGGATGATGCCCGAGCGCCGCAGCTCCACGACGGTGGCCTGCACGTGCGCCGCCCCCGGCCGCAGCGTCTGCCCGTAGGGCTTGCCGGAGTTCTGCCAGCGGTGTTCGACGCCGTCGCAGCGGGCGCCGCTGCCGCCGATGCCCTGCTGGCGGACGGTGCCCTGGCTGATCGAGGACCCGATGAACGCCGGTCCGGTGGCGCCGGTGCAGCGGTAGGTGCCGGAGAGCGTGACCGTGCCGTCGGCCGCGATCCGGCCGGTCGGGTCGACGGTGATGTACTCGCCGGGCGCGGCGGCGGCCCGAGCGCCGGGCGCGGCGGCGGCCGGCGCGGCGGTCGCGCCCAGCAGGGCCGTGGCGCCGAGGGCGGCGGCGAGGAGGGAACGGCGGACGGGCATGGGATACCTCCCGGTGTACAGGGGTTCGAGGCCTCCACTGGTACCGGGCGGCCGGGCCCGCGGGCGTGACCGTCACCCCTACGGTGGCGCGTCCGTGCTCCTGTCGGTTGTGCGGGGCGCCCCCGGCCGGGGTCAGGGCAGGACCGCGAACCCGTCCAGCTCCACCAGCGCCCGCTCGTCCCACAGCCGGACCACCTGCACGACGGCCATCGCCGGATAGTCCCGGCCCGCCGACCGGCGCCAGATCCGGCCCAGTTCGGCGGCGTGCGCGCGGTACGCGGCGAGGTCCGTGGCGTAGACGGTGACCCGGGCGAGGTCGGCGGGGGTGCCGCCGGCCGCGCGCAGGGCGCCGAGCAGGTTGCCGAGGGCCCTGCCGAACTGCTCGGGCAGCGTGTCCCCGGTGATCTCGCCGCCGGTGTCGAGGGCGGTCTGGCCGGCCAGGAACACCACGCGGGTGCCGGTCGCGACGACGGCGTGGCTGAAGCCGGTGGGCGGGGACAGCGCGGGCGGGTTGACGCGCTCGGTCGTCACCGGGCCTCCTTGGCGGCCGTGGCGTACAACTCCTTGGCGATGATGCTGCGTTGCACCTCGCTGGCGCCCTCGTAGATGCGCGGCGCGCGCACCTCGCGGTAGAGGTGCTCCAGCAGGTGGCCGCGGCGCAGGGCGCACGCGCCGTGCAGCTGGACGGCGGTGTCGACGACGTACTGCGCGGTCTCGGTGGCCAGCAGCTTGGCCATCGCGGCCCGCCGGGGCACGTCGGCGGCGCCCGCGTCGTACGCCGAGGCCGCCGCGTACACCATCAGCCGGGCCGCCTCGGTGCGCAGGGCCATCTCGGCGACCTGGTGGGACACGGCCTGGAGGTCGCGCAGGGTGCCGCCGAACGCCTCCCGCCGGCCGGTGTGGGCGAGGGTGGCGTCCAGCGCGGCCTGGGCCATGCCGACCGCGAAGGCGCCGACGCTGGGCCGGAAGAGGTTGAGGGTGCCCATGGCGACGGCGAAGCCCCGGTCGGGCGCGCCGAGCAGGTCGGCGCCGGTGACGGGCACGGCGTCGAAGTCGAGGGCGCCGATGGGATGCGGCGCGAGCATCTCCAGCGGGCGGCCGGTGAGTCCGGGCCGGTCGGCGGGAACGAGGAAGGCGGTCACCCCGCGCGCCCCGGCGCCGGGCGTGGTGCGGGCGAAGACGGTGTAGAAGTCGGCGTCGGGGGCGTTGGAGATCCAGCACTTGGCGCCGGTGAGCCGCCAGCCGTCGCCGTCGGGCTCGGCGGCGAGGGACAGCGCCGCCGCGTCCGACCCGGCGCCGGGCTCGCTGAGCGCGAACGCGGCGACCGCGCTGCCGTCGGCGATCCGGGGCAGCCAGCGCCCCCGCTGGGCCGGGGTGCCGTGGGCGTGCACCGGATGGGCGCCGAGGCCCTGGAGGGCGAGGGCGGTCTCGGCCTCGGTGCAGCCTTGGGCGAGGGACTCCCGCAGCAGGCACAGCTCCAGCGCCCCGGAGTCGAACAGCCGGGACAGCAGGCCCAGTCGGCCCAGGTCGGCGAGCAGCGGCCGGTTGACGCGGCCGGGAGCGCCCGCCTCGGCGAGCGGGCGCAGCCGCCCGGCGGCCAGCGCGCGCAGCTCGGCGCACCAGGCGGCCTGCTCCGGCGCGAGTGCGAATGCGGACACGGCCGTTCCTCCCTCCCGGGCGGGACTGCCCGCCCGTCCCCCGACGGTATCGCGGACTGTTGACTGCCGTCACCAACACGCTACGCTCGAAACGCGAGCCCACCAGGAAGCCCGTTCGGGCGGCCGGCCCGGACGTCCGTCACGGCAAGGGGGCCCCGTCATGCACCTCTCGGCCCACGTCGACACGTTCACGCGCGACCATCTGCCCCCGCCGCACGAGTGGCCCGAGCTGCGGTTCGACCTGCCGGAACTGCGCTACCCCGCCCGGCTGAACTGCGCCGTGGAGCTGCTGGACCACACCGACGCGGGCCGCCCGGCGTTCCACACCCCGGCCGGCCCCACCTGGACCTACGGCGAACTGCGCGCCCGCGTCGACCGGATCGCGCACGTGCTCACCGGCACGCTGGGCGTGGTCCCGGGCAACCGGGTGCTGCTGCGCGGCCCCACCACGCCGTGGCTGGCCGCCTGCTGGCTGGCCGTGCTGAAGGCGGGCGCTGTCGCGGTCACCGTCCTGGCCCGGCAGCGCCCGCAGGAGCTGGCCGCCATGTGCGCGATCGCCCGGATCGGGCACGCGCTGTGCGACGTCCGGGCGGTGGACGACCTGCTGCGGGCGGCCGTACCGGGGCTGCGCGTCACGACGTACGGCGGGGACGGCCCCGACGACCTGCTGCGCCGCCCGGCCCCCACCGCCCCGTACCCCGCGGTGGACACCGCCTCCGACGACGTCGCCCTGATCGCGTTCACCTCCGGCACCACGGGCCGCCCGAAGGGATGCGCGCACTTCCACCGGGATGTGCTGGCGATAGCCGACACGTTCTCCCGGCACGTGGTGCGCCCCCGTGCGGACGACGTCTTCGCCGGCAGTCCCCCGCTCGGTTTCACCTTCGGCCTCGGCGGGCTGGTGATCTTCCCGCTGCGGGCCGGGGCCAGCAGCCTGCTGCTCGAACAGGCGGGCCCCCGCCAGCTGCTGCCCGCCATCGCCGCGCACCGCGTCTCCGTGCTGTTCACCGCGCCGACCGCCTACCGGGCGATGCTCGGCGACCTGGCCGGCCACGACCTGTCGTCCCTCAGACGCTGTGTCTCGGCCGGCGAGAACCTGCCCGCGGCCACCTGGCGGGCCTGGCACGAGCGCACGGGGCTGCGCCTGATCAACGGCATCGGCGCCACCGAACTGCTGCACATCTTCGTGTCCGCCGCCGACGAGCACATCCGGCCCGGCACCACGGGCCTGCCGGTGCCGGGCTGGCAGGCGCGGGTCCAGGACGCCGACGGCCGCCCGGTGCCCGACGGCGCACCCGGACTGCTGGCCGTGCGCGGCCCGGTCGGCTGCCGCTATCTGGCCGACCCGCGGCAGCGGGAGTACGTGCGCGACGGCTGGAACATCACCGGCGACACCTATGTCCGTGAGGCCGACGGCTACTTCCGGTACGTGGCCCGCGCCGACGACATGATCGTCTCCGCCGGGTACAACATAGCCGGGCCGGAGGTGGAGGACGCGCTGCTGCGCCATCCCGACGTGGCCGAGACGGCGGTCGTCGGCCGCCCCGACGAGGCCCGCGGCCAGGTGGCCGTCGCCTACACCGTGCTGCGCCCCGGCGCCCGCCCGGACCCCGAGGCACTGCGCGCGTTCGTCACCGCGGAGCTCGCGCCCTACAAGTGCCCGCGCGAGTTCGTCTTCCTCGACGCCCTGCCCCGCACGGCCACCGGCAAGGTGCAGCGGTTCCGCTTGCGCACCGGAGGTGACCAGCAGTGATGCCGACGACCTAAAATGATCAACGTGTCCGAGCAGCACGCCCCCAGGTCCCTCATCGTCACGCTCTACGGCGCGTACGGCCGCTCACTGCCCGGCCCGGTGCCCGTCGCCGAGCTGATCCGGCTCCTGGCCGCGGTCGGCGTGGACGCGCCCTCCGTACGCTCCTCGGTGTCCCGGCTCAAGCGGCGCGGTCTGCTGCTGCCGGCCCGCACGGAGTCCGGCGCGGCCGGCTACGAACTGTCCGACGAGGCCCGTCAGTTGCTGGACGACGGCGACCGGCGCGTCTACGCGGCCGCGCCCGTGGCGGACGAGGGCTGGGTGCTCGCGGTGTTCTCGGTACCGGAGTCGGAGCGGCAGAAGCGGCACGTGCTGCGCTCCCGGCTGGCCGGTCTGGGCTTCGGCACCGCCGCGCCGGGGGTGTGGATCGCCCCGGCCCGGCTGTACGAGGAGACGGAGCACACCCTGCGCCGGCTGCGGCTGGACCCGTACGTGGACTTCTTCCGCGGCGAGCATCTGGGGTTCGCGCCCACGGCCGAGGCGGTGGCCCGCTGGTGGGACCTGGCCGCGATCGCCAAGGAGCACGAGCGCTTCCTGGACACCCACGCGCCGGTGCTGCGGGCCTGGTCGCGCCGCTCGGACACCCCGCCCGAGGAGGCGTACCGCGACTACCTCCTCGCCCTCGACTCCTGGCGCCACCTCCCCTACACCGACCCGGGCCTGCCCACCGGCCTGCTGCCGCCCGACTGGCCCGGCGTCCGCTCGGCGGAGGTCTTCCGGGGCCTGCACGAACGCCTGCGGGACGCGGGGGCCCGGTTCGTGGGGCTGTGAAGTCCCCTGAAACCCCCTCAACCTCCCAGTGACAGGCGGGGCTTGGGCGCGTCGGTGCGGCCGGTGCGGGGCGGGCGGCTGCCGGCACGGTAGGGGGCGGGCCAGGGGGCGCCGGGACCCTCGTAGCCCTGCTCGGCCGCCGCGTGCAGGGTCCAGTGCGGGTCGTACAGGTGCGGGCGGGCCAGGGCGCACAGGTCGGTACGGCCCGCCAGGATCAGCGAGTTGACGTCGTCCCAGGAGGAGATCGCGCCGACCGCGACCACCGGGACGCGGACCTCCTGCCGGATGCGGTCGGCGAACGGCGTCTGGTACGACCGCCCGAACTCCGGGCGCTCCTCGGCCACCACCTGTCCGGTGGACACGTCGATGGCGTCGGCGCCGTGCGCGGCGAAGGCGCGGGCGATCTCCACGGCGTCCTCGGCGGCCGTCCCGCCGTCGGCCCAGTCGGTGGCCGAGATCCGGACGGTCATCGGCCGCTCGGCCGGCCACACCCCGCGTACGGCGTCGAAGACCTCCAGCGGGAAGCGCAGGCGCCGCTCCAGCGGACCGCCGTAGGCGTCGGTGCGGTGGTTGGTGAGGGGGGAGAGGAAACCGGAGAGCAGATAGCCGTGGCCGCAGTGCAGTTCGAGCAGGTCGAAACCGGCCCGCGCGGCACGCCAGGCGGCCGCGGTGAACTGCTCGCGGATGTCGGTGAGCCGGGCCCGGGACAGCTCGCGCGGTATCTGGCTCCCCGGCTTGTACGGCAGCGGGGACGCGGCCACGAGCGGCCAGTTGCCGGTGCGCAGCGGCTCGTCGATGCCCTCCCACATCAGTTTCGTGGACCCCTTGCGGCCGGAGTGCCCGAGCTGGACGCCGATCGCGGTGCCCGGGGACTGCCGGTGCACGAAGTCGGTGACGCGCCGCCACGCCTCGGCCTGCCGGCCGGTGTACAGGCCGGCGCAGCCGGGGGTGATCCGGCCCTCCGGGCTGACGCACACCATCTCGGTCATCACCAGCCCGGCCCCGCCGAGCGCGCGGGCGCCCAGGTGGACGAGGTGGAAGTCGCCGGGTACGCCGTCGGCGGCCGAGTACATGTCCATCGGTGACACCACGACCCGGTTGCGCAGGGTCAGGCCGCGCAGCCGGAAGGGCGTGAACATCGGGGGTGTGCCGGGCGGGCAGCCGAACTCGCGCTCGACGGACCCGGTGAAGCGGGCGTCGCGCAGCCGGAGGTTGTCGTGGGTGACGCGGCGGGAGCGGGTGAGCAGGTTGAAGGCGAACTGGCGGGGCGGCTGGCGCAGGTAAAGCCGCACGTTCTCGAACCATTCCAGGCTGGCCCGGGCGGCCCGCTGGGTGGAGGCGACGACGGGCCTGCGCTCCTCCTCGTAGGCCGCGAGCGCGGTGGGCACGTCCGGTTGTTCCTCCAGGCAGGCGGCCAGGGCGAGGGCGTCCTCGACGGCGAGCTTGGTGCCGGAGCCGATGGAGAAGTGCGCGGTGTGCGCGGCGTCGCCGAGGAGGACGACGTTGCCGTGCGACCAGCGGTCGTTGACGACCGTACGGAAGCTGGTCCAGGTGGAGTTGCCGGAGCGCAGCGGGCGTCCGCGCAGGGCGTCGGCGAAGAGCTTGGCGCAGCGCTCGACGGATGCGCGCGGGTCGAGTCGGTCGTAGCCGGCGGCCCGCCAGACCTCCTCGCGCATCTCCACGATCACGGTGGAGGAGTCGGCCGCGTAGGGGTAGCCGTGCAGCTGGATCACGCCGTGTTCGGTCTCGGCGATCTCGAAGCGGAAGGCGTCGAAGGGGAAGTCGGCGGCGAGCCAGATGTAGCGGCAGCGGTGTTCGGTCACCTGTGGGCGGAACACCTGGGCGTAGGTGTCGCGGGTGGCGCTGTGCACACCGTCGGCGGCGATGACGAGGTCGTACTCGGCGCGCAGGGCGTCCGGGTGGGGGGCCTCGGTGCGGAAGCGGATCCGTACGCCGAGGGAGCGGCAGCGCTCGTGCAGGATCGCGAGGAGCCGGTGGCGGCCGAGCGCGGCGAAGCCGTGGCCGCCGGAGCGGTGGCGGGTCCCCCGGTGCACGATGTCGATGTCGTCCCAGCGCACGAAGTCCCGCCGTAAGGCTGCGTGGACGACCGGGTCGGCGTGTTCGATGCCGCCGAGGGTCTCGTCGGAGAGGACCACGCCGAAGCCGAAGGTCTGGTCGGGGGCGTTGCGTTCCCAGACGGTGATGTCACGGGCGGGGTCGAGGCGTTTGAGGAGGGCCGCGGCGTACAGCCCGCCGGGACCGCCGCCGATGATCGCGACGCGGAGGGGGCGGCTTGTCGTCGTCGGCGGGTGCGCGTCGTCCGTGGCCGGTCGCGCGGTTCCCCGCGCCCCTGAGGCAGGCGTGCCCGAGGTGGGTGTTCCCGTGCCCGGCATCCACGCTCACCTCCCCCGCCACTTCGGCGTGCGCTTCGCCGTGAAAGCCGCGTGGAACTCCGCGTAGTCCTCGCCGGTCATCAGCAGGGACTGGGTGGCGGCGTCCAGTTCGACCGAGGCGGCCAGGGGCATGTCCAGCTCGGCCGTGAGCAGGGCCTTGGTCTGGGCGTGGGCCAGGGCCGGGCCGTCGGCCAGGCGGCGGGCCAGCGCGGCGGCCGCCTCGTCCGCCCGGCCCTCCTCGGCCAGCTCGCTGATCAGGCCGATGCGCTCGGCCTCGGGGGCGCGCACCGGGTCGCCCAGCATCAGCAGGCGGGTGGCGTGGCCGAGGCCGACGACCCGGGGCAGCAGATAGGCCGCGCCCATGTCGCCGCCGGACAGGCCGACCCGGGTGAAGAGGAACGCGAACCGGGCCGAGGGGTCGGCGACCCGGAAGTCCGCCGCGAGGGCGAGGACCGCGCCGGCGCCGGCCGCCACGCCGTGCACCGCGGCGATCACCGGGAACGGGCACTCCCGGACGGCCCGCACCACCTGTCCGGTCATCCGGTTGAAGTCGAGCAGCCGGGCGGTGTCCATGGCGAGGGTGGCGCCGATGATCTCGTCCACATCGCCGCCGGAGCAGAAGCCGCGGCCCTCGCCGGCCAGCACCAGGGCCCGTACCGAACGCTCCCGGGACAGCTCGGCGAGCAGGTCGCGCAGATCGGCGTAGGCGCCGAAGGTGAGGGCGTTGAGTTTCTCGGGGCGGGCGAGGGTGACGGTGGCGACCTGGTCGGTGATCCGCACCCGCAAGTGCTCCCAGTCGGCCGTGCGGGCGGCCGAGCCGGTGAAGGGACTCATGACGTGCGGCCTCCTCGGGCGACGGTGCCGTACGGTGCGCTCCCCCATGAAGTTATCACCGCTTTGTGACTGTCGTCACGGTGGCGCGACACAAAACGGGGCGACCGACCGGCCCGGCGGCGGGCGCGGGCCGCCGGGCCCGTACCATGCCTGGAGTCGGACAGCAGGACAGCCTGCTCCATGAAGGACTCGCCGTGCACGAACCCTCCGCCGAATCGGCCTCCTGGCGCATCGCGCTGCCGCACACCGCCGCGGCGGTGCCCGTGGCGCGCGCCCTGGTGCGCACGGCCCTCACCGAGGTCGAGCACGTGACCGACTGCGACACGGCCGAGCTGCTGACCGCCGAGCTGGTGGCCAACGCGGTGGAGCACACCGCCGGGCGCGGCCCGATAGAGCTGGTGGTGGAGCTGCGGCCGACCGGCTGCCAGGTCGAGGTGCACGACCCGGACCCGGCGCCGCCCGGCCGGCTGACCGCGCCGGTGGTCGAGGAGCCCGATGTGTGGCAGGAGGGCGGGCGCGGGCTGCTGCTGATCCGCGCCCTGAGCTCGTCCTGCGGTCATCGCCCCACCCCGTCGGGCAAGGCGGTGTGGTTCAGACTGCCTGTGGTTCCCGCTCGGCCGCGGCCGGCGTGACCTCGCCGGCCGGGGCGGCGCCGGCCAGCGTGGAGTGCCGGCGGCCGTAGAGGCCGTAGACCGCGAGGCCCACCGCGAGGAACACGGCGAACTGGATCCAGGTGTGCCAGCCGGTCTCCCACATCAGGTACAGGCAGAAGCCGATGCCGAGCAGCGGGGCCACCGGGTACAGCGGCACCCGGAAGCTGCGGTCGAGGCCCGGTTCGCGGCGGCGCAGGGCCAGCACGGTGATGTTGACGACGGCCATGATGGCGAGGGTGCCGATGGTGCACAGGTTCATCACGGCGTCCAGCGAGGCGAAGGCCGCCGGGAGCGCGAAGACGACGGCGACGATCAGGGTGCCGGCGACCGGCGTGGAGGTCTTCGGGCTGACCTTCTCGAAGACGCGCGGGATCAGTCCGTCCCGGGACATCGACATCAGGATGCGGGTCTGGCCGTACATCACGGCGAGGACCACGGAGGCGATGGCGACGACGGCGCCGAAGGCGATGACACCGCCGCCGACGGCGGAGCCGGTGACCTCGTTGACGACGTAGGAGAGGGCGGCGGGGCGGCCGGCGACCTGGTCGCCGCCGATGGCGCCGATCGCGGCGAGCGCGACCGCGCAGTACAGCAGGGTCACGATGCCCATGCAGACGAGGATCGCGACGGGGATGTGCCGGCGCGGGTTCTTCGCCTCCTCGCCGGCCGTGGTGATCGCGTCGAAGCCGATGTACGAGAAGAAGGCCGCGGTGGTGCCCGCGCCGATGCCGCCGAGGCCGGCCGGGGAGAACGGGGTGAGGTTGCCGTCCTTGAAGGCGCTGTAGCCGATGGCGCAGAACGCGAGCAGGATCGCGAGCTTGACCGCGGCCATGGCGGCGGTCGCCCGGGCGCTCTCCCGCACCCCGCGCACCAGCAGCGCCGAGGCCATGGCGATGACGATCACGGCCGGCAGGTTGATCACGCCGCCGTCGCCGGGGCCCGCGGACAGGGCGGCCGGGAGCTGGAGGCCGGTGAGGCTGTGCAGCAGTTCGTTGACGTACTGGCTCCAGCCGACCGCGACGGCCGAGATGGAGACGCCGTACTCCAGCAGCAGGCACCAGCCGACGAGGAAGGCGGTGGACTCGCCGAGGCCGGCGTAGGCGAAGGAGTACGAGGAGCCGGAGACCGGGATCGCGCCGCCCAGCTCGGCGAAGGAGAAGGCGGTGAAGACGCAGGTGAGGGCCGCGAGGGCGAAGGAGACGACGACGGCCGGGCCGGCCTGGGCGACCGAGTCGGACAGTCCGACGAAGATGCCGGTGCCGACGATGGCGCCGACGCCGAAGCAGATGAGCTGGAAGAGGCCCATGGTGCGCTTCAGGCCGTGTCCCTCGCGGTCGGCGCCGGATTCGGCGACGAGCAGGTGCGGGGACTTGATGCGGGGAGCGGGCATGCCGGTGGTGCTCGATTCTGGTGGTGCGGGCGGCCGTGGTGGGGCCGCGGCGACGGCCACGGAAGGGGTGGTTCCGGGCCGCCGGTCAGGATAAGGCCTGGTGAGGAGGGTCAGGCAAGGGTTTCCCGGGCGAGTGTGGCCACCAGCACCGCCTTGATGGTGTGCAGCCGGTTCTCCGCCTCGTCGAAGACCACCGAGTGGGCGGACTCGAAGACCTCGTCCGTCACCTCCAGCGAGGTCAGGCCGTACGCGTCGTGGATCTGCCGCCCGACCTCGGTACCGAGGTCGTGGAAGGCCGGCAGGCAGTGCAGGAACCGCACGTCCGGGTTGCCGGTGGCGCGCAGCACGTCCATCGTGACCGCGTACGGCGCGAGGGCCGTGATCCGCTCGGCCCACACCTCCTTGGGCTCGCCCATGGACACCCAGACGTCGGTGGCGACGAAGTCGGCGCCCCGCACTCCCTCGGTGATGTCCTCGGTGAGGGTGATCCGGGCGCCGCTGGAGCCGGCGAGCGCGCGGGCGCGGTCGAGGATCTCCGGGGCGGGCCAGTAGGACTTCGGGGCGACGATGCGTACGTCCATGCCGAGCAGGGCGCCGGTGACGAGGTAGGAGTTGCCCATGTTGAAGCGGGCGTCCCCGAGGTAGGCGAAGGCGATGTCGCCGAGCGGCTTGGCGCAGTGCTCGGTCATGGTGAGCACGTCGGCGAGCATCTGGGTGGGGTGCCAGTCGTCGGTGAGGCCGTTGTAGACGGGCACGCCGGCGTACGCGGCCAGCTCCTCGACCTTGGCCTGGCTGTCGCCCCGGTACTCGATGGCGTCGTACATCCGGCCCAGCACCCGGGCGGTGTCCCGGACGGACTCCTTGTGCCCGATCTGCGACCCGGAGGGCTCCAGGTAGGTGGTGTGGGCGCCCTGGTCGGCGGCGGCGACCTCGAACGCGCAGCGGGTGCGCGTCGAGGTCTTCTCGAAGATCAGCGCGATGTTCCGCCCGCGCAGGTACGGGGTCTCGGTCCCGGCCTTCTTGGCCGCCTTCAGCTCGGCGGCCAGCTCGACCAGGCCGCGGAACTCCGCCTCGGTGAAGTCCAGCTCCTTGAGGAAGTGGCGGCCGGCGAGGGCGGTCGGGACTGTCGCCATGGGGGCGCTCCAGGTGTATGACTACAGGGGACTATGTAAGTCTATACGACACTCCACATTTCTATACGGCGTCTCGCTGCACGGGACAGCTCATGCACCGGGGGCCGCCGCGGCCCCGGCCCAGCTCGCTGCCCGGGATCTCGATCACCTCGATGCCCTGTTTGCGCAGGTAAGTGTTTGTGGTGGCGTTCCGCTCGTAGGCGACGACGACACCCGGCTCGACGGCGAGGACGTTGCAGCCGTCGTCCCACTGCTCGCGTTCGGCGGCGTGCACGTCCTGGGTCGCGGTCAGCACCCGGATCTCGCCGAGGCCGAGCGCGGCGGCGATCGCCCGGTGCATGTGCTCCGGCGGGTGGTCGGTGACCTTCAGCTCCCGTCCCCCGTCGCCCGGCTCGATGGTGTACGAGCGGAGCATGCCGAGCCCGGCGTACTGGGTGAAGGTGTCGCCGTCGACCATGGTCATCACCGTGTCCAGGTGCATGAAGGCGCGCCGCTTGGGCATGTCGAGCGCGACGATCGTACGCGCCGAGCCGGCCGCGAACAGCTTGTGCGCCAGCATCTCCACGGCCTGCGGGGTGGTGCGCTCGCTCATCCCGATCAGCACGGCGCCGTTGCCGATCACCAGCACGTCACCGCCCTCGATGGTGGACGGGTAGTCCGCCTGCCCCCGGGACCAGATGTGGAACGCCTCGTCACGGAAGAGCGGGTGGTGGCGGTAGATCGCCTCGAAGTGCACGGTCTCGCGCTGCCGGGCGGGCCAGCGCATGGCGTTGATGGAGACACCGTCGTAGATCCACGCCGAGGTGTCGCGGGTGAACAGGTGGTTGGGCAGCGGGCGCAGCAGGAAGTCGTCCAGCTCCATGACGTGGAAGCGCACGGAGACCGGTTCCTCGTGGCCGGCCAGGTACTCCCGCTTGGTCATCCCGCCGACCAGGGCCTCGGCCAGCTCGCCCGGGGGCATCCGGTCGAAGGAGGCGCGCAGGTGGGCGGTGGCGAGCGGGCCGTACTCCTTCTCGTCGAAGACCCGGTCCAAGACCAGGGCGCGGGCCTCGTCCAGCGCCAGCGTCTCGGTGAGCAGGTCCCCGAACAGGTGCACCTCGACCCCGCGGTCCCGCAGGACATCGGCGAACCCGTCGTGCTCGGCACGCGCCCGGCGCACCCACAGCACGTCGTCGAAGAGCAGGGCGTCCTTGTTGCTGGGGGTAAGCCTTTTCAGCTCGAGGTCGGGCCGGTGCAGGATGACCCGGCGCAGCCGCCCGGCCTCGGAGTCGACATGGAATCCCATGCCTCCATCCTGACCGCCGGGAGCGCCCTTCATCCCCTTGGCGGGGGTTTCCGGGCGAGGGCGATTTCAGGGGTCCGCGGGGCGGTCCGGGGCGGTGCGCCCGATGGTACCGGGCGCCCGCCGGTCCGGACGGTGCCGGATGAAGCCGCCGGGATGCGGACTACAGCCGTGGGTCCACCGGCTCCGACTCCAGGGACAGTACGCCGAAGACCGCCTCGTGGACCCGCCACAGCGGTTCTCCGTCGGCCAGGCGGTCCAGGGCCTCCAGGCCGAGGGCGTACTCGCGCAGGGCCAGCGAGCGCTTGTGGTTCAGGAACCGCTGCCGGAGCCGGGTGAGGTGGTCGGGGCGGGTGTACTCGGGGCCGTAGATGATCCGCAGGTACTCCCGGCCCCGGCACTTGATGCCGGGCTGCACCAGCCGTCCGTCGCCGTCGCGCACCAGCGCGCCGAGCGGCTTGACGACCATGCCCTCGCCGCCCCGGCCGGTCATCTCCAGCCACCAGTCCACACCCGCGCGCACCGACTCCGGGTCGCCGGTGTCGACGTACAGCCGCCGGGTGGTGTGCAGCAGCCCGGTGCCGTCGTGCTCCACCAGCCGGTCGATGAGGGCGAGTTGCTCGTCGTGCGGCAGCGCGGCGAGGCTGCGGCCCTGGACCGCGAGCAGCTGGAAGGGGGCCAGCCGGACCCCGTCCAGGCCCTCGGTGGGCCAGCAGTAGCGGCGGTAGGCGTCGGTGAACGCGGCGGCGTCGGCGGCGCGTTCCCGCTGCCGGCCGAGCAGCGCGCCCACGTCGGTACCGCGCCCGGCCGCCGCCTCCAGGGCGGCGAGCGCGCCCGGGAACACCGCGCCGGCGGCGGCGCCCACGGCCGCGTACTGGCCGCGCAGCAACCCGGTGGCCTTCAGCGACCACGGCATCAGCTCCGCGTCCAGCAGCAGCCAGTCCGTGCCCAGTTCCTCCCACAGTCCGGCGTCGGTGACCGCCGCGCGCAGCCGACCGAGGATCTCCTCGGTCGTCCGCTCGTCGTCGAAGAACGGCCGTCCGGTACGGGTGTAGAGGGACCCGGTGGGTCCTTCCGCGCCGAACCGCCGCCGTGCCGTCTCCGCGTCCCGGCACACCAGGGCCACGGCCCGGGAGCCCATGTGCTTCTCCTCGCACACCACCCGCGCGACCCCGTCCCGCGCGTACTGCGCGAACGCCTCCTCGGGATGCTCCAGGTAGCCGTCGATCCGCGAGGTGGCCGTCGGTGCCATGGTCGGCGGGAGGTACGGCAGCAGGCGCGGGTCGATCGCGAAGCGGCTCATGACCTCCAGGGCCGCCGCCGCGTTCTCCTCGCGGACGGCCACCCGGCCCGCGTGCCGGGTCTCGACGGCCCGCCGGCCGTGCACGTCCGCCAGGTCCAGCGGGCGGCCGTCCTGTCCGCCGGGAGCGTCGGTGCGCAGCGGCCGGGCCGGCTCGTACCAGACCCGCTCGGCCGGTACGTCGACCAGTTCGCGCTCCGGCCAGCGCAGCGCGGTGAGCTTGCCGCCGAAGACGGCGCCGGTGTCCAGGCAGATGGTGTTGTTGAGCCATGTGGCCTCGGGCACGGGTGTGTGGCCGTAGACCACCGCCGCCCGGCCCCGGTAGTCCTCCGCCCACGGGTAGCGCACCGGCAGCCCGAACTCGTCGGTCTCGCCGGTGGTGTCGCCGTACAGGGCGTGCGAGCGGACCCGGCCGGAGGTGCGGCCGTGGTACTTCTCGGGCAGACCGGCGTGGCAGACCACCAGCCGGCCGCCGTCCAGGACGTAGTGGCTGACCAGTCCGTCCAGGAACCGCCGGACCTCGGCCTTGAACTCCTCGCTCTCGCCCTCCATCTGGGCGATGGTCTCGGCGAGCCCGTGGGTGTGCTGGACCTTGCGGCCCTTGAGGTAACGGCCGTACTTGTTCTCGTGGTTGCCGGGGACGCACAGGGCGTTGCCCGAGTTCACCATCCCCATCACGCGGCGCAGCACGCCGGGGCTGTCCGGGCCGCGGTCGACCAGGTCGCCGACGAACACGGCGGTCCGGCCCTCGGGGTGCGCCCCGTCGGTGTAGCCCAGCTTGGCGAGCAGTGCCTCGAGTTCGGCGGAGCAGCCGTGGACGTCGCCGATGATGTCGAACGGGCCGGTGAGGTGGGTGAGGTCGTTGTAGCGCTTCTCGGTGACGACGGTGGCGTGCTCGACCTCCTCGGCGCCGCGCAGCACGTGCACCTTGCGGAAGCCCTCGCGCTCCAGGTGCCGGAGCGAGCGCCGCAGTTCGCGGATGTGCCGCTGGATGACCCGGCGGGGCATGTCCGCCCGGTCGGCGCGGGCCGCGTTCCGCTCGGCGCACACCTCCTCCGGCACGTCCAGCACGATGGCGATGGGCAGCACGTCGTGCTTCTTCGCCAGTTCGATCAGCTGCCGCCGGCTGTCCTGCTGCACGCTGGTGGCGTCCACGACGGTGCGGCGGCCGGCGGCCAGCCGCTTGCCGGCGATGTAGTGCAGGACGTCGAAGGCGTCCCGGGTCGCGCCCTGGTCGTTCTCGTCGTCGGAGACCAGACCGCGGCAGAAGTCGGAGGAGATCACCTCGGTGGGCTTGAAGTGCCGCCGGGCGAACGTGGACTTGCCGGAACCGGAGGCGCCGACGAGCACCACGAGGGAGAGGTCGGTGACGGGGAGCTCCCGCCCCTTGTGCTGTGTCTCGGTCATGCCGCCTTCGCCTCCCTCTCGCTCGATATCGTGAAGGTCGCCATCTGGGTGGGCGGGCCCACCTCGGGGTCGTCCGGGCCGACGGACGTGAACGCCGCCTCGTAGCCGTACCGTTCCGCCACGGCCGCCGCCCAGGCGCGGAACTCCTCGCGGGTCCACTCGAAACGGTGGTCGCCGTGCCGGACGTGTCCGGCGGGCAGGCTCTCCCAGCGGACGTTGTACTCGGCGTTCGGGGTGGTCACGACGACCGTGCGGGGGCGCGCGTGTCCGAACACCGCGTACTCCAGGGCGGGCAGCCGGGGCAGGTCGACGTGCTCGACGACCTCGCTGAGCACGGCGGCGTCGTAGCCCCGCAGCCGCTGGTCGGTGTAGACGAGGGAGCCCTGGACGAGCTTGACGCGGGCGGCCTGCCGTTCGCCCATGCGGTCCAGCTTCAGCCGGCGGGAGGCGATGGCCAGGGCCCGCTGCGAGACGTCGACGCCGACGATCTCGGTGTACCGGGCGTCCTTGAGCAGCGCCTGCGTCAACTGGCCCTGGCCGCAGCCGAGATCGAGGACGCGGGCGGCGCCGGAGGTGCCCAGCGCGGCGAGTATGGCCTCCCGCCGGAGCACGGCGAGCGGGGTCGGCTTCTCCTCGGTCTCGGTCTCGTCGGCGACCGCGTTGTCGATGTCCTCGACCTCGCTGTCGTCGGCCTCCGCGAGCCGCACCAGCTCCAGCCGCTCCCGCGCCTGGCGGGTCAGCGACCAGCGGCGCGAGAGGTAGCGGCTGGTGATCAGCTGCTGCTCCGGGTGCCCGGCCAGCCAGCCCTCGCCGGCCCGCAGCAGCTTGTCGACCTCGTCGGCGGAGACCCAGTAGTGCTTGGCGTCGTCGAGCACCGGCAGCAGGACGTACAGGTGCCGCAACGCCTCGGCGAGGGTGAGCCGTTCGGACTCCAGCAGCAGCCGGACGTACCGCGAGTCGCCCCACTCCGGGAACGCGGTGTCGAGCGGGACCGGGTCCGCGGTGACGGTCCAGCCGAGCGGTGCGAAGAGGCGTCGTACGAGCTCGGGGCCGCCGCGGGCGGGCAGCGCGGGGACCTCGACGCGCAGCGGCAGCGGGGCGGCGGCCCGCTCCGGCCGGGCGGCACACACCCCGCGCAGGGCGCTGGAGAAGACGTTGCTCAACGCGACGGCCAGCAGCGAGGAGGCCGCGTACGGGCGGTCGTTGACGTACTGGGCGAGGGCCGCGTCGGGTGCGCCGCCCCGGCCCTTGCCCCGGCCTCGCCGGACCAGCGCGACGGGGTCGATCTCCAGCAGCAGCGCGGCCGTGCAGCGTTCGGCGTCCGCCTCGGGGTAGAACACGTGGGCCGTGCCGTGGGAGGTGGAGAACGCCTGTGCCTTGTCGGGGTGCTTGTGCAGCAGGTACCCGAGGTCGGTGGCCGGCCGCGCGGCCGTGCCGGTGGTCGAGATCGTCAGGAACATGCGGTCGAGTCTCCCCGGCCGGGGTCCGCGCCCACCACCGGTTTTCGGCTCGCGCCGGCCGGGGCGGTACCGTCCGGCACGGGGGCGAGGAGCCGTGGGTTCGGCCCCGGGGGCGCGGGTCTGGCCCGAGGGCGTGGGTCCGACGAGAGCAGGCGCGGGGTCCGGGCAAGACGGCGCGGGGCCGGCCAGGGCAGCACGAGTACGGCTGGGGCAGCGCCGGGTACGGCCAGGGCGGTACCGCAGCCGGAAGTCAGGAGGCTCCGGCGATGACCTTGCGGGCGTTCGTGATCGGCCGCTCGTGGGCGGCCTGCCGGTCTTTCAGCACCTTCTTGGTCTTGTCGAAGGCGGCCTTCTGCGCGCGGACCTCGACCGCGTGCACGGCCTTGACGTACCCGGTGTCGAGCTTGCAGCCGGCGGCGGTCTCGTGCCCTTGGCCGACAGCTTGTCGGTGCGGAACCAGGCGGGGCCCTTCCCGGCCTGGGTGTGCGCGCCGGCCCACAGCTTCATGGCGACCGTGTAGGGGCCGGTGAGCCGCACCCCGCCGATCTCGGCCGGCCCGACGGAACCCGTGATTCCGGCACACGGCGTTCACAGGGCCGGCATGTGACATCCGTTATGGCCCCCCGGCCCCGGACCTGATGGAGTGATCCCTCGTCAACTGACCACTGACACACACGAAAAGAGGGGGAACCCCATGACCATCGACCAGGCAGTCCAAGGCCGGAGACTCGGGCGGGCGGCCCGGGCCCGCAGGAGCGCCGCCGTCGCGGTGACCGCCGGTGCCGTGCTGAGCGCCGGAGTCCTCGCGTCCGCACCCGCCCAGGCCGTCCAGGCGGCGCCGACGGCACCCACGGCCCGCGCCGCCGCCGCGGCCCCGCAGGTGTCGGCACAGGGCGCCTACGCCATGAACCCGGTCAACGGCAAGCAGTTGTTCGGCAAGGCGCCGGACTCGCAGCTGCGGACCGGCTCCACCACGAAGATCATGACGGCCCTCGTGGTGCTGTCGCAGCGGAACGTGGACCTCGGGAAGAAGGTGAAGATCAAGAAGGAGTACACCGACTACGTCATCGACCCGGCGACGCACACCCAGCGCTACTCCAGCGCGAACCTGCTCCTCGGCGACTCGATGTCGGTGGGCGACCTGCTGTACGGACTGATGCTGCCGTCGGGCTGCGACGCGGCCTACGCGCTGGCGGACACCTACGGCACGGGCTCCACGACGGCCCAGCGGACCAAGTCGTTCATCGCCAAGATGAACAGCAAGGCGCGCGAACTGGGCCTGAAGAACACCCACTTCGACTCCTTCGACGGGATCTCCAACGGCAAGAACTACTCCTCGCCGCGCGATCTGGCCAAGCTGGCCGGGACCGCGCTGAAGAACAAGACGTTCAAGAAGGTCGTCGGCACCAAGGTCTACAGCGACATGAAGTCGTACCGGCCCGGTGGCGGAACGCACGCCATGCAGCCGTGGAAGAACTCCAACACGCTCCTGAGCTCCTACCGGGGCGCGTTCGGCGTGAAGACCGGCTCCGGGCCGGAGGCGAAGTTCTGCCTGGTGTTCGCGGCCACCCGCGGCTCCAAGACGGTCGTGGGCACGGTCCTCGCGGCGAGCACGGCGGACCAGCGGTTCAAGGACGCGGCGAAGATCCTGGACTACGGCTTCACGCGTTAGCGCGGATTCCGGGAGCCGGGTCCGCGGACCAGTGTCCGCGGACCCGGCGACGGCGGCGGGGCCGCTCCCCCCGTAGTGGCAGGGCCCGCTCCCCCGTGGCGGCAAGGGCCGCCGCTACGCCGTGGTTACGACAGCTGGGACTGGACCTGGGAGGAGATCAGTTCCAGGTGGTCCAGGTCGCCGAGGTCCAGCACCTGGAGGTAGATCCGGCGGGAGCCGATCTCGGCGTAGCGGCCGATCTTGTCGACGACCTCGGCCGGGGAGCCGGCCAGCCCGTTGGCCTTCAGCTCGTCCACCTCACGGCCGATCGCGGCGGCACGCCGGGCCACCTCCTGGTCGTCCTTGCCGACGCACACCACGAGCGCGTTGGAGTACACGAGGTCGTCCGCGTCCCGGCCCGCCTCCGCGGCGGCGGCCCGCACCCGGCCGAACTGCCGCTCACTGTCCTCCACCGAGGCGAACGGGATGTTGAACTCGTCGGCGTACCGCGCGGCCAGCCGCGGCGTACGGGTCGCCCCATGGCCGCCGATCAGCACGGGGATCTTCCTCTGCGCGGGCTTGGGCAGCGCCGGCGAGCCGGTGAGGTCGTAGTACGTCCCGTGGAAGTCGAACGTCTTGCCGACCTCGGTCGCCCACAGCCCGGTGACGATCGCCAGCTGCTCCTCCAGCCGGGCGAACTTCTCCTTCGGGAACGGGATGCCGTACGCCTTGTGCTCCTCCTCGAACCAGCCCGCGCCGAGGCCGAGTTCGATCCGGCCGCCGGACATCTGGTCGACCTGGGCGACCTGGATGGCGAGCACGCCGGGCAGCCGGAAGGTGCCGGCCGTCATCAGCGTGCCGAGGCGGATGCGCTTGGTCTCGCGGGCCAGACCGGCCAGCGTGATCCAGGCGTCCGTGGGACCGGGCAGGCCGTCCACGTTGCCCATGCGCAGATAGTGGTCCGAGCGGAAGAAGGCGTCGAAGCCGAGGTCCTCGGTGGCCTTGGCCACGGTGAGCAGGGTGTCGTAGGTGGCCCCTTGCTGGGGCTCGGTGAAGATTCGCAGGTCCATACACCTATCCTGCACGGCGCCGCCCGCGTCGACCGCCCGGGTACCGCCCGGCGAGGCCGGGCCCGGTCGGGTGAAACGCGCCCACCGGGACCCGGCGCGCGGAACCCCCGCCGGATCGGCGGAGGTTCCGGTGACCGAGACGCACTCGGCTACTCGGCGGGCTGGTTCGGAGTGTTCGGGGTGTTCGGGGTGTTTGGCTGAGCGGGCTCGTTCGGCGTATTCGGAGTGTTCGGCGTGTTCGGCTGAGCCGGCTCGTTCGGGGTGTTCGGCGTATTCGGCTCGTTCGGGGTGTTCGGCGTATTTGGCTTGCCCGGTTCGTTCGGCGTATTCGGTGTGTTGGGCTTGCCCGGTTCGTTCGGCGTGTTGGGCTCGTTCGGCGTATTCGGCTCGTTCGGCTTTGTCGGCGTTTCCGGCTTGGTCGGCGTTTCCGGCTTGGTCGGCGTTTCCGGCTTGGTCGGTGTGTTCGGCGCGTTCGGCTTTTCACCCTGAGTCGTACCGGCCTCCTGATTCACCGGCCCGTTGATGGTCGAATTGATGATTTGGTTGACGTTGTTGGTGATCTGCTGCTGGATCTGCGTCAGGATCGTCGTCGGCACACCGAGGCTCTGCGCCTTCGCCCGTGCCGCCGCGACGCCCTGCGCCTTCGCCTGCTGCGGGGACGCGCCCCGCTTGACGGCCGCTTGGGCCGCACTCGTCGCGGCCGCCACGACGGCGGAGGTCTGCGCCCCGCCGGCCGAGTTCCCTGTGCAGGTCACGGTACCCACACGGAAGGTCCCTGTCCCGGTGACCGCCATCGGCCCGATACGGCCGTCGGAGGAAGAGCGCGCCGTCTCCCCGCCGGGTGTGACGGTGAATTTCTGGCCGGGAGCGAATCCACTGCCGGTCAGGCTTCCCCCCGCCACCCGGCACGTCGGATTCGGGGCCGCGGAGGCCGGTCCCACCGCACCGGCGACCGTGCCACTGACCAGCGCGGCCACCGCGGCGGCGCTCAATACCGTTTTCCCTCGCATGAGGCTCTCCTCTGCTGGCGTTTCCAATCGGCGACAGGGACGTTCCTGCGAACACCAGCACGCTAACCCCGCGCCCCCGACGACGCATCTAGAGTTGCAGGCACGGGCGAGGGGTCAGTATTATTCAAACCCTTTCCGAGTAGCCGCGCGCATTCGGGCGGATTCGGAGAGTAAGACCACACCGATAATTCGCCGTCTCCGAAACCCTCGATAAACTCCCGACGACCTGATATCGACGCGTTCCGCATATCGGTGTCTTCCGCGGTCGAGGAGACCTGTTAGAGTCGCTCCTGTGACTGCCGGGTCGGCCATGGGCCATACACGAGTGAGGCGCCCGGCCTCGGCGTGAGCGCGAGGCGGGCGAGAGGCCCGCCGTTTCTCCGTGACCCACTTCCCGCCGCCCCACGCGCGGCGCTCCCAGCGGATCCAGTACTCGGAGACACATCCCGTCATGTCACATGACCACCAGCGCGCCCAGCAGCACGCCCATCGGCCCGCATCACCGGCCACCGTCCGACCGCCGGCCACCGTCCAGCTGAACCACACCGCCGTCTACGCCTCGGACCGTCACCTGTCGGCCGAGTTCATCGCGGCGATCCTGGGCCTTGAGGTCGGCGCGCCCTTCGGGCCGTTCCTGCCCGTCGACCTGGGCAACGGCGTCACGCTCGACTACTACGAGAAGCGCGACGAGCCGATCCAGTCGCAGCACTACGCGTTCCTCGTGCCCGACGAGGAGTTCGACACCATGATCGCCCGGCTGGAGGCGGTCGGGGTCACCTACTACGCCGATCCCCGCCGCACCGAGCCCGGCCGGATCAACCACCTCTTCGGCGGTCGCGGTGCCTACTTCGACGACCCGGACGGCCACAATATGGAGATCATGACCCGCCCGTACATACGGCCGTAGCCGGCGTCACGGCAAACGGGCGGCGGTCATACGCCGGACGGGCTGTCCTGGACGTCCTCCGGCACCATCGCCGCCCGTGCCGCCAGTTTGCGCAGCATCTCCAGCACGCGGTCACGGGACTCGTCGGCCGCGTCGATCGCCTCCATGCACTGCCAGTACGTCGTCTCGTCCGCGGCGGCGCTGGCCATGCCCACCAGGGCTATGCCGACCTCGCCGAGCAGGCCACCGAGGAACAGCAGGGTCTCGCGGGCGTCGTCCAGCTCGGTGAGCTGGGCGGCGCGCAGGTCGCCCGGGTCGAGTTCGGGCGGATCCAGGACACCGCAGCCCCGGCCCGCCAGCTCCGTCAGCCCCAGCGCCTCGCCGCGCAGTTCCGGCGGGCCGGAGACCGCGAGACGGCTCCCGATCGCCTGGGCCAGGGCCTGCGCCTGCCACACCTCCGCCATCATCTCGCCCGCGTCGGCGCCGGCCGCCAGGGCCCGCCTGCTCGCGAGGATGAGCCGTACCGCATCCATAGGATGCCCCCGTCCGTCCGCCGCACCCCGTCGGCACGGCTCCTGAACTCTCTTGTCCACTACCCAGAGTGAGGGTCGTTGAGGCGAAAAGCCAGAGGAAGACGGAAATTAGTGGACAACAATTCGGATCCGTCACGCGCCTTGACTGCGGAGAGTAATAACGGAACTCAAGAGTCCGGCTGTTGGTCCCCGCTGCCCGGCACCGGGAAGCGGTGTTCGTTGCGGTCGATCTTGGCGGCCAGCGCGGCCAGCGGATCGATGCCGAGGACCTCGCAGAACTGGAGCAGGTAGGCCAGCACATCCGCGACCTCGTCGGTGACCCGGTGCGCCGTGCCGGGCTCGTCCATCACCCGGGCGGACTCCTCCGGGGTGAGCCACTGGAAGATCTCGACCAGTTCGGACGCCTCCACCGAGAGAGCGGCGACGAGGTTCTTGGGCGTGTGGTACGGCTGCCAGTTCCGCGCGGCGGCGAACTCGGCCAGTCTGCGCTGGAGGGCGGCCAGGTCGGGGTGTTCGGTCACGCGTTCAGGTGTACCACTGTGACCCCTGGGGTTCCGGCGGCCCATGAGGCGTCGTGCACCGCGGCCACGCACCGGATGTGTCCGCGCCGGCCCATCCGGGCGGCCGTCAGCAGCAGTTCCCGGCGCTGGACGGGGTCCAGGCCGCGGTCGAAGCCGTCGGCGAGGACGGTGAGGGTGCGCAGCGCGTCGGGCACCTCGCCCGGTGCGTCCATGTCGAGCACGCCCGGCCCGGTCAGCAGCACCAGGGCCAGCGCCAGATAGCGCAGTTCGCCGTCACCGAGCCGGGCGAGGGCGGTGCGGATGCCGTCGCCGCGGTCGAGCAGCGCCCGTACCGTGCCGTCGGCCAGCAGCTCGGCCACCAGGTCGGTCACCGGGCCGGCGCACCCCGCGCGCACCGCCTCGACCAGGTGTCCGTGCCGACGGGAGCACTCGGCGCGGGTGCGCCACAGGACGTCGGCGAGGTTGTCGCAGCCGGGCAGCAGCCGGCCGGTGCCGGTGGGGACGGGCAGCCGCATGTACTCGGGGCGCGGATCGCAGGGGAAGACGGAGCGCAGGGCGACGACCATCTGCTCGGCGGCGGCGAGTACATGGCGCTGTCCGTCGGTCTTGCCGGCCACGCGCAGCGGCAGCAGGGCGGTGCCCAGGCGGTCGTCGGGGAGCGGGGCGCGGGTCACCGGGGCGGCGCCCGCGGTGTGCCAGGCGGCCTGGACGGTACGGCGCCCGGGGTCGCGCAGCGCCGTCTCCAGCAGGACGACACCGCGCGCGGTCAGCCGCTCCCCCACGATCCGCAGGTCCGGTTCGGCCTGCACGGCGATGTCGAGCCGGACCGGGCCCTCGGCGCCTTCGGCCGTACACCCGATGCGGAAGCCCCGGCGCCCTCCGGCGTCGGGCCGGGCCCGCTCGGGTACGCAGGCGACCGGGTCCACGAACGCCTCCGCGAGCGGGGCGCCGCCGCCGAGCCGGGCCAGCGCCCCGAAGGCGGCGAGCGCGGTGGTCTTGCCGGCCCCGCTGGGCCCCGCGAACAGGGTGACCGGCCCGAGCGGGAACCCGGCGCCCCGGTGCCCGGCGAAGGCGGAGAGCCGCAACTCGGTGATCCGGGACCGGATGTCGGGGTGGTCGCCGGGGAGCGCGGGCACGTCGGGCGCCGGCGACTCAGCGAACACGAAGGGCACGGCCATACGCGGACCGTAGAGCCCCGCTTCCCCGGCGAACCGTTTTCCCGTCGGAACTTTCACTCGGTCGGGGGGCGGGCACGGCGCTCGGCGCCGTCACGTGCCCGCCAGTCCCGCCCCCTCCATCAGGCCGCTGACCTCCGTGCCGGGCGGGGTGAGCAGGAAGACGTTGCGGTCCACCCGGTGCATCCCGCTGCCCAGGCCGAAAACGACGCCGGTGCTGAAGTCGAGGACGCGCTTGGCCACATCCCCCTCCGCGCCGGACAGGTCCAGCAGCACCGGTACCCCGGCCATCAGGGTCTCGGCGACTTCCCGGGCGTCCGCGAAGACGTTGACGCGCAGGACCACGAACCGGCGCCGGGTCTCGGTCTCGGCGTCGGGCAGCGAGCGGTGGTTCACCGCCGACGGCCAGGAGTCCCGGCCCCGCAGCGGCACGACCTGGGCGAGCCCTTCCCACTGTTCATCGGTGACGTCGTAACGGCTCACCGGCTCCCCCTGACCTGACTCGCGACCAATTGCACCAGCCAATTCTTACGCCAAGTCACCCGTTCGGCCCAACACCGACACGAAGCCCCCCTCGGGGACCACCTCCCGCGACCCCCTGGATGGCACGGATCACAAGCGCAAGAAGAGAAACCTCACAGCCTGTGCCTCACCCCCGTTCGAGCGCCCTGCCCTAGCATCCGAGCCATGACGGTCCTGCCTGACGACGGGCTCTCACTGGCCGCCGAGTTCCCTGACGCGACACACGAGCAGTGGCAACGCCTGGTGGAGGGCGTACTGCGCAGGTCAGGCAGGGAATTGTCCGGCGAGGCAGCGGAAGACGCCCTGTCCACGACGCTGGAAGACGGGCTGCGCACCCGGCCCCTGTACACCGCGCGCGACGGCGCGCCCGACCCCGGCCTGCCGGGTTTCGCCCCCTTCGTGCGGGGCGGTCGCCCGCAGGGCAGCGGCCCGAGCGGCTGGGACGTGCGCCAGCGGCACACGGTACTCGGCGACGGCCCGGCGGACGCGGTGCTCGCCGACCTGGAGAACGGCGGCACCTCGCTCTGGCTGGTGCTCGGCGAGGGCGGCTTCCCGGTCCCGGAGCTGGGCCGCGCTCTGGACGGGGTGTACCTCGACCTGGCCCCCGTCGTGCTGGACGCGGGCCGGGACACCGCCCGGGCCGCCGAGGCCCTGCTGCGGCTGTACGCGGACAAGGGCGTGGACGCCGGGGCGGTGCGCGGCAACCTGGGCGGCGACCCGCTCGGGTACGAGGCCCGTACCGGCACCGCGCAGCCCTTCGCGCCGTACGCCGAACTGGCCGTGCGCTGCGCCGAGGGGTACCCGGGGCTGCGCGCGCTGACCGTGGACGCGCTGCCGTACCACGAGGCGGGCGGTTCGGCCGCGCAGGAGCTGGGCGCCTCGCTGGCCACGGGTGTGGCCTATCTGCGGGAGCTGACCGAGGCCGGGCTCGGCGTCGAACAGGCCCTGGCTCAGCTGGAGTTCCGTTACGCGGCGACCGCCGACCAGTTCCTGACCATCGCCAAGCTGCGCGCGGCGCGCCGGCTGTGGGCGCGGGTCGCCGAGGTGTGCGGGGCGCCGGCGGCGGGCGCGCAGACGCAGCACGTGGTGACGTCGTCGGTGATGATGACCCGCCGCGACCCCTGGGTGAACATGCTCCGCACCACGGTGGCGGCGCTGGCCGCCGGGGTGGGCGGCGCGGACGCGGTGACGGTGCTGCCGTTCGACCACGCGCTGGGGCTGCCCGACGCGTTCGCCCGGCGCATCGCCCGCAACACCTCCTCCATCCTGATCGAGGAGTCCCATCTGGCCCGGGTCGTCGACCCGGCGGGCGGCTCCTGGTACGTGGAACGGCTGACCGCCGACCTGGCGGAGGCCGCCTGGCGGTTCTTCCGGTCCGTCGAGCGCGACGGCGGCCAGGCGGCCGTGCTGCGCTCCGGCCGGCTGCGCACCGATCTCGCCACGACCTGGGCCGAGCGCTCCAAGCGGCTCGCCCGGCGGCGCGAGCCCATCACCGGGGTCAGCGAGTTCCCACTGCTGGCCGAGAAGCCGGTCGAGCGCCCGTCCGCGCCCGAGCCGCCCTCGGGCGGCCTGCCCCGGGTGCGCCGGGACGAGGCGTACGAGGAGCTGCGTGCCCGCTCCGACGCCCATCTGGCGAAGACCGGCGCCCGGCCCCGGATCCACCTGACCACGATCGGCTCGCCGGCCGAGTACACCGCGCGCGCGTCCTTCGCCGCCAACCTCTTCCAGGCCGGTGGCATCGAGCCGGTCACCGGGGGCGACTTCGCCGACAGCGGCGCCACCGAGGCCGTGGTGTGCTCCAGCGACGCGCTCTACGCCGAGCAGGCCGGGCAGGTGGCCGAGTCGCTGCGCGCGGCCGGGGCCCGGCATGTGTTCCTGGCGGGCCGGGGCGAGTACCCCGGCATCGACTCGTACGTCTTCGCGGGCTGTGACGCCGTGGATGTGCTGTCCGCGACCCTCGACCGCATGGGAGTGTCCTGATGGGAATCCCCGACTTCTCCGGCATCGAGCTGGGCGCCCCGGTCACGGGCGGCACCGAGGACGAGTGGCGCGCGGCGCTGCGGCGGGCCGCCGGGGACGCGGAGCCGGTGTGGGAGACCCCGGAGGGCATCGGGGTCAAGCCGCTGTACACCGGACGTGACCTGGAGGGCCTGGACTTCCTGGGCACCTACCCGGGCATCGCGCCGTACCTGCGCGGCCCGTACCCGACGATGTACGTCAACCAGCCCTGGACGATCCGGCAGTACGCGGGCTTCTCCACCGCCGAGGAGTCCAACGCGTTCTACCGGCGCAACCTGGCGGCCGGCCAGAAGGGCCTGTCGGTCGCCTTCGACCTGCCCACGCACCGGGGTTACGACAGCGACCACCCGCGGGTGACGGGTGACGTCGGCATGGCGGGCGTGGCCATCGACTCCATCTACGACATGCGGCAGCTGTTCGACGGCATCCCGCTGGACAGGATGACCGTGTCGATGACGATGAACGGCGCCGTGCTGCCGGTGCTGGCGCTGTACATCGTGGCGGCGGAGGAGCAGGGCGTACCGCCCGAGAAGCTGGCCGGAACCATTCAGAACGACATTCTGAAGGAGTTCATGGTCCGCAACACCTACATCTATCCGCCGAAGCCGTCGATGCGGATCATCTCCGACATCTTCGCGTACACCTCGCAGAAGATGCCCCGCTACAACTCCATCTCCATCTCCGGCTACCACATCCAGGAGGCGGGCGCGACGGCCGACCTGGAGCTGGCGTACACCCTCGCGGACGGTGTGGAGTACCTGCGCGCGGGGCGCGAGGCCGGTCTGGACGTGGACGCGTTCGCGCCCCGGCTGTCGTTCTTCTGGGCGATCGGCATGAACTTCTTCATGGAGGTCGCCAAGCTGCGGGCGGCCCGGTTGCTGTGGGCGAAGCTCGTGAGGCAGTTCGACCCGCAGAACCCCAAGTCCCTCTCGCTGCGCACGCATTCGCAGACCTCGGGCTGGTCGCTGACCGCGCAGGACGTCTTCAACAACGTCACCCGCACCTGTGTGGAGGCGATGGCGGCCACCCAGGGCCACACCCAGTCGCTGCACACTAACGCGCTCGACGAGGCGCTGGCGCTGCCGACCGACTTCTCGGCGCGCATCGCCCGCAACACCCAGCTGCTGATCCAGCAGGAGTCGGGCACCACCCGGGTCATCGACCCGTGGGGCGGCAGCGCGTACGTGGAGCGGCTGACGTACGACCTGGCCCGCAAGGCGTGGGCGCACATCCAGGAGGTCGAGCGGGCGGGCGGCATGGCGCAGGCCATCGACGCGGGCATCCCGAAGCTGCGCGTGGAGGAGGCGGCGGCCCGCACCCAGGCCCGGATCGACTCCGGCCGGCAGCCGGTGATCGGCGTGAACAAGTACCGGGTGGACAGCGACGAGCAGATCGAGGTGCTGAAGGTCGACAACTCGTCCGTGCGCGCCCAGCAGATCGAGAAGCTGCGGCGGCTGCGGGCGGAGCGGGACGAGACCGCCTGCCGGGACGCGCTGGACGCGCTGACCCGGGCGGCGGACGGCACGGACAACCTGCTGGAGCTGGCGGTGCGCGCGGCCCGCGCCAAGGCGACGGTCGGCGAGATCTCCGACGCCCTGGAGAAGGTGTACGGGCGGCACGCCGGGCAGATCCGTACGATCTCCGGTGTGTACCGCAACGAGGCAGGGCAGTCGGCGTCGGTGGACCGCACCCGGGCGCTGGTGGACGCGTTCGAGGAGGCCGAGGGGCGCCGGCCGCGCATCCTGGTCGCGAAGATGGGCCAGGACGGCCACGACCGCGGCCAGAAGGTGATCGCGACGGCCTTCGCCGACCTCGGTTTCGACGTGGACGTCGGCCCGCTGTTCCAGACGCCGGAGGAGGTCGCCCGGCAGGCGGTCGAGGCGGATGTGCACGTGGTCGGGGTGTCCTCGCTGGCCGCCGGGCACCTCACGCTGGTGCCGGCGCTGCGCGAGAAGCTCGCCGAGGAGGGCCGCGAGGACATCATGATCGTGGTCGGCGGGGTGATCCCGCCGCAGGACGTGCCGGCGCTCAGGGAGATGGGCGCGGCGGAGGTGTTCCTGCCCGGGACGGTGATCCCGGACGCGGCCCACGACCTGGTCGAGCGGCTGGCGGCCGACCTCGGTCACGAGCTGTAGCGGCGATGGCAGCGATCGATCTCGACACGTATGTGAAGGGTGTGCTCGACGGGAAGCGGGCCCTGGTGGCCCGCGCCATCACGCTCGTGGAGTCCACCCGGCCACAGCACCGGGAGCTGGCGCAGCGGCTGCTGACCGAGCTGCTGCCGTACAGCGGCCGGGCGCGGCGGATCGGTGTGAGCGGGGTCCCCGGTGTCGGCAAGTCGACGTTCATCGACGCGTTCGGCACGATGCTGACCTCGCTGGGGCACCGGGTGGCGGTGCTCGCCGTCGATCCGTCCTCGACCCGCACGGGCGGCTCCATCCTCGGTGACAAGACGCGGATGGAACGTCTCGCGGTCGACCCGGCGGCCTTCGTCCGGCCCTCCCCCAGCGCGGGCACGCTGGGCGGGGTCGCCAAGGCCACCCGGGAGTCGATGGTGGTGATGGAGGCGGCCGGCTACGACGTGGTCCTGGTGGAGACCGTCGGGGTGGGCCAGTCGGAGACGGCGGTCGCCGACATGGTCGACTCCTTCCTGCTGCTCACCCTGGCCCGCACGGGCGATCAGTTGCAGGGCATCAAGAAGGGTGTCCTGGAGCTGGCCGACGTGATCGCCGTGAACAAGGCGGACGGCCCGCACGAGCGGGACGCGCGGGCCGCGGCCCGGGAACTGGCGGGCGCGCTCAGGCTGATGCACGGCAAGGACGCCTTCTGGACGCCGCCGGTGCTGCACTGCAGCGCGCGCGAGGGGGCCGGTCTGGACACGGTGTGGGAGCGGCTGGAGCAGCACCGCCGGCTGCTGGAGAGCACCGGGCGGCTGGCGGACAGGCGCCTAGAGCAGCAGGTCGGCTGGGTGTGGACGATGGTCCGGGACGAGCTGCTGGGCCGGCTGCACGCCGACCCGGCGGTCCGCGCGGCCGCCCCGGACCTGGAACGGCGGGTCAGGGAGGGCGAGTTGACGGCGACCTTGGCGGCTGAGCGGATCCTGGCCGCCTTCGAGGGCCGTACGGAGCGTGCGGCCGGGAACTGACCGGGGGTGGTCCCGGGGGCGTGCCTCCGGGACCACCCGGTACCCGAAGAGGTTGCGCGGGAAGCCGCAGCCGGACGAGGATCGACTTCTTGTGAGCCAACATTTCGATGTCGTTGTTCTAGGAGCGGGCCCCGGCGGCTACACCGCGGCGGTTCGCAGCGCTCAACTCGGCCTGTCCACCGCGGTGGTGGAGGAACGTTACTGGGGAGGTGTCTGCCTCAACGTCGGCTGCATCCCCTCCAAGGCACTGCTGCGCAACGCCGAGATGGTGCAGTTCGTCACGAACGAAGCCAAGGCGTACGGGATCTCCGTGGGCGACCACGTGTCCGCGGACTACCGGGTCGCCCACGAGCGCAGCCGCAAGGTCGCCGACGGCCGGGTCAAGGGCGTTCACTATCTGATGAAGAAGAACGCCATCACCCAGTTCGAGGGGCGGGGTGTCTTCACCGACGACCACACCCTGACGGTGACCCACGCCGACGGGCACTCGGAGACGGTGACCTTCGGCCACTGCATCATCGCCGCCGGCGCCACGCCCCGGCTGCTGCCCGGCACCTCTCTGTCGGACCGGGTGGTCACCTACGAGAGCCAGATCCTCAGCGAGACGCTGCCGGACAGCATCGTCATCGCGGGCGCCGGTGCCATCGGTGTGGAGTTCGCCTATGTGCTGCGCAGCTACGGCGTGGACGTCACCATCGTGGAGTTCCTCGACCGGATGGTCCCGCTGGAGGACGAGGAGATCTCCAAGGAGCTGGCGAAGCACTACCGCAGGCTCGGCATCGAGGTGCTGACCGGCACGGCCGTGGAGAGCATCGACGATGCGGGCCCGAAGGTCCGGGTGACCGTCGACAAGAACGGCGAGCGCCGGGTCCTGGAGACCGACAAGGTGCTCCAGGCCATCGGCTTCGCGCCGAACGTACGGGGCTACGGCCTGGAGAACACCGGGGTCCGCCTCACCGAGCGCGGCGCCATCGACGTCGACGGCCGGTGCCGGACCAGCGTGCCGCACATCTTCGCGATCGGTGACGTCACCGCCAAGCTGATGCTGGCGCACGCCGCCGAGTCCATGGGCGTGGTGGCCGCGGAGACCATCGCGGACGCGGAGACCATGGAGCTGGACTACACCATGATTCCGCGGGCGACCTACTGTCAGCCCCAGGTGGCCAGCTTCGGCTGGACGGAGGCCCAGGCCCGCGAGCGGGGCTTCGACGTCCAGGTGGCCAAGTTCCCCTTCACCGCCAACGGCAAGGCGCACGGCCTGGGTCACCCCGTCGGCTTCGTGAAGATCATCAGCGATGGCACGCACGGCGAGCTGCTCGGCGCCCACCTCATCGGCCCCGAGGTCACCGAACTCCTTCCGGAGCTGACCCTGGCCCAGCAGTGGGATCTGACGGTCCACGAGGTCGCCCGCAACGTGCACGCGCACCCGACGCTCGGCGAAGCGGTCAAGGAGGCCATCCACGGCCTGGCCGGCCACATGATCAACATGTAGCCCCGTGGCACCCCGGCGGACGCCCCCGCACACCCCGGCGGGCGTCCGCCACCCGTCTGTCACCCGCCTGTCCGCTGCCCGCTCCCCGCGCCGCCCTGCGCGGCCTGCGTTCCGTCCGGGGCGAACGCGTGGCGGAACGTGAAGGCGTGGGGCGCGGAACCGTGCAGGTGGAGGTGCTCCAGCCTGGCGACCCCGTCCTGCCAGGTGGGTATCACGCCGTCGGAGACCCACCAGAACACGTGATTCGGGTGTGCTGTCCGCTCGAACCAGTCGTATCGCCTGTTCAGGGCCTTGCGGTGGAGGCCGGTGTAGACGGCGTCGCAGGCGGGGCGCAGGCCGGTCCACAGGGAGAGGGTCGCGGCCAGGGCGGTGGTCTCGGGCGTACGGCCCTTGTCGTACCAGGCCGGTACGGCGAACTCCCCCCACGCGCCCCAGTCCGCACCGAAGAGCACTCCCCGGTCGGCGTGCGCCGGTTCGGCGTGCCCGAGGTATCCGGGGTGCCGGCCGATCTCCGGGTAGACGGCCGCACCGATCTCGTAGAACTCGTGCGTGAGAGGTGTGGGGTCGGCGAGCGGTGCCTTCAGGACGCCGAATGTGTACAGGGCAAGGTGGGGCATGCGTCTCTCCCTGGTCGGGGGGTGCCGGCAAGCGCCGGAGACCAGGTGAAGGTAGCCGCCTCCGCGAACGCTGTCGAAGTTGCGTTTTTCCTGTGCAAGTGGCCTGTCGAACCGGCCCTGACGGACTGTGGTCTCGCGGTCCTGGGGTGTGTCCCGCACGGCACGTCAGCCGGAATCCGGGAAATCCTCTTCCCCGGTGAGTGAAGTGCTCCGATTTTCCGTGAATTCCGCTGCCATGAGATTGCCCGGCAACTGCCCGTAGGCGGCGCCTAGTTGCTAGTGTGAGCCCATGCGGATAGGCGTGAATGTTCCCAACTTCGGTCCGGGTGCCACCCCCGACAACCTGGCCCGCTGGGCCAAGACATCGGAGGGGCTGGGTTTCGACCTGTTGATGCTCTCCGACCATGTGGCGATCACATCGGATGTGGCGAAACAATATCCGGCGCCATTTTACGAACCTGTCACAACACTCGCCTGGCTGGCCGGGATCACGACCCGGATCCACCTGGGCACGACGGTTCTCATCGCGCCCTACCGGCACCCCCTGCTGGTCGCTCGCATGGCGGCCAACCTGCACCAACTCAGCGGCGGGCGTCTGATCCTCGGTGTCGGCGTCGGCTGGGCGCGTGAGGAGTTCGCGGCGCTGGACGTCCCGTTCGAACGGCGCGGCGCGCTGACCGACGAACTTTTGCGCACCCTGCACACCGCATGGGACGACGAGGCCGACTACGGCAGCGGAAAAATCCCGATCTGGGTCGGCGGAAACAGCGATGCCGCCATACGGCGCGCCGTTCGTTGGGGTTATCCCTGGCATCCCCTGCGGTTCACCATGTCCTGGTTCCGCGAGGCCCTGCCGCGGATCAGGGAAATCACGGCGGAACTCGATCGGCCGGCTCTGGAGTTGGCCCCGCGCATCTATCTCCAGCTGACCGAAAAACCGATCGACGACCCCGATCGTCGGGCGGGTACGGGAACCCTTGAGCAGGTTCTCGAGGACATCGAGGAACTGCGCCGGGCCGGCTCCGAAACCGTGCTGGTCGACCCGTACCTCGGTGACCCGAACGAGACCCTGCACCCCGAAGAGGCATGGCAGGCCCTGGCCACCCTGGCCGCGCACCGGCCGTAACCGCACCCCCACAGAGACGGAGTCACAGTGGCCACCAACGACCACGACCTTCCCCTGAGCGGCACCGGCCGGGCCGGCACCGTCGACGAGGCCGAACTGCCCTATCTGCGCCGCTGCATCGAGCTGGCCGCGGAGGCGGTGGACGCCGGCGACTGGCCGTTCGGATCGGTGCTCGTCGGCGCCGACGGCAAGATCCTCGCCGAGGACCGCAACCGCGAGTCCACCACGGGCGACCCGACCCGGCACCCCGAGTTCGAGCTCGTCCGCTGGGCGGTGACCCACCTGAGCCCCGAGGAGCGGGCCACGGCGACCGTGTACACCTCGGGTGAGCACTGCCCGATGTGCGCGGCCGCCCACGCCTGGGCCGGACTGGGCCGCATCGTGTACGCGAGCTCCGCCCAGCAGGCCCGGGACTGGAAGGCCGAGTGGGGCGTGCCCGTCACCTCGCCCCTGGCCCCGCTGTCCGTCCGGGACGTCGTCCCCGGGCAGGAGGTGGCGGGCCCGGTGCCGGAACTCGCCGAGGAGGTACGGGAGTTGCAGTGGCGCTTCCGGGTGCGGAACACCACGGGCGACTGACGACGGGACGCACACCGGGGCCTGGCGGCGGACACGCTGCCAGGCCCCGTTCCGTTGCGGCCGGCCGGCGGGGCGGACCCTGCCGCCCGTCGGCGGGTCAGACCATGAACTGGTCGTACTTCGCCATGTGCTCCTGCAGCTCCTCCAGGCTGGGGTTGCGCCCGTTGGCCGTCAGGCGTCCCAGGCCGCGGAAGTAGTCCTCGCGGTTGTAGATCGGGTAGAACATGATCAGCAGCGTGGCGTCCTCGTTGCCCCGGTTGGTGAAGCCGTGCGGCTCGCCCTTGGGCACGAAGGCGAACGCGCCCGGCTCACCCACCACCTTGCGGTCACCGATGGTGAACTCGATCTCGCCCTTGACCACGTAGAACATCTCGGTGGACTTCTTGTGGATGTGCGGGCTGGCACCGCGCGCCTCCGGCGCCATGTGGTGCTCGAAGAAGCCGAACTCGCCGTCGGAGTCCGCCGTGGTGAGCTTGAGGTACGTCCTCTTGGTGTCGCGGATGTCGACGAACTCGCCTTCGCCCGACGGAACGTACAGCGGAACGGACATGTCTCTCCTTAGATGGTGATCACACAGTGCCGACACGGTCGAGCGGCCGGCGGTTCAAGGGGTGGTTACGCGGCCTCGGCCGGGGTCGGGTCCGGCTGGGGCCTGCTGTCGGCCCGTGCCTGCGCCCAGCGGCCGATGGCCGGGGCGGCGAGGCCGCAGACGGCGAACAGCGCGGCCAGCACGACCCAGCCCGCGGTGCCGGTCGTGACGACCAGGCTGACCAGGACCGGTGCGGCGATCTGCTGGATGGCCACGCCGAGCCAGAACACCGACAGGTAGACGCCTTCCTGGCCGGGCGCGGCGAGCAGGTAGGAGCCGCCCCAGCCGCCGGCGGACTGGAACAGCTCGCCGCCGGTCAGCGCGACCATGGCCAGCAGCAGCACGACGACGGCGAGGACCACCGGCAGTTTCGGTGCCGTGAGGAGCAGCAGGCAGCACAGCGCGAGGGAGATGCCGGCCCGGACCAGGGCCCGGGCGGCGCCCGCGATGGTGTCGGTGTCGCGGCTGGCCCGCACCTGGAGGGCGACCGCGAGCACGGTGTTGACCGCCACCAGGGGGGAGATGAGCGCCGAGGAGACGTCGGTGTGCTTCACGATCCACAGCGGGACGCCGATGCTCAGCAGGGTCATGTGCATGGTGAGCACGGCGTTGATCCCGGTGAACGACAGGAACGAGCCGTCCCGCAGCACACTGGCCGAGAAGCGCCGGCGCAGGCTCTTCGCCGGGGCGCTGAGTACCGGCAGCCGCGCGGCCAGGCTCCCGAGCACGGCGAACGAGGCGGCGTTGACCAGCAGGATCGCGGTGTATCCGGTCCGGGTGTCGATCAGCAGGCCGACGCCGCCGAGCAGGGCGCCCACGGTGAAGCCGACGTTGCGCAGCGACCGCAGGATCGCGACGACCCTGACCCGGTCCTCGGTCGCCGTGACCTGCCCGACCAGGGCCTGTTCCATCGGTGCCGCCGCCTTGTCGACCAGGCCGAGCAGGCACACCACGGTCAGGAACTGCCACAGGTTCTGTACGAGCGGGTAGACCACGAAGCCGGCGCAGCGCCACAGGCTCACCCCGACCAGCACCTTCTTCGGCCCGATCCGGTCGGCCAGGACGCCGATCGGGATGGCCGTGGCGAGGGCGACGGCGGCGGAGAGGGTCAGGCCGAGTCCGAGGTTGCCCTCCGACAGGTGGACCGACCGGGTGATGAACGGCACGGACACGGCCAGGAAGGCTCCCGTGCCCACCGCGTCGATCATCGCCATCACGGCCAGCCGCAGACCGACCGCCCCTCCGGGCATGGAGGTGCGCCAGCCGCGGACGCGTTGCCACACAGCAGACATGCTCTTTCCTCAATCGGTAGCGATGCGGATGGCGGCGTCCGCGTCCAGGACGCGCCGGAGGGTGGTGTCCGCGTCCGGTCCGGTCGCGATGACATGCCCGGCCCGGTCCCAGGACGACGCCCAGACCCGCACCTGCTGACCGGCCTCGACGTCCACCTCCGCGACGTGCACGCCGGGCAGCCGCTGTGCCTCGTCCAGGCCGGTGATCGCGGTGACGGTGCCCGGCTCGGCGGCCAGGAACCGGATGGCCGACGTCTGCTGTGCGGACCGGGGCAGGGTGACCGGACGGCCCGCGAGCAGGTCGATCAGGGTCAGTCTGACGCGGGTGCCGTAGGCCAGGTCGATGAGGTCGATCAGGTAGTCACCGGGGCAGCGGCCGGCGCATTCGACCAGCGTGGGCCCCTCCTCGGTGAGGATCCACTCGGCGTGCAGGATGCCCGTGCCGAAGCCGGTCGCGGCGACCAGCTTCCGCAGGGCCGACCCGAACGCGCCCCGCGTGCCGGGGTCGAGCGGAGCGGGCAGCAGGTGGCCCTGTTCCACCGGGTAGGGCCCGGGGACGACGGTCTTGGCGGTGACGTTCTCGAAGACGACCTCGCCCTCGCGCACCAGCGCCTCGACGCTGTACTCGGGCCCGCGCAGGCGTTCCTCGGCGAGGAAGCGCCACGTCAGTTCCCGGTCGGGCACCTGCTCGTACTCGGCGGCGGACGAGGTCCGCTCCCACGCCTGTGCCGCGGTCGCCGCGTCGACGGAGTCCAGCAGTTGCACGCCCACGCTCGCCTGCCGGTTCGCCGGCTTGACGACCACGGGTCCGCCGTCGGCGAACTCCAGGATGTCCGCGGGCCCGTGCACCTCGCGCCAGCGCGGATTGCGGACGCCGCCGGCACCGGAGACCTCGCGCAGCCGCACCTTGTCGCGCAGCGCCTGCGCGGCCGCCTCGGTCGCTCCCGGCAGCCCCAGCTTCTCGGCCAGCGCGGCCGTCGCGGGCACCGCGTACTCCAGACCGGGGACGACGGCGGCCACCGGGCGGGTGGCCGTCAGCTCGGCGGCCAGGTCGAGGGCCTCGGCCGACTGCTGGTAGCTCGCGGGGACGATCCGGTCGAGGCAGTCGAACCGGTCCGCGGCGTCCCGCAGTTCGCGCTTGCGGATGATGTCGGGTTCCTCGATCACCACGACGGACCCACTGGGGACGTGCCCGTCGATCGCGCGCAGGTAGGCCGCGTTGTAGCCGACGAACACCACCTGTGCGTCGGCGGCCTGGGTGGTCATGGCGACCTCCTGGTGGGTGTGGGCCAGTGCATGGTCACTGCCTTTCTTCGAACGTGGGGGGACTCGTGACCGGCGGCGCTCATACGGGCGTCCCGAGCACTCCGGTGCGGCCGTCCGCCCGGACGGGCGTGCCGTCGACCACGGCTTCGAGGGTGGCGAGCACCTCCGCGGACCGTGCCCGGGCCTCCTCGGGGGTGGCGCCGGAGACGATGACGTGGCCGTGCCGGCTCTTGGAGTCGCGGACCTCCGGCACCGTGTCGCCCGTGCTCAGCCGGAGGCTCAGTTCGTCGACGTACGGCAGGCCGGCGACCGTCTCCAGGCCCCGGATCTCGCCGACGCGGCCGGGCGGGAAGGTGAAGAACCGCACGATCGCCGTCGCCGTCGCCCCGGAGACCTCGGCCGGCCGGTCCGCGAGGGCGGCGAAGATCGCCTGCTCGATGTCCAGGCCGGTGGCCAGCTCGACCAGCCGCGGGATGCGGTCACCGCCGAGGCGGGCCTGCGACTCCACGACGCGCGGCCCGCGCTCCGTCCAGATGACCTCGGTGTGGGCGGGGCCGAACCGGTAGCCGCACGCCGTCAGGAACTCCGTGGTGAGCTCCTCGATCGCCCGCCGGCGGTCCTCGGGGAGGGGCGCCGGATGGACGTGTCCCACCTCCACGAACAGCGGCGGCGGTCCCAGCAGCTTCTCGGTGATGCCGACGACCTGGTGGCGGCCGTCCCGGCTCAGCGTCTCCACGCTGTACTCGGGGCCCCGCAGGTACTCCTCCACCAGGAACGGGCCGTCGTAGTCGTACGCGTCGACGAGCGCCGTCCAGGCCGCGCGGTCCTGCGGCTCCTGCCACAGGAACACGCCCCGGCTGCCGGCGAGCGCGGCCGGTTTGACGACGGCCGGGCAGCCGATCCGCCCGACCGCGCCCGGCACCTCCCGGCGGGTGGGCGCCGCCTCGAAGGACACCGGGGACAGCCCGCGCCGGGCGAGCAGGTCGCGCATCGCGTGCTTGTCGGCGAGGAAGCGGATCGCGGCGGCCGGGTTGAGCTCGGCGTGCAGTTCCTCGGCCACCTCGTGGGCGGTGACCATCGTCTCCTCACGGCCGATGTGGTAGATCACCGTGGCCCGGTGCTCCCGGGCCGTCTCGCGCAGGGTGCGGCGCAGCAGGTCCGGGTCCCGGAAGTCGGTCTCGACGTACAGGTCGGCCCGTGCGCGGACGTCGGCGAGGTACTCCGGCGACTCCAGCCGCGGGTCCCAGACCGCGCCGACCCAGAACCCCTCGGCCTGGGCCTTGCGCACGAACTGGCGGTACGGCATCACCATCAGCAGGCGGGGCCGGCCGTCGGTGGGAGCGGGTGTCGTCACCGGACACCGCCCGCGCCCACGGCCCCGGCGGGGACGGCCGCGGCCTCGTGGCCGAGCAGACTGAGGTAGCGCTCGCCGGTGTCGGGCAGCAGGGTCACGATGCGCCGGCCCCGGTATTCCGGGCGTGCCGCGAGGACGCCGGCCGCGTGGACGACGGCCCCGGCCGAGACCCCGACCATGAGACCGGCGCGGGCGGCGAGCCGCCGGGTGGTGTCCAGGGCGTCCGCGTCGGAGACCGCGATCACCTCGTCGATGAGGTTGCGTTCCGTGGTGGGCGCGATGAAGCCGCCGTTGAAGCCGGGGATGGTGTGCGTGCCGGGCTCGCCGCCGGACAGCAGCGGTGAACCGGCTGGCTCCACCGCGACGATGCGCACCGCGGGGTGGGCCTCGCGCAGGTAGCGTCCCGCGCCGCTGAGGGTGCCGCCGGTGCCCACTCCGCAGACGAACACGTCGATCCGGCCGTCGGCGTCGGTCCAGATCTCCGGGCCGGTCGTCTCGTAGTGGGCGCGGGTGTTGTCCGGGTTGTCGTGCTGGCAGCAGAACCACGAGCCGGGGGTCTGCCGGTGCAGTTCCCCGGCCTTGTCGACGGCCGCCTGGTAGCCGTCGGTGTGCGGGGTCGTGACGACCTCGGCGCCGAGCGACCGCAGGATGGCGACCCGCTCCTGGGTGGCGTTGTCCGGCAGCACGATGACGCAGCGGTAGCCGCGTGCCGCCGCCAGCGCGGCCAGCGAGATGCCGGTGTTGCCGGAGGTCGCCTCGATCACCGTGCCGTCGCCCGGGGTGAGCAGCCCGCGCTGCTCGGCGCCGCGCAGCATCGACAGCGCGGCCCGGTCCTTGCTGCTGGACCAGGGGTTGAACAGCTCCAGTTTGGCCAGCACCTCGGCGTCGTCCGGGACCCCGTCCACGACGCGTTGGACCGGCAGCCTCAGCAGCGGCGTACCACCGATCAGCTCGGCCAGGGAGTCCGCGACGGGACGCCGCAGCACCGGTTCGGTGCGGATGCCGATCTCCTGGGCGGCGGCCTCCGCGGTGCGCGCCGCGGACTCGGCGGTGTCGGCCACCACGAGCACATGGCCGGCGCGGTCGCCGTTGCGGCGCAGCTCCCGCACGACGGACCCCGGTTTCGGCTTGACGACCACCTCTTCGACGCCGGGGAGCGCGGCGGCCCGCTCGCGGCCGACGACCGACACGACGCGACCGGGTGGCGCGGTCAGGTAGCGGATGGCGGCGCCGCCGACCGGCCGCTCGGGCAGGATCCGGGCGGGCAGGGGCTGTCCCAGGTACTGCCGGGCCACCAGCTCCAGGGACTTGATGCCGAGGGCGCGGTCGACCAGGTAGGTGATCTTGCCGCCGGCGGGCCGGGGGTTGATCTCGATGAGCTGGGGTCCGGACGGGGTCACCTTGATCTCGACGTGTGCCATGCCCAGGTCGAAGCCGACCGCGCGCAGCGCTTGGACGGCCAGGTCACCGCAGGCGCGCACCACCGGCTCGGGCAGGCTGGAGGGGAAGGTGTGGGCCAGTTCGACGAAGTAGCCCTGGCCCACGACCGACTTGTCGGTGACGCCGAAGACCTCGTAGCGATCGCCGTCGGCCAGCACCTCGACGCTGACCTCGGGGCCGCTCAGGTACTCCTCGACCATCAGCTCGTGGTAGCGCGCCTGGCCGCGGGTGTTCTCCTTGCGGGACTGGATCAGCGCGACGTGTTCGGCGGCCTGCTCCGCGGTCTCCACCAGCCGCACGTCGGCGCTGCTGGTCTCGTCGGCCGGCTTGACCACGCAGGGCAGGCCGAGCTCCGTCGCGGCCGCCGCCGCCTCGGCGGGGCCGGTCACGGTGCGGAACGCCGGTATCGGGACGCCGAGTTCGGCGCAGCGGCGGCGCATCAGCGCCTTGTTGCGCGCGGTCGCGACGCCGTCGACGCTGACCGTGGGCAGCCCGAGGTGGACCGCCACTTGGGCGGCCACGACCACGTCGTACTCGGCGAGGGTGAGGAAGGCGTCGAAGGGGTGCTTGGCCCCGGCCTCCTGCACGTGCGGCAGGAGTTCCTCGTAGAGGTTCGTCTCGCAGTGGACGATCTCGTCGACGTACTGCTCGAAGTAGGCCGGTCCGCCCGGCACCGCCAGGTAGCGGTCCAGGTCGCGGGTGAAGAAGGTGACGCGGCAGTCGAGTTCCTTGATGATCTGCAGGCCCTCGAAGCCGGATCCGGAGAGATTGCTCTCCACGACACCGACGTGAATCATGTGTGCCTCCGATGGCTGCCGACGCGTGGTCGGGGGGGCGGGGAACGGCGGGCGACGTGCGGGGCGGGGGACGGGGCCGGACGTCACCAGCACCCGGAGGTGGCCAGGGCGCGCAACAGCGCGTCCGCCTCCTCGCGGTCCGCGGCCGTCAGGCGCGGCGCTATCTCGCCGACGGGGGCCAGCACACGGGCGCCCGGGGGCACGTCGCCCAGGACGAGCGAGCCCGCGCCGATCAGCGCGTCGTCGCCGACGGTGACCGGGCCCAGCACGATCGCGTTGGTGCCGAGCACCACCCGGTCGCCCACGACCGGGTGCCGGCGCGCACCGGCCGCCCGGCGCCCGTCCCGCCACCAGCCGACCGAACCCAGTGTGACCTGGTGGAAGATCGTGACGTCGTCGCCGACCTCGGCCGTCTCCCCGATGACCACCGCGGCCCCGTGGTCGATGAACACGCGCCGGCCCAGCCGCGCGCCCGGGTGGATCTCGATGCCGCCGGTCACCGCGCGGGCCGCGTAGGCCAGGAGGCGGGCGAGGTGACGGTGCCCGCGGACGTGGAGGGCGTGCGCCAGCCGGTGGGTCCACAGCGCCGGCAGGGCCGGGTGCAGCAGCGCCTCCGCGCGGGTGCGGACCGACGGGTCCCGCGCGACGATCACGGAGAGGTCCTCCCTCGCCCTGACGATCAGCCTACGCATGCGATGCTCCGTAATGTCGTGTCTGGTCTTTCCGGTGGCACGTTGAACTCCGCGGTGGACGTCAGTAGTTGGGGGCCTTCACCAGGTTGGCGGTGCCTTGGACGATCTCGGGTATGTACACCCGCTCGGTCCAGGCATCCTGGGCGACCGGTTCGAGGGCGATCGAGACGGCGCCCTCGTCCACCGAGAAGGCGGTGCCCACCGCGCTGGTGATCGCGTCGACGAGCGCGGAGATCCGGTCGGCGGCGAGGGTGCTCGGGAAGTGCTTGATGCTGACGTGGGGCACTCCGATGGCCTTTCTGGGGAGGCGGGCGGCCTGGAGCGCGGAGACGAGTTCGTCGATGCCCCGCGCGCGCAGCAGTTCGTAGTGGTCCGCCCGGAGTTGGCTGATCCGCAGGGACGTCCGCGACAGCGCGGGGGTGGAGTCGATGAAGGAGTCCTGGTCGCCCCGGGCCCGGAGCACTGTGATCGGCGCGTCGAGGCCGCGCCGGGCCAGTTCGCCCGGGGCGTACTCGAAGGGGAAGGTGCGGCGCACCACGCCGGTGATCCGGCGCACCAGGTCACGGTCCAGGTGCTCGAACCGGCCGCGGACGAAGTCGACGAAGGAGTCCTCGTCCCGGGTCGCGGCCAGGCACGCCTCGACCGCCGACGGCTCCAGGTTCCCGGCGAACACCGAGTAGAGGATCGGGACGAAGGCGGGGTCCGAGAAGCCCGCCGGCGCCCCGGCCGGCCGTTCGCCGCGGACCTCCACGGGCGGCTTGCCGGGCGCGATCAGGATCAGCTCGTCCACCTGTTCGCCGGCGCGCTCCAGCTGGTGGGCGACCTCGAAGGCGACCCGGGCCCCGAAGGAGTAGCCCCACAGGGTGTACGGGCCGGCCGGCTGGGCCTTGCGGACGAGTTCGATGTCGTGGGCGACCATCTCCTCGAACGTCGGGTACGGCACCTCGCCGGCGTTGATGCCGTGGGCCTGCACCCCGAGGAACGGGCGGTCCAGGTCCAGCCGGCCCGCCAGCAGCCGCAGGCTCATGGGGTAGCCGCCGAGCCCGGGCCAGCAGAAGACGGGCCGGGCGCCGTCCCCGGCGCGCAGCCGCACCAGCCGGGGCAGCGCGGTCGCGGGCTCGCGGTCGACACGCCGGGCCAGTTCGGCGATGGTCGGCGCGTCGAACAGCACCTGGAGCGGCAGCGAGCTGCCGAGTTCCCGGTTGATCCGCCCGACGAGGTTCACCGCGGTCAGCGAATGTCCTCCGGCGGCGAAGAAGTTGTCCCGGATCGAGACGCGCTCCTGCCGGAGCACCGTGGCCCACAGCGCGGCGATGGCCTCCTCGGTGGGGGTGCGCGGCGGGACGACCGGTGCCTGCGTGTCGTCGACGGCCGCCTTGTCCAGCTCGCGCAGGGCCTGGTGGTCGACCTTGCCGTTCGGGGTGAGCGGGAAGGCGTCCAGCACGGTGACCCGGTTGGGCACCATGTACGGGGGCAGGTTCTCGGCGAGGTTGTCCTTGACGATCTCGGCCGGGCCCCGCATGTGGACGGAGTCCTCCTTCATGCCCTCGCTGAGCCGCTGTCCGGTGCTGATGCGGCCGCCGACGGCGAAGTAGGAGGCCGTGCCGGGGCCCAGGCCGACGAGGTCCGCGATGCGCCGGGCGGACGGCAGCGGGTTGCCGGTCTCGGAGCTGTACCCGGACGACATCAGCCCCACGTCGAGGCCGTTCATCTGCAGGCGCTGGAGTTCCCGGCCGAGGTCGACGTAGCGCTGCCAGGGTTCGGGGGCGTGGCCGATGAGGCTGATCCCGAAGCTCGCCCGGTCGTACACCTCCTGGTTGATGGCGATGACGTCCTGCTTGCGGACCAGGTCGTCGGACACGTGCGTCAACTCGGCGCCGTCGTACCGGTACTGGCCGCCGGGCAGGTCCGCGACCCGGTCGGGGTGGGCCTGCACGTACAGCTCGACCGGGCTGGTGACGGCCGGGGCCGCCGCCGACTCCACGACGTACGTCGCGAGGTGGTGGTCCTCGTCCGGGCAGCGCAGGACGTCCTTGATGCCGGGCGTGACCGGGCCGGGGTTGACGCGCAGCCCGTACTCGGGGAGGACGTGGTCGAACAGGCCGACCATGTGGCCGGCTTCGAACTGGAGGACTTCCCGGATGTTGTTGCGGTAGACGGGCTCGATGGCCGAGTGGCGTCCGACGAAGTGGGCCCGCAGCCGGGGCTCGCCGGCCGTGGCGGGGCTGATCAGTACGAGGCGGTGCTCGACCGGGTGGTAGTAGTAGAAGCCCGGTTCGAGGCCCGCGACGCCGGACAGCTCCAGGTAGAGCTGGGTGGCGTACAGCGAGCCCGGGGAGGCGTACCCGTACTTGGGCAGCAGCCGTTCGCCGCTGGAGAACTGCCCGAAGTAGCGCAGCAGGGTGCCCAGTTCGGGCAGGCTCAGGGTGGCCGGGTCCCGGTGCGCGGCAGGTTGCCCGGCCGGCCGGGCGAGCAGGGCCAGCAGGTCGGCGCGGGTGATCTCGCCGCCCTCGAAGAACCGGTAGGTCTTGCGGGCGAACACCGTGCGCCGCTGGCCGGCCGTGGCCGCGCGCCCCGGCAGCTCGACGGCCGCCGCGCCCTCGTCCTGACGCACCCCCAGGTTGGCGAGCTGGGCCTTGAGTTGCAGCCTGCTGCGCTTCGACTGGTGGTGAGCGCCGTGGTTGCCCTGGTCCATCAGCGCGGCGCGCCGCGGGTCGAGCTCCACGAAGGCGATGAGGTTGGCGCCGACCCGGGTGTCGTCCCGGACCAGGACGGCGGCCCGCTTCACCCACTCGTGCTTCTCGATGGACACCTTGATCTCGTCCAGTTCGACCCGGAAGCCGCGCAGCTTGACCTGGCTGTCGGTGCGGCCGAGGAACTGCACGGTGCCGTCGCCGTTCCAGCGGGCCAGGTCGCCGGTGCGGTACAGCCGGGCGGACGCCGGGTCCGTGGCGAACGGGTTGGCGATGAACCGCTCCGCCGTCAGCCGGGGATTGTTGAGGTAGCCGCGGGCCAACTGGACGCCCGAGATGTGGAGTTCACCGGTTTCACCGGGAGCCACGGGGCGGCGCGCCGCGTCGAGGATGTGGAAGCTCATGCCCCGGACGGGCCGGCCGATGGAGATGTGGTCGGGGCCCTCGTGGACGGTACGGCGGTCCACGGTGTGGGCCGACGCGTTGATGGTGCACTCGCTCGGACCGTAGAGGTTCACCAGGTCGATCCGCGGCAAGGCGTCGAGCAGTTCGACCGCCAGGGTCCGGGTGAGCGCCTCGCCGCCGCTGAAGACGTGGGTGAGCGAGGCGCAGTCGGACAGCCGGCCGGTGTCGACCAGCGCCTGGAGCAGCGTCGGCACGCCCTGCAGGGTGGTGACCCGGTGCGCCACGATCAGGTCGATGAGCCCGTCGGGGTCGGCGTAGCGGCCCGGCTCGCTCATCACCACGCTGCTGCCGCAGGCCGGCGCGAGGATCTCCCACTGGGCGGCGTCGAAGCTCAGCGGCGTCTTCTGCAGCACGGTCCTGCGCTCGTCCAGGCCCTGTTCCTCGGACAGCCACCGCATCTGGCTGACGATGCTGTGGTGTTCGATGCCGATGCCCTTCGGGTTGCCGGTGCTGCCCGAGGTGTAGATCACGTACGCGAGGGTGTCGCCCCGCGCGGGCGGGGACGCCGACGGTACGGGGGTCCCGGGGGCGGCCGGCTGTTCCGGTTGGACCAGGCTGTCGGCGACGGTGACGATCCGCGTCCCCGGCGGTGTCATCGCGGCCAGCCGGGACACCAGGGACTCCGCGGTCAGGACGACCCTGGTCCGCGAGTCCGCGATCATGTAGCGCACCCGCTCGTCCGGGTACTCCGGCGACAGCGGCAGGTACGCGGCGCCCGCGTGCAGGACGCCCCAGACGCTCGCCATGAGGTCGACGGACGGCTCCATGAAGATGCCGACGGGGTCGTTCGCCCCCACACCGAGCTGCCGCAGGTGGGCGGCCATGTGCTCGCTGCGCTCGCTGAGCTGCTGAAAGGAGAGCCGCTCCGTGCCACAGGAGACGGCAGTCCGGTCGGGCTGGGCGGCGGTGGCCGCGCGCAGCATTTCTGACAGGGACAATTCTCCGGACCCCGCTGGTTTCGCCATCATCCTTCGAACCTGGAATTCGTCAAGTTGAGAGCCTTGAAATAGGGCAGGTGGAATCGACGCGCGTAACACGTCCACGACATCGGGCATGCGGAATGCGCGTTGAGTGGCGGGCTCGGCCGCCTTCGGGCAGCCGTGAAAAGATCGGAAACGGCGCTCGTTCAGTGAATCGGTCGCCGGAAAGAACCGCTGGGACCGTACGGTGCGGAGCCGGGCCTCAGAGCGTCGCCGGCATCGCCGTACATCGGTCACAGGGATTCTGCACGTACTCAAGACATCGTGCAGACATGCGTGTACGCCTCCCCCTATACCGAACCGTTTGCCCGCGCCACCGTGCAACTCCCCCCGGAGGGCGCCGCGCAGGCCAAATCCGGCCAGTATTCTGCGTGATCGATTGAAACGTACACGAGGGAGATACTCCCGGGCAACGGTTGAACTGTTTCTGGATCACTTCAAGTACCGGAACCACGGAGGGTCACGAAAAAAGATCATGAACGGCCGCGGGGTCGACGCATTCCCCCAGGACCCGCCACCCACCTCCCGCACACCTGCGGCACCCCGGTCACCACCGCGGTGACGTTCAGCGACGAAGACAAATCTCCCATATGGGATGAATAGGACGGCCTGATGAGGGTTACTCCAGCAGGGACCCTCAAGGAACGGAGTCGCCTGATGATCGTCAAGAAGATGCATGACATGGGCGTCAAGAGCGAACACGCCTACCTGGCCGCCTTCGCCTCCATCGGTCTCACCGTCGCCAGCTGGGCCGGCTCCCTCAAGCTGGAACCCGGCACCGGCCTGGCCCGCGCCGACCGCTGGGGCCTCTTCGTCGGCGAATGGGCGCCCACGTTCTTCGGTCTCGGCCTCGCCCTCTCCCACTACGAGCAGAACGACGGCTCCCTCACCGGCGCCGTCCACCCCCTGCGCGAGGCCGGCTGACCGGGTACCGCGAGCACGCCCGCCTCGTCGGATGACGAGGCGGGCGCCGCGAGCGGGAAGTCTCCCCTGGTTCCCCTCTGCCCTCAGGGCGTGTAGACGCTGGGGCGCGGTGCGACGGGCATGTCGGCGCCGAGGAAGAAGCTGGGGTGCGGCGGCTGGTTGTACGCCGTATTCTGCCAGGCCAGCGCCGTCCGGTACTGGGTGTCGTGAAGCAGGGTGGTGATCCTGGTGCCGGTCTGGTACGGCGTCGAGTAGATCCGCAGGGCGCGGTTGTCGGCGGTCCGCCAGACGACCTCCTCGCGCCAGTCGCCGAGGATGTCCCCGGACAGCGCGGGCGTGGACTTGGTGCCGTTGTTGGAGGCGACACCGGAGCCGGTCAGCAGCCGGGTGTCGCCGGAGGTGCCGTACTTGTCGATGTGGGTGCCGTCGAGGAGTTCGCGGACGGTGTCGCCGTCCCACCAGGACAGGAAGTTGATGCTGGAGGGTTCCCGGCCGAGGGAGGCGCCGGCCGCCGAGCGCAGGGTGGTGTCGGAGGCCGACCACGCCTCGGCGCCCGGGCTGCCGGCGTAGATGTCACCGGCGACACCCCGGCCGTTGTCGGAGCCGGAGGCCGTCTGCCACAGGATCTGCCCGGTGCGGGCGTCGGCCATCCAGGAGCCCGGCTTGCCCGACTCCTCGTCGACCTTGAAGTACTCCAGGCCCGGCCGGGAGGGGTCGAGGTCGCCGAGGTGTGCCGCGTCGCCGTGGCCCATGCGGGTGGTCCACAGCCCGGCGCCGTTGTCGTCCACGGTCATCGCGCCGTAGACGATCTCGTCCTTGCCGTCGGCGTCCACGTCGGCGACGGACAGCGCGTGGTTGCCCTGACCGTCGTACCCCTTGCCGGAGTTGGTGGAGGAGTTGGTGTCGAAGGTCCAGCGGCGGGTGAACTGCCCCCCCCGCCAGTCCCAGGCGGCGATGACGGTACGGGTGTAGTAGCCGCGCGCCATGATCAGGGAGGGGCGGGCACCGTCCAGGTAGGCGGTGCCGGCGAGGAAGCGGTCGACGCGGTTGCCGTAGGAGTCGCCCCAGGAGGAGACCGTGCCCCGGGCGGGGACGTAGTCGACGGTCTGCATCGCCTTGCCGGTCTGCCCGTTGAACATCGTCAGGTACTCGGGGCCGGACAGGATGTAGCCGCTGGAGTTGCGGTGGTCGGCGGAGGCGTCGCCGATGACCGCGCCGGTGCCGTCCCGGGTGCCGTCGGCGGTCTTCATCGCCACCTCGGCCTTGCCGTCGCCGTCGTAGTCGTACACCTGGAACTGTGTGTAGTGCGCGCCGGAGCGGATGTTGCGGCCCAGGTCGATCCGCCACAGGCGGGTGCCGTCCAGCCGTATGCCGTCGACGTAGGTGTTGCCGGTGTAGCCGGACTGGGAGTTGTCCTTGGCGTTGGTCGGCTGCCACTTCAGGACCAGGTCGAGCCGGCCGTCCCCGTCGAGGTCGCCCGCACTGGCGTCATTGGCCTCGTAGGTGTACGCCACTCCGTCCGGGGTGGTGCCGCCGGCCGGCGGGGAGATCGGTACGTCGAGATAGCCGGGCCGGAACTGGAGGGCGTGCTCAGAGGCGGGCTGCTCGGTGCCGCCCACCACGGCGCGGACCGTGTAGTCGGCGGAGTCGGGGGCCCCGGAGTCGAAGTAGTTCGTAGAGGCGGTCACGGGCGAGGAGTTGAGCTTGGTGCCGCCTCGGTAGACGTTGAACGCCACGTCGCCGGGGTCGGTGGCGAGCCAGCGCCAGGACACCAGGTTGCCACTGCTGGTGTGGACGCTGGTGAGGCCCCGGTCCAGGCGTTCCACCTGCCGCGCGGTGGCCGCGTGCGCGGTCCGCGGGAGTCCGGCGAGCGCGGTGGCGGCCAGTGCGGCGGCGAAGAGGCCGACGGTCAGCCGGTGTCTCGTGCTCCGGGACCGCCGGGGGGTGGGGGCAGGCGGGTGTGCGTCGGTCACGATGACCTCCGTGGGTGGGGGGCGCGCGGTCGGCAATGCGCGTTCACGCGGGAATGGGAACGCTCCCACGGCGTGTGAGGTTAGGGACGGTCCGATGCCCGGTCAAGGATTCCGACGGGGTTCATGTTCGGCAATGTTCGGATCCGTTTCTTTCTTTTGCATCCTGATTGACAGCCGGGAGGGGCGTAGGGACACTGCGGGAAGCGCCGGGGATTTTCCGCGCGGGAGCGCTCCCCGTGGGTCCAGAACGCGACCCCCGGGCTCCCGTACGCCGGCTCGCGCCCGCTCGCCCCCCACCACCCCTCACCCCCGCCTTCCGGGAGCGTTCACACAGCACCTTCGGGCCACACCCCGTGCGCATGCCTCGCCCACCAGATGCTCCCGTGTCGGTCAAGGAGGCTCGCCTTCATGCCCGTTGCACACGCACATCACCACGCGTCAGGCGAATCCGGGGCCGCCGCCCGGCCGGCCCGCGGGCCGTGGCGGCGGACCGCCGTCCTGTCGGCGGCGCTCCTCGGACTGCTCGCCTCCGCCCTGACGACGACGGCGTCGGCCGCCGGAACCCCGCACCCCACGCCGCCGGCGACGGCCGCCCGCGTCCAGGCGCCGGCACCGGCCGGCAGCCCGTACCAGCGGGGCCCGGACCCCACGCTCGCCAGCGTCTCGGCCAGCCGGGGAACGTTCGCCACCGCACAGCTGAGCGTGCCGCCCGGCAACGGCTTCAACGGCGGCACGATCTACTACCCGACCGACACCGGCCTGGGCACCTGGGGTGCGGTCGCGATCGTGCCCGGCTACACCGCGCGCTTCGCCGACGAGGAGGCGTGGATGGGGCACTGGCTGGCCTCGTTCGGCTTCGTCGTGATCGGCGTCGAGACCAACAGCCGCACCGACTACGACACCGCCCGGGGCGCGCAGCTGCTGGCCGCGCTGGACTACCTCACCCAGAAGAGCCCGGTGCGCGACCGCGTGGACCCCGCCCGGCTGTCGGTGGTGGGCCACTCCATGGGCGGGGGCGGGGCGCTGGTGGCGGCCGAGCGGCGGCCGTCGCTGAAGGCCGCCGTCGGTCTGGCGCCGTTCAAGCCCTCCGGCAGCCCGACGGCCGACCGGGTACCGACCATGATCATGGGCGGCACTGCGGACACCACGGTCACCCCCTCGTACCTGGACGGCCTGGCCGCCGCCCTGCCGGCCACGACCGAGAGCGCCTACCTCCAGCTCACCGGGGCGAACCACCTCTTCGCCACCCGGCCCAACACGCTGGAGATGCGGATCCTCATCCCCTGGCTGAAGACGTTCGTGGACCAGGACAGCCGCTACACCCCGTTCCTGTGCCCGGCGTTGGCCGACCCGTCCGGCGTCTCGAAGTACCGCGCGACATGCCCGCTGCTGCCGGCCGGTACGGCGGCCGGCGACCGGAGCACGGAAACGGCGCCGCACTCCGCCCGCCCCTGACCCGTCACCGAGCCCGCCCCCACCCACTGCCCGCCGGCCGCGAGGCCCCGGCGCCGACGCGGCCGGCGGTGCGAAAGGAGCGACCATGTCCCCCACCCCCACGCCCGGTTTCGGGCGGATCAGCCGCCGGACCCTGCTGAGGGCCACCACCGCGACGCCATGCGCAGGACGTCCGGGCGCGGTTCGGGGAACACGCCACAACCGCCAGGGACAGGTAGGTAGGGCGTTCGAGGTAGAAGCCCAGTGACACATCTGTGCCGGACTCCAGCCGCTCGGCGGTGGCGTTGGCCACTTGGGCCAGGCGGGTGGTGTCCCGGTCGCGCTCGGAGGCGAACCGGGGCGCGTACTCGGCCAGCCGTTCCCCGATCCATGCCGCCGCTTCCTTGGCCTCATCCCAGCTACCACGGACCAGGGAACGGGGCTTGATGAGCCAGTACGCCGTCTCGATCGGTGGCAGATCGGATGTCGGGAACTCGGCCGCCACTTCCCGGTAGCGCTTGAGCAGTTGCTCCGTCTTCACGTCCTCATGGGCCACGGGAGCCGGTGGCGGCTCGGGGTGTGGGGGACGCCGTAGGGCCTCGTTGTCGAAGCGCTCCTTCGGTCCGACCCATAGGTAGCCGTGGTGGTGCACCAGTCGTTCCTGTTCGCAAGGTGTCGGCCGGGCCGGACCCGGGGACGGGGCATGGACCCGGCCCGGCTGACGGGAGGGGGAGGATCAGACGCTCAGGCCGAAGCGCGCCGGGTCGATCCCGGCCGCGTCCAGCTCCTCCGTGGTGAACCGCAGCGGCTGCGCGTCCGGCCGCTTGCTGTCGCCCAGGGCCCAGGTGTCCTCACCGATCCGGGCCAGGGTCACGCACGCCTCGCCGTCCGGGTGAGTACTGCCCCCGCACGCCTTCACGAAGGAGGCCCCGCTGATGTCGAGCGCGTACAGGTCGCTTCCGTTCTGCATCACTGCACCTTCCTGCTCAACTGAACGCGGCCATGACTGACCGCCGCCGCCCGTTCGGGCGGGAGTTCAAGGGAATGGAGCACGCTTCAGGTCCTGGAGCGTTCACCGGAATGGGTACAGCGCCGACACTCGCAAGGAGGCCACGCGTCCGTCATCGCAGGCGGGAGATCGTCGGTGTCAATACGGCCTGCTCGGAACTCCAGGTGTTCCCCGAGTCGTGATACCCGGAGCGGGTAGCCCTGCGACTTCTGCGACATTGCTTCCTCCCTGGCTCATCTGCTCGAGGCAGGACGTTAGGAGGCGATGCGTCCAGGGTTCTACGAACTTGCATGAGCTTGCACGCCAATTTTTCCAGCAGGCCCCGGTATTGACGGCATCTCCGCAGTTCAACCAAGCTGGTGCGAGCCCGAGCAAGCACCTACTGCAGGGAGGCCCGATATGGCCGTAGAGTTCATTGGGATCGACCCCGACACAGACCGGGACCACTGCCCCACCGTGTGGGCGGACGCGGAAAGCCAGGAAATCTTGTTGCAGGGGTGGAAGACGGGCACTGAAATTCAGGCGGAGTGCGAGGCAAGCAGTCCCGCGAACGGTCCGGTGCCTGACAGTGAAGCAATCGTCAGGATTCCGGCCCGGATGATCCCGATGATCAGGGAGGCGTGTGATGTCGTCGAGCGTGCCCGGCTTCGCTGAGCTGCTTGGCCAGTGTGACCGCTCTGCCGTCCATCTGGAACTGCGTGACTGTTACGCCCCGACGGACCGGTTCGAGGCGTGGAAGCGGGGTGAGCGCATCAACTGGGTGGACCGCGAGTCCTGGTGGCATCCCTATGACCAGTTGATCGCAGATACGGTGGCCAGGGGTGTATCCATCCGCCGGGCCCGGGTCGTCTCCGAGCCCGTATCGGAGTACATCCGCTGGGAGCACTACGTCACCCACGCCAACATCACGGCGGGCGAGGAGGTTCGATGGATGCCACGGCGACGGGCCACAGATATCCCCCTGCCGGGTAATGACTTCTGGCTGTTCGACGGCGCGTTGCTCAGAGTGCACCACTTCTCTGGTGACGGCGTGGTGGTCGAGGACGAAATCACGGCGGACCCGGCAACCGTGAAGCTGTGTTCCACTGCCTTCGAAGCAGTCTGGGAGCGAGCGACGCCGCACCACCTGTACAAGATCTGACGAAAGCCAGCTCCATGCCTCCTCATCCCTCCTCAAGCGTCCAAAAGGCCCGCGAACTCCTCGCCGGCCGCCTCCGGGAGATTCGGAAGGATGCCGGGATCAGCGGGCGGGAGCTGGCCGTCAGGTGTGGTTGGTCGGAGTCGAAGTCGTCAAGGATCGAGAACGCCAGGACACCTCCCTCTGACTCCGACATCACAGCGTGGTGCCAAGCCTGTGCCGCTGAAGCTCAAATCCCAGACTTGATCGCCGCCAACAGGCAGTCCGCCGACGCTTACGTGCAGTGGAAGCGACTCCAGCGGAGCGGTCTCCGTCGCCTGCAAGAGTCAGTGGTCGACCTGTACCAGCAGACGAAGATGTTCCGTGTCTACGTTTCTGACGTGATCCCCGGATTCCTCCAGACACCCGGATACGCCACCGCCCTTTTGTCCTCCATCGCAGGCTTCCGGGGAACACCGGACGACGTGAGTGATGCGGTCGCCGCCCGCATGAGGCGTAACCAGGTGCTGAACAACGCCGCCCGGCGGTTCTCGTTCGTACTGGAGGAGTCGGTGTTGCGGTACCGGCTGTGCAGCGCCGAGACCATGGCGGCGCAACTTGGCCACCTGCTCGGCGTCATGGATCTTCAGAACGTCGCCGTAGGCATCGTGCCGTTCTCCGAGCAACGGACTGTGTGGCCCATGCCGACCTTCACGATCTTCGACGACACCAGGGTGCACGCGGACACGCTGGATGCCGCTTCCGCCCTCACACAGCCCAGCCAGGTCGAACTGTATGCCCGAGCCTTTGACCGGCTTGCGCAAGGGGCCGCACGGGGAGCGGCAGCACGTGCCCTGATAGCCGGCGCGTTGGCCACCCTGGACTGAGTGAACATCAACCTCACACACTCGGGTGGTTTACGCAGCGCCCCCATCCGTCCATCGCGTGCACCCCCCTACCTTTGACTTGTAGCTGCGTGACTACTCTATGTGAACGGAGATCGTGCATGCGTTCGGCACCTTTGGGTCGACTGGCCGCCCTCGCCTCGGCAGTCCGGTCGGCCCATTCCGGAAAAGCCATGCGGCGCCCCGTATCCCGCCTGCGGACAGGCGCGCTGGCCGTGGGGCTCACGCTGGCGGTGTCCGCGCTCGCGCCCTCGGGCTCCGCCGGCGCGGCCGATCAGTACGAGTGGGCCGCGCTGGGTGACTCGTACACCGCCGGCGTGTTCGTCGGAACCCCGCAGCCCCCGCTCGGCGGTGCGTCGCGGGACGGCTGTGACCGCACCAGCGACGCCTACCCCGGCCTGGTCGAGCGGGAGCTCGAGGAGTTCCCGCCGGGCAAGTTCGTCCACCTGACCAACGTGAGCTGCGGCGCCGCCGTCATCACCGACATCGCCGACACCAAGCAGACGCCGATCAGCCCGGTCCAGCCCCCCGCCGCCGGCTGGAAAGAAGTGGACCCGCAGATCAAGCGGGCGAAGCTCAACGACGACACCGACATCGTCACCATCGGCGTCGGCGGCAACAGCCTGCCCTTCGGCGGCATGCTCCTCAAGTGCCTCGAACTGGGCGCGACGCTCGGCAAGACCTGCCGGGAGTACTACACGAGCCCTCCCGAGGGGGAGGAAAGCATCGAGGAGAAGCTCGCCAGGGTCCAGGACGAGTACGTCGAAATGCTGGCCAAGGTGCACGAGGCAGCGCCCAACGCCAAGGTGATCACCGTCGGCTATCCGGCCGTCCTGCCGGAGGAGGGCAGTGCCTGCAACCGGCTCCTGCTCACCGAACTGAGCGCGATCAAGCACGCCGACATCGACTGGCTGCGGGAGAGCGTCCTCAAGCCGTTGAACAGCACGATCCAGCGCGTTACGTCGTTCTTCGGTGACCGCTACGCCGACGTCTACTCCTCCAGCGTGGGCCACGACGCCTGCCAGCCCGCGGGCACCAAGTGGGTCGAGGGAATCTGCGGCGACGCCGAGGACTACTGGCCCGCAAAGGTCGGCAAACTGAACTGCGGTGCCATCAGCAAGCGCGTCACCCTGGTCCACCCCAACGCCGCGGGCCACGCCAACACCGCCGCGCACGTCGAACGAGCCATCCGCATCGCTCTCCTCGAACGCTGACCAGCCAGCCGGCGGAGGCGTACCGTCACGGACGGCACGCCTCCCCCACGCTTCAGTCCCCGGCCGCGTACCGCACGAACCGCGCCCAGCCGTCCCGGCCGACGGCGAAGTCCGAGCGCGTGACGTCCTTGGAGTCACGTACATGCACGGCCTGCTCCGTGACGGCAACTTCAACGCAGTCATCGCCCTGACTACCGCTGTGGCTGGACTTGAACCAGGCGAGTTCCGTCGTGCTCATAGCTCTCCTCGCAGTTGCTCCAACAGACCCCGTGAGAGTGTGGGGTTCAGGGCCTGCGACCGCAGTGTGTCATAACGCTGGTAGAGGAGTCTCACCTCTTTCGCGTCCGAGATCAGCCGACCATTCTGCTGTCCTTCGGAGTAGGCGAACCGCTGCCCCTTCGAAGTCTCCAGAAGCCGCACAGGCCCGTCCAGACAGGCATGCAACTCGGCCTCCAACGGGACGACCTGCAGAGTTACGTTCCGCGGCGCGCTCAACTCCAGCACATGGTCGAGAAGCTCCCGCATCTGCGCGGTCTCCCCGAACTTCCGTCGGAACACGTGCTCCTCGACAATGAAGTGGAACGGCGTCGTCGGCCGCTCGAACAGCATCCGCTGCCGCTCCATCCGCGTGGCCATGAATTCTTCCAACTGATCGTCCGGCGCCACGGGAACGGTTCCCTCGAACACCGCCCGCGCATACCCCTCCGACTGCAACAGCCCCGGCACCAACCGGCACTCATACGTGCTCAGGCTCACCGCGACCTTCTCCAGCTTGGCCCAGCGTCGGAACCACGCCGCCAGTCCCGCCTCTCCCCGCGTCAGATACTTCGCGGCCTTGCGGAGCGCGCCCGTGTTGCCCGTCGCCTCCTCCGCCCGTTCCACGAAGGAGTCGTCGGGCATGCGCCTGCCCAACTCCACGGACTCCACGGTGTGTTTCGAGAACTGGACCTGTCGTCCGAACTCCTCCCTGCCCAGTCCCGCGTGCTCGCGCAGGGCCTGGACGACCGCCCCGAACGTCCGCAGGCTGTCGGAGGGATCGGGTTCCCGCTCCACCTCGCAGGCCGTCAGGTCGTCGTCGTTCTCGCTCGCGCCGCCGTGTGTCATCCGCGGCCACCTCCAGGTGCGTACGTTCCGTGCTGCGTCCCCCGCGCTCGACAGCACCCAGCGTGACGGCAGGGATCGCGTACTGTCCACAGAAAGTGCCCGTACGCTGACACAGCGTACGGGGCGGGCCTCTGGAACAACGTCGCGCGCGCCCGCCACGGTGGTCCCATGACCCCCACGACACCACCCCAACTCCCCGGCACCACCGTACATTCGTTCTCCCAGCTGCTGTCCTCCACGCGCCGGGGCGCCCGCCTGGCCCGGCTGCTCGCCGTCGGAGAGTTGCACGCGTGGGGACTGTCACCGAACGTCATCGACCGCGCGGAGCACATCGTCGCCGAACTCGCGGCCAACGCCGCCGTGCACGGCCGGGTGCGGGGACGCAGCTTCCGGCTCGTCCTCGGCCTCGATGTCACCGCCGGAACCCTCCGCGTCGCCGTCAGTGACGCGCGCGGCGACCGGCTCCCCGCACCCGCCTCGACGGACCGGCCGGAGGAGGCGGAGTCGGGCCGTGGTCTGCTCCTCGTGGCCGCGCTCGCCGACCGGTGGGACACGGAGCCGTATCCGCCGTCCGGCAAGACGGTGTGGGCCGAGCTGGACGTCGTAGCCCCCTGACCGGCGCCGATGAAGGGATGGTGAACCGCGCGGACCTGGGTACCCGCGTGGCACGACGGAAGTTCCGCATGCCACGCACATCAGGTCTGGAAGGTGATCGCCGTGTCCCGTACGCAGCCCCACTACGAGGCAGGCCGTCAGGCGCACGGAACCGAACCGGTGGGCGAGCTGGTCCAGCGTGCCTCGCAGCAGCTGACGGAGCTGGTGCGGGGCGAGCTGCGGCTGGCGCAGGCGGAGATGAAGGAGAAAGGCAGGCGTTACGGCAAGGGCGGCGGACTGTTCGGCGGCGCCGGGCTGTTCGGGTTCCTGACACTCCAGGCCCTGGTCGCCACCGTGATCGCGGCGCTGGCCGTAACGCTGCCGGTGTGGGCGGCGGCCCTGATCGTCACCGCCGTGCTCGGTGTGATCGCCGGGGTGATGGCGCTGACCGGGAAGAAGGAGTTCGCCGAGGCGGCGCCGCCCACACCGGAGCAGACGATTCGGAACGTCAAGGCCGATGTGGCCGAGATCAAGGAGAGTGCGCACCGATGACCCAGCCGCCCCACGACGAGCCCACCGCGTCCGGCCCGGAGGAACTGCGCGAGCAGGTCGAGCAGACCCGCCAGGAACTGGGTGAGACGGTCGAGGCGCTCGCGGCGAAGACGGACGTCAAGGCCCGCGCCAAGGAGAAGGCCGCCGAGGTGCGGGAGCAGGCCGCCGAAGTGAAGGAACAGGCCGCCATCAAGGCCGAGTTGGCGGGCCGGCTGTTGCAGGAGAAGGCCCCCGAGCCGGTACGGCAGACCGCCGCCGTCGCCGCACGCTTGACCCGCGACAACCGCACGCTGCTGCTCGCGGGCGGCGCGACGCTGCTGCTGTGGCTGGTCTGCCGCCGCAAGAAGTAGCGGGAGGGATGCGAGAGGGGGCCGGCGCCCGTGGGTGCCGGCCCCCTCTACGCGTTGGTCACTTGCGCTTGACCGGGGGGCACGTGCCCGTCTCCTCGCCGATGGAGTTGATCTCGGCGTTGGAACGCACGTCGCCCGCGTAGTTGATCTTGTCCGTGCACTTCTTGTCGTCGGACGCCGGCTTCTGCACCGGCGGACACGTGCCGGTCTGCTCGCCGATGGAGTTGATCTCGGCGTTGGAACGCGGGTCACCGGCGTAGTTGATCTTGTCCGTGCACTTCATCGCGGCCTTGGCGGGCGCCCCCGACGACTTGCCTTCCGCGGTGCCGGACGCGCCGGACGTGCCCGACGACTTGCTGCCGGCCGTGTCGGGCTTGGCGGACGTGTCCGACGACGTGCCTTCCGTGCTGCCGGACCCCGGGGTGCTCGTGGGCGTGGCCGACGAGTCGTTCGCCGAAGCGGAAGCAGAAGCGGAAGCGGAAGGGGTCGTCTTGGCGTCGTCGTCGTTGCCGCATGCCGTCAGGGCCAGGCCGAGGGCGACGGCGGTGAGGGTCAGTGCCGAGATCTTCCGAGTGCGCATGCTGGTGTCCGTCCTCTGCTGGCGAGTGATCCGGGCGGCTGTTCGCCCGTGTGGCCTTCTGCCCTCATTGATAGGCGGTCGGGTCGCCCCCGTTGCCTCGCGCTCGCGCTCAAGACACGTTCGTGACATGACGCGGACGACGCCGCGACGTACCCCCGGCCGCGGCACCCCGACCGAGGCGCCTCCGGCCGAGGTGAAGGGGCCGAGGCGATGGCCGGACCCTGCAGGGCCCGATACGCTGCGCGGGAGCTGACCTGGCAAAGGAGCGGTGTATGTACGCCCAGGGACATCGAGCACAGCAACGCGCACGGGACGCCGAGCGGCAGGCGCCCGCGCACGGACCGCGGCCGGGCTCCCTCCCGCCGGGCCCCGGGGGGCTGCTCCATCTCCAGCGCACCGCGGGCAACGCCGCGGCCGTCCGGGCCCGCTCCCTCATGGTGCAGCGGACCGCCGTGACCGACCCGCGCACCAAGCAGTCCGTGGAGAGCGGCGGCCTCTCCCCCGACGAACGTGTGGCGCTCGCGGCCCAGTTGCTGCGGGCCAAGAAGACCAAGGAACTGGACCGCCTGCGCGCCGCGCACCCCGACGAGCAGGACAGGCTGTCCGAGCGGGCGCTGCGCGCCATCATGCCCCGCTACCGGGACGTCCACCCGGAGTCCGAGGGCGAGTCGGAGAGCGAGGACCCCAGCGTCTTCTACCGCACGCTCCGCCCCGAGGAGCTGCCCCTGCGCAACGGCCTGCGCCCGCCGGTCGGCCACGACCCCGAGAAGTCCGCCGCCGACCACATCCGCGCCGGCAGCAGGGCGAAGGTCAAGTCGTCCTGGGTCTCCTTCACCCGCAGCCTCAAGACGGCCGCTGCCTGGGCCGCGGAGAACGAGTCGCGCATCGCCAAGGTGAAGCTGCCCGACGGGGTCAGGGTCGAGGAGGGCAGGGTCTACGACACCACCGACCCGGAGCAGCTCGCGGCCGTCTTCAACGGGGGCGGCGGCAGCGCGGAGAACTTCGCCAAGGCGTCCCAGGAGGTCGTGGTGAAGGGCGGGCTCGACGCGCAGGCCGTGCTCGAGGTCTTCAAGGCCAAGTACCTCACCCCCGAGCAGTACGAGCAGTACAAGACGGGCGCCGCCACGGACGCCGGCCTGTACGCCGTGGTGCGCACCCGCGCGAAGGTGACCGAGAACAAGCAGAAGCTGGTGCCGAAGCCCATCGGCATCTACCAGCACCAGGAGCCGCCGGTCGGCGTCCCCAAGCGGAAGGACCGGGAGCGCACCCCGGAGAACGACGACCGCAGCAACCGCCCCCGGATGACCACCTGATGAGAGGAACCCCGGCCGTGCTGGACGGCCGGGGTTCCTCGAAGCGGGGAGAGCCGGTCAGCGGGCTGTGCCGCCCGTGCCGGGAGGGTCAGCGCTGGAGGGTGAGGACACCCGGGCGCCACGGCAGCTGGTCGTAGGGGCCGCTCGCGCTGGGGGACTTGCCCTGGTAGAGCAGCTGCAGGTTGCAGGGGTCGATGGTCATGGTCTGGTCGGGGTTGTCGCGGACCAGGTCGCCGTGGCTGATGTCGTTGGTCCATCCGGCGCCGCTGTTGGCCTTGCCCGCGAAGGGGTTGCTCTCGGTGGCGGCCTGCGGGGTCCAGGACCCGTTCAGGCTGGTGGCGGTGAAGGAGCGGAAGTAACGCTGCTCGTTCGCACCCCGGGCTTCGACGATCATCAGGTACTGGTTCTGGCCCTTGACCTTGTACACCTGCGGCGCCTCGAAGAGGTTCTTCGTGGTGTCGCTCATGACGGTCGTGTAGGACGAGCCGAAGTTGCCGGGGAAGTTGCCGATCGGCATGCTCGCCCGGTAGATCTTGCCGTTGTCACCGGCGAAGAACAGGTACATGTTCTGGTCGTCGGCGATCAGGGTCTGGTCGATCGGGCCGGTGCCGGACTCGGGCAGGCTTCCGGTGAACAGCGGCTGCGGGGCGGACCAGCCGTTGGGGTTGGTGGGGTCGCTCGACGTCCGGTAGATGAAGGGCCACGCACCCCACTGGTACGCCAGCACCCAGATGTTCTTGGGCGCGAAGTAGAACAGCGTGGGCGCCACCGCGGACTGGCTCATCCCGGTCTGGCGGGCCGACGCCATGTCCGACCAGTTCGTGAAGGGGCTGAACGCCATCGAGCCGTAGGACGATCCCGACACGTTCGACGCGTAGACCAGGTGCTTGCCGTTGTACGTCACGTTGGTGAAGTCCTTCAGCGCCGCCCAGCCGTTCGCCGGCTGCGCCAGGGCGCCCGTGGACGACCACCGGTACGTCGACGGAAGCGCGCACGATCCGTCCGTCGGCGGGGTCCCGGTCAGCCCGGTCCACTTCTGGTTGCTGCCGCCGTTGCACGTACCGATCTGCACCGCCGTGCCGTTGGCCGTACCGGCGCCCGCGGCCTCCAGGCACAGTCCGGACTCCGTGCCGACGACCGTGCCGTCGGACTTCACCTGCCACTGCTGGTTGGCGCCGCCGGCACAGGTCCATATCTGCACCCGGGTACCGGAGGTGGTGGCGTGGCCCGGGACGTCCAGGCACTTGTTGCCGTATACGGTCAGCTGCTTGGCGTCCGTCAGCGTCCACTGCTGGTTGGTCCCGCCCCAGCAGTCGTAGAGCTGCAAGGCCGTACCGTCGGTCTGGCTCGCGCCCGGCACGTCCAGACACCGGTTCGAACCGACACCGCGCAGGGCGCCGCTGCTCGCCGCCTGGGCCGGGGTGGCCACGAGCAGCGCCGCCAACGCGGTCAGGGCGGCGACCACGGCGGCGAGCACCGCGGAGGGGTGCCTGCGGCTGAAACTTCCTCTGTTCATGGGGACTTCCTCAACCTTGGGGAGGCCGTTGGGCGTGCTGCGCTTGGCGTGCGCATGACATATGGGTTGTTCGTGATATCGAACATCGGCCGCAATGTCGGCCACCTGAAGAATTAAGGAAGCGGTGAACGGCGTCAATACTTCTCGCACGAGTCGCTTTGGCCGTCGAAACATTCGTACGGGGCCGCACGCGACGGCGTCGGCCGTGAAGAGCCGACGGGCGGGGCCGGTTCGAGGAAGAGCCGACGGCGGAGGCCGGTTCGGGCGGGCAGGCGGAGGCCGGCTCGGGCGAGCAGGCGCGGGCAGGCGGAGGCCGGTCCGGGCGGGCCAGGCGGAGGCCGGCTGACGCGAGCAGGCGCCGGCCGGTTCGGGCGAGCAGGCGCCGGCCGGTTCGGGCGAGCGGGCGCAGGCCGGTTGGCGCGGGCAGGCGGCTGGAGCCGCGGCCCGGTTACGGCGAGGTGGCGGCTTACGGTGCGCGGGTGAGCGCCGGTCGAGTTCGCCGGTCGCTCACCTGCCGGTCCAGGCGCCGGCGCCGTCGCCGAGTGGGTGGTCCGTCAGGGCCAGGCGGACGGTGATGCGCTTGCCGACCGGCTCCCGCATCGCTTCGAAGCTCTGGCAGAGGGCCATGACGATCTCCAGGCCGTGCTGCCCCACCCGGCCCACATCGGCGGCGCGGGCCACCGGCAGCACCGGGTCGGAGTCCCACACCTGGAGCTCCAGCAGATCGCCGACGATCCGCAGATTCATCAGGATCGGCCCGGCGGCGTACTTCCGCGCGTTGGTGACCAGCTCGCTCACCACCAACTGCGTGACCTCCACGGCCCGCTGGGACACCGCGACACCGTGCTCGGAGCGCATGCGGGTCAGGAACCCGGCAGCCGTGTGGCGGGCCCTGGCGATGCAGGCACCCTGCCCGTCCAGAGCCACCGCGGCACTGAGCACCGCGTCATCCGAGTGGGCCGTCATTCCGTCCTCGCCCACCAAAGCCCGTACCATCCGCACCGCCTCCGCTACGTCACGCCTCACGCGCATACCCCTGATCGGGCCGGGCAATCCAGGGCGGGCCGAGTGTCGGCCACGCCACACGACGGCCTACGGAGCATCACCGCCGCATCACGTTGGGTTGCCGCGTACCGGGGCAGACGGGACAGGGAACTGTCGGTCGGCTGAAGGAGGAACCATGGCGGACGAATCGTCCATGAGGGCTGTCGGGTGGGCGCGCTCGTTGCCGCTGAGCGCCGGAGTGAAGGAAGCCAGGGACTGGACCCGTGCGCACATGGCCGCGCTCGGCTGGGAACGGACGGCTCCGACGCTGGTGGACTCGGTCGTACTGGCCGTCTCGGAACTGGTCACCAACGCCCATGTCCACGCCCACAGCGCCGCACAGCTCATCCTGACCTGGGACGAGCACTGCCTGCACGTGACGGTGCACGACGCCTCGCCTCGGCTGCCCGAGCAACGCCACGCGGATCACGGCGCCCTCGGGGGGCGCGGGCTGCTCCTGGTCGACGCCCTCGCCGACGACTGGCAGGTCCGCCGCTGTCCCCGCGGCAAGGACGTCACCATGTGCTTTCAACCGCCCCTCGCCTCGGAGGGAGCACAAGGGGGATGAGTACGGGACGAGGAGTACGGAACCAGGAGTACGGAACGAGTACGGATCACGACGGTGGGGCCGGCACCGCCGAGGACGGGCGCGAACGCCGTCGCCCGGTCATCCCGCGCCGTCCTCGGAGGGGGAAAGGCTGTCACCGCCGGGGTGAAGGGCGAAAATTTGGTCGAGGCCGACGATGCGCAGGGTGCGCAGGACACGGGGCGGCACGGCGGCGAGAGCCACGTCCGCCCGGGCGGCTCGCGCGTGATGGTGGGCGGCGATGAGGGCCGTGATGCCGCTGGAGTCGCAGAACTCCACGCCGCCCAGGTCCAGGACGAGGCGCTGGCCCGGCCGGAGGGTGAGGGTGGCGAGCAGCGCCTGGAGTCGCGGGGCGGTGTCGTAGTCGAGCGCGCCGGACATCTCCACAACGGGACCGGCGGCGGCGTCTCGGGTGGTGATCTTCAGTGCGCTCATCGGATGCTTCTCGTCTGGGGGTCGGGCGCCGGGACGCCGAGGGCGAGCAGCGCGGTGTCGTCGTCGAGGCCGTCGCCGAAGCCGTGCAGCACGCCGGTCAGGGCCTCGACCACGGCTTGCGGGGGCTTACCGGCATGGCCGGCGACGCAGGCGAGCAGCGCCTCGTCCCCGTACAGGCTGGTGCGGTCCTCGCCGGTACGGGCCTCGGTGATGCCGTCGGTGTAGAGCAGGAGCACGTCGCCGGGGCCGAGCACGGTCGTGGCGGCGGTGAAGCGCGCGGAGGGCAGGATGCCGACGAGGAGGCCACCGGGGGTGGGCAGGAAGCCGGCGGTGCCGTCGGCCCGCACGGTGATGACCGGGGGGTGCCCGCCGGAGGCCAGATGGACGGCGACCTGCCCGGTACCGGGTCCGGGCTCCAGGGTGCCGAAGACGGCGGTGCAGTAACGCGGGTCGCCGCTGCCCGCGTAGCGTTCGTGGAGCACCTTGTTGAGGGTGGTCAGCACGGAGACGGGGTCGGGGTCGTGCAGCGCGGCGGCGCGCAGGGTGTAGCGGGTCAGCGAGGTGAGCGCGGCGGCCTGGGGGCCCTTGCCGCACACATCGCCGAGGAAGAAGCCGAAGCGTTCGCCGTCGATGCGGAAGACGTCGTAGAAGTCGCCGCCGAGCCGGTCGGGATGGGCGGTGTGGTAGTAGGCGGCCGTCTCCAGCCCGGGTACCTCCGGGAGGGTGTCGGGCAGCAGCGACTGCTGGAGCACGGCGAGGGCGTCCTGCAACCGGGCGCGGTCGGCCTCGGCCTGCCTGCGCGCCTCCTCCGCCTGCTTGCGTGCCTCCTCGGCCTGCCTACGCGTCTCCTCCGCCTGCCTGCGTGCCTTCTCGGCCGCTTGACGGCGGCGTAGCAGCTCTTCCTCGTAGGCGCGGCGGTCCCGGGCGTCGAAGACGGTGGTGCGGATCAGCAGCGGCTCGCCGGTGTCGCCGCGTTTGATCACGGAGGAGACCAGCACCGGTATCCGGCCGCCGTCTGCCTGTTTGAGCTCCAGCGCGATGCCGCTGATCTCGCCCTGCATCCGCAGCAGCGGTGCGAAGTGCGTCTCGTGATAGAGCTTGCCGCCCACGGTCAGCAGGTCGGTGAATCGTTTCCGCCCCACCACCGCCTCCCGCTCGGTACCGAGCCAGCCCAGCAGCGTGGCGTTGATCTTCGCGATGGTGCCGTCCATCAGTGTGGACAGGTACCCGCACGGTGCGCTCTCGTACAGTTCCTCGGCGCTGTCCTCCAGCAGCGCGGCGAAGGCGGCGTTGCTGGAGGATTTCTCGTCGCCGGCCTCGTAGGGATCGGGTTGCCGGCCGGTGCGGCACATCATCGCAGCGCCGCCAGGAACTCCATGATCGCCTGGTTGGTGGCCTCGGGCGCGGACAGATGCGGGCAGTGCCCGGTGGCGTCCAGCGTGACCAGCGTCGAGCCGGGGATCGCCCGGTGGACGAAGGCGCCCACCTCCCGGGGAGCGATCACGTCCTCGGTGCACTCCAGGATCAGGGTCGGCACCCGCACACGCTTCAGGTCGTCCCGGGAGTCCGACAGGAACGTCGTCCGGGCGAAGACGCGCGCCATGTCCGGATCGGTGGCGCAGAAGCTGTTCTTCAGTTCCTCGCCCAGTTCCGGCCGGTCGGCGTTGCCCATGATCAGCGGAGCCATCGCCGCCGACCAGCCCAGATAGTTCGCCTCCAGCGAGGCCAGCAGTTCGTCGATGTCGTCGGCGCTGAAGCCACCGTGGTAGCCCTCGTCGTCGATGTACCGCGGGGACGGGGCGACCATCACCTGCGCCCCGATCCGCTCCGGCGCCATGTCGGCCGCCAGCACGCCGATCATCGCGCTGACGGAGTGGCCCACGAACACCGCGTCGCGCAGCTCGAGCGCCTCGCACACCTCGACCACGTCCTGGGCGTAACCGGCCAGCGAGGCGTAACGCTCCTCCGAGAACGCGGTCGCGTCCGAGCGGCCCGAGCCGACGTAGTCGAACAGCACCACTCGGTAGTCATCGACCAGGGCGGGCAGTGTCAGCCGCCACATGTTCTGATCGCAGCCGAACCCGTGAGCCAGCATCACCGTCCGCCCCTGCGGGTTGCCGGTGACGGTCACGTTGTTCCTGCGGGCGATGTCCATACCCGCCAGTCTCGCAGGCCTCCCCCGCTGCTCCGGTCCCGGTCCTGGGGCCCTGCCCGGCCCATGAGCCAGGAGAGGTGGGTCCGGGTCGGGGGTCGGGGTCGCGGATCCGGGTCGGCGTCTCGCCGCCGACTCCGAGCAGCGCATGGCTGTGTTCGGCGGGGGCGGGGGGCGGGGGTAAGGACGGACG